>NZ_CP049137.1:0-1567213 GCF_014171495.1 Paraburkholderia tropica
ATGTCGAATGAAACCGCAGCGCAACTCAAATCGCTAAAGCTCCATGGCATGGCGCAGGCGTGGCCAGAGCTGGTCGCCCAGGCACGGCACAACGAGTTTGAACCGGAGAAGTTTATGCAGATGCTGCTAAAAGCCGAGACGGCCGAGCGACTGGTTCGGTCCATCAACTACCAGATGACCGCCGCGCGATTCCCAGCGCATCGCGACCTCGCTGGCTTCGACTTCGAGCAGGCCAGCACGGACGAGCCGCTCGTGCGTGAACTCCACACGTTACAGTTCTGCGAATCAGCGCAGAACGTAGTGTTCATTGGCGGCCCAGGTACTGGCAAAACCCATCTGGCTACGTCGCTTGGCATCGAAGCCGTACAGCGCCACGCAAAGCGCGTGCGCTTCTACACTACCGTTGAACTGGTGAACCAGCTCGAAGCAGAGAAAGCCGCTGGAAAACCAGGGCAAATCGCCAACAGGCTGATGTATACAGACGTCGTCATCCTTGACGAACTCGGCTACCTGCCGTTCACCCAGACCGGCGGCGCACTACTGTTCCACCTGTTCTCAAAGCTTTACGAACATACAAGCATCGTTGTGACAACGAACCTTAGCTTCACCGAGTGGTCGAGCGTGTTTGGCGATGCGAAGATGACTACTGCTCTGCTTGACCGCTTCACGCATCACTGCCATATCGTGGAAACGGGGAATGATTCGTGGCGCTTCAAGAACAGCACAGCAGCGCAACCCACGAAGCGGACTACGTCCCGCAAAACCTCACCTAAGACTGTAAAAGACGAAGAAGTTGACGCGCAGGAGTGGTGATTCTGCGCCACGAGGGTGGGTCAGTTTTAGATGCAAAAAGTGGGTCAGTTTCTACTGCAAATCAACAGACAATGAGGCACGATCGTCTCGAACGGCTGCTTCGGGTCGAGAAGCGACTTTGCCCTCGACCGGCTCCAATACTTCTGAAGGCAGTCCTCTCTTTTCTGACTTACTCCAGGATCTCCCGGACGAACCCTCTCCGCCCGGGGATCGGTCTTACTTAAATGATCGCGCTGGCGCTGGGCTCGAGCGCGGTATCGCTTTTCGCGGCACCGGGTCGAATCTTGAACCAGATCGAATACATCGCCGGCAGAAACACAAGCGTCAGAATCGTTCCCGCAAACGTGCCGCCGATCAGCGTGTAAGCCAGAGTTCCCCAGAACACCGAATGCGTCAGCGGGATGAAGGCCAGCATTGCAGCGAGCGCGGTCAGAATCACCGGCCGCGAGCGCTGGATGGTGGCCTCGACCACCGAGTCGAACGGCGTCATCCCTTCGCGCGCGTTCTGCTCGATCTGGCCAATCAGAATGAGCGTGTTGCGCATCAGAATGCCGGAGAGCGCAATCAGTCCCACCAGTGCATTGATCCCGAATGGCTGATTGAACAGCAGCAGTGTCGGTACAACGCCGATCAAACCAAGCGGACTCGTTGCGAACACCATCATGGTCGCGGCGATCGAGCGCGTCTGAAAAATGATGATGAGCAGTGTCAGCGCGATCATGATCGGAAACAGCGGCGCGAGTGCCTTCGTCGCCTTGTTGGCTTCTTCAATGGAACCGGCTTCCTCGATCCGATAGCCGTCGGGCAGCTTCGCGATGATCGGCTGAAGTTGCGCGAGCATGGCCGTCGATACATCGGGCGGCTGCAATCCTTCCGCGATATCGCCACGCACGGTGATCGTCGGCGTTCGGTCCCGGCGCCGCAGAATCGGATCTTCCATGCGGATATCGACCTTGCCGACCTGCGAAAGCGGCACACGCTGCCCCGCCGATCCAATCAGCGTAAATCCGTCGATACGCTGCGGATCGAGCCGGATCTCGCCCGCCGATCTCGCCACGAGTTCCACCGAGCGAATGTCCTCGCGCACGTGCGTGACGGGAATACCCGTCAGCAGGAATTGCAGTTGCTGCGCGACAGAACTCGACGTCAAACCAAACGCACCGAGCCGATTTTGATCGAGCGTGAAATGCACCGTGGGCACGCGCGGACCCCAGTCGGCGTTCACCGTTCGCATCATCGGGCTGGCGTTCATGGTCCGCTCGACCTGCGCGGCGATGGTGCGCAAAGTGCCGGCGTCCGGGCCCATGACGCGGAACGCAACGGGATAAGGCGAGTAAGGGCCAAACACCAGTTGCGTGACGCGAACCTGCGCCCCGGGCACCAGACCTTCAGCGACGACTTTGCGCAAGCGGAACTTGAGCGCCTCGCGCTGCTTCTCGTCATTCGTGCGGATCACCATCTTCGCGAAGGAAGAATCGGGCAGTTCCGGCGACATCGCCAGATAGAAACGCGGCGCGCCTTGACCGATATACGACGTCACGATCTGCGCTTCCGGCTGCTTCGCGAGCCACGCCTCGACTTTTTTCGTGGCCGCCGACGTCTGTTCGATCGACGCGCCGTAAGGCATCTGCACTTCCACAAGCACTTCCGGGCGATCGGAGGTCGGGAAGAACTGCTTTTTCACCAGCCCCATGCCCATCACGGCAATCACGAACGAACCCACCACGATCCCCGCGACAAGCCACTTTCTCCGGATCACGCGCCCGAGGAACGCGCGGAAACGCTGGTAATTCGGCGTGTTGTAGATCGCGCCGTGGCCGCCCTCGATCACCGGAATATCGGGCAACAGCTTGACGCCGAGATACGGTGTGAACACAACGGCGACGATCCACGAAGTGATCAGCGCGATACCGACGATCCAGAACATATTGCTCGTGTATTCGCCCGCCGTCGAACGCGCGAAACCATTCGGCATGAAGCCGACGGCCGTGACCAGCGTGCCCGAAAGCATCGGCGCAGCGGTGTGACTCCACGCGTACGCCGACGCCTGAACGCGGCTGTAACCCTCTTCCATCTTCACGACCATCATTTCGATGGCGATGATCGCATCGTCGACGAGCAGGCCCAGCGCGAGAATCAGCGAACCCAGCGTGATGCGATCGAAGCTCTTGCCCGTCGCGGCCATGACGACAAACACGCCCGCGAGCGTCAGCGGCACCGCAGCCGACACCACGATGCCGACCCGCCAGCCCATGCTCGCGAAGCTCACGACCATCACCACGATCAGCGCAACGAAGAACTTGACCATAAACTCGTCGATCGACGAGTGAATGTTGACGGCCTGATCGGTCACCTTCGTGAGACTCATCCCCAACGGCAGTCCGGCATTGACCGACGCGACTTCCTTGTCGAGCGCCTGCCCGAGACTCAGCCCGTTCCAGCCGTCCCGCATCACGACGCCGAGCAGCAGCGCCGGTTCGCCGTTATTGCGAATCTGAAACGTGGCCGGGTCTTCGTAACCGCGCTCGACAGTCGCCACGTCCGCGAGTTTCAGCGTCCGGCCCTGAACGACGATGGGCGTGTCGCGAATGGTCTGCAGTTTGTCGAACGCGCCTTCGACGCGAATGAAAACCTGCGCGCCCTGCGTGTCGATCGAACCGGCCGGTGTGAGCACATTCTGGTTATTCAGCGCCGCGAAGATATCCTGCGGCGTCACGCCGAGGGTCGCGAGGCGGTCGTGCGAAAAGGACACGTAGATCCGCTCCGCCTGCTCGCCGATGATGTTCACTTTCTTGACGCCCGGCACATGAAGCAGGCGCTGACGCAAACCTTCCGCGTCGCGCACCAGCAAACGTTGCGGCTCGCCTTTGGCCTTGAGCGCGAACAGCGCGAAAGTGACATCGGAATACTCGTCGTTGACGAGCGGACCGATTACGCCGGGCGGCAGGCTGCCCGCTTCGTCGGAGAGTTTTTTGCGCGCCTGATAGAACTCCTCGGGTACGTCCGCGGGCGGCGTGCTGTCGAGCAGGGTCACGGTGGTGAAAGCCAGCCCCGGACGCGTATAGGTTTCCGTCCGGTCGTACCAGCGCAACTCCTGCATGCGCTTCTCGAGCGGCTCGGCCACCTGGTCCTGCATTTCCTGCGCCGTGGCGCCCGGCCAGGCCGTGATGACCGTCATCGACTTGACGGTGAACGGCGGGTCTTCGGCACGCCCCAGTTTGAAGAAGGCGACGACGCCTGCGATGGAAATCAGAATGATCAGAAACAGCGTGACCGAGCGTTCGCGCACCGCGAGCGCCGATAAATTGAAGCCGCTCATTGCGCCGCTCCTTCCCCGGAGGTCGACGCCGTGGTCACCGCGTCGTGGGCGATGCGCACGCGTTCTCCTTCGTGGATCAACTGGGCGCCCAGCGCAACGACCTGGTCGCCGTCGCGAAGATCGCCGGTCACCGTCGCCGTGTCGTCGCTCAAAGCGGTGACGCGGACCTTGTGCCAGCTCGCGCGCGACTGCAATCGATCGATGGTCCAGACGCCGGTGCCCGTGCCCGGATCGAACAACGCGCCGACCGGCACGTCCATCGCGGCCTGCTCCTGGCCCGCATCGCCGGCAAGATCGAGCGTCACGGTCGCGCCGAGCGGCGCATTCGACAGCGCGCCTTCGAGCACGTATCTCGCTTCGTAGGTCCGCGTCAGGCGGTCGGCGGAATCGGAGAGCTGACGCAACGCGGCGGGCACCGGCTTCGTCCCCGCGCCGTACAGCGTCGCTTCGGCCGTCGAGCCCGGTGCGGGACGCAACGTCTCCGGAAGCTGGACGACCGCCTCGCGCGGTCCGGCGTGCGCGAGCCGCACGACGATCTGCCCCGGCGCGACCACCTGCCCCGGCTCCGCCAGCGTCTCGACCACCACGCCGTCGGCATCCGCAACGAGCACCGCGTAACCGGACGCGTTGCTCGCGAGCACCGCCTGCGCCTTCGCCGCGACGAGCTGCGCCCGGGCGGCATCGGCGGCCGCCTTGAGCTGCTCGTAGGTCGACGCCGACACCGCGCCCGCCGCAACCAGGTCGCGATAGCGCGCTTCGTCGGTGGCCGTCTGCGTGGCGCGCGCCTGGGCGGCATCCACGAGTTCCTGCTGCGAGCGAGCCTGCAATCCCAGATCGATCGGATCGATACGCATCAGCGGCTGGCCGCGCCTGACCGTTTGGCCCGCATCGACCAGACGCTCGATAACCTTGCCCTGAACCCGGAAACCGAGATCGCTCTGAACCCGGGCGCCGACGACGCCCGAAAACGACCGGCTCGCGCCCGACGCGCCGTGAACGGCGCTCGTTCGCACGAGCGGCGCCTCGGTACGCGGATCAGTCGCGGCCCGCTCGCCGCATGCCGCGAGGACGAGCGAAGCCAGGCTCAGTGTGTAGACAAAATGATGGTGCCGGAACATGAGGTCGCCCCTCGCAAAGAACAGGAGGCCTCATTCTTATTCCAGTGACCATTTTAGTCAATAGTCACAGCCAGGTTCATGGAGCAAGACTTCTGAGTACCAGACTCGCGAGCTGGCCCGTTGCTTCGTCGGCGGCATCGAGGTTGTACTGGAGCAGCAAGGGATTGAAATACGGCTTCATCACCAGAAAGAGCGCATTCACCGCCTCGTCCATCGGCGTCTTGCGTTCGAATTCTCCGGTTTCACGGCCGAGTCGAAGGATATCGGCGATGAGTTGGCGAATCTGTTCTTCATAGCCTTTGACAGACGGCCAGGGCGCGGCGGCGGCCACGGACGCAATATCGTAGAGCTTGCGATCCTGGAAAAAAAGCTGGCTACCCGACGCCAGTAAGGTCTTGAACATACGGCGAAATTTCTCCGTCGCGCTGTGTGCGTCGTCGACGTTTTCGCTGACGGCCGCAATCATGGCGGCGAGCCGATTGGCGCAGATGACTTCGCCGATCGCCTGTTTCGAGTCGAAAAACTTGTAGATATAGGCTTTGGAAAATCCGATTTCCTTCGCCAGGTCGGAAACCGTGGTCTTTTCATAGCCGTAGCGACTGAAGTATTCCGTTGCGGCTTCGACGATCTGGGCACGAACTTCGTGGTCCGAGGGGCCACGGGACGGGGAGGCAGAGGGAATGGGCTTGTTCATGTCTCAAGCTTAGTCCCTCACCCGGCAGTTGACAACTTGTGACCATATTGTATATTGGTCACAACGCAGTGACGCTCCGCACTTACGCCCGGCAGTCACGCCCGCTACCTCACCGTTGTCGCTTCCGAGATGAACATGTCTTTGCGTCGCCCACTTGTGTCAGCCGCTCTCCTGACCGGCATCGCCGCCCTTTCCGCCTGCGCCGTCGGTCCCGATTACCACCGCCCGGATGCGCCGCTGGCGCAGCACTATGTCACCCAGCCGCCGTCCGCCAGCGCGGCAAAGACGCCGGTCGCCGATCTGTCCGCGTGGTGGGAAAGCTTCAACGACCCGCTCCTCACGCATTATGTTTCGCAGGCGTTGGCCCAGAATCTGGACCTCGCTCAGGCCGTGGCGCAAATCGATCAGGCGCGCGCGCGGCTCGGCACGGCCAACGCGGCTCTGCTTCCCGCTGCCTCGGTTTCCGCCTCGGCGGCGCGGGCCTATCAATCGATCGACACGCCGGTGGGCCAGTTGCTCAACGCCACGCCGGGTTACGAGCGCTGGGGCACCGAGTACGAAACCAATCTGGAAGCCGGTTGGGAGATCGACATTTTTGGCGGCTTGCGGCGTCAACGTGAAGCCGCGCTCGCCGATTACGCCGCGACGCAGGCGGCGGCCGCCGCCACCCGGCTCGCCGTCGCCGCGCAGACCGCCGACATCTACGTCACGATACGCGGCCTCCAGGCGCGTCTCGATATCGCGAACCGGCAGGTGCAGACGCAGCAGGCGCTGCTCGCGGACGTGACGCTCCTGTATTCGAAAGGCGCGGCCGCCGATTATCAGGTTCAGCAGGCGCAAGGCGCGCTCGACCAGGTGCAGGCCAGCGTGCCCGTCCTCGACGCGGCGCTGGACGCGGCGTCGAACGCCCTCGACGTGATGCTGGGCACGCCTCCGGGCACGCATCGGTCCGAGTTGAGCCCGCCGTCCTTGATTCCCGTCGCGCCGTCGCTCGCCGATATGGGCACGCCGGCCGATCTGCTGCAAAGGCGTCCCGATCTGATCGCCGCCGAACGCCATCTCGCCGCCGCCAACGCGCGCATCGGCGCGGCGATCAGCGAGTACTACCCAACCGTCTCGCTGAACGCCTTCCTCGGCAGCGCGACTTCGGCCGCGGCCGGCACCTTGTTCTCGGGGGGCGCCAGCCAGGCGGCGGGGCTCGTCGGGCTGCGCTGGCGCCTGTTCGACTTCGCGCGCATCAACGCCGATGTCAATGCGGCGAAAGGAGCGGACGCGCAAGCGCTCGCGGCGTATCGCCAGTCCGTCCTTCGCGCCACCGAGGATGTGGAAAACTCGCTCTCATCATTGGTGAATCGCGAGTCGCAAGCGGCCACGCTCTCGCACGCGGAATCGTCGTTGTCGAAGGCGAAGGATTCGTCGATGACCGCATACCGGAGCGGCGCGGCGAGTTTCATCGACGTATTGCACGCCAACGAAACCCTGCTCCAGGCCGCCGACGCGCGCGCACAAGCTCAAACGGAATCCGCGCGTGCAGCGATCTCGACGTTCAAGGCGCTCGGCGGCGGTTGGGACCCGGCTTCGCTCCAGACACCCACGTCGCTGTCGTCTCGCTGACGAATCCGCCCAGTGCTGGAGCACGCAACGAAATCGGCCCACATTGCAGGATCGCGAAGCCGTGAATTGCGCGTCGCTGCACCATGGCGGCGCGCGTGACCGCCGCCAACGGACACACTCCAGCACATCGCGACACGGCGCGCGCGGCGCTCACCGAACTGCGCTAAATTGGGCCTGCTTTCCTGTGAACCGGTCGCCTGCCAAGGGCTCGAAACGCCTGCGTGGGCGCACTCAAAGGCGCGGTGAATGAACGAAAAGAATCATATCGATTTCGGGCAGCCCATTGCAGACGACGTCCTCGCCAAACGGTTTTTGTTGCGGGACGCGCCTACCGTGCGAGCCGGTGTTTTTTCCCAGGGGCAACCGATCTCGTTCACACGGTTAACAAACACCCGGCCGCAACCGGGGCGCTCGCTTACGCCGCATCCGGAAGAAGCCTTTGTCTTTCAGATGCCGCTGATTTCGAGCCCCGATCCGGGCATCCGATATTCGAGCGGCGATCTCGACGCTTCCGCGTCGTGCAGACCGGGTAGCTGTTATCTGCTCGATCTGCGTTCGAGTCCGACGCGCCGGCTCGACATGCCGTTCGACACCATGCGGCTCTACCTCACGCAAAGCGCGATCGAAGAATTCACCGATCAAAAGAGACGGCGGCGCATCGCCGGACTGGTGCAGCCGAATCTTGGCGCAAGCGACCCGGTACTGTTTCGTCTGTCTCACACGCTGCAGGCTGTGCTCCAGCAGCCGGACCTGACGAGTGCGCTATTCGTCGATTACCTCGCGCTCGCTTTTTGCGAGCATGTCGTCACGCGTTATGGCCGCGCCGATGCTTCGACCCGGCCACGCCGCTCCGGACTCGCACCGTGGCAGATGCGGCGCATCGAGGATTTTTTCGCGGCGCACCTGCACGGCAATCCATCCATCGCCGATCTCGCGCGCCAGTGCGATCTGTCCACGAGCTACTTCGGGGAAGCATTCAAGCAGACCACCGGAAGCACGCCCCATCAGTGGCTGCTCAAACGACGCATCGAGCGCGCGAAATCGCTGTTACGGGACAGCGATGCGAGCCTCGCAACCATCGCATCCGATTGCGGATTTTTCGATCAGAGCCATTTTTCACGGGTGTTTTCACGCCTCGAAGGATGTGGGCCGAAAGAGTGGCGCCAGCAGAACCGCTAGCGCGGGTCCGCGTGAGCGTGGTTATCGATGCTTTAGCATCCACGCGATTTTCACCGGCGCACTGCGCGCCAGACTCCGCTCGTCTTCACGATACTGCGAGTGCCGCCTGTACGTATGACCGCCCACGGTTCGTCCATTGAATCGTTGTTTTATCCAAGATCGGTCTCGCGCCCAACGGGTACGCTTACTTCACATCGACAAGTCGATGCCACTGTCACTCATCACCCGTCGATCGAGTGGCCATCGCAGCGCGACAGTTTCGTCCTGGTTTCGTACCTTTTTCGTTCCGGTTTCGCCCCGCCGCGCCCGCAGACATAGCACGCTGATTTGCCCGTAAAGCTTCGCTCGTCCGCCAGCCCGGAACGCTGCGGTCCTGCGCCCGTCCCGCACAACCTTTCTGGAGTCGTGGCATGACAAATCGCGATACGCCCAAGCGTCTTGATCACGCAACGGGCGCGCCCGTTGTCGACAATCTGAACATCGAAACGGCCGGGCCGCGCGGTCCCGCGCTGCTGCAGGATATCTGGCTGATCGAGAAACTCGCGCACTTCGACCGGGAAGTCATTCCCGAACGACGCATGCACGCCAAGGGATCGGGCGCTCACGGCGTATTCACGGTGACGCACGACATCACGCGCTACACCAGGGCAAAACTCTTTTCGGAAATCGGCAAGACCACGCCGGTATTCCTGCGCTTTTCGACCGTGGCCGGCGAGCGCGGCGCAGCCGATGCCGAGCGCGACATCCGCGGCTTCGCCGTCAAGTTCTATACCGAAGAAGGCAATTGGGATATCGTGGGCAATAACACGCCTGTGTTCTTTTTCCGCGATCCGCTGCGCTTTCCCGATCTCAATCATGCGATCAAACGCGATCCGCGCACGGGACTGCGCAGCGCAAACAGCAACTGGGACTTCTGGACGCTGTTGCCGGAAGCACTGCATCAGGTCACGATCGTCATGAGCGATCGCGGCATTCCGCGCAGCTACCGGCACATGCACGGCTTCGGCAGCCATACGTTCAGTCTTATCGATCGCGACAATCGGCGAACGTGGGTGAAGTTTCACCTTCGTACGCAGCAAGGCATCGAAAATCTGACCGATAGCGAAGCCGAACGTCTCGTGGGCAAGGACCGTGAAACGCACGGCCGCGATCTTTACGAAAGCATCGAGCGCGGCGAGTTTCCGCGCTGGACACTCTTCATTCAGGTGATGAGCGCCGATGAAGCCAGGTCGCTGCCATTCAATCCATTTGATCTCACCAAGGTCTGGCCGAAACGCGATTTCCCGTTGATCGAAGTGGGCGTGCTCGAATTGAACCGCAATCCCGGCAACTTTTTCGCCGAGGTCGAACAAGCGGCTTTCTCGCCCGCGAACGTGGTGCCCGGCATTGGCTTCTCGCCGGACAAGATGCTGCAGGCGCGCCTCTTCTCTTACGGCGACACGCAACGATATCGGCTTGGCGTGAACTTCAATCACATTCCCGTCAATGCACCGAAGTGCCCCGTGCACAGCTACCACCGCGACGGCGCCATGCGCACCGACGACAACCTCGGCGGCACCCCTTCTTACTACCCGAACAGTGCCGGCGAGTGGGAAGTGCGCCCCGAGCTTCACGAGCCGCCGCTACGCATCGAAGGCGACGCCGCGCATTGGGACCATCGCGTGGACGTGGATCATTTCGCTCAGCCCGGCGATCTGTTTCGCCTGATGAGCAAAGCGCAGCAGCAGGTGCTGTTCGACAATACAGCGCGCCAGATGGCCTCCGTTCAGGCTTCTATCCAGGAGCGCCACATTCTCAATTGCTCGAAAGCGGACCCCGAGTATGGCGCGGGTGTTCGTGAGGCGTTGGCTCGACTCGCCGTGACGACTGAAACGAAATAGCAGGCCATTGGAGAAACCTCATGTCACAGTTCGTACAGGATGTCGCCGTGCCCGACAGTCGACTTGCACGCGAAATTACCGAGTTCGTGCGCGACACGTCCACTCCGCTGCTCTTTCATCATTCGAGCCGCGTGTATTTGTTCGGTGCGCTCGAGGGCGTGCGCCTCGGCCTGAAATTCGATCCGGAACTGCTGTACGCGGGCGCGATGTTTCATGACGTAGGACTCGCCAATGCGTACAGCAGCGCCACCGAGCGCTTCGAAGTCGATGGAGCCAATGCGGCCCGCGACTTTCTTTCGGCGCGAGGTATCTCCGAGGGCGACATCGATCTCGTCTGGACAGCCATCGCCTTGCACACCACACCCGGCATTCCGCGCCATATGCATCCGATCGTGGCGCTCGTGACGGCGGGCGTCGAAATGGACGTGCTCGGACTCACCTACCACGAGTTTTCCCACGAGGAACGCGAAGCTGTAACGCACGCGCATCCGCGCCCGCCGCATTTCAAGGAAGAGATCATTCAGGCCTTCTACGACGGCATCAAACACAAACCGGAGACCACCTTCGGCAACGTCAAGGCCGACGTCATCGCCGACAAGGAACCGCATTTCCATCGCGGGAATTTCTGTTCGGTGATCCGCAATTCGTCGTGGCCGGGCTAAACCGGCTTTGTCCCGTCATTCACACCGAGGTGAACATCATGAGCAAGCTTGCAGGGAAAGTTGCCGTTGTAACCGGAGCATCGAAGGGTATCGGCGCCGCCATCGCCAAGGCGCTCGCGGCCGAAGGCGCGTCGGTCGTTGTGAACTACGCGAGCAGCAAGACGGGCGCGGATGAGGTGGTGTCCGCCATCACCGCGGCCGGAGGCAAGGCGATTGCTGTGGGCGGCGACGTGTCGAAGGCCGCCGACGCAAAAGGCATCGTCGACGCGGCAATCGAAACATATGGCCGACTCGACATCCTGGTGAACAACTCGGGCGTCTACGAATTCGCACCCATCGAAACGTTCACGGAAGCGCAATACCGCAGACAGTTCGACATCAACGTGCTCGGGGTGCTGCTCACCACGCAGGCCGCCGTCCAACATCTCGGCGAAGGCGCCAGCATCATCAATGTCAGTTCGGTCGTGTCGACGCTCACGCCCGCCACGACCGCCGTTTATAGCGGCACGAAAGGCGCAGTGGACTCCATCACCGGCGCGCTCGCACGCGAACTCGGCCCGCGGCAGATTCGTGTCAACACGATCAATCCGGGCGTGATCGTGACCGAAGGCGCTCAAAGCGCCGGCGTCATCGGTTCGGAGTTCGAGAGTTCGGCGGTCAGCCAGACGCCGCTTGGACGCGTGGGCAGACCGGACGATGTGGCATCGATTGCGGTTTTTCTCGCCTCCGACGACGCACGGTGGTTGACGGGTGAACACATCGTCGCCAGTGGCGGCATGCGGTGATTTGTTGGCGTTGCCGGCCATCTGCACTAGCGCACTAGCGTGTGATCTGCTTAGGTCGTGACGGGCACTTTCGCGAGAAGCGAAGGTGCCTTCGCTTTTTCCGTCTCTTCACGGCCGATGAGACACTGGCCCTCGTCTTCGCCAGGGCGGCAAGGCGGCGCTTTCGCACCAAAGAGCAGTCATTCACACGTGAGGCTGTGCAGGCACTCAGCATCGCACGCCGAATCAGTTCACATCGTCTGCGGCCAACGCCGATGCGTGTCGAGCGCTAAACACTTCTTCGGCGCTCACGGGCCGTCGATAAAGGTACCCCTGGCCGAAGGAGATTCCTAGTCGCCGTAGCGCCTCGTGCTGCGCTTCTGTTTCGACACCTTCGGCGATGACCTGCATGCCGTAGTGCGCTGCCACCGCAGTGATCGCTTCGATAAGACCTTCACCGCCTTTGTCAATCTGCGAGATGAATTGGCGGTCGATCTTTACAAAGTCGAACGGAAATTGGCCAAGTACATCGAGATTGCTATGCTCCGTACCAAAGTCGTCGAGCGCGAACCGCACGCCACGCTCGCGCAGCGTCGCAAAGACATTCCGGACTCCGGGATTTCGAGCCAGCAGGAAACGCTCAGTGATTTCGAGCACAAGAATTGTTGATTTGGGTAGCCGATCCGTGAGCGCCAGCACCTCCGCTACAAACTCTTTGCGCTCGAGGTCCATCGGCGCCACGTTTATCGCGATTCGAAACGGCGCGTTGTCATTCATCGCATGCATATCGGCCTCCGTCCGTTGAAGTACAAAACGGGTGACGTCGCCGATAAGGTTGCTCGACTCGACTTCCGTCATGAAGACCGCAGGGGTGACCGGCCCCCAGCGGGGATGAGTCCAGCGGATCAAGGCTTCAGCACCCACGATACGGCGGGTCGGGATGTCGACGAGTGGCTGATATACCATACAGAACTGCCCGGCCCCGAGGCCTTGCCGGACGGCAGACAGCAACAACCGCCGCGGAGCAAAGGCAACCAAGTACGCTGCGGCAATTAGAAGATCCAGCAGCAACCCCATCGCACAACTGATCGCGCCATACTTCCAGCGCACCTGCGACACAAAAGCGGGCGACGCCGTCACAGTCACGGTGAAGGGAAAATCAGCCGATGCAGCCCCCCTGCCCGAGCGCGACGCCGAGGCAACGGTTGCGGCTGAAAACACGCCATGTTCGTCAATCGAACCGGATCCGGCAACAGACAGCATCACCTTGCCTGCACCGTAACTCACACCGTGCGCGAGGACGTCTGCGATGTATGGAGCTTCGATTACATACAACAGACCGGTACCGGGTGCCGTCGGGCGAAAAACCGGAAGCACCGGGATGTCGGGCTGATAAGGGGTGCCACGGTTAAGGCTCAAGCCGTATTGGCATTGCCCGGTTGGGATGTAAGCCGACAATGCGACGTTCATCGGCCCCAACGCGGACGAGCAGTAGAGGTGTTCGTTCGCGACCAGGTTGACACCGCGTACATAACGCACATACGTCTTGAGTTCGGCGAGCTCTTTCGCCACGGTTTCGCAAGGCTGGCCCGGCAACCGGCGAAGCGCCTCTCGCTGATTCGATACCACATAACGAAGGATGCGCTCGATCGAGTTGACCATATCGCGGGCGATGAGGTGTTCGCGAAAGCGAATCACGCCGTCCGCATATCGTTCGCCCAACGCCGCGGCGGATAGCATCACGCAGACTCCGGTGACAACTGCGCAGGCGGCCGAGATATTGCGCACGCGGCCGCCTGCCCAGACCGGGGCGCGACGGAAAAGGAAGGATCGGAAGCGGGGAACGGGGTTGAACTTCAACACGTGGTAGATGGCGCGGGCATCGGCATGGGCGCATGGTCGAGCGCAATCATCATACCTGTTTTCTTTTACGCAGGGTTAAGTGAACTCTGCGTCTGGGCCTCGGAGATTGTCTGATGTCGCGGAGCCAAAACGGATAGCAGAGGAATCAATCGCCTGCCAAAGAATCCGCACACATTGCCCGATCGACGGCAAGTGCGGACTGGTTTGAACACGAAAGCCGCCGTTCCCGTAACTCGGCGTCGAGCGGCTGAGTTGGGTCGATATCGGAAGTTTGCCAAGGGCGGCGCCCGCCGTGCGTGACATCTTTTTGCCATCGCGCCCGAAATTTTCTTCACGTTGGGCGTCGCCGCTTAAGCGTCCCTTAAGCTTATGGGCTCTACCTTACGCAACAATTTGTACCAATCAGTTAACTGCACTGTCACCAAATCCCTTTCCCCGCCGTAGTTTCATCCCCGAAGATTCACGGCTTGTGCTGGCGCAAACCGGCACTTTTTATCGCGCTTTTTTCGCGTCCTAATTTCGACGCGAACTACGTCTCTCAGGTTCTGTTTTGGCTCGCTCCACGCAGAACTTTTGGCCGCATATCAGCGGCCATTTTTTTCTTTGAAGAGATCGCGAGCGCGCCACGCCGACGAGGTCAACAAAGCCTCGCCGTTGAGCTTGGCTTGACTGACGCCGTCGTGACGCAAAGAGCATAAGATGGCACCACTCGGAGTTTCCGCACTACAGTGATGTGTGTGCGTGCCGATAACATGATGAGGTAATCACGGCTTCATCTGACATGCGTCCTCTTCCACGGAAAATATACCGACACGTAGGGATTTTAATTGCGACGGTGCTCGCGACGGTCTTTGCATTATCCTGCGCCTGGGAATTCAAGCTTGAGGTTTGGATGATGCATGCGCTTGGCATCGACTACGAGCAATCTTTTGAGTCCGCCGAGCGGTGGCGCTTCATCCTGACATCAACGGCATTCGCCGCCATCGCGCTGATCATCCCCTCAATCTGGCTGGGTAGGTCATTGCGCATCCAGAAAGACGGATATCTGGCTTTACGACGCGAGCAGGCGTTAAGCAATGAGCTCGCAAGACGCGATCCACTTACGGGGCTGCTTAATCGGCGCGTATTCCATGAGCAACTAGCTGCCGCGCTAGAGAGGACGCCTTGCACCGCTGCCATTTTTCTTATCGACCTCGACAGGTTCAAAAGCATTAACGACAGCCATGGCCATGCGGTTGGCGACAAGGTGCTATGTGAGGTTGCGCAGCGCCTCAGCGATATCGGGCTTCAATCGAAGACTTGTGTGGCCCGAATTGGCGGGGACGAATTCGCGTTACTCGTCGACGACGATAACAAGCGGAGTCTCTCTGCGTTAGCAAAGCGTATCCTGACCAGCTTTTTTACCCCACTAGAATCGCTGACAAACAAGATCGTGGTAGGTGCGACCATCGGGATAAGTATCGCGCCTATCGATGCCGTGCACCCCGACACGCTCATGCATTGTGCTGACCATGCGATGTACCGGGGAAAGAGAGCCGGGCGCGCTACGTTTCACTTCTATGATCCGAGTTACGAGGACGCCGAGAAGCCTGATAGCGAGTTTGAAAGCGATCTCATACTTGCGCTGAAACTAGGCCGGATAGAACCGTTTTTTCAGCCAGTCGTCAACCTGCCTGGCCGAACAGTCGTTGGGTTCGAGATCCTGGCCCGTTGGCGTTGTCCTCATCGTGGCCTCCAGATGCCGACGGAATTTGTTCCCGTCCTCGATCGCCTCGGCCTCATCCCGGAAATGACGTTTCTGTTGTTAAAACGGTCAATCGTCTGCGCGGCGCAATGGCCTGATGAGCTGGTACTTGCAATCAACGTCACGGCGTCGATGCTCGAAGATGCGGGTTTCGCAGACCGGCTGTATGACGAAATTATCGAGCTTGGATTTGCGCCAGCCAGGCTGGAAATTGAAATTACGGAACACGCGCTTGTATCCAAGCTCTCGGTGGTCCGGGACAACCTTTTGAAGCTGCGGTCATGGGGCATAAGGGTTGCGCTCGACGATTTCGGGACCGGCTATTCCGGGATCTATCACCTGACTCACCTTGCGATCGACAAGATCAAGGTCGACCGCTCGTTCCTCGACTGGAAGATAGCCGGACACGAAAAAATTGTGTCTGCAGTCCTGGGACTTGCGAGTAGCCTGCAAATCAAGACAACCGCTGAAGGTGTCGAGGACGAAGACGTGTTTCGGTGGCTTTGCACCCAGCCCTGCGATTTCGCGCAGGGGTATCTGTTCGGTAAACCGATGCCGGCGAACGACGTCTCGGCTCTGTTCCAGAACTGCGGCGATGTCCCGGATCCGCAGCGCGAAAAAAGTGCGAATGTCAAGCTGCAGGCATAGCATCCCGGTCTTACGAACCGTGGCGAAACGCGCGTAGCAATACCGGCAATGCTATCGTCCACACGTCCGAAACGCGACGCAAGTCATCTCTCTCAGGTTCTGCTCAGGTTGCTCGATGCAGAACTTTTGGCCGCCATTCGCGGCCTTTTTTTTGAGCGCGACGAGCAGTAACAAACTGCTGGTCGCGAAGAAGACCACGCGCATGCCGAAGTGAGCGCCGGCAAAGCCGCCGACGAGTGGACCAACTACCTGCCCGGCGAACTGAAATGACAGCGAATACCGAGCAAGCGTCGTCCTTCATTCAGCCGTATTGATATCGAGGATGAGAAACTTCGTAGGACCTCGCTCCGCGTCGATGCCTTCGAGACGTTTCCAATCCGGCCGCACTACATCGCTTCTTCGGACAGGCATGCGCAATGCGACCACCCTCGTCACGCCTCTGACCTACCTACGGAAGTCGCAGGAGACTCCATGCACACAGTGCCGGACATTCGCCGCTCCAGCGGAGCGAACATGCAGCCCAAGCGCCGGCTTGGCAATTGGATGCCGCAACAGGAAGAAGCTGCCGTGGCATTCCGGCGCAGGCTCGCGCAAGCGGCGCGCGAGCGCGGCCGAAGCGAGCCGATGACGGGCGTCGCGTGCGAGCTTCAGGCGCTGGTTGAGGGCGATAGCGTGCTGCGCATGAATCTCTCGCGAGCAATCGACGAAGCGCTTGCCGCGGGCTTCGAAACCGCTTACGCCAATTTCGACGAATTGATTTGCATCGTCGATTATCTGATGGGCTACGCACCGCCGTTTAACGCCACCGTGCCAGTCGCCACGCCACTCAATCTGGTGCTCGACTGGCCAATGTGCATGCCGTCGGGCTACGCGGTGTTTCGCGACCCCGCCTTCAATGCACAACTGCGCAAGCTCCTCACACATTGGTGCGGCTTTTTGAGCGGTCCGCATTCGCGCACCCATCTCACGACCGCCGAACCCGACGGATGGTTCAGCGAGCGCGCGCAGCACAAAATGCAGCTCTCCGATTATCTCTGCGATCGCACGCAACAGCATTGGGGATTTGCATCGTGGAACGACTTTTTCACGCGGCGTTTGCGCGATGACGCAAGGCCCGTCCATGAGCCGTCCAATCCCGCCGTGATCGTCAACGCCTGCGAAGCGTCGCCTTATGACGTGAGCGAGGACTGCCAGCTGCACGATCGCTTCTGGATCAAGGCGCAGCCGTATTCGCTACGCGAAATTCTCGCGGGGACGGATCGAAACGTGGTCGAGCGGTTCGTCGGCGGCAGCGTTTATCAGGGCTACCTTAGCGCCTTCAACTACCACCGTTGGCATGCCCCGGTCGCGGGGACAATTCGCGAAGCGTACAACGTAGATGGCACTTATTATTCGGAACTCGAACGCGAAGGAACCGATGCACGCGGACTGAACGATTCGCAGGGCTACACCACCGCCACCGCGGCACGCGCGATCATCGTGATCGAAGCCGACGAGCCCGCGCTTGGCAACATCGCTTGCGCGTTCGTCGGTATGGCCGAAGTATCGTCGTGCCGCATCGCCGTCACACCAGGACAGCATGTGGTTAAGGGAAGCGAACTTGGCTTTTTTCAATATGGTGGTAGCACCTACTGCCTGATCTTTGAACCAGACGTGATCCGGTCGTTCGAGCCCGGTCCGCCCTTTCGGGATGACTCACCACCACTGAAAGTGAACTCCCTTCTCGCGCATGCGAGGCCGTAGGCAATTTTGCAGGGACGTGATCGCATAGTCAGCCAACGCCACAGGCTCCTCGGACGCACGAGATCATCGGTGACATTGAACACGCAGCGCGGGACACCAAAAAGCCCTGAGCGCTTGTAGTTGGTGAGGTCAACCTAACGCATCCCTCACGGCGCATCCTTCAAAGCCAGCGCTTCCCGCAGATAGCGCGCGGTCGGACTTCGCTGCTGACGTGCAACCATTTCTGGCACGCCCGCGGCCACAATCCGTCCTCCGTCCTCGCCCGCGCCCGGTCCCACGTCGATCAACCAGTCGCATCCGGCGGCCACGCGCATGTCGTGCTCGACAAGGATGACCGTGTTGCCCGCATCGACAAGGCCGTTCAACTGCTTCATCAGTCGATCGGTATCGGCCGGATGAAGACCCGTAGTCGGTTCATCGAGGATATAGAGCGTATCACCGCGCTGCGCGCGCTGTAGCTCGGTGGCGAGCTTGATGCGCTGTGCCTCGCCACCCGAAAGCTCCGTAGCGGGCTGCCCAAGTCGCAGATAGCCAAGGCCGATCGCACTCAGTACGTCGAGCGATCGCATGATCTGCGCCTCGCCCGCAAAAAATTCGCACGCACGATCCACCGTCATCGCAAGCACATCAGCGATCGTGCGTTCGCGCCAGCGGATTTTGAGCGTCTGCGGATTGTAGCGACTGCCGTGACAGGTCGAACAGGCAGCGTAGACACTCGGCAGGAAGAGCAGTTCGACCATCACGAAGCCTTCACCCTCGCAGGTCTGGCAGCGGCCCTGAGCAACATTGAACGAAAATCGTCCGGCACTGTAACGACACTTGCGCGCCGCAGGCGTCTGCGCAAACAGCTTGCGGACATGGTCGAACATTCCGCTGTATGTGGCGAGATTCGATCGCGGCGTACGGCCGATCGGCCTCTGATCGACACGCACCAGCCGACGAATGCGCTCCATGCCGTCGACAATTCGCCCTTCAGTGGTGGCGTTCCCGGTGGCGAGCAACGGATCGGCCTCTTCTTCCTCATCGGGTGCATCGGCGTCGCGACCCAGATACCCGGCGACGAGGTCCGGCAGTGCCTGGCTCACGAGGCTCGATTTTCCGGAACCCGAAATGCCGGTCACGACGCTCAGGCAGCCGAGCGGAAAAGCTGCGTCCAATTGATGAAGATTGTTGCGCGTGACGCCCTGTAGCCGCAACCAGCAGCACGGTTCGCGGCGCTGCAACGCGGTACCCGTTTGCCGGGCATCGTCGTCCGAAAACAGATACCGACGCGTATGTGAACTGGTCACCTGTGAGAGTCCGTCCGGCGGTCCACTGTAGACCACTTCGCCCCCTGCTTCGCCCGCGTTCGGCCCGACATCGACCAGCCAGTCGGCTTGCCGCATCACGCCGAGATCGTGTTCGACGACGAACAGCGAATTACCTGCGGCCTTGAGGCGCTGCAGCGCTTCGAGCAACGCATCGCCATCGGCCGGATGCAGCCCTGCCGATGGCTCGTCGAGCACATAAACGACACCGAACAGTTGGGACGAGAGTTGTGTCGCTAGCCTCAGTCGCTGCAACTCGCCCGAAGAGAGTGTCGGCGTGGCTCGGTCGAGCGAGAGATATCCCAGACCCAGATCGATCAGCGTCTTGATTCGATCGAGCAATTCGATCGCGAGCCGTTGCGCGGCCACGCGCTTTTCTTCCAAAAGATTGGGCGTGCGCCGCATGTCCGGCGCGGATCCATGCCTGGCTCCTCCAGCAGCGACGCGGCGCTTCATTGCTGCGCCGCGCGCCTCGCGGTCGAGCGCTGCCCCGACCTTTTTCGCCTGTTCGAACGGCCAGTCGCCGCGCGACACGGGTTCGAGCAACGACGCGAGCCGCGCGAGCGGCAGTTGGGACAGTTCGCCAATGTCGAGACCCGCAAAAGTCACCGAAAGCGCCTCCGGCTTCAGGCGTTTTCCGTTACACGTGGGGCATACGCTGCTGATCATGTACTTGGACACGCGCTTCTTCATCAAGGCGCTCTGCGTACTCGCGAAAGTATGCAGCACGTAGCGACGCGCGCCGGAGAACGTCCCTTGATAGCTGGGCTCCGTCTTGCGCTTGAGCGCGGCGCGCGTCTCTTTCGGCGTGAATCCCGCATAGACCGGCACGGTCGGTTGTTCGTCGGTGAACAGGATCCAGTCGCGATCCTGCCTGGGCAGATCGCGCCACGGCGTGTCGACGTCATAACCCAGCGTAACGAGGATGTCGCGCAGATTCTGCCCGTGCCACG
Organism: Paraburkholderia tropica; assembly: GCF_014171495.1. NCBI lineage: Bacteria > Pseudomonadati > Pseudomonadota > Betaproteobacteria > Burkholderiales > Burkholderiaceae > Paraburkholderia > Paraburkholderia tropica. The sequence goes on from NZ_CP049137.1 coordinate 20,302, forward strand.
CGGGCGGCCACGCGGCAATCGCGCGCTCGCGGATCGTCAGCGAGTCATCGGGGACCATCGAGCGCTCGGTTGCGTCGTACACGCGGCCCAGTCCGTGACAGGTCGTGCACGCGCCTTGCACTGTATTGGGCGAAAAATCCTCGGCGTACAGCATCGGCTGTTTCGGCGGATAGCTGCCCACGCGCGAATACATCGTGCGGACGACGCTCGACAGCGTCGTCACGCTGCCCACCGAAGAACGCGCGTTCGGCGCGCCGCGTTGCTGCTGCAATGCGACGGCGGGCGGCAGACCTTCGATGGCGTCCACATCGGGCGCGCCGACCTGCTCGATCAGGCGCCGCGCGTAGGGCGCGACGGATTCGAAATAGCGCCGTTGCGCTTCTGCGTACAACGTGCCGAATGCAAGCGACGACTTGCCGGAACCGGATACGCCGGTGAACACTACGAGCGCATTGCGCGGGACATCGAGATCGACGCTCTTGAGGTTATGTTCGCGCGCGCCGCGGACCCGGACGAAGCCATTCCACGGGGGCGTCTCGGGCGCAGGGCGCGATTCAGTGACAGAGGAAGCCTGCGATTTCGTCATGGCAAGTATAGAGCGCGACGCCTGAAGCTTCGGTTGAGGGAAAATACGCTCCCTTTGGCAATTCGTTTCGGTCCGCCCCGTGCACATTCGCGCCGCAATTTGCTGCTGGCTCTCCGGCGCCGCACAACGTCGAGAGCGAGAACGCGCTGTTCACCTGAACGGCGCGCAGCCAGAAACCAGCATCGGCATACCCTTTATAGCGCGATCGAAGGTTCGCTGTCGTCCTCGCTGTTATCTTGCCGATCGCTCAACTGGCTCGCCCACGCCGCTAGCGTCGTGCCGAAACCACCGTTGACCCGGGCGTCGAATCGTCCGCTCGTGCTCACGCGGGGCGCAGCGCTCCACGCGACATTCGCCCCCGTCGCGATCAACAGATCCACCAATGCGACATCTTCACCGCACGCCAGCGCGGGAAAACCACCCGCGCGGACATAGGCGTGCGCGCTGACCCCAAGATTCGCGCCATGTACATGCCGATGGCCATCAGCATCGCGGTAGTGCCGAGACCAGTGCGTGGCCAATGCGGGAGAATGCATACTCCAGTCGTCCACGCTGACGCAGCCGCATACCGCATCGGCTCCCTCCGCGCACAGCGCGAGTTGTGCGACCAGCCATTCCGGCGCAACGCGACTGTCCGCGTCAGTAAACGCCAGCCAGCGCGCACCGCGCGCGATCATCGCCTGGGCGCCGGCAGAGCGCGCCGCGCCGACATTACGCGCCTCGACGATCAGCGCGTCGCAGCCGGATTGCATAACATACCGCGCGGAACCGTCCGTGCAGGCATCGAGCACCACGACCGTCTCTACGGGTTCGCCACCCAGCAACGGATGCGCCATCGCGCAGCGTACCGCGTCGAGACACGCCGACAGATAGCGCTCTTCATTGTGCGCGAACTCCATGATATCGGGCTTGGCTCGACATTCGGACGCCAGAGAGAGGAGCCGGAGCAAACTAAGCGAAACGCGGCACGCGCTCGTCGCCGAGCGATCACCGATGCTGCATAGGCGCATTTTGGATGCCTGAAGACCACCACGTTCGCGCGCAACCGAGTGCCGCGATCAGTTCGTCTTCGCGCCTAATTTTTTCGCCAGCGTCTGCGACATCCGATAGTGCTCTTCGATCGTCGGCAGCGCCTTTTGCGCGGCGCTCTTGCGCTTGTCGTTCTGGCCTTCGGGCGTCCGCTCGGCGAAGCAGGCAATCGGGATCGGGCTGTCGAAGGCGCGCCGCGCGGGCGTGGATCTCCCGCCATCGTTGAGAGTGTCGAAAAGCGGCGCCAGCGAGGGGACGCGCAAGCGGGCCACCCTAGACCGCGCCGCCAGTAGGGGCGAGCAAGCGCCCGTCAGCGCCGAGTCGAAAGCGAAGCGCTCGCGCACGACACGCTGAAGAAAGAGAGCAAGGCGCGAGCGTCGCCCGCTGCTGTGTTCAGGCAGACGAAAAGCGCGGCGGACCGTCCGGCCGTGAATCGCTCGGCAGCGGCGAAGAAGGCTGCGGAAACGAAGGGTGCGGCCGGGCGATCCGCCGGCGCGAAGGAGGCGGCAATCTCGCGCTGCGCACGCTGTGTCGCACCGCTAGCCCTCCACCGTGCACGGGCCAAGTACGTTACGCGGCAAGGACGCGTTGAACCGTGCGAGAGTTTCGACGACGACCGGCCCGCGCCCGCGCTGCGGCCATTGACCACACCTTTCCGCTAGTCGCGAGCGTCTCCCCGTCGAGCCAGCTGGTCACTTCTTGCCCGGCAGCACCGACGCCACCACCTGCCGCGCCGTATTGGCGATGATGCCGCGCTCGCCGGGGTCGCCCTGCATCAGCGTCGTCGCGAAATGGCGAGCCTGATCGAGCGTCACATGCGGCGGGAGCGGGGGCACCTCGGGATCGGTCTTCACCTCGATCACAACCGGACGCGGCGCGGCCAGCGCCTGTTCCCAGGCGTCGCCGATCTGTTCGGCGTCATCCACGTAAATGCCGGTCAGGCCGATCAATTCCGCGAATCGGTGATACGGCACGTTCGGAATATCCTGCGAGGCCTCGAATTTCGGATCGCCCATCATCACGCGCTGCTCCCAGGTGACCTGATTCAGATCCTCGTTGTTGAAGACCGCGCAGATCCAGCACGGGCTGGCCCAGTTGCGCCAGTACTTCGCGACCGTGATCAGTTCGGCCATATTGTTCATCTGCATCGCACCGTCGCCGACCAGCGCGATCACCGGCCGCCCCGGATGCGCGAATTTCGCGGCGATGGCATACGGCACCGCCGCGCCCATCGACGCCAGCCCGCCCGACAGCGAACACATCATGCCGCGGCGAATTTTCAGATCGCGCGCATACCAGTTCGCGCACGAGCCGGAGTCGCTCGTGACGATCGCACCATCGGGCAGCCGCGGCGACAGTTCCGTCACCACACGCTGCGGATTTACCTTGCCGCCAGTCGGCGCCTGCGCACGCTCGTCGAGCACGCGTTGCCAGCGCTCGTTCGCGTGCACGATGCGGTTGCGCCAGCTCTCCTGGCTCTTCTGTTCGAGCAGCGGCAGCAACGCGCGCAGCGTGGCCGCGCTGTCACCGACGAGGCTGACTTCCATCGGATAGCGCAGGCTCAACATGCCCGCGTCGATGTCGATCTGCACCGCGCGCGCATCGCCCTCCTTCGGCAAAAATTCGGCGTACGGAAAGCCCGATCCCACCATCATCAAGGTATCGCACGACGACATCATCTCGTCGGTCGGTTTCGTGCCGAGCAGTCCGATCGAGCCGGTCACCCAAGGCAGGTCGTCAGGCACGACGGCCTTGCCCAGCAGCGCCTTGGCTACCCCCGCATGCAGACGTTCGGCCACGGCGATCACTTCGTCAGTGGCCTGCAGCGCGCCTGCGCCCACCAGCATCGCCACGCGATGCCCGGCGTTGAGCACATCTGCCGCGCGCTGTAGATCCTCCTGACGCGGCAGGACTTCGGGCGCGGCGTATCCGACCCCGGAGTGCGCCGTGCCATGCTTGCGCGGCGGCGCTTCGTATTCGAGTTCCTGGAGATCGTTCGGCAGCACGATGGCGGTTACCGTGCGGCGAGACAACGCGATGCGCACGGCGCGGTCAACCACATGGCGCACCTGCGCAGCCACGCTCGGCTGCTGCACATAGGCGCCGGCCACGTCCTTGAACATTGACACGAGATCGAGTTCCTGCTGGTAGTGCGAGCCCAGCGCCGAGCGCGCCTGCTGTCCCGCGATCGCCAGCACCGGCATGTGATCGAGGCGCGCATCGTAGAGACCCGTGAGCAGATGCGCGGCGCCCGGCCCCGATGTCGCGATGCAGACCCCAAGCCCGCCGCTGAATTTTGCATGGGCGCTCGCCATGAATGCGGCCATTTCCTCGTGACGCGCCTGCACGAAATCCATCTTGCCTTTGGCACGCTGCAAGGCGCCGAACATGCCGTTGATACCGTCGCCAGGATAGCCGAACAGTCGCTGTACACCCCACTGGTGCAGACGTTCGACGATGAAATCGCTTACGGTTGCGCTGGCCATTGGACGCTCTCCTCTTGCGTTGCTCGCGGGATCGATGCGTCTATCTGCGCAAGACGCAAACCTGCCTGACTGACCGTCGGGGGCATGAATCCTTCGACGTTGACGCGATCGCCTGCTGCGCCGCGGCGCGCATCTGCGAGAGGGCTGGGCGGGCAGCCTATGGTTTGTGAAGACGAAGGCGAGACCGCATGACGGAACGCGAGTTGCGCAGAGTAAGCGTCAATTCGCTTTCCGTCATTCCACGCCTTTCACCTGAAGGAGCCAACCATGCCACCGACCCTGAACCAGTACACGATGCAGGATCCGACGAAGCAGTATCCCGCGCCGGATTTCGAACGCCAGCCACAACCCGCTCCGGGGCTCGCTCAGGAGATGACGCCACGGCCCGATCATGGCGAGGCTAGCTATCAGGGATTCGGACGCCTGAGGGGACGGCGCGCGCTGATTACCGGCGCGGACAGCGGCATCGGCCGCGCGGTAGCGATCGCTTTCGCGCGCGAAGGCGCCGACGTGGCCCTCAACTATCTGCCCAGCGAGGAACGCGATGCGCAGGAGGTGATAGCGCTCACTCAATCGGCCGGCGCGAATACGATCGCCCTGCCTGGCGACATCGGCGACGAAGGCTTCTGCCAGCACCTCGTGCGAGACAGCATCGCGCAACTCGGCGGTGTGGACGTCCTCGTGAATGTGGCCGGTAAGCAGCACTATGTCGAACGGATCGCCGATCTCGAAACCGAGCAATTCGAGGCGACGTTCCGCATCAATGTCTTCGCAATGTTCTGGCTGTGCAAAGCAGCCCTCCCGCACATGCCGCCAGGCGCGACGATCATCAATACCTCGTCGATACAGAGTTACCAGCCGAGTCCGGGTCTGCTCGATTACGCGTCGACGAAGGCTGCAATCACCGCGTTCACACATGCGCTCGCGAAACAGGTCGCGTCGCGCGGCATTCGCGTGAATGCAGTCGCGCCGGGGCCGGTCTGGACGCCGCTCCAACCGAGCGGCGGGCAGCCGCAGGAAAAGGTGGAGCAGTTCGGCGCGGAAACGCCCATGAAGCGGCCCGGCCAACCTGCGGAACTTGCGCCGGTCTATGTGTTGCTGGCTTCGCAGGAATCGAGCTTCGTCACGGGCGAAATCTATGGCGTGACGGGCGGGCATCATCTTCCATAGACGACACAAGCGCCGTCCATGGCGGCCCCGCGTCGCCAGTGACGCTCGCACCGACGCCGCCGAATCGCCCGTTACGGACAAAGCCGAACTGGCTGCCACAGGCGGCATTACGACTCCAGTTCATCAAACAGTTCGTGGGCGAACCGTTACTGGTGGCGTACACGCGAGGAGCCGCCCCGTCGCTCCCAGACACACCTGCATTAGCTTGGTTTTGTGCCGACTCGACACGCTCGAGCGGAGCGGCCACGCGTGCGCGCAATTGAAGTCCGTCACGGCGCAATCCAGGTCGGCTCCCACGCGCCTCCCACTCGAATGTAACGCGCCCGTTCATGACGCTCATTCGACGAATGCTTCAACCATTCGAGACAGTCCAGGCGCACTTTCACAACGCAGAAATTGGCAAACCCATCGGCCTCGTCACCGATGTGGTCGGCACCAAACGCATCGTCGGGATCATAGATCCGCGTGCCGGGCGCAATCGTGGTTCGATACACTATCAGGCTGTGATCAGGACTCGATATCCAGGCGAGCCGACGCGCCGCATCGTCGAGCACAATTCCCGCCGTACCGGCTAAGCGGATCTGCAGACTGTGCCGGGCATCCACGCCGACGAGCGCGATGCGCGGCTCTTTGACCAGTTCGGCGAGCTTTGGCGACCGCCGATCCGTATGGAACGAGATCAGGCCCTCCGGTTCGCTCACATCGCGAAGTAACACCGTGCGCACGCTCGGCGCGCCGTCGATACCGACGGTCGCCGCCTGCATCGTCACGAAGGAGGGTGCTTCCTGCGGTGCATCAGCCGCCGCGCGGCGCAGACAATCCCATATTCGGGCATAGATCTCGTCAAGCGTCATGAATTTCTCCGCGCCGATGGGCTGCCTCAACCTGCGCTTCGTTGCGGCTACTTCTGGTCGTTACCGACGGATGAGGCGCCGCGCCGCGCTTCGGCGGTATCTGCTTCGGCCCTGTGCCAGTATTCGTCGGTATGGCCGTCAGGCGCGCCCGCTTGCTCCCACAACTGGTACGCGCGATGACGAACTCGATTGTGGCGATCGTCGCGCTCCGCCGGATTTTCTCCGACACGAGTCGCGCCGCCGATAGCAGGCGGATCACTGGCGGGGAAAGTTGCCTCGACCGCGCTATCGATGCGGCTTTCGGACACGCGAGTCGCGTTTTGCTGCTTTGGACCGCCTGCCATTTTTTTCTCCATTGTCTCAAACACAGTGGGAACCAAACCACGTAACTGATCGTCGACCGACCAAGCCGCGCTGCCGGGCATCATCGAATCCCAGTCAATGTGATCGCGCATCGAACGTGCCTGGCGGAACAATCAGGAAGGCCGACACCGTTGAGGCTTTCCGCGGCCTTAGCGACAGGAGGCTTGCAGCCACTGTTCTATCGGTTAACGAATTTTTCCGCCGGCCGCTTAGCATGGCCCAGCGTTAGGTTAGGGCCTGAATGCACGTCGCGGCACGGCATGTGCTAATCAGGCCGGGCGACGATGTCAACAGCGGTTCTCGCCCCGCTATCCGCCGGAACCCTCGTTCCGAGATCCGAACGCCCACCCGGGTGCGCTGCGGTCGGTCGACCTCAGCGCCGTTCGGTCAGATCCAGCCGATGTCCATCTCTTTCCAGCAGAGGTGTATGGATCGGCTTTGTCCGAAGGAGTTCACCATGTTCGCTCACAACAAGCGTCTTCAGTACACCGTGCGCGTCGCAACGCCTAATCCGGGCCTGGCAAACCTGCTACTCGAGCAATTTGGCGGTCCGCAGGGGAACTTGCCGCCGCATGCCGCTATTTCACCCAGGCTGTCGCCGAAGACGATCCCGGCCGCAAGGACCTGCTGTTCGACATCGCCACGGAGGAACTCAGTCATCTTGAAGTCATCGGCTCTATCGTCGCGATGCTGAACAAGGGCGCCAAAGGGCAACTCGCAGAGGCGGCGGAAGAAGGGGCCGAGTTGTACCGGTCGCTGACTGGGGGCGGCAACGATTCCCACACTACGGCACTCTTATACGGTGGCGGACCGGCGCTGACCAATTCGGCCGGCATCCCGTGGAGTGCGGCCTACATTGATACCATCGGCGAGCCAACCGCCGACCTGCGCTCAAACATAGCTGCCGAAGCGCGCGCAAAGATCGTTTACGAGCGCCTCATTAATGTGACCGACGATGCCGGTATCCGCGAAGCACTGGGTTTTCTGATGACCCGCGAGATTGCCCACCAGAAGTCGTTTGAGAAGGCGCTGCATGCGATCCAGCCGAATTTTCCCCAGGGCAAGCTACCCGGCGTGGGAAAATTTGCAAATGTGTACTACGACTTTTCAAAAGGCGACGACCAGCGGGGCCCGTGGAACGAAGGCCCTGAGTGGGAATTCGACGAGTCGCCACAACCTGCCGTGGATGGCGGTGACGGCACTGCACAGGTCAAAGTTAGTGCAGAGGACGTCGAAACGCTGAAAGCCATGGCGGCCAGAACTGCCTCACGCACGGATCTCGATCCGGTTACGGGCGCCGATCTTGGTTCCGGTGAAACATCGGCAAAGTAAGCGGTTTTAGGCCACCCGCTTCGCCGTAGCGTTCTGCAAAACGCTTGAGGAAAGATGCCCCCGACCTACCGTTGCAACGAGTACATTTACGCCCGCCCCAGTGCGGGCTCTTTTCGTTGCATGTTGCGCAGTGATCTCGATCAGAAGACATTTTGCTACCCATTGTTCCTTTGAGCGCGCTTTGGTATCGGCGCAATCTCAACGCCGGAGATGGGATCCGGTCAGTCTGGCAAAGATGCGGCGCCAGCGACCGTCCTGTTGCGCAACAGGGGCTCGTGGGGAGTGGCACGTGCATTGCGCACCGTGTACGTGATTTCGTGGACGTTGGCGAGACCTTTTCGCGCCATGGAGCGCATCTTGAACCCATTCGATTTCGATCAGTGCATGGAGGAAATCCAGCTCTCGCTGGCACAGGTTTTCGATTCGCAGAAGCGGGCGACCGTCAGTCTCATCAATGAAGGCGACGTCATCGTGCTGCGTCTGAGTCGGGCGACCGAATCCGGACGCAGCACGCTCGACGCGCGTTGCCCCGCCACGCAGCGACGCACGATACAGACGCGCATTGGCACGCTGGTGCGCGGGCGCGTCGATCTGATGCGAGAGTCAACCGCGTTCAGCGCGGCTAGTTCGATCGAATTCGTGCTCGACGACGCCCTGTTCGATACGTTCGATAGCGTCGGCGATCTCGACTACAGCCCGGCACTTAGAGCACACGCCGCGTCGTTCCATCATGAACACGATGCCGCTCACCGTCTCCTGGCTTGATTTTGCGGGTCGCCTCGCGCTCGCGATGGTGCCGGGCACCCTCATCGGCCTGAATCGGGGTGAATCGGGCAATGCGGCTGGATTGCGCACGACGCTGCTCGTCTGCATGGCCGCCTGTCTGGCGATGGTGCAGGTCAATCTGCTTCTTCTCCAGCAAGGAAAACCTCACGATTTCTTTGTGGTCCTCGATCTGATGCGGCTGCCGCTGGGTATTCTATCCGGCGTGGGTTTTATCGTCGCGGGCTCGATACTGCGCAAGGACGGCCTCGTGCAAGGCGTCACCACCGCGGCAACGATGTGGTACGTCACGGTGATCGGCCTGTGTGCGGGCGGCGGTCAATATCGTCCCATGCACCCGCATACATACATTCCCGTTGATTTGACATGCCGCTGGGGACGCCGGGGATCTCTGCAGCGCGATGCGCGCGATGGACTTGCGCTCGCCACGACATGCGGAAGAAGATAAAAAGGCCCGGCGTCCGCCATCGGGCGAAACACCGGGCAACGCCCTCAGGCGCCCGCCTGAGTCTGGTGCACGCCAGCACGGCCAGCGACTCCGAATTGGATGCATAGCCCTGGCAGTCATTCGTGAGTGGGAGAAGAAAGCGTATTGACGAATACCATGGACTGCCGGTTCGCTCCTGCGTAGTCAGCTCGCCAGCGGACCGAACAGCAACGACGCCGGTTAGACGATCGCGTTAAGTTCTCATAGCGTAGATCAATCATGCACACCTCTTCACGAACTCGAATCGAGTTATCAGTGCAGCCTGCAACCGCGCCGCGCCACTGCCATTGAAGTTCGTACGCCCCTGATCGACGACGACGCTCTGTGATTTACCGCAGTAGTCCTTCGCAACGAAGTTGACGGTGTGGGCACGGGGGCGAAGCTCCAGACCGTCGAGATCGCTTAATGCCGTGGCCGTTAGATGGTTGCGATTACAAGTAGTCACGAAGTCGACGCGCCATGTGTATGACAGGCGCAACCAGTATCTCGACAACATGTCATCGCTTGTCGACGGGCGCCCCAATGCTCTCTTCGAAAGCCCAGCCTAACACCACGCCTGTCAGCAAGTTGATATCAGGCAGGCGCATTGAAGCTGCCGGGACTATCCGGCGTTGCCGTCCACTGTGTCGTGCGTTCCCGGCTAGCCTTTGCCAGCGCGCCCACGACGCCTGCCATGCCCAAGTCTGTGCAGTATACCGGCGACCCCGGCTGCTGGCGCCACGAGTCTGCAAGCACGCCCGCGTCTACGGGATCAAATCCAAGCTCGTTGACCATTGCCATTACAACTGACTTGAGAAGCGGATCGTCACCCGCGACTGGAAGCGCAATCCGGCCCGGCGCCCCCGCCGGTTTGCCCAGTTCAAGAAGCTGCTTCGCATAGATATTGTTGAACGCCTTGACCACCGGACGGCCGATCACCTGCTCCACCCACCGACTTTCCGCGAGCCCTTGCTCGATAGCCAGAATCTGTCCATCGCGTTCGCGCGGATAATAGTTGCCGGTGTCGATCAGTGGGACGTCGAGGGGTAGATCGGTGAACAGTCCTTTTGGCAGGTCCAGAACACGGACCTCCGGGATCGTGAGGACCACCACATCAACCTCATGCACAGCTTCACTGACCATAACCGCCCTCGCTCCCGTTTCCGAAGCCAAACCGGTCAGGGTGTCGGGGCCGCGCGAGTTAGCAACGAGAACCTGGTGACCCAGTGCGCTCAGTCGACGTGTGAGCGTACCGCCAATTTGGCCTGCACCGACAATACCGAATTTCATGGGAGCCCCCGTTCTGCCTGCGAATTGTGAGTGATTGCAGGAAACTGCGGTAAGACATGCCGGTGCAGTTCCTCCAGCACCATGGGAACCGGTCGTTGTCCGAATCTCAAATTCAACATGACATGGTTCACGCCGAGGTCCTGGAGGACTTCCAGCAATGCAATGAGATGACTTCGTCCCAGGCGATAACCTAAATGGATCGGCTGCGGTAGCTCGTCCGGATTCTCGGCCAGATCAAGATAGAGCGATTGACTGAACGGCTTGAATATTTGTCCGCACTGCGCGATCACCGCTGTGTGCCACTCCTGAATTACCATTTTTTGCAGCCTGGTCGGCCGGGGATAGGTGATCCAGCCATGGGCATTTCGCGCAATCCAGTCCATCGATTGCTGGCTACGGCCGGTCACCAACAATGGGACCTCCTGCGTGAACGGCTTCGGGATCATATCGGCTCCCGCGAGCGATCCACCGCCCCAGTACAGGCCCGTGAAGTGGGTCCGCTGCGACTGACGCAGTACGTTAATGTGTTCACGAAAGATCTCGCCACGCCGCTCGGCATCAACACCGAAAGCCGGAAACTCGATGGGTCGATCACCCGAGGCAACGCCCAGCAGCAAGCGCCCGTTGCTCAATTGATCGACGCTCGTCGCAGCCTTTGCGAGGTGTAAAGGGTTACGAATCGGCACGACGATGGAACCGGTGGCAAGAGCGATTGCGCTGGTCTGGCCGGCGATATAACCGAGATAAACGAACGGATCGAATATCTGACCGAGATCACCGAAGCCCGGATCGCGCAAGGGAACATCGCGCAGCCACAAGGCCGCGAAACCTGCGGCCTCGGCGGTTCTGGCTAGTTCGGCCTGGTCTTTCATCAGGGGCGTATCGCCCGCAAAGGACTCGATCGGGAAGAAAAGGCCCAACGTCAGCCGACCTGCCTGAAATGTACGTGCAAAGCCTGGCTGGCAGAAATAGGGGGTTGTCGACGGCAACAGCATGGAGAAAGCCTCACGCATCCAGGTGACGCCCCCAATTCGGATACTGCTCGACGCGCCGGACAATGTCCTTCATCGCACGCAGCGAACGTTCCAGTTTGTTATAGCTGTCACCGCCCTCGTGCCAGCCGTTGTAGCCAAGCAGACCGTCATAGCCCAGGCGGGTGAGTAACGAAACCACGGCGAAGTTGTCCAGTTCGCCCGTATCGAGTGGTTCGATGGTAGCCATCTCAAAGAAACCTTGTGGGCTGAGCCGGCTGCCCGAGAGATTTGCTTGCTTCAGATAGGGCATAGCGCGCTTTAGTATCGCCGCCAGATTCTGGCCATCACGCGCATACCATTGAAGGGCGGAAAAGGTCAGGCCGAGGTTGGGGTGCGCAACTCTCTCGCACAGCCGGATCGCATCGCTGTGCTTCTCGACCCAGAACTGGATGTGCGTATAGATCAGCACGCGCGTACCGGACCGTTCGGCGACCGCCAGCGCCTTGCGCAACCAGGCAATTACCGCAGCATCGCCCTGTGGGTCGGAGGGGCGCAAGCCGGTGCCTGCGGACTTGATGGCAAGATCGACGGTCGACCCCTCAGGCATGGTCTCGATCATCTTGAGGATGCCGCTATTGCGCGGATCCGCTTCGCCGAGCGCCAAGTCCAGCACGACGTAAACGCCGGCGACATCGAGCCCAAACCGCTCCCTGACGCTCGCCAGTTCCCGGGCAAGCTGCCAGTTGCGACCGTCCCAGATCGCCAGATGGATAGCGTCATAGCCGGCCGCCCTCGTGATCTCACAACGGTCTTCAAAACTATAAACACCGATGGAACTGTAGAAAGCGAAGTCCATGGCAAAGTATCTCTGGGTCATCGGGGTTCGTGTCCTTGCAGATCCCCGAAAAATAAACGTGTTCTGATACAAGAGCAAACAATTACTTCTTGTATAAGATACAAAAATGAACAGAGCCTCCCACCTCAGCGTGAAGCAGCTGCGCATCTTCGATGCGCTGGCGAAAGACGGAAATCTGAGCCGCGTCGCAAGCCAGATCGGCCTGACCCAGCAGGCCGTGAGTTCCAATTTGTCCAGCCTGCGTGATGTGTTCGGAGACCCATTGTTCCTGCGGACGGGACGTGGCGTCATGCCCACCGCCCTCGCCCTGGAACTGGCGGCGGAAGTGCGTGAAATCTTGCAGGCTATGGAACGTCTGGTCGACCGCAGGCCGTTCGATCCAGCCACGGTCACCGGCACTGTCGCCATTTCCGCGGCCGACTATGCGCACAGTGTCGTCGTGGCGCCGAAACTGCGTGCCATTCGCGCGCAGGCGCCACAGCTCAAACTCATCCTGAGCGAATTCGAGATCGACGCCGTGGCCGCCAGAATGAGCGCAGGCGAAATTGATATTGTGGTTTCGATTCCTGAATATGTCCCAGCGAATTATCCCCGGAAGCTCCTCTTTCACGAGTGCTATATCTGTGTGGCGGCGGGCGATTCGCCGCTCGCCGGGGGAATATCCTGAGTCTCGAGAAGCTGGCAAAACAGCCTCATGTAGTCGTCTCGCCAGCCCGCGCGAACTTGATCGGCTCCGCGGATGACTGGCTGGAGCAGCTCGGACTGGAACGTACTGTCGTCCTGGCAGTACCGCATTTCCTGCTTGTCCCGGAGGTAATCGAGGCAATGGAAGCCGTGGCGTTCCTGCCCTCTCGCCTGCTGCCGAATCCCCGGCTGGCGCCGCTGCGCCTTGTGGGTGATTCATCTCCTCCCGGCTTCGATCTGATCGCTGCCTGGCACCCACGGTCTGCCGCCAATCCGCTTGTGCACTGGCTGGCTGAGATGCTCGCCAGGTGACTGGCGCACAGAGCAGGCCAGTACAGAGGAATTGACCGTCGTCACGACGACGTTACGCGTTTGAACCTCCCCGCACCAAGGCCTCTAAACGCCCGGTCGACTGCGTCATCGAATTCGCCCCCATTTGCGTTCAGATGCAGGTCATGGGGAAAAATGAATCTCACAGATATGGAACGGGAGCAACTGCTGTGGGCCGCGCGTTGCCGAACCGTGCGGGCGGCGGACATGCGACGTGCGAAATTGATCGTGATGCTCGACGACGGGGAGTCGCGCGTCAGAATCAAGCGTGCGTTCGGTTGTGATTCTCGTTTCATCGCGCTGGTCGGCACGATTCCTCAGTGGGCGGCTAGCCGGCACATATGCCCACCGCCGCGGGCGTACGGCCAAGCAGGCCGCCGATAAACTGGAAGCGCGAATGCTTGATCGCACCCTCAAGCACAAACCTGCCGACTGTTCGACATTCCGGAGCGCAGCAGCAAACTCGCTGCAGAGCTCCGCGACGCGTCGGTTTCGAGCTTGCCGCGTATCTTGCGCAAGCACGGCATCAAGCCGCCGCAGCAGTTGGGGCGACACATGGTCTCTATCCACCGTTGATCGGGATGGTCTGGCTGGTAATCTACCAGCCGTCGCTGACCAGGCAAGGACAAATGGCACCATGTCCTCGATATCGCTATCCCTATCATCCGGCACCTTGGAAACGCTGCGGCAGTCTCGCGGTATGCGACGGCGTCCGCGCCCTTCGCCGGATAAAAGCGGCATATCCATTGGCCCAAGCCCGACCGCCGTCACCAAAACTCCACGCTCGCCGAACTCATCATCGGCAACTCGCGTGAAGTGCTCGACGAGCACATTCGCGCCCGCGCGGCACGCCGTGAACGCCCCAAGCAGGGACGTCACGGGCGTCATTACCTTACGGTCGTCGTTGACGCGGCACCTGGTTTCGCGCAAAAAACAGAATGCCGATTTCGAATTGACGGCCAGCATCTGGTCGTATTCCGTCTCCGTAATTTCCGTGAGCGGTTTTTCAAGACCTTCCCAAGCGCATTGATCGCGATATCCGGGCGCTCTACCGCCACACTCGCGTAGGCAAACCATCGTCAATAAAATCGCAGTGGCACTATGCGCAATCAATCAGTTGGATCGCGCTGCTTCTGCCAAGCTCCGCCATCTCCTCACGGGTGCCACGGGCTCCGAGAATCGCGGTGGATAGTGGCACGCTGCCTGACCACACAGCGTCATCCTTCGCAATGGCCCAGCGCGCGCCGAACGTTCCCGCACCTGCGTCGAACGGCGTGAAATCGACTATATAGCTCTTATAGCGAAAGACGTAGTTGTCCACAGGATTTGTCTCCGGAAACGCTCACAATCCATCACTCAAATCACCAGAAAAAATTTAAAGATTGTCAATTCAGGGCCGGCTTTCGAGGTGCGCCCTTGGCACGGAGCGTGTCTTCCCGCATCAGTAAAGCCGAGGGGCCACATAACTCCGGTCTGATACCTGATTTCTAGATCGCTCAGTCTACAGAACTTCCGACCGGAGCCGCCGGCTCTCCTCCCCAGCAGTCAAGCGGGACAATATTATCGTCAAAAGCTCGCCGGCGTACGCCGCAGGCTTGCAACAATGCGCTACGGAGACCCGTCTTCACTACCACCCGCGCAGAACATTGACGGTGAACCGTACCCAGTTGCTGCCTCCGACGTGGCCCGCATTCATGAACCTTACCACGAGACTTCTATCATTTTCAGAGTCGCCACGACTACCGTTCGGCTGGTCCTCGCCGTCGTCGACGAAGGGCGTGTTTCCCGGGTCGACGACAAACTGGGCTTTGCTGTGGCGACCGCCTCGCGCGCATTTCCGATCTCGAACAACAATTCGGGAGAAAAATTTTCGGCCGGAATACATACGGTATCGAAGTCACTGGTCCGGCGTCCAACTGTTTCTCCACATCCGCCAGATTGACACGCTCGTCGACCTTCTCAGCGGAGATGCCCAGACCCTCGCCCACAGGCCGGAGGGGCGCCTCATGATCGTCGCACCCAAGGCCGTCGTGATCGAGCTTCTCGCGCATGACATCGCAACCATCCAGGAGCGCCACCACGGCACGAGGTCTAAGATCGTCTGAGAGAGGAGCAAAATCATCCTACAACTATTGCGAGGCAAGGTCATCGGCATTGGCATCCAGGAGAAGAGAAGTGGCATCCTCGACCGGCCATGCCGTACTCGTACTCGTACTCGTCTACAGTCGTCTGCATGTGCAGTTCCTAGGCTCCCCTCCCCCTCGACGACCGCTTCAACATCCCCATCGTCAATCTCGGCAAAGGCCCGGCGATTTTTTCTGCCGTCCAGCGCACCTTTTCGCAGCCGTGGCCGGCAATTCACCAACAGCTATTCCGTGAGCGGCTTCGACGCAATGCTTGCCTTTGTGCGCTATGGCATCGGTGCCGGCCTGATGCCCCAAAACGTTTTGGCATCCTTCAATCCCGAGACATCACTCGCCTGTGCACAGATCCAGGGCAACCGGCACCAACGCGACTATGTACTTTCGTACATTGAGGGGCATACACAAATGGAGACGCTAGAAGACCTGGTAAACGCACTAACTGAAACAAATCAGCAATATGGTGCAGACGCTGGGGTCCGAGTTTTCGTATTTTGCGAGTCCAGCGATGAGTCTTTAGGCTTGTCTGATCAGCCATCCGGATGAAAGTTGTCAAAACAACACATTTACGAAGACAACATAACAGCACCTCAATCCACTCGTGCAGAGAACGCCGCTCTTCGAGTTGAGCTCAAATGCTCGAGCAGCACCGGTGAGAGCATCGCCTAGCGATCCTTGCGCCCGTTTCCCTGCTCGACACGCAGCGTCACGCGCTGACCGTCGACGCCTGTGACCTTCGGCGCCACCACTCCAATGCCACTCAGCCTTGTCCCGTAGGCGATTGAGAGTGCCGCTTGGCACTTCAGGTTGCCTTTGGCGGTGACGAGCCGCCCGCACTTCATCGGGGCTGAGCGCAACCGGTAGCGTGTGGGGCACGCGCGCGGGCTGCATCCGGGCCGCGAGTTCGGGTTCGCAAAGCGTGATCTCGAAGAGGAACTTCAGCCTGGTGATCGCTGTGTTCAGTAATACCGGCGACGCGCCGTGATCGACCAGATGAAATCGATAACCACGCAGATCCTCAACCGCGGCGGTATCAGGCGAGCGCAGGACGTATTGGGCAAATTCGAGCACGATGCCAGATAGTTAGCTAGCGTCTTGGGGAAAGCTCGCTCATGCGCATGTCCTCGATCATGTGCTGGTGCAACGGGGTGGAGCTCGGTTGTGAGGACGTCATGAGGCGGCTGCTGTTGAAGAACGAGGCGGATTGCCTCATTCGTCGGCATAAAACTGCGTGATCTGCACCTTCCTGACCTCCAGCGTTGGGCCGAAGCTCCCTACCGCGTCAGCGGTTGTGTCCTTACTACCCGACGAGCCGTCATCCGGGTCACCATGTTGGCAACGGCCGCTTTCCAACTCCGAACGGACTTCCGCGCGCATCCCGGTCAAATCATCAACACGCGTTGAGCGATGCGCGTGGCGACTGTGACTTTATCGTCACGCGCCGCTAATTGAACTTGACGAGATCCTTGAAGATCAGTTGACCCCAGGTATCCCCCTGCCTTGGACAAGCAAGCCGCCATCGTTGAGCGGTCCTAGCGCAATCGGCGCGAAACCGAGTTGTTCGGCCAGCGCCGCGACCGGTGCCGCCGCGTTTTGGTCATCGCTCGACAAAAACACCATGCGGCTGCCGCCATTCACGCCCGGATCAGCGGCCAGGACGGCAGCGGGGAGATGGTTAAATCCCTTTACGAATCTGGCGCCGGTAAACGCCCTGGCGACAACCGTGGCCGGTGGCTGACCTTCCAGTTCTTCAACGGGAACACCATAAGCATTCGTCGTGTCGATAATCGTCTTGCCTTGCCAGCTCGTGAGTTGCTTCGCGACTTCGCGGTGTTCCCAAAACGGAACAGCCACGAAGATCGTGTCGGACGCGATCGCATCCTCCAGTTCCCGGGGACAACGTTCGGGCCGATCGCTCGCGCCCGCTCCATCAACATCGCAGGAGGGCGCCGGCTGGCGACGGTCACATCGATGCTCTTTCTTGCGAACGCTCGGGCGAGCGCCTGACCTACCGCACCAAAGCCAATAATCGAATGACTCATGCGAATCTTCCTTTCAAAATTGATTGGTAATCCATATTTATAGATTCAGACCGAATCATCTTCGTTGTGTTGACAGACCCTGCTAGCCGCCTTGCGACGCGATTTCAGATCGCCGAGAAGCCGCCGTCGACTGACAAATCCACCCCATTCACGAAGCTCGAATCGTCTGAAGCAAGAAACAGTGCGACGGTTGCAATTTCCTCGGGACGACCCATCGTTCCTCGCGGGATCAGGGATTCGAACATCCGCTTCGCCTCCTCGGTGAGAACCTGATCCTGCATCGGTGTAGCGATGGGTCCCGGGCTCAGCACATTCACCCGGATATTCCTGCCCTTCAGTTCGTTAAGCCAGGTACGTGCGAATGAACGCAACGCCGCCTTGCTCGCCGCATACACGCCGTAACCGGGAAAACCTTTTACCGAAGCAACGGACCCGGTCATGAAGATCGATCCACCATCGTTGAACAGCGCCAACGCCTTCTGAACCGCAAACAGCGTTCCGCGCGTATTCAAATCGAAGGTCGCATCGAAATGCTGCTCGGTAATCTGGCCAAGTGGAACGGCTTCACCCATGCCTGCACTCGCGAACAGGACGTCGATCTTCCCCTTCTCCCTCTTGACTGTGTCGAACAGGCGGTCGAGGTCGTCGAGATTGGCCGCGTCGCCGCGTACGGCGGTCACGTTCCGGCCAATCTGCTTGACGGCTTCGTCTAGCACCTCCTGCCTCCTGCCCGTGATGAAAACATATGCGCCTTCTTCAACGAACCGCTTGGCGCTCGCCAGCGCCATGCCGCTCGATCCACCCGTGATGACTGCAACCTTGCCCTCAAGCTTTCCCATGACATCTCCTTTCGTGGTGTCGTGCTGTGTCTCTGGTGTTCCCAGTTGCACAAATGTGCTGTATCTTGTGGATCACCGATCCGGATACAGGTTCATTATATTCGGATCACTGATCCGTTTGTCAAGGCAATTTATGCGAGCTGACGCCAGAAAGAATTACGACCATCTACTTGCAGCCGCGCGTGAGGTCGTCGCCGAGCATGGAGCCGATGCGTCCATGCGAGATATCGCCCGTCGGGCCGAAGTTGGGCTGGCCACACTATTTCGCCATTTCCCGACACGAGAGGCCTTGTTCGAAGCGTTGCTCCGCATGAACGTGGACGAACTGATACAGCAGGCAGTTGAACTCGAAACGTCGAATCCCCCTGACGAAGCGCTGGTGGCCTGGTTTCGCGATGGGGTGGCATTCGTTCGTAGCTATAACGGTATTTGCGCCTTGTTTGCGACCGCGCACGCGGACCCGGACTCCGCGCTTCACGCTTCAAGCACCGCGCTGCGTTCGGCGGGCGCGCGACTACTGCGTCGTGCTCAGGCCGAGGGAACGGCGCGCGCCGATATCGATGGGGTCGATCTGTTCGCCCTGATGTCGTCCCTTGGCTGGCTCGTCGGCCAGCCCGGGTTCGCTCCGCGAGGGGATCATCTATTTCACGTCATCACGAGCGCCATCCTGACAAATCGGTCTGGCAACGATATCAAGACGGCAACGTAACAGCGTCCAACGAATTGTTGTCGGCATTGCGTCGGATGGGGTCGTTTATGAGCGGCGTCGGCAACACTGCACATAGAAATTTCGGCAATGTTGGCGAATGCAACTGATCGCGTGGGAGTGTCATTAATTTCGTGTTCAAGGCATATGATCCTTTCCAGGAGAACCTATGCCTCGCAAACCGAAGACCGCACCGATCGAACTGCCGGCCATTCCCGCTGAACTGCTGGAACAATTCGGCAACGGCCCGATGACGGCCGAAGCAATCAACGCCGCGACGCGCGCCCTCAAGAAGGCACTGATCGAACGGGCGCTGGGCGGCGAGATGAATCATCACCTCGGCTACGCGCCCGGCGCTGCCAAACCGGCCAGCGTGACGAACCAGCGCAACGGCAGGGGCGCCAAGACCGTTCTGACCGAATCCGCCGCCCGATCCGGATCGAAGTGCCGCGCGACCGGGACGGCAGCTTCGAGCCGTTGCTGATCCCCAAACACGAACGGCGCTTCACAGGCTTCGACGACAAGATCGTCGCCATGTACGCCCGGGGCATGACCGTGCGCGAGATTCAGTGCTTCCTGCAAGAGCAATACACCACCGAAGTCTCGCCTGAGTTCATCAGCTCGGTCACCGATGAGGTCATGGCCGAAGTCACCGCCTGGCAGGCCCGGCCACTTGAGCCGATGTATCCGGTCGTGTTCTTCGACGCGCTGCGCGTGAAGATCCGCGAGGATGCCGTCGTGCGCAACAAGGCCGTCTATCTGGCGCTGGGCATTCTGCCCGATGGCACGCGCGACATCCTGGGCCTGTGGATCGAGAACACCGAAGGTGCCAGGTTCTGGATGAAGGTGTTCAACGATCTGAAGACACGCGGCGTGGGCGACTCCTGATTGCCGTCACCGACGGCCTCAACGGCATGCCCGAAGCGCTTGCAGCCATGTTCCCGGCGGCCACGCTGCAAACCTGCATCGTGCATCTGATCCACAACAGCCTCGATTACGCGAACTGGAAAGATCGCAGATCGCTTGCCGCAACCATTCGCCCGATCTATACCGCTGCGAGCGCGCAAGCGGCGCAGGCCGAACTGGATGCGTTTGCCGAAGGTCCATGGGGCGAGAAGTTCCCCCCGGTCTGCGCAGCGTGGCGCAGAGCAATGGGATCGCGTGATTCCGTTCTTTGCGTTCCCGCCCGGCGTACGTAAGGTGATCTATACGACGAACGCCATCGAGAATATCAACGCGCAGCTTCGTAAGATCATCAAGACCCGTGGTCACTTCCCAACCGATGATTCAGCAACGAAACTGATCTGGCTGGCACTGCGCAACATCACGGCCGACTGGGGGCGTGCCGCTCACGACTGGAAGACAGCGATGAACCAATTCGCTATCCTCTATGCGGATCGATTCGTTCGACCATCCTTGTGAATCTTAACCCCGCCTTGAACACGGAAATTCTTACACTCCCGATCGCGTCGGGACTTTTGAGCGGCTGTTGACTAAGCTGCCACTACCGCATGAAGGACCACTGCACGCCTGCGAGGGTGATCAAAATGTATCTGCCCTGATCGACGCCTTGCGCGCCGACACAGGGATGCCCGACGCGAAGCTCGACCCGGGAACGAACGCGCCTCGACGACTGCGACGAAGGCTTCCATTGCAGCAAGGCGATCCATGCGGTTTGTGTCTCGCGAAGAAAGGCTGGAGCGTGCTCAACATAAGCGGCTACACGGCATACAGCAACCTGACACCGTGAGCGCCGCACGAAGGCTGCGTCCTTCCCGCCTCGCACGCCAGCTGTGTGACGTCCTCTGTTACTCACCCGCGGACGTGCCCACGCCCAGTGTTGAATAACCTTTATCGCCGAGACGATGCTTCTCACGCGACCATCAATCGAGGAGAGCTGCGTCGCAAATACGGCAATGCCAGGCCGCGTTGCGGCCCGGAGCAATCCATCCATCGGTTCACGCGGTCGTTAGAAAATCTGACGGAGACCGACTGCTACGCCAACATTGTTCGTACGGCCAATGTTGTCAACTGCACCAACCTGATTGGTCGACCCGGGGTAGTCCGCGGCGAATGCGCCGTTCCCGCGTGCGAAGTCAGCTGTCCCGTACACTTCCGTGTGTTTTGACAACGAATACTCTGCGAGCAGCGTGGCCGAGTAGTTGATGCCCGGGCCGAGCGTTCCATCGAGTCGCTCGGCATTGCGTGCGTGGTCGTAGTAGCCAGCTACGGTAAACAGCAAGGCGCCGGTCGCCTGCCAGTTACCACCGACATAGAATGTATCGTCGATCCGGTTCGGGCTGCTACCAGGAAGTCCCGGCGCGCCAGCCTGTTGCATGTTGGTATCGGTCGTTCCAGTCTGGTCCTGCGAATGAAGCCAGCCCACGAGCAATCGCACGGACGATGTGAGCTGATACGCTCCGCTAATGTGCAGCATGTTAATTTTCGCCCCGTTGACCAAGCTGCCTTGCGCGGATGTGACAGACGTCTGCTGGAAGCCAGCGCCGATAGTGGCAGGGCCGCGAACATATGTCAGGTCAACGCCGTACGTGCTGCCGAGCCCCACAGAACCAGCCTGGTTTCCAAAGCCGTAGAGCGCGTCAAGAGTCAGTCCATCGACCGTCACTGTGTATTTCACCGAGTTGTTGACGATAAGGTACGGCCCAATACCATTCCACACCCAGCTATCTTGCCAATAGTCACCTACTGTCAGCGGGTCGAAAACTTCACCCATCGAATCATAGAGTGGTGAATATTGACGGCCGAGAGTAAGAGTCCCGTACGTGTCGCTCGACAGACCAACATACGATTGCCTACCGAAAAGCTCGTTAGGTAAACTCAGCTTTCCGTTGAACGCCTCAAACTGGTTTTCAAGACGGAAGATCGCAGACAGCCCACCGCCAAGATCTTCGGTTCCCTTCAATCCCCAACGGCTGTTGGTTTCCGGACCAACGGTCATGCCGACCAGGTCCTTGCCGTCGGGAGCTGCATTTGTTTGATACCGGATAGCCGTGTCGACAAGGCCGTAAAGGGCGACCGAGCTTTGCGCGAACGCCGATGACGCCGCAACGGCGAGGACCGAACCCGCTGCACATGAGATCGTAATCTTCTTCATGTCTAGCAGCCTGCTAACGCAGGCAGGCATTGTGGATCCAAGGCGTCTGCCGCCCGATTGGTTACCAGCGACATGCAATGCCTTGGTCCTGATTTCCAGCAGAGCCAGATCAACTCCGGCCATGGCATGAATGAGCGCACCTTTGCGACCACTGTAAATCGCGGAGTTGTACAACCTCTTCCTGAGCGGGGTCACGTTCATCGGATCTTCACCGAGACACAGACGACCCAGCCCCGATACCACCAGCGAGGAGAACGGCGCCTTAATCACAGCCTTATTGACCGCTCTCGATCCATCAGCCTCGCTCCAGCCGACGATACCCGCATCTGGGGATATCTTCACCAGAAGCGGCTCCATTGAAATATCCGGCAGCGCTTCGATGTCACCGCGTAAACGGAAAGCCTGCGCATCAAGAATCTTCATCGTCTTTCTCCTCATGTTTGTGTACTGGTATACAAGCATGAGGAAATCAGAATTGCAAGCGGCATATGCTCTCCATGGCATGCGAATCGGAGGCCACACTTCCGTCTGCAATCACCTTTTCCCAATAAGAATCTACAAGCAAAGACCGGCCAGACATGCCCCCCGAAAACCAATTACGTGCCACGTACCAGAACTGATCAAATTTATCTGACGGTAAAGATCAGTCGTCGAAAGCTTCTGAACGAATGCACTGATTGCAGGACTGAACCGTGACGCCACTTTCTGAAACGAAATGACTTGAGATTCGTCTACCTCTCTGGGCACGTATCAATCAAACCCCTGCGCGCTTTCGAAGCACCCGTGACACCAACCCGAACTCCTGTTTCAGGTTCTGTCAGTCGCGCTCAATACCCCCCTCGCTCAATGCGCAACCACACGTCATCGCGAACGGTACTACGTCAATAGTCCTGATTGCCGCCCGAACGTAAGCGACTGGGCAACCCATCTTGAAATGCCCTAAAGGTCTTGGGAGTATCGTGTCCACCTAACGAATAAGCGGACACGTGAACACTATCTTCGAAGAAGGCGCGCCCTCCGAACGCCGACGCCGGCGACGCTACAGCGAGGAGTTCAAGGCCGGGGTCGTAGCTGCCTGCCATGGAACCGGAGTATCCGTCGCAGCCGTCGCGCTGGAACACAGGCTCAACGCAAACCTCCTGCGACGCTGGATCGATCAGGCAGAAGGCAGGCTTCCGAAGGGGCTGCCGGGTCGTCCGGCAGATTTGCAGCCGTCTGCCGCGCCGGCATTCGTGCCGATTACACTGGAAACCCGGAGCACGCATTCGGCGGAGATCCGCATCGAAGTCCGCCGGGGAGATCAGACGGTCACGGTAAGCTGGCCTATCTCGGAGGCAGTCCAGTGTGCAGCCTGGCTGCGCGAGTGGCTGCGGTGATCCGGGTCGACGAGATCTGGCTGGCTGTCGATCCGCTGGACATGCGCGCGGGCTTCGACACGGCACTGGCGCGCGTGGTCAAGGTGTTCGGCGCCGCGCATCCGCACCACGCCTATCTGTTCGCCAACCGCCGGGCCAATCGCATGAAGGTGCTCGTTCATGACGGGATCGGCATCTGGCTGGCAGCGCGACGCCTGAATCAAGGCCAGTTCTCCTGGCCGCACGCGGGCAGCGAGCCGAAGCAGCGCGCGCTGACGCACGAACAGCTGGCTGGCCTGGTGCTCGGGCTGCCGTGGCAGCGCATTGGGCAGGACGGCGTGATCCGCATCGTATGACCGTGACGTAAACAGTTTCGCTTCACCGGTGTGAGGGGTTCTGGCAGACTGGTCTGCATGAACCTGCCCGCCGATCTTGACGCTCTCAGTCCGGAACAGTTGCGTGCCCTCGCAGTGCAGTTGATTGCCGAGGTGCAGGTGAAGGACCGGGAGGTCAGCGAGCGGGATCGGGAACTGCATTACCGGCAGACCCGCATCGACCAGCTGTCGCACGAGATCGCGATCCTCAAGCGGCAGCAGTTCGGCCGACGTAGCGAACAGCTCAACAGCGAGCAGATGAGCCTGCTTGAGGAGGCCCTCGATGGTGACGTCGCTGCCGTCGAGATGGAGCTCGAACAATTCAAACCTCCGTCTGCTGAGCGGCATCGTGAGCAGCCCAAACGAACACCCTTGCCGCCGCAGTTGCCGCGCACCGACATCCATCACGAGCCTGACAGCACGGTGTGTCGCTGTGGCTGCGGGCGCGTACGCATCGGCGAGGACATCAGCGAGAAGCTGGACTATGCGCCGGGCGTGTTTGCGGTGGAGCGGCATATCCGGGGTAAATGGGTATGCCGCAACTGCGAGACGCTGGTCCAGGCGCCGGTGCCCGCACACGTCATCGACAAGGGCATCCCGACCACGGGCCTGCTTGCATCGGTGCTGGTCAGCAAATATGCGGACCACCTTCCCCTGTACCGCCAGGAACAGATCTTTAGCCGCGCAGGACTCGCAATACCGAGATCCACGCTGGGCGCATGGGTAGGTGTGTGCGGCGTGCAGCTTCAGCCACTGGTCGACGCACTGCGCCAGGAGATCCTGCAACAACGCGTACTGCACGCCGACGAAACGCCAGTGCAGATGCTCAGCCCCGGCAAGGGCAAGACGCACCGTGCGTATCTGTGGGCTTATACGACCAGCCAGTTCAGCAAACTGCGCGCAGTGGTTTACGACTTCACTGGCAGTCGCGCGGGAGCGCATGCCCGCGCATTCCTCGATGGCTGGCACGGCAAGCTGGTGTGCGACGACTACGGCGGCTACAAGGCGTCATTCCGGCAGGGAATCATCGAGATCGGATGCGCGGCTCATGCACGTCGAAAGTTCTTCGAGCTGCACGCCAATCACAGCAGCCAGGTCGCAGGGCACGCCCTGCCGTTCTTCACCGCGCTCTACGAAATCGAGCGTGACGCAGCGGAACTGGATGCGGATGAGCGATACCGGCTTCGCCAGTCACGAGCTAGGCCGGTTTGCGATGCCTTGCACGAATGGCTGATCACGCAGCGCAAACTCGTATCCGGAGGTTCCGGCATTGCGAATGCCCTGGACTACAGCCTCAAGCGTTGGGAGGCGCTCACGCGCTATCTCGACGACGGGAGCGTGCCCATCGACAACAACTGGGTTGAAAACCAGATACGCCCATGGGCCATCGGGCGGGCCAACTGGTTGTTCGCGGGTTCACTGCGAGCGGGGCAGCGTGGTGCTGCGATCACGAGCCTGATTCGCTCGGCGCAACTTAACGGGCACGACCCGCACGCGTATCTCAAGGACATCCTCACGCGTCTGCCTACGCACAGGGCCAACGACATTGCCGCATTGCTGCCCCATCGATGGCAGCCGAAACAGGCCAACGAATAACCTCGCGCTTCAAGACGGGATCGCTGGCCGCTTACGCCCGAACCCTTTGACGGCGAAGCATGAGGAAGGTGCTGCGCCGCTGCCTGAGCGTCAAGTCACGATTTATCAGGCACACCCGATCGATTGCGGGGCCAGTTCCCTCGCTGCAAGTCATTTGCAGCCCAACGAGGACGCTACGATGTCGACGGCCTGCCATGCCCTCTAAGGTACTCGGAATCACGTGGGCTTCCGATCAACTTGCGTATGGAATGCGCTTGCCGCTTGCAATCCTGATTTCGACGTGTTTGTATACCAGTACACAATCGTGCGGAGAAAGATGATGAAGATTGTTGATGTGCAAGCTTTCCATTTACGCGGTGACATCGAAGCGTTGCCGGATAGTTCAATGGAAGCGCTCCTGATCAAGATAACCACAGATGCGGGTATCGTTGGCTGGGGCGAGGCTGATGGATCGAGAGCAGTCAATAAGGCCGTGATTGAGGCGCCGTTCTCTTCGCCGGTGGTATCGGGACTGCGGTATCTGCTTCTCGGCGAAGATCCGATGAACGTGACCTGGCTGTGGAAGAAGATGTACGACTCCACGATATACAGCGGTCGCGAAGGTGCGGTCATTCATGCCATGGCCGGCGTTGATCTGGCTTTATGGGATATCAAGGGAAAGGCTTTGCAGGTCCCTGTTCACCAACTCCTGGGCGGCTGCTTCAGATCCAGGATCCCTGCCTATGCCAGCACACTGTTCGAAACGACCCCAGGCAAGAATGCCGAGCTCGCCAAAAAGATCGTGGATGAAGGCTATACCGCGATGAAGATGGGTTGGCAGTCCTTCGGGCACGGCTCCCTGGCGGATGACATCAGAACGATCGAAGCAATTCGGACTGCCGCCGGGAATGCGGCGGGGGTCGCTGTCGATGCGGGTTTCGCCTGGACGCCGAAAGAGGCTATGCGCAGGGTCCAGGCATTCGAGCCGTACAACCTGATGTGGATTGAAGAACCACTTGTTCCGGACGATCTCTTCGGCTATGAACGGCTTTCGAATTTCGTCGCCACGGAGATTGCGGCCGGCGAGGAGGATGCTTCCATTAACGGATTCGTGCGGCTGATGGATGCCGGAATCGACTACATTCAGGTCGATCTCACGAAAACCGGATTGACAATGGCCATGCAGGTGGCCGCGATTGCAAATCAGCGGGGGGTGAAGTGCATCAACCATAACTTCTCGAACCACATCAATACCGCTGCGTCCCTGCACTTCCTGGCAGCCATACCGAACGCTTTTATCCTGGAATATGGTTACAACCCTGCCGAAATTGCCAGGACGCTGATATTGAAACCAATCATGGTCAAGGACGGCTATGCCGACGTACCCATGGAGCCCGGACTGGGCGTCGAGCCGAATCCTGACGTGGTTGAACGTTTTCTTGTGCGCGGATAGCCAGTCAAAATCGGATTTATCTTTCTAGGAAATCCCCCCCAAACCGGAATTTTATTAATTCCCCCATTGACAACGACAGAATCTCGGTTTGAGACATTTTATAAAATATAGCGACGTATTAATTTCGCTCCACAAACCCGGATCGCGGAAACATCATGAATACTGACGCAAAGAAGTTTTACTCAATTTCATTTCTTGTTCTCGCATTGCTAGCCAGTCGCACCGCAACTGCGGAGGTGGTAAGGATAGGCAGTGCTGCGCCCACCACAGGCTCAATCGCGCATATCGGGAAAGATATTGAAAACGGGGCACTTTTGGCTGTAGAGGAAATCAACTCGAAAGGCTTGACGATTGGTGGTAAGAAGATTGAACTGCAACTGGACATGCAGGACGACGCTGCAGACCCCAAAACTGCAACACAGGTTGCGCAGCGTCTCGTGGATGACAAGGTTGTTGCGGTAGTCGGTCACGGAAATTCCGGAGCCTCGATTCCCGCGTCCAGAATCTATTACGGCGCGGGAATTGTTCAGATTTCACCGGGAACCACGAACCCTGTATACACCCTGCAGGGGTTCAAGACGGCTTATCGTGTCGTCGCGACCGATGCACAACTTGGACCAGCCCTGGCGAAGTACGCATATACGGCCCAGAAACTTAAAAACGTCGCGATCGTAGATGACGCGACGGCGTATGGTCAAGGGTTGGCCGACGTTTTCAGGCAGCGTGCGACGTCATTGGGCATGAAAGTCTTGTCGACCGACGAAACGAACGATAAGGCCATCGATTTCCGCGCAATCCTCACCAAGATCAAAAGTGAGCGCCCTGAAAGTATTTTCTACGGTGGTATGGATTCGACAGCGGGCCCTTTTGTGAAGCAGGCAAAACAACTGGGAATTGACGTTCCCGTTCTCACCGGCGATGGTGCCTGCACCGACAAGCTATCCGAACTCGCGGGCACCGCAGTGGATCAGGTTGTGTGCGCCGAAGCAGGCAGGGATATTAAAGCGATGCCCGGAGGAAAGGATTTCGGAATCAGGTATGAGAAGCGATTCCATCAGCCCGCTGAGGTCTATGCGCCCTTTGCGTACGACGCCGTTTATATCATCGTCGAGGCAATGCGAAGAGCTGATTCCGTCAATGCTTCCAGGATTCTCGCCGCAATGCCGGAAACCAACTACAACGGCGTAACTGGAAAAATCAATTTCAACAACAACGGTGATCTGCAGCATGGCGTAGTTTCGCTATACGATTATAAAAATCAAAAACGCGAACTATTGGATGTTGTTGAGATGTAGGATGTTATATTTTTAATTAATCCATATTTTTTAACAGGAGAAGTTATGGACAAGTGGATTACCTTCGACTGCTATGGGACTCTGATCGACTGGCGGTTGGGAATGATTCAGGCGCTGGAAATTGTGTCCTCGGGCAATGCGCACGAAATCATGGCCCAATACAGGAGAGTGGAATTCGAGGTCGAACTGGAGCCTTATCAGCTCTACCGTCAGGTCAAGAGTCAAACCGTGAGAAGGATCGTCAATGAACTGGGAATTGCTATGCGGCCGGGGGATGAAGATATTCTGACGGTTACGATGCCTTTCTGGCCCGTTTTTGATGATTCGAATGCTGCATTGTGTGCTCTCAAGAGCCGGGGTTACAAGCTCGCAATCCTGTCAAATGTTGATCGCGACATCATTTCCGGAACTCTGCGGCATTTCGACGTTGTTTTCGACTTGATCATAACTGCGCAGGATGTCTCGTCTTACAAACCGAGGGATGCACATGCGAAGAAGTTCCTGGAAGTTACGGGTGTCAAACCCGGCAACTGGCTGTACGCCGCATACGATCTTGACTACGATCTGCAAGCTGCAGGGAGAAGTTTAGGTGCAGGTTGCGTATGGGTGAATCGCGACAAAAAAGAGTCGACGGACACCTCGTTCCTAGTTGCTGATCTCCCGGACATCAGCACGTTGCCGGAAGTTGCGACCAGATATTTTTCCACTCCCCAGATCGCCTAACCCTACGGCCAGCCAGCATGAGCATGCCGGGTCGCCCTCGTGAACGTCGGAACAGCAATCCACGAATCCAGGGGGTGTACCGGTACGCCGATGACAACAGCATTGGCCGCACTCATGGCCTCGCACAGCAGCGCGCCAGACAATCGGAAGACACACTCGCCACCTTCATCGGGCTCGACGATCTGTCGTCACCTGCCCTCGTTGCATCTAAATCGGCTGTTCACACGGGCCCGGAATCTTGACGGATTACGGTTCAAATTTCCTGAAAAACTTGTCGGCAAGCAAGCCGGTGTCACCGGGCGTGGCATCAAGCATTACATCGAACCGGTAATCGAGCCTCGGAGTGAGCGTATGGTCCAGGCCGTTCTTGACACTGGTGAGTGCTGGAGGATTCTCAGGCGTGGTCGTTCTTGAGCTGATCGGCAACTACCTACGGAAGCAGTTCGCCGACGCGTGGCGACCAGCGCGTAGATTGCGGCACCCCTTTCGCCGCCACTGTCCGAGCCGAAGTGCAGGAAGTTTTTCCGTCCCAGCGCTACCGCTCTCAGGGCGCGCTCAGCCGCATTGTTGTCGATCTCGACGATCCCGTCGTCGACGTACATTGTGAGCGCGGCCCATTGGTCCAGTGCGTAGTTGATAGCTTTGGCGGTATCGCCTTTCTGCGATACCGTACTCAATGTCGAGCGCAGCCAGATCTCGAGCGCATCGAGTAGCGGGCGCGCCTGTTCCTGCCTGACACGTCTTCGCACGTCGGGTGGCTTGCCGCGGATCGCGGCCTCAATTCCATACAGCTCGCCGATCCGGCGCAACGCTTCGGAATTGACTTCATTTCTGCGTGCGACGAACAGATCGTGGAACTTGCGGCGCGCGTGCGCCATGCATCCAGCCTCGCGCACGCGGCCGTCATCGTAGATCGCGTTGTACCCGGCGAACGCGTCAGCCTGAAGCGTTCCCTTGAACTCCTTCAGGTGATCCAGCGAATATTCGCCGGCACGCGTCGGACTGTAGGCAAACCAGACTGCCGGCGGGTCACTTGAACCATCGGGCCGGTCTTCCCGTACGTACGTCCAGAGACGGCCTGTCCGTGTCTTTCCAGTGCCGGGTTCAAGCACGGGTACCGGCGTATCGTCGGCATGGATTTTCGAGGCTGACATGACGTACTGGCGTATGGCCTCGACCAGCGGTCGCAGCAACGCGCTGCATTGACCCACCCAGTCTGCCAGGGTCGAACGGCTGAGCTCGACACCGTCACGCGCATAAATCGCCGACTGCCGGTACAGCGGGAGATGGTCACAGAACTTGCCCACCAGTACATGCGCGAGCAGTCCCGGACCCGGCGTGCCGCGATCAATCGTAAGCGGTCCGTGAATCACACCTCTCAGTGGATCTGCCTTCCTATCGGGACGCGTTTGGCATGGTGATCGGTGCGGCTTAAGGCACTTTTCTGACAGCAAGCGAACCGGGACTGTGCGCCTGTCCTTGAATGACGCGCGCCATCTGGAATAATTCGTCTATACCCGATCACAAGAGGCGCAACTCGCCATGCAACGCACCCACATTCGCCAGCGCCCGATGCCGACCCGCCCAGCGGGAGGCACGCTGCCGCTCGGTTCCATTCTTGGCTCGGTCCAGATTCCGGGTGACGTTATTCGTCTATCGGACGAACTAGCCAACGAGTTCTACACCGCCGCTGACGAAAGTGAGTTCTGCGGCGATCAGGTCGAAACCTATGCAATTCCGTCTTGGGCCAGTCGCAATGGTGCCGTGTGGCTTCCGGATCTCACTGCGCTCGGTTACCGTCGCGCCGACAGCGACTACCGGGGCCGTGAGGAACTGCTCGTGGCAACGGCCGCCGCCGACATGCACACGGACGATGAGGGCCTGGTACTTATGGTGGTGCTGCACAACGACGGCCTGACCTTCCGGCAAGGCAGGGTTCGCCATAAACCGAAGGCTGGCGACTGGTTCATATTCGACGATCGCCTACCTCATGGCGTGGACGAAGCGCCCGACCGAGCATCGTTCCTCGGGTGGAACATTCCGATCGTGCCACTCTGATCGCCGCATAGCGCGCTACACCTGCCGGCGAGGGGCTTCCTCTGCAGTAGGCATATCCCATGGCATGAGTGCCGCGTACTCATCGGCAGTGGATGCGCGCGGTAACTTCGTGAACAACCAGACGAGATAGCGATACGGTTCGATGCCGTTCGCCTTGCAGGTCTCGACGAGGGAGTACAGGTTGGCGCTGGCCTGCGCACCGGCGACTGTATCGGAGAACAGCCAGCCCTTGCGGCCAACGACGAACGGCCGGATCGCGTTCTCGCACAGGTTGTTCGAGATCGGCCAGTTGCCGTTTTCGACGTAGCGGACCAGTTTGGGCCACTGTCCGCTCATATACTGCAATGCCTTGCCGAGCAAACTCGACGGCACCACGGTAGGCAGATTCCCGACCTGCATGCGCTCGATGATGGCGAGCACGCGAGCGCTGTACCGGGCGCGCAGTCGCTGCCGGCGTTCAGGCTTCCACTTCGCACTGCGCGCTTCGGCAGCGAACAGCTTGCCGATCAGCGCCACGAAGCGTGTCGCCAGCAAGTCTGGCGAGCGAGCCGCCTTCGGTACCGACTCTCCAGCCTTGATGAAGCCGCGGCGCACGTGTGCCCAGCATCCGAGATGCACGAGCTGGTGATCGTGGGCGATGCCGTTGTAGAGCTCATATCCGTCTGTAATCAGCACGGTGCCAGGCTGCACGCCGGCATAGAGCTTCTGCGCATGCTGGGCGCCGCGCCCCGGCGAGTACGAGAACATCCGCACAGGCGGCCCCGAGCCGTTGATCTGTGCCCAGAGGTAACTCTTCGCCTGCGGCCTTCGTCCCGGTTCCTTCAGCACTTGGAACGTCGTCTCGTCGCCGTAGATCAAGTCCGATTCGAGCAGCGCGTCGCGCATCAGGTTGATCACCGGCTGCGTGGCCAGTCCCACTCGCACTACACTGGCGGCCAGCGTGTTCGACGAGATGTCGCCGCCGAAGCGACGCAGCAGCGTGGCCTGGCGATACAGCGGCATTCCGTATTGGTACTTGCCGGTGATGATCCACGCCAGCGCGGATTCCGTGAGTAGCCCGCGCGGGATGATCCGAGCCGGTGCCGGCGTGACCTTGATGCCAAGATCGCAGCATGGGCACGCGTACTTGATCCGCTGGTGCTGAACGACACGCACCTGCTCGGGAATCACGTCGAGCTGTTCGCTCGTTTCCACGCCGATCTCCACGAGGGCATGTCCGTCATGCGCGCAGAACCGTTCAGACTCGGGCAGCTCATGCCGCACGACCTCGCGCGGCAGGTTCCGATCGAGTGGTTTGCGCCCGCGCTTGCCGCGCGTGTGGGCGGCGACCGACGTGCCCAGCACGTCTTCGCGCGCCGGCACGTCGGCAGTCGTCGCCAATGCCTCGGCTTCGTTGAACAGGCCGAGCTGGTCAGCGTGGCGAGACTCGCTCGATGCACCGAACAGTTCGTGCTTGTAGGCCCGCAGTTTTTCTTCGGCCAGATCGCGTTGTGCTGTCACGAACCGAAGCTCGCCGCGCAGCGCATCGCGCTCGGCGATCGCGGCAATCAGCGCCTGATACTCTTCGGCGCTCAACATGACGGGAGCGTTCGGCATGGTCGATTAGACTTGGCCGTGCGCCCGGTGTTCAGCTCATTCGCTCGTAATATCGCTGCGGATGCTTCTGGATCACGGCCAGGTCGATACCGTCGAGCAGCCAGTGCAGTTGCTCAACGCTGAGCGTGATCGTATCGCCCCCGTTCGGCCAGATGAAGCGGTCGGCCTCGAGTCGCTTGAGCAGCAACCAGAAACCGTTGCCGCCCCAGCCGAGAATCTTGATTCGATCGCGACGGCGGTTACCGAAGACGAACAACGCAGAGGTCATCGGGTTCAGGCGCATCGCCTGTTCGACCAGGATCGACAGCCCGTTGATGCCCATGCGGAAGTCAACCGGATCACGATGCAGGTAGACCTTCAGCGCTTCGTCGAGCCGGAACACGGCAACCTCCCCAGCATCTGGACGATTGCCGCCAATTCATCGAGGCTCGCTTCGCCGAGATCGAATTCGACGCCATTGGGTAGCCGCACATGTAACGTGATCGCCATGAGCAACTCAGTCGATCGCGGCGGTGACGGCTGCCGTGAGGCCGACATCACCGGCACAAATGCAGACGGCGACTCGGGTGATGGACAACGGGACGTTGGCCCTGGAATATCGATGGGTACGCCGTCGGCCACAACCTCATCAGCCGATGGCTGCGCAAGTTGCCGTTGTTGATGGCTCGCGATCCATTTGCGCAACTGGTTCGGATTGACGTCGTGATCCATCGCCGTGCGAGCAATCGACACGCCAGGCCGCAAGCACAGCTCGACCAGTTCCTGCCGTGCTGCCTCGTCAAATTCACGTCGACCGTCTCGCTTGCGGCCGACTACGAGTCTGTTTCGAAGATTAGGTTGCTCTGTCATTGAGGTCTGAGTGCAGGTGTCCACGCGGACACCTAGCTTCTGACCTCCTGACCCTCATGGAAAGGGCGCTATTTATTGACCGCTTACGATCAATCGGGCGACTGGGAGCGGCGGCCTGCACGATGCAATCGCAGCAGGTACAGGCCAGTTTCGGACGCCGGTGGCGGATCACTCGCCAATGCCCGGGCACATAGTCGAGTTGCTCGGCTACGTCTTCACCGAGATCACCAAGTGCGCCGCCGCACTGTGGGCAGCACGCGTCGTCGGGCTGGTGAACAACGTCTTCGTGTCGCAGGTGTGCCGGCAGTGGTTTGCGTCCCGTCGGCTTGCCGGCTTCAGGGCGAGTCCGCTTCGGTGCATCGACTGCCGCCGCGCCATCGTCGGCCTGCAAGTCTTCGAGCCGCAATTCCAGCTGTTCGATCTGGCGATCAATCTTCTCCGACTTGCGCCCGAACTGCATGCGCTGAAGCTTCGCGATCCACAGTTTCAGGTGCTCGATGTCGAGCGCCCGGTCCGAGAGCGTTTTCTGGAGCGTCGTCACGGTATCGCGCAGATCCGCAAGATCACCTTCGCGCTCACGCAACGCCGCCTCATGTGCAAGCACGAGAGCCTTCAAGGCCTCGATGTCGTCCGGAAGCGTCGCGTCGCTGGATGCCATGCAGGCAGTTTACGCGCGTGCATTGCGCTACGCGCGCGTTGTCACATACGTTTACAAAGCGCTGCAGGGTCTGGCCACATCGACCGGCTGTCGCCAGTCGAATCCTTCGAGCAGAAGGCCGAGTTGTGCGCTGGTCAGCGAAACAACGCCGCCATCAGCACGCGGCCAGGCAAAGCGCCCACGCTCCAGGCGTTTGGCAAACAGGCATAGCCCGCCGTCGCGCCAGTACAGGCACTTGATGCGGTCGCCACGTTTGCCCCTGAACACGAAGATATGCCCACAGAACGGATCTTTCGCAAGCACGGTCTGCACATTCGCGGCCAGGCCGTCGAAGCCACAGCGCATATCCGTAAATCCGGCGGCAACCCAGATGCGTGCGTTCGCCAGCGGGCCGATCATCGGCTCAGGCACTGGATCACCACGCGCAGTGTGTCGGGATCGATGCGCCCTTCAACGTGTATCTCGCCTCGAGGCAACTGGACGCGTATCTTGCCGTTCGTTGGTGCGGCAGGGGTGGATGCTGCCGGTTCGGTGACGCCGCTGTCGCTGGTCTCATTTACGCTGACAGGCAGCAAGGTACATTCGCGCGCATCGGCACCAAGCCGTCCTTTGAGATACTGCTTACGCCAATCGAACACCTGATTCGCGTTCACTTCGTGACTACGCGCGATCTCCGCCACCGAACGTCCACTGGATAACGTCTCCTCGACGATCTGGCGCTTCTCGTCCGGTGTACGCCGCCGATACTTGCGGGCGCCTTGGACTTCGGTGAATTCGGTCACTGTGTCCATGATTTCCTTTATGGGCACAGTGACATATGTGCCCTGGGAAAAGCATGGCGACAGCTTCATCAGGCGTCTACACGGTCACAGTCGGACGGTTACGCCTCGAATAGCTTGTCAACCAGTAAGCTGTGATCGCAGCCCGCGCAGACGAATCGAGGCACGCTCGTCCGTTCACAATTCCCGAATATAAATCGAAACGATTACGAACCGTGAAAAGAGATGATCAATTTCTGCGGACTTTACTGGGATTTGAACCTAGTCCGAGCCTCCATTATATGAGGCTGCAACTGCTCTTTAAAACCCCTACGATCACCGGCGCGAAGCATCTCCAGCAACTCGAGGTGGTCTTGCACGACTTGGTTCTTCGGATTCTGGTAGAGACTCAAGCCGACGGCAATTAAGATTTTCTTTGCCATTCGATCCCAAATTTCCAGCAACATACTGTTTCCGCTCGCCGCATACAGCGCCCTGTGAAACTCCATATCCGCCTGCGCTGCCAAAAACGCCGAACCTTTGCGGAATGCACGCTGCATATCGTCTACGGCATCCTCAAAAGGATTCAGCAATTTTTGGTCCCGTTTGATAGCGATAAACGCGAGGTCTGCGGCGTGCGTTTCCAGGACGAGCCGAACCGAAAGCATCTGCTCCAGCATTTCTGTGGTTATCGTCACCAGCCGCACTTCCCGATTCGGCAAGGCGATGACAATGCCTTGACCCGCCAATGTGTGCAGAGCGCCACGCACAGGCACGCGACTGACACCAAACGCATCGGCAAGATCACTCTCAATCAGCCTTTGACCTTGCACCAGGTGCCCATGAATTGCGGCGCTAACAATCGAATCGGCAACCTGGTCACCAAGATTTCTGGACCGTTCGTGACTCACAAAGGGAATTGAATTGCCTGCCATCGACGAAGATTGATCTAATGGGTTAGGTACACCAGTATACTATACCTAATATTTCCCCATTGAGTCTTGATGCCCCTGAGCCGCGCCCCCACCGGCGGAGAACCTTAGAGGTGTTATCAGAATGACTTTTTCAGGCGTCGCCAGCATATGATGCAGCATGCGATTCCGAGGAAAGCCTCTTGGAGGAAAGCGAGCTGTTCGAAGCTGATGCGCAGTCGGCGGAAGTTGCGTAGCCGCGAGATGTCCGCTCAACAACCCGGCGTGTTTTGCCCAGCCCACTTCCATGAGGCTGACCACGTCGAGCGATTTCGGTTGCAATGCCAGCGGTATGCAATGAACTTCGATATTTGTGTAGTCGTGGCCACTGTCGCCCTGAACGACCCGAGGCTCTGATAGTGCTTTGCCACGCTTGCCGCGGATTGGCGGAATTGCCTCGACCAACGCCTGAAGTTGAGTGATGTCGTTGCGGTTGGCGCCGGTCAGGAGCATCGCGAGCGGGATGCCCTGCGCTTCGGTGATGAGATGGTGCTTGTCGCGCGCGGTCTGTTGGACTCGGTCCTGTTTTTGACCTGACCCCACAGCGCGGATTGAAGAGGAATCGACGATGACGCGAGACCAGACGATTTGGTCAGCTACGCGCAATCGCGCAAGCAGCACCTCGTACAACTGCTCCCAGACGCAGCGGCTTGCCAGTCACGTAGGCGACGCAAGCAACTCATGCAGCTGCCGCAACCCATCTCGCGAGCTAGCAGGTCCCAACGCAGGCCAGTCTGTAAGACGAAGAGAACGCCGGTGAGCACCGCACGATGTCGAGCGGTGTACGCCCCGGATATCGGGTTCTTCGTAGTTTGGGAGGGGGCAGCAACGGTTCGATGAGTGCCCACAGCTCGTCGTCGGGTATCGACGAGGTGGGTGGCGTCCGTACCATTTTCGTCGTCGAAACAATGAACAGGTTAAGGAAGGTCTGCATAACTCATTTCCGGCGCGCCAATTTTCCGCCACTTGCACGATGACGCATCGCGTTCATCGCGACTCCTCGCGCTTTCTGACTCCATGGACGCCATCTTTGAGGGCATTCACATGGTCAATAAGGCCTTGCGCGCCATCCAGAGGTTGCCCAGCG
The DNA here is from genome assembly GCF_014171495.1 of Paraburkholderia tropica. Taxonomy (NCBI): domain Bacteria; kingdom Pseudomonadati; phylum Pseudomonadota; class Betaproteobacteria; order Burkholderiales; family Burkholderiaceae; genus Paraburkholderia; species Paraburkholderia tropica. The sequence goes on from NZ_CP049137.1 coordinate 57,100, forward strand.
CAAACAGTGTCGTTATCTGGTCGGTGTTCTTCTTCAAACCACGGTATCGTGTCTTCGTGTAGCCAAATTGCCGCTTGAGGCCGCGGAACGGATGTTCGACCTTGGCACGGACACCGGCTTTCAGTCGTTCGATCTGATCGTATATCGCGTCCACGCGATCACTCAGATCCAGCTTCCTGCGCCTGCCAGGCCTCATCGCAACGTGCCAGCGCACCGACCCGCCTTCGCAGCGCTTTTCGATACCCTGATAGCCACCATCGGCATACACATCCGCTTCTTCACCGTGCAGCAGTGCTTCGGCCGCGTTGATGTCGTGAACGTTGGCCGCTGTGCCGATGACGGTGTGGACCAGACCTGATTCCGCGTCCACGCCAATATGGGCTTTCATCCCGAAGTACCAGTTGCCACCTTTTTGCGTCGACTGCATTTCCGGGTCTCGTGTACCGGAGCCGTTTTTCGTCGAACTGGGCGCTGGAATCAGCGTCGCGTCGACTGCCGATCCCGCCTTGAGCAATAAACCTTTCGCGCACAGAATCTCATTGACCACTGCCAGAATCTGCTCTGCCAGGCCATGAGCTTCCAGCAGGTGACGAAACCGCAGGATCGTGCTCTCGTCCGGCAATCGCGTTATCCCACCGTCCAATCCCGCGAACTCGCGATACAGCGGTACGTCGTATAGGGCCTCTTCCATCGCTGCGTCGGACAACCCGAACCACTGCTGCATGAAATGGATATGCAGCATTGTCGCGACTGGAAACGGCGGCCTTCCGGTTTTACCCTTTGGGTAGTGCGGCTCAATCAACGAGATCAGTTTCAGCCACGGCACAACGCGTCGCATCTCGTCGAGAAATTCACGCTTCCGAGTGCGCCTCGTTGACAGCTTCAGACCAAGATCCAGTTGAGTCATTGCAGCACCTCGCTCTCTCATCTACTCCCAGGATAGTCCACGTATCCATCAAATCCAGGACTTTTGCAGACCTTCCTTAACATTCGGTGAAATGTGTTTGCATCTTGTCTTTTACGCGAGCAGGCCAAGATGATTCGAACGTTATTGAGCGACGAAGTATTGGCACGAATCGAATCCGTCTTGCCGGGCAAGGAGGGCGATCCAGGGCGAACAGCGAGCGACAATCGTTGGTTTGTCGAAGCTGTCCTCTGGATCGGACGGACCGGCTGCCCGTGGCGCGATTTGCCGAAGGCGCTCGGCCGATGGCATACGGTGTACATGCGATTCTCAAGGTGGTGTCGCAAGGGTGTGTGGGAACGCGTGATCCAAGCCGCGGCCGACGAAACCGAGATCAAACATGTGTTGATCGATTCGCTCATCGTGCGCGCACACCAGTATTCGGCCGGCGCTCGAAAAAACGGTCCGCAAGCGCTCGGTCGCTCGCGAGGTGGACTGACCACCAAGTTGCACCTGGCCGTCGATAACGCCGGACGCCCACTGCTGTTGATTGCTACCGAGGGACAGGTTTCCGATATTTCGTGCGCTAATGAACTGGTTGAGCATTTGCGCACCTGTGCGGTCATCGCTGACAAGGGCTATGACTCAAACGCCTTTGTGGAGAGTATCCGCACTACGCGTGCGAAGGCCGTAATTCTGCCGCGTTCGAACCGGACGACCAAGCGTCGCTATAGCCGCGTACTGTATCGGACGCGGAACATAGACGAACGCTTTTTCAGTCGTATCAAACATTTTCGCCGTGTCGCCACTCGCTACGACAAGCTCGCAGGGAACTATCTAGCCTTCGCATCGCTTGCCTGTGCCTTTGGACCGCTGGTGAGAATGTGAACAGGACCTAGATTGCCCGTCTGGTCTGGCCTCGTCGGCTTAAGCGGAATGGATACAGGAGTCCGCCTCGAAAAGGATTGGAGGAATATGGACGCAGCGAGGTCTTCAGGCGCTGTGTATCACGCTGAACGTACGCGAACGGGATTTCCTCGCCCGCGCCGTGCCGCCCGCTCACTCCTTCGCTTTGCCGATCGCGTCGAGTTGCGCGAGTACCTCCGCGGAGAGATCGAGCGTGCTAGCAGTCAGGTTATCGCGCAGATGCGCTACCGAAGATGTCCCAGGGATCAACAAGATGTTCGGCGCACGGTGCAGCAGCCAGGAAAGCGCAACGACCATCGGCGTAGCGCCGAGCGAGCGTGCAATGTCCGAGAGCGCTGACGACTGGATCGGCGTGAAGCCACCCAGTGGAAAGAATGGCACATAGGCGATACCGCGCGCCGCCAGTGAGTCGATCAGCGTATCATCGGCGCGATGCACGAGATTGTAGTGGTTCTGGACACAGACGATTGGCGCGATCGTTTCGGCATCGTCAATCTGCTTTGCCGTCGCGTTCGACACGCCGATATGGCGCACAAATCCACGTTCACGCATGTCAGCGAGCGCTTCCATCTGCCGCGTGATTGCCCCCTCCGACGGCTTGTGCACGTCGCCCATGATCCGCAGGTTAACGACGTCGAGCGCTTCGAGGCCAAGGTTGCGCAGGTTGTCGTGCACTGCCCGCTCAATGTCAGCAGGTTCAAGCGCGGGCAACCACGCGCCAGCGGCGTCACGCACCGCACCCACCTTGGTGACGATCGTCAGGTCAGCAGGATACGGATATAGCGCCTCACGGATGATGTGGTTCGTCACGTGTGGACCATAGAAGTCGCTCGTGTCGATATGGTTCACGCCGTGTTCCAGCGCCTCGCGAAGGACCGAGACGGCTTCCCCGCGGTCCCTCGGCGGCCCAAACACCCCGGGGCCGGCGAGTTGCATGGCGCCGTAGCCCATGCGGTTGACGGCGCTGCCGGCGAAAAGAAAGGTTTGATTAGGTCTGGCGGTGTGGGCGGCTGTCAGCGGCATCGTGCTCTCCTCATAAAGCGATCTACGTAGTATGGACGCCACCGCGCTGCGCGAAAATCCCACATACTCAGCACAGGCTGTACGAAAAATCGCACACCGGAACGCAGTCTGCCGTGACGAGAGGCGACACCGTCAAACTACAGCGCCTTGAAAGATCACGGCGGTATCCATCTGATTTACGAATGGGTGCTCCACAAGGAGCGATACCAGAGGCGAGAAAGAGGACGCGACCAGGATCGTACGCCGCGATCGTGTCGATCTCACATCAGTATCCCTCAGATCTGAGACTATTGCCGGCACAGTCCATCCAGACGAATCGCCGCTACTCCGAAGCGATCACGGCGAAACCGAACAGCTTCCCCCTGGAAAGTCTCGCGTGAGCTAGGGAGGAGGAGGCTGCGATGTGCAGCACTTCCGTTGGCAAACGAGCGCGCCTCTCGCCGCAGCGGCCAGACTGATGCGTTGCAGGTCACACGCTGAGTTGCCGCATGGGGCACCTTGATCGGCGAGCAGCATTTCGATAGAGATCTGTGTAAACGACGCAGAGATAGCCGCCCTCTCGATTGACCGCTCATGCAGTTTCGGTACGGCCCCTGCTCTCTCACCGTTTCGGGCATGTGCCAGTTGCCGGACGTCCTGTGTCCATTCCTTGCTGAGCACGGCGGCAGACGCGCGCAGACGACGCGCTCCGTTCCGAACCATGCCTTGTGAATGCATCTTTGTTGCCGTCAAGCATTGCCTAGTGGGCATCTGCTATTTCAGGAGGAAGCACCACTTCCCCCTCATGCTGCAGCTTGGGCAGGTCAATGAGGATATCGTATCTCCGCGACGCCTCCTCACTACTCGCTCATCAAAACAGGAAAGCGATGCTCAGCGGCGACATTCATGCTCCGCGCAAACTGCACGACGCAGGACATGACGATGATTCCACACCTCACAAGCACACCGAGAAGCATAGCTTGAAGAGAACCATGAAGGTGAATGGTATCGTCGAATCAATTGCCGCCACAAAACAATAAGGCATCCTAATATAGTGGACGAAGACGGGCGTGCTATTGCGTGAGTCGCTAGATTGCCAGCGCAGCTACCCGGGGTGCGTTCGGCAAGAACCGCACATCCAGCAAAACCGTTGCCAAGAAAAGCTGATTCTTCTGGCACATTGCAAGGATGGAGCAGTCTTGGGTGCGCGCCTCGGACAGCACCTGCGCCAGTCGTTCCGCTTCAAGGCGCTCGGCCACCGGCCAGTCAGACAGAACCGCGTTGCCATGTCCGGCCGGGGCCGCATCGAGGATTGCTTCGTCGTAGTTCTGGCCCAGCTCGCCTCTCACCGCCAACGACCGACTGCGACCCGGGCTATGGACGAAATGCCAAGGTCGGCCCTGACCTCGGCTGCCGAAGGTAAGGCGGTGTGTCGGCTCAGCTCAGCCAAGGTATGCGGCTGACCGTGCTGCGCCAGTTAGTTGGGATGGGCGACAAGTAGCGCTTGCGATGCCCAACCGTTTAGCGGCGGACGTTGCGCTATCTTGCAGCGATCCAATGCGTATCACTAGGTCAATGCCGGCCTCGACCTGAGTCCGGCTCCCGTCCAGTTCCAGCGCGGGATGTTCCGCGGCAATCGCCAGTAACACGGGACGTGCATCATTGCTCTACCCCCGTTCCGAACCTGATTTTTGGGAAGGCCTTGATGGCGCCGGCGGCCGTTCGTCATATGCTACTGACGCACAGGCGCATTGCATTGGAAGAAGTGCGCAGTCACGACTGCTCCGCATTGATGATAGTCCTGTCGTGAAAGCAGCAACCAGGAAGTCAATGAACAAATCGACTTTCTTGGACTGCGAGCGTTGTACTGGGTGTAACGCGAGAAACGCAATGGGCTCCGGTTCGAATGCATCGAGGACTGTCGTTAATTCGCCCCGTTCCACCTCTGCGGTGACTTCCCACCACGATTTTTGCGTCAGTCCGAGGCCAGTACGAGCCCACAGCACGGGCAATTCCGAATTGTTGCTCGCAAGCGCACCTTCGATCCGAACGATTTGCGCCGTATCCCCGCGTCCGAATCGCCACGTCGCAGACAGATTGCCGTCAGGGTTGTGAACGATACACACGTGGTTGCGCAGTTCGCCCGGTGTCTGCGGCACGCCATGGCGCTCAAGATAGGCCTGGTTCGCGACAACGACCCGCCTTGAGGTGGCAATCACGCGGCCAACCAGGGACGTATCCGTGATCGGGCCACCCCTTATTGCCACATCGAATCCTTCCGCAACGATGTCTGACATCCTGTCGTCCAACAGCAGGCTGACCCGGATGCCGGGATGGCGCGCAGCAAACTCACCGAGCAGCGGAGCAATGCAGCGACGCCCAAGCGGCGTGGGTGCGGTGACGCGCAGCACGCCCTGGGGCGTGTCGCAATAACGCAGCACGGCCTGCTCCGCCATCAGGAAGTCTGCGAGGAGGCGCTCGCAATGCGCAAGCCACGTCTGCCCCGCATCAGTGAGCGACTGGCGGCGCGTCGTGCGCACGAGCAACTTGACACCGAAGCGCGCTTCAAGGGAGGCGATACGTTCGCTAACAACCGAAGTCGCGAGCCCAAGCTTGCGCGCCGCAGCCGACAATGACCCCAGTTTGGCCACTTCCACAAACACCTGCATGTCGCTGAAGTCGCGCATCTGTCTTTCGGCATTTCCGTAAGAAGTTTCCGGATCAGATGGCTTACCTGCCGCCGTCTTCCTATAGATACTAAGGAACACGTTAACATGGAACCGGTTCCTTTATGAGAATGACGACATCTCGCCGATGGTTGGCTGGAGTGCTGGCAAGCACGCTCTCCGCACTCGCCACCGCCCAGGTCGCTCCCCTGCCGGGCGTCACGGACACCCATGATGGAGGCGGCGTGAGCGCCGGGGCGCTCGAAGTCGTGGCGCGGTTCTATGGCCCAAGAACTAGGCACCGCCTATATCGCGGACTCGTCATTCGGCACCTCACCTGCAATCGTCGTTGTCGATCTCGCCACCGGCCGGCAGCGACGCGTTCTTGCACACGATCCGTCGACGCAACCCGAGCTGGGTTTCATGACCGTGCTGGAAGGCCGGCCACTGAGATACGATGCGCAGCACCCGACGTTTCCCGTCGGCGGCGTCGATGGCGTCACGCTCAGCGCGGACAGCTCCCGCCTTTACTACAGCCCCTTGTCGAGCAGGCGGCTCTACAGCATCCCGACCGACTTGCTGGCCAATTTCGACACGAGCGATTCGCAGCTCTCGGCCGCAGTGAGCAACGAAGGTGAAAAAGGTACCGCCGATGGGCTCGCAACCGACAGCGATAACCGCATCTACACCACCGACTCCGAGCACGACGAGGTCCTGCGCCGCTATCCGGACGGGCACTTCGATGTCGTCGTCCGGGATCCACGCCTCGTCTGGCCCGACGCGATCTTCGTTGCCGGACACTACGTGTATGTGACCCTGGGGCAATGGAACCGCCTGCCGGGTTTCAACGGCGGGCACGATCTGCGCCAGCCACCCTATCTGCTGATTCGCGCGCCCATTGATGCAGCGCCGTCAGTCGACCGATAGCCTGGCGGGTGGCCCGTGCTCCTCAGGCTGCGGGACCTGCCGTCCCCCATCACGCACCAAGAAGATCTTCATGAAATACAGAAACTGCTGGTCCCGAAACCGCATCGTACGCTGTGCGTTTGCCTCCCCGTCTTACTCGCATGCGCATCGGTATGCGCTGCGCCGGCAAATGGCAGCATTGTGACAACGCAAAAGCTGGCGTGGCGGGTTGCGAACGAGCTTGCCGTGAAAGCCGTCGAACTGTGCGAGCAGCGCGGCTATTCGGTCACCACCGCCACCTTGGTCGGCACGAGCGGGCATCAACAGGCCGTCGTAAAAGGGGATAGCGTTCCGCTGCAATGTAAGCGAGTCCACCATACCGTCTCGACGGTCTGACCAGAAGTTGCCAGAGTAGTCCCCGCCACATCGCTGTACCGGCAATCGGCGATCGCGGCACGCGACGGCGTGACGCTTGACCGGGCCAACATGGGCCGCTGCATTGGCCAGTGTGAGGCACTGTGCGCCCCGCTAACAGAGGCGCTGCGCCGCTATTCCGTGGCCGCTACCAAGCTGCACGCGGATGACACGCCGATCCCGGTGCTCTCACCGGGCAACAGGAAGACCCGCACCGGCCGGCTGTGGGTCTACGTGCGCGACGATCATCGCTCGGGCTCGACGCAACCGGCTTCGGTCTGGTTCGCGTACTCGCCGAACCGCCAAGGCATCCATCCTCAAACCCATCTCGCCAGCTTCAAAGGGATCCTGCAAGCGGATGCTTACGCTGGCTTCGACGAATTGTTCCGCGATGGCTCGATACGCGAGGCTGCTTGCCATGCCCACACGAGGAGAAAGTTCTACGACATTCACGTGCGCACACCATCTGACACAACACAGAAGGCACTCGAATATATCGGCGGGCTCTACGACATCGAGGCCTCCATTCGCGGCAGGCCTGCTACCGAACGACTGCGAATACGGCAGGAGAAAGGTAAGCGGCTCGTGCCGGCCGTTATAGACGGTGGCTGAGGGCGACATCAAAGTGATGCCCATCACTTCCAATCTGATGGGCACCACTTTGACACAGTCTGCGGAGAAGAAGCCTGGTTCCCGGACGGGGCGCCCGAACTACCCACGGGAGCTGCGTGAGCGACTGGCAGCAGCAGCTTGCAAGCTGGCGTATCCGTCGCGAAGCTAGCCAAGGAGAATGGCATCAACGCGAACATGTTGTTCACCTGGCGGCGGCGATATCTGGCCGATCAGCAAGCTCGATCTGCCGGGCTCATTCCGGTCGTATTGCTCAGCGACGCGCCGACGGAGGTCATTGTGTCAGCTCCGGTAGAGTCGCAAGCGCAAGGCGCGAAGTCTGCATCAACTACACGCTGAACCACGACTTAGACCGTGTTAGGAACTTCAGCTCAGACCTGGTAACCTGGGCGGATGGAAACGCAAACTCTGTCGTGGAACGAGTGCCGATCATTGATCTGGTATGCAGATCAAATTTTTCCGTCAATTAGAGAAACAAAAAAACAACAGCACTCCAGCATGTCCGGGCATGCGGAAGATTCGCGAATGGCCGCCCCGTCCACATGGTGTCTGGCGGTACACGTCGCTTTCGTTTCCTGAAAATCAGTATTGCGCCCTTCACTACGGTCACCATTTTTCCCTCTACCTACACTGCGTCGTCCGCTACGACTGGATAGCGGTCCGAAACCAGAATCAGTCCAGCGCAGACAATCCCGCCACACCGTCAGAGGGAATTGTCAGCGTCGGATAGATACTCCTCATTTTCGTCGAAGTAATTTTCCCCAGTTTTTGTCTGGCGCCGCCGCGTAAGCGGCGGCGCCCTCCCGATCACCGACCATATCCCACTACGGATCCGTCGAGGGGGTGTCGGTGATCGAGCTGGGAGAGGTTATGACGATTCTGGAATTGCACCGGCAGGGGCTGAGCATCTCGGCCATCGCCGCTCGACTGGGTATGGACCGCAAGACCATTCGCAAATACATCAAGGGTGGTGTGCAGGCGCCGCGTTACGGTCCACGTGCACCGCGACCCTGCGTCATCGACCCGTTCGTTCACTATGTGACCGAGCGTGTGCGTGAGTACCCGGACCTGAGCATCGAGCGGCTGCTGCGGGAGATTCAGGCCATGGGTTACGCAGGCGGTCGAACAGCTCTGGGCGACCTGGTTCGGGAAGTCCGGCCACCGCGACAGCGTGGCTTCGAGGTGCGCTTTGAGACTCCAGCTGGCCACCAGGCGCAGGTAGACTTCGCACACTTCAATGTTGAGTTCGACGATGTACCGGGGCAGCGACGCTCAATCTGGTTGTTCTCGATTGTGCTCGGGCACAGCCGCTATCTGTGGGGGCGTTTCGTCGAACATCAGGACCTGCAGACCGTCCTGCGCTGCCACATGGAAGCGTTCGAGCACATTGGTGGTGTGCCACGCGAAGTGCTGTACGACCGCATGAAGGCAGCGGTGCTGGGCGAAGTCGAGAAGCACATCGTCTACAACGCGAAGCTGGTCGCGTTTGCACAGCACTATGGTTTCGCTCCGCGTGCGTGCAAGGCGTATCGCGCCAAGACCAAGGGCAAGGTCGAACGCCCCTATCGCTATATCCGGCAGGACTTCTTCCTCGCACGACGATTCCAGAATCTCGCCGATCTGAACCGCCAGTTGCGCAACTGGCTCGACACGGTGGCCAACTCACGAGTACACGGCACGACGCATCGCGTTGTCATGCAGCACTTCCGGGAGGAACGCCCCGCGCTCCAGGTGTTGCCTGCCGGCGTCTTCAATGGCGTCATCAGACTCGAGCGGCGCGTGAGCCACGAAGGTCTGGTCTCGGTCGGCGGCAACTACTATAGCGTGCCCGACCGCACCCGCAGGCGCACGCTCGACGTCCATAGTCTGGCTCACGAGATCCGCATCTACGAGGACGGCGAACTGCTCGCAGTGCACCCCGTGCTGGAAGGCCGGCGACGAACATCGTTGCTGCCTGGCCATCGGAGCGCGGGCCAGCGCAGGCAGCAGGCGGCGCGCGACGTATCGTCGGGCACGACTGGTGTCGGACGTCGGCCGCTGTCGTTTTACGATCAGGTGGCCAGGCGTCTGGCTGATGCCGGGAGGCGCGCATGAACAGCGTTCCAATCTCAACCGTCGAACGGATACAGCGTTACCTCGTTGGCTTGCGTATGCCGCGTGCGCTTGAAGCGCTGGATGCCACCTTGAAGCGTTTCGAACAGGGCGACAGCTCGATGCTCGAAGTACTGGAGACGTTGCTGGGCGAGGAGTTCACGACGCGCGAGACGCGGCGCATCCGCATGGCGCTGCAGACAGCGAGGCTGGGCACCGTCAAGACGCTCGCCGGATATGACTTCAGCTTCCAGCCGAGTCTCGATCGCGATCGCATCATGACGCTTGCGCAACTTGAGTTCATCGAACGACGCCAGACGGTCCACTTCCTCGGGCCGCCAGGAACTGGCAAATCACACCTCTCCATTGCGCTAGGTGTCGAAGCGGTGCGCGCCGGCAAGAGCGTGTACTTCGGCTCACTGGCAGAAATCGTCAATTCGATGGCGAAGGCCGAACGCGAAGGCAACCTCGCCCAGCGTGTGCGCTTTCTTGCGCGCAACAGTCTGCTCATCGTTGACGAGATCGGCTATCTGCCGATCGGCTCCAACGGGGGCAACTTGTTCTTCCAGCTCGTCAACGCATGTTACGAGCGCTGCGCCATCGTCCTCACGTCCAATCGCAGCTTCGGCGAATGGGGCGAGGTCTTCGGTGACACAGTCGTCGCAGCGGCGCTGCTCGACAGGTTGCTGCATCACGCGATTGTTGTCCAGATTGAAAGTTCGTCGTACCGGCTGCGGGAGCATGCCGATCTCCTGCCTGACCACCTGCGCAACCGACTATCCGCCCTAAACCCGGCACCGGCCGAACCTGCTAACCGACGCCCGGGTCGCCCCCGAAAGAGCTCACCGGATCCATTCAGCGGCTGATCACCGCAAATACACAGGGTGGGGAAATTTACTTCGACGATTCTGAGGAAATTAAGTCCGACGTTGACAGGAATCAATGAAATACCAACAGATGAAACTATCCTGGTTCGTATGGGTACCGGCCCTCCTGTTCACCGGCGCAGCGCACGCACAGCATAGCGTGACGCTATACGGGCTGATTGACGAAGGTCTCAACTTCACGAGCAATGCAGGCGGTCATACAGCATGGCAAATGTCGAGCGGTGACACATTCGGCAGCCGATGGGGCTTGAAAGGCAGCGAAGATCTTGGCGGTGGGGACAAGGCCATCTTCCAGCTGGAAAACGGTTTCAACGTGAACAGTGGCAAGCTGGGTCAGGATTCGAGCATGTTCGGCCGCCAGGCGTTCGTGGGTCTGTCGTCCTCGCGGTACGGCACGCTCACGCTCGGGCGCCAGTACGACACCAGCGTTGACGCGCTCGGCTTCGGCAGTATCACGGCAGCCGGAAACTGGGCTGGGGACATCAATACCCACCCGTTCGACAATGACAATGTGGACTGGGATTTCCGCGTCAACAATGCCGTCAAATATGTCAGCCCGACCTACCGCGGGCTCACTGCAGAAGCCATGTACGGTTTCAGCAACCAGCCAAGCGGTTTCTCGAATAATCGCGTATGGGGCGCCACGCTAAACTACCAGAATGGCAACCTGACCGCGGCTGCGTCTTATCTGAAGCTCAACAATCCGGGGCTTGCGTCAGGCGGCGCGGTCAACAGTGGCGACCTCTTCAACGGCTCGTCACAGCAGGACATTGGGGTAGCGGCCTCGTACCAGTTTACCCACGTGCTCGTCGGCGCCGCGTGGTCCCATGTCGATGTCTATAACCCCGTCAGCAATGTATGGATGGACAACACCACGCTGCAGAATGGCGCAACGTGGAATTCGTGGAAATTCGACAACTTCGAACTCAACGCGCAGTACTACTTCACCCATGCACTATGGCTGGGCGCGGCCTACACGTTCACGATGGCGCATCTGTATGCATCCGACACGAAATTTGTGCCCAAGTGGCACCAGCTCGGCCTGATGTTCGACTATGACCTGAGCAAGCGCACGTCCGTCTATCTGCAGGGCGCCTGGCAGCATGTCGTGAGCGCCCGCACCGGAACGAGTTTCGACGAGGCACAGATTGTGGACGCCTCGGCGGGTGCGTCTTCAGGAGTGAACCAGATGGTCTACCGCCTGGGCATGATTCACCGGTTCTGACCGACTGCAGGACCCGCATCCGGGTTCGTTCAAAACCGGCTTCGCTGCGGGCCTCTTCGTGAGGCCTGATGCCACCTGATGGCCCTTGTCCGGCCCTGTCGCGGCTAGCTGTCTGAATCCTCATTCGAAGACGCCCCGTCTTCTGCAAAGTGGACACGGTCGCGCCCCGCCAGCTTCGCTGCATACAGGGCGACATCAGCACGCGACACCAGCTGACGCCACGTCACCCCCGTGGCCTCAGCGACGCCAAAACTAGCGGTAACCGGGACGAGCTCTCCGTCGGCGGTTCGTAGCTCCAGCCGGCGCAAAACGAGCCGCAGCCGGTGCGCGAGTGCCTGCACGCTCGCTGCATCCTGTGCGTCGCACAAGATCCCGAACTCCTCCCCTCCGACGCGTGCTACAAGGTCGCCCGGTCGAACGCTCTTCGAAAGCGCTTCAGCCACGCCAGCCAGCACACAGTCACCCATCGGATGGCCGTACCGGTCGTTAATCGACTTGAAATGGTCAACGTCGAGCAGGATAAGAAAAGTGCGACCGGCAGCGCCAGCGGGCGCGATCCTCGGTTTCCCTCGCGCCTCGAATGTCCGCAGGTTCAGCAGCTTCGTCAAATGGTCCGTCTCCGCCAGATGCTTGAGCTGGCGCGCGTGCGCCGAGCGCTCGCCCAATCTCGACTCAAGACGTCTGATCGCCTCAAAGAGTGTCTCCACCTCCTGGACAGCACGATGCCGCCGCACGCCAGTGAGCGGCTGCTCGTCGGCAAGGCCGATCACGGCTTCGCTCGCCTCGAGCAAGGGCTGCAACACATACACCTGAATAGACACCGCAATACCCGCGATCACGACGACGATCGAAAGTGCAATGAAAAACACGGTGAAGAACTGTATCAGTGCCCTGTGTGCCTCCTCGGTATAGTCGGACACGAGCTGGTCGATCCAGGCGCCGCGCCATGCCTCGAGCGGCCCCAGCGTTGCGACATAGCGTTGAGTGAATGCCGTGGCGTCAAGTGTGTACTGCCCCTCTGCTGCCCCTTCCGAAATCAGACGCGTCATGAGCTGCTCGCCGTCGCCAGTGAACTCCGCCTTGGCAGCGGTCTCCAGAGCGGTCAATGCAGCGCTTTTACCACCGTGAGACTGCTCGAAATCGAGCAGGTCGAACTGCTGTTTCGCGCGGCCGAGAATCATATGAAATGCGTTGATGTTCTGCGAGGGGACCGGGATACCCGCGACGAGCGACGCCACGATCTGCGACCCGAGGCGGCCAGCGTCATCCCTGAGCGCGCAAAGTATGAGCGCCCGCATGACCGGCGCGTTCAGGCCTGGATTCGAGCGCAGTAGTTCGCGACCCTGCCAGTTCACGACCGCCCGATAGGCATCATATGCCGCAAACATTGCATCGATTGCGCGCTGGACATCGATGTAGCGAGGCCGCGTAAGGCCCGTGCTCCCATCGACGAGGCCGCGTGCAACCGCCAATTTTTGTGCTACATCCCTGATCAGGCTCGCCGGCACATTACCGCTCGCCACGAGACGCAACCCGTTATTCGTTTCGGCGCGGGCACGCTCGACTGCGGCGCGAGCGCCGGCGCGCGACGCGAGGTTACTGTCCATCAGAATGTTCGATGGAGCTCGCTCGGCGGAAATGGCGTTTGCGACATTGAGCACAAGGCGTAACCGACCGAATTGCGTGACATCCCGCCTAGCCTCCTCAAAGCCACGATACAGATGCAGCAGTATGCTCGTCGCGAGCAGGCCGGCAAGCACAATGACCGCGCCCGCACCTAACCATAGAAGGCGATTGATCCGCGTCCGAAAAAAAGCGTTGCTGTCCACGTCTTGCGCCGCCTAACACCCGGCGAATTGTGCCGGATTGCATTTCGCTTGCTGAGCGCGGTTGCCAGCAGGAAATTTCCATATAAACGCCATCGAGGTATGTGCCCTTTCAGTGAACGTTACAGCACTGTTTTTTCCTTTTTGCCCTGTAACTACACTTACGGCATTACTGATTAGAACTGAAGCCCGTTTGCATGCTGACTGCAGTGAGTGATCGGCGAGATCGCGGTTCCAGTGCAGCCACTCTCCTGTCGACGATCAGACCATCGGCATGCCGACCGGCTTGTTTCATTCGCCAGATTCTGATACATCGACCGCAGCCGCATAACGTGGAAATTCGGCACGCACCATGCAGATCGCACCATCCAGAAGCACGGGATAACCGCACTACTTCTCCTTTGCGCAATTTGACGCGCCCCGAGCAGCCAGAGGCATCCGCCGCGTGACCTGCGCCTCCGCCAGCACGATTCGAGTTTCGTGCAGTCGCACGCCAAATTCCGGAGCGTCTGCGTCACCGGCCCGTAATCAGGCATGATGGAAGAAGTCCCCCGATTCCCGACGTCGGCCGATTGAGTGGGTAATCCGGTCCAAATCCCCGAAATGCATGTCGTCTACGTCACGGTAAGGTGCCTCGAAGAAACAGCAATAGGCGGAGATATACTAAACCGGTTTGGATGACCTTTCAAACCGGTTTTACAAACTCCCACGCTCCCATGGATTCATGCGCAGTCGTATCGCATTCCACTACTACGCGCGAAGGTCCGGCCCCCTAGCTATCCGGCGAAACGCGTAACCCACGATCAGGCGTCCACCCCGATAGAACCTTTCGCTGTGACACCCGACGACAGGGCTTCATCAACAGTCCGCGTTTGGCGGGCACGACCTAGATGCGGCGCGACAATTGGTCGCATCCTTTCGACCCAATTCCGAATCACCTTCGCGCGAGTCATGGTTCTTTAGGTTCGAGGCGGCGAACGCATGAATGTTATGGCCAACGTGGCCCTGCTGGTCGCCGTGTGGCAAACGGAGTGGACCATCACCCGCCATGAGAGTGGGTACGCGACAGATCCAGTTCCGGCCTGAAAACACATGCCCTCATGCTTGACAAGGAAACTTGGCACCTACGCGTGCGAACGCATTATCGACCTACTCGCCACCACAATCTGGTCAGCGAAACACTCCATGAAATCAGTACTGCGTCATTCGGACAGCAGACCGATATCGCGCAGCGCAGCTCAGTTCAGCCGTAGAACATATGGCCTTTCGGCACATTAGAACGCAGCGACAACACAAGCGCTAACAGCGACAGCGAGATCACCGGACGATCGTCCGCAAGAAGTAAAGCATTCGCATGCCGTTCATCAAGAGTCCGATGAGATTGCACTGCGCTAGATCGACGCCATGGAACTACGCCGTTATACCAGGGCCCGCGTTGACGGGCTGGTTGCGCGAGTGCGAAACGCCCGTATACACTGCTTCAGGTGCCCTCTCCAGCCCCAAGCCATTCGCGGCAGGCTGACTGAGCGCGCGCAAACTGCCTGGGCCTGATGTCTTCGAACCGCACTAAAAAACACATCGCCTCTGTAGCTTTCTGCGAGCGCCCCGTGTCCGTCGCCGTGCCCATTGACGCACATCATGCCCGGCTGCACTTTCGTCACACCGCGCTGGGCTGAGGCGACGAGTCTACAATCTCCACCATTCACTGAAACACAACACGTCGACCGGACACTACAATTGCAAAAGCCATGAAAGCGGGCGAAAGTGTGTCGGCACGTCAGCAACCTGCATGGGGGGCTCAATCCGATACCAGTGCCCATCGTCGTGCAAAAAGAACGGGCCCGCATCTTCGTAGCACTCTATTGCGTTGTCGAACCGGAGTTCACACGGCGTTCCGTCCGGGATCGCCAGGTCAACCGGCGCCCAATCTCCCATCTCATTCTCCAGCGGCTCGTCTCGCCACCACGCATGCCAGCGAGCCTCGCTGACCGCACCGCAAAAGCGGGACGGCCCTTCAATTTACCGGTACGCGTCCAGGCACGAGCAAGCTGTGAGCAATCGCTCCGGCAACGCATGATGCACAGTGACAAACAAATACCGCTCTCCAGTAGCGCGTGTTATGCCCAACAAAGAGAACCGTCACTCACCAGTCCCAACGGGGCAAGAGCAACGCCGCTCACTCATCGAGCGGAACGACTCCACTGCCGCCACGCTCATGGCTCTTGGCGCCTGCCGAGCTACAGAATGTTGACCAGCCAGAACAGGGAAAGCACCGCCGCAATGATCGCCATACCGCCCCGAGCCCCCGACCGACTCGAATCCCGCATACGCCCACGCCCCCCTCTGATCTCCTGCACGATATACGGCGGCATCGATAAAGCTCTTTGCCCTATATTTATCCTCGCGATCAAGCTTCGCAAACAGGATTTCCCGGGCTGGCCGCGCAATCGCGAAGTTCCCGGCGGGACGCAGCAACGAGAATGCCACGACCGTCCCGAAACCTGGTGACAGCGCAACAAAGACAAACCCCGCGGCACTCATCGCCGGAATGAGCGCCACCGTCAATGGCACTCCGAACCGTCAAACAATTTTCCCTGTCAGAAGAATCTGGAGCAGTAACGTCAACGCATTGCCGACGAGATCGAGTGTGGCGAAAAACGTTACCCGGGAAGCACCGCTTGCGAACGTCCGATGGATCACGTTAGCCTGCTCGAAATAAAGCGTCGTGGAAGCCATCGAGAACAGCAGCATGTAGACGCAGATGTTGATCAGGTAGGGTGAGTGAATAGTCCGCGATATACCGGCGAGCACCGTACCACCTATAGCGGTGAACTGACTGCGAAAGTGCTGGTCTCGCGCGTAGATGGGCGCAATGTGCCGCACACATCTGAGCGCGACTTCCAGCAGCATTGCCGAAATCACGAGCAGCCCGACTGGCCCCACAAGATGATTGAGCGTAGCCGTCACAGTTGCGCCAACAATCGCTCCTAGCGTCGCGCCAGCCGCCATCAGCGCGAACAGTCGCTTGCCCTGATCATCGTTGAATACGTCGACGACCAGTTCCCAGAAGACCGACACGACAAACAGGTTGAATACCGATACCCAGACGAAAAAGACCCGGCCAATCCAGATGCTCTGCCCGCGCGTTCCGAGTGACAACAGGACGGCAAACACAAGCAGGTTGACGATAAAGAACCGGTAGGCAACCGCAATGAAGCGCGCGCGCGTTAGGCGCCGCGCAAGCGCTGCGAACGGCAGATTTGCCAGCAACATGCATATGAGCGTCGCCGAGAACAGCCACTGAAGATTGCGCACGCCCCCATCGATGCCCATCGCGTCACGAATAGGCCGGATAACGTAGTACGAGCACAGGACACAGAACACGTACAGCCAGCACCAGAAGAGCGGACGCCATTCGCCGACCCTGACGGGTATCCAGGCATGCAGCACGCCTCGCAGCCACGTAGTCGGGCGTGTCGCCCGCGCTTCCGATTCAGTGGCAGACGGCATGACAACTTCCCAGCTTTCGAAAATGTTCGAAAGACGGCGAGCGGGCTCCTGCCACGGCTTACTGACCACCCGGCGCGATGCCGATGCGTTCGCGCAGTTCGCCCGCAGTGAGGACTTCCTCGAAAAGCGATGAGCCTGGTTCGAACTTGCGCGCTGCCGCCAACGGCCCGACTATCACAGGATCGAAGCCAGCGTCACGCACCATGGCTGCGGCAACGGCGAGCGCCCCCGGATTGTCACCCGCCAGGGGCACGGCGACGAGGGGCGGTGGACGATGGGCCTCACTCGCGACGACACTGGCGTCGATCGAATTGAAGCCACGAACGAGGCGGGTACCGGGAAAGAAATGCGCGGAGGCAACCCCACTGCCCTCTTGCGTGGCGAGCTGCGCGGCCTCTCCATCGCGCAATGCGTACGGATTGCACGCATCAAGCACAACCTTTCCCGCCATCACGGGCGAGAGATCGCGGCCCAGCTGCGGCAGCGCTCCATACGGGACCGCGAGCAGGATCGCATCGCCGAAGCCGGCAGCTTCACGAGGCGTGCCAGCATGCGCGGCCGCACCCAGTTCGTGCACCATCCCTTCGAGCTCGTCGGGATGGCGTGACGAGAACATTACTTCATGACCGGCCTTAACCCAGAGACGGCCTAGCGTGCCACCCACGTGGCCCGAGCCGATTACACCAATCTTTCGTGTATCCGAAGCCGTATCACCGAGCGCCGCGCGAACCGGGGAAAACGAAAGAACTGCCAATGTTGCGCCGTACGCGGCAATCGAAAGCAACCGTCTGCGTTTTCCAAACATTGCCCTTTTCACTCCGTACAGTGAGTGAGCGCAGGAATGCCACCCACGGTGCACCACCACCTAATGAGGGCGTACGCCTTCGCCCTTCACAGGATGAGAATTCGATCGCTCATTAAACCAGAGCGCAATTGTCCGACGCTCTGCATCGGTCATGTTCGTAACGTTGCCAAGGGGCATCGCGCGTAATTCCACGACCTGGCGATAAATCGCGTGCGCGTGTCGGTCAATCTCCGCCGGCGAAGCAAACGTCAGCCCTTTGGGGGCGCTGGCCATCATGGCCGGATGCGCCGAATGACAAGTCGCACAGCGCGCCAGCAGAATTGCACCAATATCATGGTCGCTGACGAGTGCAGCCGCGTGCGCCCCCGCCGCCCCGAACGCGAGCAGCAGCACAGAAGTCATTGAAACGAGATTCAGGAACCGGTACATACTTGCCATAACCGTCGAACTCAGCTCCATAATTTTGGAAGGGCGCCATCGGGCCCAGACAACGGATCACTGAGAGGAAACTGCACGTCCTACAGCGTCTTCATTTGCGCCGCACTCAGCGCCTCGCGACTGATGCCGATATCCTCATCCGGCGGATAGGCGCCGACGACAAGAAAATCCGGGCTTGCTTCGAGCTTGCAGTGGCCAGTGCCAGCCGGCAACACCACGACGTCACCGGCCTGTATTCTCACCTCGCGCCCGACAGGTGCAGCCCCCCCGAGTAGCAGACGCGCACTCCCCCCGGCAAAGCCGAGTACTTCATGGGTCTCCGGATGGAAATGGTGGAAATCGTATATGCCATTTCGCCATTGCGGCGGCCACCCATTCCGCGCAAAAACCGCTTCAAAGCGGGAGGCCGGATCGGGTCCATTGACGGGAATGGCGTGACGATAGACCAGCACCGCCAGCCGCTGATTGTTGGGAATCCATCCGTTGCGTTCAAAGCGGAGCACTTGGGGTCCGGCGGCGTCAGCCGCATCATCATCTCCTGCCAATACCCGCGTAGCCGGAAACAATCCGCCAAGAGCAAGCGCCACATTGAGATTTCTGCGTCGCAAATTGGCCATATCCGTCACCTCGATAGCAAGCCGCGCTGGGATGATCGCATGAAACGGGAGCGTTCACTTTTCGGGATTTCCGGAATGAGTTTCCGCTTCGCCTAGACGATCGAAGTTGCGAGGTCGATGAAAGCTGTGTAGCGCGCGAGCGTCGCCCCCCAACCGGACGAACAGGTCCCTGCACTCCACGCTCGAGGCCCTGGCTTCGACGTCATCAGCCACGCGGCCGCGCAAGCACAGTCGCACCCGGACTCCGGCCGTCTCGCCTCGGTGAAAAGTCGCTCCGGAACGACAATCGCAGTATCATGACGGTCTTGGATGCCCGGCCGTTTCACCCCGGCTCTTGCGCGCAATAGCAGACGGAGCGTACGCAATCCCGATATGAAAACAAGCCTCAAGGCTTTGGCGAGTTCCCTGGGTCTCTCAAAGACAACAGTAAGCCGCGCGCTAAACGGCTATGACGACGTAAGCGAAGCGACGCGTACCCGCGTCATCGAGGCCGCCCAGGCCCTCGGCTATCACGCAGATGCAACCGCACGTAAGCTGGCAACTGGCCGTGCGAACGCCATCGCTATCGTGTACCCATTCGCCGCTGGCGATCTTGGTGACCCGCGCTTTTGCGAAGTTGTCGCGGGCATTACGGAAGGACTGGGCGACCTGGATCTGATCATCGTGTCCGCCAGAGAAAACGCGGAGCTCGACACTTACCGCCGGCTTGTCGACAATCGTGTGGTCGACGGCTTCATTGTCGCGCGCACGCTCGTTGACGATCCGCGCATCGCGTTCCTGCTCGAGTGTGATTTCCCGTTCGTCGCCTATGGACGTACGAACAGCGTGCAACCTCACTTCTGGTTCGACTTCGACAATGAAGCGGGAGCTCACGCTGCAACGAAACGGCTCATCGATTTTGGTCACCGGCGCATTGGGCTGATCGGGGCACCGCTTTCACTGAATTTTGCCTCTCAACGCCGTGAGGGTTTTCTTCGTGCGCTGCGTGAAGCGCGAATCAAGGCCGTCGCGCGAAACGTGCGCCAGGGCGCGTTTGATCGGGATACCGGCTATCAGGCCGCGCTCGCGCTGCTCGACAGTGCTAATCCACCGACTGCTATCCTGGTCGACAACAACCTTGCTGGCATTGGCGCCCTATGCGCCTTGCGGGAGCGGCGCCGCAAGCCTGGCAAGGACATTTCGCTGATCGTCTATGACGGCGTGCCCGCTGATTGCGCCATTCCGTACACAGTGACGGCGATTTCGCAACCCACTGGACGAGACTCAGGACTTGCGCTCGCCGCACTGGTCATTGCCGCCATCGAGCGGCGCGCCCCCCCCGAGCATCGTCTCGCTGTGCCGCACATCGAGGCCGGCAACACGGACGGTCCTCCACGAGATTGAAACCGACGTTCGTGCCGACGGATGAGATCGGGCACGACTACGCGGAGCAACCCGGTTCCGCGTAACCATTGCCCGTATCAAGCCGGGAGCCGCCCGCGTTGAGAGTGATTTTCACCGTGTGCGCAAACGCGCTGGAAGCACGACTTTAAAGGGCCACCTGGCAGCGCATGGTGGAAATGGGACCGGAGAGCAGCAGACTTTGACTCGAGTCCTCCACGTAAGGCGCGCCCACCGCCACATTGAGGCCCGTGTTTGCCCAGTACCGGGCGTCCACCGTGGCGATGCGGCTGGGTCTCCCCTAGCTATTTGCTATTGGGCGAATGCCATGCACCGCGCCGAAACGCGAAGCACTCACGGCGAATCGGTGCGTGCGCCCGGAATCAGTGCGCCAGCGACAGATCGCTCACCGCGATATCTCGAAAGGTCGCGCCGCCGCTCTCGGCAAAGAGACTAATCCGGTCGTCTTCGAGCGCAGGAAGGATGAGGTCCGTAATGACGGCCTGTCCATGCTCTGCGAATACCTCAACCGAGGCGCGGTCGACCACAACACGCAGGTGCAGCCTGCCGTCATGCAGTGGCAGATTCACGATGTGCTGCGGACTGTAGGCTGGCGAAAACGACGTCTCCCCTGCGTGCGAACGGTCGATCGTGAGCGTCTGAGCCTCACTGTCGTAGAAAATCCGTGTACCCGTCGTGCCGTCCGCCGATCCGCGCACGACCAGGCCCGCACGGTGGGCGCCTCCTGGCTCAATGGTCAGTTCGATATTCTGGACGACACCACGCGTCACCGCAGGCAGCGCCTGCGTGGACGACTCGAGCCCAACCTGAGCAATACGCGTCGTTGGGCTGCGTCCCACCAGCGATGCGTAGGATTCGGTCGGCACAAAGACAAGCTGTGGCCGGCCAGCGACAGTCTCCAGCGCGAGCTCGCGTGGCAGCGCCATCGCACCGCGCCAGGGGCTTGTGGGCACGTCGTTGGCATAGTCCCAGTTACCCATCCATCCGATCGCCACCGTTTTGCGGTCCGGCACGTTAGAGAATGTACCCGCCGCGTAATAATCCGCGCCGTGGTCAAGCCACTGCCAGCGCGACGCGTCAGAACCTGCGGGCGCTACCTCGTCGGGCACAAACCGTGTGCCGTCGAATCGTCCGACGAAATACATCGCACCCGAACCGCCAGCAATCGACCACGGATTGACGTTGACAATCATCACCCACTTTTCCTTCGCCGGGTTACCATCAAGCGGCAATGACACGAGGTCTGGTATCTCCCACAGCGCACCGTGATGCGGAATGTCCGGCAAGGTGAAGTCGCTCAGAAAAGTCCAGTCGATCAGATTACTTGACCGGTAGAGTTTCACGACGTGTACGTCAGCAACGACCGCGCACATCAGCCAGTAACCCCCACGGGCATACCACGACACCTTCGGGTCGCGGAAATGACTCGATTCCGGGTTCAGCGTGAGCACGGGATTGTGCGCGTAGCGCCGCCACGTCTTGTCCTCGTCGGTGCTGTATGCCAGCGACTGTGCCTGTCCCCCTGGCTCATGACCGGATCCCGTCTTGTATACGGAAGTGTAGAGCGCCACGAGCGGCGGCACTGCAGCGGTGCCGAGGCCCGAAGTGTTGTGGCTGTCGACGACGACCGATCCGGAGAATACTTCCTCCGAGCGATTCGCGGCAAGCGCGACCGGCTGTTCAGTCCAGTCGATCAGATTGCGGCTGGTCGCGTGTCCCCACGACATGTTGCCCCAGACATTGCCCTCCGGGTTGTACTGGTAGAACAGGTGGTAGATCCCTCTGTAATAGACGAGACCGTTTAGATCGTTCATCCAGTTGCGCTGCGGTGTGTAGTGAAGCAGTGATCGCCACTGCGGGGTACCAGACTCTCTCATCGATTTCGGTAATCCATTCTCGGCCGCTGCGGACGAACCACAGATGGCAAACGCAAACGCAAGCGCGGCGAGGAACCGGCCCCGCCACACTTCGGGCACACCGGCCCAGTTGACAGTCATCATGCTTGATCCTCTCCAGGGTACGCCGCCGGCGATCCGTGCACTCGTAAGACCATCCCGCAATTGCTGGATCCGCCGTCAGTCCTCGCTGGCTGCTTTCGCGCAATACCAACACGTGACGCACAGGGTCAACAGGCGGGTCCGGGACACCGGCCAGCAGACACCGTGGTGCCACGGGTGTCACCACGCAGAAGCGTGAGCATAGGGGGGCACAGCTTCAATATCGCGTGCGAGCGCCCGGTGCACGGTATACCCCTGTCTTCCCGTATCGCAAGAATCCCGCCCCTCCGCCTAATCCAAACCGGTTTTTATCGTAACGTAAGCACCCGATCAGCACCGTAGCGCATGTCGTTGACGGAGGGGTATCCGCGATGCTATCGGACGGGATCGACGTGAGCGGTAGACGGCAACAACGGCGCCACGCTCCAAGGTAGGAGTTCGTCGATGCGGTTGATCGGATGGTCAGCGATACGCTCGAGCACGTAAGCGAGATACGCCTCCGGATCGAGGCCGTTCAGGCGCGCCGTGCCGATCAGGCTATACATCGCGGCGGCCCGTTCACCACCGGAGTCGGCGCCGGCGAACAAGTAGTTGCGCCTCCCGATCGCGACGCCACGCAGCGCCCGCTCGGCGATCAGGTTGTCGATCTCCACCTGCCCGTCGCTGCAGTAATAGACCAGTGCCGACCAGCGATTCATCGCATACCGAAGTGCCTTGGTCGTGTCGGATTTCGCAGAGAGCGTGGCGAGCGTCGCTTCGGACCAGAGCTTCATGTCGTCGAGCAATGGCACCGCTTGTGCCTGACGTACTCTGCGTCGTTCATCGGGCGGTTTGCCGCGGATCTGCTCTTCGATCTTGTAGAGCGCGCCGATCCTGTGCAGTGCCTCTTCGGTTACGGCATTGGGACGCACCGCATGCAGGTCGTGGATTTTCCGGCGAGCGTGGGCCATACATGCAGCTTCCTGGACGCGACCGTCGAGATACAGCTCGGCGTAACCAGCGAACGCGTCGGCCTGCAGCACCCCAGCGAAGTGCGCGAGATGCTGCTGGGGATGTTCACCACGTCGATCCGGCGTATAGGTGAACCAGACCGCCGCCGGCTCTTCGGAAGCGCTTGACCGGTCATCGCGCACGTAGACCCACAGGCGTCCTGTCTTTGTGCGGCCGTTGCCGGGTGCCAGCACAGGCAGCGGCGTGTCGTCCCCGTGAACCTTGCCGCCGGCTAACGTGTATCGGCGTACGGTGTCGACCAGCGGTGCAAGCAGCGCCGTGATGCTTCCGATCCAATACCCCATCGCACCCGGCTCGATCTCGACGCCGTCGCGCGCGTACATGACTGCCTGGCGATGCAGCGGGATGTGGTACGCGAACTTCGACACGGCGATGTGCGCGAGCAGCGCCGGACCCGGGATGCCACGATCGATCGGTCGACTCGGTGCCGCGGCCTGTACGATGCGATCGCAGCATGCGCAGGCCAGTTTCGGGCGGCGGTGGCGAATCACGCGGAAGTGCGCCCGGACGTATTCGAGCTGTTCCGCGACGTCTTCGCCCAGCAGTTTGAGTTGGCCGCCGCAATCGGGGCAGTCATCGTCCGCGGGCAGATGGATGCGCTCTTCGCGCTCAAGGTGATCGGGCAACGACTTGCGGCCCACACCTTCGCGACTCGGCCGTTTCAACGCAGGAGCGGTGGCCATATCGGCCGAGCTTTCATCGGCCTGCAGGTCTTCCAGCCGCAATTCAAGCTGTTCGATCTGGCGATCCAGCTTCTCCGATTTCCGGCCAAACTGCATCCGGCGCAGCTTGGCGATCGTCAGCTTCAGATGTTCGATCTCGATCGCGCGCGACGAGAGCTGCTCGCGCAAATTGGCGACCATCGCCTTCAGCGCGTCAATGTCATCGGGGAGATCGGCGGGAGCAGCAGACATGCAGTGAGCTTACACGACGCCACCCTCAAGCTCGCCACGCGTAATGAACGTTTACAATGCGCTTCGCGGGCGCGCTGCATCGATCGGCTGCTGCCAATCGAAACCCTCGAGCAAGAGCGCGAGCTGAGCGCTCGTCAGCGCGACAACGCCGGCATCGGCGCGCGGCCACGCGAAGCGTCCTTTCTCGAGGCGCTTCGAGAGAAGGCAGAGGCCGCCGTCACACCACCACAAGCACTTCAGCAAGTCACCTCGCTTGCCCCGAAACACGAACACGTGCCCGGAGAACGGATCTTTCTCCAGCACCATCTGTACTTTCGAGGCCAACGAGTTAAAGCCGGAACGCATGTCCGTGACGCCCGCCGCGATCCAGATTCGCGTGTTCGGCGGAATCACTTCAGGCACTCTCGTAGATACCGTTCAGCGAACTCCTGTGACACGCCGCGGATGCAGATACGTCGCTTGCCAACCGCGATCTCGATTTCACAGCTCGGCGACATCGCCGGGCTCGCCGACACATCCGGCGTTTTCGGCAGAGCGTGGTTTGGGACGTCTTTCGATGGCAGATCGATCACATCAACTGGCAGCAGCGCGATGCTTGGTGTCGACGTTGCACGTTGCGCTTCCAGTAAGCTTCTCCGCCACTGCGCGACCATATTGGTATTCAAGCCACGCGCACGGGCCACTTCGGCAATTGAACGATTCGGATCGTTCGCTTCAGCAGCAACCGCTTCCCGAAACTCCTTCGTGTAGTTCCTCGATCCCGGTTGTCTTCCATGCACTACTGGCTTCATCGATCTGATTCCCATTACATCTGATGGGAATCAGATTGCCTATGCCGCGCTCTCACGAACAGACGGTACATGTCGAGTGCTTACATCGTAACTCAAACCGGTTTGGATAGTAAAGCCAAGTGACAAAATCCTGGGATGGGTGAAGGCCGCGCACCGCTCCCGCGCCCTGACAACCGTGCCGCGGGAGCGGACGGATGTGAGCCTCGGCGACGCTGGGGACTGAATGCAGTTCGCAACCTATACGGGACCTTCTCACATACACAGCCTCGTTTCCGTTTTTATTGATTAGGATTCCATTTTAAATAATCGAAATATTTTAAACAGTATCGAAAATCTGCTCATATTGAGCAAAGTTTGTCTCATCATCATAGCCTCGGCGAGCAGTCGAATAACGGGCGCTGCCAGATGCTTTCAATATGATTCGATGCCCGCACCTTTTGGGTGAGTATCGAACGTCTTTCCGTACCCGCCGCTGCTCGACCGGTACGTCGTCTGCAAGGCAAACGGTGAAGAGCCAGGGGAGACACTGGCGCCTTCCCCGAAGTGCGGCTAAAGATCGCGCGGAAACCTACGAATGTGCGAAGTCAGAGGTGAAACCCGCGTGGCCCGCCCGGTGCGCCATTCAAACCAAGGCTGCTGTCATGACCCTTTGACAACACGGCTCCAGGTTCCACCGTTCGTGGCCTGAAACCACCTCCCCAGCTGAATCGGAAGCACCTTACTGCCCGCCCGGTGCGCAACGCACCATCTGCCCGGCCCATAGCATGCAGAGTTGCCGCCACAGCAATGGCACCTACGTGCCAGGCATGCTTTCGTCCCTCGAAAACGGCGATACGCATCCGTTAATGCCGTGGTACGCGCGCATTCTCATTCCGGAGAGGTATGCCCATGCCAACCACACAACAACGCATCACGCAGAATGGCTTGCGGCCCTTAAAGGTCGTCGAGCATCGCATTGAGCAAACGCGTACGCTGCAGCACGCCACGCTCGATGCCAGCCCAGTCCTGCGGCGTGATGAGCAGTGAAAACAGATCGAGCGACCACGGGCGCGTGGCCCCCTTGCTGGCATCAGCATGCAAATTGTGGTGATGCCGTTGTCATGCACGCGACGGCGCAGCGCCTCGACGCGCTTGTGGAGGCCGGCAAAGCCCTCGTCGGCAAACTGCGTGAAGAATTCGCGCCAATGCGCCGTCAGCGGCATGGTCGGCGTCGCAGCGGCGCTGCCACGCAGTTCATCGAAGTGACCGGCTTCGGCGACGCGAGCCAGATCGGTAGCCGGTTCAGCGACACGCTGGCCTGAGCGCATCGGAACCGGCACCGCTTTTGAGCTACCGTCGGACACCAGGCCATTGGGTTGGGTAGAAAGCACTTCCTGAATCCCGTTTTTTCCTAGGTGGTGGTTCACGCGCGACGCGTGCGACTACCGCTGCGCACGCAGCCGGCAAGGCCGCTCGCGCACCGGCTGGACCCGAACAGGCCCGCCGTATTCGCGAGGACCGACGTCTCCGATCGGCCTTCGCGCGATACAAACTCCCTTAGCGTCTCGTCTGGCTCGTTTGTCGAAGGACCAGCGTGAACGGCAACTCCCGGCTCAGTATGGCCGGCTCCAGGTCCACCCTGTCCGGCGTGTGTACCATGTTGAAGAAGCGCGCCAATCCACGGCTCTCGGCCTCGTAGGCGTTGACCGGCAGCGTGTCGTAGTTGCGGCCTCCCGCGTGCGCGACGTGATACTGGCAACCGACCAGAGAGCGATGTATCCACATGTCGACGATGTCGAAGGTCAAGAGTGCGTGGACGCCAAAACGCGCCGAGCCATGCAACCGAAGGTGATGAGTCCGCTCCGTCCGGTTACATCGTGCCCGGCAGTGTCGCTATGAGCCGGCGACCCGGCACACTGTTTTCGACCGATCAGCACGCCGATACCCAAGACCACGCCGGCCGTCGTCCATGCACGGCCATGTGCATAGTCGTTGGCAGCCCGAGCCGACTCGCGCTCCTTCTCGAAGACAATGACCTGCGCCATCGGCCGCCTTCTGTTTCGCACGCTCAAGACGGGCGCGCACCTCGCCGGACGCCGGCTCCACGTCCACGCTGGAAGCGTGTGTAACGTCCTCCGACGAGCCATTTATGTCGCTCACTGCGCTACCGAAGCGAGGTTGAGAACATTAACGCATACCTCATTAGCGCGACCGTCGATAAGATGTGTCATCGATCCGTCAGCTTTGACTCTGGCTCTGGCTTTGACCTTGGGCCGGCAAAACGCTGATCTCGACAGTCAGCGTCTCAGCACCCTGCCCGGTGCGAATGCCAGATACGGGCATCGCATCGCGATAGTCGAAGCCGGTAGCGACGCGCACATAACGCTCGTCCGGACACGTGTTGTTGGCCGCATCGAAGCCGACCCAACCGAGTCCGTCGAGATACGCCTCCGCCCATGCGTGGCTCGCCGTCTGCTTCGCGACGCCATCCATTAGCAGATAGCCCGAGACGTAGCGGGCAGGCACATGGCGCGCTCGCGCCACGGCGATAAAGACGTGCGCGTGGTCCTGACAGACTCCCTTGCCATTAAGTAGAGCCGTCTCCGCATCCGTGGTCACCTCGGTCGTGCCGGGTTGAAAATCGATCCGGTCGTGGATCGTAGTCATCAAGGTATGCAGCGACTGAAGCTGAGCGTCTTCGGCGCGCAGCTCGGCTGCGAGCGCACGAAGGTGTTCGCCGGCCCAGGTCAGCGGCGTCTCCCGCTCGAAGATCCAGGGCGGAGCAACGCCGTCCACCGTGCCGAAGATCCCCGCGAGGTCCTCCGTGTCGACCGTCCCCGCGGCCACAATGACTGTCTCGTGCGTGTTGCGCTCTTGCCGTACGAAATCGACAAGGTTACCCATACCGTCCACGTAAGAGACGCTCGGCTCGACGCCGCCAACGGTGACCTGCCAGTCGATGACCGTCTGCCCGGGGCAAGACTGCGGGCGCAGTCTC
The DNA here is from genome assembly GCF_014171495.1 of Paraburkholderia tropica. NCBI lineage: Bacteria > Pseudomonadati > Pseudomonadota > Betaproteobacteria > Burkholderiales > Burkholderiaceae > Paraburkholderia > Paraburkholderia tropica. The sequence goes on from NZ_CP049137.1 coordinate 85,039, forward strand.
AGGCGCTGCAAAGCGTACGGGACCGGCTGTTCGTACTGATAGTGCGACGTGTGACGAATAGCGATACGCATGGCTGCTCTCAATCGAAGTTATAGGTCTCGGCGATTTCAAAACCAAGCCGGTGGTTCTGCCCGATGAAGCTCTGGAGAAACTCGTGCAGGCCTTGCGCAAAGATCTGCTTGACCGAGTTGTCCCGGAGCGTAGCGAGCGTAGTGTCGGCGCTCTTGTGGCAGGCATGGGCGACGCCATAGTCTTGCGCCAGATACGCGAGGTTCTCGACGATGTTCAGGTAGCAAAAGTTCAGCGAGCGCGGCATGCGGCCGTTGAGGATCAGATAGTCGGCGATATTGGTCGGTTTGTACTCGACGTCGTAGACCCAGCGGTAAGATCGATGCGCATCGACCGAGCGCAGGATCGATTCCCACTGGTAGTTGTCGAGCGTCGTGCCCACGTACGACACCGCGGGCAGCAACAGGTGGTATTTGACGTCGAGAATGCGCGCGGTGTTGTCGGCGCGCTCGATGAAAGTGCCGATGCGGGCGAAATCGAAAATCTCGTTTCTGAGCATCGTGCCGTGGAAAGTGCCGCGGATCAGCGCGGCCTGGCGCTTGATCTGATCGAGTACGACCGGCAGTTCACTCGCCGCCACAGGCATTGCCAGCGCCCGCTTGACCACCATCCAGGCTTCGTTCACGCTCTCCCACGCTTCGCGGGTGAGCGCGGTGCGCACCATGCGGGCATTCGAGCGCGCCGCTTCGATGCACGACAGGACGCTCGAGGGATTGTGCCCGTCACGCAGCAGATAGTCGGAAACGGTGTTGGCGGTATACGCGTCGTGTTTCTCCCGGAAGCCCTCTTCTGCTCCGGATGTCACCACCACGGATGACCAGGTTGCCTGCGCATCGGAGGTTCTGGTCAGCGCCATACGCAGCCCCGCGTCGACTATCCGTGCGATGTTTTCCGCGCGTTCGATATAGCGGTGCATCCAGTAGAGCCCGCTTGCTGTGCGTCCAAGAAGCATGTCCTGTCCAACTCCGATTGCTGTTTTTTGTCGTGTGCCAGTCCTGTATCAGGCTGGCGTTCTTTCAGGTTCTTGCGCGCCCAGTCTCTTCGATAGGTCTTCGAACGATATGCGATCCTCGTCCGGACCCTCAGTCCGCGAGTACCCAGGTGTCCTTGGTGCCGCCACCCTGGCTCGAATTCACCACCAACGAACCTTCCTTCAGCGCCACGCGTGTCAAGCCGCCCGGCGTGATGCGAATGCGGTCAGACACCAGCACAAAGGGCCGAAGATCCACATGGCGCGGTGCGAGACCCTTTTCGGTCAGAATCGGGGTAGTCGACAGCGCCAGCGTTGGTTGTGCGATGTAGTTGTTCGGACGGGATTTGAGCTTGGCGGCAAAATCTTCCCGCTCCTTCTTCGACGCGGCTGGCCCGACCAACATGCCGTAGCCGCCCGACCCGTGAACTTCCTTCACCACCAGTTCGTCGAGATGGTCCAGCACGTATTTCAGGCTGCCCGGCTCCGAACAGCGCCAGGTCGGCACGTTCTCCAGGATCGGCTTGCGGCCCGTGTAGAACTCGACGATTTCCGGCATATAGGAATAGATCGCTTTGTCGTCAGCAATGCCGGTGCCTGGTGCATTGGCGATCGTGATGTTGCCCGCGCGGTAGACGTCCATAATGCCGGGGACACCGAGCACGGAATCGGGCCGGAAAGTCAGCGGATCGAGATAAGCGTCATCGAGCCTGCGATACAGCACGTCGATGGCGCGGAACCCTTCGGTTGTGCGCATCGCCACGCGCCCGCTCACGATCTGGAGATCGCTCCCCTCGACCAGATGAACTCCCATCTGGTCGGCGAGGAACGCATGCTCGTAATACGCGGAGTTGTGGATTCCGGGCGTCAGCACCGCGATCGTCGGGCTCTCCTGCTTGCCGCCAGGTGGACACACGGCGGCAAGCGACTCTCGCAGCAGTTGCGGATAGGCCTCGACTGGCCGCACCTTGACCAGCTGAAACAACTCAGGGAAAAGCTGCATCATCGTCTCGCGGTTCTCCAGCATATAGGAGACACCGGAGGGCGTGCGGGCATTATCTTCCAACACGTAGAACTCGTTTTCGGCCGTGCGCACGATGTCCACACCGATGATGTGCGTGTAGACATTCCCCGGCGGCCGGAAGCCGATCATCTCCGGCAGAAAGGCATCGTTCTGGGCTATCAGTTCCTTCGGTATCCGCCCGGCGCGCACGATCTCCTGACGATGATAGATATCGTCGAGAAAGGCGTTGAGGGCTATCACGCGCTGTTCAATGCCTTGCGACAGGCGAGTCCATTCCTGACTGGAAATGATGCGCGGGATGATGTCGAACGGAATCAGACGCTCGGCGGCCTCTTCTTCACCGTACACCGCGAACGTAATGCCCGTTTTACGAAAGACGTTTTCCGCGTCATCCGCTTTCTCCGCCAGATTTGCAGGATTCTGCGCATCGAGCCATTGCTTGAGCAGTTCATAAGGCGCGCGGACCCCGTCAGCGGACGTCAGCATCTCATCGAATGGCTTCACTTCAGTTCTCCGTCGTTGTCGTTGTTGCTGTTGTTATTGCTGTTGTCGACGCAATAGGCAGGAGCGGCATGCCGCGTTACTCCTCATTGTCCTTGAGCACGCTCTGGGTCAGGGTGACGGATGGGATCGTCGGCTTCATTAGCGCATGCGCGCGGCGGCGCACCCCGTACCAGCCGGCGACGAGGATCAGGGCCACGACCGGAATCGAGGCAACGGTCCACGTGCCGTTCGGATAGTCGAATGCCATCAGTACTAGCACCCCCACCAGAAACCCCAGCGTCAGCCAGGACGTCACTGGCGCGCCGGGCATTCTGAAGGCCACCGGCTCAGCCTCACCACGGGCCACCGCCCGACGGAACTTCATCTGGCAAACCACGATGAATCCCCAGGTGCTGAGAATGCCGAGCGACGCAACGTTAAGCACGATTTCGAACACGCTCGACGGCACGAAATAGTTCAGCACGACACCCACGATGTAGATCGCCACCGTCACCAGAATGCCGGCGTACGGGACTGACTGCGAACTCATGCGTGAAAGGAAATGCGGCGCAGACCCGCCCATCGACAGCGCACGTAACACCCGCCCGGTCGAATACAGCCCCGAGTTCAGGCTCGACAGCGCCGCCGACAGCACGACGACATTCATGACCGAGCCAACACCCGGCACGCCGAGTGCAGCAAAAAACGTGACAAACGGGCTCTGCCCCGCCTTGTAGGCACTCCACGGCAACAGACAGACAAGCAACACCACTGCACCCACATAGAACACGGCGATGCGCCAGATCACGCTATTGATGGCGCGCGGAAGCACCTTGCGCGCATCCTTGCATTCGCCTGCGGCGGTGCCAATCAGCTCGACTCCGGCGAATGCGAACACGACGCCCTGTACGAGCACCAGCGCAGGCAGCAGACCATGCGGGAACAGCCCACCGTTATCGCGGATCAGATGCACCCCCGTAGTGTGCCCCCCAACATGCGTTCCTGTACCCAGGATGATCGAGCCGATCACGAGGAACAGCGAAATCGCGGCAACCTTGATGAGCGCGAACCAGAACTCCATTTCGGCAAACCATTTCACGCCGATCAGATTCATCGCCGCGACGATGCACAGCGCGACCAGAGCGAACATCCATTGCGGCACGGAAGAGAACGCCGCCCAGTAATGCATGTACAGCGCGACGGCCGTAATGTCGACGATGCCGGTCATCGCCCAGTTCAGGAAGTACATCCAACCGGCGACATACGAGGCTTTTTCACCGAGAAACTCTCGGGCGTACGATACGAAGCTGCCGCTGCTTGGCCGATGCATCACCAGCTCGCCCAGCGCGCGCAGGATCAGAAACGAGAAGACGCCACAGACCAGATAGACGACGACAAGCGAAGGACCCGCTATTTGCAGGCGCGCGCCCGCGCCGAGAAAGAGACCAGTGCCGATCGCCCCGCCAATGGCAATCATCTGAACTTGACGATTACCCAACGTTTTATGATATCCCGCTTCGTGCGATTCCAGCCAGCTTTTCTTATCCACGTCACCGGTGGATGCTGTGGAATTTGGGTTACGCAGTATGGACATAAACAGTTCAATCCTTTTAATGCGGGCACTTGACTTCTCAATCCCGGGGCATTTACGGAAGGATGTATGCGCGATGACGCATCGATTGAGCTACAAATCTTCAAGGGGCTGCATGGAACGGTCGCTCGTTTTCTCGCACCAAAATGATGCTTTTCTCAGGACAGTTCAACCGCCGCAGAATCGCTAGTGATTCGGGGATCTTTTTCTGCGAATACGCATCCGCGCAATCACCAGCCTATGACCACTTAGATACCAAAAGGGGGTTTAATTAGGCTACCGCTTCGTTTTGCATGACCAGACAGAAGAAAGGTATGTAGTCAAATTTATGGCGGCAACGCTCATGCATATTTCGACTAACACCTATCGAAAAAAAACATCGGTATTCTTGCAGTGAGTAACGGTAGGCTAGTGTTGCTGCGTCGCATGGATGCGGTTGTCGATTTACCCAATACAAGTGATAGATATGGAAGCAAAGTGGTTGGAAGACTTTCTTAGCCTCTCGGATACGAAGAGTTTTTCCCGGTCGGCGCGCAGCCGGCATCTCACCCAGTCAGCGTTCAGTAGACGAATTGTGGCGCTCGAAACGTGGATGGGCGCCAAGCTGGTCGACCGCAGCGTCAATCCGATCACCCTCACGCCAGCCGGCCGGATGTTTCGTAGTCTCGCGGCGGACATCCTGCGCAGCATGACTGCGGCGCGCAACCTGGTGGGCGGGTATGAACAGTTCGCCGAAAACGATCATGTGGTTCATTTCGCCGTCGCCCATACACTCGTCTTCACGCTTTTTCCGGCCTGGCTCAAGCGCCTGGGCAATGAATTCGGTCACATCATGACCCGGGTTCAGGCGGTCAACGTGCCGGAGGGTGTGCAACATCTCGTGGCAGGTGACTGCGACCTCCTGATCGGCTATCACCACCCTCAATTGCCGATCGCTCTCGATCCTAATCACTTCCCATTCCTGACGCTCGGTGTTGAGCGCATCGTTCCCGTCTCGGCAGTAGGCAATGATGGCAAACCCCTCTTCGAACTTCCTGGCAAGAGCAGCAGACCGCTGCCCCTGCTCGCCTACTCATCCGGCGCATTCCTCGGCAACGTTGTCGAAATGCTATTGATGAACGCGACGGAACCGTACGCCCTGTTCCGCTGCTTCGAAACCCACATGTCAGAGGCGTTAAAAGGCATGGTCCTGGCTGGCCACGGGATCGGCTGGCTTCCGGAAAGCTGCATTACCAAAGAGTTAAGCGAAGGAAATCTGGCTCGTGCAGGGTCAGACGTTTGGGCGACTGAGTTGGAGATACGTCTGTACCGTCCACTCAAGGAGCGGGGCCAGGCGGCCGAACGACTTTGGGCTTTCATCAGCAACCAGGTGATCGAGCCGCGGACCGATCAGCCACCGAACATCCTGACTGCGGCGTGAGTCGCGAAGGTCACCGATCGTAACGCCGATGGCGGAGTTAAACGTCGATCACTCCCCCAGGCGACATGCGCCAAACCATTGCGGATTTCTGAAACCGACCTGGGAAGCGTCTCTACAAGGCGACCTTAACCAATTCGCCATAGGTGGCCTCAACAAAAATGAAAAAATGGCCTGTTAGCCCTTGATGAATCCTGCTAACCTTTTCGTTGTTTCGACGACGCCAAGGCCATGGCGAAACCGATACTCGACGACAACCTGTGAGCACTCGTCGAACCGTTGCTGCCCCCTCCGAAACTACGGCGCCACTGTAACGGCGCCACTGTAACCCAGTGCGCAAGCCGCTCGACAATCGTGCAGTGCTCGCGGGCATCCTTTTCATCTTGCAGACGGGTCTGCGTTGGGACCTGCTTCCTCGCGAGATGGGCTGCGGTAGCGGCATGAGTTGTTGGCGCCGCTTGCGTGACTGGCAAGAAGCCGGCGTCTGCTAGCAGTTGCACGAGATACTCCTTACGCGGTTACGCGCCGCCGACCAAATCGACTGGTCTCGGGTCATTGGCGATTACCCCTCAATTCGCGCTCCAGGCTTAGGTCAAAAATAGCCCTCCCCCCAGACCGCGCGCGCCCTGGTTCAAAGCACCTTCTCATCATCGAGACGCAGTGCGTCCCGCCCGCGGTGATACTCACCGGCGCCAACCGCAATGCGGTTACTCAACTCCATGCACTGGACGAGGCTATCCCACCGATCAGCGCTAAGCGTGGCAGACCACTATTGAAGCCTCGGGTCGTTCGGAGCAACAGGGGCTACGACCACGACAAATATCGACGTCCACTAAATGGAGCAGGCATTACAACGGAGATCGCTCGGCGCGGACAGCCTCATGGCAGCGGGCCAGGCAAAACACGCTGCGTCGTGGAGCGGACCATCTCATGGCCGCACAACTTTCGCCAACTGCGCATTCGTTTTGAGCGCCTCGCTTTCATCCACGTTGACCTTCCTCAAAATCGCGTGCGGCATCAAATGCTGGAGAAAACTCCGAACGTCATTTTACAAACTTCTCTACTGGATCCTACCAAGCCTTTTCGAAACCGTTTCTTAGCCGCGCTCCGCTTTCGCCGTGCAGACACCCATGACGCGACACCGCATTACACCGCGCCAGCGTGCTACAAACGGGATCGCATCCACATGCCTGTCACATAACGGTGTGTCCGGGGCAGCAGTCGAGCGTGACGCACGTACCCGGATTTGCATCCGAGAGTGTCAGCCGGAATTCGTGCAGGTGCGCGACCGCCTGGACGATGGACAGTCCGAGTCCCGAACCGGGCGTTGTGCGGGTGCTTTCACTACGATAAAAGCGCTGGAGGACAGCAGAGCGTTCGCTAGCAGGAATGCCAGGGCCATCGTCACTAATGGTGATTCGCGGCCCATGTTTGCCCTCTACTACAGCAATCACGACGCTGCCGTTCACCTGCGCGAACTTGATTGCGTTATCGACGATATTGGCAAGCGCTTCGAACATCAGGGCTGAGTCCGCCCAGACAGGTTGTGTATCCTGCATGTCGAGCTGCAGATTAACGCCTTTGTCCGCTGCAACAGGCGCATAGAGCTCACCCACCTCGCGGCACAGAACATGCATTGCCGTGTCGCTGAATGCACCACGCCGATGCAGATTCTCGATCTCGGAAATCCGCAGAATCGCGGCAAATCGCCTAAGCACATCGTCGGTCGCAATTTTCGCTTGCTGCAGGCTTTGCGAATCTTCCTGCCGCAGTCGCTCCAAGCCAATACGAGCAAGCAACGAACGAATGTGAATCATCGGCGTACGCAGATCGTGTGCAATGCCATCGCAAGCACTCTTTACCTCGCCCATCAGACGCGCTATCTCGTCGAGCATGTGATTGATAATTTGCGAGAGCCATGCAAGTTCATCGTGCCCCCGCTGAGGCAAGCGTGTCTTCAAGTCGCCCTGCGCGATCTGGTACGACAGCTGGCGAATTTCGTTGAGACGGCGCAATTGCGCTGCGGAAAACAGCAGCGCAAGACCCAGCCCACCGAGCAACGCGACGACGCCGCTCCATGCGAGGCCAGCCAGCACGTAGTTGCGCAACTGGGTCATCTCATCAACATTGCGAGCCACGACAAAGGTGTCGCCATCGGGTAGTACCATTGCCCGCGTCCACATGAAGGTCGGATGCTGCCTAACGTCCATGGAGAGATCCGGACGGAACCATTCTCCCGCTCCGCCCGGCTTGACATCGGCTGGTAAGTCCGCAATATCACCGGCAATATGCTTTCCATCAGGAGAGAACACCCCGTAGTAGTTGATAGGCCGATGCATCTCCGCACGCAGATGCGCATTGACCTCATCGATCAAAACGTTGCGCGGCAAAGCCGAGAAGTACTCGAATTGCCAATTGATGTTAAAATCCGCCTGCTGGGCGGTATAACGTGCGGAATTCCAGTAGTTGAAACCCACGAGTCCGACGACGGACGCTGCGAACACCAGCGCATACATCGCCAGCAAGCGAAAAATCGTGCTCCGCCAGACGCTCATCTTCATCGCATCACCCCAGCATGTACCCTGACCCGCGCACGGTCTTCAACAGCGGAACCATGCCAGGGAGATCGATCTTCTTCCGTAGCATGGCTACATAGACTTCGATCAGATTGGTACCGGGATCAAAATGAAGGTTCCAGACGGCCTCAAAGATCATCGTCCGAGTGTGAATCTGTCGGGCATTGCGCGCCAGATACAGCAGTAACCTGAATTCAACCGGGGGCAATGAGACAACGTGTTCGCCCCGGCGCGACGTACGCGCGATCAGATCGATCTCCAGATCGTCTACCCGTAACACTGCAGGCTCGGGCTCCGGCGGGCCTCCGCGCCGACGTAACAATGCTTCGACGCGTGCGCACATCTCGATGGGCGAAAACGGCTTGCCAATGTAATCATCGCCACCTGCAACCAGACCGCGAACCTGCTCATCGACATCCGATAGCGCGCTGATCATAAGCACGGGTGTTTTAACGCCAACACCGCGCAAGGTCTTCACTATCGTCAGTCCGTCAACGCCCGGTAGCATCCGGTCCAGCGTGATCACACTGAATTCACCGCTCATCGCACGTGCAACGCCGTCCTTTCCACTCATCACCCACTCGACATCAAACCCCGCTTCGCCAAGGATATACACGATGTCTCTTCCGATAATCTGATCGTCTTCGATTGTGAGAATTTTTGCCATGGTCGGCTTTGCCGGTCCCGTGCACCGGATAAGGGAATCACACCACGGCAGTATCGCAGACCATTGCGCGGGTTATATGAAGATAATTTCATTTTGCCACCGCGCGCCGTCGGAGCAGCCGCGCCTGCATTCAAGAAGGCTGATCGTGTGGCGTCTGCCTGGGCTGAACCGCTCGGCGTCGCTCGCCGGTCCTGCGCCCGGCATCGTCGTGTTCCTTTTAATGGGCCTGGTCATATTGCCGCTCAGCGGCTTCACGGCACCCTCTTCAGTGACACCCATGCCCTAACTACCCAACCTTACTGATTGGAGCGGCCCCCTGAATCGCCGGACACAGTCTCCCGCTTAAACTAACGGGTAGGCATAAGACTGTGTTAATGGGATGGTCGCCCCCGCCTCCGCGGCAAGAGTACGCTATGGAGGCAATCACCAAGGGGAACCATCATGGAAGAAGTAACGCTTGTCGGAATCGATCTTGGTAAGCATTCGTTCCACCTGCATGCCCAAGACCGAAAGGGCAAAGAGATCTTTCGCCGGAAGGTAACACGCCGACAGCTCGTTGAGCTGTTCGTAAACTTTCCTGCGTGCACGATTGCTATGGAGGCGTGCGCCGGCGCGCATTTCATGGCTCGCACATTGGCTGGTTTCGGCCATCAAGTCAGGCTGATTGCGCCACACCTCGTTCGGCCATTCGTCAAAAGCAATAAAAACGATTTCGCCGATGCCGAGGCGATCTGCGAAGCTGCCTCGCGCCCGTCCATGCGATTCGTTACACCTCGAACCGAACCGCAGCAGACACTTTCGGCACTCCATCGAGTTCGAGAATCATTCGTGCGTGAGCGCGTATGCACTGGAAACCAGGTTCACGGAATTCTCTTGGAATTCGGTATCAGCCTGCCGGTAGGCTGCACTGTGCTGAAGCGACTGCCAGCAATCATCGCGCAATACTCACTTCCTCCCCGCCTCGTGTTGCTGCTTGAACGGCTTCACGCCCACTACAAGTATCTCGACGAACAGATTGCGGAACTCGACAAGGATCTGGCTCGTCAGTTGGGTGAAGATGATCTCGGGCAGCGGCTTTTGACCATACCCGGTGTCGGCCCAATCACTGCAAGCGTGCTATCAAGCGAGGTCGGAGACGGGAAACAGTACCGGAGCAGTCGAGACTTCGCTGCATCAATTGGCCTTGTTCCGCGTCAGCACAGTACAGGTGGAAAGGCGAATCTGCTCGGCATTAGCAAGCGAGGGGACAAGAACATCAGGCGCTTGCTCGTACAGTGTGCCCGTTCTTATATGCGCGACGTCGCAAGGAGGACTGGCCCTCTGGCTGATTGGGTACGCACGCTACTCGCTCGACGACACTCGAGTGTTGTGGCCTGTGCGCTGGCCAACAAACTGGCGAGGATCGCATGGGCGATAGCTGCACGACACACGGTTTTCGAAATGGCTGGATACCAATTAAAGAAGGGTTGAACAAACTCAATAGCGTTTTACCAACCATCTGGTTTTGCGATCGCTGGAAATTGATGACGTGAACGGCATACCGGCCTGAACGAACAACCCGATAGTCACGAAGGCTCCAAAAGCCGATGTGTTTTTTTAGGATCGTCAGGCGCGACTCTCATCGTGGCGCTGAGGAAAAAACCTCAACGAAGACGCCGAATAGATTTGAGCAAGCCCGTAACATCGTTAACCCAGCATTGCAAAAATGGGGGCGACCATAGATTTTGACTAACACCAGGCAGGAAGTGATGGAAGTGTTGACGGGCCCGGAGCGTCGGCGGCGCTGGACGGCGGAGCAGAAGCTCGCGATGGTGCGGGAGAGCCTCGAACCGGGGAAGTCGGTTTCGATGGTTGCGCGCCAGCACGGCGTGAATCCGAACCAGTTGTTCCACTGGCGCAAGCTGTACCAGGACGGGAGCCTGTCAGCGGTCAAGGCTGGCGAGGAAGTGGTTCCGGCGTCGGAACTGGCCGATGCGCTCAAGCAGATTCGTGAGCTGCAACGGATGCTCGGCAAGAAGACCATGGAGAACGAGATTCTCCGCGAAGCAGTCGAGTATGGCCGTGCAAAAAAATGGATAGCGCACTCGCCCTTGCTGCCGGAGGACGACCAGTGAAGCTGGTTTGTGAAGTTCTCGGCGTGTCGCGCTCGAACGTATCGGCACGACGGTCGCGTCCGGCGACATGGCGCGATGGCCGTCAATCGAAGCAGACCGACGATGCGGCCGCGGTCGAGGAAATCCGCCGGGTCATCGGCGATTTGCCCAGCTATGGCTATCGACGGGTTTGGGGCACGTTGCGCAATGAACGCGTTGCGGCTGGGCTGGTTCCGTTCAATGCCAAGCGCGTCTATCGCGTCATGCGCACGCACGGGCTGCTGATGGAGCGCCGACCGATTCCACCCCGGCCGCAACGCCGCCACGACGGCAAGGTGGCTGTAGCGCGCAGCAATCAGCGTTGGTGCTCGGACGGTTTCGAGTTTCGCTGCGACAACGGCGAACCGCTGCGCGTGACGTTCGCGCTGGACTGCTGCGACCGTGAAGCGATGAGCTGGGCGGCCACGACGGCGGGCCATAGCGGCGACATCGTGCGCGACGTGATGCTGGCTGCGGTGGAAAATCGCTTCGGCAATGCGCTGCATACGCCATCCGAAATCGAGTGGTTGAGCGACAACGGCTCGGGCTACACGGCCGACGACACGCGGAGGTTTGCTGTGGGCATAGGCCTGAAGCCATTGACCACGCCGGTGTGCAGCCCGCAAAGTAACGGGATGGCCGAGAGCTTCGTAAAGACCATGAAGCGCGACTACGTCGCCTTCATGCCGAAGCCGGATGCAGAGACTGCTGCACGCAACCTGGCCATCGCGTTCGAGCATTACAACGAGAAGCATCCCCATAGCGCGCTGAAATACCGCTCGCCCCGCGAGTTTCGGCGCTCGATGGATTCAGCAACCTTAGTGTGAGGCTGTGTCCGGGATTACAGGGTCAACTCCACTGATCCACATGTCTGGTCTCAGCTTGCCGATCTCCATGTATCGTTACGTATGGCAGCAATTAGTCCAGCAGCAAAAGGCAAATAGTAGACGCCCAGAAGCGCGCCGCATATCGGGAAAACAATGTGTAAGTACATGAGGGCACCCATCCCGGCGGTGGTTCGGCCGCGATTGCGTCAGTCTCAATCCGCACGGCTTTGTCCCAGATCTCGAACTCGACGATGGAACCGTGCTGACAGAAGCGCTGGGCAATCTCTTCTATATCGCCGAACGAAGCGGCGAGCTCTTACCGAAAGACGATCCAATACGCTGGCATGCGATCGAAGCAGCGTCGTTCTCGACGACCGAACTACACGGCAGCTTCAGGCCACTCCCCCCTGAACCGGACAGGACACGGCCAGACAGGTCCTGACCAGTCATTTTGCTGGGCTTGCAGGACAGATCAGCGACAAAGCATTTGTCAACGGAGACCAGTTCGCTGAAGGCCGCATGAGTGCACGGGCCGCACTTCGAGTTGGGCCATCGCGCAGCGAGGGCTAGCGGTCTGATGGCTTCAGCTATGGGATGCGTGAAACAGGAGCAAGGTCATCGACAGCATTTGATGTGGTGCAAGATAACGTACACCAAAGAAACACCCAAAGATACTTACCCACGTGTCGGCAGCGAATTGCATCTTGCGCTGGCCATAATCTTTCGTCTGCAACCCATTGATCGTCTTCAGTCGCTATTCGTTGATGGCTAGCCCAATTCCGGTGAAAACGCTGGCGCCGCGAGCCAGCCGACCAGGCGGAACTGACACGACGGCGATGAATTCGGTAAGCGTCATATCTCTATGAAAGAAAGAATAATCTCCCTGCCAGGAACACAGCGACCATGCCCGTCATCATTGCGGACAGTAATCCACCCTTGACAATCAACCTGCCGAACCGAGCCGAAGACGTAGAATTCTCGCCGTGATACACCGGACTCACGTCATCCGCGTTAGCCATGAGTGACCGCACGAATTCTCTAATCAAAGCAACTGTTTTCGATGCAACTTCGCGAATTCTGAAATGGGAGACTGATATCCATCTCCAGTATTGCGATCCTGCAAAACAGCATTCCAATACAACGTGTTGATCCAGAAAATTGGCCCGGTGATGATGCTTTTCGGCGCGGTGCGATACGCCCGCCGGCGGCAATTGAATCCGGGCGCACGAGCTTAAGTTCGTCATGCTCGGCGGTCGCTTCACCTTGCTTATATTGGGGAACAGGGAAAATGAGATCAAGCAGCTTGTTGAATGCAGTAGCGATTGCAGCCTTGTTTGCTTCCGGAAGTTATGCGTATGCACAAGAACGTGGCGTAGAAACAAGCCCCGCAATAGCATCCGCATCACAGGCCGCTCCTCCTACAAAGGCACAGCGCAAAGCGCAACGTCAGGCAAACCGCAAGCTGGAGAAGTCGGTACGAAATGCTCTCGTACACACCGATGGTTTGCAGATATACAACGTCAATGTGCTCGCGCGGAATGGCAGGGTTGATCTTGTTGGATCGGTACCCGATGAAGGCCAGATCCAGCGCGCCAGCGACGTGGCGAGAGCCGTCCCGGGGGTTGTCTCTCTAAACAACGCGCTGCATATTCGCGTTGCCGGGCGTTAACCGGACTGGCACTCGTGGGTGACGACCGAATACCTGCTTCCGGGAGACGCACTGAAACTGCTGCCACACTCCGTGGAGAGCGGATTGAACGGATCAAGATTAACCCATTCCCGCGATTTAGTTTCCGAGATCGGTCTCGCCCTTGGCTGCGAGTCCGAGAAGTCCTTTAGCACAGCGTTCAATCGAGTGATGAGCTGTTCTCCACGCCGATATGGTCGACAGCGAAGCGCGGAAACGATCGTGCCTGACGGGCGGTCGAACTGGAGTAGTCCCCGTCTTTCGTCAACGGCCACGTGACCGCTTTAGCTGCGACCGGGGCATCACGCCGCCAACATGTGATTGGGTGCCGAATGATCCGCGCTGCGGTAAATCCGGCCTCGCCTTTCGCACCCGGAGGCGAGGAGCCACCGCGGGCGGCGAGTCGACGTTCGCAATATCCATACACTTCCCGAATGCCTTACCTCGCGCTCACCGATGCTTCTTCGTATGCTTGACCTGGACGTTCGAGGGAGCGATTGTCACACCGCGCCGGCACATGAACAGTTCATGTCGGCGCGGATCTGCCACTCCGCCATCTAGATCAGCGGGAAAATAAACCGGACGTTGACGATGTTCCCCCCAGATAGTTACGCGTATGCATGCTCGCCGTATAGTTGAGCAGCACGTTGACGCCACCAAACTGGTACGCCACGAGTGGCCCGGCTCCATAAGCCTCGATACGGCATCCGCCTCTCGACATGCATCCCGCCTCATACGCGCCGGGTCCGGAATCGCTGGTGATCTGGTTAATCGAATACGCGGCCGCCCCGAACGTCCATTTCCCGATCGTCTTCGTCACGGTATACGTACCCGACAACTGCTGACCGGAGGTGTATTGGGTCTTGCCATTCCTGAAGTTGTACGCGTACTGAAGGCCTGCACTGATGTTCCAGCCATCATGAAGCCAGCTGATACCGATGTCGGGCTCAAGACTCCAGAATCCATTGCCTGACGGCGCGCCTCCACCAGACGGCGGACGGCCAGGCGCAGACGACGCATCGTCGACAGATACAATCAGATCGGTACGCAGGTGCAGATCGTGCGGCAGTTGCCAGGAAATCATGACGGGGGCTATAGCCGTATTGAACGTCCCCCAGTGCCCGTTATCCGATAACGCGGCCGCGCCGGAAACCTTGACATTGGTATAGTCGAACGGAAAAGCTGCCGCCGCTGCGTAGCTTCCACCCAGGACCTTGTTGCCTGGTACCCATAAAAGCATCGGCACCTGGATCAGCGCGTCGACACTTTCTGCAGTCGACCTCGAAGAATTGTCATAGACCCTGAACGACGCCCAATAGCTATCATAGATTCCATACAATCCTGTGGGCGGCAGTGCACCCGCAACAAGCCCTGCATTGATCGCAGGCAAGGTATTAGCCCATAGCTCCGCAGCACAACTTTGCCGCACTGTCAAGGCCGCACATGCCATGCCCAAGAAAATCCACACGCGTATAAAGCGAGCGCATCGTCCCATCCTGTCGTCTCCGTTCATCTTGTTCTCTGGAAAGCGTGTCCACTTCCATTTGCACTCCGAATCAAATTCCGGAATGTGCACATGAACAGCGCTTTAACAGGATCGCCTCTGCCAGCTGACCGGTCATGAAGATGCCAGCAGTGTCTCTTGCCCGGGCGTGCAACCACGCGGACCGCTCATCGGCCCCGGGTAGTCGAATTGGGGGTGAAGGAGTATCTCTGCCGCGATACGGCATGTGTGGAGTACCGTCTATCGGCGACAGCACGGAACCACGCACCGGCGCTTACCGGGTTGTCTGGCCCAAGCGATAGAAGATGCTGATGCCCCGCTGCCGGCGGACCACCGCCAGACCCAAGCCGCCAAACGGATCGCCACGGACGCTGAAATGCACGCTTCCTGTTAGCTCGCGGGTACGCGCAGTCTGAAGGCAGACTTCAGCAGCACCGAGGCAAACCGCACAGACGTGCGCGCTCATCCCCGGGTTGACTTATATACACTCGGCGAAATACCAAAAGCAGATTTGAATAGACGGCTGAAATGCGCCGAATCGCTAAACCCCCAATGGTAGGCAATCTCGGCCACCGTCCGCGCGCGACGTCCATCGGCCAGCTCGGCACGGCAGCGCTCGAGGCGCCGATGACGAATCCACCCGGCGACGGTCATGCCACGCTCATTGAACAGGAGATAGAGGTAGCGCAGTGAGATCCCGTTTTCCTCAGCGATCGCCTGAGGCGTCAGGCCCGTATCCTCGAGGCGTGCTTCAATGTACCGCAAGATCCGGTCAGTGAGGCGACTGCGCGGTGACTGACCCGACGGCGAACGATAGGCACGAAACGCAGCCCCCAGCAACTCCAGCGTCACGTCCACGATATCCGACGCACCGCGGCCCGGCTGGTCGACAACCTCCCGCGCCAGCGCTGTCAGGTACGCGCTCAAGAGCGTGGCGAAGTGATGACCGCTGGGTAGATGCAGCCCCTCGTAAGAAGTCGCGTGGTGCAGCACGCTCTCGAAGCGAGAGACCGGAATGATCATGCAGAGCTTATGGAAGCGGGCGGGCATCTCAAAACGCGCAGGTCGCCCACTCAACCATACACAAACCTCACCAGGCTGAATCAATGTCTTCTGGTCACCGGTATCACAAACCGTGGTACCGGTGCGCTGTAGCAGAACACCGACATAGTCCTCACCGTCGCACGATATATCGACTTGCCCACGCTCGCCCACAAACGGGTCACCCGAAAGCTCAATGAGCCGGACACCGCCGTCCAGTCGTCCCGGCCGTATGTCTGCGGTCAGTGCTCTGCCAGCGGGGGCCGAGTGCACCCGCCAACTCACAAGGTTCGCGCGAAGGGAATCCTCAATCGCGTCTGCACCGCATTGCAACCGGGCGCCATGATCTTCCAGCGTGTCCATCTCGTCTCCGTCCCAACATCCGCAT
This sequence comes from Paraburkholderia tropica, assembly GCF_014171495.1. NCBI lineage: Bacteria > Pseudomonadati > Pseudomonadota > Betaproteobacteria > Burkholderiales > Burkholderiaceae > Paraburkholderia > Paraburkholderia tropica. The sequence goes on from NZ_CP049137.1 coordinate 101,415, forward strand.
CCGCCCGCTGCCCGTGCCGCAGCGGCCGACCCGGTTCGGCTCCTGATCCCGGTCTCTGTCGAAACGACCCGGTTTACGTGACGCTACCCCCGACCTGTGCCTTGACAATCTCGGTTTTCTCTCTATAGACTATTTTTGAACATTGGATACACTGTTCATTAAAGACTATTCCGGGCCTGCTGGCATCAATGACGGGCGAGGAAAAGAACGCACACCACGTCAAACACCAACATGACCCACTTTTCCAGCATCGAAGAATTGCGCCAGCACGCCAGGCATCGCGTGCCGAAAATGTTCTATGAATATGTAGACGCGGGCTCCTGGACCGAATCGACCTATCGTGCCAATTCCGAGGATTTCGCAAAACTGCATTTCAGGCAGAAGGTGGCGGTCGATTTCAGCCATCGGAGACTGGAAACGACGCTGGCCGGCATCCCCGCGTCCATGCCCGTTGCGCTGGCACCCACGGGTATTGCCGGCATGCAGCACGCTGACGGAGAGATTCTGGCCGCCAGGGCTGCGAAGCGATTCGGGGTCCCATTTACGCTCTCCACGGTCAGTGTCTGCTCTATCGAGGATGTCGCCGAGCACGCTCGCGCACCGTTCTGGTTTCAGCTCTACATGATGAAAGACCGGGGGTTTATCGAGAATCTGATCCAGCGCGCCGAGCATGCCGGCTGTCCGGTTCTGGTATTTACCCTGGATCTGCAGATCCAGGGACAGCGGCACCGCGATCTGCGAAACGGGCTGTCCACGCCTCCGAAGCTGACATTGCGCAATCTGGCGCACCTGGCACGCTATCCCTCATGGTGCGCGGGTATGTTGCGTACATCCCGCCATTCGTTCGGCAATATCGTCGGCCACGCACCGGGCGTCACGGGCATCGCATCCATGGCTGAATGGGCAGCCAGGCAATTCGATCCGACGCTGACCTGGAAGGACGTTGAATGGGTACGCAAGCGATGGAAAGGGAAACTCGTGCTCAAAGGCATCCTCGATGCTGACGATGCGAGAATGGCCGCCAGGTGCGGTGCTGACGCATTGATCGTGTCAAATCACGGCGGACGGCAACTCGACGGTGCCCCGTCCTCTATCTCCGTACTGCCGCGCATCGCAGACGCGATCCAGGGTGACATCGAGTTGCATATGGATAGTGGCATCCGCTCCGGCCAGGACGTACTCAAAGCCCTCGCGTGCGGTGCGCGCGGCGTCTATATCGGACGAGCGTTCCTGTATGGCCTCGGCGCTGCCGGCGAAGCCGGCGTGACACGCGCGCTGGAAATCATACGCAGCGAACTGGACATGACCATGGCGCTGTGCGGGATCACCGATGTCGCCAAGATTGACCGCGATGTGCTCATCGAGGGGGGCCGCGGAAGTCGCGCCTGCCGGCCGCTCGTCCAGGCGCATCCGGTCGCCGGCGAGCCGCTGCCTGGCAGCCTTCGCTAGGTCACGGTTTGGGGGCTGTATCATCTGTTGCATGCCACCACAGCATCGCGCCCGCCCCGCCACCGTCCACACAGTCTGCAACGGAGCGCTCCACGGCGCTCCCGCGATATAACGCCCGCCTGTCGCACCGTGGATCGCCGCAACGCGCATCGGCCGCACAGGCCAGGGTCGAGACGGAATTGACATCGAAAATGAGAAACGCCCCACTCGACAATATCGTTACCTCCCCTGAAGTCGACTCCGGAACCTCCATTCAGGATCGGACGTATCGCCTGCTGCGAGAGATGATCGAAGCAGGAAAAATTGCACCGGGGGAGAAGCTGCTTGAGGCGCGCGTTGCCAGGGCTTTCGGCATCAGCCGCTCACCTGCGCGTATTGCGCTCGCCCTGCTGTGCGAACACAAATTCATCACTGAAACCGCAGGACGTGGCTACCAGGTGGCCGGCAGCACAGCGGGTGAAGCGAAGATCGCGCATCTCGATACGGTCAGCCTCACGACCGAGCCTCAGTGGCAGCGAATTTATGCCTGCGTCGAGCGCGAGCTTTGCAAGCGGGTGCTCTTTGGCGCCGTCCGCCTGACCGAAGAGCGGCTCGCAGAGCATTTCAATGTGAGCAGGACGGTCGCGCGCGGTGTCGTCGCGCGAATGCACGGTGTGGGCATGTTATCGAAGGATCCATCGGGACACTGGGTTGCGGCCAGGATAACGACCGAGCGCATCAACCACCTCTTCGAAATCCGGCGTCTGCTGGAGCCCGCCGCATTGATGCACGCTGCACCGCTCGCCTCACGCCAGTGGCTCACCGCTGCATACGAGAGGCTCAGCGAGCAGATCGCGCGCCATCGATGTGACAAGGGCGATATGGACGCGGCGGAAACCGATCTTCACATCGACTTGCTGTCGCTTTGCCCTAACGAGGAAATCCGCATCGCGCTCGCCCGCACACACATTCTGTTCATTCCCACGCGATACGTAACCGACCGGTACCTTAAAACGCCCGAACATTCGATTTATGATGCGCTCAAAGAGCATCGGCAAATCGTCGGCTACGTGCTGAGCGACAACATTGCGTTGGCTGTACAGTCCCTGCAGGACCATCTCCAGGAAGCGGACATGCGCTGGCTGCAACGCTTCAATCGGGTTCGCACCATGAAATTGGAGCCGGTCCCTCCCTACCTTTCACCGCTTCAGGCGTAATGACCGACCATGGTTTCCTCAAGCGCCGCGATGGATGCAATCGGCAAGCTGTGGCGCGCGGCAAATCGCCGTATGTCAGCACCTCGCATCACCGTTCCGTCATCATTGAACAGTTCGCAGATTGCGGCCACTTCAGCAAGCTTCGCTCGTCTGCACAGTTCGATCGCTCCCTCGGTATGTCCGGGTCGCGCAGCCACGCCGCCAGGGTGCGCCCGAAGCGGGAACAGGTGACCCGGCTGTACGAAATCCGAGGCGATTGAGTTCGGATCAGCGAGCAGACGCACTGTCGCCGCCCGTTCGGCAGCCGATATGCCCGTGCGCAAGCCCACCCGCAAATCGACGCTAACCGTGAAAGCGGTGGACAACGGCGCCGTATTCACCTGTACCATCGGCGCCAGGTGCAGCCGCTCAGCGACTGCAGCGCTCAGCGGCGCGCAGACGATGCCGCATCCATGACGGATGAGAAAGGTCATCGCTTCTTCAGAGCAATGCGCCCCGGCAATCACCATATCGCCCTCCCCCTCCCTGTCTTCATCATCCGTCAAGATCACCATGCTGCCCTGACCGAACCGGTTGACAAGATCTTCCATCTCGCTGCGCATACCCGTCCCTCCTTCTGTCCTCGCTGGCAAGTACTCGCGTCTCACAAACGCGCGCAAACTTGCGCTGGTCCTGCGCGGGCGCTTCGCGCACCGCGCACACGTTGCTAGATTTCCTGATCAAGTGAGATCACGTGCTGCCGCTGCTCGCCCAGTCCATCAATGCCCAATCGCATCGTGTCGCCTGCCCGCAAAAATCTGGGAGGCGTCATCCCGAATCCCACCCCCGCGGGCGTTCCCGTGCACACGATATCGCCGGGCATCAGCGTCATGAATTCGCTCACGTAGCTCACGATTTCCCTCACACTGAAGATCATGTCGCCGGTATGTCCCGTCTGGCAGCGCTGACCGTTGAGTTCAAGCCACAGCCCCAAGTCGTGCGGCTCAGGGATCTCTTCAGAAGTGACGAGCCAGGGCCCGACCGGTGCAAAGGAATCGGCGCTCTTGCCCTTCGTCCATTGACCACCCCGCTCCAGTTGCCAGGCGCGCTCGGAGATGTCGTTCACGATCACGTACCCGGCGACATGTTCAAGTGCACTCGCTTGCCCGACGTAGCGGGCAGGTTGTCCGATCACCACACCCAGCTCGACCTCCCAGTCGACTTTCCTGGCGCCTCGCGGCAACATCACGCCATCGTCAGGTCCGGTCAATGCACTTGTCGCTTTCAGAAACACGACCGGCTCTTCAGGAACCGGTAGCCGTGCCTCTCTGGCGTGATCCCGGTAATTGAGCCCGATACACACGAGTTTTCCGATCCCGGAAATCGGCACTCCGAATCTTCCAGGCTGTACCACTACGGGAAACTGATTTACGTTCAAGGCAACCAGCTCATTGAATCGACCACCTGCCAACGCTTCGGGCGTAATGTCATCCAGAACACACGACAGGTCTCTTACCGCCCCCTGGCTGTCCACGAATCCCGGCCGCTCCGCATTCTTCTTACCGTACCGCACCAGCTTCATGATCTGCACTCTCGCTTAAAATGGGGAAGCGCGGCGAACGCATGCGCCGCGCGCTGAAACCGGATCGTGACGTTATCGAAGCAATTGCGCACGAGCAAGTTTCCCGTTCTCGTACAGCAAAGGCCCGATCGTGTTTTCGTAGACAGTTTCGGCCACCGTACCGATCACAACGGTGTGCCCCGAGTGCTCGAACGTATGCCCGACGTCGCAAAATACGGTGGCCTGTGCGCCGACGAGCTGGGGCAAATCGTAGACGCCTTTCGTCCACTCGCCAAAGTCGAAGCGTCCCTCACCCTTCACCTTGCCGCTGAACGGTTCGACAAGGAACGCCTGCTCCGCAGACAGGATATTGACCGCGAACCTGCGCACCCGCAGTAGCGGGGCATGCATGCTGGCAGTGTGAGCAACACTGATCAGCAAACTCGGCGGAATGACCCCCAGCGAACAGACGGCCGTCATCACCATGCCATATCTGCCCTCGTTCTCTACAGTGGTAATCAAGGATACGGTCGACGTCAGGCGACGCATCGCGTGTTTGAAATCATCGGTGGAAGACATCAGCCAATTGTCCTGATTCATTGCGTGATCCGATCAGAAAGCGCATCGTGTGCCACTGCCGCGCGCTCGATGCGCGGCAGAACCTTAGACCGGTCGAAAGGGCTTCCGGAGGCCGGCTCTTTCGAGAAGCGGCATCACGCCGGAGTTGAACCGGCGCAACCCGTCGAGGTAGTCAACCCAATGAATCGCCACACCATCGATCCCAAGCTCCGACAGTTCGGCCAGCCGTTCCGCGATGGTTTCTGCCGAGCCTACCAGGCTGTAACCGGCGTAACCACCGGAGAGGTGGAGCTTGAAAGTCTGCCAGGCCGCCTCAGGCATGATCTCCGAGTTCAACCCGAGATACTTCGCGGCATTTTCGACCGCCGCCTCGTTTCTCTTCTCGACCGCAAAATAACGCAGGTATTCTTCGGCTTCCCGGTCGGAATCGCGCTGGACGACGTATGCATGCGTCCAGACCTGAACCTCGCGGCCGTACTTCTCCGCTGCGAGCGTGCGATATTGCGCCACCTGCCTGCGAATGGCGTCCTTGTTGTTGTGATCGGTAATGACAACGTACCCGATGTCACATTGCGAAGCGATAAAATTGCGTCCCCGTTCAGATCCCCCCGCATTGATAACCGGCGGCAGCGGTCGCTGGATCGGCTTCGGCATCGCGAATGCCTCCTCGATCTGGAAGTATTTCCCGTGATGGCTGAAGCTCCCGTCCTCGGTCCACAGCCGCTTGACGACGCTCAGCCATTCGTCGGCGTAGTCGTATCGTGCGTCGTGTTCCATGAAGGGCACTCCGAACATGCCGAGTTCGGGATGAAACCATCCACAGACAACGTTCAGGCAGTACCGCCCTCCCGAGATATGATCGATTGTGGCCGCCTGCTTCGCCGCGAACACCGGGTGGGTCGTCTGGACGTGGGAGGTCGTCGTCAGCGTGATATGTTCGGTGACCGCAGCCAGTCCGGCAGCCCAGGTATAGGTTTCAAAGTTTCGCCCGTTGAAGTTGGTCGGCCCGCCCAAACCCATCCAGCGTGCTACAGGCACCAGTGCTTCGATCCCGACCTTGTCAGCCACCTGCGCAATTTCCTTCGTCAGCTCCCAGGTCAATTTGTGCCGTTCGTCCACCAGGGTCATCGCGCAGCCGCTATCGCAGTTCAGGCCAAACAGGCCCAGCTTCAGCTTGTTACCATTGAAAAGCGCATTCGTCCCATTGCGCTCACGTCCTTCGATTGCCGCCAGGTCTAACATTTCGCCTCCTGATTTTGTTTTGATCGCTGCCGTTTCCTAACTGATCTGACCCACGATGGCACCCACAAACTGTGGAATGTCATAAATGAAGCGACTGGTGACCACGTTTTCGTCCACGACAACGGGTTCATCCACGACGTCGGCTCCCGCATTGGCGAGATCCTCCATGATGTTCCAGTAACCCGTCGCCCGACGCCCTTTGAGCAGCCGGGCGCTCAGCAGGACCTGGGAACCGTGGCACAACGCGCCTACGGGCTTGCCGGTTCGCTGAAATGCCTGCAGGAACTTCAGCACGCCGGCGTTCACCCGCAGCTGGTCCGGGTTCCATGCTCCACCCGGCACATAAACCGCGTCGTAGTCGTCGACGCTCACCGCCTCGATGTGGGCGTCGACCGGAATCCAGCCAGAATTGTGAGTAAACTGGATTGCAAGAACATGCGTTTTGGCAATCTCGGGGAACTGGATGCCGAAGGCGGCCGCATATTCGATATGCCTGGGCGACACCAGATGGCAGGTTGCACCGCGTGCTTCAAGCCACTTGCGCGGAATCGACACTTCCGTTTCCTCCACGCCGTGCGTTGCGATGATCCCGATGCGCTTGCCCTTGAACTGCTCCGGATTCGCTGGCCGCTCCGTCATGAATTCCAGCAGACGCTCGTTGCCCGGCGCCGTCGCGAGAAAATGGATATTGACCTTGGGAAAAGGCGGCAGATCGTCGTATGCGTGAAGCGCCGTCACGATATCGCGGGCGGAAGAGTTCGTCATTGCAGGTCCCTCATGTCCTGTTGGTGTACCGACAGGATCGCTCCTTCGGCGCAACGGGGCATGAAGATTCCTGCACTGTCTCTTGCTCATTCGCGCACACACCGGCCGCGGTGCCTGCCGGGAGTTCTTCGCGGGCGCTGCCACAGGCTTCAGGCCCTCGACGCGCGCCCGCGTCGCTTTCCGCTCTGCGTGAGCTCTGAATCGCGTGCCTGATATGCTTCCCCCCACTGCCTCAGACTCACGAGAACCGGAGCGAGCGTGCGCCCAAACGGGGTGAGTTCATATTCCACCTTGGGGGGACCTGCGGGTAGACATGACGTGCGACGATACCGTCAGCTTCCAGCTCACGTAACTGCAGCGTAAGCATGCGCTGCGTTGTGTTCGGCATCAGCCGGGCGAGTTCCATAAAACGCCGTTTCTCCCGCAACAGATGGAAGAGAATCACGGGCTTCCAGAGACCGCCGATGACAGAAAGTGTGACCTCGACAGCACATCCGCTTTTACTGTCCAGACGTTTCGGGCGCATGGTGCCATACCTACATCATTGAAAGTACCGGCTTTAATTGTACGTTCTTGTCCCAATAGACGGGCGCCTGGATAATCAACGTCGAGTCACGGACCAATTGAAATCACGAAGGGCCTGCTGTCGCGCGGTCACCTTACGCAGATCTGCCCGGCACCGCACGTCCCGAACCGATCGTTCATGTCGCGTCCGTCAATTGCACTGTTATTTGCACCTTCACCCATAGCACCAAGGAACAGCACTGATGAAAGCCGTCGTTCTGCGCCAGCCCGCCGGGCTCGACAACCTCCAGCTCGTCAACCTCAACGATCCCGGCGCTCCCGCCGCCGGCGAACTCCGCGTGCGCATTCACGCGAGCTCGCTCAACTTCCATGATCTTGGAGTCGTCACGGGCAGGATGTCGACGGCCGACGGCCGCATTCCCATGTCCGACGGCGCCGGGATCGTCGAGGCGACCGGAGACGGCGTCACGGAGTTCGCCCCAGGCGACGCGGTGGTTTCATGCTTCTTTCCACACTGGCTCGATGGCGCGCCGGCCATTGGCGACTTTTCGACCACGCCCGGCGATGGCGTCGACGGCTACGCCCGCGAGTACGTTGTACGACCATCGCACTGGTTCACACATGCCCCCGCGGCTATACCCATGCACAGGCGGCCACACTGACCACGGCGGGACTGACTGCGTGGCGTGCGCTTGTTGTCGACGGTGGACTGAAAGCCGGTGACACGGTGCTGGTGCTTGGCACAGGCGGTGTCTCGATTTTCGCTCTGCAGATCGCCAAATACATGGGTGCTCAGGTCATTGTGACTTCGTCGTCCGACGTCAAGCTCGCACGGGCACAGGCACTCGGTGCGGATCACATCGTCAACTACCGGCGCGAACCGGGCTGGGCAGCAAAAGTGGTCGCGCTCACCGAAGGCCGTGGCGTGGACCATGTCGTCGAGGTCGGCGGTCCGGACACACTCACCCAGTCAATCGAGGCCTGCCGGATAGGAGGTCATATCGCCCTCATCGGCGTGCTCACAGGTATCAGCGGACAGATTCCGACGGTCACCCTGATGCGGCGTCAGCAGATTCTGCAAGGGCTCGTGGTCGGCAGCCGCACGCATCAGATCGAGATGGTGCGCGCCATCGAAGCGACCGGTCTCAAACCGGTCGTGGACAGGACATTCACACTCGATGAAATCGCCGATGCGTTCCGTCATCAGCAAGAAGCCAGCCACTTCGGCAAAATCTGTCTGGCGATCTGAAGCGAACGACGTGGTCGCGGGTTTCATCCGCGCCCACGTCGTTCGCTGGCGTGCCCCTGGCGCAAACGTCAAGGCATCGCTGTTCCCTCTGCCCATATGCGCGGTCAGATGGCGCCATCTGACCGCGAGATTTCAGCTCGCTGCCCCCGGTGGGACGAATCGGCGCCATCGTCCCGCATAGGATTGCGAACCAATCCTGAAACACTCTCCGGGGCTGCAATTCCGGGCCGTACGTGCCCTGGCGCGGAGTGCTGTCGCAATGCATTTCGATGATCCATGCACGCCCCGACGATGGTGCGACTCGTCTGATTTCGCTCAGAGGAGCTTCGGCGTGCCGATCCAGAGTATCGTAGCCTCCCCTTCAGAGTTATTTTCCCAGGCATGCGGCACTTTGGACTTGTACTGGGCGCAATCCCCTTTGCTCAAAAGAAAGTCCCTGCACTCCAGAGTCAACGTAATCTCACCGGAAAGGACGTGTATCAGTTGCTCGCTTGCGCGCGTGGCTATCTCAGATCGCTTCTGGCCGGGCGGCATGCGGACCAAAATCGCCTCCATCTGGTTGTCACCGTCGATGTTTGTCAATCGGGCAAAGAGACTTCCTGAGTCGTCAAGACCAAAGTACGTTCGATGATCAGCGCGCGTAACGGAGCCCTTCTCCGGGCCGAGAAAGTAACCCATTGCGACACCCAGGGCCGAAGATATCCCAGCGAGTGCAGACAAGGACGGCAAAACGCGACCACGTTCGACCTGAGAGAGATACCCTTTCGAGAGGCCGCTCGCAAGCGCGGTTTTCTCAAGCGTTTTACTCTGACGCTGACGAAGTATCCGGATCTTGGTTCCAAGTACCGTATCGAACTTACTCATATCGTTTGATGCAAGCATAGGGCGGAGAGATCCTGATCTCTTGCCTGCCGCGACCGCGCGGAGCGTGTCAGGTATGTTCGTGAGAGTTACGCAAAGGCAGCATCAGCGAGTAGAGCACCGCGCGACGGCCAACACATCCGTCTGGAGCGGCCGGAGGCTTATCGCAGCAACATGGCGACCGGTTCCGATCCAGGCTGCCCTACCCGCCTAACGAAGATCTGCCCAATGAGGGCTTCGAGCAACGCGACAGATTCCATGCAGACTCGACATGCCAGCGGAACCCCACTGCGCCAACGCGTGGCGCCTCTCGCGCGGCATGTGTGTCGTTCGTCCGGTAGCGGCGAAACATGTGTTAGCCCGAACAGGGGGAAGCCATACCCTCCAGCAAGGTCAGATACAAACTCCTTTTCTTCACTCGTCGAGACTCACGGAACTATAGGAATCCATCCAGTCGTACGATTCTCGCCCTGTCGCCCACGCCCAGTTGCGTTCGGGTACACGTCGGCTGTCCCCGCCTGTTGGCACGGCCTCCGGTCTCGGGTGCGTATTGGCCGGTGCGTGCGAAGCAAATCCATCAATTTGCTGTGTTGCGGAAGATCGTTGATCCATTACAGTTCCTCTATCAGCGTTCACGTTCTCACGATTCTGCGTGCCACCGTTACGCGAATTATTGACGCCACCATCGTCAATAATCGATTGGCAGCACATTATCCGGATGGCAACGACAACGTCTCCGGCCTCCACATTCTGATTCTAATAACCAGTCAAAAATCTTCAACGCTGAAAATGGAAAGTCATTATTTACATTTCCCGATAACCTCATCTCAACAAGAATCCGATGGTGATGCCATCTGGCTACAGATTCCATCAAGGCTGCGCACGTTTGGATCATTGTGCCCACACAACAGTCGAATCAGGATGGAATCTCCTTAACAATTTATAGGCATCCTAATTTAAATTATCCAGCTATTCTCCTCAGAGACTTCCATCAGTATCGCTATTCCGGCACCTGACCGCTACGTCGTTTAACGCAGCCAATGAAAGCGGGACTAAGATATTACGGTCTTGGTCGCAACAGTTGGCCAAGCAGGTGAAACGAGCCTTCCTTCCTGCATCATGCCGATACACCGCGGCTAAACTGCCCGGTCCCGGGAGCCATAACCGCCGGCGCCGCCATGTCGCAACCGGCTTCCGCAATCCGTACACCTTCGGCGAGAACCTCACCAAGCCAGTCGATAAAGAGACGAATCTTGCTTGGCAAATGGCGACTTGGATAAAACACGATGCTCACCGGCGCGTCGACGAGACCGCAATCAATCGGTATCTCAGCAAGCAGACCTTTCTCAATGTATGGCCAGAGAGCCAGCCGGTATGCCGAGACAATGCCGAGTCCAGAAACTGCACAGGAAATCATTGCCTCTGCATCGTCTACGATGATCCGGCTCTTCGTCGACACTGCTGTAATGACTCCGGCCGGCTCCCAGGGCTTCTGCGTGTTCCTGTCACCATGATTGAGTGCGACTGCATGGTGATCTTCCAGTTCGGCGACAGTGCGTGGCAATCCCTTGCGTCTCAGGTAAGACGGTGCCGCGCACAATGCATGAGACATTCGCGCAACCTCTTTCGCCACCACACGCGATTCGCGGATGGGTCCAATCCTGACGGTGCAGTCCATGGCCTCCTGGGCGAGACTGAACTGCTCATCCGATATGGCCAGTTCGATATCCAGCCCCGGGTACGCATCCAGCAGCGACGGCAATGCAGGTATGACCAACCCTCGCGCAAAGATTGCTGGCATGCCCACCTTGATCCGTCCCTCGGGACTCTGGGCCGCCGACATCGCCTCCTCATTCATGCTGTCCACCTGCTCCAGCACCCGGACACACGCCTCATAGTAAGTTTGCCCCTCGGGCGTTGGACTGACACTCCTCGTAGTTCGGTTCAGCAACCTCACATTGGTCTGCTCCTCCAGGATCTGGACCATGCGGGAAACGGTTCCCGTGTTCAGATTCAGGGCCTCGGCAGCTTTCGTGAATCCGCGCGTGTCAACTACACGCACAAAGGCCCTCATGGCGTCAAAGCGATCCATATAAACTCCTCAGTTCAGCGAGAGAAAGAGAATATTTCTGTCTTCCCCATACTGCGCTACACCAGATCGCCAGGTAATACCGAACCCATTTCAGACTCAAACTGCCCCTGGCTAATCGGCGTCGCGTATGCGATAAAACAGGATGTCAGCCGCCTCATCCATCGTCGCCACGGCCCTGTGAGGGACGCCAAACGCTTTCGCAATCTCTCGCCCCCGCACCCTGGCCTTCTCGCGCAGGATCTCATCCGGCTCAACGACGACAAGAACCCGGCAAAGTCTCGCCACAACGGCCCTGTTCCTCACGAGCCACTGTCCTCTCTGCGCGTAGTCCTCCGCAGACTCATCCGAGATCGCTCCCCGGTAGACGATCGCAAAAGGATGGCCAAGCGCGATCAGTACATCCATTTCAGATGTCCAACGCTTCCCGTAGCCAGTAACGATTGCCTCGTTATTCACCGTAACAACAGGAAACGCGCTGACGTCAAGCACGACAAAGCGGGAAGTGTCGAGACCGCTCATCGCTACTCCAGATCAGGGTGCCGCGCGGATTCGCCTGAAGCGCTTGCGCCACTGCTCACGAGTTCGCCACGCGTGGCAGCACCGACCTTTGCAGCCTCTGGAGCAGGGGGAAAGCTCGTTTCCCACCCGCCCCCCAGAGCCTTGTAAAGGCCGACCAGTGCGAGTGATACGTCAGTAGTACTGGCAACCCTGGCTTGCTGCGTATCCAGCAGGTCGCGCTGGACGGTCAGCACGTTGAGGAAATCCGTCGCACCCGCAACGTACTGACGACGTGCATTCTCAAGTGCCTCACTATCCTGCGCCTCCGTTGCAGCAAGTTTCTCCTCCCGTGTCTGCCGTGTGTCATAGTCGCTCATGGCGTTATCGACCTCATGCCAGGCATTGAGCACGGTGCGCTGGTACTCGATCATTGCCTCGCGCTGTTGTGCCTTGCGCAGTTCGAGTTGCCCTTTGAGCCGGCCACCCTCGAAAAGCGGAACGCTCAGCGCCGGTCCTACCCCGAACATGCGCGAACTCCACTCGTCGAGGTCTCCGAAATGCATGGCCTGAAGACTCAGGTTCGCCGAGAGTGTGATCCGTGGGTAAAAGTCGCCAACGGCAACACCGATGTCCGCAGTTGCCGCATGCAAATGTGCCTCTGCCTCGCGGATATCCGGCCGACGCTCTGCCAGTTGGGAGGGCAACCCCACTGGCACACGTGGCGGCACAGGGGGAATGGCGTGGACGGCGTCGAGTTCGCCCTCGAGCGTTCGCGGGGTTCACCGAGCAGGAAACTCAGGGCATTGACGAGATGAACCCGCTGGTTTTCAAGCACCGGCAGGCGCGCTTCGATGCCGCTCACCTGCGCTGCTGCCTGCGCAGTCTCAAGGTGGGTTGCTACCCCGTCGGTAAAGCGGATCTGGGTGAGCTTCAGGCTTTGGCGTGCGATTTCGAGGTTTTGCTCAACGACCGCCTGTTGCGCCTGTACGCCCCTGAGCTGGATGTAATCGCTCGCCGTCTCGGCGATCGCCGAAAGCAGGACATCGCGCCTCAAATCGGCAGTTGCCTGTACCGACGCGTCGGCGGATTCGATCTCGCGACGCACGCGCCCCCAGAGGTCCAGTTCCCACGAGGCGTCGATCCCCGGCTGCCAGACGTTATAGTCATGCTGGCCATTCAGACCTGAGATGTCCACGAGCCCGTTCTGGCTCGAACGCGAGTGTTGATACGAAGCCGTTCCTTCGAGCGCAGGCATGGCGTCTGCCCCGGTCATGCGGCGGGCTGCTCGCGCCTGCATGAGCCGTTGGGTGGCGACCTTGACATCGAGGTTTGCGCCCGCCACACGCTGAACGAGCGAAGAGAGTTCGGTGTCCGAGAATACGGTCCACCACTGCGCGTCGACATTGTCCGGGACAGCATGACTGTGCGCCGGCTCCGCCTCCTGTTTGACCTGCCGCGTCCACTGCGACGGCAACGCCGCCTGGGGCTCGTGATAGTCCGGACCAACCATGCAACCGGCTAACGTTGCCAGCAACACCGCGCCAGCCACGCGGGCAATATACGGGCTCATTGCTGAATGCCTCCCGTGTTACCCTGCCCACCCGAATCGCCCGTCTGGATGGTTACCTCGACTGACATGCCTACGCGAAGGCGTTCCAGTTCGGGTTGCCCGGGACGCAGCAGGATTTTCACCGGAACACGCTGGACGATCTTGGTGAAGTTTCCCGTCGCGTTATCCGGTGCGATCGGGGCAAAGGTCACCCCCGTGGCAGGTGCCAGACTGTCGACCGTTCCGTGCAGCACAGCTCCGGGAAACGTATCGACATGGATATCGGCGGTCTGCCCACGCCGCACGGACGTCAGCTGCGTCTCCTGGAAATTGGCGACGACATAGGCCTTCTGCAATGGAACCACGGCAAGCATAGGGGTGCCTGCAGTCACGTATGCCCCAAGGCGCACCGAGCGCCGGCCAACCATGCCGTCAACTGGCGCAACGATACGCGTCCACGAAAGATTCAGGCGAGCCGTGTCGAGTGCCGCCGACGCCTGGCCCAGCGCCGCCTGGGCGCGATCCCTGACTGACTGCAGCACGGCGACCTGCTGCCGTGCGGCCTTGACAGTAGCCAGGTTGCGGGCAACATCTGCCTGCGCCGTATCGATGCGCGACTGCGCCTGTTGTGCGTTCTGTACGCTGCCGGCACCGCGGCTAGCCAGGTCCGTGTAGCGGCTGTAGTCCGCCCGGGCGAATGTGTAGTTCGCGTGGGCAGCCGCAAGCGCTGCATTCGCCTGATCAATGACAGACTGCTGCTGCACGATACTTGTTGACGCATTGTCGATAGCGGCTTTCGCCATGGCCACGTTCGCCTCTGCAGAAGCGACAGCGGCCCTGTAGTCCCTGTCGTCGATCTGCGCGAGGAGTTGTCCCTGATGGACAACCTGGTTGTCCTCCACCAGCAGCCCCGTGATCTGCCCGGCCACACGCGGTGCAACGACCGTGTAGTCGGCAGTCACATACGCGTCATTGGTGGCCTCTGATGACGAAGACCGACCAAAACCGGCAATTGCAGCCGATACGACAACCGCAGTCAGGATGGCGGCAGCGACGATATACAGCTTTCGTTTTTTAATTGATTCGGACATGGCTAATAAAATCGTTCTCAGGTCGCACTACTTCGCGACGGCGCTGGGAGGATAGACACGGGGTGCGAGGAGCGGGATCAGCACGATGAGCGCAACCGCAATGAGTGCCATCAGCCGGAAGACATCCGCTGAAGCAAGAACCAGCGCCTGCTCCCGTATCCGGTCATCGAGAAGTGGCATCAACGCCTGGTTCGGGAGCTCCGCCGCACGGATCAATCCATCGTTCATCCCGGTCAGAGGCTGTGGCCGGTTGCCAAGCTGGTCAACGAGTACGCTGGAATGGAAATGCTCGCGCATGGTGAAGAACCCTTCTGTCACGCCAGTTCCCACGACCGATGCGAGCCCCTTGATCGTGTTAAACCAGGCAGAAGCAAACGGCCCCTCGGCGGGCGCCAGCCCGTTGGTCGCCAGTACGAGAATTGGAATCACCGACATCGGCTGTGCGAATATCTGGATGATCTGCAGGACGTAAAAGTTCTCACGCGTCCAGTCCGATGTGAGATTGCTACCGATACCACACGTCAACACAATGAGACCGATCCCCGTGGCAAGAATCCAGCGGCAGTCAATCGCACGTACGTTACACAAGGCCGCGACGATGGGAAGTGCCAGCAGTTGTGGCAGCGCCACGCATAACGAAAGAGGCGCGCTTTGCAAGGGCCGATAACCCTTCACTTCCGCAAGGTAGGCCGCGGGGATACCCGCAATTGCGACAAAGATCAGCAGCACGCCACCAAGCGTAATCAACGCATGGGTCAGATTCATGCGCGCCAGCAACTGGATCTTGAAGAAGGGTAACGGGTGAAACCATTCGTTCACCAGAAACAGCACGAGCAGGATCGCCGAAGCGACAAACAACAGGCAGATCAACGGAGAATCCGTCCAGCCCAGTCGCGTTCCCTGGCCCAGCGCCGCAATGAGCATTCCGACCGCAGGAAATCCAAGGACCAGGCCGCGCCAATCGAACTGGCGGCATCGCTCAAGCCGCAGGGGATCCTGCGGAAGTCCCCATGCAATCATGAGTATCGACAGCAAGCCGAGGGGCGCTATCTCCCAGAACAGGAATCGCCAGCCAACGTATTCAGTCCACAATGCCGCGAGCGGTGTACCAAGATTTGGCGCGAAGGTCGCCGTGAGCGCATAAGCACCGAGCCCGTAGATCTTGATTCCAGGAGGCAGAAATCGCAGCGCGACCGTCATCAGCATCGGTGGCAGACACCCTCCTGCGAATCCCTGCAATGCACGCAATGTGAAGAGTGCCGCAGTGGAAGGGGCAAATGGAAAAATGAGCCCCAGCACGGCAAAAACAGCGACCGCACCAATCGTAAAACGCCTGAGTGAAAACGTCGTCGCGCACCACGGCGCGAACATCATCGCCGTAACCTGCGTTACCTGATAGAGCGTGGACAGCCATGACGCATCGTCGTAACTGATCCCCATGGCGCCACGCACATCGGCCATCGCAATTTCGGTCACGTGATCGTTCAATTGGGCGATCACGACGGCCAGGAGAACCCCCGCCATGCCCACGAGGATTTGTGCACCAAATGCGGGTGGCGCAGCACCACCGGCAGGGGCCGTCGGCGCGGACGCGGCCGGCGCGGGCGAAAGTGCGACGCTACTCACGTTCGCCTCCACGCCTGGCCCACGCATACGCAGCGTGTGGAGGCCACGACAGCGTCAACTGATATCGGAAAAGTCTTCACCGTTTCACCTTCCACAGACGACATCGAATGCGGTCAGTCTAGATACGGTGGAGCAATCCGAAAATTGAAATCTTTGCACTCCTGCCGTGCGTCTGGCGCACTTATCTAGAGAATATCATCGCGCCGGGTATAGCACCGGCCTCTCCGGAGCAGAGTTCGCGAACGATACGCCGGAGCCATTGATGCGCACTGTCGCTCTGAAATCGGGGATGCCATGCCTGAACCACCACCACCGTTTCCAGCGGAAGTGGCAGCTCAAAATGACGCGCCCGCACGCCCATCCGCCGTACGGCCCATGCAACGTGCTCGGGCACGGTCAGGATCAGGTCTGAACTCCCGAGCATGAAAACGCCAGAATGAAATGTGGGAGCCACCAGCGACACACGCCTGGAAAGACCAAGACGCTGCAGGGCGGCATCAATCGGGCCGCTTGCACGTCCACGGCGGGAGACACTGATCTGGTCGTATCTCGCGAAACGTTCCGGGGTGATTTCGTGTTCGAATATGGGATGCTCATCGCGTGCCATCCCAACGAATTTCGTCGTGAAAAGCGACTGGACATGTACGTCCGTCCCCATCGGACGCATGGCGCTGATATACAGATCGACCTTGCCGTCCTCCAGCACCGTGTCTTCCGTTTCCCGCTCCGGCGAGAAACGCAACAGCACATGCGGCGCTTCGGCACATACCCGTTCCATCAACGCCTGACCGAATGCGCTAATGAAGACATCGTTCGCGTGCAGATTGAAATTCCGCTTGAGGGAGGACAGGTCAACCTCCCGCTCAGGCTCGAGCAGCCGGCGGGCGCCCTGCACCGCCTGACGGACCTGCTCGCGCAGTGCGAGTGCACGCGGCGTGGGCACCATCTTGCGCCCAACCTTCACAAAAATAGGGTCGTCAATGGTTTCACGAATGCGTGCCAGGGTGCGACTCATTGCGGGCGCGCTCAGATTCATCCGGCGTGCCGCGGACACGACGGAACCCTCTTCGAGCAATACGTCGAGCGCGAACAGAAGATTAAGGTCAGGTGATTGCATGACGGCAAAGTATAGTTACTTCTATCAGCGCCTGCGTCGGACATATCGTGCGTCAGACGCACTGCACAAGTGCATCGCACGACATTTTCCGAAGTTCTCTCGACGGGCACAATCGAAGCTCCACTCCCCTTTCGCGTTCCGCCATGTTCTACGATCTGCTCATCCCGCTGGACGGAACTGCGCAGGCTGACCGTGTTGTACAGCTTGCCGCACGGGCCGCCATTGCAGGCCAGTCCCGGTTGCACGTCATGTGTGTGGTCGATCCGGCCTATCTGACGTCTCCGGAGGATTCCCATGGCATTGAGCCCGACGGATTGACCTACCCTCGCGCGAATGAGCAATCGGAACGCGCCGGCCAGATTGTTGCGGGAGCCGTCGAGACGCTCAAGCGCATGGGATTCGAAGTGGAAGGCCATCTCTTCGGCGGTGACCCGTTCGATGCGATCGTCAAAAACGCGACTCGCCTTCGCGCCGACCTGATCATCATGGGTCATCACCATCTATCGAGGCTGCAACGTCTGACTGCCCCGTCCACGGCAGACAAGGTCCTCGAGCGTGCACCCTGCCCGGTTCTTGTTGAAACATCCCCCGATTTGTAAGCCTGCGCAGCAGGCGCCGTGATCCTTCTCATCTGTGTGGAGTTATCTTTTCAGGAAGTAGACGTTATGACAGCGTTTGTCGTCGTGGAAATGGCGGATAAAGACAACAGGAAGCGAGAGCACTATAGCGCGGTCGCGGGGCCCTCCGTTGCCAGCCATGGCGGTCACGTACTCGCGCGCGGTCCCGCCGCATATCTACACATGGGGGACAATTTCACCCACGCGCTGATCATCCAGTTTCCGAGCGCGGAGGCGGCACGCCAGTGGTACGACAGCCCGGAATACGCGGAGGCGCATGCAATCCGCAACGAAGCATTCGACAGCCGCTTTCTGCTAATCGGCTGAATTGGCGTCGGTATCACTTCAGCCATGGTGCGGACGGCGCTGACCTTGCAGGCCCGCTAGATGGTTCACCGCTGCCCTGCGGTATTGATGGCAGTCCAGATCAGTTCACGCAACCATTGATGCGACGGGTCGCGATGCAGGCGCTCGTGCCACAGCATGACCATCTCATATCCAGGAACGTCGACGGGCGCCTGTACCACCTTTAGTCCAGCATCAGCGCTGACCAGGCGCGAAGGCAGCATCGCCACCAGATCGGTGCGCGACAGCACGTCCCTGACGAAAGTGAAATGCGGCACCGAGAGCATGACGCGTCTGTGCAGGCCTGTTTGCGCCAACGCGGCATCGGTCACGCCCGCGAATCCGCCTCCGTCTGGCGACACGACGACATGATCGAGTTTGCAGAACTGCTCCACCGTGATACGTCGCTTGAGCCGCGGATGATCGGGCCGCCCGACAAGGACATAATGCTCCTTGAACAACGTCCTGCGGCGCAGCCCTTCAGGCGCCTCGTCGGCCGTGTGAAACGCAAGATCGAGCTCGCCAAATTCACATTGCCTTGCGATGAGCCGGGGCGCGACCTGCACAACGCTGAGTCGGGCGTTGGGTGCTGATTCGCGCAGCAGGGGAAGTGCGGGAAGCAGGACCGTCGCCTCGCTGTAATCTGTCGCCGCAATCTTCCAGGTAAGGATTGCGCTGGATGGGTCAAAAGGCTGCTGGGGTGACATGACCTCATTCAGTGTCTGAAGCGCCACGGCAAGCGGCTCCCGCAACGATTCCGCCCGCGCGGTGGGCCGCATACCGCGAGGCCCGGGCAACAGCAAAGGATCCTTGAACACGTCCCTGAGCTTTGCCAACTGAACGCTGACTGACGGCTGGGAAAGATGGAGCCGCTCCGCTGCGCGACTGACGTTGTGCTCCGCGAGCAACACGCTGAGCGTACGCAGGAGATTCAGGTCGAGATTTTTCAGATTGTCCACGGCTATAGCAGGTATCGCAGAAAGTCATTTCCAATATACCTGATCAATGATTAACCTGATTGCTCCACCATCAATGAGATGAAAGATGAAAGTCCTTATCGTGTACGCCCATCCTGAGCCGACATCCCTCAACGGTGCACTGCGCGACGTCGCCGTCCAGGAGCTCGAAGCACAGGGACATGAGGTTCGCGTATCGGATCTGTATGCCATGAACTGGAGATCAGAGGTTAGCCGCTCCGATTTCCCGACGCTCGACCAGAATTCGCGCCTGCGCGTTGCCAATGCATCGACCCAGGGGTTCAATGCAAACGCCCTGACGGAAGATGTCCAGGCTGAACAGGAAAAGCTGCTCTGGGCGGACACGCTGATCCTGCAGTTTCCCCTCTGGTGGTTCACGATGCCTGCCATCCTCAAGGGATGGGTCGACCGTGTCTACGCATGTGGATTTGCGTATGGTACCGGCGAACATAGCGACAAGCGCTGGGGCGATCGCTACGGCGAGGGCAAACTCGAAGGGAAGCGTGCAATGCTCATCGTGACGGCCGGTGGCTGGGAGGAACATTATTCGCCCCGTGGCATCAACGGACCGATCGATGATCTGCTTTTCCCGATCAACCACGGCATCCTGTTTTATCCAGGCTACACCGTCCTCCCCCCTTTGTGGCCTACCGGGTTGACCGTCTTGACGACGGAGGTTTCCTTGCTGTGTCCGACCGCCTGCGCGAGCGGATGCGAACGATTGCGACGACCGCACCGATCCCCTACCGTCGCCAGAACTTTGGCGACTATGTGATCCCAACGATGCAGCTGCGCCCCGAACTGGAAGCACCCGGCGCCACCGGCTTCTCCATCCATCAAGGAGAAGCCGCCTAGTGCCTGCAAAAATTACCTGACGCCGCAACCAGGAACTTGTCCGGTTTAGCCACACGGGCAGGTTCTTTGGTCAAAGACAGCGGATAGGCGAGTTCACGTAGGTGGCAAGTGCCTTCGAATACCCATCAACACGTATGAACACTGTCTACGCAGGGACCACTCCATTCGCCGTCGTGTCCAGCGCACTTTTCCGATTCGACTTACTCCCCCTTGATATGAGTCCGTTCAGGATCGTTTTCGTAGCCGCCGTCGTACTTGGCTCCATGTTTCTCAGTTCCTGCTCCGCCACGAACAAATCAGCTTCTCCAACAAGCGACGATTCCACACATAACGCTGCGCTCTTACGCTATGTGCGCGGATATTGATCGGTGAATAACTTAGCTCGCATGCGTTCGTCCTGTACGACCCGAATGGGACATAGCGCTGGCACAAAGAGCAAAGTGCGCGCCGGTCAGATTTCCTCCAGCAAGCGACCTTGAGTAGCTCACGTTCATTGTCCTTCTCAACTGCATACAACCGCTGTCTGCCATAGAGGGTCACCTCGACGGGCGTCGCCGTTTCCTCGACCGCCACCATGCAAAAGGTCGTTTTCTGGCTTCTGGCCCGCAGTTACCACGGACTGGCGGTGTGATCCTTGCTAAAGCTGCGAGCCGCAAGGAACTCTGCGATGTCCTCATGGAAGACCCCTTCTATCAGGAGCACGTCGTGAGCTATCGGGTTATCGAATTTGAGCCCAATAAAATTTGTACGGGGCTAGAGGCGCTTCTTGCTACACCGCCCGTGGAATAAATGACGACGCAGAAGGAGCGGCGATGCGTGCGAGCAGTGCCGGCCCCGGGCTGCTGCGCTTGATCGGCCGACTCGGTGCCGCAGCCTGCACGATGCGAGCGCAGCACGTGTAGATCAGCTTCGGACGGAGGTGGCGGATCACGCGGATTGTGCCCGAACGTATTCGAGCTGTTCCGCGACGTCCTCGCCCAGCGGCTTGAGTTGCCCGTCGCAATCGGGGCAGTCATCGTCTGCTGGCAGATGGATGCGCTCTTCGCGCTCAAGATGATCCGGCAACGGCTTGCGGCACGCACCTGCGCGCTTCTGCCGCTTTACTGCAGCAGTCGTGGTCATATCGGCCGAACCTCCGTCGGCCCGAAGGTCTTCCAGCCGCAATTCGATCTGTTCGAACTGCCGATCCAGCTTCTCCGATTTTCGGCCGAACTGCGTCCGGCGCAGCTCGGCGATCGTCAGCTTCAGATGTTCGATCTCGATCGCGTGCGACGAGAGCTGCTCGCGTAAACCGGCGACCATTGCCTTCAGCGCTTCAATATCGTCGGGGAAATCAGTGGGAGCAGCGGACTTCAGTAACGAGTGTGCAATTTCGCCAGGTAATTTAGTGGGACAGTTGCACCGATCACCAAGACCATGCCAAGCAGTGGTGTTTGCGACAAATGTTCCCTGGCGACCATGAATCCGCCAGTGGTTTCGCCCAGACTGATTCCGAGATTGAAAGCCGAGATATTGAGACTTGACGCAAAATCAATTGCGCGAGGCGTAAATACCTCCGCTGTCGAGAGCATGGCCGCCTGACACGCCGGTGACATACCAAACGCGAGCCCACCCCAAACGAACAACATACATGCGAGTGGCAAGGAGGTGTGGACAAAAAACGCGATGGCTGCAAGCGATACCGCCAAAAGCGCAAAGATACCCTTGAGCGTATTAACCCAGCCAATATGGGCCGCCGCTGCCCCGCCAATCAAATTACCAAATAGCGTGGCAAATCCGAAAACCGCAAGCATCAGGTTTGCGCCAGTCGCTGTGAAACCGGCCACATTTACGAGTATCGGGGTGATAAACGAAAATGGAGCGAAACTCGCGCCAAAGCCCAGAATCGTAACCGCCATCATCGTAAGGATCGCGGGATTCCGGATTGTCATCAACTGACTTGCGACACTTGTTGGCCTGGATGTCGACACCGAAGGGAGCCACTTTGCGATTGCAAGTGCCGAGATGAACGCGACGGCCGCGATCAGGAGGAACGGTAATCTCCATCCGAACAAATTACCCACATAAGTTCCCAGAGGTACACCCACCACCATCGCTAGCGTGTGACCTGCGAACATCACGGCGATCGCGCGACTGGCCTGCCCAGGTTTGGCCAGTCTCGCAGCGACCGAAGCACCGATTGCGAAAAAACTGCCATGTGCGACCGCCGTGAGAACTCGAGCAACAAGCAATGTTTCAATGTCATGCGACAAGGCCGCACCGACATTCCCCACGAGAAATACAAACACTAACCCGATGAGTAGCGGCTTCCGGTCGTACCGCGAGGTCAGCAGGACTGTGATCGGCGTTCCAATTGCCAATGCGAATGCGTAGATTCCAATAAGGCTACCTGCCCTTGCCAAAGAAACGTGGAGATCAAGCGAAATTGCGGGGAGTATGCCGACGACGATGAACTCTGCCGCGCCAATTGCAAACGCGGTAATAGCCAGTGAGGTGACGGACCATTGAGCCTGGTTGTGATCACCGGTCATTTACGCCCCGCGGCGCTCAAGGCGATTTGATTGTCGATGCTGGGCGTCGCCCCAGACACGCCCACAGCTCCGATCACGTTCGCCGTGTTGTCATAGATAACAACGCCACCGCCAAAGCCGATCAGGCCGCCATTTGTGAATTGCAGAGTGTACGCGATGCCATCAGGGTGCATGACCTTCCCGATTTCATCCGTGTCTAATCTGAACAAGGACGCGGTGTGAGCCTTCCTGAAAGCCACATCGATAGCCCCCGGGATCACATTGGCCATACGGCGAAATGCACACAGGAGACCATTCTTGTCTACGACGCTGACACAGATAGTTACGTCCAAATTTGCTGCCGCCTTAAAGGCGTGGCCAATGACTTCATCAGCTATATCTTCAAGGAACAATTTTTCTTTCTCATCTAAGTAAATGTTTCGCGCCCACTTGTCGCTGACCCGTGGGCGCGCATTTTGAACCACCTTGGCCGCAAACCTTAATAATCAGGAAATTATGCCATCGAGCACATAAAAGCTGCCGTCGAGTTTGGTGTAGAAGGTCTTGGTCTTCTTCGCTTCGAAGTTATCGCAGTGCACGATGGTGGACTTGTCGTCTTCTTGCCACCAAAGCAGAAAGTTGCCAGCCGGCAATGCCTGCCAGCTAAACGGCACCGTCATTTTCGCCCCCGCCATTTCGCCAGCCAGAAACTCTGCGGTGACGTGCTTTCCGTCTTCCGAGTAAATGTTTTTGAATACCAGGTCTCCGCCGTAATTGACAGTGAACTCTTGACCAGCATAGGGAAACACATTCGTCATCTTGCACTCCAGGTTATTACAAAAACCTTTCTACGAATGGCAATTGCCATCCCATAGCAATGTAATACATCGGGTAAGATGGGATAAATGGCCCTTGACTCCTTTCATAACGGACGTTGGAGTCCTGAATTCATCGACCTCGGAGAAACGATGGATAATTTCGCGGGATTCGTTGCCTTCGTCAAATCGGCAGAAACGGGCAGCTTTGTTGACGCCGGGCGGATACTCGGCATTTCCTCCTCTGCTGTGGGGAAGAGTGTTTCACGCCTTGAAGAACGCCTGGGAACGCGGCTGTTCCAGCGGAACACGCGAAACATGAAGCTCACCGCCGAGGGCGCTCTGTTCCTGCATCGATGCCAGCGGATCATTTCGGAAATGTCAGCGGCAGAGCAAGAACTTTCGGACATCAAGGGTGAACCAAGGGGACTACTGAGGGTAAGCCTGCCGTCAGTCGGGACATTGCTTCATTCGGTTCTGGAAGAATTCATCGTTAAGTTCCCCAATATCGAGTTGGAAGTTGATTTTTCCGATCGAAAAGTGGACCTGATAGACGAATCTTTTGATGCGGTTGTCCGCATTGGAAATGTGGACGACAGCAGGTTGGTGAGTCGTCAAATTTTCTCCTTCCAGAGATATCTGGTTGCATCTCCAGAATATTTGAGGCGAGCAGGTGTTCCGGATAAACCATCGGATCTGTTGCGACATAGCTGTCTACTCTATAAGTTTCCGAATACCGGGAAGATCGAGTCGTGGCCAGTCGATGGCTGGAATAGCCTGATTCTACAAAACCTGAGATCGCCCATGAGCTGCAACGCCATCGAGACGCTCGCCTTCCTCGCGGCGCGAGGAAGGGGAATTGCTTGCCTTCCGGACTTCTGTGTTCGCGACTCTCTTGAATCCGGGCGACTGCGAAGGGTGCTGGGCGCTGAGGACACGCAACCACGTGCGTTGACAGTTCTTTGGCCGTCGAGCAAATACGTCGTACCAAAGCTACGCGCGTTTATAGATTTCTTGAGTGCACATTCATTTGTAAGCTCCCGATGAAGGCTGCTCTCCGCTTTGCGATGAAGGGAAGTAATTTGATTTTCACCAAATATTTGAACCGAACCCAGATAGTCGCGATGGCGATGCCCATGCGCGGGATTGATTTCTGAGGTTCGCTCTTCCCTCACTAATTAATATTCCTTATCACTCCGTTTAACATTACCATTCAGCCGTAAGGCATAGTGCTGGTTCCAGCAATTCCGCATCGAGCCTTATAGTTGCGCGAGTTGGCAGCTTGGTCCTGCGCCAGGACAACGAGCTGCCAGAATGTCTCGAATCTCTGCAAGCGATTCCCATCTGCAGCAGTTGTTTCGGGGCGATTCGTCAACGCAGCTGGGGACGCTCTCAAAAAGTCGCTCTATTGAGGCACGGGCTGAATCCGGAAAGCCGGTGCACCGACCTTCAGAACTCGGGAAGCAGGCCGGCTAGAACCGGGTCCGGATGCCCACACCCAGGCTATTGCCAGACGACACGCTGGTCATCGTGTCGTACCGCCACACCGCATAGACCTCCGTACGTTTCGAGAGGGGATAATCGTAGCCGAGCGCCACTGTCGACCAGCGGAGATCCGGACCCTGAGCAGGCCGCCGGAGCGTTCCCGCCCAGGACAACAGTACGCTGCCCGTACCGACCTGCGCACTGGTTCCTGCCTGGACGGTATCGTCGGCGAGCTCATTGTTGTCGGTCACCCGCTCGTACTGGAAAAAGAGCTTCACTGCCTCAAGGCGATACGCAGCCCCAACGAGCCACGCCGTCTGTTGCGTCGGGCCGTTCAGGAAGAGCGACGCCGTATGCAGGCTCTGGACCGCGGCCGTCGCGGAAAACGTTCCGGCGAAGTAAAGCAGGTTGGCGCTGTAATTCGCCTGCCCCGCGTGGCCCGCGATGCCGGCATTGCTGTACTGAAGGCTTCCCGTAAGACCTCCAAACTCCGGAGTCTGGTAGACGATCGAGTCGTCGATCGCAGTGTCGCTTTGCACCGACGCAGCCCCCATTGCGGAAGGCAGAAACGTGTGAACCACCATCGGCGAGAAGACGAACGAATTGCCAAATGGATTGAACAACAGCGTGGACACGAACAGCAGCGAATCGGTGCGCCCGAGTGTCAACTGGCCGAATTGCCCGCTCAGCCCGACGAACGCCCTGCGTCCGAAAAATGACTGTCCGTTGAACGCGCCAGACTGGCCGCTGTTGATCCGGTAAAAGCTCTCGAGCGTGAATATCGCCTTCACGCCACTGCCCAGGTCCTCGGCTCCCGATATCCCCCAATACGAGGTCGACAATCCGCCCGACCCGACCTCCCACGCGTTGCCCTGCGCGCCAGGCGTGCGTACTACCCCGGCAAACGCATCAGCCAGCCCGTAGAGCGACACTGACGACTGAGCCTGCGCCACACCCGTTGCCAGGCACAACGACACCGCCACGGCACCCTTACTGCATCTTCCCCGTCTAACCCTGCACATGCCTTCTCCTTCCTGGTTTGCAAGTATCCTTTCGGGCGACCCATGCCTGATGGCACGGCGTATCTTCGTACATCTCCTCGTACGTCACTCCGGCCTGATACGCGCAAGCGGCCTTCCGCGTTCGGCCAGCGCAATGGCAACCAGCAGTTCGTCAGGTGCGGGCGAGTCGGGTACGCAGAGCGATACCGTGTCGAAGTGGTCGAAGCTCCACATGTTCGTGACGCCGTGCAGGGGGATGTCGACGCACGCCCCCGCCGCCCCCCGTTTGGTGACGGACGGCATGATCGAGGACGCACCAGGCAAACAGCTACGCACCGCCTTGCCTAGTCGCGGATGCAGCAGCGCAGCGCCCCACTCGAGCGGCACGTCCGTACCCGCGAGCGCGGCCTTTCCATAACCTTCGATCTCTTTCGCCCCACAACCGAGCGCGAGCAACGCCCGGGTGGTAAGCAACTGGCCGAGTTCGGCCCCCGTCGCATACAACGCCTCAAGCTCGCCCCTGACATCCAGGTCCGCCCACTTGAGCACGGCGGCAGCGACGACCTGACGATGCGGTGGTGTCACGGCTGTCCCGACCTCCGCACACCGCTCAACAAGATGGATCACAATGCGCGTCATCTGGACGTTCATGGCGCTGTCTCCATGTGACCCGGCAACCGCCGTCCGCCTGAAAGGCGCGTTCCCCAGGGATTGCGCGTCACGCCTTTCAATGGACAGTCGGTGACGATCCTGTTGCCGAAATCCGACGTCGTGGTCAGCACATCGGCGTTTTCGCGCGTTGACGAAGCGATCCGCGGCCCGTGCCGTGCCGGAAGACCGGCCGTGGCGACAGGAACCTTGGTCAATACCGGTACACCGTGGAATACAACGTACAGCTCGCGACGCATCCACTGGCGCTCCGCCTCGCAGGCGGTCGACATCGCATCTTCTTCGTCAACCTCACAAAACGCGTTGACAACCGGGGCAAGCTTCATATTCCGATGCCGTATCGCGCGCATGACCTCAACTGGCGAAAAGGTGCGCTGCCGGAATGCAACAGTCATCTGACTCGAGTCCAACACCAAATCGGTCATCATTTCGTATTCCTTATTTATTGATACATGACATATGCCGGCTGCTGAGACACGCTTATCCTTCACAAACCGGCGTTACCGCGCCGGTAGACTCCAGGATCCAAAAGCTGTTATCGGCGAGTGCCTGGCCGAACCGCGTCTGGCAGAGCACATGCCCCCCATCATGGCTCACACCAGTCTGGCCTCGCGGCAGCGCAACAGCGACGGCGGGCAACGCGGCCCTGACGCGATCGACATCGACGCTTCCCGATGCTCTGACGGCCTCGGCAAAAAGACGAATACCCGCATAGGTGTTCTCGCCATGCGGCAGTACCACGGCATAGCTGCCCAGCCGGGGGGCGCGCGCGTCGGCGTAGTACTCCGTATAGCGCCTGAGGAACGCCTCGTTCTGCGGGTTACGGATGCTCATGAAGTACGACGACACTCCGATCGTTCCGGTTGATGCGCCGGTGGTCGCAATCGAGAGGGATTCGTGCGCAATATCCGTGATCAGTTGCGGTGTCAACGCGAACGAACGGTACTGCTTCACGAACGTCACGGGGTCATCCCCGATGCTGTGCCAAACGATCTGCGGATTGGCGCTGGCGACGCGTTGCAGGGTTGCGCCATAGTCGCGCGTGCCGTAGGGCAACCAGTAGACGTCGAGAAATTTCCCGCCATGACGGGCCACCGCCGCCTGCAGTTGCGGAACCAGCACCTTCCGGTTGCTGCCGATGTCCGAAACGACCGCTGACATGGACCGACCACCAGCGCGCATGATCCACGCAATGAGTGGCTCGATTCGCTGGCTCGCTGCCAGGCCGGTCGTAAGAAGTTGCGGGTCGCACCGTCCTTCGTCGAAGTTCGGGTAGACGATGAGCTTTCGCGCCGCCCTTGCCGCCTGTAGCGCCGCTTCGCGCTCGGACGGCAGTACCATGCCAGTGATCATTGCGACATCGTCACGCATGAAAAGCTGCCGTGCCTTCTCGATAGTCACGGCCGTGGACATCTGCGTGTCCTCAACGCTCAGTTGTAGCGGGCGGCCGAGCAGTCCGCCCGCCGCGTTGATCTCGTCCACCGCCAGCTCCGCGCAATTGCGGTTGGTCTGCCCCACACGCGTCAGAGGACCGCTGAGAGGTGCGAGCACTCCGATCTTCAGCGGGGCGGCGCCACGTGCGAACGGGGAGACAGCCGAGGCAGCAAGGGATCCGGCCGCGCCAAACAGCACGCTTCGGGAAAAATCACGACGGTTCATGTGTATTCTCGCTGGAGACCACGGGTTTATCGGATGGCTGGGGAAAATCCGGGGCGGGCTGCGCCGCCGGTGAGAGGTAGCGCGCGAGCGGGTGTTCGCCTTTGTCTCGTGGTAGCGGTTCGACGGCACCGGCATGCACGAGGCGCCCATTACTGAGCACGATGCAGCGCCGCGCGCTCTGAACGACGAGATCGAGGTTCTGTTCGACAAGGAGCACCGCCAGCTTCGAGCGGCGACACAACTCCGGGATGACTTCGCCAATACGCTCGACGAGGTTGGGCTGCACGCCATCAGACGGCTCATCGAGCAGCAGCAGCTTCGGACGCCCGCACAAGGCGCGTGAGATCGCGAGAACCTGCTGCTCCCCCCCGAGAGCGTGCCGCCCTGCTGCGACAGACGCGACTTCAGCACCGGGAAGTAGTCGAATACCTCGTCGAGGATGTCCCCACCACCGGCGGCCTGCGTACCCATCAGCAGATTCTCGCGCACGGTCAGCCTTGGAAAAATCCAGCGCCCCTGCGGGACCAGACCGATCCCGCGCCACGCGATCTCGTGCGTGCGCAGGCCCACCACCGGCTGCCCCAGAAAATCCACCTGCCCGCTCAATCGCGGCAGCAACCCCATGATCGCCTTCACCAGGGTCGTCTTGCCCGCACCGTTACAACCGAGCACGCCGACCACCTCCTGGGGCAGCACGTCCAGCGTCAGGTTATGAACCACATCCACGTCGCCATATCCGGCGCACAGGTTTTCAATGCGCAACATGTTCCGCCCCCCGTCCCAGATAGATGCGACGGATTTCCTCGTCGCTCGCAATCTCCGCATACGATCCCCGGCGAACGACTTCGCCCCGGTGCATCACCCACGTCTCACATTCGAGGGATTGCACGAAACCCAGATCGTGATCGATGGCAAGTACCGCGCATCGCTCCCGTAACCGGTGGATGAGGCGCGCCAGCCGCTGCGCGTCTTGCGCGGACAGACCGGCTGCGGGCTCGTCGAGAAGGAGCAATGCGGGCTGACACATGATCGCCATGCCGATTTCGAGCCACTGCCGCTCACCATGCGGCAGATGCGAGGCGAGTTCACACGCCTGCCCGGACAGACCGACCTCCTCCAGAACCGCGTCGGGATCGGGCATCGGCGAAACACGGTGAGCCGCAACCCCGAGACCCGCCACCACCAGGTTGTCGCGCACCGTCATCGTGAGGAAGGTGTTGGTCCCCTGAAACTTGCGCACCACGCCGCGCCGGCAGAAGGCGTGCATCGGACGGCCAGTCATCCGTTCGCCTTCGAGATACAGTTCGCCGGATCCGGGGGCAATCGCGCCTGAGAGCAGGCCGACGAGTGTGCTCTTGCCCGCGCCGTTCGGACCGATCACGCACAGCAGATCGCGTGGCGCGATCGTGATATCCACACTGGCCACGGCGTTTATCCCGCCGAACGCGCGCGAGAGACCGCTGCCGCGGAGAATTTCGTGGTCCATTACCGCTCCTCCTGTGTTCGGTCCGCGCCGTGAACCGGTAGTCCGCTCAATATCACTCGGACCGACCGGCGCGCGGCTTGCAACCATCGATCGGGCCGCAGTCCGTTCGGCATGAAAAGGACGCAGCCGAGAAACAGGCCACCGAGGATCAAGGGCCAGCCGTCTGTGCTGTAGCTGGAAACGGTCTGCCTAAGAAGCGTCAGAACGATGGCGGCCACGACTGGGCCACCGGTCCTTCCGCGGCCACCAATAGCGACCCAGAGAATGACCTCTGTCGCAAGCACTGGCGAAAACACGTCAGGCGCTACCACGCCCGAACAGCCCGCCATCAACGCGCCCGCGATGGCCGCAAGCGCAGCCGACATGACGAAAACGAGCAGCAGATGAAACGACGTGTGATAGCCGCATGCCTTTGCCCGCCATTCATTGGTTGCGATCGCATCGAGCACCTTGCCGTAACGACTGCGGCACACGAGCCATACCAAACCTGTCGCAGCAAGCAGAATTATGGCCACGGTGTACCAGGACGCGCGCGGGCCGCCCAGATCGAACGTGTGTCTGCCTATGGCAAACGACAGCCCGGGAATACCCAGGATGCCGGTGTCGCCCCCTGTAACCGACTGCCAGCTGATCGCAAGCTGCTGTGCGACGATCAGCACGGCCAGACTGATGATGGCAAAGAAGTGAAGTCTCACCCCCGCAAAAAGCAAAAAATAGCCGACGGCAGCGGCGACAGCCACAGCGCAGAGCGTGGCGGCAGCGAGCCCCGTCGCAGGGGTCTGTCCGAACTGGACCGTCGCAACGGCGAATCCATACGCGCCGAGACCCAGGAACGTCGTGTGCCCAAGCGTGAGTACCCCGGCCCGGCCCCAGAGCAGGTCATAGCTCAGCGCGAGAATGCCCATCACCAGCGCATCGCGTACCGTCGTGAGCAGCCAGGAATCCGCGACAAGAGGCACGATCACCACGGCTACCAGCGCTGCACCCCACATCATCAGCGGCGCGACGTCCGTGGGAGCGAGTGGCGGATGTGAAAACCATAGCCACCGGGAGCCTGCATTTTTTTCAGACATACGATCTATCCTTTACCGAGAAGGTGATGCGCCGCACTGAATCCTGGAATCAACCCTTGCGGCCTGAACCGGATCAGCACCATGGAGAGGACCAGTACCACCGCGGAGGCGAGCGAGGGATCAATGCGATAGCCCAACAGCGTTTCCGCTGTACCAATAACCGCACTGCCCAATATGCTTCCGGCGATCGAGCCGATTCCCCCAAGCACAATTACGAAAAATGCCTTCGCGAGATAGGCAACACCCAAGCGCGACTCCACCGAAACCATGGGTGCGACGAGGACGCCAGCGAGCGAGGCAAGCGCTGCACCACCGCAGAATGCGACGCGGTTCAGCCGATGGGTGTCGATGCCTGCGGCTTCAGCCATTGTCGGGTGCTGGATCACGGCACGCAGCTGCGTACCAAAACGCGTGCGGGCGAAAAGTAGCCAGCACCCTGCGGTCACAGCCAGCGCGACGATAATCACGAACAACCGGTACGCCGGATAGCTCCCCCCAGGCACTGGCACTGCTCCGTCAAACGGCGCGTACACGAGCATTGGCTGGGTGCCGAAGATGAGCTCCAGTGCCTTCTGCGCAATTAGACCCACCGCATAGGTCGCGAGCAGCGTGTCGAGCGGCCGGTCGTAGAGCAGCCGGATAATGCATCGCTCAAGGCACCATCCTGAGAGCGCCCCGACAGCAGGTGCCGCCAGCAAGGCAGGCCAGAAGGCCTCCCGTCCTCCGAACTCCTGCGCGATCGCCAACGTATACGCCCCAATCGTGACCCATTCAGCATGGGCAAGATTCACGATGTCCATCATGCCGAAAACGATCGCAAGCCCAAGCGCCACCAGTATCAGGACGCTTACGTAACCCAGAATGTTGAAAATCGTTGTCATATCCGCAAGTCCCTGTTTTCGTGTCTACGGAGCTGTCGCCCCGCCCCGTGCAAACTGCAAACGAACCACATTTCAATTCCCTACCCGTGAAAGTGAAGAGTTCCTTAGGAAGCCAACTCAGAAACTCTTAGTAAAAAAAGCAGGACATTCCCAGAGACTCACGGGATGCCGGATAAGCACACGACATCCTCGGTTTTTGCAAAACGCCTGAAAGAGGCACGTATACGCTCGGGCCTCACCCAGGAGCAGCTCGGCATTAGTGCAGGCATCGACGAGTTCTCCGCCAGTGCCCGCATCAACCAGTACGAAAGAGGCAAACACTTGCCGCATCTTGTGGTGGGCCAACGTCTCGCGAGAGCACTGCACGTCCCGACTTCGTTTCTCTATGAGGAGGACGATCTGCTTGCCACCCTTCTCGCAACCGCGGCCCGGCTTACGCGCGCAAGAAAGAAAATCCTTCTCGTCAACGCCGAGACGCTGACTCGACCGGTATCGTCCAAAGGCAAAAAGCAAAGTGATGTTTAGCTTTTTGACTAAGAGTTACTTAGTAAATTTCCCGCGACATTCCGGGACACTCCCGGAATGTCGCGCGATACACCAGCCACTGATACCGTCTTCTCCAGACGCCTGAAACAGGCGCGACTACGCTCGGGCCTCACCCAGGAGCAGCTTGGCATTCAGGCGGGTATTGACGAATTCTCAGCCAGCACCCGCGTCAACCAGTACGAAAGGGGTAAACACACCCCTGCGATACAGACCAGCCAGCGCCTTGCGCGAGCACTGCTCGTCCCCACAGGCTTCCTCTACGAGGAAGATGATCTGCTCGCGAACCTTCTGGCACTCGCTGGGAGACTCAGCAAGGATAAGAGGAAAGCCCTCCTCGCCAGCGCAGAAAAACTCTCCCAAGAATAGACTAAGATTTCCTTAGTCTCGCAGCCAGCTGCCGATAGCACCACAA
This sequence comes from Paraburkholderia tropica, assembly GCF_014171495.1. Taxonomy (NCBI): domain Bacteria; kingdom Pseudomonadati; phylum Pseudomonadota; class Betaproteobacteria; order Burkholderiales; family Burkholderiaceae; genus Paraburkholderia; species Paraburkholderia tropica. The sequence continues at coordinate 134,125 of NZ_CP049137.1, forward strand.
CTGGTGCCTTGCCTGTCCCGCGAGTTTCCGCCCCGCGTCGAACCATGTCAGGTGCGGAGCGTCTCGTATCGGGAAGCCAAGATGTCCGCCAAACCCACTCCATTGCCCCGCCAAGACAGCGCACTATCGCGACCGCCCTCGCCCAATTAATTATCATTAAATTACGTCGACAGTTTCTAAGTGTCAACACCAGAATTTCGGTGTTTACCCTGGTTTTCTGACTGGTCTAGAACGCTTGACATGCATAAGCGTCGCACTTAACTTGTATTTATGATCATTAAATTGGATCAAATATGAACGACGACATCTGCGATCTGACTGCACAGGAGCTTCACGCTCTTTACACAAGCCGGCGAGCCTCCCCTGTGGAAGTCATGCAGGCCGTGCTTCAGCGCATTGAACAGTTCGACCCCGTCGTGAATGCCTTCTGCCAGATCGCAGCGGACGCACGCGATATGGCACGCGCATCCGAAACACGATGGCAACAGGGGCGATCACTCGGGCCGCTGGACGGTGTCCCAATCAGCGTAAAGGACAACGTTTCAGTCTTCGGACTTGCCACGCGATACGGGTCACGCGCTACCGACAAAGACCCGGCACCGCATGACAGTCCGTGCGTCGCGAGGCTTCGCGAGTCTGGCGCCATCTGCTTTGCCAAGACGACACTGCCTGATTTCGCTCACAAGATCGTCACCGACAGCCCGCTGACCGGCGTCACGCGCAACCCCTGGGACGCGCGACGGACCCCTGGCGGTAGCAGCGGTGGCGCAGCAGCAGCGGTCGCCCTCGGTATGGCACCGGTGGCAATCGGTACTGACGGCGGTGGATCAATCCGGATTCCGGCTGCCTTCACCGGCACGTTTGGCTTCAAACCGAGCTTCGGTCGTGTCCCGCATGCACCCCGCGGGCCGTTCGGCCTGCTGAGCCACGTTGGTCCGATCTCCCGCTGCGTGGCTGATGCTGCCCGCATCCTGACCATCATCAGCCGCCCCGACAGCCGCGACTGGTACGCATTGCCATTTGACGCATGCGACTATGAACTTGGCCTTGGTTGCAAGCTGGCGCCAGATGGTGTGCGCATAGCATGCAGCCCGTCCCTGGGACTCACTGTCACAGCAGAACCTGCGGTCCGCGACGCAGTCATGAGCGCAGCCGACGCCTTCCGTGTCCTCGGCGCCAAGGTCTATTCGGAAGATCCGCCAGCTGTCGCTCGCTGTAACGCGATCCATGCCACCCTCTGGCCGGCCTGTTGCCGCCAACTCACGGAAGGCATGCCTGACGGCGGTGCGGCGCTAGATCCGTCATTGCAGGCGTACTCTGACGCCGGCGCCGCAGTGTCTCGCAAAGCGCTGCTGGCTGCACTGATCGAAAGGGGGGAACTGGGCGCCACCGTCAACACCTTCTTCGAACGGTATGACCTGCTGGTCTGCCCGGTGTATCCACGCGTGGCCATGCCGCTCGGTGAGGCAGCAGCCAGTGAGGATCTTTTTCCCTACTTCACCGCCTGGTGCAATCAGCTGGGTCTTCCTGCGGCGAGCATTTACGCAGGCACCAATTCAGAAGGAATGCCAGTAGGCATACAGATTGTGGGCGGCCGTCACGCCGATGCGCTCGTGCTCTGGGCAAGCCACATACTTGAGCACGCGTTCGGAAGAGCGCCGTTGACTGAGGTCGCCCGCGCGCTCTCATCATCCATCGAGGACCGCAATCCGCCTTGACGTTTGTGCATGGTCGGAAGCCCCACCTCGAAGACTGCGGGTCAGGGCACGTGTCACGAACGGCGCTTGCTCCCCGCGTGCAGACCCAGGTCAGAGTCCAGCACCAGCTTCTGCTGCAAGGCGGCGTGCACCTTCCGAAGCTGCGCTTCCGCGTCTTCCATGTGCACCGCCATAAGCTTCTCTACCGCCCCTGCATCCCGGCGCTGCGCCGCTTCAAGGATCGCGCGGTGCGCAGCGACAGTCTGCCGCCCGAAGGCCTGGTAGTCATCCTGGGTCACGTTGCCCGCGACGATCACGAGGTTGTGCAGCATCTGGTTGATGATCTGACAGATGCTCCGAAGAAAAGCGTTCGGATTGGCCGCTGCCAGCACGTCATGAAAGCGGATGTCCTCATGCCGCTGATCAAGTGCGCGCTCATGGCTCACAGCGAATGGCTCACACGCCTCCACACTGCGCTCAAGCGCCTCCAGGTGCGTATCCGTCAGATGCTCAACTGCCCCCGCCGCAAGCAACGGCTCCAGAACGCGCCGCACGGCATAAATGTCCTCAAGGCTGATGCTCTCAAAGAACAGGTAATTCTGCAGCGACTGGAAAGCACGGGCGAGCGGGATGCGAGTAATCGTGGCTCCGCCGTCGGGGCCCGTGCTCAGCCGCACGAGGCCTTGCACCTCCAGCGCCTTGAGCGCGTCGCGTATCGATCCGCGACTGACATTAAAAATCTCCTGGAGCTCGGCCTCCTTGTTCAGTCGCATGCCGGGACGCAGCTCTCCATCGGTGATCCAGCTCTTGATGCGTTCGGCCACCTGGTCCCCGCGCTTCGTCGTGCGCGGGCCCCTGTTGTCTGGCTGAAGCATTGGATTTTTTCCTGCTGCCTGTTTTCGCGCTGACATACGTCTCATCCGTAGTTGGCCATCATCATTCGGTCTGAACGTCATTATCGGACATCCATCTCGCGTGATCGTGATAACTACCCTGCGCGCGCCTCCGATACAACACCCTCCCAATGTTCTGAGGTGACGCCCCCCGTCCGAATGCCTACGCTCATGGCCAGATGACACGCGAGATTCGCCTCTGGACGCGCGGTCGTCGATACTGGGTGCCGATGCGCCCGCCCGGGAGAATCGCCATGACGCGGCTTGAGCAGACGTCTCAGCAGGTCTATACCGTCGATGGCATCGGTGCAGCACTCGCTGTTCGGGGTCTCGACCTCGAACAGCTGACCAGGCGTATGCGCACCGTGAGCCTCGAATCGGATGCAACTGGCCAGATCGTCGGTCCGCCCTGGCGTGCGCATGAAGTCAGAGCCCTGAACACGAACCTCGTGCCCACGCAGCATGGCGGCAGTGCGACCCTGCAGTCCCTCGTTGCGCAGACAACGCTGATGGCCTGCCTCGGAGAAGCCGATGCGAGCCTCGCACTGGCACTGCCGGGCCCGGGTCTCGCCATGCCGCCAGTCGTTGCGCTCGCCTCGCCGCAACAGCAGACCCGCTTCTTCCAGAGGTTCCAGTCAGGCTCGCCGAGCTGGGGCGCGTTCGCCATAACCGAGCCGGATTGTGGCTCCGATGCAACCGCCATGCGCACGAGCGCACGCAAAACCGACCGCGGCTGGGTGCTGAACGGTACAAAGTGCTTTATCACAAACGGCGCGCGCGCCGATTGCGTAATCACGTTTGCAACGGTCAACCGGCAGATCGGCCGCTACGGTGTCCGCGCGTTCGTCGTGGACCGCAATGTGCCAGGATTCACCGTGTCGCGTATTGAGCAGATGGCAGGCCTGCGCGCCACGCAGCTTGCCGAGCTGTCCTACACAGATTGCGAGGTCACCGACGATGCGCTGCTCTCCCATGGTGCCAACAGGCCGCTTGATGACGCCTTCTCGGGTGCGCAGCGGTCCTGGGACTACTTCAGGCCACTGCTTTCCGGAGTGATGGTCGGTGCCTGCAGGCGGGTGCGCGCGGAGCTCGCCGCCTGGCTCGATGCAGGCGGCACCCCCGCGAACAGACATCACCGCATTGCAAGCGTCAAGGCATCCATGCTCGACATCGACCGACAGATCGCAGCCGCATGGCTAATCTGCCACTGCACTGCGTGGAAAGCGGATCGCGGCTTGACGACGTCTCTGGATTCATCCATGACCAAGGCGTTTGCCTCGCGCGTGGCCGCACGGGTGACACGCGCCGCCATGGATCTCGTCGGCATGGACGGCATCGCCGCCTGTCCGGCACTCGAGCAGAGCTACCGGGACGCCAAGGCGTTCGACATCATGGAAGGCACCGGTGACCTCCAACGGCTCATGGTCGCGCGCGCAGCGCACCGATCAACGGAACGCCCATGGGACATCACGCACGGGCCCCGCAACCTCCCCTTCACGCCTGAATCATCAATCGCTTTAGTCCATGCCCCCCGGTCGGGGCAGGAGATACCTCATGACGACGCATGAGACGCAAGCCCCGGGGCGCGAGGAAATCGCGGCCACCATCCGGTCATGCCTGCTGTCAGCCATCGGCAGCACCATGGCTGCAGATCTGATCGCAGAGGACACGAACCTGTTTGACGTTGGCATCGACTCCATGAACATGACGGACCTGCTGCTTGAGCTCGAGCAGCGCTTCGCCTTCACGCTTGCTCCGGAAGACCTCTCTGCAGACCTGTTCCTGCGTTTCGGCAATCTCGTCTCGTTTGTGCACTCCCATGTCCACTGCAACTAATCCAAGCCGCGCCCATACCTGCATCGCGGCCACGGCGAGTTACGTCCCGCACGCACGCGTGCGGCTCGACGCGGCGTCAGATCAACGACCGGCCCCGCCTTCATCCGCACGGGAAACCGTCATGCAAACAGTGTATGCCGATACGCTGCGCTGGTGCCACGATGCGATGGGCACGACACCCGTGGATCTTCCATCGACGCCGTTACACGCCGCCAGTGAGCCAGGCCTCCTCCTCTCGGAGATGGCATCCAGCGTGGCACGCGAAGCCATCGGGCGGTGTCCCGCGAATGTCAACATCGCGCCAGACCAGGTCATCGTCTGTGCGACAAGTCTTGAGCAGGATTACGCACTCTCGTGTGCAGGCCGGCTTCACAGCGAACTCGGTTCGACAGGTGTGCCATTCGCGATTGGACAACTACAGGGCGTATCGTTCTTCCTTGCGTTGCAGATGGTTTCCGACATGATGGCACGCGACAATCACGTGAGCTGCGCCCTGATCGTCGCCGCTGAGCGCTGGCTACCGCCCTTTTCCCGACTGGCCCGATCCGTTATCACCGCTTTGGGTGACGGTGCGGCTGCCGTACTGGTCACGGCTCACACCCATCCCGCGTGGGACGTGCTCAGCGTCAATGTACGCACGCCTCCCGTGCCCATTCCACCGTACGATATTGGTATCGATGAAGGGTTCGTGGTCGAGGTAATCGCACAGACGTGCATGCAGGCAGGCGTGACGCCCGGCGCAATCGACTGGGTCGTGCCACCGCGCATCGACGCGACGCTGGCACGCCGGATCAACGTCCAGGCCCGACTATCGGGGCAGACGTGGTACCCAGACCAGCACGACTGCGGATATCTGTGCGCCGCCGACGCACCCGCACAACTCGACGCGCTGCTGCACGCGACCATTCCTGCTCAGGGGCAACTCATCCTGCTGTGGTCGGCCGGCTTCCAGCGACAGGCCGGCTGCGCCATCCTCCGGTATCGGGGGAGCCAGCCATGACTGTGTCCGCAACAAATTCCCTCCTGTCGCTGTCCGGGATCGCATTCAGCCTGCCCGTGCGAAAGGTCGATGCGCATACCTGGGTCCGTCGCTGCCGCCTTCCCGAAGCCCGGGCGAATGCGCTGCTGCGCAACGGCGTGCAGCAGTTCCACGACGCTGCGGCAGCGTCGCCCGTCACGTTCGCGTGCGAAGCGGTGTCTGCCCTGCTCGAAGATACTTGCGCGACGCCAGCAAGCATCGATGCGCTCATATACGCCCACACAATCCAGAGCAGCGTCCTGGCACCACCCGCCGGGACTGCGGCGCTCATCCAGTCGCGCATGGGACTTGACCGCGCACTGGCATGTTCGGTGATGCAGCAGAACTGCGTCTCGCCACTGGTCGCGATCCGCGTGCTCCATATGCTCACCGTCGCCGGTCGACCGATCCAGCGAGCAATCGTTGTCTGTGCAGACGTGATGGGCTCGGGCTGCGACCCGCTGCGCGCTATTCATGAGTTCGCGCTGCATAGCGACGGGGCGTGCGCTGTCCTGCTCGAGCGCGGTGCCGCACGCAACTGCATCGTGGGGCTGCACTTCTATACGGATGCCCGCTACTTCCGCGGCACCGACGATGACCTGCAGCCTGTGCCGGATGACCGCTATTACTGGTCGGCATTCACCACGATGCGCGCAGCACTGCGCCAGGCTGGGGTTGCGGGCAGTGATCTCACCCATGTCCTGCCACACCACGTCAACCTGCCAGGATGGCGGCGCCTCATGGCCATGCTCCACGTGCCACAGGAGCGCCTTTTCACGGCGAATTTTGCACGCTTTGGCCACGTGTTCGGCGCTGACCCCTTCATCGACTTTCATAGTGCGCCGCACGCGCAACCGGGCTCGCACTCGCTGTTGTTCTCCAGCGGACTTGCCGGCTGCTTCGGCGCGATGGTGATCCGTCACTGATCGTCAACTTCGTCGGAATTCAGCCATGAGAAACCTCCTGGACCTTGTGCAGCTGGCAGCGCGCCGCACGCCTGAAGCACAGGCGCTCGTATGCGGAGATGCTCGCCTGTCCTATCCCGAACTGCTCCAGCGCAGCCATGCGTTCGCGCAGGCCTTGTCCTCATTTGGCGTCGCGCCCGGCGAACGCGTGGCGATCTTTCTCGACAAGCGTATCGAGACCGTCGTCTCGATGCTCGGTGCCAGCGCAGCAGGTTGCGTGTTCGTCCCGGTCAATCCGCTCCTGAAACCGGACCAGGTGGCCCATGTGCTTCGCGACAGCGGCGCCCGGTGTCTTGTCACCTCCGCATTGCGCGCTCGTGCACTCACTGGCGGGGAACTCGACCTGCTGTCCGACCTGATTCTCGTTGACGAAACCGACCCGACTCTTTTCAGTACAGAAGCCACTGCGGTCCATCGCTGGCCAGATCACCACCTCGCGCGCGGCAATGCCCCGATTCCGGCGTTCTCCGCGCCATGCCTTGACACCGACCTTGCCGCCCTGCTCTATACCTCCGGCTCCACAGGGTTGCCCAAAGGTGTGATGCTCAGCCACAGGAACCTGCTTGAAGGTGCATGGAGCGTCGCGGAGTATTTGCGTCACGAGCCGTCCGACCGCATTCTTGCGCTCCTGCCGCTAAGCTTTGATGCGGGCCTGAGCCAGCTTACCTCGGCATGGTCCGCTGGTGCAACAGCGGTCCTGCTGAACTACCTCACTGTGCAGGACGCCATCCTCGCGTGCGAGCGCGAACGCATCACCGCGCTCACCGGTGTGCCGCCACTGTGGATGCAGCTTGCCGGCGCCACGTGGCCCGACGGGCCGCGCAACACGGTGCGCTACTTCGCGAACACCGGCGGGCGTCTTCCCCTGCCCGTGCTGCAGAAGCTCAGGACGCTCTTTCCCCGTGCCACGCCGTTCCTGATGTACGGGCTGACCGAAGCGTTCCGCTCCACCTGTCTCGATCCCGCGCAGGTCGACCGGCGGCCCGACTCGATCGGCAAAGCGGTGCCCAATGCGCGGATCCTCGTGGTCCGTGAGGACGGTACGCCATGTGCTCCGGACGAACCGGGCGAGCTGGTGCACGTCGGCGCCTGTGTCACACCCGGCTACTGGAACGACACTACCCGCACCGCGCAACGTTATCGGCCTTCGCCTGAAGCAAAACCGGGCGGTGCACCGCGTGATACAGCAGTCTGGTCTGGCGACCTCGTCCGGCGCGACCACGAAGGATTTCTCTACTTTATCGCCCGCAACGATGCCCAGATCAAGAGTTCCGGCTACCGGATCAGTCCGGAGGAAATCGAGGAAACGGTTCATGCAAGCGGACTCGTCGTCGAAGTGCTCGCGTTGGGTCTCCCAGATGACGCGCTCGGCGAAGCGGTCGCTCTGCTCGTCGTCCTCGCCGTTGACTCAGACACTGAAGGCCTGCGCAACTGGTGCATCCAGCGCCTGCCACGTTACATGGTTCCACGGGACATCCTCAGTTGCCCGGAGATTCCACGCAATGCAAACGGCAAGTTTGACCGGGCGGCGCTACGCAAGCAGGCTGCCACATATGGACTTACGTCACTCGCGCACGATTCCGGGGAGAACGCATCATGAACCTGACGTTCCTCCGGAGGCCTTCCGGCCTGCAGTTCGGTGGCGTGGACGTGAGACAGCTGGCCGAGCGCGCTGGGCGCACCCCGTTTTTCGCGTACGACCGCTCCGCGATCGATGCCCGCATCCGGGAGCTACGCAACCTGCTACCCGCCGCCATATCGCTTCACTACTCGATCAAGGCGAATCCGATGCCCGCAGTAGTTCACTACCTTGCCGCCCGGGTCGACGGCTTCGATGTCGCCTCGGCACAGGAGATGGCTCTCGCGCTCGATGCCGGCACCCGCCCGCTCGAAATCGGCTTTGCCGGGCCAGGCAAGTCTCACGACGACCTGCGGCGCGCAGTCGCCTGCGGTGTGCACGTGCACGTGGAATCGGAAACCCAGTTACGGCTGGTCACCGCGATCGGATGGGATCTCGGCGTGCGGCCGAATGTGGCAATCCGCGTCAATCCCGACTTCAAGGTCACACACAGCGGCATGCGCATGGGTGGAGGTCCGGCACCGTTCGGGGTCGACGCCGATCAGGTGCCGGCGCTGCTGCGGGAACTCGCAACACGGGAAGTCTCCCTCGCGGGCTTTCACATCTTCTGGGGTTCGCAGTGCCTGCATGCAGCAACCGTCATCGAAGCCCAGCAACACAGTGTTGAACTCGTCCTCCGGTTGGCGAACGGTCTGGCCGAACCGCCCCGGTTCGTGAACCTTGGCGGTGGCTTCGGCATCCCCTACTTCCCGGGCGAAGCGCCCCTCGAAGTCAAGGTAGTCTGCGAGGCCATGCACGGCTGGATGTCACGACTTCGCGAACATCTGCCGGCGACCAAACCTGTCCTGGAATTCGGGCGCTACCTGGTCGGCGAGGCAGGGATCTATGTGTGCCGCGTGATCGACCGCAAGGTTTCGCGCGACAAAAAGTTCATCGTCACGGACGGCGGTCTGCATCATCACCTCGCCGCCTCCGGCAACTTCGGTCAGGCGCTTCGCCGAAACTTTCCGGTCGTCATCGGAAACCGCCCGGAGGAGGTGCCGAGCGAACGCTGTCATGTGGTCGGCTGCCTGTGCACGCCGCTCGACCGTCTGGCGGACGACATTGAACTTCCTGAGGTCCGCATTGGCGACCTTGTCGTGGTGAAGCAAGCGGGTGCGTATGGCCGCTCGGCAAGCCCGCTGCATTTCCTGAGTCACCCCGAACCCATCGAAATGCTTGTGTGACCCGTGAGATCCGGAGATACATCATGTCATGCTATCAGTCCGTCGAGGCGCCCTTCACACCTGTATCCTGGGCACTCGACGACGACCAGTTAGGACTGCGATCTGCCGCCAAGCAGTTTGCGTGCGAGCGCCTCGAACCCCTGCTTGGCCGTTCGCCAGACCCTTCCCTGTGGCGCGAAACCGTCGGCCTCGCCGCGACACTCGAACTCGCGACCATGATCATGCCCGAGCAGATGGGTGGCATCGGAATCAACCGGCACGACCTGGCGCTTGTCGTTGAACAGTTCGCAGCAGGTCCGCTGGAACGCGCTGCCGAACTCACGCTCAGCATCCCGGCGCTGATGACGCTGCGCGAATACGATGCACTCGATCAGCTCCCCCATCGAGATATCCAGCACTACCTGGACGGCTCCACATCGATCGCGTCGTGTATCCCCGACGTCGATGCCTCAGGCCTCTGGATATTGCGCCAGCATTCAGGCTCGCCAGCAATGACGGTCCGTATCGACGATGAACGGCCGCGGCTTGTGCTCGACACGTTGCGGACCGGACAGGACACCGGGAGACACAGGTCTGTCGTCGCCCTAGGCGCCCTGTCGATCGAGCGATATACAGTCGTGCCATCAGTCGACACGCTCGACACCCCGCTCCAGGTTGTACCCAGGGACCCGGGTCGGGTCGTCCGGCATCCGGTGGTGCAGTGGCTCGTTGACACGGCGATTTATCTCACCGCGTTGCTTTCCGGCGCCGTACAGCAGAGCGTGAACTTCGCCCTGACATACAGCATGGCCCGACAGACCTTCCGCAAGCCGATTGCCGCGCATCAGCTTGTCGCTGCGCGCCTCGCCGACATGCTCATCTCCGCGCACACGATCCACCTCTTACTGCGCTCGGTGACAGCGCAGGATCCGCAGGCGCAGATCACCCCCGTGTCACACATGGCCTGCCACGTTGCGACAGAAGCGATGGACGTTGCGCGGGAGCTAGTGCAGCTGTGCGGTGGCTTCGGCTATGTGGAAGGCCTCCCGCCAGCGGCGCGGTTCCAGACGGTGCACTGGTTTGCGATGCTTTTGATGAAGGTTGAAGCCGCGCTGAGCGCCTTGCACGGCTCCATGGGGCAATCAGCATCAGGAGAACCAGCGTGATCAACGACGGGCAAACACGGGCAGCCATGCACCAGACCGGGGGATTGAGCCCGACGACCGGTAGGACCGGCTCGTGCTGGCTTCGTGAACCCGGCAGCAACGACGTCAACGACATCGTTGGCTGGCTCACCGAACCGGACATCAACCAGTGGTTCGATTTTGGGCAGGGCCGTCAGACGCTTTCCGTGCCAGCTGTGTGGCTCATGGTGAGAGGCAGTCGGCACCGGCTGCGCGTGTTTGGGCCTGCCGGGCATGAAACCGCGAGCGGTCTCGTTGCCGTCACTGATCTGGCGCATGCCTTCGGCACCGCCTCGTTCTGGGTACTGCGCGACAGCCAGCGGCCTGCCTCCCGGGACATGACGTTTCTTGCGGCCATTGCGCTGCTTCGGGAGGTGTTCGACACGGACCGTTCACGCTGTGTCACCGCGTGGGCCGCGGACTGCAACGTGCGCTCGCGGCGGCTGCTCGAACGCATCGGCTTTCGCCTGATCGGGCTGCAGCGCGATTGCCACGTTTTGCGCAATTCGCGGTGTGGGCGTGTGCTCTATGATCTCCTGCCCGCCGACCTCGCCAACGGCTGCGGCCTGTCCTGGTGTAGTACATGAACATCCCGGTTATCACCGCGCTGACGGCCTGGGTGCCGCAGGCCATACCGCTGCCTCGCTCGACAACGAGCGAACCGGCACTTCGTCGAGCGAACGCACAGCCCGGCTGGGACGTCTGGACGAGATCCTGGCATCCTGACTATGGATATTGGCGCGAGGCGGGGCCGCAAACATGGCCTGACAAGAGAACCGATACTTCACGCCCGGTACATTCTGGCCCGCCACCAGCGGATATCGCCTGGGCGGTGCCAGTCGCAACCGGCATGGATCTGTCCGGTTTCGCGACAAAAGTGGCGATCTCCATCTGCACCGCCCGTGCACACAACACCCGCCCGGTTGATGTCGTGATGTTCTGCCACAGCACACCGGACGAACACGTCCCGGCCACGATTGCCGGACGGCTGCGCGCCGAAATCGGCGCGCCGTGTTTTCCGTTTTCGCTCTCACAGCAACATGGCGTGTCGCCTTTCACCGCACTGCGCCTGGCGCACGATTTGTTGGTCGCTGAACCGGATGTCCACACGATACTGATTGTCGCAGCAGAGAAGTGGTGTCCACCGTTTTCCAGAATCTGCGAACCTGGCATCATGCACGGGGATGCCGCAGCGGCGCTGCTCGTTGAAAGAGCCGACCACAGCAAGGCTGGTTTGCTCCTGCTGGACGTAGCAGCGCGGCACGTCCCGGGTGATATCAGGCTCCCCACCGCAGGCGCCCCCGATGCCTGGGCGCTCACCCTGAAATCGATGATCGGTCTTTCCCTCATGCGACACGGACTCCAACACAACGATATTCACGACGTCGTGGGCCCCCCGGGAGTTCCCTCGCTCACGGATGCAGTGTATGCGCTTCTTCGCCGCCCGCACGCCAGCGTGTGCCATCAAGCTTGCGCTCATCTCGGAGCGGCCGAAGCCATCGCACGACTTGCACATACGCTTAGTTGCTGCTCCCCGCCGCGCGAACACCGTGTGCTGTTGTGGGGCTACGGGATCGGCGGCTTTGTGGGCACCGCGCTGCTCGAAGCGCACGGCGCTCCCGCCATTTATCAGCCGTACGATGTCCGACCCGTATCATGATCTCCGATCTCGGCATCCCGCACGTCGCCTTCCATCTTCCCCCTCGCATCGACGACGTCCAAAGTTGGGGAAAGCGAACCCGGCAGAAGACCGGTACCGTACTGGCTCTGGAGCGTGCCGGGATGCACCGGTACCACAGCGCAAACGGACAGACCGCGACCGGACTTGCCGCCAGCGCAATCCAGCGTCTGCTGCTTGACTCCGGTATTGCCCCCCGTGAAGTCGACTGCCTCCTTTACGTGCATACGTTCCAGGGCAGCATTGCACCGCCACCGCAGTCTCTGCCCGGCCTGCTCTGTGAGCGCTTCGGTTTCACCAACGCCGAAGCCTTCTCGTTCGCGCAGCAGCATTGCGCATCTGCCCTCGCCGCACTGCGCGTGATTCGTGCGATGTTCGTCAACCGCCCTCAAATGAAACGGGTCCTGCTTGTCGGCGCCGACGTCATGCCGCTCACATCGGAAAGATTAATGCAAGGCGAAGGCATTCTGGGTGACGGTGCGTTTGCCGCATTCATCGAGCGCGGCGCCACCGTCAACCGCCTGATCTCGATCGCGACGCATGCCACGGGCACAGGCTGGCGAGGCGTAATGGTCCACGACGAACCGGGGCGGGCAGCGCAGCACTTCTTCACGGCGCGCAGCCTGATCCGGCAGATAATCCAGCAGGCGCATTTCACCCCGGACGACGTCCAGCGTGTCCTGCCACACCATCTGGACCTGCCAGCGTGGCGCCGCCTGCTGGGTTCACTTCAGATCCCGCAGGACAGGTTGTTTGCCGCAAATTTTGCCCGGATCGGCCACGTCACCGTCAGCGACGCGTTCATCAATCTCGCCCAGTGTCGCGAACTGGTGCCGGGCAAGCCACTTCTGCTCTTTGCACGGGGCGTCGGAGGATTTTCGGCAGCAGCGTTGCTGCTCCGCTGAACTCGCCGATATCGCTGAGACACGTATCTCTGGCTGCCATGGGTCTGACGCGCGCATTCTCGTTGGCAAACGCGACGACGGCCATGTCGCGTATTCGCCTGACAAGCCGCACAACGAACTGACCGAAGCGACGTGTCCTGCTCAAAAAAAGATCCGGGGACCAGGACTGGTGACCGCTACCGCCGTCATCGCTGTCGCAGGCAGCGCTTCCGAACTCCCAAACAGTCGGCAGTGAGCGGCGCGGCCGGGCTTGACGCCTCTCCGGCACACCTCGGGCGGCGAATATCACCTGTCGTGGTTCGGTCGGTGAATGTGATGGACGGATCCGCAGGATGATCAGCGACGCCGGCGCTCATGAACACCAAACTGGTCATTCAGCCGGGAACTGATGTCAACACGCAGAGGTTCGTCGCACGGGTACAACGCGGATGTTCGACTTCCCCGTATGCAGTCATCCCGGGCACACTGACGACGCCAACTTCCCCGTCGCCACGCGGCTTCCCGTATCCGCGCGCCGTTTCAATATAATTCATGACGTTTCCATATTACATGCACCACTTCCATGCATCGATACAAGGGGCGTAGATGACGCTTACCCAGTTGCAGGCACTCGCCGCTGTGGTCGAACTGGGTTCACTTACCGCTGCCGCCGAGCGGCTCAGCCGCAGTCAATCTGCGATCAGTCACGCTTTGAGCGAACTCGAGGACATCACGCAGGTCAAGCATGCTTATGCGTGACCGGCAACCGGTCACCTTGACTGCGGCGGGCGAACGTCTGTGGCCATACATCCGGAATGTCGTGCGCGAAGCGCAGACGCTGCGCCAGCAGTTCAGCCTGTCGCGCGGCAAGCTCGAAGGACGGCTGGTAGTGGCCTCGCTGCCAAGCGTATCCCTGGCGTTTGTGGTGCCCGCGCTCGAAGAGTTGAAAGAGATGCATCCAGGGGTGTCCGCAGTGCTGCTCGAAGGCACCGATACAGAGGTCGAAGGTTGGATTGAGGACGATACCGCCGACGTGGGTGTCGTGGCAGGCACCAAAATTTTCCCGAACAATTTTCTGCTGCTTGAAGAGAATTTCGTCGCAGTCGCGGCTGCCGGTACGTTCGACGTCCGCAAGAGTGTGTCGGCAAAACAGCTGTCCGCGTTGCCCTTCATATTCTCGAAAGCAGGCTGCGGGCCAGTGATCGCAGATTACTTCGCGCGTAGCGGTGCGCAACTTCGCGCCGCCTTCAATGTGGTCGAAATGCGTACCATTCTTTCCATGGCGGCGGCAGGCATGGGCGTGTCGATCGTTCCGCGTATCACGCTCACATACACGCCGTTCGAGGGGCAAGTCCTGGAGCTCTCACCGAAACTGCATCGTTCGGTTCGGCTCTCGTGGAAAGATTAATGCAAGGCGAGAGCATTCTGGGTGACAGACCGTTTGCCGCATTCATCGAGCGCGCCGCCGTCAACCGCCTGATCTCGATCGCGATGCATGCCACGGACACAGGCTGGTGAGGCGTACTGGTCCATGACGAACCAGGGCGGGCAGCGCAGTACTTCTTCAGGGAGCGCAGCCTGATCCGGAAGACAATCCAGCAGGCGAACTTCACCCCGGACGACATCCAGCGTGTCCCGCCACAATCTGGACGTGCCTGCTTGGCGCAGCAACCGCAATTAACAATCGCAAATCGCCGATGTTAAATCCGTACTTGGTCACCATTGCAGCCAATTATCTCCATGCGCAAAATATTTCCCTATTGCGCAGGAAGACGCAGAACGAAAACGAAAGCCACTGCTGATGCACATGCACCCAGCAAAAAAACAGGGGGATATCCAACGTGGCCAGCAACCATACCGGCGAGCGGTCCGGCCAATCCCAATCCTATGTCCACGAAGGCGACGTATGCGCCCATTGCTGCGCCTCTGTTCTGCGGCAGCACATGACGGACGGCCTCTACGCCCAACGCAGGAAACGTCAGTGAGTAACCAGCGCCAAGAACGGCGCATCCAGCGAGCGCGATCGCGGGAATAGGGGCAAGCCACAAAATGACCAACCCTGCCACCTGTAGAGGAATCGTCACGCGGGCAACACGTCGGCCGCCCAGTTGATCGGGCAATCCACCGAAGATCAGCCGCGCGCCAACGTAGAACGCACCAAACGACATCAGCCCGAGAGGTGCGCCCGTCCAGTCATGCGCGGCATAGTCGAGACCGAGGAAGGCGAACATCGAGCCAAATCCGATCGTGCTCAACGCAAGGCTCGCGCCATAAGGCCAGATCAGGCCAACAACCTTAAAGAAACCGATGCGCCTGCCATGGTGCGGCGGAAGCGGCTGAATCCCTTTCATCAATAAACAGGCGAGCAACGGCAAGATGGCGGAAGCCAGAGCCATCGCCCCGAATCCATCTCGTTTCAACAATTCCGAACCCAGCGGCGCGCCGCCGCCTATTGCACCGAACATTGCAATTCCAACCCAAACCATCGCCCGCCCGCATAACGCGTCCCAACCGTACCAATGCACCAGGACAGGGCCCCGGTAATTAGCAGACTTTCACCGAGACCTAGAACAGCCCGTCCGACAAACAAAAGGAGCAATGCAATCTCGGGCGGGCATCCGCCCCATACCGAGGCCCCGTAAATCAGAGCCGCGAGGGAACATAGCAGCATCCCGATCAACACTGCGGGCCGAGACCCGCGCGTATCGGTCACAATGCCACCGAAGTGGCGTGTCAACAAGGTTGCGATGGACTGCGACGCCATAAGCCATCCGACGATCACCGGCCCGAATCCAAGACGGTCATGAACATGGACCGGCAGGACTGCGAGCGGCAGACCAACTGTCAGATAACCAAGGAAAACCATCACAGCAAAAGGCAGCAAGCGACGCGTGGCCTCGCCACCGGAAACGGGCGCCATGTTTGCTGAAGTCTGTCTGTTCATCCGTTATTTACTCCGCACGCGCAAAAGGAAGCCACAATATTTCACGTGCTGTGGCCAGAAATGCGTCATCAATATTGAAAAATCTTGTGGCGATCGGCCGATCTCATGTCTTCGTCTCACCACGGCACTTCGGATTCTGTCTTTTGCTTGTGAAAAAACCTGAATGTCGTAATCAAATTTGGATCGACGATCTATGCCTTTTTCGACACGAGTTCGACGAAGGGCATAGCGACACACGACCTGCCTGTCGCCAGTATCTGCAACCGAAGCGGCAGGCACGCTCCAGAAAAATACCGGGGCTTTGCCGATGGCGGCTGCCTTGGGGGCAGTCTGTAGCGCTGCTGCGCAATCATGGGGCGCTGTTCGTGGGACCTCGTATCGCAGATGCTGTCTAGAGCAGTCCGAGATAGGCCACCTCATTGGTGAGCACCGCAAGTTCTACATCCAGAGCAAAAAAGCGGCATTGCGGAACGAATGTGTGCGCTCAACAACGTGGACATCAGGACGTCACGTAGAACCTTCGTGTGGATTGGCCATTCCTCACGGCTACGCTCCTCTCACACCAGTTTCTATTCCTTAAATTAGGTATGGCGAAATTCCCTGCCCATGACGTCTCCCAGACCGATCCCAAATCGCTTCACCCACACACCACGTCATACAGCTTCGCGCCAGCCCAGGGTCCGAAGGCCATCCGCATGCTCTTCGCCAGGAAGAACACGGCATCCAGTAAACGGTTCTTCCAAAACATCGCGAATCGTACCGTTCATCAGTCGTATCGGATCACATTGTCGTCGCTTGCCGCCAACTATACGAAAGCCATGATATGCTGTAAATCGCATCAATAAGAACTTATAGTTGCGCCCAACGCCATGTATTACAGGGCTCTGACATGATCCCGACTTATGATCTCAATCTCCTGGCATCACTCGATATACTGCTGACGGAAGTCAGCGTTAATCGGGCGGCTGAACGTCTGGGCCTCAGCAACTCCGCGATGAGCCGTACGCTGAGCCGCATTCGTGAAACATTTGGCGATCCCATCCTGGTCCGCGCGGGTCGATCTCTGGTTCCCACACCTCGGGCAATCGAATTACGCGAAACTGTCCGCCATGTTCTCGAAAGTGCTGAAGCACTCCGGCTCCTCCCGCAGAAGCCGGACCTTAAACAAATTGACCGTGTTTTCAGTATCCGCGCGAACGAAGGGTTTGTATTCCAATACGGTGGCAAGATGATCGATGCAATCTCACGCGAGGCTCCAGGCGTGCGCGTAAGCTTCGTCATCAAAGCGGAGAAAAAACCGAATGCTCTTCGCGATGGACAGATCGATCTGGACATCGGCGTTTTAGGTCAGTCCGGCCCTGAAATCCGGACGCAAACGATCCAGCGTGACGGTTTCGTCGGTGTCATGCGAGTGGGTCACCCGCTGAGCAGCCAGGAAAAAGTCTCTGCCACAGATTATGCAGAAGCTCACCACGTCAGTGTTTCCCGACGCGGCCTGTTCAGCGGGCCAATCGATACAGCGCTGGAAACCGTTGGGTTAAAGCGTCAGGTGAGTATCGTTGTGACCAGTTTTCCATCCGCACTTTCAGTCGCCCGCACCACCGATCTGATTGCAAGCGTTCCCGATCGGCAGACCGTTGAAGCACGCCGCGGCATGTACACCTTCCCTCTTCCCGTCAAGACGGAAGAAGTGAGGGTTTCGATGATGTGGCATCCGCGTTCAGAGCATGACCCCGTGCATCGCTGGCTGCGGGAACATGTCCGGAAACTCTGTTCGACCTGAAGGATCATCACCGATTCACGCCCATCCCGGCTCCTTTGCGACGCCCGCTCCGCGCAAGGTTTCTACGCTCGGATTCACGCATGGCCGATTCTTATTTGATTTCCGCCCTGTTGCGTGTCTGGAACGCAGAAAGCCGGCTCCGGAAACGGACTCGCCGACGCCCCCCATCGCGCTCAACCCGCAGGCTGTTAGCGTGCTCAACGCCGACGCGCGCCGTACCTTCCTCTTTCGCCTCACTACCAGTGAGGCAAAAGAAGCGCGAGTACTCAGGCTGCTTGCGGAAGCGGGCTGCTTCGCGGACCTCGGGAACGAGACGCTGTTCCTCTTCCCGAACACGTCTTATCCACGACGGTTTTCATGTTTGGGGCGGCCCCGGAATCGGCACCGCTTTGAACGAAAAATTTCCGGCTCCGGCTTTATGGTCGCTCAGCTTCGAATAGTGCAATAGCGGCAGAGAAATCCAGAATACGGACAGTGCCATTTACCCAAAATTTACAGAAGAAGCGGATCAGCTTTGCATGGACCTCAATAGTCACGCGCCGTCCACCGCATACAATGAATCATGAATGCGTTCGGGTGGGCGCATAGCATGCATCGCGGCCATCACCGCTGTCATCGTCGGCGGGCAACCGCGGGTGGCCATTGACAGCCCCCTCAATCCTGGAAGCGCGCACCTCATGGAGCGCGCAGTCGTTGCGCGTGGGCCTGTGCCCATGCGGAGCCCGTTTTCCAGACCCCGTGGGGCACCGCCGGGGTAGCGAACATGAAACACGTCTCTCGATGCCGTTCAAACGAGCGCCAGCGCCGGTCGTCCGCCACGTCAGATGCACTCCTGGCTGGCAGGCTGGTGCCCGCCATGTGCTTTGCATCAGCTGCCGACATTCCTTCACTCGTCAAGTCTTTCGCCCATTCGGTGGGGAAACTAGGTTTCCCGCACTACGTGATCAGCCGTGTCAGCCGAAGCCGTTCAACCTGTACCTGGAACACGGCGCTCGAAGTGATCGGCTCACACTATCCGCAGGAGTGGATACACCACTACCAATATCGGGACTACGCATCCACGGACCCCGTTCATCGCGCTGCGTTCCTGCAATCGGCCCCCTACAGGTGGCACGACATCATCGGCATGAGCAAGGCTGAGCGTCGTCTGCTCGAAGAAGCAAGAGAAGCCGGCCTATCGGCTGGACTCAGCATCCCTGTCCATCAACCCGACGGAAGTATCCTGCTGTTCAACCTCTCGGGCCCCGCACATTCCGTGAACAATGCAACAAATTCCCGCATCGCATACCTAGTCAGTGCGCAGTTTAACTTCGAACTTCATCGGCTCGCGCTGATCCGCTCAACCAGAGCGGCACACGTGCTTACACCGCGTCAGATCGAATGCCTGACGTGGGTTGCTCGAGGAAAAACCTCCGCCGAAATTGGCACAATCCTCAGGTGCTCGCACTATACCGTTGACTTCCATATCAAGGAAGCGCTGCAGGCTCTCAACATCTCTGGCAGGACAGCCGCCGCGGTCCATGCGACCGTGCAGGGAATCATCAAACCCTGAACCATTTTTCGAATTCAACGTTACGGCCGGCCCATCGCCGTTCAGGCGACCCGGGCTGGTGCACGCCCGCATACACCCTCCCAAAGCTCTGAGTATCCGGGCCGCAGCCCCGCTGATAGCGTCGTGGCATCGGCTAGCACCTGGGGAAGCCCATGTCATTCATCGTTGCCGGCAGGCTTGATGCCCTACCATCGCCTGTTCGTGACCGTCTTGGTAACTTTCGTCACAAGATCTTCGTGCAGCGTCTACAGTGGAAGATACCCGGCGTAGCACATGACGCCACGAGCGAGTGGGATAAATTCGACGGCGGCAACACCGTTCATCTGGTCGCCATGTCCGACGACCAAAGGGTCTGTGGGTGTGCGCGACTGATGTGTACCACTGGCCCCTATCTTCTACGAGATGCGTTTCCCGAGCTTGCTGAACCGGGCGGTTCGCCACCTTCATCACCATCGATTTGGGAGATGTCGCGATTCGCAGGGTCAGGACTGTGTGACCGAACCGGCTCAAGCTCGGGTATGGGCCTTTTCCCGTACGTCATCGCGCTCGCCCAGTCGTTCGGCGCGACACACGTGATCGGCGTCGTTACGCCAGCGGTCGCGCGCCTGTACCGGCGTTTCGGACTCGATTTGCACGATATCAGCAATGTGGCTGCGTCACAGCGCGCACGTATCGTTGCGTGCTCAATCGATGTGGATGCCGCCCTTTTCAAAATGCTCGAGCGCGATCCTCAGGCACTTCTGTGCGAAATCGCCTGCTACGGACAACTGGGGCAACCCCTTGCCTGACCATTCCCACCCAGTCAAAGTGAGCGAGTCTTCTCAGCTGGACTCGCGCGATATGCACGTCAACCTCTCCGACAGCCCCGCGAACGACGGCCTGGACGCCTCATGCTTCGCATCAGCGCATCACTGAAGGCCGGTAACGGTGACGATTGTCAGCCTCTTTCACCCAGTCCGGCCTGATCGCCGAAGCGTAGGCCTGGCCACTGCGAGACGCTTCTCCATTCTGTTGCGCACTCAAGCCTAGGCGCTCGTCGATGGCGCGCGCCACAGTTGCCGATTTCGGAAGACGGTCGAGATCGCAACCCGTCCAGAACGTGCACATGGCGTCGAACAACACAGAAAGGATCGATGTCATATAGGGCAGCTTCACTACGACCCACTCATCTGTCCGCTCGCCTGCTGGCCTGTCTGACCGCTCGCCGAACCCTTTTACCGGCATCATGACCCGCAACTCATCGAGTTCGTGCTGCAGCCGGCTCTCAAACGAATAATGTACCGTCGCAGAATGTGCAAGCGCCTTACGTAACTCACAGAGTTGCCGGTCCTTCATTTCAACGCACCGTGTCAGCCGGCACACTTCGGCTTCAGCCAACTGCAAACGTTGATCGGGAGCAGCACTATCTGATCGCATGAGCGGCGCACTCTCCGTAGTCGTGACTGTCCATGGATTGAGTTCTTTCATGATGCTCCCTGCCTCAAGTGCTCATGCCCACTCTTGACGACTATGCCCTTTACGTTGTCCGGTCCGTGCGAATGGACCCTGTAGACTTTTTTACGAGTTCGTCGCGGCCTTCAATTGCGGCGGAGGGATCACGCTTCGGTCATATCTCTTTTTCGGTTTTCTCAGACGAAAGATCAACTGCGAGAAGGGGCAGGTTCGTCCGGTCGCCCGCAGGTGGCGACTGACACGCACCGATTTCCCGGTGAGCACCGATCATTCGTTCGAAACACCCGTACTCATGCAGGCCATAGTACGGGTCAGTTTCTGGTGAAAATCAAGACCATGGCCTTCAGTGGTGGATCCAGGTACAGCCCGACGACATCGCGCGAGTGGAGAGCTTGCCGGTCTCCCGATGCGGATGCAATCCGCTGGCTCGCCAGGCTAAATCCGCGGCACAGCTTGCGACATTCCCATCTCGCGGGCCATTGTGCGCGTGCTCCAGTGAGTCGTCGGCGGGTATGGATTCGAGCGTGTGCGCGACGACCGCATCCACCAGCGCGTCCTTAATCGTCCTCGATTCTCCAGCGCGCGGTGCATCGAGCAACTCGTCCGCGCGATGATTGATGAATCGCGAACACCACTTCGAGAACCGTGCACGAGGCAAACACGCTGTTTAGTCGCGACCGTCTTGTTGTCGATGCCCTCGGTACAGGCCAACGCAATGCGGGCGCGCAAGGCCACCGCCTGCGAGGTCTCGCGCCGCACTGCAAGAGTCGTCAGCTGTTCGTGTTCCGCCTCACTCAAGATCAGTGAGAGCTTCGATCTTCCTCTCATCGTCACCTCGCTTTTTTTGCGAAACCCTGTAACCAACGTTGGTACACGACGCAAATAGGGCGGTGAATTTTTACCTCGGGTGAACCGAGCCGGGAATCGTGGAGGCTATTGGGTTTAAGTTAAAGCAGGCGCATCAGCAGTATTTCTGAGTTGCCTGTAGTAGTTTGCCTCAGCTTCAGCGGGCGGGATATAGCCGAGCGGTTCCATCAGTCGATGATGATTGAACCAGGCCACCCATTGCAGCGTTGCCAGTTCGACGGATTCCTTCGTTTTCCACGGGGCGCGCCGATGAATCAGTTCCGTCTTGTACAGGCCGTTAATCGTTTCAGCCAGCGCGTTGTCATAGCTATCGCCACGGCTGCCGACCGAAGGCTCGATGCCCGCTTCGGCCAGACGTTCGCTGTAGCGAATGCTGACGTATTGGGACCCCCTGTCGGAATGGTGTATCAATGTCCCGTTCTCGCCTGGTTGCCGCGCATACAGCGCCTGTTCAAGTGCGTCCAGAACGAAGTCCGTGGTCATCGACGAACTGACTCGCCAGCCAACGATACGGCGAGCAAACACGTCGATCACGAACGCCACGTAAAGCCAGCCTTGCCATGTCGAAACGTACGTGAAGTCCGAAACCCAGAGCTGATTCGGCCGCTGCGCCTTGAATTGCCGGTTGACTCGGTCCAGCGGACGCGGTGCGCTTTTGTCGGCAATCGTGGTGCGAATGCGCTTGCCGCGAACCGCACCACGCAGACCTTGCAGCTTCATCAGCCGACCGACCGTGCAGCGCGCGACCACAATGCCCTCGCGATTCATCTGCTTCCAGACCTTCGGCACACCATAGACCTGCATGTTGGCCTGCCAGACACGCCTGATCTCGGGTTGCAGAATCTCATCTCGTTTCGCGCGGGCGCAGCGTCTGGACGGATCGCGAAGCTGTGCCGCATGGCGTCGGTAGCCCGACGGGGCAATCCGCAAGACCTTGCAGATCGGCTCGACCCCAAAGGTGTCGCGATACTGATCGACGAAGGCCTTCAGGACTTGAAACGGCGGTCGAGCTCCGCCTGGGCGAAAAACGCGCTCGCGACCTTGAGAATCTCGTTGGCACGACGCAATTCCTTGACCTCGCGCTCCAGGGCCTTCAGCCGTTCGCGTTCGTCGGTGCTCACGCCATCACGCTCACCCTGGTCAACCTGGTCACGCTTGACCCATTCGTGCAGCGTCTGCGGCGTACAGCCGATCATCGGTGCAATCGATTCGACCGCCGCCCACATCGACGGATGTTCGCTACGTTGCTCGCGCACCAGACGCACTGCGCGCTCGCGGACTTCCGGGGAAAACTTGGTTGCCTTCTTGTTCATGGCTCCATTCTCTCAAGAGTTGGAGCCTCCACCAAACCCGGCTCGGTTCATGGCGGCTCTGGGGATGCGAGTGCTTACACGTCCGACCTTGACCATTTCGAACACGGCTTCTGCGCTGACCCGCTTCTTCTTTGTTGGAAATTTGTCTCTATCGACTACGGTCAATAACGCGTTGTGAGCGAACAGAGCTCTGTCTGCACGCGCCTGTCGCTGATATCGACTGGATATCGACCGCATGCCTCTCACGAGCTGCTTAAGGTAGAGCTCAGAAATAACGTAAAGACCGTCTTCGTAGCTTGGGGGCTTGTCGCCGCCGCCAATGACCACGACGACGCGTTTGGCCAAGCTGGCTATGGCAGTCGCTATGAAGCGATCCTGACTCGAAAAGCCAAGCCCGTTTAGAGGATTGCGCTCCAGCCAGTCAGGCAGGCGTTCCAAGAGCGCCACGACGTCGTCGTGCGTAGTCGGCTTCTCGTAGGGACCCGTCCGCAATTCTCCTACGTATATCTCCTCCAGTCCGCCGTATTTGGGCTCGTAACCATTGTCGGCTGATGGTTTGAACGGGAATATACGCAGCGAATCCGGGAATACATGTAGCATGAGGACCCCGTCTGCACCCCCTGTCGTGGAGCTGTGCTCGGACCGCAGGTAGTAGTAAACGTACGTACCGCCGTCATCCGATTCCTCGCACTCGTACACGATGCGCTCAGTTAGGGTATCTCGTATCTCGAGAGATTGCTGAACTGATCTAGCCATGCCCTTCCCTGTTATAACGAGCATCTTGACACCGATCGGGATCGCCCCTTGTGACAAGCTGGAGCGGCCCCACGTATCTGAGGACACGAGGACTCTCTTAAAATAAGGGATAGTCTTGTGCCTAACAGTAAGCCTAGTCATTACGTGGAACCCATCGAAATTCTGTAAGCGGTCTATAAACCACGCCCTTCCCGTGCACGGCTGATTCACAGAGGCTACGTGTCCATGTTCAACCAACGTGGACAGGTGTACATGAGCGAACAGGAAGAAGGGTTGCAGGGCCGTCTGGTCGTTGGTTCCAAGCGCGACGGACGGCGCAAATACGACGAGAGCGCGAAGCGCGAGCTGATACAGCAATGTCTCAAGCCGGGCGTATCGATCGCGCGCACTGCAATGGACCACGGTATCAACCCGAATCTCGTGCGGACCTGGATTTCGCAGTACCAGCGCGAGCAGGGCCGCGCCGGAGTTGCCGGGCTCGCGAGTGAGCCCGGCAGTCTGGCCCCGACCGAGATCGCTACCGTCGCACCGTCGGATGAGCCGGCCTTCGTTCAGCTCGAGACTCCTTTGCTGTCGTCAGCCCCAGTCAAACCAACCGCGACGTACCTGTTGAACGTTGTATTGCCAAACGGCGTTCGTCTCGAGGTTGGGCCGGCAGCCGTGGAAGAACTGGAGAGGGTCGTCCAGATGCTCGGGAGGCTGCCGTGTTCCGGTTCGACGAAGGGTTGAAGGTGTATCTGTATCGCGAGCCGGTCGACTTCCGTATCGGTATCAACGGACTGTCGATCCTGGTCGAGCAGTCGATGCGCCTTAATCCGATGGCCTCGGCGCTGTTCGTATTCGGCAACCGGCGCCGCGATCGCATCAAGATACTCGGCTGGGGCGGCAACGGATTCTGGTTGCTGCTCAAGCGACTCGAGGCGGATCGCTTCACCTGGCCATCGGGCACCGAGACTATCTCTCTGACGGTCGAGCAATTGCACTGGTTGCTCGACGGCATCGATCTGGCTCTTATCCAGAAGCACCCACGCCGGTTTTACGAACGGATCGGCTGAACGCCCGGCGCATCTGGGCGGTCTAACTGGCCATGCCGAACGACATCGTCACACTCAGTGCCGAAGAGTATCAGGCGCTACTCGCCGAGCGCGACGCACTGCGTGGCGAGCTTCGGCTGGCGAAGGCTGAGCGCGACCTGGCAGAGGAGCGCCTACGTGCCTATAAACACGAGTTGTTCGGCGCGTCGAGCGAGGCTCGCGCGACTGATCAACTCGGCCTGTTTAACGAGGCCGAAGCACTCGGTACTGACGCCGCGCCCGCACGTGAGGATGAACCCGCCACGCAGGTTGCCGGGCACACGCGCGGCAAGCGCGGACGCAAACCGCTCGATCCGCATCTGCCGCGCGAGATCGTGCGGCACGAATTGCCCGAGTCGGAGCGCTTCTGCGCGCACGACGGCCATGCGCTGGTTGAGATCGGTGTGGAGACCAGCGAGCAGCTCGACGTGATTCCCGAACAGGTACGCGTCGTCCAGCATCAACGGGTGAAGTACGCGTGTCCCTGCTGTGACCTCGGCATCAAGGTCACGCCAGCACCGGCAAGAATTATCCCTCGCGGGCTGCTCACGGAATCGGCGCTCGCATGGATCATCACCGGCAAGTACCAGTACGGCATGCCGCTGTATCGCCAGGCAACCCTGCTGCGCCGCTTCGGCGGCGACATCTCGTCGAACACTCTGGCGGCCAGCGTTGTTCGCGTTGGTCTTGCCGCGCAGCCCGTGATCAACCTGATGCGCGATGTGCTGCTCGACTCGGAACTCATTTACGGCGACGAGACAACCTTCCAGGTGTTGAAGGAGCCAGGACGGCGACCGCAATCGAAGAGCTATCTGTGGGCGCAAGTCAACGGCTCGGGACCGCCCGTTAGGATGTTCTCGTACTCGCCGGGGCGTGGCGCCCAGCATGCGCAGCGGCTCTATGCGGGCGTGAAGCCTGGTACCGTGTTGATGACCGACGGCTATGAGCTATACAACGGCATCGCTCGTGATCACCAGCTCGTGCATCTCGGTTGCTGGGCGCACGTGCGTCGCGGATTCATCAAGGCGGAAGAGACCGTGCCGAAGGCCGCGCGCACGCCGGACCTGCTGGCTACACGGTTCGTCGGGCTGATTGGAAAGCTGTTCGCTGTCGAGGCGCGCGCAGCGAAGTGGACAGCGCAACGTCGGCAGCGGCTGCGTGCTCGCTACAGTAGTCGCGTGCTCGCCGTCATCGAGCACATGATGGTCAAGCAACTGCCGACGATCGTGCCGTCGAGTTTGCTTGGCAAGGCTCTCCAGTACATGCATGGACAGTGGCCCAAGCTGGCCCGCTATGTCGAGAACGGGAACTGGCCCATATCGAACAACCTGTGCGAGAACGCCATCAGGCCGTTCGTCATCGGAAGGAAGGGATGGCTGTTTGCCGACACCATTTCCGGCGCACAGGCCAGCGCCAACCTGTACTCGCTCGTCGAGACCTGCAAGGCGAATGGTATTGAGCCGTATCGGTATCTGGTTTGGCTGTTCGCAAAGTTGCCGCTCGCTGCAACCGTTGACGACTACGCCGCACTGCTGCCATGGAGCACGCCGCAAATGCCTCTCGCAATTGCAACCGCAGAAACTACTGCAACGTAAACGCTGCCGCTGGACTCCGCGCCGATAGCCCTCGAACTGCGAACGGCGCGAGGCACAACACAACAGCAAGAAATCCAACCTGTGCCAGATAGAATGGAGCCAACCACTGATCGTGCATTGCCACGTAGTAGGTATTGTGCAGCACGTCGCTTGCGATGATGACTACCGTGAGGCGCACGCCGGCGCGTGGTTTGAGAAATAAAAGCACTGCGGCCAACGGATCGAGCAACGCCAAAGCATCCCAGTAGGCCTTACTGAGCGGCGAGATTGCGGCTTCATAGCCATAGTCCCAGAGCAATCCATGCTGAATGATCGCTGTGAGATGATTGAACGTTGCACCGAGTAGGCACAGCGCGAAAACGTTCGGATTGCGATTGATGCCCGACGCATTATGGATGCCCACGAAGACGTATCTCTCGGCAGCTTACCAGACACCTGCTTAGGCAAAGTTCGCCGTACGGATCGGCAAGGTACGTTTCAAAGGTGCTCGGAAGCAGTGGACGCTGCGCTAACGATGGGTGTCATAGAAAGACCGCTTACGAAATTCTGACCGAGCCGGAGCGCCGTCGTCGGCGCACCCCGCAGGAAAAAATCGCCATCGTGCAGGAAACACTGGAGCCGGGAGCGTCCATGTCGGGCGTGGCACGCCGGCACGGCGTCAACGCCAACCAGGTGTTCGGTTGGCGCAAGCAATACCAGGAAGGCAGTCTGGCGGCGGTGAAGGCAGGTGAATCTGTTGTGCCCGCATCTGAACTGGCCGCCGCCATCAAGGAAATCAAGGAACTGCAACGACTACTCGGGAAAAAGACAATGGAAGTCGAAATCCTGAAAGAAGCCGTGGAATGGGGCCGCTCAAAAAACCTGATTGCGCGCTCGCCCTTGCTGCCGGGGGACGACCATTGAAGACGGTCTGCGAAGTTCTCGGCGTGGCGCGCTCTGGTGTAGCAGCGAAACAGGCTCGCTCGCCTGATTGGCAAGATGGTCGTAGCGCCAAACCGACCGACGACACGGAATTGGTCGAGGAAATCCAGGCCCACGTAGCGGACCTCCCAACTTACGGCTACCGACGCATCTGGGCACTGCTGCGCCGCAGTCGAGAACAGGCCAGCGCGCCGTGCATCAATCACAAGCGCGTGTACCGGGTTATGCGTGAGCACCAGTTGCTGCTGCGTCTCCCCGGCGTGCGGCGGGACAGTCGGCGGCACGACGGTCGCGTTGCCGTTGACCGTAGCAACACTCGCTGGTGCTCCGATGGCTTTGAGTTCCGGTGCGACGATGGTACGCCGCTGCGCGTCACGTTCGCGCTGGACTGCTGCGATCGGGAAGCGATTAGCTGGGCGGCGACGACCGGCGGCCATTGCGGTGATGTGGTGCGCGACGTGATGTTGGCCGCCGTCGAACAGCGCTTCGGCACCACGCAGGCTACACAGCCCATCGAATGGCTCTCGGACAACGGCTCGGCCTACATCGACCACCGCACACGCAGCTTCGCTCGTGAACTGGGACTTGAGCCGCTGACCACGCCGGTCCGTTCGCCGCAGAGCAATGGCATGGCCGAATCGTTCGTGAAGACGATGAAACACAATTACGTCGCCTATATGGACAAGCCCGACGCACCAACGGCGCTCTCGCGTCTGGCTATCGCGTTTGAACACTACAATGAGCGCCACCCGCATAAAGCCCTGAAATACCGCTCGCCGCGCGAGTTCAGGCGCGCTGCGGTGCCATCAACCTAACGGTGTCCGCGTGTCCTGAGTTACAGGGGCAACTCCACAAGCTACGCAACTTTCCGGCGACTGCATTTTCAGATCTCTTGTATTCTTGAGATTCCTTTGAGAAGACGAGTCTTGACGAGGTCTCGATTGCCAACATCAAAATTTGGCGCCTCAGAATCCGTGCGCAAAACCTCTACTTCATCGACACCTGAATTGACTTCCGCGATCGTTACCACGAGCTCGGAACCGACGAATCTGAATGTGATCTTCATCCAGTATCGCATCAGGTGCTCTCGGAAATGATGATGCAGACCCATGTTTCGATAGGGGTGATCTGTAGCCGGATCATAGTCACCACTGTGCGTCGGGACATATTCACGCCCGAGTAATGTAGAAACATCGGCCTGGATTGAATAGATCCATTCTATCGCCTTCATGTACGTCGCACGTTGACGCTGTTGCCGTGCCGTTTTCTCTGTCGAGAACCCCTTCTTAATTTGCTCTGCGATCACGGCGGGGTCGTCAGCATCCACCTCTATACGGCTGTTGTTTATGTCTTGAATCATTTTCCGAAACTCACTGATGCTGCTGAATCGATCCGACAACCGCGGCTGGAAAGCTACATCGAAGAGGCGCGCTAACAATCTTGCCGTGGCCGGGTTTGGCGAGACATTGTGGAGAGGAATCCCGTCGCGCTGATGGGGAAGGCGCCCAACTGCGTCTTCGAGAACTGCCGGCGGCTGACCAAACAGGCAGAAATAGAGAATACCAGCGAGAAACGACACGTCACTTCTCAGGTCATGCCGGTGAACACTATAGCTGGATAGTTCCGGCAACCGAAGAAAACGATTCCCCAATTCTTGCCAGTCGCCCGTGTGCCAGTTGTCTTGTTCGTTCACGTTGAATGTCAACCCGAAGTCGACCAAGACGACATCGGCATTGCCGTTGCGCAAGATGACGTTGTCCGGTTTGATATCGCGGTGAATACCCCCGCGCTCATGGCAGTATTCAACAACGTCCGCGAGCTGATCGACGATCAGTAACGCGTCATCAAACGAAAAAGGCTTTCCTGAGCGAGAAGACAGGTCCTTGCCCGGAACAAGATCTGTGACGAGGTACAGTTGTGCCGATGAAACTGCGTACAACTGCGCGTTGCTCTCCAGCAGGCGCGGGATTCGCGGGTGTGAGTACGTCGCGAGCGCGGCCGCTTCACGGAACATCCGCCTGCGACGTTCAGGGTTTGTTTGTTCCTTCAAAACCTTGAGAAACGCCTTTATCTCCGGTTCTGATTTCGACGTTGCGCGATAGGCATGCGCTTGCCCTCCTCCGCCCATCGCTTTTCCCTTTTCCCATCGCGCCTCAAAGTTGAGCGAATCGGCCCACCGAACCTCGTCCTTGTCTTCCAAGATACTCCCCGTCTGATATTTGCGACATCTTTCTGCGAATGACGTCGTCAACATTACGACATCGCCCCTCTAAGAGGCGAAGCGGCCACCCGGTCGCTCAGCCCGCGCCCAACGACGTCTGCGCCCGTTCAATCATGCTGGCGTCACGCATTACCTGGAACGTCGACACCAGATGTCGATGCCGCGTGGAGTAGGTCCAGGTACCGGAAGTCTTCCTGAGAAACATCGTTGACCTGGAGAACATTCCGCCCCTTCTCCAAGTCTTTCTCCCTACGCGCACGATGGATCTTGGCGTGGCACTGTCGACGCAGAAATACAAGTAGCTTGTGGAGCCTTGACGACTCGTTGGTGAGAAAACCAATCGGTACACTCAGGACATCCTGAGTTGGCACGCGCCATTGATACATCGCCGCTGCATGCACTCCAGGCAGTATCAGAAGTTCGAATCTCTCCGACGCCGGCAGACAAGGACCAAGGAAGACCGTGGAGAAACCCGCTTCGATAAGCAGTCGCGCTCTTCGCTTTATCCTATCGTAGTTCTCGTTTTGCGGAATCGGCGAAAGCGCGATGATGTCGAGCGGCTCGCCCCACTCGCGGGCAACCGCTTGATTCAGCAGTTCGATCGTCTTGCGCACAAGATCCGTACGCCCCCACAGATCACTATCCGGGAGCACCCAAAATATCTCCGTTGGATAACGTGTTCTGGAGTCGCTTTGGGCCTTGAATTCCCTGAGTGAAAGCTCGAAGGCATCTACAAGCCGAGTCTGATTCTTCGAAAGGTAAAGAGCCCCGAGGACGGCACGACTACGTCCGCCATCGTATCGAAGTCCATCGCTCTTACCATGCACGTCCCTCACATAGTCAGCAAATCTGAACGTCACCGGCTTTTTTAGTCTAATCGTACCTTTCAGCCCATCCGACTTAGCCGTAGCAGTATCTGTGGGTGGCTCGATGTATTGCGCGAGGACACTGTCGTCGAAAACCTTGATGAAGTCGGAAAAATGGTCGGCATGCGAAACCAGTTGCCCGATGCGGTTTGCCGTGAGCTGGGTGATGGATGACCCGAGCTGCTCGTCGAGATAGTCGAGCCCCTCGACTGTATATTCGATGTTGCCATCCAGGTCTACATCAAAATGAATTGGCAAGGGAACGTTGAACCTTCTCCCCGCAGCAATACTGTCGACCTTATAAACGTCGTACGCACGCTTTTCTTCATCGTTTTGCTCGAACCGCTCAATGTCATGGAAATGGAGTTGAAAGGCCTCCTCTGCCTTTTCAATCGTCCGGCCCATAGCACTTGAAGCGTCGCCCACGTCGATATCGAGAGTGTTATCCCAGTAGTTGCCAGACAGGACTCGCGGTAATGGGGAAAACGTAACCAATTCGAACACCGGCCTGCTCTGCCGCTCTGCGATTCGCGTGAACCTCGGAAGATCGTCCTCCGGGTTGACGAACCGTTTCATTGCATACGAAGTAAGGGCAAGACCTGCGTCGGTTTCCTCGACCAGATCTTCGGACCGAAGTATCTTCAAGAATTCATTCAGTTCGTGTCCGCTCAACCCAAAATACGCCCTGAATCCATCAACGTCCACGCGACCGGCAACATGCAGGAGACGAACGGCAAACTCCGTCATTACCGGCACTTGACGCTCAAGTGTTACATGACACCTGATCAGAAACTGCTGGGCTGGCACGCCAACTGCTACCGTGTTAAACCGCTCACGCATTGTCGCCTCCTTCGTACACCTGCCCAGACAACATCACTACGGCGTCTTCACCCTCCGATTCCATCTCGTCGATCTCCTGCAGCACACGTTGCAAAGGCAGCCCTTTTCGTGCCCTCCACATTGCCGTAGACCCAACCACGACTAGCCGGTCCTGAGCCCGGGATAAACCCACGTTGACGCGCTCCGACTCAGAAAGAAAGCCAACGGAGGTCGATGTGTCGTTTCGCACGACCGACATCACTATGATCCGATTCTCCTTTCCCTGGTAGCTATCGACCGTTCCGATTGTGTAAAGGTCCCGAATTGGGGCTGCCCAATCCGCCTGGTCGAGCTTTTTGCGTATCAGGTCCCGTTGAGCCGCGTACATGGCGATGATCCCAATGGGGACTTCATCCGGCTCGAGTACTGCACGAATCGCCTCAAGAAATGCCTCTGATTTTGCAATGTGACGGATAATCGCAACGACAAGATTGGCTTCCGCTTCGTTAGTGAGGGCGCCGTCTTGTCCGCTTTCCGCATGGTAGGCATCGCGTCCTTGGTCGGATGTGTCAATCCAGACGACCTGCCGCTGCAAATAGGCGGGCAGTCCTACGTATTCGTCTCCCGGCTCCTTCCGCGCGACTTCAAGCTCGCCACCGTAAAAGCATTTCGAAACCACGCGATTAATGCTCGTCGCCATCCGGTATTGCAAGCGCAGCGTTCTCCCGACCGTCGTCCCATACTGAGACGAAAAGGCTCGCTTGAAATTGTTGATTCGCCTGAAGTCATGCTTGGAAATATCCAATATCTGCGACATCTTCTCCTGAACCGCCATTGGATAAATTGGAGGAAGCTGCAGATGGTCTCCGACCAACAGCACTCTGCGGCCGGCCTGCATGGCCACAACAAGCTCCATCGGAGAGGCCCGCGCCGCTTCGTCGACGATCACCCAGTCATATGCATGATCGATAATGCCAAGCGCGTGCTTGCCAATACCGACACAGGTACCGGCAACTATGCTGGCAGTCCTGGCGAGAAACGCCGTGTAGTTCGAGCGGGGATTTCGAAGAACGTCCGAGAACTCAGCAGACAGCTTTACAAGCTGTCCGAGTCGGTGGCACTTGTCGGG
Source organism: Paraburkholderia tropica (assembly GCF_014171495.1). Taxonomy (NCBI): domain Bacteria; kingdom Pseudomonadati; phylum Pseudomonadota; class Betaproteobacteria; order Burkholderiales; family Burkholderiaceae; genus Paraburkholderia; species Paraburkholderia tropica. Next base: position 166,355 of record NZ_CP049137.1, read on the forward strand.
GCTCGGTGACCCGTTTTCTGCGCTCAAATGAGCGAGATACTCGGTGAACGAATCCTCAAGGTCTGAGTCGGTAGTGACCACCAACTGAAACCTAGCTTCCGCTATTTCACAGAATCGCGCCTTCAACCGCTCAATGTGCACCGAACTCTCCTGCGGAGCGGCGTCGTCGGGCGCAGCTGAGCTCTCGATAATCTGTATCCGCTGCAGGATCAAGCCCAGGCTCGAATGGACGTCGACGGCGTGGTCAACGTACGCGCGCGGTAACCCAAGACTATAGCCAACCGCCTTCACGCGCTCCTTCACCTCCGCAGCAAACGCTTCCCGGTAAAGTTGCCGCCGCGAGTCCTCGTGCACCCGCTGCAACGCCGTGGACACCATCGATGGCTGCCCAATTCGGACGATAGAAAAAGCCGGCGTCTGTTCCGAGAGACCTGCGACCTTCTCGAGCGCATTGTTCACCGCCTCATGAGACTGACTCACAAGCAGGATGTTTTTTCCAAGACCCTCGCTGAGGACCAGATGAACGAACGACGATATAAACTTTGTTTTACCTGTTCCAGGTGGCCCCTGCAGCAAGGATACCGGTCCGAAGCGCAGGGAATTGAGAAGCGCATCACGCTGCTGAAGGTTCAAGTCATACCTGTCCAGGTCGCTGAACTCCGGAATCGCGTATTCAACTGGTTGAATTGCCAACGACGGGTCAAAGTAGTCAGGCAGTCGCGTGATCAGCGCGCCCTTTCCCAGAACACGCTTCATCGCAGCAACCCGGCGCTCGGACGCATGCCGCTCAAGGGTCCCGCGCAAATAGAATGTCTTATCCTCAGTCGGACTGAATTTACTTGAGCGCGGACTCACGCGCATCACATCCTTGCCGACATCCTGCGCGACCAGACCCACTGTGTACCATCGCTCCGTTCCCAACTGCGGATCGATGCCACGTTCTATGAGCTCGATGCGCTCATCCTCACCGAAATCGAGAATACCCTCGTCAAGTTCGAATGGCACCAGCCAGTCCTGCTTTCCCGGGATTTTCTGGGCCCCGTTTTTCAGCGTGATACGAGTCGCATTTAGCTCGTCAGTCTCGGCCAGTGCATCCCACAACTCGTATGTCGACCACGCACCGACTGCCCTATCGGTAGACATCGTTAGAGCTGCTGGCGATCGGGTCTTGTCTTCCATACCCGTTTCAGTATCACTTACCGTAGCCAGGTATCGGTTGTAAAGGGTTTCGACAAGGGACGAAGCGTCTGCGGTAGCGCCCCATTCAATCTTTAGCGTGGCATGTATTCTGAAGCTCGCCCGCCGTGCATTGAAGATATAAGCGTCGTGGCCAACCTGTTTGGAGTAAACGTCGATTATGGATTGATTTTCAGGGTCGTACTTGATAATGATTTGCCGCATCAAACCCGTCACAAAAAATGTCAGGCTACGGCGAGCCTCGGCATTCTCAACAACGCCGACAGGAAAGGCTCCATTGTCGCCCTCAAGCTCATGCCCAAGCTCCGGCTGTTGCTGCCGGCTCCTCAGCATCACCGTGAACGCAGTCGTGGATTGTGCCGGCGGACTCAGCTCTGACTGAATAGTCTCGGCTAGCAGGTCGATAGGAGGCGTCATGTCACGCAGCTCTGATGCCCGTTGTGCCTCACGTCGTGATGCGATGTAATCCTCTGGAGGTAGAAGCGTCAGGACCAGCTTCGCCGCCGTGAAGAGGTCCCGTTGCTGCGGTGACGCAATTTCCAGATATTCGGGCAAAACACCCACTGTGACGCATTGACTCCCATCAGCACTGAGATCGGGAACGTCAAGCAACATTGCGGTTAAATCGTCGCCGGCGGACGAAGTCACAACCACAATATTGTCTTCTTTCAGATCGCCATGACTCAGGCCCTGAGCATGCAAGCGACGAACGGCATTAAGGAGTGAAAGAGCCAAGCGCGCCCTGGTCTCTGCGGACGGAGACGTGAGCAGCCACTCGGTTAATGTGGTCCCCTCGATCCATCGCGTAACGAGCACCAACCCGTATGGCCCGACACCGAAATCAAGTACTTCGGGGGCCGCATCAAAAGCGGATTGGCGGAGCGCGCGAGCCTGCTGAAGGAAGTCGAGTAGCTGACGATTCCGAGTGGGATGCTTTACGTCGTACCGGAGGCTAGGCCAGCACTTCACAAGCACCTTGATACCGTCAACTTCGCTGATATATATGCTCTTGCCCGCGGCAGACCGGAGAGTTTCCTTCGGCAGCAACGTCATCGGGCTTGCATCAGTCGCAAAAGCCGCGATGTCGTCTTCGGTTACTGTTGGCTCCCAGTCACGAGAAACCGCTGCGTTGAATGCGTCCAGCGCATCCGCGGCAGACCCATAACGGCTCGCGGCGTCCCACTCCAGACATTTCGCGAACCACTTCCGGAGAGCTTCGAACGTCAACTCCTGCTTCACATCGAAAAGCGGGACGTCGTTCACACGCTCGAGCGCGGTACCTTCGAGCAACTCGAAAAGTAGAGCCCCGAGAAGAAATACGTCTCGGGCCAAAGCAGACTGCGTCCTTCCCGTTACATCTCTCTCCGCGTCTTCCGGTAGCGCAATAGACCCGGTTTCGAGGTCGATGCGATGCTCACCTACCGATGGGCCGCCAGGAACCCGCGCCGCTGCGAATGACGACAGGATGACTCGCGCCGGCTCCACAATCCACAGAGTCTTCGTGGTAATGTCCCGATGGGCAATCCCGAGGGCATGCAGCTTCGCGAAGCGCGCCAATATAGCTTGACCGACTGCGATGCGGTCGGCGTCGGACAGGTCAGGACGGCGGGCTAACAGATCCGAGAGCCGCTCAACCCTATCCGGAAGTCTGTAAGCTTCGACGAAGTTTGTTGTGACGTTGTCCGAAACCGCGGAACCGACTGGTTCGAGCAGGTCAACGTGGAGTTCCGGTGCCTGCGTTCTTAGCGTTTCATTGATGCGGTTTTCTCGAAGGCCGATAGCCTCCCGTTCCGCCGCCGTTGTACCACCGCCGTTCAGCTTGGAAAAGTCCCATTTTCGCAGCAGTGCCTTGGAACTCCGTACCTCTACGTGCTCGGCATTGAACTCCTCCCAGATGCCTTTTGGATGCGAATAATCTGGAACGGTCGAATTTTGCTGAAACCCGTGCAAGCGTGCACGTCTTTGCTTGACATGCTGATTGTCGAGGGAGAAAAACCGCTCGTACGATTTTCGATCCTGCAGCGGGTTTGCCGACCGTGAGCTCCATTTAGGAGGCGTATCCGGAAAACGGACAGCCGGACCGGTTCTTGCTGCAGCGCATGAGCAGAATTCATTTAACGTCAAGACAAACTGGCGCTCATCGCTCGGAAAGCCAATCATCCTGCTTTGAGGATGGCACAACACAATCACCGCCTCGATAAAGGGAAGTTTTATCGATGGACTCTTGTCTTTCAAAACCTCCCGAAGCACGCGTGCTTTGGCGTTCGTTACAACGACCGGTGACTTGTGGGCAACGGCTTTATTGAACCATTGCTGGTTCGAGTATTCGATATCCCCGCTCCAGTTTTTCAGTTCGACAATCAGTATCCGATTGTCTGTCAGCACGACCAGGTCAAGATCCAACGGTGCGTAAGCGCGTCGCTGGACCAGTTGGAATGCCGCAAACGCAATCCAGCTGTCAGGCAGCCGTCTTTCAAGCTCGCGCAGCGCCCCCTGCTCAACCTCCAGAACGCCTGCAGGACTGAGATATTCAATCTTCACTATTCGATTCCCCGGATTGCATATAGTACTAGTCTGGACGAGACCCGCCATTCCGCTGTGGTCAGCGAACCCGTTTCCTTGCCATGGCGAGAAAGGTCGCTGGCATTTGATCGTGGCCGCAACTGGTGGAGCGCTGCTTCGTACGCTGCCCAAACTGCGCCGATGATGACATCATGACACCCTGTGCATTTGCCGCCTGATTGTTGGTTGCCCAACGCGACCTGCCCAACATTGACTTGCGGTAACCCCAAGGCTGTCCGAAAACCACCCTCGTAGAATTCAGCACACGCTGCGAGACCGGTCATCAATGCCGTGCGCCAGTCGTTCGCGCCGAACCGTCTTCGCAAAGCCTGGGCTGTACCCGTCAGCACGCGCCGGAGCGCTTGGGCTCCGCCTTCTTCATATGACGAAGTGATCGGATACTCCAGCTCGCCTAAAAAGATATTCATCTGCTTCTCATACCTGGCCTGGAGATCAAACTCCTTCAGATGGAAAACTAGACGTTGGTAAAGCTCAACGGGCATTCCGGGGCTTTGCACAATGTGGTAGCGAGGTTTCAATGCCCCTGACGCGACATCGATAGTGACATCCGCCCGCAGGAAGTCGTAGTCCGAGACATCCTCCAGATAAACGTGCAACTGATGCTCTTCCACGTTATCGGATGGGATCCGTCGTTTCCCCTTGTTGCACGTCCCGCAGCTCGGCACCAGATTCAGCGGAAATATGCTGAACAGCTTGAAGTGCGCACGTTGCAGCAGATGATCAAGCTCCTCTATCGGCCCGTAGCCGCAATAAGGACACGACTCCGCCAGTAGCTTCAGATCGGATCGGAGCCTGGCGAGACGCCTGCCATCCTGAACCAGTCCATACGCGTCGTGGACTTCCTGGCGAAGCGCCTGGCTCGTGTTCTCGCCTCGAAGCGCTAACGATGGTCTGCCGAGCGCCGTCTCGTAATCTTCATAGAACGCAAGCACCAGATCCTTTTCAGCTTCCGAGACACGTTGCGGATCCGAGTCCTCCGGGAACGCCACATCAAGGTGGTCACGATAGTCTGCGACTGCCAGCCGCGTGAGATTCCACATCGCCCAACCTCAAAGTTCAGTCGCAAGGCGAGTCAGGACATACGCCCTGGCCTGATGGCTCATCACGCCATCCTTGAAAAGTGCCTCTATCTTCTCAAGATCGCCATACTTCTCAATCAGGGCATCCAATACTTCGTGAAAATCCGTTGCATTGCTCTGCATGCCGAACACCTGCGCTGTGATCAAACCGATGCTTTCTCCAAATGTTTCTGTGCTTACTGGCGCAATCACTGTCAGGTCCCCCTCGCGTCGCACAACATGCACGTGACGAGCCATTGATTCCTGCACGACAACGGGTGAATGCGTCGCGACGACGGCTGATGACTCGTATTTTTCAAGAATGCCTCGCAAAGCATGCATTAATGCTGAAAGCAAAGGAGGATGAAGATGCGTCTCCGGCTCGTCCACAAGAACGAGCGAATTCGTCTCGAGGCTGGCGATCAAGCCAAAGATAACGAGTAACGTGATCTTATGGCCAGTACTGCAGCGATGAAAAAGCAGTCGCGCCTCCTCCTCAGTACCATCGGACGCTCGCGTTAGCCATTCACGCTGCAGCAAGCCGCGTTCAAGCTTGTTCAGGGCAACACCGAGAATACGTTCACGCCCCCCTTCCACGATCTTGCGGCGAAAGGTTACGAACTCCTCGGTCAGTTTGCCGATGGACTTCAGGCTTGTCCAACCAACCCGGTCCTGTTCGGAAGGTGGCTCGCCACCTTGAAGCGACACCGGCCCCTGCCGGTCCGCCTCAATTTCTGCGACCAGGTCACGCAATCCGATGAAACTGAAGCGCCCAACGCCCCGAGACATATCCTTGGCAATCTGCAGCCGATTGCGATCGTCCGAGCCGGGCAACTTGAAGCTATCGAAAGGGCTAAACGCGACGGTAACGATACGTGGAAAACCGATGCCGTCTGGCTCCAACGCTCCCAGGCCGCTAAGGGGCTCCGTTAAACGATCCGAGGGCGAACCGAAAGCGACTCGAGCCAACCTGGCGAGCAGCGTGCTTTTGCCGGATCCATTTCGCCCGACGAGAACATTGACGCGCTCGGGAAGCTTGCTCGCGTCGAAATAGTCGGACTCGCCCGATGTCGTGTCTACGACCAGTGATGACTGCCAGCCCACCATCCTGAATGTAAACCGCTGCTGGTCGACCGGCGCTCTCGCATAGTCGCCTTTCACAAGCCCAGTAGCCAGAAAACGGAATTGGCTCCCTCCGTCCTTCTGGTCACGAAAAAGCGATGTTGACCAGCCCGGCTCAGATTCGAACTGCCCGACAAGTTCGGGCTCCGCTACAACATCACGAAGCGCAGCCATGACGCGACGACCCACATCCCCGAGTTCGCGAAGCCGCTCGTAGTAGTCGAGTGACGTACCGACGGAACAGAAGTCTTCACCCAGGGCACTGAAGTCGGCGGCAATCTGGATGCCATCCGCCTTTGTCTGACCAGCGCGCAATATCTTCACCGATCCAATAAGCATCGGCTCGAGCCTGTCCGTACCCTCGGAAGCTAGATAGGAGAGGTGATACAAGGTCTGGAAAGAGTAGTCGTTCCAGTTGTCCTGCTCTAGCACCAGGCAGGTTGTGGTCGAGACAACTGTCTTCGAGCGAGGAGAAACAACCTTGAATAAAAGCTCATCCATTTCGCGCTCTACCAAGTTCTTCTTCATTTCTGGATCTTGCAGAATCCGGCGCCTTCGATACGCAATGCTGTCTGTGTTACACGCGCGTCCATGAGGACATTGTGGCGGACGTAACGCATCATCTTCGATGTGAACTGCTCGCCAATATCGCGAAGCAGCGCGCGTGGCGCTACCGCATCTTCTGTGACCTACGCTTCTCGCCTTTGCACAGGGCGCTTAAATGTAGAACTTGAACGGTAGCATTGGCTCGCCTTCGAGAGGCGCCGCGACAAGGATATCGCCAATCGCATCTGCGAATCTGATGGTGACAGGCTCACGATCGTTAAACAGGCATGTATTGAAGTTTATCTTGGAGAGCGCCAATACATCACTCATCACCGTGTCGAGCGACGCTTCACCCCGCCGGATTGTGACCTGCAGGGGGTTTGGAGTGTCCGGTCCCATGTAGGTCGCAAGACGAGGCACGAATCCGGATGTCCAAAGAAACGCGGATCGGCCGCTGACTTTCATTGCCGTACCGCGGATAACCGGATAGGCACCTGCCCGGAACAGCTTCAGTTGGTCCCATGCATCCGCTATCTGCACGCCGACGATGTTAGCGGACGTTCCCTGACATGCCGCCTGGAAGCCAAGCCACTCTTCGTCGCTAAATGACGCCTTCGCATGAATGAACAGCTCTGCCGGATCGCTGCCGTGCCGATTACGATACTCATTGAGAACCGTGCCCACCAAACGCGCGGCAGCCTCCTGATCGAGATGGAACTGCTTCGTGTCAGGATGGAACCAGGGTCCGAGAGCCCCACGAAAAACGACGCCCTCCCCGTCCGACAGGAACATCTGGGCGGCACACACGGAATGGCGAGACGTTCCATCCTGCTCTTGCCGCTTGTACACGAGACCGACGTAGCAGACACCTGGCCGCATGTTCGCAATTTGCCATGGACGCCCCCCACTCTTGTAGTACGAACCCGCACCCAGTTTCCACGCAATCGTTGCGGCATCCTCGACCCCACGCTTCGGTTCCCCGTTAGATTTCACGAAATCGTTCGGCGCAAGCGTGCTCTCGCGCACGATCTGCGTGACGATCTGATGGTTCAGCAACCGGGCTTTCAGTTGCCTCCTGAAGTTCTTCTCGTACTTGTATATCTCCGCCTCTTGCTCGTCCAGGCCGAACAGCGTCGGCTGCGTCGCCAGCTTGAGTGCGTCCCGCTCCGTCAGCGTTACCCTGCCGCCGACACGGGCAGCTTTGGGCACCGTTGACTGCGGGCGCCCGAGTTCATAGACGAACTCAGGCACGACCACATACCAGAAACTGGGCGGATCCTCACTCCGTTTCTGCTCTGCGATCAGACGATCAACGAAAACATCGACTGCAGACTTGATCGCCTCATACCGGTTCGAGATATGGATTCGGCGGTGCAGGTCTGCTTCGTCAATGTCTGAGATGATTGTCGCGGGCTTTGACGACCAGATGGCATGGAATGCTTCCGAGAATCCAGGGAATGGCACATGGTGCGGTTCCAGTGCCTTGGCTCCCCGTCGCTGCTGAGGTGTCGCGATGAACGACGACATGTCGCGAGCCCAACGTTCGAAGCGCTCAAGACCTGATTGCGTTCCAATGAATCCATAGCGTATCTGCCGAGGTGTCTCTCGCGCGTCCACTGGACCGTACAGATATAAACCGTCCCGTGAGTACTCCAGCTGTTGCCCGTATCGAAACGCCAGTTTTGGCTCGGCGACGTGCATGATCTTTGGCCAGTTCGAATCGCTCACTCTTCGGTCTCCTCGGCCTCATCATCCCACTCGTCAAGCATGACATCAGGATCGTCCTCGTCTGCGACTTCTTCGCCGGTCTCGTCGACACTGACCGGGCAACTGATCTGCATTGGCGGAATGCTGGCCGCGATAGCCACGCCGTCCGCCACCGGCAGGCTTAGATCGGACTTCGTGTCCGACAGCCACCATAGGTAAGCACACAGCATGTCGCGCCATCTTGCGTTTCTCCACGCCTTGGCCAGCGACCGGCGAAGTGAATGCGCGCGACGTGGATCCGCGATGGCATCGAGCCCGTTCTCGCTGAAAATCAGCCGGGCTGCGAGACGAACATGTGGAAATGGAGAAGTGCGAAGCTGGGCGTTGACCGCATAATGCCAATGTACCTTGCGCTTGTCGGACTGCCCGATTATCTGTCTCGCACCTCGCCGGAAACCCCAGTCGAACTTGACCTGTCCCAGCGGAACAGTTTTGACGTCGCCCCACCAGCTCGCGCGATTCCCTGCCCCCGCATGCGCTTTCAATCCGCGACGACGACAGTAATTTTCGAACGCCTGCGCGCCCAAATCAGAGTACATGTTCCGCGCCTGGTAGGCGTCAATGCCATAATCAGCCCAGCCCTGCTCCAGGAACGCATCCGTCGGAATTGCTCCAATCTGTTTGGCGGGCAGATCAGTGCCAATCAACCCGGCTGCATCGGGCGTGGCAAATGTTATGACGCCCGCGCGATGCGGCACTACCGGCCACAAATGGCACTGGCGATGCTGGAAGCGCTCCAGCGACGACCCGACCGGCGGCTCGCAATAGAAGACCTGTTCCGGGTTGCGTTGAATTGTGAGCCAGTTCGACATTAAAGGCTCACGTTTTACCAGCAGACGCGCAGAGCCGAAGGCGTGACTTCGCAGCCAGGCGTCCATGGACCCCGGGGCGCCCGAAGGTACCGCCTAGTCCCTGAGTAGCTCCGTCAGTTCCGCCAGCCCCGATGCCCAGCTTTTCCTGAAGTCAATATACTGCGCATGAGCGATGCGGAAAGGTGCATCATAGGGCTCCAGTCGAAGCGGGACGATGAACGACGCGTCGCCAAGCTGACGCGCGAGACCCGTCGCTATTTCGATCTCGTTGCGCACGCCTTGCTTGTCAAGTCCACTGGGCGTGCATACCAGCAACATCTTGACTGCGCGCTGACGTAGCGCCTGTTCAAGTTCTCTCGCCCAGTCAATCCCGCCGTGCAGACGCATCACATCTGCCCAGACTTCGTATCCCATCGCTGTCAGCTTGGCCCCGAGCCAACGCACGAACTCATTATCCTCGGGCGTCGCATGGGAGATGAACAACGCATTTCGAACCGCGGGGACAGTGCCATCCATCGAATCAGACTCCGAAATTACCGCACGTCAATATGCCCGGGTGCGATTGGCCGAAATACTCATCCAGACAGCGAGCCATGAAATGGTCAGCGCCATAGGACACCTTCCGTTGTGGCCGCAACTGCCCCGAACCAGAATCGTCGCGCCGCGTGGTTGACACTTTCGAGATTCAAAGCACCAAACATATCTGGTCTTATGGTTGTCTAGATTTTTGAGTCCGGTGCGACGTTGCCTGCTACTCATACTGGCTCAGGATTGCGCAGCCCATTCTCGAACCTGAGCGCCGCGCGCCGCCGCGTTCCCCCGGCCTCGCTACCGGATTTCCTCTACGTCAGGGTTGGCTGCAAGGAAGGAATTCCATTCGTCGTCCTCGACCAGCACGCGGTACGGATCCGGAGAAATGATCCGCAGCCGCACCGTGGTCTTGTGGTGATGCCACAGCGCATAGACACGCCCCGGCTGGTTCCGGTGAAAAGACTCCCAGCTCAGGCCATGAACGACCTGTCCGTAGCGGTTGAACAGCGCAAGCGCTACCTCCTGATAAGACTCGTAGCCCGCAAATTTCCGCTGACCGCCGGCAAGTCCCAGCGCGGCACGGTTGCGGGGACCATCGATCGGTACAAAAACAGCGGGCGCATCGAAGGCATAGCGCACGACGCGATATTTTTCGGCTCGCTCCCTCAGCCACGTGTACCGGTCAGCCGCGTCCGCCGCAAGGATGTGACACTCGATCGCGACTGTCGCCAGCGTGTTGCCGGTATAAAGAACCGCAAACGCATCCTTGTGGCCAGCCGGCGGGTCGACTCGCAGGTTCCGGTACTTTTCTTCTGGCGGGTCCCAATCCCCACCCGGATGCGCGAACAGGCGGACCAGGGGTTCACTGTTCGCATCCAGCAGCTCAAGTTCCAGGTCCCGGCCTCGGAATCCGCCCGGCGACGCAGCACTCATGACGCAAGCACCGCCGCATAGGCCTGGGCTGCGTGAGAGACTGCTTCCGTTCGATCGCTCGGGGATCCCGACAGGAGCCGTCGAGCATCGTCGTCGACATCCCTCCCCGAACCTATCTTGCCGAACATCGCTTCGATGGGTGTCAGGCCACCCAGGAGATCGTTGGGCGACGTAAAAAATGCGTACGCCTCGGCGCCTCCCGGTTCGTCAAGCGCCTTCAGAACCTGCCGCAACGGCTCACCTGTAATACCCGCCCACGCCTGGAAAGCCGGATACTCCCGCCCCCGCTTGCGCCCCGGGCGAAGGATCGAAAAAAGCTCTCCCGCCCGTTCGCGCTGACGCACCGTCTCGTCTCCAATCCCGCCGAGGGCCTGCCCCATGGCAGCGGCCGAAAGCAATTGCCCCGGATCCTCCTGCAGCACCGCTGGATCCGCTTGCGGCGTCTGGCCGCGCACACACTCAATTACGCGCTCGACTTCAATCTGACGCTGCAGAAGACGCGTTTCAACCATCATTTCGACCCAGGACTGCAGCAACTCGAGCACCGACTCGTTAAGACCTGCTCCGCGCAGCGCCTTGACGTGAGCGGTGTTCACGCGTTTCAAGGCTTCGTCGATCACATTGTTTCTGCGCAAATGCGCCGCCACCCGCTCAACAGTCGACGCGGGAACAGCAGGCAATCCGGACACCACGGTGCTGGTCAAGGCTACATGAAGCTGGTCCTGCACAGAGGCGGAACCACTGCGACCCGGCTTCAGCCGGGAAAGCATATTGGCGACGCCCTGTTCAATTGAGGCGAGCTGATCGTCGCGTTGGTGGCCCAACGCACCTGACTCACGTGAACCAAAGTTGATTGGCATGACGTCTCTCCCGCACAGTTTCCCTTACAGCGACCGATTCTACCTGTTTTTGCCTTAATTGGCTAACTTGCCTTAATTTCGCAATGGCATAAATAGTGTCGCATCAAGCGTTCGCCGACCGTCCTCGCGGACGGACTGATCCGTCACGGCCCGGTCGCACCGGGCCGACAGGCGCGGCACGATCCGACCCCATCGACATCTGGCCGGGATGCCGGCACAGTGCGACGGTGTACCAGACGCGCGTTCGCACACGACATTGGGCTGACTGGCTAACTGGCAGTGCCTCGAGGAGAATGCTCCGCCACCGCAGGCTGCGGGGTCTATCGCTGTTTGCAATCACGGCTCAGGGGTAACGGGCGGCGGCCTCAGGCGCTTGCCACAGTTCAGTATCGACGCAGCCGTCCGAGTGGCGGATATTTTGTCGCGAACTCCCGAAGCGAAAGCATCTCTACCTGGTGAGACGTATAGTCCGCAGTGAAAAAGATCGGAAAATCTCCGGGAGGCTGCCGGACGGTCTGGCTCAGCAACACCACATCGAATATGGATCCGTAGAGGCGCGTGATGAGAGCGATCGAACCACCAACGGAGACCAATGCAAACACGTGCAGGTTCTCCGGTACGGCCACAAACATCGGAGCAAAAGTGTTCGCCCTCTCTAGCGGAGTGATTCCCATCTGGGGATCGTTATGCATGATCGAATTCTTGACCGATGTGAAATCGGTTCGCGTAACGTACTCTGCCCCGAGAGAAAACGCTAAAAGATTGATTCCTATTTTCGCGAGCACGCGTGGTTGGGTAAATATATCAACTCGCATGGAGCCGACATGCACCAGCGGTTGATGCACATCGCTAGAAACTGCTTCTGACGTTTTAATCTGATGTGCTGCCTTCCGAAACAGGGTTAGTGCCTGCTCCTTGCTAAAGCCCGCAGGCAAACGCATCCCGATTTGGCCCGCAGATCGACCAAAGATTCTTGGCCCGAGAGCTGATCGACCTTGACTCTCTGGATCCATGGCGCTGTGCCATATGTAGATGTTGGGCGGCCTTTCTGCATTTTCAGTTGACGAAAATTCGTAATTCCCGTTGCGAAGATCGAAAGTCGTCACTATCAAGCGGTCGCTCGAATGGGTTCCTTTCGCCACTACCGCGACCGTGTCTATGAGACGTCCGCGCAGAGCCTCGAGAAAGGCGACGAGCTGATCGTGATCGGTTGCGTGAGTGCTGCAGTTCAGCCCACCGGTGAGATGGATCTGAGGCAGAACGATGGGGCGTCCAGTTGCGCCCAATTCTATTTCGACTACCTGTCCATCTGCGGTTATGATCGATTTCTGCTCCGCCTGGATGCTGGGTGGATTTCGCTTCGAACCTCTACGCCGACCAGAGGACTGTGAGAACATTCTCGCGACGGCGACGGGAGAAGACCTGAGAAACGCAGCCTCCAGCGGCGAGAAGACCTTGGTGTTGCAGGTGGCACAAACTAGTTCTTTCAGCATGAATCGACGATCGTCGCCGCCCAGCCCTGCAGGGATAGCGTGCTCGTCGGTGAAAGGCCCCGTTCCCCGACAATAGATACAAGTGTTCATATATTGAATACACCACACGATCTGGTCTTCAGACACCTGTCAGAATCCCGGTCTATCGCGCAACGCCTGAAGCGTTCAGTTGCCTAAACCGGAATCACGCAAGCGATTCGTCCGCTGAGTATTCCGCGGCAAGCTTCGCATGTGGGCCGTCGTCTTCGACCACATCGGCCGAGGTGAGCTTGTGCAACATTACATGACCGGCATGTCCGGCAGACTGCCGCATCAGGCCAACAAGACGAGACTGCCCGCAGGCTAGAGCGTCGAGCAATCTTGCTGAGGCAATGCCGGTAGCCAAACGTCGAAGCATTGGGGCAAATGTCATCTTTCCAGGCGCACTCTCAGGCGGCGCGCTCGCTCCTGAAACGCACCTTCTCCGCCTTCCAGGATATCGCACACCAATTTCCGGATCTCTGCGTTTTCAAGCCCACCGGATTTGTAGGTAATTGGCGGAAGCGCTCCTGGCGGATGGGGTCCCGACTCCGCAATAATGATCTGATCTGCATCCGTGTTGATCACGAGGTTAGCGTTGTGCGTCACCATGATGACCTGGCGATACGCCTTCGCTTCGACGAAGAGATGAACCAGCTCCTCAAAAACCGATTTCGGATCGAGATTTTCTTCGGGCTGGTCAATCACCAGCGGGCGGTTGTCGCTGTCGTCGAGCGCCAGATAAAGAAGGAGCAGCACGATGCCGCGGGTGCCAGGAGACAACTTGCGGATATCGACGCCGTCATAGTCGATTCCGTAGCGCACCGCGATATGATCCGTGCCGAACAGCCACTGCGCGAAGCGTCTGGACCAGGCACGAAACTCTGCCTGCTCGCTTTGCGCCACCGGTGAATGCTCAAGGAGATCCTTCTGATACAGATGGCGGAACTCGGCCATCGCAGCGCGCACCGCTGCGGAATCACCGGACTCCCACGCGCCCTTAAGCACGTCATTCGCCTTCTGAAGTAACGTACCTTTCCCACGAAACGCACCGGCCATCCGGAGATCGATGAGGTTGTCCTCCGCCTCAGCCGCCCACTCATCCACGTTCGCCACCCGTGCGACGGAAAACGACAGCTTCTTCAGCGTACCGGACGCAGCGGCCAGCCGGGCCATCAGCGGCGCGTATAACTCTCCCAACACCGTCTGTTCGGCGATCAGTGCGTCGAACGCCCGGCCATAGGCCTGCTCGCGCTCCTTCTGGAGTTCGCGCGCACGATCCTTCGCACCCTGAGCGTCCCTGATCTTGTTGTTGAGCGCCTGCAAGGCCGCCGTCTCCTTCGTGATGCGACCGGATAGCGCCGTATATTTCCGCTGTGTCTCCTTGTCGGCGCTGACCAGTTTCTCCAGACGCGCCATTTCCGCCTCGAGCATCGCGAGCGGCAGCTTGCTGAGATCGGCGTCATCCGGGAAGAAGGGCTTGTTGGGATCGCCCGGTGCCGGGGCGACGCCCTTGACTAATGCGATCTCGCCATCGACCCATTTCACGTAACCGGCAAGATTGTCGTCCACCGGACCTTTGTAATCGAGCAGGAACGAGGCCCACTGCTCGTCCGACATGCCACTGTGAGGATGCCGCACCTGAGCCTGGCGCAAAGCGTCGGGGGCCTGGTTGACGCGGAGATCCTTCACCTCGTCCTGCATGGCGAGGAATGTCTGCCGCTGGCTGGAAAGGTTACGTAGTTTTGATCGCAGCTCGTTTGCGGCTGTTCCGAGTTCCGTGTGGCGCTGGGCGCGCCGTTCGCTGCCCGCCGAGACAAGCTTCGCCCGGTCTGCCGTATAGGCGTCAACCAGCTTTTTCTTCTGTGCGGCCTGGCTCTCGAAGCCGGAGAGGAGCTTCTCCTTTTCCAGCTCATTATTGATCAGATCGGAAAGCTGAGATACAGCCTCGGCCTCGCGTTCACGCGCAAGGCGATGCCGTGATGCGCGCTGTTCGAGTAGCTCCTCGAAATCCAATGCCCCATCGCGCGACTCGTCGGGGTGCGCGTTGAAAATGACCCGCTCGATTTCCCGCAGGAGCCCGTCGGTCAATCCGTTTGACGAGCACAGCTCTTCCACGAATTGCTGGGAGAGATAGCGCACCCGCTCGTAAACAGCGGGGCCATCTGCATCGGTCCCATCGAGCCTGCGGACACTTGCCTCACCCGCCGCCCAACTGACCTTCACCTTCCCGTTTCCGACCAGTTCGCGAGCGCGGACGAGAAAAGAAGGATTCGCCCATTCATTCGCATGCCACGCTTCGCTGGAAATCGAATCGCAGCCGGCCGCAATCATGTCCGCGAGCGCGGTCTTGCCGGACCCGCGCGCGCCGATGATGGCCACCAGTCCTGGATTGAGCGGAATGACCGGCGTGTTGACCCAAGGCGCGTCCTGTATTTCGATCTGAGCGATGACCTGCGATGGCGTCGCGGTGGCAGGCGGCTCCGAGCCGACATAGGCGCGTCCGCCGGGATCGATGCATGCCTGCCGGAGCGAGTCAAACTCCAGTCCGCCCTTGACCCAGGAAAAGCGATCGCCGAATGGGGTGGCGACGTCTTCGAGCTTGTGCGCGTCACTTCCGTGCAGGCACGGTTTAAGGCCCCCATACAGCGCGTGGATTTCTGCGGGTCCGAGGCCACGCTGGCCGAGCCAGAATTCTCGCTGTGACGCGCTGCTGGCGAAGATCACATGAGCGAAACGCTCGATCTCGCGCCGGATCGTCTGATCGGCCGCCTCACGAACGCCGGATGTGCCGTCGTTTGCTCCGCCCGCAACAGCAATCAGGATGTTCTTCTTTGCCCATCCGCTTTCGCTGAAGACCTCACGCAACTGCTGGAAATTCACCTTGAACTGGTTAGCTCCGTAGGCGAGCGCTGCCCGATCATCAGTGATATTCGGATCGGCCTTCTTCCCAAGGCGGATCAGCTCCGATCGCGTACAGTCGAAGCGATCCTGCATCACATTGAACTGAAGGCGGGACAGCAGCCGCTGAAGTTCCTCCAGATGCTTCGGGTCGTCGGGACTCACAAACAGGTGAAGATTGACGAAGCCCCCCTTGGCAGTGGCAACGTCGAGTCGAAGCTCGACATTCGGGAAGACGAGCTTCACCCCTGGCAAGCGGCCTGCAACCTTGTGCCGGCACACTGCCTCATACGTATCGGTAACGTAATAGTCAGTGACTGCAATCGCCTCGATAGCGGGCGTCGCATTTTCCAGGGCAGTGAGATAGTCCTCCCATGCTGTCGGTCCGTTGAACTGATTGTTCATGACGGTACCGGGCGCGTGAATATGTGGCTCCCACCTGCGCCATTCTGACCCCCGACTCATCATTGTCACCAAGCCCCTATTTCCGAAAAAATTTTGGCAATCTCGCTACGTGTTCGCCCGCACAGCACTGCAGGGAGGATACAGCTTCAAAGCTTCCGCCGTTCCTCCCCGGACGCATTGGAATAACGCCCACGCGTCGACAAACCGCCATGGTCTGCTCCATGCCTTGGTTCGCCAGCAACATGAACGAACGCTATGCCGTTTACCTGTCAATCTTCGGCCCCTGTAACCTGGCGCCGGAATTTCGGCTCAAGCATCAATTTGTGCGTCACATAGGTGACGGCCCTGGACGGATTGCGAGGGTCCTTAGCCGTCTTTTCCACCCTGTCCTGCGCCCGCCAGATGCCGAACATGACGATGGCGGCGCCCACTGGAAAGCTCAAAAGCCAGTTCGCGTCCTCATGGGCAATGCTGACTTCGAACGTCTCGACACGGTCTGGAGCAGCGGTTTTCCGGTAGAGCGCGTCACAGTTCAGAAAAGCATTCTTGAACTTCTCTCCCGGTGACGGGACGTAGTGCGAGCGCACGGTCGCCGCCAGCGCGATCGGAAAAGCGTTCGTCCCGCCCTGCCTCACCAGTTCCCACGCTTCGTCGTACCGCTCACGCTCGAAAAAGAAGTCCTTCCATGCGATGCGTCGCGTACCGAAACGCAGAATCAGTTCCGACGCGAGGAACGTATCCGATTCGCATAACGCGCGAAGGGCGACGAGGTCGGCCGTCGTTCGCACGTAACCCGAGAGCTTCTTCTCTGACTGGACAACATCGATGGTGGCATTCCCGCCCGGCGTCCCCGCACCCGTGCCGGGACGGACCGGCGTCGTGCCGGAAAGCCCCTTGCCGCGCAGGCCATTGTGAAGCACGAGCAGTCGCAGTTCGCGTTTGCCGGTATCGAGTGCCTTCACGAAATCCGGATCGGACTGCGCGACGATCGCCGTCAACCGTCCCGGCGCGTCATAGCGGCATCCGGCGACATGCTCGGAATCACTGGTCAGGCCGATGTAGGCGGGCACATCGATTGGCTCGATCCGGTTGGAGCGGTTCTGCTGGTAACGATGCACGAAACGCACCGCACATCCGCATGGCGGATGATCGCAGACAAGATCCGGTATCTCCCGCTGCCCGTCATGAAGCGTCTGCAACGCCTCAACAGTCCACGCCTTTCCCCGTCGGTCCAGTGCGGACCGCATCCTGATTCCTTTTCCCATCGTTCTGAATCTTTTACTGTCAGGAATAGGCATGTTATCCCATCAAGACGCCGGTGTGCGCGCAACAGCAACGTTGAAATAACGACCTGTGGCGAAGGTACCCGCGCCGTACCGCGAGACAAACACGGGAACTGGGCGTTGACCACTGCCTCGTCTCAGACCTGCGGCCTGGTCCGCTGGCAATGGATCGTAACTGGCGCATGCGCTGGCCACGCCACCCGTGTCAACGTCGGGCGCCCCTCGCCGCTCACGCGTCGTGACCGGGCTTTCGCGCTGCGCGTCGAGCCCCGTTCCGCGTCTCGCCCCTGACGGGCATCAATCCCTGGCGCAGCAGATAGCCCCGTCGCCTTCGAGGAAGATGCCGCATCCGCGGCACCGCTGCCCGGTCCACCCGGGACGCGGCATGCATCCGGCTCCCTGGTTACCGCCCTTGACCCGCGACCGTAGCCGATCGCGGGCGGGCATCAAGGGGCGAGGGACCGTGTTGCCCGCACCCCTCCCTCGCCTTTTTCCTTGACGCCCGCCCGCGATCGGCTCCTTCAGTCGCACGGGCGGAAACCCGGGAGCCTGGCGGCAGCAAGGCCAACCCCGAGTTCCACCGGAAGGTGTCCAGCCGCAACGGCACGGCGCATTCCTCCGCCCGGTTTCAGACCTCAACCTTGACTGTGGAGACTGCCATGCAACTCGCATCCTCTTTCCGTTACGGCTCCCCGATGCTGCGCGCCGATTCCCCGCTCTCGGACGACCAGATCCGCCGCGTCGCGCCATCGATTTTCGCGGACGGCAAGCACGAAAGCCGCTCCGAGCGATACACCTACATCCCCACCATCGACGTGCTGCGTGGCCTGCGTAACGAGGGCTTCCAGCCCTTCATGGTGTGCCAGACCCGCGTGCGCGCTCAGGACAAGCGCGAATTCACCAAGCATCTGATCCGCATGCGCCCTGCGAGCGAGATTACCGGCGAGGACGTCAACGAAATCATCCTCCTCAACTCGCACGATGGAAGCAGCGGGTTCCAGTTACTCGGTGGCGTCTATCGCTTCGTCTGCCAGAACGGCATGGTTGCGGGCGAAACCGTGGGCGAGGTCCGCGTCCCTCACAGGGGCAACATCGTGCAGAACGTCGTCAACGGCGCGTTCGACGTGCTCGACGGCTTTGACCTGATCCGCGAACAGAAGGACGGCATGCGCGCCGTGACACTCATCCGTGACGAACAGCACGCGTTCGCCCGCTCGGCCCTCGCCCTGCGCTACGACCCGACCGACAAGGAAGCGCCGCCCCGATCACAGAAAGCCAACTGCTCAACGTGCGCCGCTTCGAGGACCGCCGCGACGATCTCTGGACGGTTTTTAACCGCATTCAAGAATCTTTAACAAAAGGCGGACTGCACGGGCGCTCGCGCAGCGGACGCTCCATGTCCACCCGCCCCGTCACCGGCATCGACCAGAACGTGAAACTGAACCGCGCGCTGTGGATGCTCGCGGACGCGATGCGTCAGATGAAGGCGTAAGCACGGCACGGGCAGCGGCCCATCGCTGCCCGACTCCGGTCCATACCATCAGGACTCCTATTCGGGTCATTCCTGATGGCAAGCCGCAGCACCGTGACCCGGAACCTTCCTTTCCCTATCTGGAGCAAATCATGCAAGCCGAAGTCAACACGCAAATGAACGACACCGCAAACGCCGCCAAAGCCGACACCGTCACAGACTCGACGGCCAATGCTGCGCCGCTGCTCGAAACCAGTTTCGGCAACGAGCAGCCGGTCGTATCCGTACCGTATTCCGCCCTGCGGCGCTCGCCGCTCAATGCCCGTACAAAACCGCTGTCGGGCATTGACTCGCTCGCCACGAACATCAGGGCAAAAGGGCTGTTGCAGAACTTGATTGTTCACGAAGTGAAGGGCTCGCGCGGCAAACATCGCAAGTTTGGCGTTTGTGCCGGTCAGCGTCGACAGGCCGCACTCGACCTGCTGTTCGAGCAGAAACACATCGCCTCCGATTATCCGGTGCCGGTGCGCATCGTCAGCGAGGGCGAAGCCCTTGCCATTTCGCTGATCGAGAACAGCGAACGCGAAGGACTTGATCCGTTCGACGTGCTGCGCGCCTACCGGATGCTCGCTGAGGAGGGTCGCAGCATCGATTACATCGCCGCGCTTTTCTCGGCCGCACCGATCACGATCAAACGACGCATGAAGCTCGCCAACGCCTCCCCAAAGCTGCTTGCCCTGCTGCGCGAGGACGCCATCACGCTCGACCAGCTTTCGGCGCTCGCGCTCACCGATAATCACGAAACGCAGGAGCACATCTGGTTCGAAGCAAACGAGTGGCAACGTCAGCCCAACTATCTGCGGCAGGCGATCACGCGCACCGAGATTGATGCGAACCGTAGCCGTCTGGTGCGCTTCGTGGGGCTGGACGCCTATGAAGCAGCGGGAGGTTACGTGAGACGTGATCTCTTCAGCGACGACGAGAACGCGGGCTACATTGCCGACGCGGAACTGCTGCAACGCCTCGCCGCCGAGAAGCTCGACGCCGCCGCCGAAGAAGTCCGGGCCGAAGGGTGGGGCTGGACCGAACAGCGTATCGAGCGCGACGTGTTCGAACTGAACCGCTACGGCAGACTGCAACCTGTGCAGCGCCCCTTCACCGACGACGAACAGCGGGAAATGGACGCGCTCACCGCGCAGCAGGATGAACTGGCCGAAAAGTTCGAAGCATTGTCTGAGGGCGATGAAAACGCGTACGAGGAAGGCGAACAGCTCGAAACCGAAATCGACAGGGTGAACGCGGCCATTATCGCGCTCGAAAGCCGCGCGGAAACATGGGACGCGCAGCAGATGGCCGAAGCGGGCGCATTCGTGATCGTAAGCCCGCAGGGCGAACTGGTCATCGAACGCGGTCTGGTGCGCCGCGAGAACGGCGCGGCACTGGATACGGTCGGCGCAACGGTAACCGGCACGCCGGAAGCTGAACGCGCATCCGGCAAGACACATGAACCCGAGGCGAAGGAAAAGCCGGTCCACGGCGCGAAGCTCTGCCAGCGCCTCACTGCGCATCGCACCGCCGCTGTTCACGCAGAGCTGATCGCGCAGCCGACCGTCGCCCTTGCCGCCATCCTGCAACGCCTGATCCCGGAAGTCTTTCCGGAGGGATATGGGACGCGTTTCGCACCACATTCGCTGAAACTGTCCTGCACGAGCAACCGCGATAGTCTGCTCGGCGCGGCAGACGATCTGCCCACGAGCACTGCGTGGAGTCTCATCGAGGCACAGCGCGAGCGGTGGGGACGCGAACTCCCTGCGCGGCGCACGGACCTGCTGCCATGGTTAATCGAACAGGACGCCCGCACGACCCTGCTCGACCTGCTTGCCTTCTGCACCGGCGCGCTGCTTGACGGCGTCGCGGGTGACGAAAAACCTCACGCCATCAACGCGCTCGCGAGTGCACTGAACCTTGACATGACGCGGTACTGGACGCCCACGCGCGCCTCGTATTTCGATCACGTCAGCAAGGCGCGCATCGCGGAGGTCGTCGCCAGCGCCGTGTCGCCGAAGGTGGCCGCCGACCTCGGCAAGATGAAGAAGGCCGACGCGGCAGCCGCCGCTGAACTGCGGCTTGTGAAAGCCGCATGGGTCCCGGAAATCCTCACCGATCGCGAAATCCCGGCCACGCCTTCGTGGGAAAGCCACGACGACGAGGATGAGGACGACAACGACGATGCCGATACCGGGGACGGAGGGAACGAAGCGCCGGAAGGTGAAGACGGCCACACGGAACCGCATGCCGGGACCGGCACGGAACACATCAACACCACACCTGCCGACGCAGAAGCCGCTCCCGTCGCCAGCGGCCCGCTGACGCCGTGGCCCTTCCCCACTGCGGATGGCATGAACGGCACGCAATCTGGCCCGCGCGCGACCTGACCCTACCCCTCGCCCCGGCAACGGGGCGAGGCAGGCGACAGGTCCGTACCCGCTGCCTGCTTATCCGACGGAGAAAACCATCATGACCAACCGCATCCGCATGACCGTGCTCGCCACCAATGCAGCGGGCTCGTCCGACCTCTATCTGACGTTCGTCGAGGTGACTGACCTCCAATACAACGAGAGGCAGCACTACGACTTGGCGCTCGCCCGCGCAGAAGATGAAGGCTACCGGGCACCGATGATTGCCTTCGATCAGAACGACGCGGCAGCAGGCATGCTCCGCCACGCCACCGCGTTCATGGAAGGCGAGACCGATGGAGTGTAGGCTGTGCGGGCTGACGGCGAACCGTCTGCCCGCACAGAATGGCTGCTCGCCCAGCAACCTGCCAGCCCGCCCACGCCCGCCGCCAGCATCATCACAACCAGCCCGCCGATTGCCAGCCCGTAACACAACCTCACGAACCGCCGTGCGGCAACCCGCTCATACGACGCCACTGAAGCATGGAACCGTTGTCGCTGCTCGCGCGCCGCGATAGCCATCGCACCCACGAGCCGGTTGCCTGCGGCATGAGCAATCCGGTTCGCGGCCCGTTCCGACAACAACGTCAAAGCCTCGCTGTTCAATTCCGCGAGCGCGGCCCGATAGCGCGTTTCGTGCTCGCTGATCATCTGCTCGGCCAGTTCAATCGTCGCCTTGCAGCGCGCGAGCGCGTCGCGATGCTGCGCCATCAGCACATCCGCCGCCGTGCCCGTCTCGGCACGTACCGCATCGAGACTGCCTGCGCTCGCCTGCCGGATGCGTTCCGGCATCGCCTCATAGAGCCGCCCATAGTATTCAAGCATGACCAGCACAGACCACAGCGCATCGTTATCGCGCAGGTTCAGCGCCCCCGACACCCGCCGCATCCGCAACATACTGGCGTCGTTGGGTAATTCGCCCGTGACGTCGAGAAACAGGCGGGCAAGTTCATCCGGCGGCCTGCCCCGCCTGTTACCCATCGACCGACACCCTGTCAAACATCGTTCCGCACAGCGCGCGCCATCGCAGCAACTCCGCCCGTTCGCCGATATGCATCGTCTCGACAGCCTTGCGTATCGACAGACGCTGACCACGCAGTTCGTCGGCAACCCGATCCGCGAGTTCGGGAAAATCAAGCGACTTGCCCTTCTTCTCAATGGTTTTGCGAAGCTCCGAGGTCTGATACAGCGTGAACTTGTCCGGCGTGCCGAAGTACCCGTTGCGTACAACGTGTGATAGCGCATCGGGGAAGGTCCGGCTGAAACCATGCAGCAGTTCGAGACTGTCGCGCTGCCGGTTAATCACCCACAGGACGACTAGTCGGCGCTGAAGCTCGCCCAACGTACCGGCCAGCATCGCACCAAATCGCGCAACACCTGCCTGATTACGCGCCGCCGTATTGACGATTACTGCCGCGTCCCGGTGTCCGTCGCAGAAATTGACGAGGCCAATCCAGCCGTCTGCATCATCCAGACTATAGGCAACGCAATGCATCTCGTCCTGAACCGCCTTCATGACGTCCGGATTTGAGGTGTCGGTTTCAACCAGCGCGGCATGGATATCCTGACACTGGAGATAATCGGCCAGCGCAAGCGATACAAAGCTCTTGCCCACACCGCCCTTGCTGCCGCCAACCAGATAAATGGGGGAAATCGTCGTGTCCATTTGAGCCCTCTACAAGTTTTCAACATCGGGCGTGATCTCGAACGAGAACGCGTCCCGAATCACCATTGATCCCTGCTGACTGACTGCCCTTCTCCCATCCTGCGTTTTCCCGGCAGGCTTGTTGCCGGCATCTGATGAATGTTTTTGACTACCCTTCTTCGCGCGTGTTGCCGTTGTCGCTCTCGGCACTGCGGCCGCTTCCGCCTGCACAGGTCGACTCTCTTTCGCCGCGCGCTGCATCGCGTATCTCAACGTGCTTGCGCTGATTTCGACGCCATCCTGCGCAAGCTGCTGCACGATTTCCTCCAGCGTGTACCCCTTCTTCTGGGCGCTGCTGATCTGGGCCTGCATAGACCTGATTGCATCCCGGACATTGACGCGATGCTCATGCGCAGGCTTTGCTTGCAGCGTATCGAGACGGCGCGAGGCGGCATCCCATTGCGCCTGGGTAAAGCTCTTCACCATCGGCATGACTCGCTCCGGTGTACGGCCTGAATGCCATCTTGCAAACGGTTGCCGGTGATCGTCAATACCCTAAATCCAGGCTGAATCGGGACACGGGAACACAATGGAATGCAGAGGAACTGGCCGGAACAGTAAATTTTTTTCGCGATTGTGTGGGGACAAACACAAAGGATTCGCACGAGAAATGGCACGACCACACGGGCTACCTGTGGAGCCATCAACGATTTCGTTTCGGCAGTGGTTCCGATGGTAGAAACATTGCGCGCTGAGGGAAACCTCAGTCCTGCATGTTGCGCCGGGCAATCGCGGGATTCGATTCGATCGCCCTGCCGAACAGCGTTTTTCCTGCTCTGCTCGGCAATACCTCGCACCCTCAAGCTGCGGAAGCAACAGGCGACTAGTGTCGAAAGCCAACACCCCGTTTGAATTTTTCTGCGCGACGCACGTAATCCCGCTTTCTACATATTGCGCCAGCACTCATGGCTTCACGTTTTCAATTGATTGGCCGATTTGCGCGCGCAGAGAGATCTACCCGCAAGGTGTTGCCCATATCCCCCAACGAGCGGTTCATTTTTCTGCGTCGATGGATCGTCTTTCTTGCGCCGGGCAATCGCTTTTTTGCGCAGCAGCAGGCTACCCTGCACATGGGATTTTGCGGACGACAAACTGAACAACACAAAAACAAGGAACGGCAGGATAGGCTTGCGCCGGTTTTGGGCGCCGTTCGCCACATGTTCTATTTCGCCCCGTCCCGGCTCGAAGGCATCAGCCAACAGTTATGCAACTGCGGCAACGAGAGCACCCGGAACTGAATCATTCGTTACAGGCAGAGCCTGAGTTGCCGTCTCTTCGCCGAGGCGATAGTAGGCGTTGATAAAGTCCCTTGTAGGAAACTGATTGGTGGTCGGCTCGTGAGGGAAATGCCGATCGATCGACGACCGGAGCCGAAGTGGAAGTGAATGCCAGCTCTCCACACCCAGTTTGATGTATGTGAGCTTGCCCAACTGAGGCTTGTCGTTATAGCGAACGGTCCCCGTCAGAATCACCTTCTGGATATCATTCCTCGTCTCGCGTGGAAAGAGATCGGGAATGTCGATCACGGCGCAGAAGTCGTCCCGGCATCGCTCGATCGCGTAAGCCAGATCTGCAAATTCATAGTTCGGATCGTGCCCCGCATCCACCACTACGATGTCCATGCATTCCCGGGCAATCAGCTCATATATCCCGAGATTCTCGAAATGGCCGCCGTCGCTGAGGCGCATCCATTTTGTCCTGTTGTTATGTACGCCAAGTGCCGCCATGAAATTCAGAAAAAAGGTCGGCCTCCACGTGCGGCGCTCGGGATCGAAGCCCGGATTGATCACCCACACCCCAAGTCCTATGTTGAACACGGTCAGGAGGGAGTTCCATAAGGGGCTTTGCCTGACAGGATGGATGTCAAATGCGGCCCCTGACGTCGCCGCAAGCCGCCAGGTCCACTGATGCTCCCATCTCTTTTTCCTGTTTCCGACATGCCATTCTTTCGTCGGAAAATACCCACCGGAGTTGGTTCCACAATAGCGATGACTGACACAGAAATTTTCCCCACCACGTCGCTGCTTCTTTTCGTCATCGCGTGCAACAGGCGACTGTGAAAAGCAGTTAATCAGATGAATAGGAGCCTCAC
Organism: Paraburkholderia tropica; assembly: GCF_014171495.1. NCBI lineage: Bacteria > Pseudomonadati > Pseudomonadota > Betaproteobacteria > Burkholderiales > Burkholderiaceae > Paraburkholderia > Paraburkholderia tropica. The sequence goes on from NZ_CP049137.1 coordinate 191,588, forward strand.
GACAGCCACCAGTAAAATGCACCGGCTGATCCATGCCACGCCCAAATTTGCGTAGCAAGCCTTCATAATAGATCCGCACCGTCAAGCAGAACCAGTTCGGATTGGCCAGCATCGCTGCAACCACAGTCAGCAAGGAGAGCCAGTAGATGAAGTTCAACTCCACAGCGACAGCGTGGCGCGTCAAACCGCGCATGACCACCTCCATGAGCAATCCGCCAGACAGGATGGCAGTAAAGGCCAATGCGTAGCGCGCACCACGATGGAACCTCGTGATGGCAGGTAGGCGAGGACGTATGCTTAATGCCACGCCAACGATGACCCAGATCAAGACCGCCACTACACATGTCGCTATGTATGGCACTCCTGTCAGATCGATCGGCTGTCGCTGCCCCGATTGCGGATGCCCGGCCCAATATGCAACCTGAATGGCGAAGAATATCGCGGCAAGAAAGAACCAGGGCTGACCAACGGGCGCGGGTCGCTTTCCAAACCGCGACAACGCTAGCTGACATACGCCGATCATCAGTAGAAGCGCCCCTCCGATTCCCGACACATACCGATCAAAAGCACGGAGCGTTGGAAAACTGTCCATGACCAATGGGCCGGACTGGCCAACCAGAAGCAGAAGCGGAGCCAAGGACAACACCATGGACACAAGCCATAGTGCAATCGTTGCCAGCACGGTCAGCAACGAAAATCGGATATATCCCTCGTCGTCGCGATTCAGTTCTGCAAGTACCGTTTCCGCCATGGTCACATCATCGGCCTTCTCCTCTCCACCGGTCTGGATGCCTAACACAGCGGACGCTGCGTAACCCCCACCGGAAACGCTGGAAATATAGTCAATGCGCTCCCACTGCCCTGATCGCTCCATCCAGTTGATCACTCCGAGCGCGAAACATGCAGATCGAACACCGCCTCCTGAGAGCGCGAGCCCGATAGCCGACTGCTTGCGAACCCCAACCGATTGCCGGCGGCGCGAAAGGTACGTTTCTTCGCAATCGCGGACCTTACTTAAATCGATACCGGTTCTTATCAACGACGGCTTGCCCTCTGACTTATCCAATATTTGCCTCGCAGGAAATCAAACGTTAAACAAGAAAGATCCTGTCTGCATATCGGACAATCTGAAATTTTCTTTACCCCAAGTACACTGCCCAACAGATAAATCCGAAATCTGAACAAATATCCTGTCTGTGACAAATTATTGCTCCTCCGCCATACTCAGTCGGCAGACCCGGCGTCGGATCTCATCCTCAGTCAGAGCAGGTTGTCGCCGATTACGTCAAGGATTGGCTTGGCGCCCATTGAGTCGGGATGACGTCGCGCGCGGCGTGATGCTGCCCGCCGTCGAGCAACGATTCGAGACCGCGCCTGCGCCGCCATGCAAGATGACATACAACACGCAAAGTCCCGATGGACTTCACGATCATGTGACGGACAGCAATCGTTGCGCGCCATCTCGCTCGCGCACGGGATATGGCGTCTACCGGGTTTCTCAGCAAAAGTGTGGGTAATTGAAAGTCTGCCCAACCGCGACAGGTCCGTCACGCGCCGGCGCAACAGCGGTCAGTCATAGCCGATCCGCTCAGATCGCGGAGTTCCAGGCGCCCCTTTTTACGGACTTACCATTTTCCCGTCATCTCACATAGCGTACGAGCCAGAGGCCGCGAATGCTGCCCCTTTGGCTCGATTGCGGGACTTACCCATATCTCACGATCCTCATCATCACCTACCCTGACCGCGTAGGCTGCTGCCACCACCGGTGGTGGCACCGATCCTGAACGCGGGAGAACGGATTGATGACGGGCAATATACACACCGTGCAGGTATGCACCGCCCCTTACGTTGCCGGAACAGGCGCACTTGAATCGCGGTTACACGCGGTGCAGGCCAAGTACCCGTTGCACTCCACTATCGTTGACAGGCAATCATGGACCTGGCGGAGGACAGGCCGGTCCGCCTGCCCGGTGTTGCTTTTGCCCGGGATACAGACGGGTGGCGATACGTTCTTCGAACTGGCCTCCCTGATCGGAGAAACTTTTGATCTCGTCATGGCCACACCGCCGCCCGTTGCCGAAGCCGATGAGATGGCGCGGTCGATCAAGAGCGTGCTCGGAGAACTCGGCATTCCCGCCACGAGTATCTGTGGATCTTCTCTCGGCGGATATTTTTGCACAGGCTTTCGCATTGGCCGAGCCAGGAATGGTACATCAACTGTTTCTTGCAAACACGCTCTTCGATGCGACGGTCATGCAAGGCAAGCTGCCGGACGTTCACGAGATCGAGACGGTCAACGCAAACCAGTTGATTGCTGGTCAGCGATCCATGACGACGGATGAAGGCGAGAAGGCACTGCAAACCTTTACCGAGCTTCAGCCGACAAACGAAGCATTGCTCAGGGCCACGCTGCTTGCGTTGGTGCGCGCAAGGCCGCTGCCAAAGGTCCCGCTCCCCGATAGCGCAGTGGTGGTCATTGACGACGATCACGATCCGTCAATGCCGGCACCGATGCGCTACGCCGTACGCGAGCGTCACGCCGGGAGTTTGCAGCTGTGTATTCAGGGTGGAGGTCACCAGCCAGCGATCCAGCGTCCACATACGGTTGCCACCCTCCTCCTTCACCGGCTGACGACAGCCTGACTCATTCTCGAATGTACTTGGGGACATTCCTTTTACGACCTTTACCGCGTAGACGGAGATTGTGATGACGCTTCCCATCAGATGGGTATCCCGCGACGAAATGCTTAACCAGTATGTTGCACGATTCAATGACCTGCACGGTTCCGACCAGGGCTTGCCCGACAGCAACATCGAAGGACATCGAAAGTTCATCTTGAACGTGTTTGGCTTCGAACCGCCGCAGGGAAATGAGGCAGTCAATCCGGTCGGCGACGATACGCCTGCTCTCATCAGTCCGCAAGCCGGGTTCAGCGTCGGCTGGCTCAAGGCTGAAAAGGGCAACGGTCCGGTCCTGCACAACCACGACACCAACGAGACGCTCATCCCGATTGGCGGCCGCTGGCGATTTATCTGGGAAGCCAGTCCGGCGCACGATGAGACCGTGGAACTGGATCCCTACGACACGATTTCCTTTCCGCCGGGTGTGCCACGGCGATTTGAATGCCTGGTGCCCATCCCGGGCGAATCGCACGGCTAGCTGCTGGCAATAGTCGCTGGGGATGCACCGGTTTCCGAGGCAATGCCGGGTGTGAAGGACCTGCTCATGCGCGTCAATAAGGGCGAGCTGAAAACCATCGACAAAGACGGCAACGTTCTGCTCAGCCCCCCAGGCGGCGGCTTCGCGGGTTAAATGGCAACGGATCATCGCCTGCGCGCGAACCAATGCGCGCCCCCTGATATTTTTCATGGAGCCAATTGATGCAACATGAACATCTCGATCTGTTTCTCGATGCGATGCATCGGGGCGATGCCTCTTCGCTGGCGCCTCATGTCGCCGAGAGTATCGTCATCTGGAGCCCGCTCGTCGCCGAGCCGTTCAGGGGCAAAAGCCAGGTCCTGGCTGTGCTGGGCTACCTTCTGAAATTACGGAGACATTCGACGTCAACGACGTTATGCACGGAAACACCCATATCGCCGAGTCGTTCCGGCTGACCTCCGGTGATATTCTGCTGGACGGCATGGATTAGCTGACGCTGGATGCTGACGGCCTGATCGACAGCCTGTCGGTGACGTGGCGGCCGCTTCCTGCAATCGTCGCCATGCAAAACAGGTTGGCGGCAGCGCTTGGCGCGCCGGCTTTGACACTGGTTGAAGCGGACAGCGCGTCGTGAACCAGGCTCTCAACAATCCGTCGTCGCGTGTGAGATGACGACGGATCTGGTCGAGACTGCGTCGAGAAGCATGGCGAGCAATGCGGCTCGACTGCGCACCCCGGCCTTTGCGTAGACCGCGCGAAGGTGATTCTCGATCGTTCGCATACTCACGTCGAGTTCGGCTCCCATGACTTTGGTAGACAACCCCTGCTTGACGAGCAACACGACTTCCAGTTCCCGTGGCGTCAAGGACGTCGTCCACCCTGACACACCAAGTATGCGAGCGGGATCGGGATTTACCAGTTGCACCCTGGCACCATCCAGGCCTGGAGAAGAGACCCGGAGCCCGCGGGTGCAGGCGTTCGGCTCGACATCACCTTCTTCGACACCCAAAGACAGAACCGAGTTGGCTGCCCCCGATGCTGGAGCTGGATATCGTGTGCAATGTGCCCGCCGATGGTCTCAATGACCGACTGAAGGCGTATCAATTGCTCTTCAAGCAGAAGGCCACGGAGTGTCGTGCGGATGATCGGTAAGAGGTCCTCCAGCATCACCTCATCACTTGCTTCGAAAGGCGCCTGATCGTCCTGGCGTTGAAAACATAGGAAAGCTACTGTTCTAACGCCCCCTACTTCGAATACGAACTGGATCCGCAGCATCGGGCCCAGGGCATGGGGTGAGATGAACCGGTCGAGGTATACCTGGATGTCTGCGTCATTTGGCACTCCGCTTGCCGTGATATGGCCACGACGGCACCGCGCGGTGAATGCGCCAAGACCTAAAAAGGGATCCAACCGATATCCCCAGCCCGAATAGGCTCTGGCGACAGGGTGGGCTTCACCAATGTTTTCGATCTGAACAGGCCCAGCCGTGATATTTGTGTCTGAGAAACGTGAAAATACCGAGCCCGTTGCCGACAATAACGTGGTGAGCGGCGCGAGCATGCAACTGCTGGTTTCGCTTGCGCGGGTGCACTGTGCAATGGTCCTGCAAAGTGACGATGGGCTGGAAGAAACAAGCATGTCCGACGACCTCGCTGCAAACTTTCGGGCGGTTTGACACAACTACGCACAATTCGCCACTGATCACGTAGTGCCATATATGTCGAGAAGAAAGCTTAGTGTCGCTAACAAAACTGCTTCGTGAATTCACGAACAGCGGTTGCATAGCGATGGCACAGTACAATGAGAACCTGTCACTACGACTGAGATAACTATGTCACTTTGTGTTACGTGCCTATGTGGCAAGATTTCCGTCAACCTGCACGGCAGTCCGGCGGCACGTGCGAACTGTCACTGTTCGTCATGCAGGAGCTTTTATGGGACGTCCATGTTTTCTGCAACAGCTTGGGCGGCTGATGCAGTCAGCATTGACGATGGCGCAGGCCGGACTTTCAAACATCCGGAAAAGCAGTTGACGAAAACATTTTGCGACGTCTGCGGCGAAGTGATGTTCGGTACCAATCGCCTGGGAATGCGTGTGGTTCCAAATGCATTGGTTGCCCGCGCTACCGATGTGAAGCTCGACGCGGCCTTGGCTCCAACAATGCACCTGTTCTATCGCCAGCGTGTGGTTAATGTTTCGGATGATTTGCCGAAGTATCTCGATGGCTGGGATGGTCCCACGTATGCGGGATAACAGGTCATCGGCAGTGGCGCTCAAGATGCCGGGAACCAATGATGGAGCAGGCCAGCATTAACAATGCTGTATGTGTCTCGATACTTCGCTCGAACCGGATACGCAGCTTGCCGAAGCCGGCTAGCCACGCATGCGTTCGCTCGACGACCCAGCGATGCCTCCCGAGTCGGTCGTTTCGTTCAATACTACGTCTGGCAATGCGGGCTGTGATTGCCCGCTCCTTCAATGCCTGCCAGCATCGCAGGTAGTCGTAGCCCTTGTCCGCGTGAACTTTCTCCGGACGCTGTCGCGGGCGCCCGCGTTTGCCGGCAACTGGTGGTATAGCATCAAGCACGGCTTCCAACTCCTTAGAGTGGTGTCGGTTGGCGCCCGTTACGACCACCGACAACGGAATACCCTGACGGTCTACCGCGATATGCCGTTTGCTCCCAAGCTTGCCACGGTCAGTCGGATTTGGCCCGGTCTGTTGGCACCCCGGGAGCTAGCCACGCTCGCACTGTCGATGCTGACGCGACTCCAGTCAATTGCGTCGTATCCACGCAATCGCGACAACATCTCCGTATGCAATCGAACCCATACGCCGTTGTCCTGCCATTCGCGTAAGCGGCGCCAGCAGGTCATTCCACGGCCGAATCCCATTTCTTGCGGCAAATATTCCCACGGGATGCCTGTGAGCAACACGAACAAGATGCCATTCAACGCCGCACTGTCATCAACGCGCGGCCGGCCGCCTTTGGGTGAGTGGCGCCGTTTTGGCAGCAACGGTTCGAGCGTCTCCCACAACGCTTCATCAATTCGTCTTCGTGTCATCCGCCTTCAAACGTATACCCCTCGACTTCGGATGACACGGTTTTGTTAGCGACTCTTACCAGCAAATTCCGGGCGATACCCGGAACTGCTGATTCCCCGGGTTGAACGCTAGGTCAATGCAGCAAGTACACAGGAACGCGACTTCAATCCATCTGGCAATGGTCGTTTTTAATTCTGCCATCTCAAGATCTGCATCGACGAAAATCCCGGAACATTGCATTCGTGACACGACCATCTATATTGAAGAGGAAGCCGATACGTATTCTCCGTGGCCAAACCTTTTCGATCGACGCCACAGCAACGAGATCGTGCTGAATGCCTGGGAGCATATTCCGTGGAACTTCTGAAACTGGCGATGATCATCGGTGCAGTTGTTGGTATTGCCAAGGGCATCCAGATGTTCAAGCGCCACTGTCGGCAGAGGTTCGGCTACCGTCTCTTCGCCGCACGGGGGTTCTGGCTTGCAGCCATCGGCATCAACTTCCTGTGGTGGGGATTCTACGTCTGGGGAACCGCGTACCTGCACCACACTCCGCAATCGGATGGCATCGTTCTCATCGGAATGGGACTGCTCGCAGTCGCGTGGCTGATTTTCGAGAACATCCGGGATACCGATCTTACTCATGGCCTGGCTGGGTCAGCGCTCCAGCTCGTGCTGTTTTTCCCGCTGGCGATCTACGGCGTCCCGATGCTCCTGATCACGGTGATCTTTCTGCTTTTTGCCACGTTCAAGGCCGGCCCTGCTGCCTGGTTCGCCGAGCCGTAAGCCTCAACCCTGTCGACAGACTGCGGCAAACAAGCCCACTGGATCATCAGCCGTGACCCAGCTATAGAGGATCTACTCCCCCCTCCGCGGCGCCGGATGATCGCTCACAGTCAGGACCGCGTGCCCCTTGATTCTGTTGCAGACGAACGAAAGCGTGCGGCCCGCTGGACGTTCGTGAGCGTCTCCGTCGTTGTGTCGTTCAAGCATTTGAATATCTTTCGACTACTCAAAATCCATGTGAACTCGCGGATGAACGCTTCGGAATAATTCTGCACAACGCGATACGGATTGACGCGGTCATCGTTGACATCATTCAGCACATCGACCTCCGGAGGCGCCCCGCGAGCAGAACAGCCCCGCTGCGCGCGAAGACCTCGACATGGCAAGTGCGATAGCCGAAGCCGACGAATCAGGATATCGGCGACGCCAGACATGGCTTGCCACGGATTCACTCGCCAGATATGGCCACGCAGGCCTCCCGGCGTCAACGATCTACGTCCGGCCCAACGTCGCGAGACCGATCTCCAGCTTCTGGTGTCTGCGGCCCCGGATGCTCACGCCGCACATCTGGCGCCTGCTCCGGTACAGGCCGGTCCCGCTGTACCGGCATCCCCCCAACAAAATAAGCCATCTCGACTGCCATCACACGATCCTCGCGCTCACGCGATCTTGCCATCGCGTAGGCCATCTCCCGCCAGGCGGCAAACACGCCGCCGTGCGCTACCCACGCCGCGTCGCGCTGTGTGTCGGTCGGCAGCGGTTTCCAGTAGCGTGGCATCTCACCGCGCGCGATCATGTGCACGACGGCGGGTTTCGGATAGCGCTTTGTCACGCCACGCGCACGGCGAGGCGTTGCATTGGCCTCGACGCCGTGCTCACGCAGGTGCTCCGCAAAACGTTCGCGCCAGCGCTGGAGATCCTTGTGCCGTGGATTCAGGCGACGTCCATCCGGGCCCCGCACCTGCACGCTCAGGTGTACATGCGGATGGGCCTCGTCATCGTGCGCCGCGAATACATACGCCCGTCCGTCGCCAAACTCCTGTGCCGCAAAGTCACGCGCGGCGTCACGCACAGCCCGCCGGTCCGTGCCCGGCGGCATCGACAGCAGGATATTGAACACTTCGCGGCGTGTGCTGCTCTCTGGAATGCCCCATCCGCCGAGCTGCCACGCCTGCGTCAGATCGCGCAAGGCGTCGACACCGGCGATGCGATCGCCGTTCTGGTCTTCCAGTTCGACCCTGCCGTTGCGCGAGATATAGCGCAGATGACGGCGCACGGCCCCCATACCCTGTGCGCTCGCGGCCTTGTTCGTGATCTTGACCATCACCTCCGGCGTGCGGCTGAGCGTGCGCGCGATGCGGGCACGCATGCGTGCGGCTTCGTCCCGAAGACCGGCACGCGAGAGCCGTGGAGCACGCGCATGGCGCAGCGGCTCCTGGAACAGCCGGTCGCCCCAGTTCACGAGCATCGCGTCGATGTAGATCTTCGGATAAGGCATGTCAGCGGCTCCATCGGTCAAGATTCGCGCGAATGACAGCGGAGGTTGCGCGCAGATGCGTGTCGATCCGCTTGCGCATGTCGGACCAATCCGGCATCCGCTCCCGCGCAGCGAGCTCGCCCCCGCCGGCGCGCACAAGCTGGCCGAGCAGGCGGTTGATGCCGGCAAGCTGCTGGCTCGACTCCCACAGCGCACGCATCTCGTGCTCGTCAAGCTGCGGTTCGCGTGTCAAATGCGCGCGAACCAGTGAGACGATCCAGCGGTTGCCGCTCAGGCCCGACGACGACGCCCGCTGTTCCACGGCCGAAAGCTCCGACACAGTCAGGCGAATCTCAATACGCGTTCGCAGCTCGCCAGCCACCGGTCTGGCGAGATCGCGAACGCCCATGACGGATTGCGCATCCCCATCATCGTCAATGGCAGCCATGATCAGCCGGCGTGCGCCTTCGCCCGCCGTGAGGCCGCGACGCGCGCACCAGTCGTCCCACAGCAATCTGGTTGCACCAAGTTCGACGCACAGACGCTCGCGCGCGGCCACGATTGACCTTAACGGCTCGGCGACATCGGCGACAGCCCGGCCGGTGCCCGTTCGATCTCGGGTGCCAGTGCGCGCGCCTGCGCCGGTCGCCTGCGTTGATCCCGGCCCGACGGCGCTTTCGGATCGAAGACTTTCGGCGTCGGGACAGGCGTGCCGTCCCTGGCGAACGCAACCAGCATGCGTTCGGCGCGCTGCTGCACGCGGGCAATCGAGCGCTCGCCGAAACCCTGTTCACGCATGGCCGTCGCCAGCACGGCCAGGTGCATGGTCTGGTCGTCTTCCGCTCGCCGTGTGCCATGATGAGGATGCGATGGCTCCGGAGCAGGCGCCGCCGGTGAGCCGGCACCGCGCGCATCGTCGGCCGGGGGATTACCGGCGCTCTGCGGCGCGGAAGCTTCAAGGTCAAGGTGACGTTGCACGGCATCGACCTGCCAGGTGTTCCGGTAAACGTCCCTGTCGTCCTCGCCGATCACCCTGCCTTCACCGTCGACGACCGGCACGCGCACGGTCACGAGGCGCTTGCCGAGGTTTTCGAGCACCACCTGCTGACCGATGCCGGCCCCCGACTCGCGCATGGCGCGTTCGAGATCCACGCCCCATACGGCCTGATCGACTCCCGCCTGGTCACGGAACACCACGTAATACGAGTCACTGCGCGCGGGATTGTGCAGGTACGGCGCGCTGCCGTGCTCACGCAGTTCACCGAGATAGCGCCTGGGCGCATCGGCTTCGTCGCTGGTGGTGTTCCGGCTTGCCCGGGAGGTACGCGGTTCCAGCACAGCATCATGCGCTGGCGCGGAAGATGTAGCCGCAGGTACTGAAGGCGTCGCCGAAAACGCAGATGGCCGGGCATCCGCGTGCCCCCGCTGACCGGCAGCAGTCGCCGCATCGGTCGTCGTCATGGTCTCCGACGTCGCCGCTGACGCAGCCGCCACCTCGATGCGATTGTCGAGCCGCGCCTGCCGGGCGTCAGATGGAGAAATTGAATAGAGGAGTCATATGACTCCCCGTGTCAACGGGGATCGGTTTTTCACTTTCTCCAAAGACATGTTGTTTGAGTTTTCTGACGGCGATGTAGCAGTACATCTCGACAGCGGATCAAGCTTCTATGAGCGCAATTTTGTCAAGACCGCTTTCGCCGGCATCTTCATACCGCGCCTCCTGTGTTGCCGAAGTCTGACGTCGCCTTTTCGCTCGCAATTTGAACCGGCATCTCACCGCCTTCTATCCGCTGGCGTGTCACCAGCCTTATCCTGCTTGCGCGCTACGCCGGAATCTCTTCCGGGAACATGCCCCATCTGAGAATATTCGGTTGCTTCGGCACCCAGCGCGATCACGGGCATGTTCACTCTCACCGTATTTGTTACGCAAATAAAGTGCCAAATCAAGACTCTTTATCCTTTCATATAAAAACAAGGATACCTAATCTACCTTAAGGTCCACACCTTTAGGAATGACTCCCTTTTCAGATAGCGCCACAGTGTAATTGCAAGAAGTCTCGCTACCGCGACGATGGCGATGCGTCTCGCGCGTCGGTTTGGTCCCGTGCGCTGCGTGCGTCGGTCAAGCCATTTTGTTAATGCGCTACCGGGCTGGTAGCGCAGCCAAGTCCATGCAATCTCGATCGGCAGCGCGTGTACCCGCCGTTTTGCCTGTTTGCTGATCCCTTGTTCGACTTGGCTTTCACCCCTGTCGTATGGCTTAGGCACCAGTCCGACACACGAGCCGACTTCGCGGCCTTTGCTGAGGTCCCGCCAGAGGAGCTCGAGCGCAAGGCACCCATTTCGCCGATACCCTTCAGGCGCGCCAGCGCATCGAAACGCAGGCGCGCGACTACTGGTACATTTGTCTTTCGCGTCGCCCCAAGCACCGCAAGTTGCTGTTCGAGGGGGGCCAGCCGATCGCACCCACGCCGCTACCGCTCATACAGCTCGCGCGGTAACGGTGCACCGTCGTGGCAGCGTCCTTCGTCGCGCTCGTGCCGGTCTCTCCCAGTAGCCGAGTGCGGCCAGCAGCTAGCGCGTGCGATCTTGGTGCTGCAGGATTTCCTTCTGTAGCTGGCCGCGCTCTCGCATCAAGTGGCGCGATGCCTCATCCTCCGGTAACGGTACGCGAATGAAATGCATGCGATCGCGCTCGCCGCGCAGCCAGACGCGCAAGTTGATGACGAGCTTTATGATATCGAGCTGATCGCTCTTGGCGCGCCGATGGTGGCGTTCAACCGGAATACCGGCCAGATCAATAACGTAGCAGTCGATGCGTCGGGCCCGAAACGCGCGGCGGATCCAGAACGCGCCCTGCCCGGCCTTAGCTCACGGCAATCCGTACATCTGTCGGTAATGACCACCTTTCCTTGTGGGTCTCAATCAGGTCCAACACCGCCTGCGGGCGTGCCGCAGCCTGCGACTGTGCAACGATGTGGACGACCGGCTCTTCGCGCCGCCCGTCGTGAAACGCGACTTTCCAATTGGCTGCCGCCAGTTCCAGCGACACTGCCAGTACCAGTCCGTAACACTACCCGTGTATGCCTGATCGGTGAGCATTATGTTCTCCTGTGGGCAAACCTCAGAATGCTGATTTTAGGCGTCAGCTTGGTGAGTGTGCTGGGCGACGCCGCCTTTAGGAAACTCCTGCTTCTCGAGTGGTCGGCGTAACTCAGTGATTGCTCAAGTTTCGCGCAACGCCATGCGCACCTCGGGCCAGACAGCGAGTGACATCGCAAGCCAGCTGACGTCCCAGATGAACCAGGCAAGTTCGCGGGCAACCGCGACCACCGCGGTGTTCTTCTGCTTGCTGCGTGCGACGAGCTTGCGATAGCGTTCGCATAGGCGTACCTGCGCAGGCGCGGTCAATGACGGGCTCGGAAATCCCTTCGTGGTGGCGCTGGATGTCGGGGCTCACGCCGGCTGGGTGCCGGTAGCTCCAGGCTAGTAGTAACCGTTACCGTTGGCAAATTGCTGGAAAATTTACCCGATTGTTTAAAGTATTAAGCACTAACAGCATGAAAATATAGGCATCTAGCGATAGAATGGTGGTACGCGTGCAGAACCACTACAACCTCGTCAATCGCGCCGACGACGCCTTCGTCGACGCGCTCGCCGCGCGCGGCATCGCGTGGGTGCCGTTCTTTCCGCTCGGCGGTTTCACGCCGATCCAGTCGACGGCGCTCTCGACCCTCGCGCGATCACTCGACGCCACGCCGATGAGCGTCGCGCTCGCCTGGCTGCTGCACCGTTCGCCCAATATTCTGCTGATTCCGGGTACGTCGTCGCGGGCGCATCTGCGCGAAAACCTGCGCGCGCAGGATCTCGAACTGAGCGCGGACGTGCTCGCGAAACTCGATGCGATCGGCAACCCGTCTGCGTGAATCGCCAGGGCTGATCGGATGAATCACGGCGACCCGCGTGAGCGTGCACGCGGGAATACGCCTTGCGTGAGACACGGTTTGGCGCGATGACGGCGCGAAACCGGAGAAGCGGCGATGAACACGCTGCGCATCAGATCGAGGACGGCAAGCTGTATGGCGATACTGGGCGCCTGCGCGGTTTCACTCGGTTACGGACTCGACGCCCAGGCCGCGGGTCCCTTCGACGGCGCGTGGAACGTCACGCTCAATTGCCCGTCCGCGCCTGACAATACATTGAGTTATACCTGGCAATTCCCCGCCACCGTGGTGCAGGGCGTGCTGCATGGCGAACATGGCGTGAAGGACGGAGGCGGCTGGCTCACGCTCGACGGCAAGATCGAGCCCGACGGTTCCTCCACGCTCATGGCGAATGGACTCACGAATGCGCCCGCGTATGCGGTCGGTCATCCGCAGCCGCGCACGCCGTACACGTACGAAGTGAGCGCGCATTTCGACGCGGCTTCGGGCAGCGGCCAGCGCACCACCACGCGGCATTGCGATTTTGTTTTCGTGAAGCAGTGAGCGCCGCTAATCCGGTCGATCGAAGATGACGCAACGTTGACGCATCGATTGCGGATAAAAAAAACGCGGCCCGAAGACCGCGGTGCATGAGCGCTTGTCACTCCCGGCTGCCGTGAATCACGGCGCATCACCGAGCATCAAGGCGGAAACTTCGCCTGCGCCGGCTCAGGTTTGCGAATCCGTGGCGGCCGCGTCGTCGTCGGCCTGCTTTTCATCTTCCTTCTTTTCGACCATGTTCTCGAGCGCCCCCGCGCCTTCGAAGCCCGCGACCGCGGCGGCCGCCTTCGTCAAAAAGCCCGCGTTCGGATCGACTTTCTCAGCCGCTTCCACCGCGGCCACCGCGCCAGCCACTTCACCCAACTTGTCCAGAATGCCCATTTGACCCCTCCGGTTTGCCCGATTTCCGATCACTGCTGTCCATCCCTGCTGCCTGCCTGTCGAGATGCGGGCCGCACACAGACACCGTTGCCGCCGCACCTTTCTCCCATTGCGCTCGCCACGCTCGCCGAGCATCGGCGTTGATGCATTCTGGGCGCGACCGACTGGCAGAGCAATCATAAATCTCCTTGTTTAACAATGGTTAACGGTTGAATCCGCAGACAAATATTGATCCTCGCCAAAGCCCTGCCTATACTGGATTCGTCTCCTCCATGTCTCTATCGACGTGGTTCAAGCCCGCCTTCATCGCGGGCTTTTTTCTTTTGCGGCCCCGGAATCGGTCCATGACTGGCCAGATGCCGGCCAGAGACCGGTCGCTGCGGACGCGCGCGCACTGGCATAATCGACGTTTCGCCTACTTTTTTCTTACGTCCGCCGTCGCAATGAACCTGCATACCTGGTGGCTTTTCCTCGCCACGGTCTTCGTCGTCTGTGCCATCCCCGGTCCCAACATGCTGCTGATCATGTCGCACGGCGCCCAGTACGGCCTGCGCCGCACGAGCGCGACCATGGGCGGCTGCCTGTCCGCGCTCGTGCTGATGCTCGCGGTCTCCGCCGCCGGGCTCGGGGTGTTCCTGCAGGCTTGGCCGACGATGTTCAACGTGCTGCGCTTCATCGGCGCGGCCTATCTCGTGTACCTGGGCGTGAAGGCCTGGGGCGCGCCCGTCGAAGAACACGCCGCCAGCAACGCTGAAGCCGAAACGCTCGCCGCCCGCCCGGCTCGCTCGCCCGCCACGCTGTTCCGCAATGGCTTCCTCGTGGCCAGCAGCAATCCGAAGGCGATCCTCTTCGCCGCCGCGCTGCTGCCGCAGTTCATCGACGCAAGCCGCCCGACGCTGCCGCAGTTCGGCGTGCTGGTGGCGACCTTCGCGGTCTGCGAAGTGAGCTGGTATCTCGTGTACGCGGGCTTCGGCACGCGCATTGGCGCGACGCTCAAGAGCCGCCGCGTGGCGAAGGCGTTCAATCGCGTGACGGGCGGCGTATTCGTCGGCTTCGGCGCGATGATGGCGTTGATGCGGCAGTAATTCGGCTGAAGCGGAAACGGAAGCGGAGCGGAAAACCGCTCCTTTCCGCGAATCGAAGTTCTTCCCACACGGCGCCATGCGGCTCCGCAGGTCCTGTGGAAAAGCGCAAAATCTCCGCCCCGCAGCAGCCGTCTTTCTCCCCCATCCTGCCGACGCCTCGCTCCGGCATCGAGCGCGTCCAACAGGGAAGCGACCAACGCAGACCAACGCAGACCAATGCGGATCGGGGCATCCGTCCATGTGCTCGTCCCTTACCGAACGCTTTTGAGCCGACGAAAAATGCAGCCTCGGTGCTGAATCGTCGAAATGAAACGTTTGCGTGCCCACAAGTGCTTTTTAACCATTGCACGCGCCCCGCCAAGCCGCATATATTCCGACTGGGCATCTCGCGAAACAGATCAGATCTTCAAAAAAAATGAAAGCTGAGCAAGCTGGCGCGTGCGTCAGAACGGCACGCAAATCTGGGCACCTGTCTCCCTCGCGCCTCTCCCAGGCGGCGAACCTCGACTCCACGGGTCTGATAATTTAATGCGCGATCGCATCATAGAGCGCTCGCTGGACAAGCCGACGCGCGACCATGAGCGCAGTTTCAGGTTGCTGGTGGAAAGCGTCACCGATTACGCGATCTACATGCTCGACACGAACGGCATCGTCTCGAACTGGAACGCCGGTGCGCAACGGGCGAAAGGCTATGAGGCGTCCGAGATCGTCGGCCAGCATTTCTCCTGCTTTTACGAGCCCGCGGACCGCGATCGCGGTTTGCCGCAGTACGGCCTCGAAACAGCTCGTCGAACCGGCAAGTTCGAGACCGAAGGCTGGCGCGTTCGCAAGGATGGAAGCCGGCTCTGGGCGCACGTGGTCATCCAGCCGATCTACGGCGATGCCGGCGAGCTGTTCGGCTTCGCAAAAATTACGCGCGATTGCAGCGAAAAGCGCGAGATCTCGCTTGCGCTCGAGGAGACCACGCGCAATCTGGATCTCGCGCTGGACAACATGGCGCATGGATTGTGTCTGTTCGATCATCGCGGACGCCTCGTCGTGTCCAACGACCAGTTCGCCCACATCCTGTCGCTCCCTGGGGGCACCTTGTTCGAAGGGATGCGGCTGAGCACGCTGCTACGGCGAATCGGCGAGCACGCTGGCATGTCCCAGGCTCAGGCGGCAGGGTGGGCCAGAGAGGTCCGCGCGCAGCACGTTCAGCGTTTTGAAGCGAATCAGCAGCAGGCGACGATGGAAGTCGCCCGTCTGGGCCGCAGCATTTCGGTCGTCACGCGCCTGCTGTCGGATGGCGGCTGGGTGTCCACGATCGAAGACATGACCGAGCGGCGTATCGCCGAAAACCGTATCACTCATCTCGCTCATCACGATCACCTGACCGACCTGCCCAATCGTTTGAGCTTCCAGCAACGCTTGTCCGAACTGGCCGAAAGCGCCTCGTCCGAGCAGCCGTTTGCCCTGCTTTTTCTCGATCTGGATCGCTTCAAGTCCGTCAACGACACGCTCGGTCATCATGTCGGCGATGAACTGCTCAAGGCCGTGGCGCAACGGCTCGCCGGCGCCGTGCGCTCGAGCGGCCAGTTGGCCCGTTTGAGCGGCGACGAGTTCGCGATTCTGCAAGTCCCGTTTCGAAGCGTGAATGACGCCGCGGAACTCGCGCAACGCTGCATCGACAATCTCTCCGCGCCGTTCGAAATCACGAACAATGAAATCAGCATCGGCGCAAGCGTCGGCATCGTCGTTCACGCGCGGGCCGGGATCGATGCGGGCACGGTGCTCCAACGCGCGGACCTCGCGCTGTATGCGGCCAAACGCGCGGGCCGCAACTGCTTTCGCCTGTACGAGAGCGGCATGAACAATCCGATCCGACTGCGCAACGAACTCGAAGACGATCTGCGAAACGCCCTGCGCGCGAATCAGCTGGAATTGCATTATCAGCCCATCGTCGAAGCGCATAGCGGCATCACCACCGCATGCGAGGCGCTGCTGCGCTGGCGTCATCCCAAACGGGGCCCCATGTCGCCCGCCGAATTCATTCCGGTTGCGGAAGAGCGAGGCTTGATGCCGGAACTCGGAGCGTGGGTGCTGGAGAAGGCGTGTCGGGACGCGGCGCTCTGGCCTGCGCATATTCGCCTGAGCGTGAACGTTTCGCCGGCTCAGCTGATTCACGCAGACTTCACGCTCATCCTCGCGAACGCACTCACGAACGCGGCGCTTCCGGCACATCGTCTCGAAGTGGAAATCACCGAATCGGTATTGCTGGAATCGTCCGGCACGTCCTCGCGCATTCTGAACGAAATTCGCGCAATGGGCGTGGGTGTCGCGATGGACGATTTCGGCAAGGGCTATTCGTCATTGGGGCTGCTGCAGAGCGTTCCCTTTACGCGCGTGAAGATCGATCGCGGCTTTGTGAATGGACTCGGTAATAATCCGAAATCGGCCGCCATTATCCACGCGATCACCGAGCTGTGCCGCAGCCTCGATCTGCCGATTACCGCCGAAGGCGTGGAAACGAGAGACCAACGGCAAGCGTTGCTCGATGAGCGCTGTCACGAACTGCAAGGCTTTTTCTTCGCCAAGCCGGCCCCCGTCATTGCACTCGAACGCTATCTGCATGCGTGATGGCCGTGCGGCGATCGCAGGCCATCGATATTGACGGTCGCGAGGCGAAGAGTTCTTCGGCAACCGCATTTTCTACGGCGCAACTCACGCCCCGCTCATTGCCGGATTGACCGCCCCCGGCTATCTATACGCGATACCGACTCGGTATCGCATTCTCCAGCGACAGTATTGGACGCCGCAACCGCTGGCTGCGTATCCTCCAGGGCGTTGTTTGGCGGCACCGCGCAACTCGTCGTCACGGCGCGAGCGGCACGCCCGGATGCGTGGTCATGAGCGCGATCGCCGGATAAATCAGCAGCGTCGTGAGCGCGATCGAGGCGAGCGCCATCGGTTTGCGCGCGCGCATGCGGTCCGCCAACAGCCCCGAGACGAGACACATCACCATCATGGTCGCGCCCGATACGCAGCCCGCCATCAACGAAAGCGAGGTCGGCAGGTGCAGCACGCGCACCAGAAAGGTCGGCATGAAGAACACCACGAGGTACATGCCCACCGTGCTCGCGACGATCGACAGTACGCCGCGCACGATCTTGCTCTTGTGCGAGGCAAAAAGTTCGGTGAGCGGTTGCGTCTCGTGCGCGCGCGCCTCGAGCGTTTCGTCGAGGTGTCGCCGGATGTAGAGACCGACCGGCGCAATCAGCAAGCCGAGCAGAAACGGCACGCGCCAGCCCCAGGATTCGAGCGACGACGTGTCGAGGGTCGCGTAGAGCGCCGCGCCGCTGAGCGCGCCGATCACCGCCGCGCTGCCCTGGCTCGCGCCTCGCCAGCCAATCCGGAAGCCCCGCGTGCTTTCGCGAGTGGCGCATGCGCAATCACGTCGCCAGCCGCACGATACTGCCGGAAATTGACAGTATCGACCATTAGACTGAGCTTCCTTTCCAGGCGAGGAGCCAAAGAAATGAAGTTCGCATCGGTTCGTGTTGTTACTCGGAATATCGATGGGATGGTGGCGTTTTATCAAAGGCTATCCGGCCTCGAAGCGCTACGTCCGGCCGATGGATTTGCTGAAATGCGCTTCGAAGGCGCGACGCTTGCCATGTCGTCCGAGCAGTTGATCGCGCGTTTCAATGCCGGTGCTGCCACGGCCGCGGCGAATCAATCGGCGATTCTGGAGTTCGAAGTGGAGGATGTCGACGCGGTGTTCGATCGGATGAATGCCTGCGGCACACAGGTCGTCATGCCGACCACGTTGATGCCGTGGGGTAATCGTTCGCTCTTGCTGCGCGACCCGGACGGAAATCTCGTCAACGTGTTTTCTCGCCCGAGGGTTTGAGGAAACCGGCCGCCGTGATCGACCTGGGCAAAAGACACGCGGTCGTCACAAAAGCATCGACGCAGCAGCGGACAAATCGCAATCCCGGCAGCGTCATTTGCTTAGCGTAGAAGATTCCTTCGTGGAACGCGGCCGAAACGGTACATTTTGCACCTGCCCGATTTGACGATGGACCGCAAAACATGACCCGATTCGACCGCCGCCGTACCGTACTCGCCGCGCTGGGCGCCACGCTCGCAGGCGCCGCGCTGCCCGCCTGGGCCAAATTTCAGCCCGATCAATTCCGCATCGGCTATCAGAAGGCCGCGAGCACGCTGGTGCTGCTCAAGGCGAACGGCGCGCTCGAAAAGCGCCTCGCGCCGCTCGGCATCAAGTTGACGTGGAACGAGTTCCCGGCGGGGCCGCAACTGCTCGAAGGCTTGAACGTCGGCGCGATCGATTTCGGTTACGTGGGCGAAGCGCCGCCGGTTTTCGCGCAGGCCGCCGGCGCGGACTTTGTCTACACCGCCTACGAAGTGCCGACGCCCCACGCCGAAGGTCTGGTGGTCGGCAAGCAATCGCCGATCAAGACCGTTGCCGAACTCAAGGGCAAGAAAATCGCCTTGAACAAGGGATCGGACGTGCACTGGTTCCTCGTCGCGCTGCTGCAGAAGAACGGCATCGCGCTGAGCGATATCCAGCCCGTCTACCTCGCGCCCGCCGATGCGCGCGCCGCGCTGCAAAGCGGTTCGATCGACGCGTGGGCAGTGTGGGACCCGTTCCTCGCGGCGGTGGAGGCGCAGGACGGCGCCCGTCTCATCACCGACGCGAACGGCATCGCCCAGCATCATCAATTCTTCCTGAGTCAGCGCGAATTCGCGCAAAAGCGCAAGGACGCGATTGCGATCGCCCTCGACGAACTCTGCAAAACGGGCCAATGGGTTCGCGCCAATCCTGCCGCGGCGGCCGCACAACTTGCGCCGATCCAGGGGCTCGACGCCACGATCATCGAGAGCGGCCTCAAGCACTACGCGCACATCTACAAGCCGATCGATGCAGAAGTGATCGCGCAACAACAGCAGATCGCCGATACCTTCTACGAACTCAAACTCATTCCGCGCAAGATCGTGACGAAGGACGCCTTGCTCGCCTGAGCCGCGAAAGCGGGTTCTCGATTGCAAACGGCTGCAAGCGGCTGCGCGCGGGTCAAGCGGCGCGCGCAGCGAACCCGCTCGCCGGGATCGGAACGACCCTTATGCGCCGATCAATTTCCGCGCCCGGCGCATCCTGCGCTTGCGCGTGCGCGCCAATGCCGCGAGCGTGACGTCGCGGCTGGCTGCATCGGCAAAGACTTCGCGATGAGCATCGACCAGGTGTGTCACCGATACCGCATCGTTGAGCGCCCCAAAGCGCTTTTGCAGCTTCTTGAGCGACTTCAGACGCTTCACCTCGCGACGCGGCAAATCGGCAGCAAAAAACTCCAGCAAGTAACGCAATTGCTTCGCTGCTTTGCGGACGTCGTGCCACGCGGCGTAATCGTCACGCTTCGCGCGCTTCGCCCGTCGCTCGCGCTTTGTCAGGGCGCGTTGCGCGGCCCGCACCCGC
This sequence comes from Paraburkholderia tropica, assembly GCF_014171495.1. Lineage (NCBI taxonomy): Bacteria > Pseudomonadati > Pseudomonadota > Betaproteobacteria > Burkholderiales > Burkholderiaceae > Paraburkholderia > Paraburkholderia tropica. Next base: position 211,481 of record NZ_CP049137.1, read on the forward strand.
TCGCGCGCAAAACGTTTGACCGGCACGCGCTCATGAGCGGTATTCAACTCGCGATTCGTCGTGTGCAGCATCTCGCGCAAGGCGGGTTTGAGGCCGGTGGCGGCGAGCGTCGCGCGCGCCCGTTCGCAGGCCTCGGCGCGCGCCACCCGCATGCGTTCGCCGACAGGCGCGGACTTGTCGGCGTCCTCACCCAGCAACTGCAACGCGATATCCCAATCGCGCGCGCTGCCCGCCGCCATGCCCGCGCGCTTCAGATAGGCGCGCTCGACCGCCACCTTTTCCCGGTCGAGCAGCGGACGCCACGCCCACAAAAGCGTGCGCAGGCGCCGCAACGCCACCCGCAGCTTGTGCAGCTCGTCGGCGTTCTCGTCGAGCCGCGCGGCACGCTGGATCGCTTCATCCACGAGCGGCTTTGCGCAGGTGGAAAAGCGCGTCTGCGCGTTCTCGCGCGGCTTCGGCTTTCCGGGTTTTCGCAGTTTCATCTTCGCCTCGCTTGACGCTGCCGCCTTGCACCTGCCGCCATCATGCCTGCACCGATTCCGCCTGCGCCGCGCGCGTCCAGATACGATGCTGGCCGGCCGCCTCGATAAACGCCTTCAGCACGGCCTTGAGGTCCGATGCATCGCCTTGCGCCACGCCGTCCGCCTGCGCGGGCAACTGCGCCGCCGCGAGCAGCAAACGTCCTGTGTCGATCGCGGCGAGCGCTTTCAGGTGGCGAAACGCTTCAGCCACGAAATGGCGGGCATCGCCCGATTGCGCGAGCGTTTGCGACGCCGTCTCGCCGCCCGTCACGAACACCGCGTCGAACATCACCGAAGGCATGCCGGCAATCGTGGCATCCGGCACGACGCCGTCGATGGGCGCAAGCGTCGGCGCGACGACCAGCGCCGTTGCGCCTTCCTTCGCCAACGCATCGCGCACGGTTTTGAGCGTGGCGGCGTCCGCACCCGGCGCCGCCAGCAAGGCGATCTTGCGCGTCTTGATGCCGGGCTGCGCGCGGTTGAGCAAACTGAGCGCAGGCGACGTGGCCGGATTCGGCTTGCCCGCTTTCTTGCCCGCCTTCGGCTTGGGCAAACCGAGCGCGAGCGCGACGCGGGCGGCGAGATCGGCATCGATATTCGCCAGAATCTCGTTGACGACGCGCTCGCGAATCTCCGGCTTCTTGACCTTGCCCAGCTCGAACGTATACGCCGCCACTATGTGCTCTTTTTCCGGCGTCGACATGCTGTGATAGAACATCGTCGCCTGTGAAAAGTGATCGGCGAACGACTCGCTGCGCACGCGAATCCTGGTGCCGTCCACGCGCTCCTGATAACTTTCGAAACCACCTTTGGCCGGCGGCGTTTCCTTCGGCCAGCCGTCGCCGACCGAATTGGGCTCATAAGACGCCTGCCCCACGTTGATTGTTTGCCGATGCATGGCGTCGCGCTGATTGTTCGCGTACGGGCACACGGGGCGATTGATCGGAATCTCGTGGAAATTCGGGCCGCCCAGACGGCTGATCTGCGTATCGGTGTACGAGAACAATCGCCCTTGCAAAAGCGGATCGTTCGTGAAATCGATGCCCGGCACGATATGCCCGGGATGAAACGCGACCTGCTCGGTTTCCGCGAAAAAATTATCCGGGTTGCGATTGAGCGTCATCTTGCCGATGATCTTCACCGGCACCAGTTCTTCCGGTACGAGTTTGGTCGGATCGAGCAGATCGAAACCGAACTTGTGCTCGTCTTCCTCTTCGATGATCTGCACGCCCAGTTCATATTCCGGATAATCGCCGCGCTCGATCGCTTCCCACAAATCGCGCCGATGAAAATCGGGGTCCTTGCCGGCGATTTTCTGCGCTTCGTCCCAGATCAGCGAATAGGAACCGAGCACAGGACGCCAATGCCATTTGATGAAGCGCGCCCGACCTTTCGCATTGACGAAGCGAAACGTGTGTACGCCGAACCCTTCCATCGTTCGCAGACTGCGCGGAATCGCGCGGTCCGACATGGCCCAGATGACCGTGTGCGCGCTTTCGGGCACAAGCGAGACAAAGTCCCAAAAAGTATCGTGCGCACTGGCGCCCGTCGGCATTTCATCGGGCGCCTCCGGTTTGACCGCGTGAACGAAATCGGGGAATTTGATCGCGTCCTGAATAAAGAACACCGGCACGTTATTACCGACGAGATCGAAATTGCCTTCATCGGTATAAAACTTGGTGGCGAAACCACGCACGTCGCGCACGGTATCGGCAGAGCCGCGCGGACCTTGAACAGTCGAAAACCGCACATAGACAGGCGTCAGTTTCGCGGGGTCCTGCAGAAAATCGGCGCGGGTGAGATCGGCTTGCGATTCATAGACCTGAAAGACGCCGTGCGCGGCAGAACCGCGTGCGTGCACAATACGTTCCGGAATGCGCTCGTGGTCGAAATGCGTGATTTTCTCGCGCAGGATGAAATCTTCGAGAAGCGAGGGACCACGGGGACCGGCGCGCAAGGAATTCTGGTTATCGGCGATCTTGACGCCCTGATTGGTGCGCAACGCTTCACCCTCCGCGCGCGAGCGAAAGGGCTCCAGACTCTGCGACTTGGCGTCCGTCTGGGCGGCGCCGTTCGATGGTGCGGAGTCTTTGCTATGGGGACGATTGCGATGTGGCATGGGTGCCTCCTGAAAGTGAGCCAACCTTCAGCGCAATCCCTATGCCATGCTACGCACAAGCAGCGCGCCAGCCCCGCGCTCCGGGGCAAGCTTCGCAGTGCATTCATGCGGCACGTTTCACGACTGGCTTCGCATACTTGCCAAGAAACATCACGAGCGCGGCCTCATCGCTCTTCAAGCCGCGCCGGCGTGAAATGCCCATCGCCGCAGCCAGTTCACCGGCTTCGAATGCCGCGATGATGGCCGGATGCACGTAACACTTGCGGCACACAGCCGGCGTATTGCGCAACAGTTGCGAGACCGCCTTGATGGTGCTGACCAGTTGCGAACGCGCCTCGGTCACCGTCGCCCACTCCAGCTTCCTTAAAGCCGCGAGCGCGAACACGCTGCCTGCCCACGTTCGATAGTCCTTTGCTGTGAATTCCGCGCCGGTCGCCTCGCGCAGATAATCGTTGACGTCCGCCGAGTCGACGACGTGCCGTGTGCCGTCCGCATCGAGATACTGAAACAGCTCCTGGCCCGGCAAATCCATACAGCGCTTCATGATGCGCGCCACGCGCGGGTCGCTCACGGCGACGTCGTGTTCGATGCCGCTCTTGCCGCGAAACCGGAAGCGCAGCCCCTTCGGCGACACGGTCAGATGCCGCTTGCGCAGCGTCGTCAATCCGTATGAGCGATTGTCTCGCGCGTACTCTTCGCTGCCGATCCGGATCAGCGTCGTATCGAGCAGACGCACCACGGTCGCCAGCACCTTGTTGCGCGGCATGCCGTCGAGCGCGAGATCGCGTTCGACGCAGGCGCGCAGCTTCGGCAGCGCCGCGCCAAACGCGAGCAAACGCTCGTATTTATCGGCATCGCGGGTCGCGCGCCACTCGGGATGATAGCGATACTGCTTGCGCCCGCGTGCGTCGCGACCGGTCGCCTGAAGATGGCCGCGCGCATCCGGGCAGATCCAGACATCGGTATAGGCGGGCGGAATGGCCAGCGCACGAATGCGGCGGATTTCGCGCTCGCCGTCGATGCGCTTGCCGCGTGTATCGAAGTACACGAAACCGCTGCGACTGCGCTTGCGCGTGTAGCCCCGGCGCGAGTCGTCGACATAACGCAGCCCGCAGGGAAGCTCGTCCGCCACGGCCTTGCGAACGACAGCGAGTCGTTCGGGGACGTCGGTCAATACTTGATGTCTGGTCACCCTCGCCTCCCGCGCGTGTTGTTCGTGTTCGACAACGCGCCAGCAATTCACGTGCCGCCGCGCGGCGTGGGCGTTGCCGTCGACGTCAACCGCATCGGCGAATCTCACGGGCATCGTGCTTGCGCTCTGAAGCATGTACCTACCTGCAACGGGGCGTCGTGCCCCTCGCCACCCAGGAGTTTTCATGCAGCCAGCCGTCCGTCGCCGCTCGCGCCAGAACTCGACCCTCGCCGCGCTCGTCTGCGCAGCCCTGCTGATCACCACCTTCGTGCTCGCCGAAATGAAACCGTGGTCCCGTAAGCCCGCCGAAGCCGGCCTGTGCGCCGACAATCCGCCGCAATGGCGCGAGAAAGCGCTCAGAGGCAAGATCGCCGGCGCGACTGCGCCCGCGTTCGCCAGCAAGCAGTTCGCGATTCAGCCGGGCGCTCACTGGGACGACGAAGCACGTCACTGGGTCGTCCCTTTTCGAACGCCGGATCAAAACGCGGCTACGCCGAATTTCACTGCGCTGATCGATTGCACGGGCGCCGTCGCCGTGCAAGGTGGAAACGGCGCTTGATCGGCGGCGCACGGCCTGCCGTGTGGATCTCGCGCGCGACTGCGGTCTCGATGCGCGTGCGCCTGCGCGCGTCCTTGATTTCCGGTCAAGAGTGTTTTGACCGGCGGTCTATTTACGCGGAACGACGGGTCGTGCAGAGTCTGTCGACCGATAGACTCCCCAAGCCCACACCCACGCACCGTGAAAGCACCGAACCCGCCAGAAGACGCCTTACGTCCACGCGCGACGGCGGACGACTCCTGGGTCGCGCGCGCATTGCATCTTCTCGGCGCCGATCTGTGCGGCGGGATGGCGATCGCCGATGTCGCCGCATGCATGCACATGTCGAAGGCGCATTTCTTCGGCGCCTTCAGGGATAAAGTGGGAGAGACGCCGCATCGATGGCGGCTGAAACAACGCATTGCCGCAGCGCAACGCGATCTGATCACGCTGCCGCTGAAAACGTCGGATATCGCGCAGAAATATGGTTTCAGCGATCAGGCGCACTTCAGTCGCGTATTCAAGCAGTTCGTGGGCGAATCACCCTGTTCCTGGCGGGCGCGCATGAAGGAAATCCGCGCAATTCTCGCCTGCGAGCAATTGCGTTCGTGCTAGAGCCCATGCCGCGATGTCCGCGCGACGTCGCGCGCGGAGTTGACGCGGCAATTCGTGAAGCCCTCAACGCTAGCTGTTCCAGCCAAGATCCCGCGAAATCGCGTTCGCCGTTTCCAGCAGCGGCTCCAGCATCAATTGCTGCATCGAACCAAGGTCATGAATGGCCTTGAGCTCAATGACCGACAGCGCGGCCACGACCTGTCCGGTTACATCGCGAATGGGCGCGCCAATACTCGTCACGTAGTCTTCGCGCTCGCCGTCGTCGGTCGCCCAGCCGCGCTCGCGCACGGTGCGCAGTTCACGCTCCAGCGCCTCATAGGAAAGCAGGCTCGTCGGCGTGTGTTTCTCGAACACGTAATGTTCGAAAAGCGCCTGTCTCGCGTCTTCGGGTAGCGACGCAAGAATACATTTCGCGACACTCGCCGTATGCAGGCAGGCCGCCTGACCGATGCGCGACGTGAGACGAATGGACCGCTTGGGCTCGATCTTGTCGATATAGACGATCGCATCGTGCTGCAGCTCGGCAAGATGCACGGTCTGATCGCGCAACTCGCTCAACGCCACGAGATGCGGATGCGCCAGCTGCGCGAGATTGAACTGGTCCTGCGCGCGATGCGCCAGCGAGACGATGCCCGGCCCGACACCATAACGGCCATCCGCGAGCTTGCGCAGCAGCCGCTGCCCCTGCAACACCTCCATGATGCGCAACGCCGTCGAACGATGGACGTCGAGTCGCCGCGCGACCTCAGCCGGCGTTTGCGGTCCTTCGCCCAGCAAGACCAGCACTTCGATCGCGCGCTCGATGCTTTGTGACACGTCGTATCTCCTCTCTCTTTCTCGAACAGACGCCCGGCGGTCGCGGAGCAATCCGCTCGACGCGGCTACGCCTACGCGTTTTCCCTTGGTTGCCCCAAAGGCTTGCGAAGGGTACTGTCGACCTTGTGTTGCGAAATATACATCTATGTTGCGTATAGCGCAACACATTTAACCGCAATCTCACCCTTGAAGGAGAACATCAACGTGTACAAGGTGTACGTCACCGATCACGACTACCCCGACCTCGCGATCGAGGAGTCCGTGCTGGCGCCCATCGGCGCGCAGGTCATCGGCTTGCAGAACCGCACGGGCGCGCATCTCGCACAAGCCGCGCGCGACGCCGACGCGCTGATGCAGCAATACGCGAAGATTTCGGCCGATACGATCGGCTCGCTCAAGCAGTGCAAGGTCATCGCGCGCTACGGCATCGGCCTGGACATTCTCGATGTCAAGGCGGCCCACGCTGCGGGCATCGTCGTGACCAACGTGCCGGATTATTGCCTCGAAGAAGTGGCCGACCATTCCATCAGCATGGCGCTCACGCTATTGCGCTCGATTCCCACCTACGCCGACGCGACGCGGCGCGGCACCTGGCACTGGTCGGCGTGGAACCGGCCTATCCGGCGCTTGCGCGGCAGCGTGTTCGGCTTTGTCGGCTTCGGGCGCATCGCGCAGAACATGGCGCACAAGCTCAAACCATTCGGCCTGGAACTGCTCGCGTACGACCCGTATGTTTCGGCGGGCGTGATGCACTCGCACGGCGTGCGTAAAGTCGAGTTCGACGAACTGCTTCGTCACGCCGATCTCGTCGACGTGATGTGCCCATACACGCCCGAGACACATCATCTGATCGACGAAGCGGCCATCGAGCGCATGAAACCCGGCGCGCTGCTGGTCAACTGCGCGCGCGGCAAGATCGTCGACAACGCGGCGCTGCATCGCGCGCTCACCAGCCGCCGGCTCGCCGCCGCGGCGCTCGACGACACAGAAGAAGAACCCGCCAAACAGACCGACTGGTCGCCGAACGACAATCCGCTGTTCTCGCTCGACAACTGCATCATCACGCCGCACGTCGCCTACGTTTCCGAAGATGCGCTGCACGAGGCTCGCCGCGTCGCCGCCGAAAACGTGCGTGCCGTGCTGCTCGGACAGGTGCCGCCTAACGCGGTGCATTATCGCAACTGATCTTTTAGTACTACTTCAGGAATTCAAATGAGCATCATCATCAACCCGCGCCCCGAGCTGAATACCGACCTGATCGCGCGATTCGTCGCGATGGCGGACGTCATGTCGCTGTCCTGCGTGGTCTCCGATGCGCTCGAGCGCAACGGCACCATGCGCCACGATATCAAGCCGCGTGCGGCCGCACACAAGATCATCGGCCCCGCATTGACGGTCCAGCTCACGGCCGGCGACATCGTCGACTGCCTCGAAATCTTCACGGTCGCGCGGCCCGGCGACGTCGTCGTGATCGACGCATTCGGCGAGACCGAAACGTCGATCTGGGGCGGCCTCATGACGGGTCTCGCGAAAAACGCGGGCATCGTCGGCGCGGTGATCGACGGCAGTTGCCGGGACACCGACGAGGCGCGCTTCCTCGACTTCGCGATTTCCTCGAAAGCCGTCGGCCCGCGCCAGGCGCACACGGCGCTCTCGGGTCGTCGCGAGCCGCTCAAGGTCAACGTGCCGGTTTCGTGCGGCGGCGTGATCGTCCATCCCGGCGATCTCGTGGTCGCCGACGAAATCGGCGTGGCCGTCGTGCCGGTCGCGCAGATGGCCGAGGTTCACGAACGCGCCGCGACCATCGCGCGCAATGAAGCGCAAATGCGAGAACTCATTCTCGAGGGCAAGACATTCCAGGACCTGCTCGCGAAGTTCGGCCGCATCTAGTCCGCGCGCCAGCAGGCCGGGAGACAAGAAGGAGACACCGTATGCATACTCATTTCAAAGACGCGCCCATGCGCGCGCTGCCCAAACCGCGAGGCCGACGCCGCTGGTACGTCCTCGCCCTGCTTTGCCTGCTCGCGCTGGTGAACAACATCGATCGACTCGCCCTGTCGATCGCCGCCCCGGCCATGCAAGCCGACCTCGGCATCACCGCGACCGAAATCGGCCTGCTCGGCAGTGCGTTTTCGCTCTTCTATGCGTTCGGCCAATTGCCCGCTGGGTGGTTCGTCGATCGCTTCGGACCGCGCTGGCTGCTCGGCATTTCAGTCATGGTCTGGAGCGCGGCGACGGCCGCGATGGGGATTTCGAATTCGCTTGGCGCGTTCGTCTGCGCCCGTGCCGCGCTCGGCATCGCCGAGGCGCCGTCCTTGCCGTCCACCAACAAGATCGTGACGCAATGGTTTCCGCGCCGCGAACAAGGCATCGCCAACGCAAGCTGGGACGCGGCGCTGAAGGTCGGCCCCGCCTTCCTGACGTTTGCGCTCGTGTGGGTCGTGGCGGAACTCGGCTGGCGCACGATGTTTTACTTTGCAGGCGCAGCCGGCATTGTCGTCGCCATCGTATTTCTGGCGAGTTTCCGCGACGTGAATCGTTGCCGCCAGCTCGGCAGCGAAGAGCGTCAATGGATCGATCAGGATCACGAATTATTATCCGGAACGGAATCGCGCGCACCGTGGCTCACGCTGTTCAAGCGACGCAGCATGTGGGGCATGATGGCGGGCTTCTTCTGCAACATGTGGGTCTACCAGACCTTCCTCGTCTTCATTCCGCTCTTCATCATCAAGCAGTTCGGCGTGAAATTCGCGTCGCTCGGCCTCGTCGCCAGCGTGCCGTGGATCGGCGCCATCATCGGCGATCTCGCCAGCGGCGTGCTTTCCGGCAAGCTCGCCACGCGTCCGGGCTGGAGCACGCTGCGCGCCAAGAAGGTCACGCTCGTGGGCGCGCTGCTGCTTCAGGCCGTCGTGCTGGCGCTGCTGCCGCTCAACAGCCTCTTCGGCGCGACGCAAGGCCTGACGTTCGCCGTTCTGCTGATGGCGTTCGCTCTCGGCTTCAACGGCGCGGTCGTGGCGCATGCCTGGTCGCTGCCGGCCGAAGTCACTGCGGCGTCGACGGTCGCTTCGGTCGGTGCGGTGCAAAACTTCGGCGGTTTTCTCGGCGCGACGGTTTCGCCGCTCGTCGCGGGCGTGATCGTCGATGCCACGGGGTCGTTCGCGTCGGTGTTCGTCATATCGGCGTTCGTTTCGGTGCTGGGCGCTGGCATCTATCACTGGTTCGTGCGCCAGCCCATCATCGCCGCGTCCGAAGACGCCCTGAACGCCTCCATTCAGATCTCCGCTACCTGAACAGCCTGTGGCTTCGCTCCAACCACTCTCCAACAATCAAGGACGTCGACGATGAAATTACGCAACCTCACCCTGCTCGCGACCGCGGCCCTCTTTGCCCTCCAGGCCGGCGCGACCCAAGCCGCGGACAACACCTCCATTGCCGGTATCGTCTTTCAGCAGGACATGTTCATGCGCAGCGTCGCACGCGGCATGAGCGAAGAAGCCAAGGCGGAAAACGTCACCCTGCTCGACGGCAACTCCGACAACAAGGCCGAAAAAGAAGCCAGCCTGATCGACACCTACGTGGCGCGTGGCGTGAAGGCCATCGTCATTGCGCCGCTCAGCGATCAGGCGTCGATTCCCGCGCTCAAGCGCGCGCACGACAAGGGCGTCCAGATCGTCACGTGGACCACCGACATCAAGGCCGACTTTCCGGCCGCGCGCGTGGGGTCGTCCGGCGCCATCATGGGCGGCGGAACCGGCAAGGCCGCCGCACGCTTCATCAAGGAGAAACTCGGCGGCTCGGCCACAGTCGGCCTGATCGGCTTCAAGGCGCAGTTGCCCGAGTTGAGCAACGCGCGCACGCAGGGCTTCCTTACCGAAGCACGCAAGGGCGGCAAGCTCAACGTGGTCGCGGAACAGGATGCATGGCTCGCGGAAAAAGCCGTGAGCGTGGTCAGCGACATGCTCACGGCCAACCCCAACATCAACGTGATCTACGCGGCCAACGAAGGCGGCACCGTGGGCGCGGTCCAGGCCGTGCGGCGCATGAACAAGCAGGGCAAGGTCTTCGTCTTCGGCACCGACGGTTCCGAGCAGTTGACGAATTTCCTCCAGGACAACGACGACGTGCTGGTGGCCACCACCGCCGCGCAGCCCAAGCTCATCGGCCGCGAAGCGGTGAAGGCGGCGCTCAGGGCCGTCAAGGGTCAGCCGGTGGACAAGGTCATCGAAGTGCCCGCCGTGCCGCTGAGCCGCGACGACCCCAAGACGCTCGCCACTTACGCCGCGAGCCTCAAAAATGTCAATTGAGATGGCCAGCGAAAGCGCCCGTCTTGCCACGACCGCGCGTATCGAAGTGCGCGGTCTGTCGCGAAGCTTTGGCGCCAGCATCGCGCTCAAACCTTTCACGCATACGTTCGAGCCCGGGCAGATTCACGCGTTGATGGGCAAGAACGGCTCGGGCAAGTCCACGCTGTTGAAGATTCTCGCGGGCTCGATTCGCGCGGATGCCGGCAAGCTCATCATCAACGACGAGGAATGCGATTTCCATCACCCGTCCGATGCATTCGACGCAGGCATCCGCATGGTGCACCAGGAGTTGTCGCTGGTGCCCACGCTTTCGGTTGCGGAGAACATTTTCCTCGGACGCTTGCCGCTCGCGCGCAAAGGACTGGTGCGCGGCATCGACTGGAAGCAGTTGCGCGAGGACGCTGCCCGCATGCTCGAAAGCACCGGGCTGGAGATTTCGCCGGACGCGCTGGTGTCGACACTGCCGGTCGGTCAGCAGCAGATGATCGAGATCGTCAAGGCTTACGCGACTTCGCCCGCCGTGCTGCTGCTCGACGAGCCGACCTCGGCGCTCAGTCATCGCGAAGTCGAGCGACTCTTCATGCTGGTGCGACGCCTGCGCTCGCACGGCGTGACGATGCTGTACATCACGCACCGCATGAACGAGATCTTCGATATCGCCGATACCTGCACGGTGCTGCGCGACGGCGATCACATCAGTTCGCTGCCGATCGCGCAGACGAGCCCGAAGGACGTCGTGCGCGCGATGTTCGGCGAGCATCACTTGCCGGCGCGCGTGCAGCCGCGCCAGCTCAGTGCGAACGAGCCCGCGCTCTCGGTCCGGAACCTGCATCGCAAGGGCGCATTCGAAAACATCCACTTCGATTTGAGGCGCGGCGAAGTACTGGGCATCGCGGGCATGCTCGGCGCCGGGCGCACCGAATTGCTGCGTTCGATCTTCGGCGCCGACCCGCTCGACGGCGGCACGATCGAACTGCACGGCGAAACCGTCGACTCGCCCTCGCCCTCCGCGATGAAAAAGCGCGGCCTTGGCTACACGCCGGAGAACCGCAAGGAACATGCGCTCGTGCAGGCGCAGTCGATCCACGCGAATCTGTGCATGGCCGGGCTCGCACGCCTGTCGCGCTTCGGCTTCGTCAACAGCCGGATGGAAGCGGAACCGGTGCGCCGGCAAATCGCTGAAATGGCCATCAAGGCGCAGGACGCGCAATTGCCGGTGTCGTCGATGTCGGGCGGCAATCAGCAGAAGGTAGTGCTGGGCAACTGGTTCAACACGAACCCGCGCGTGATGTTCTTCGACGAGCCCAGCCGTGGCATCGACATCCAGGCGAAGGAGCAGATCTTCAACATCATTCGCGAAAAGGCCTTGCACGGCATGAGCGCGATCGTCGTGTCGAGCGAACCCGAGGAATTGCTCGAGGTGTGCGATCGCATTCTGGTCATGCACCACGGGCGCTTCGTGGCCGAGGTGGACCCGCAAACGATCGCACTCGACGATCTCTACCAAATCATGATGGAGGGCGTGCAATGAACGCCAAAGACAGCACCTTGACCGCCACAACGTCACCCGCACGCACACGGCAGCCTGCAAACGGTCTGCTGTATCGCTACATGCTCGAGGTCGTGCTGATTCTCGTGGCCGTGATGCTCACGATCTACGCGCCGGGTTTTTCCACGCTGTCCAATCTGCTCAATGTGATGCGGACGATCTCCATGCTCGGCATCGTCGCCTGTGGCATGACCGCAGTGATCATCTGCGCCGAAATCGATCTCTCGGTCGGCTCCGGCATGGCGCTGGCAGGCTGCATTCTGGCGTGGGTGGTCGGCGCCTGCACGCCGTTCGTCGGGAGCATCGCGGCCGTGATCCTGGGCGCATGTGCCGCAATTATCTGCGGCATGGCGTGCGGCGCGTTCAGTGGCGCGATGAAAGCGGTATTCAACGTGCCGACTTTCATCACAACGCTCGGCTTGTTCACCGCGCTGCGCGGCGCCGCGAACCTGATTACCGGCGGCTATCCTCTGGCGACGTTTCCGGGCTGGTTCGATTTTGTCGGCAACGGCGCCTTGTTTGGCCTGCCGTTTCCGGCCTTCGTCTTCGTGGCCGTGGTGCTGATCATGCACTTCGTGATGAACTACACCACGTTCGGCCGGGCCGTCTATGCAGTCGGCGGCAATCCCTAGGCCGCGCGCCTCTCGGGCATCAAGGTCTCGTGGATCAAAACCGCCACGCTGGTGCTGACCGGCGGTCTCGCCGCAGTAAGCGGCATTCTGATTGCCTCGCAGATCGGCTCCGGCACCGGCACGACGGCCACGGGCATGGAACTCGACGTGATCGCGGCGACCATCATCGGCGGAACCAGTCTGTTCGGCGGCAAGGGCCGCATCTGGGGCACTTTTGTCGGCGTACTGTTTCTTGGCGTGATCGGCAACGGTATGACACTGCTGAATGTTTCGGAGTACTGGCAGTATGTCGTGCGCGGCGGTCTGATTGTCGCCGCGGTCATGCTCAGTCAAGTGACCGACAAGCGTCGCTGATCGATTCCCTCAACGTGTTGCGTGAAGCGGCATCAATACCGATGCCGCTTCACGCCGAGCGGCGCCGAGCGGCGCCTCCCTCACGCGAAACACCGCTTCGAACAACACGTTCGCGTGATCGGCGGCCTCTTGCACCGTCATGCCACGCAAAATGGCAATCAACGGGCAGGCTTTCAACGCCGTCTTCAGTTGTGAGCAGATTTCCGCTCTGCGCACTTTGTCGGATTCGAAATTCATTATCACGTTGTTTCATTCGGGGATTGAGTGCGCAATCGTCGGCAGCAGTCCCGCCTCGCGGGCGATATGGAAAAGCCCGCATTCGGTGGTGCCGTGCAGAATGCCCGCATCGGGCGCGCCGATTCGATGGAGCGCCGTCCGATAGCGTTCGCACAGGTTTTCTGCGCCGATCAAACCGAGTTTCCAGTCGTCCAGTGTCGATCCCTGGCTTGCCAGATGACTCGACAGCCCCGCGAGTTCATGTCCGATCAGCAAACCCGATAAATAATCGGATTGCTGTTCGGGTCGCAGTTCGCCGGTGAGTCCGAGCGTGCGGGTACTGAAGATGGTCGACAGCATGCCGGTTGCGCCCGCATGCACGGCCATGTCGATACCACGCAGGAAGGCGTCGTCGTCGCGGCCTCCGCTCGGATGCATCGTGCGGCCGAGGATGGTGTAGTCGCGCAACACGGCGAATACTTCGCCGGTCATGAAGGTGAGGAAGCGTTCGAGATAGCCGTCGACCACGAACGCCCATTTCGCGTGCGTGCCAGGCAAGCCGATCAGCGTCTTGCCGCCAGCGCCCAGCGCCGGATGTGCGGTCAGCGCGCCGAAGATTTGCGTTTCCTCTCCGCGCATCACGTTAGGGAACGCGCCGCGTTCGATGATGCCCGGCACGATATGGACCAGCGTGCCGCGTGACGACACAACCGTCTTTAACGCGCCGATTAGCGGCGCGCTGTTCGCGGGCGCCGCAATATAAGGCGCCTCCGCCCAGCCTTGCGCGCTGCCGACCATGCCGGCCGCGATCACCGGCACGGCGCTCGCATTCAGCCAGTCGCCGCATATCGATTCGAATACGTCGTCGAAGCCGCCCGACTCGCGCGGCTTCGGCAAATGCATGATGCCGCAGGCAGAGTGCCAGGAATCGAGCACGCGACCCGACACGTCGAACAGATAGGCGCGTAGCGACGACGTGCCCCAATCGAGCCCGATCAGCGCGGGCGTTTCGGTGGATTGAATGTCCATGCCTGTTTCCTGCTACATAAATCCTGGCCCGGACACTTCGGATCGCCGCGCGGATTGCAAGCGCCGAAGTGCATGGGGCGCATTGACAATGCACGGTGCGCGCGCTTGCTGCGGCGCGCCTCACCGTGCATCGACGCTATGCCGCGAGATAGCCGCCGTCGACGGCCACGATCGCCGCCGTCATGAACGACGCGGCGGGCGTACAGAGAAACAGTGCGACCTGAGCCACTTCGTCGGGCGAACCCCAGCGAGCAAGCGGCGTTCTGCCGAGAATGGCCTGCGAGCGGCTATCGTCGTTTTGCAGCGCCTGGGTCAGCGGCGTGGCGATCCAGCCGGGCGCGACGGCATTGACGCGAATGCCGTCCGCTGCATAAGCAATCGCCAGCGACTTGGTCAATTGCGCGACCGCGCCCTTGCTCGCGCTATAGGCGGGCACGAGACCGCCGCCGAAAAAGCTCAGCATCGACGCCGTATTGACAATGCAGCCCGACGATTGCTTGAGCAACGCGCGCGCGGCCGCGCACACCCGCATGGTGCCGTTCAGGTTGATGTCGAGAACCTTTTCGAATACCTCGACCTGGTGTTCGTCGCCGCGCCGGATCACGCCGGCACAATTCACCACGATATCCAGACGCTCGAAGGGGCCGAGCACCGCATTCACCTCGTCGGTCGAACACACATCCAGCGTGACCTGTTCGACCGTCCTGGCGAGCGTGTCGGCCGTATCGGCGGGCGGCGGCAATCCCGCCGCGAAAACCTTTGCGCCGAGTTGCGCAAGGCCGTTGGCGATCGCCGCGCCGATACCGGTTCGTCCACCTGTCACCAGCGCGACTTTTCCTTCGAGCAGTCCTTCTTTGAACGTCATATGAGTTCCGAAATCAAGGGTTTCTGGTTTTCAATCGACATTATTTTCACTACTACGCGTTTTGAATAAAATCGTGTAGAGACGTTCTAAATAAGCCGATCAGCGAATGAATTGATCGACGTAGTCCTCACCCAGACCGACCGACGCATAGTGCTTTCTGCACATATCGATCTTCGTAAAGACGTCTTCGTAGCCGGTGTAATTGCCGTAAGGATCGCAATAGAACATCACGCCATTCACCTGAAAATAGGTAATCATTTCTTCAACGTCGTCCGGCACGTAGAGCGTATGGGTCTCGCCCGGCGGCTCGTAGACGTAGCTGCCTTCGGTGGCGGTCCACTCGTGCTCCAGATACTTCCAGCGCCCCTTCAACACCATGCCGTGCACGCCCTGCGGATGGCGATGGCGGCTCAGCACGCCCGACTTGCGCACGCGCAGCAGGTTCATCCAGTAACCCTGCGAGGCGTTCAGGCAGAGCGGACGAAACGAGACGTTCTCCGCCTGCGGCACCCATACGCGCTCGTCGTCGGGGATGGCGAAGGGCACGACGACCTCTTTCTGGGCCTCCTTGGGAAATGGCAACTGGTACGGCATCATGGGGGAATACTTCTCGATGATTTCCGGCATGGTAGTGCTCCGTTGTGGCTTTTTCGGGGACAATCAAGCGCCGACATTCGATAAGCCGACGCCGCTTTACAGCGTCGCGCCTTTGTCGGCATGGCAGGTATCGCGTTCAGACTTCGAGGGGGTGAATTTGCGCGGGAGTGTGTCGATCAGCGCCCCGGCAACGGCGCCCGCCTGTCCAGCGTGATGGCTGCGATGACGCACGGCATCGCGATTGGCGCGCAGCTCGTCGATCGACCGCATGCCCATCAGGGCAAGCGTCAATTCGGTTTCCGTGCGCAGCAATTCGATCGCCTGGCTCACGCCCTTGCGCCCGGCCGCGCCGAGTCCGTAGGCATAGGCGCGTCCGAGCAGCACGGCGTCCGCGCCCAGGCCGATTGCCTTGACGATATGACTGCCGCGCCGAATGCCGCTGTCGAGCAACACCTCCGCGCGCCCGGCGACAAACCGTGCAATGTCCGGCAGCACGGAAATCGACGAGCGCGCGCCATCGAGTTGACGTCCACCGTGATTGGACACGCAGACGCCATCCGCGCCGCCATCGAGCGCGCGGCTCGCATCCTCGACGGACAGCACGCCCTTCACCACCAGCTTGCCTGGCCATTGCTCGCGCAGCCACGCGAGATCGGCCCAGTTCATGCCAGGGTCCACGTTGCCGGACAGGTAAGCGGCCTGCGCCATCAGGCTGCGCGGCACCCCGGCCTTGCCCTTCACGTTGCCGAGCGTCAGCCTGCCGTTCAGCCCCATGCGCAGACACCACGCGGGCCGCGACAGCAGATCGAGCACGGTGCCGAGTTTCAGCGACGAAGCGGTGCGAAATCCGTTGCGCGTATCGCGTTCCCGCACGGAAGACACGTTGGTGTCGGCGGTCAGGAACAGCGTGGTCACGCCAACCTGCCAGGCGCGCTGGACAATTTCGGTTGCCAGCTCGCGATCCTTGAAGACATACAACTGCATCGCGAGACCGCGCGGCATCACCGCGCCGACCTCCTCGATAGAGTTGATCGAAAAAGTCGACAAACACATCGGGATATCGGCTTGTGTCGCCGCCCTCGCCGCCTGCACCTCGCCGTTCGGCCAGAACGATCCGGCGAATCCCACAGGGGCGAGCATCGCGGGCATCGAGTAGCGCGCGCCGAGGATGTCGCTCGACAGATCGCGTTTCGAAAGATCGACGAGCACACGCTGCTCGAGCGTCCACTCATCGAAGTCTTCGGTGTTGCTCGCCAGCGTGCGTTCTGAAAACGCACCGCCGTCGATATAGTCGAAGAACATGCGTGGCAACTTGCGCCGTGCCTGCCGACGCAGATCCTCAATATTGGAGATGGTCATGGGCACGCGATTCCGTCATGTCCGCTCGACGTGCAGATACGCGTCGTCTTCCGGCTGATAGCCGAGATAGCGGATGGCATCGCTCAAATCCCAATCCATGCCCGCGTTATTCGACACGCCATTCACGATGATGGCCGGTGCCGGCCATTCGTCGCTGGGCGCGAGCACCGAGCGAATGAACAACTGGTCGAGATCGCGATTGGACAGCCACATGTTGCGGAACCACCGCAGGGTGCGGCGCGCCGCTTCGTCCAGCTCGGTCGTATCCGAGGTCGAAGCGGGCGAGCCGGAATGCGTGATGTCGCGCGCATTGTTATCGCCGGTCAGCGCCCAGCCGACCCGTATCGACACCGTACTCAAACGTCCTTCGGACAACTCAGCAATGGAGGCGCAAAGTTTTTCGCCCATGACTTTTGCGGTGCCGTACGCGAGCGAATGCAATTCGCGCTTGCCGTCGTGCCAGCGCGTGCCGGGCGCCGTGGCGATCCCGGTCGTCAAGCGCCCCGGCCCCATCTGTTGCGCCAGCGGCTCGTCCTTGTACGCGCCCATCGTATGATTCGACGACGCGAACACGAAGCGGCCAACGCCGGCGCGCACGCATTCCATCAACAGATTTTGCGTCATGTCGTAGGACGCCATGGACTCGAGCCACGACGAATCCGGAACGGGATTCAAGGCGGCAAAGTGGATGACCGCGTCCACCTCGTTCATCGCCTCGGTCCATTCGCCGGCGCGTTGCGTGAGGTCGCCGCGCACCAGCCGCAGACGCTTGCGCGCGTGCTCCGAGAACTTCGAATAATCGCCGCTGCGGTCGATGCCGATGACCTGCTCGCACCAGTCGGCGCGCGTGAGCGCTTCGACCACTTTCTGTCCGAGGTTGCCGCCGGCACCCGTAACCATGATCTTGCGGGGCATAGTGTGATTCACGGTGTCATTCTCCCTGGATAAATTCGAGGCACACTGCGGTGGGAATCGGATAGGTGTAGCCGGTGTCGTTCAAGGCACCCGTCTGCGCATCGATCGCATACACGCGGATGAAACCGTCATCCTGTGCGGCAGCCAGTAGATACTTTCCGTCGGGTGAGATCGCCAGATCGCGGGGCGTGCGCCCGCCCAGACTCCAGTTGCCGACCGGCGTGAGCGTGCCCGCGGCCTCGTCGATGCGCGCGCAAAAGATCGAGTCATGTCCGCGATTGCCGACGTAGACGAATTTGCCCGAGGGATGCAGCCGCATGCCGCCCGCACCGCTTTCGCCGCCGAAGTCTTCGGGCAGGCTGGACACTTCGCAGACGAGTTCTGCGGCGTGGTCCGCGAGCCGGTACATTCGCACGGTCGACGCGAGTTCGTAGTTGGCGAGCAGATGCTTGCCGGACGCCGTGAACACGAGATGACGCGGACCGGCGCCGGGCGCGGCATCGAGAAACCGGTCCGGCGTCTTGATGACCTTGCTTGCGTCGAGCGCATGGCGCACGACGCCATCGACGCCGAGATCGGCCAGATACAGATGGCGACGGTCCGGACTGAACACCGCGCAATGAGCATGCGGCGCCTCCTGACGCGCGGCGTTCGGGCCGCTGCCTTCACGTTCGAGCACGACCGGCTCGCCCGCCGGCACGCCATTCGCATCGAGCCTGTAGGCGAGCACTTCGCCGCTCAGATAATTCGATGCGAGCAGCAAGGCCAGTTCTTCGTCCACGGCGACGTGACACGGCCACGCGCCCGGCGTCGACAGATCGCCGAGCAGTGTGAGCGAGCGACCGGCCGCATCGACTTCATACGTGCTCACGCCTGGGCCGTCCTCGGCGTTCACTTCGCGAACCGCATACAGGCGGCGGCCATCCTTCGATAGCGTGAGATACGACGGATTCGCCGCGCGCTCGACCGCGCGTTCGCTCAAGCGGCCAGTCGATGCGTCGAAATCCAGCAGATAAATGCCTGCGCCCTTGCCCTCCACATGCGGCATGGGCAAGGTATAAGTGCCCACCGCCAGCGTGCACGTACTGCCCGCGTCCTTGTTCACGTTTGTCTCCATGTTTTATTCGTTTCCGGCGAACCGGTAGTCCCGCTGCCCGGCTTCTTCTGGCCGGTGCGCGGAACAGGCGTGCTGCCGCCTACAACACGCCGCCGCTGTTGCGAATGTTGTTGATCATCTTTTCGCGCGTCGAAGCCAGATGCTGACGAATGGCGCGCGCCGCCGCCGCGTCGTCTTTCGCCACGACCGCTTCGAGAATCGCGAGGTGCTCCGTATGCACGCGACGAGGCGGCACGAGAGGCCGATAGAAATGGCTGCGCATGATGTGCATATAGATGTTGAGATTTTCGTAGCTGGTCTTCAGGCGCTGATTCGCGCACGCGTCGATCAATGCGTTGTGGAATCCCGCATCGGCGACGGAAAACGCCGTGTAGTCGCGGAACTCGTCGTTCGACATGAAGCCGCTCATCTCCTCGATCAGCGACTGCATGCGCGCCGTCACCGCCGCGCTTTCCGGACTGTGAATCACCTGATAGGCCGCGAACAGTTCGAGCGCCTCGCGCACCTGAAAGATCTCGTTCGCATCCTGCTCGGTGATGCCCTTGACGAACGTGCCGCGCCGCGCCCGCACTTCGACGAGGCCATCGGTCGCGAGCCGCTTGATGGCGTCGACCACCGGCGTGCGGCTGACCTGCAGCTCGGCGGCGACCTCTTCCACGTTGATCTGCTCATCGATCTTGATGGCGCGGCTCAGGATGCGGGCCCGCACCGCGTCGTACACCTGATCGGTCAGATGGGTATGCGTGATGGGCGTAAACACGCGATTCATTTGCACTGCTCCTTTCGATTCGGTTGCGACGAGCCGTCGCAGATGTCGTTGACATCAACATCTAACATGTGACATATTACACTACACGAAGAACGCTGCCAAGCAGCGCACAGAACACATAAGACGCAGGACAACCTGGAGAGAGACATCCATGAAACAACGAAAAACTTCGTTCAGCCGCGCTATCGTCGCGGCCGCGCTTGCCCTCGCGGGCGTCGCCGCTCATGCAGCCGAGCCCGTTTTGATGCCGGGGGCGATCGTACGCGAAGGCAACAATCCGCTGAGCGCGCCGAACCAGTTCAAGAAAGCGCCGCCGTGGCGCATCGGTTTCAGCATCTGGGGTTTCGGCAACACCTGGATGACGCAGATGGTCCACGAGACCGACGCGGAAGCCGCGAAACACAAGGAAATCGGCAAGATCATTTTCGCCGACGCCAATTCCAAGCCCGCCAAGCAGATCGCCGACATCGAGGACATGATTGCGCAGAAGGTCGATGCGATCATCGTCGCGCCGGTGTCCTATACGGCGCTGACGCCCGTGATCAAGAAGGCCGTCGCCGCGGGCATTCCCGTGATCGTGCATTCGACGGAAATCGAAACCGACGCGTATACCACCGAAATTCAGGGCGAGGCGCTGTACTTCGGCGAGGTCGGCGGCAAATTCCTCGTCGACACGCTGCACGGCAAGGGCAATATCTGGGTGCTGCGCGGCCAGGCGGGCATCGCTGCCGACACCATGCGCTACGAAGGTCTGCGCAAGGTGCTCGCGGGATCGAACATCAAGATCGCTTCCGAGCAATATGGAGACTGGTCTTACAACAAGGGCAAGCAGGTTTGCGAGTCCTTGATGCTCAGTAATCCTAACCCCGATGGCATCTGGTCCTCCGGCGGCGACATGAGCCGTGCGTGCATCGAAGTGTTCAAGGAATTCGGCAAGCCCGTTCCGCCCATCACCGGCGAAGGCAATAACGGCTTCATGCGCGCATGGAAGGACAGCGGCGCGAACGCCACGGCTGCCGTCTTCCCGTCCGAACAGGGCGCGGCGGGCATTCGCGCCGCCGTTGCGTTGCTCAGCGGCGAATCGCTGCACAAGCACTACGTATTGCGCCCGGCGCCGATCACCAAGGCTAATTTCGCGCAGTTCTACCGGCCCGACCTGAACGACAACTACTGGGCGCCAAGCGCGCTCTCCGCAGCCGACCTCAAAAAGTACTACGGCTCGAAGTAGTCAAGCGGGAGTCATTCGCATGGATACCTTAGTCGCAGCGACGCACATCACCAAGCTGTACGACGGTGTGCCGTCGCTCGTGAATGTCGGCATCACCGGCCGCGCCGGTTCGATCCACGCCGTCACGGGCGAAAACGGCGCGGGCAAGTCGACGCTGATGAAAATCATCGCCGGCGTGGTCGCGCCCACCGAAGGACAGGTTTTTCTGCGCGGCAAGCCGGTGAAGTTTTCCTCGCCGCTCGACGCGCTGAATGCGGGCATCTCGACCGTGTTTCAGGAGTTCTCGCTGGTCGCCAATCTCACGGTCGCGGAAACGATGTTTCTGGGCCGCGAACCGAAGCGCGGGCTGTATAGCGTGGATCGGCGGCGCATGGAAGAAGAGGCGCGGGCCGCGCTCGGCTACATCGGTTTGCAGATCAACCCGCGCCGCCTCGTCGGCTCGCTGACCGTGGCGGAGCAGCAGTCGGTCGAGATCGCCAAGGGCCTCGCGGTCAACGCCGATGTTTTCATCTTCGACGAACCGACTGCCGCGCTCAATACGAAGGACGTCGAGCGCATCGAGTCGCTACTGCTGAAGCTGCGCGACCAGGGCAAGTGCATCTTCTACATTTCGCACCGCATGCGCGAGATCTTCGACCTCTGCGACACGGCGACCGTGCTCAAGGACGGCAAGCTCGTGGGTTCGTACGCCACCGCCGACCTGAACCCCGACCGCCTGCTTTCGCTGATGGTGGGCCGCGACGTCGAACATCTCTACCCGCCGCGCGCCGCAACGCGCGACGACGTCGCGCTGCGCGTGAGCGGCCTGAGCACGGCGCCGGGCCGCTTGGGCGTGGACTTCACCGTGCGTCGCGGCGAAATCGTCGCGCTCGGCGGTCTTGAAGGGCAAGGTCAGCGCGACCTCGTTCGCGCGCTGGCCGGCGTCGTGAAAGGCTGCACGGGCACGCTCGAACTGCATCGCCGCTCGGGCACGTCGACGCGCTTGCGTCCGCGTGCGAGCGCCCGCCGCGCGCTCGCGAACGGCTTCGCGTTCATGCCCGAAGACCGCAAAGGCGAAGGCCTGTATCTCGATCAGCCGATTCGCGACAACCTCACGCTCGGCGTGCATCAGCGCCGCCTGCCGTGGGCCTTCGCGCGGCCGCTCTCGGCGCTCGTCAAGCGCCTGTCCGACGACTTGCGGATTCGCGCCGCCAGTCACGCGCTGGCCGTCGTGAACCTGTCGGGCGGCAATCAGCAAAAGGTCATGCTGGGGCGCTGGCTCGCGATCGACGCGGAGGTGCTGCTCATCGAGGAGCCGACGCGCGGCGTCGACGTCGGGGCGAAGGTGGAGATCTACAACGCCTTGCGCACGTTCTGCGCGCGCGGCGGGTCGGTACTCTTCACATCGCGCGAATTGCCCGAAGTGATCGGCCTCGCCGATCGCGTCCTGGTGGTGTCCGACCATCGCATCGTGAAGGAAATCGACGCGAAGGACGCGACGGAGGAAGACATCCTTCAGGCCGCCGTCGCCCGCACCGTCCAACCCGCAGGAGTCGCAGCATGATCAATCGCCTCGCATCGCGGCGCGCGGACCGTAACGGCGGCCAATACGTATCGGGACTGCTTTTGCTGGTCGCCGTGGTCGCGCTGGCCGCGTCGTTCAGCAGTTTCCGCACGCCGCAGAATCTCGCCAACCTGATCGTTCAGGCGACGCCGCTGCTGGTGGTCGCGCTCGGACAGACGCTGCCGATTCTGACCGGCGGCCTCGATCTCTCGGTGGGCGTGGTCATGAGCCTCTCGACCTGCATCCTCGCCACGACCGGCTCGCCCGCGCTCGCGATCGCGCTCACGGTTGCGAGCGCGGCGCTGGTCGGCGTCGTGAACGGCATCGGCGTGACGCGCTTTCGCGTGCACCCGATCATCATGACGCTGTCGACCGGTACGATCCTGCAAGGCATCGTGCTGCTGGTTCAGCCTTCGCCCGGCGGCAGCATCTGGGCGCCGATCTCCGCCGCGGTCGGCAACTCGGTGATGGGCGTGCCGGTCGCTGTCCTCTGGGTCGCGCTGGCCGCGTGGATCGCGTGGTCGCTGCTGCATCGCTCGCGCTTCGGGCTGCATCTCTATTCCGTGGGCGGCGGCGCGGACAACGCGGCGCTGGCCGGCGTGGGCGTCGCGCGCACGACGATTGCCGCTTATGTGCTCTGCGCGCTGTTCGCGGCGGTCGCCGGCATCTTCCTCGCGGGACGCATTTCGTCGGGCGATCCGTGGGTCGGCGCGTCTTACGGACTCGACTCCGTCGCGGCCGTCGCACTGGGCGGCACGCAGCTGAGCGGCGGCGTCGGCGGCCCGCTCGGCACGATCTTCGGCGCGCTGCTGCTCGGCATCGTCGGCAACGGGATGAATATCGTTCAGATCAATCCCTTCCTGCTCTCGGTCGTCAACGGGACGCTGCTTCTGTTCGCGGTGTGCCTGCGTCGCCGCAAAGAAATCGGGATCTAAATCATGCCTGCTCAACACGCTTCCGAGACCGGAAACCTGTCTCTGCGCGCGGCGCCGCGCTTCAATGTGCGCCAGTTCGTCAACGTGGTGCCGCCGTCGATTGTCGTGCTCGTCGCGCTACTCCTGTTCTGCCTGTTCTTCAGGCCGGTCCTGCTGCAATGGCCGTTCCAGATGGTCATCGCGCGGCAAGCCGCCCCGCTCGGGCTCGCCGTGGCCGCGCAGATGATCGTGATGCGCTGCCGCTCGATCGACCTGTCGATCGGCGGCGTGTTCGTCCTCACCAACTATCTGATCACCTCGGCACCGCTCAACGAGCTGTCGGCGCCCATGCTGATCGCCGGTGCGCTCGCCGTCGGCGCGCTCGTCGGTCTCATGAACGGCCTGCTCATCACGCAGTTCCGCGCGTCCGCCGTGATCGCCACGCTGGCGATGGCATCGATTCTCACCGGCACCGTGTTGTTCCTGAGTTCGGGCAGCAGTCCCGGCTCGGTGCCCGACTCGGTGCAAATGCTGGGCAGCGCGAAGATCGGCATCGTGCCGATCGCGACCGTGCTCTGGGTCGTCGTGCTGGTGCTGCTTGCCATTCCGCTGCGCCTCATGGTGTTCGGGCGTCTGCTGAAAGCCGTCGGCAGCAATCCGGCCGCGGCGGCGCTTTCCGGGCTGCCGGTGGAAGGCGTGTTCATTGCCTCGCACGTCGCGGCCGGGCTGCTCGCTGCGGGCGGCGGCCTCCTGCTCTCGGGCTATGTGGGCGTGAGCACGACCAGCGTCGGCGCGGATGTGGTGATGAACTCGATTGCCGGCGTGATTCTCGGCGGCATCACCTTCGGCGGCGGACGCGGCGGACTCATCGGCCCCGGCGCGGCTGCCTTCGCGCTGACGCTGCTGTTCAACGTGCTCAACGCGTACGGCGCGGGCGAGTCGGGCAAGCTCATCGTTCAAGGCCTTGCGATTGCGGGCGCGGCGATTCTCGCGGGCGTGGCGCGGCAAACACGCCGCTGAACGCCCGGCCCCGCCGGCCTCGCAATCGCGCCGGCCAGCGGCTGAATCACAGAACAGTTCCAGGGTTTCATTCATGGCTAAGGCAACGACACACTACGATTTCATCGTCATCGGCGCGGGCGCGGCGGGATGCCTGACGGCGGGCCGGCTCGTGCGCGACCATGGCGCGCGCGTGCTGCTCGTCGAAGCGGGCGCACCCGATCGCAATCCGCTCATCCACATGCCCGCGGGATTCGTCAAACTGCTGTCGAATCACGACTACATGACGTTCCACCGCAGCGCGAAACATCCGCATCTGAACGACCGTCAACCGTCGATCCCGCAAGGCAAGGTGCTCGGCGGCGGCAGCTCGGTCAACGCGATGGTCTACATTCGCGGTCAGGCGCGCGACTACGACGACTGGGTCTCCCTCACCGGCGACGAGTCGTGGCGCTATCAGGCCTTGCTGCCGCATTTCATCCGGCTCGAAGGCAACTCGACTTTCAACAATGCCGCGCACGGCGTGAACGGCCCGCTGAAGGTTTCCGATGGCGCCAATCTGAGCGACGTGTCGCGCGCCTTCGTGCTCGCGGCGCAACAGAACGGCCTGCCCTATAACCCGGACTTCAACAGCGGCACGCAGCGGGGAACGGGCTTCTATCAGACCACCACGTTTCAGGGACGCCGGTGCAGCGGCGTCGACGCGTTCCTCGCGCCGGTCATGAACGATGCACGCCTGACGATCCGCACCGGCGCACAGGTCACGCGCATTCTGATCGAGCAGAACGTGGCGAAGGGCATCGAAATTCAAAGCGGGACGCAGCGCGAACAGCTATTCGCGGATCAGATCGTGCTCACCGCGGGCGCGCTCGTGACACCCAAGCTGCTGATGCTGTCCGGCATCGGCCCGGCCAATGCGCTTGCGCGCCTGAACATTCCGGTGATCGCGGATCTGCCAGGCGTGGGAGAAAATCTCCAGGACCATCATGAAGTGCCTGTGGTCGCATTCTGCAACGGGCGGCAAGGCTATTTCGGTCAGGACCGCGGCTGGAACCAGATTCGCAACGGCCTGCAATATCTCGCGTTCCGCAGCGGCCCCGTCGCGTCGAACGCCGTGGAAGCCGGTGCATTCTTCAATCCCGACGATACATCCGGCGCGCCGTCGATCCAGATGTTCTGCCTGCCGACCGTCTATCTCGACCCGGACGTGACGTCGACCAAGGCGGCCTACGGCTTTACGCTCAACAGTTGCGTGATGCGCCCGAAAAGCCGTGGCCGGGTCACGCTGCAAACGTCCGACCCGAGCGCCACGCCTATCGTCTATCCCAACTATCTCGAGCATCCCGACGACCTGCGCCTGTCGATTGCAGGACTGCGCCGCGCCGCGCAAATCATGCGCGAAGGTCCGCTCGCCGCGATGGTCGACCGGATCGTGCTGCCCGACGAACAGGCCGTCACGCACGCTTGCGCGGCCTCGGACGCAGCCCTGGCCGAGCATTGCAGACGCACCGTCAAGACCGTCTATCACCCGGCGGGCACGGCGCGCATGGGCGCGGACAACGACCCGATGGCCGTCTTGCGCAACGACATGACGGTGCGCGGCATCGCGGGCCTGCGCGTGTTCGACACGTCGTCGTGGCCCACCATCATCAGCGGCAACACGGTGGCCACGACTTACGCCGTCGCCGATCGCGGCGTGGCGCTGATGATGGGCGAGACGCTGCCCGGCGCACTCCCCGCACACCGGAGCACGCCCGCCGACGCCGCGCTGATGCCCGCGCTTTAAACGGTTGCGTCGATCGACACCCTACGTTCGATCGCTTCCCTATGATCAGGATCCCTAAGGTGTAAATACGTTATGAACGATATTCTCTCCTGCTTCGCGCCCGATTTGCTGGCCGGCAAGACCGCGC
Source organism: Paraburkholderia tropica (assembly GCF_014171495.1). Classification (NCBI taxonomy): domain Bacteria; kingdom Pseudomonadati; phylum Pseudomonadota; class Betaproteobacteria; order Burkholderiales; family Burkholderiaceae; genus Paraburkholderia; species Paraburkholderia tropica. The sequence continues at coordinate 237,585 of NZ_CP049137.1, forward strand.
TGGTTTCGGGCGGAACGAGTGGCATCGGTCTGGAAATTTCTCGCGGCCTGGCGGGCCTCGGCGCACGCGTGACGGCGACCGGCAGCTCCGCCGAAAAAATCGCGCAACTCAAACGGGAACACGCCACCGACCGGCTCGAATTCGACAGCCTGAATGTGACTTCGCCGGCGTCGATTACCGCATTTGCCGAACGATTCGAACGCCTCGATATTCTCGTGAACTCTCAAGGCATTTCGCGGCCCGGCGACGAATACGACGACGCAACTTTCCTGAACGTCATGGACATCAACCTCGTCAGCGCGATGCGCCTGTCGAGCGCCATGATGTCGCTCCTGAAGCGCTCGCAAGGCACGATCATCAATATCGCCTCGATGCTCAGTTATCTCGCCGACGAGGAAGTCCCCGCCTATTGCGCCAGCAAGAGCGGCATTCTCGGCTTGACGCGCGCGCTGGCGCACCGGCATGGGCGCGACGGCGTGCGCGTGAACGCCATCGCGCCCGGCTATCACCGCACCGCCATGACGCACGGGCTATGGAGCGAACCGCACGCCGCGACGAAGATTGCCGACCGGACCGCGCTCAAGCGCTGGGGCGAAGCCGACGACCTCGTCGGCGCGGCGATCTTTCTGTCGACGCCCGCTTCGCGTTACATCACGGGCGCCACGCTGGCCGTCGACGGCGGTTATGTCGTCGGTTGAGCGCATCGACGAAAACCATCGGCAACAAGGCGCTGCTCCATTTATCGAATGCATTGCAAGGAAGGTCACTCATGTTGAAAATCGAAAGCGTCGACACCTATGTGCTCAAGACCGCACTGGACAAACCGTTCGCCTATTCGCAAGGATGGGTGACGGGCCGCTCAACCACCGTCGTGCGGATCCGCACCACCGACGGCATCGAAGGCTGGGGCGAAACGTTCAGCGTCGGCCTGCAACCGCCCGAAATCGCGGCGACCGTGATCGAAAGCGCGCTCAAGCCGCTGCTGCTCGGAAAGAACCCGCTCGACACCGAAGTGCTCTGGAACAACATGTATGTCCGAACGCGCGACTTCGGCCGTAAAGGCGTTGTGCTGGGCGCCATCAGCGCAGTCGATATCGCGCTGTGGGACATCTGCGGCAAGGTGGCGAACCAGCCCGTATGGCAACTGCTGGGCGGCGCGTTCCGCCAACGTGTGCAGTGCTACGCGACCGGCTTTTTCCGCCCCGAGGGACAAGGGCAATCCGCCGCGATGGCCGCCGAAGCGAAGCGTCACGAAAGCGCCGGCTTCTCGATCATGAAGGTCAAACTGGGCTTCGGTCTGAATGACGATATCGCGGTCATGCACGCCATACGCGACACGCTGGCGCCCGAGACGCAGCTCATGGTCGACGTCAATCACGCATACAGTGCGAACGAAGCGATCCGTCTCGGGCGGGCGCTCGACGCGATGCGTCTGCGCTGGCTCGAAGAACCGGTCGTTCCCGAAGACCTCGCGGGCTACCGCCGCGTGCGCGATGCGATCGACACGCCGATCGCCGGCGGCGAAGCCGAGTTTTCGATGTATGGCTTTCACGATCTGTTCGCGGCCGGCGCAGTCGATATCGCGCAGCCCGATATCTGTCTCGCCGGCGGCTTCACCGCGCTCAGGCATATCAACGCGCTCGCGCAGGTTCACGGCGTGAAGGTCAATCCGCACGTTTGGGGCACCGCCGTCGGGCAGTACGCTTCGCTGCACATGATCGTCGCGACGCCGGACACGCACTATGCGCTGTACGCCGATCAACCGCTGTTCGAATACGATACGTCATCGCATCCGTTCAGAACGGCACTGGTCACGCAGCCTCTCGAACAGCGAAACGGATGGCTCGATGTGCCCGACCGACCCGGCCTCGGCTTCGAACTGGATCGGGCGTTCTTCGACAAGACCGCGATCCGCATCGGGCATTGAAAACGCTCTGTGCGAGGAGACGAACGTGGAAGACGCAACGACGCTGGACAACGAACGCTGGACCTTGAAGTGGCCGCACGGCGTGGCGACGGTCCAAGCCCTCGGCGGCATGCTCGCGCCGGTGCGATTCGAACTGGGCGCGGGACGCAGCGTCTCTCCGCTGCATGTCGCGCCGTGGGGAGACGATCCGGAGTGGCCCGGCCTCCTGCGCGCGCTGCGCGGCGAGTGGCCTTGCCTGCCGTTCGGGACGACCGACGCGCCGCCCGGTCTTCCGGAAGGCTTCGCGTCCAAGGTGGCCGACGACGAATGGCGGCACGGCTACAGCTCGAATCATATGTGGCGATGCGTCGAGCAGACGGCGCACGCGATCAAGCTACGCATCGACTATCCGCCTGAAAGCGCGATCGACTATCTCGAACGGCTCGTCGAAGCGCACCCGCACGCAGCGTCCTTGACCGTCACCCTGACGGTCCATGTGCGGCATGACGTGACGCTGCCATTCGCCCTCCATCCGACTTTCGCGGTGCCGCCGGAAGGTGTCGAGGTGCTGGCATGCCCGTATCGCGCCGTCCATACGTATCCGGTCGCCATCGAGCCGGAGTTTTCGCAGATTCTGCGCAATCGGCGTTTCGATTCGCTGACGAAGCTGGACACCTGCGAGGGATCGTTCGATGTATCGCGTCTGCCGTTACCGCAGCAAACCGAGGAGCTCGTGCAGCTGGAGGCTTGCCAACCGCCCTTCGTGCTGCGTTACCCCGTTGACCGAGCGGAAGTCAAGCTCGACTGGAACACGGACGATTTTCCGGACGCCGTGCTCTGGATCAGTAACGGCGGCCGCAATTACGCGCCTTGGGCCAGCCGTAATTTCGCGCTGGGCGTGGAGCCCGTGAGCGGCTTCTTCGATCTGGGCAGAGTTGTGACGCCTTCAGCCGACCATCCGCTCGCGAGCCGGACAGGATTTGCCTTCACGGCTGGCACGCCGCGAATTATCCGCTATCGGTTGTCGGCCGCTGCTTACTGATTTGATTCGCCTGAGTCGCAAGCCGCTGATTCGTCCTCGTATCATTTGCCGGGACCAGATAATATGGATTACGAAGAAACTGTCACGCAAACCGCGACATCACGTCTGGGTCGGCACGTTGATGTATTCAATGCGCTGTTCGCCGATGGGTTCGCAGCGGTGGTGCTGGGTCAACCGCAGCATCGCCCGGCTGTTGAACAGGTCGTAGAGCAAAGCACCGCGATCTCCGTGAAAACGAATGAATGTGATGACCTTGGCGATCCGGTCGTCAGCGCCCTTTAACCGGCGACGAATCGAGGTCTCGCCGCCCCAGTGACTTTTAATGCAAAACGGTTAATTTTCGCGCCGAAGCAGAAAGGCAAACGTTTGCGATTTAAATCTGCGAACAAAGATTTGAAATTGTTATTTAACTGCGCTATTTTCGACTCGAAGCATCAACCGATGCTCGAGGCAGTGAAAAAATAGAATCTGAGAGAAAATGATGCGCCTTTAGAAGGTAACCATCGACGAAGAAAACACCGCTGGCTCAGAGTCTCGGCACCAAAGGCGGCCGGGAATCTGACTTTACGAATTTGCCTGGCTTGCCCCCATCAGCCGCGGGTGTTCACGTTTGCGGCGTCAGAGAGAGATTTCAGACTGGCAATGTCGTGCGAATATCGGCGCATCTTGCGCGGCTAACCGGTGCGCCAGAAATGCGACCGCCAAGCACGCCACACTGAAACGCCGGACACGCATTCGCGACGCGCAAAGAATGTGTCGTAACATGCGCCGTAACGCGCGAGCAGATTGTGCAGACGGCGCATCGGCACGACTCGACGATCTGGCTCTGGTCCGTGAAGACGACTCAGGAGGGCATGGCCATGCCATCAGGAAAGTTTCGCGGTGTAACGACTGCAAACCTGCCGTACTCCTGCTTTTGCAACAAGGCACTGGCGCAGTATGCGAACCGGCGCATCGGCGCGGATCTGGCGCGACGTGGTTTCCTGGCAGACATGGCCGCGGCAATGCTCGTTACCGTTGTGCCCGAATTCGCACTGGCGCAGGGCAACGCCAGCCCGCCGGTGTCATCGCCTGTCACTACCTTCACGAACTTCCGGCTGTTCGACGGCAAGTCTGCTTCGCTCGTCGACGGGATGTATCTTATCGTTGAGGGAAAACGGATTTCGAAGCTCGAAAGAGGCCAGCCGCCGGCATCCAGCTCGGCCAGGACGGTGGACTGCGCGGGCAAGGTGATCATGCCGGGGCTCATCGACATGCACTGGCACTCCTTGCTTGCCGCGGTCCCCATCCAGACCATCCTGCAGGCGGACATGAGCTTCCTGTTCCTCGCTGCCGGCGCCGAAGCTCAGCGCACCCTGTTGCGAGGCTTCACGACTGTCCGCGATGCGGGCGGGCCCGCTTTCGCGCTCAAGCAAGCCATCGACACGGGCCTGATCAGCGGCCCGCGCATCTACCCGTCCGGCGCGATGATCACCACGACGGGTGGGCACGGAGATTTCCGCCTCCTCACCGACATACCGCGCACGACTGGCCAGATCAGCGCGGTGGAGAGAACAGGCGGCAGCGCGATTGCCGATACGGCAGACGAAGTCCGTTTGCGCGTGCGCGAGCAGTTCATGCAGGGCGCCACGCAGATCAAGCTGGTGGGATGCGGTGGCGTGTCCACGCCGCGCAGCCCGCTCGACATGCTGACGTTCACCGAACCGCAACTGCGAGCGGCTGTTGAAACGGCAGCGGACTGGGGAACATACGTGCTCGTGCATGCCTACACGCCCGAAGCCGTGCAACGATCGCTTGCCGCCGGCGTTCAATGCATCGAGCACGGCCATCTCATCGATGACCGGACCGCCGAAGCCATGGCGAAGAACGGGACCTGGTTGAGCACCCAGCCCTTCCTGACCGAAGAAGACGTGGCCCCATTGCCCCCGTCGGGCAGAGAAAAATTCATGGAAGTCACCGCGGGGACGGACAATACGTACAAGCTCGCGCGCAAGCACGGACTCAAGGTCGCATTCGGAACGGACCTGATTTTTTCGCAGGCCCTCGCGACGCGCCAGGGAACCATGATCGGGCACCTCACCCGCTGGTATTCCGGTTCGCAGGCGCTGCGCATGGCGACGTCAACGAACGGCGAGTTGCTCGCCATGTCGGGGAAGCGCAATCCGTATCCGGCGAGGCTCGGGGTGCTTGAACCCGGGGCGTGGGCCGATCTTCTTGTCGTCGATGGCGATCCGCTTCAAAACATCGCCCTTCTAGCGGATCCGGACCGGAACCTGAAAATGATCATGAAAGACGGACTCATTTATAAGGACGCCATGCAGTCGTGACTGCTGCTCCGTGCCACTGCTTTTCGTGGCACTTTGCCGGTTTCGTGCCTGCAATCAAGCGCTATTTGAAAAAATCGGCGCGTACGGCGCCGTTGCGAGCGCAGCACGTCACGCCGGATACTTTTCTCGACGCCGCTTGCCGCCCATCGATTTCGTTGGCGCGAAGGTGCTGGCGCTGCTGTCGACCGCCTTGAATTTGCCGCCTTCGATGAACGAACGCGGAGCCGCAACATCAAGACGGCGTTTCGTCAGTTATACAGTCCCGCCACGACCACCATAGATCTCGAAGAGCGCCCGAAAGAACCGGTCATACGCGGCCGAACGCGGGTCCCGGCGCACCGATGCGCGCAAACTCACGAGTGGCACACCTGGCGTGTAGTTGCGCCCTCGTCCGTACCCCCTCGTCCAACTTTCTCCCCACACCTCACCAACGGCAGTGAGGCTGCTGGCGTTCCGTGCGACGTCGATCTGGGCGTAGCACCAGAGTTGCCCCCAAATATTGGGCCAAAGATTCGCCGGAATCTGCATTCTTGAATACTTGATCTCGACGATGATGACCTCTGAAAACCGCTGGTTGCAGTAGACCAGATCCGGAGACGCGCGCAGTGGCTCACCATTGACGTTCAAACTATCGATGGTGAAGTAGTCCACATGATCTCTATCGCGGACATGCAAACCGTTGTGAATCAGACGCCAATCCGAATCAATGCTGCGCAGAAATCCGTTGTTGACGCAACAGGCTGCCTTTGTCCTCCTCTCGAGAATCTCCTGCCCCATCGCCTTCCCGCGCTCGCGGTCTTCATCGTCGCCAAACGCCTGGCCGTAGAGCGAATAAATCCACTGTGAGAATGCCGAAACCGTCGCTTCTGGTTTCTCCGGCCGCATCTTTTGCGCATGCCGAAGAAACTCCGAGGGCACCAGCTTGAACGTCGACGAAGCACGGTCGTCTGGCAGCCGCCTTACACCATTACCGGCGAAGCCAATCCCGTCTATTCTGCCCTTCTCCAGCGGATCTTTTGCCCATGCCGTGCCGAAGAGCACTTGCGCGCGCGCCTCTGCCGCCTGCTGGTCCATGCGGTCAAGACCGCGCGATCCCTTAGGCCAAAAATTGACAGAGCGCGCTGAAGGCCGCTGCGGTCCAACCAGCGGAGGCGCTTCTTCCTCTTCGGTTTCGTCGTCCCAATCTCTCATCGGCATTTCTCGAGTCAATGAACTTCACGCGCCGTTCACGGCAAGCAAGCCCTGCTGGGCTCTTCACCGTCGCTGACGCCAGCACAACCGCATTCCCGGTTAATCTGCGCGCGGTGTTCCCGATACGCCACTGATAAGCCCCATGCGAAACCCGGCCAAACCGCCGGCTCCCGAGATTCGTTAACTATTGTTAAGGGTCGAGATTCAGAATCGCGTTTGACTGACGAACGCTTACACTGGTCAACAGTCGGGCGCAGGTAATTCCATATGTTAGAGCGGGGTAAACGTGGCCTCCGGTACAAAATATTGGATTGCATCATTGCTCGCGGCAACCGTTTCGATGGCGCTGCCCGTTGCCCTCGGGGTGACATTGACCTGGCTCGCCGGACGACAGGCGCAAGTGCAGCACCTGAATGCGCTGGCGACCGATATTGGCCGACGCTCGTCCGAAACGCGCGACGAAGTGATGCGCGCACTGAGCGAGGTACAAAGCGCGCGGCGTTCTGGATCGACAACTGTTGCCACTGCGCAAGACCCTTGCTCAGAGCGTGAATTGGCTCGCATGCGAAACATCATTGCGACAAAGCCGATGCTCAAAGGCATGGGCTACCTCGCCGATGGCGCGCTCCGGTGCGCCACGATGACAAATCTGGCGCAACGCCAACCATTGGGCCACCCGGAACGAATCGATTCGAGCGGGATGAAATCGTGGAGCGCCGTTAATCTGCCGTCCTTGCCGGGCACAACGTTCAACGTCAATGCGCGAGGCAACGATGCCATTTTCATTGCGCCGGGCGTCGTGCTCGATATCCTGCCTGAAACGTCGTCGGTGTCATTTTCGCACATCAGTTTCCCATCGCAATCCGTGGTCCGCTCTCACGGCTATTACGACCCGGCATGGACACGCCGATTCCAGCAAGGGGACACCCATTTTGTCGATAGAGATCGACTCGTTGTCGCCGTGCGCACAGAAAAAGAAAGCGACGTGATTTTTGCATCGATGCCCGTGACGTGGTGGCAAACGCTATCGGACGGACCTGCACGCAGCGCGATTCCGCTCTCCGTGCTGATCGGTGCCTTGTTGGCATTGCTCAGCTGGATTGCGATTGGCAGATACTTCTCTTTGTCGAATCAGATCAGGATCGCGTTGAAAAACGACGAGTTCTATCTGCTTTATCAACCCGTCATGGATTTACGTACGCTTCGATGCGTCGGAGCCGAAGCACTGATCCGCTGGAAGCGCCGTGACGGAAGACCGGTTGGCCCATCTGAATTCATTCCGGTTGCGGAGACGAGCAACCTGATCGTCAATATCACACAGAAAGTCATTGAACTGGTAGCGCGCGATGCCTCGCTGCTGATCAAGAACCATCCGGATCTGCATATTGCGATCAACGTCTCCGCAGCCGATTTGAACTCTGCGGAGACGCCTGCCAAGCTCAATGACATGCTTGCCGCGATGAATGCACTGCCGGAGAACATCGTTATCGAAGCAACGGAGCGCGGCTTCATGAATCCGGAGCAGGCAACGGACGTATTGCTGAACGTGCGCGCACAGGGATTCAAAGTCGCGATTGATGACTTCGGCACAGGGAATTCGAGTTTGTCTTATCTCGCCACGTACAAACTCGATTTTCTGAAAATCGACAGAATGTTCGTCGATTCCATTGCCACGACCGCCCCCACGCGCCAGGTGACGATGCACATCATCGAAATGGCACACTCGCTGAATCTGCAGATGATTGCGGAAGGCGTTGAGACTGTCGAACAACGCGACATTCTGCGTGCGGCCGGCGTGCAGTTCGCACAAGGGTGGGTCTTCGGCAAACCCATGCCCATCCAGACGCTGGCCGCGTTTGTGGCGGCCAATCCGGGCGTCTCGCCGCAGCCCGCGTAGTACGGAGAGATACGAGCATCCTTTGCGGGCAATACCGCTACTCGCTCTGCACCACAACGCTTACCCGCCGGTTCTGTGCGCGCCCTTGCGCACTGCTGTTATCGGCAATAGGGTGTCGCTTGCCCATGCCTTGTGCAACAACGCCTTCGCGCGGAATGCCCGAAGCCACCATCTCGTTCGTGACGGAGTCAGCCCGTTTCTGTGACAGCAGATCGTTATACGCGTCGCTGCCCACCGAATCGGTGAAACCCAGTACGCGCAGATGCGTCAATCCCACGGACTTGAGCGACGACGCCAGTTTTTTCACCACTTCGCGGCTTTGCGAACTGAGTTCCGCGTCGTCAGTGGGAAAAAGCAGTTTCGCCGATAACCCAAGCGTCCAGCCTTCGTCGGTTTGCACGAAGCCCTCGGACTGCAAGACGGCAATCTGTGCCTGACTGAATCCCGTTTCCTTGGCCGCTGTCTGGCAGGCCGCAAGCGTGAATGCCACGCTCACGATGCTCATTAAACCGAAGAACCGGATCACCTTCGCCGCAACGATTGCGCGAAAATTGTGTTGCATACCATGCATATTAGTTCGCCGGGGAGTTGAACGAATCGATAAAGGGTGGAATGGATGCAGTCTGGTCTGCTTGCGCGCCAGCCTTCGAGCCGGTGTGCGACGCCGCCGGCGGGTCTTCCCGTTGGTCGTCTTGCCCTTCGCTGTGCGAGGCCGCGCCAAGCTGCCTTGTGGGCTTGCGCTGCTTCATTTCGTACATCGCGCGATCCGCGGCCCGCGTCAAGCCCGCACTGTCCAGCCCATCTTCCGGATAGACCGCAATGCCCACGCTCACCGACGCTGTGACGGTCCTGGCGTTGCCGATGTGAATCGGGTCGGCCATCGCCTGCGCGATAGATAACGCAATCTGCTGCGGTTCCTGAACATCCGTGATGGGCGATAGCACGATCACAAACTCATCGCCGCCAAGGCGAGCGACCATGTCATTGGCGCGCACGCTCGAACGCATGCGCGAAGCCAGCGCTTTCAGCACATCATCGCCCGCATCGTGGCCATATTCGTCGTTGATGACCTTGAAATCGTTGCAGTCCACGTAGAGCACCGCGAGCCGTCCGTGCGTCGCGGCTGCCCGCTGTAACAAGACTTCGAATCGTTCGGTAAAAAAAGACCGGTTCGGCAAACCCGTCAGGCTGTCATGCGCGGCACGATGGCTCAGCGTCGCCTGTTCGGTTTGCATCCGCGCCTCCCAGACCTGCAACTCCTCCAGCAAGGCGTTGAAGTCCGTGGCGAGATCGTTGATTTCCGTGAGCCGCGAGCGCGGAACGCGCTGGTTCCACGCGCGCACCAGGCGAACCTGTCGCGTGACATTGGCGAGATTGCCAAGCGGCTCCACGATGGCCTTGAACATCCGGTGCGAGAGCGCCAGCATGCCAGGAATGCTCACGGCCACGCACAGCAGAATCCACGCCGCGCTTGAGAGAATGAACGCCACTTCGCGGTCGGGACGGCCACGCAGACGTACTTCGCCCACTTTCTGTTGACCGCTAACGACCGGCACGGTGATCTGGCTGGGTCCTAATGCGTGATAGAAGGACGCGAATATCGGCAAGGGCGCCGCACCGGCAGCGTCGGTGGCGTCGCGCCAGGACACAAACGGCGCGCCATTGCCATCGAGCACATCAACCGTTTCCACTGCGTTCGCAGTGGCAATGCGCTTCACGATATCCATCGCGGCTGCCCGGTCATGGAAGACGACGGCCGCTTCCAGCGTGTAGGCGATCGAACTCGCCGTCAGCGACATATTCTCGATTGCAATATGACGCAATTCGATCAAGCCACCGCTCATCAGCAAGACATTCGATACGATCACGACGACCGCAACGCTCAAAACGTGCGCCCGGCGCAAGGCCTTTGCGAGCGGGATAGGCGTATGCCCCTTTTCCGGTTCATGCCTTGCTCTGCTCATTTCGCGCTCCCGGGCCGGCGCGCCAGCAACAATACTTTGGGATCGACGTGCAAGCTGCTGCGAGAAATCGCATCCAGATTCGCACCGAATAAAGCGGGATCCTGTTCGGCTTTCAGGCAGAACATCGCCCCCATATCGCATGCGACGGGAAGCGCGCCGACCGTCAATATGGGACGGTCCGCCACGCGGCGAAAAAAGGCATGGCGGTCGGCATCATCGAGTACGGATCGTGATGCGAAATAAATGACGTTGCAGTCGGCTTGGGGTTGCGCGCGGCCAGAAAGATTCGCTTGCGTCGTCACCGACAACGGTGGCGCCAGGCCGGCTCCCTGATCGCGAATCGACGGCGCCAGTCGCGCCATATCGGCCTCGTCACCCATCAGACATACGCGGAGTTTGTCCGACGAAACAGGCCAATGTGTAAAACGAATAATGCCCGTGATGACGCGCGCAATGGTTTCCCGCCGCTCGGCATCGCGCTCAGTGCCCGGAGCCGGTGTGGAGGCAGTCGGGATGGCCGGCGTTTGCGCGCGGCCCGGCGACGCGATGCCAACGCACAGCAATGCCAGCACCACGACAGCGGCAGGGATCCCGAGTTTGGCCATTTTTATGTCGACTGCATTATTCGATGAAGGCAGTTTCTGATTTCATCGAATACTACCTCGCCATTTACGCTGACGTCATCTTTCGTGCAAGCGTGCGCACGCCGGGAGGATGCGTCCCGGCGCGCCGGCGACTTACTTCGTGGTGTACCCGCCGTTAATCAGGATAGTCTGGCCAGTGATCCACCAGCCATCGCTCACGAGATGACGAATGAACGGCACGACGTCCTGAATATCCGTCAAGCCCGTCTTCGAGAACTTCGACAGTGCCGCGGCCGTTTTGTGATAAGCAACGGCGTCCGCGCCTTCAGCCGGATAGAAGAACGGCGTGTCCATCGGGCCAGGCCCGACCGCTGTCACCGAAATTCCACGCGCGCCAAACTCCTGCGCGGCCGCGCGCGTGAAATGCTCGACCGGCGCCTTCGTGCCCGCGTAAGCAGCGTAAAACGGTGTGAATGCGCCCAGCAGCGATGTCACGAGCGTGACGATTTTCCCGTTGTCATTCACGTGGCGGCCTGCTTCGCGCAAGAAGAAAAATGCGGATTTCGAATTGACCGCCGACATCTCGTCGTATTCCGCCTCGCTGATCTCCGTGAAAGGCTTTTTCAGCACCTTCCCCACGGTGTTGATCGCAATGTCCGGACGCCCAACCGCGGCAATCGCATCCGCAAACAGTGTCTCCACCGCTGCGGCACTCGTCAGGTCCGCCTGCAGTGCAATGGCCGCGGCGCCGGCTTGCTTGACGGCGGCAACCGTTTCCTCCGCAGCTTGCTTCGTGCTCGCGCTGTTGTAATGAATGACGACTGCCTTCGCACCGTGACTGGCGAGGTCCCGCGCGATGAGGCCACCGAGGTTCTTCGCCCCCCCTGCAATCAGCACCGTTTTACCGTGGATTTCATGGTTTGCCATTCTGCCGCTCCGATCTGCGTGACCGCCCGATGCAGTCACTCGATAGCGAATGGTATAGTTCGATTTATGGTCTATAAAGCCTGTATTTCTGGATGCATCAGTCAGAAATCGCGACCAATTATTGGCGTCGAATTTCCCCTATCGAATGCGCTCTGGCTAATCGGCGAACATGGACCGAATCGATCTGTTTCGTGTTTTCACCCGCGTCGTGGAATGCGCGAACTTCACGCGCGCCGCGGATACGCTCGGCATGCCTCGCTCGTCCGTATCGGCCGCCATTCAGGAACTGGAAAACCGCGTCGGTACGCGTTTGCTGAACCGCACCACACGCAAGGTCACCACAACCCAGGACGGCGCGGCCTTCTACGAACGCTGCCAGCGACTGATCGCCGATGTAGAGGAAACGGAACATCTGTTCCGTTCGGCAGACTTCGCCTCCGCCGGTACCTTACGTGTCGATATGCCCGGGCGCATTGGTCGCTTGATCGTTGCGCCGGCGCTTCCTGCGTTTCTCGATGCGTATCCGCAGATCGACATTGAAATTGGCGCGACGGATCGAACCGTCGATTTGATCGAAGAAAGGGTCGACTGCGCACTGCGCGTGGGCATGCTTAACGAATCCGAGCTCATTGCGCGTCCGATCGGCGCGCTCACGCTCATCAACGTCGCCAGCCCTGCCTATCTTGCCCGCCACGGCGTACCGCGCGCCCCCGACGACCTCGTCGACCACATACCGATCGGTTACGCCTCTCCAACCAGCGGCCGGCTCGCGCCGTGGGAATGGGTTGAGGGCGACACGGCGAGGACGCTCGCGATCAAGGGGCGCGTCACCGTCAACAGTGCGGAGGCGTATATCGCGTGTTGCCTGTCGGGCCTCGGGCTCATACAGATCCCCGCTTACGACGTCGAGACCCATCTCCAGGCCGGAGAACTGGTTGAGGTTCTGCCGGAATATCGTGCTGCGCCCATGCCGGTCACGCTGCTTTATCCACATCGGCAACACCTCTCCCGGCGCCTTCAGGTATTCGCCGACTGGCTTGTTGAACTCGTGAGGAAACGGTGCTGCGAACGACAGGAGACGTTTGACTCGCCATAAACGAGCACGATTTTCCGAACAGGCTTTTCCAACGGTTTGTGGCGGCAGATATCGTTTTGCCAACTGATGCGGTGGCTAATATTTCTGAGCGAGCAAGCAGGAAGCTTCAATCGGTGTCTCTGCGCTAACGTAAAATATCGCTTCCCGAACATGAGAGCAGCAAACGCCGAAATGCTTAGTGAAACCGAACTGCGCGAGCACTATGCGAACCTTCAGCAGCGAGCGCTGCGCGTATGGTCGCAAAGTCAGTTGCGTATTGATTTGCTCGCAGCCGAAGGACAGACGCCGACGCAGCAATTCCCCGACGAGAATCCGCACGCGATAAAGGCCGCGACAGATGCCGCGATGATGGCCGCATCGAGCTATCACCGCAGCCTGCCATTCCTTGAAACCGCCAGTTCGCTGACGGAGAGCCTGGCAAAACCCTCGGCATCCGCTGACGATGAAGAGTGGCGCGAGCAGTTGTTGTTCAGGCTCGCCGAAGTGCTGGAGATCGCCGCAGACCTAATCGCGGAGGGCGAAGCTAACCTCGTCCACAGCGAGCAATGATGTCTTGATCGACCGCTTAAGAAAAACGGCGGCTTGTGGATCAGCTACGAGTCGCCTATTTCGCGTTGCTGTGCGCGGTACCGGGCCGTGACTTCAATACTGGTCACCGCGGAGCAGGCGACCCGATTGCGGGCACACGGTAGCGGGTGAGCCGTTATACCAGACCTGCTCTTTCTCGACTTGCAGCGAAGTCGAGGGAGCAATATCGAAAGCGACCTTTAGCGCGCTTCCAATATCGGCGTCTTCTATCGGCAGTTCCCACGTCAGGAAAACCTGGGTGAAGTCCTCGTCCGATGCAAATTCGGCTGCGGAAAAATTGTTGCTGCCGCGCCGAATGACGCCGTGGGGTTGAACCGGATCGAAAATCACGGCTGTTCCCCGCTCGATGGGAAAGCGTTGGCCCGTCAAGGGAAAATGCAAATCCAGCCCCTTATCTTCACTCAGGAAGAGATTGCAGAAAGCGGTATCGCCATATTGCTCGCCATCGTGGTGATACCGCGCGCCACGACAGGCCATCAGCGCCATGTCGCAATCTGCAATCCCCGCAGGCAGTCCCAGGGCCACGGCCCACCCGGACATCGCCTCCACGCAGCGCCTGTAGTCCGGCCAGCGCATTTGCGTGCGCGCCAGAGGCATTGCCTCGACATCCCCGGGTTCCAGAGCGAGCCGCAACGCTGTCTCTCTTTGCCAATCGGCAAGCACGGCCGCAGAAGGCGCCGGCAGATCGAGCGTACCGGATAAAACGATGTCACTTACGCGGCGACTGCGGATGGCGTCGCCGCTCCGGAAAAAGGAAGTCAGGATATTTCGCATGCGATTCTGTCGACAGGAACTCGTCCATACATTGTAACGATTCATGCCGGCCATCCCGGCAGAGCCGGGACGAGCCGTCCGCGGAATTAACACACTCATCAAAAAGCGTACGTCCCCAATTTCCCCGACGATCATCACATAGAAAAGTTAGAGGAACGCTTCCGATGCGAACGCCGTCGTCCCGCAACCGTCGATAACAGGAACAGCCGACATGAGGCATCCGATATTAAATAGGTTGCGACCACAACGGAAATCGGTGGACCAACATTGCTTCATGGCGCATCGCTACCGTGAACGGATTCATTCAACTCCATCGCACACAGAAGCGTCGAACCGTCAGCACTTCCAACGAGCAGATGCATACCCCAACCCTCTCCGTTCGAATTCGTCCAATCTCACGCCACCTTTAAGCTTCCTTTAAGTAGGCGCCACTACATTACGCGTCGATCTCTTTCTCCTCAGCAACACTCCCTGGCCATGATCTCCAAAAAATATCGGCGCAACAGCGTTGCGATCTGTCTCGTCCTCGCGCTCGGCGGCGCGTACGCCATTCTTCATCGACCTGCCGATGCGGTTGTCAATGAAGTGCAAGCGTCGACGTCCGCATCGGGCGGCGGCGGGACCGCGAAAGCCAGCGCCTCCAGCCCGGCTGCCCCGGATTTTTCGGGCATTGTTTCGCGCTACGGCCCGGCGGTGGTGCATATCGGAGTCAAGGAAGCTGCTTCGATCGATGAGAACGGCCAGAGCACAAGCGGCGGTGAAGCACTCGGCTCCGGCTTCATTATTAGTCAGGATGGCTACATACTTACCAACAACCATGTCGTCGACGGCGCGAGCAGCGTCAGCGTCAAGCTGACCGACGGCCGTGAATTCCACGCGCGCGTCATCGGCAAGGACAAAACCACGGACGTGGCCGTTGTCAAAATCGACGCGTCGAATCTGCCAACGGTGAGGATCGGAAATCCGGACAACAGCAAGGTCGGCGAATGGGTCGTCGCGATCGGCTCGCCGTACGGCTTTGACAGCACGGTGACGTCTGGCATCATCAGCGCGAAGTCACGCTCGTTCTCCGACGACAGCCCAATCCCGTTCATACAGACCGACGTGCCCGTCAATCCCGGCAACTCGGGCGGCCCGCTATTCAATCTGAACGGCGAAGTCATCGGCATCAACTCGATGATCTATTCGCGCACAGGTGGCTTCCAGGGCCTGTCGTTTGCAATTCCGATCGATGCCGCCATGCACGTGAAGGATCAACTCGTCAGCACCGGCCACGTCACGCGCGGCCGCATCGGAGTGGGCGTGCAACCGCTTGGCGCGGATAAGGCAAAAGCGCTTGGCCTCGACTCGAACAGCGGCGCGTTCGTAGGCTCTGTCGATCCCGACGGCCCCGCTCAAGCGGCCGGCCTGCGCGCAGGCGACGTGATCATCAGCGTCAACGGCAAGCACATTGGCAGCCCGACGGAATTGATCGGCCAGATCGCCCAGCTTTCGCCGGGGAGCGACGCGAGCGTCGGCGTGTGGCGCTCCGGTGCCGAGCGCAAGCTGCCGATGGTCATCGGCGCGCAGCAATCGCCGGAGCGCGCGGAATCTGCACCGCGCCAGCAACGCCAGCAGCAGAGCGGCCCGCGTCTGGGCGTCGCCGTCAGACCGCTGAGCGACGACGAGCAGCAGCAAGCGCAGTTGCCGGGCGGATTGATGGTGCAGCAGGCGACCGGGCCGGCCGCGGCAGCGGGCATTCGAACTGGCGACATCATCGTCGCGGTGGATGGCGAACTGATCCGGAGTGTCGAGCAACTGCGCGACATGATCGCTCAGGCCGACGACAGCGTTTCGGTTACGGTGGTGCGCGATGGCGAACAGGCATCGGTCGAGGTGCCGCTGAGCTGATTGACAGAGCGCGGCGGCCCGCGTCCGGTGGGTATCGGGCGCCGGCGCCCGCTGCGCACGGCGTTGCGTGGCTCAGAAAATAGGCACTCCGACGCGAGCGCAGCCTTGGCGGCTCCGCTCGCTTTCTGTCGATCGTTGCGCGCCAGGCCCACGGTTTCTCGCCACAGAACGCACGGAGCCGCACACGAACAGAACCTACCTGGGCATCGGCGACTGCATCAGCGATGCAACGGGCCTGGAGGAGAGACCTGCACGATGCGAACCTCTGCGGACCGTCTGATAGACGAACAGTCTCTGCTGGAAATGCGGGTTGAAAGTGTCGCGAGACACTCGACTTCATGGGCGGTGCTGTGCGTGGGTAAGCCACTGCACAGAATTGACATAGCTCAGAGCAGACCGGAGATACCCAATAAATGAGAAACGGTCTCATCTATTGTGAGTCATCGACATCTTCGGAAAAGCAGACTCGCATGACGCCAGACATCACAAGATTTTATGCTGCGGAAAACGGCATACCGTTCGCGGATCGCCCGGCCATCATGCCCTGGCGCGCACAGAACAGCGTCCCGGCGCAGGAAATTGCCGCGCAATGGCAAACGCTCTGCAACCGTCGCCTGCCCTCAAACAAGCGCCTCGTCTATCTCCACATTCCATTTTGCGCGACACGCTGCAGGTTTTGCGGCTTTTACCAGAATCGTCTGGAAGATGACGTCATGGAGAAATACTGCGATTACCTGATCCGCGAAATTGAACTGGAATCCGCTTGCGCGCTTCATCGCGACGCGCCGGTTCACGCCGTGTACCTGGGTGGCGGGACACCCTCGGCGCTGGGTGCAGCACAACTACATCGGCTGATCAGTGTCGTACGGCGCTGCTTGCCGCTGGCGCCGGACTGCGAGATCACCATTGAAGGGCGCGTCCTCAATTTTGACGACGATCGTGTCGATGCATGCCTCGACGCGGGCGCAAACCGCTTTTCGATCGGCATTCAAACGTTCGACACCCTCATACGACGTCGTTTAGGACGTCGAGCCACCCGCGAGGAAGCGCTCGCGTTCCTGCGCAAGCTGACGAGACGCGACAGCGCAGCCGTTGTCTGTGATCTGATCTTCGGATTGCCCGGCCAAACTCACGAATCGTGGTTCGACGATCTGAAGTTGGTTCGCGATCTTGGGCTTGACGGCGTGGATCTCTATTCGCTGAATCTGCTGCCTTCGACTGCGCTGGCCAAAGCCGTCGTCGATCAGCGCATCACGTTGCCGGATCTCGCCGCGCGCCGAGACTTCTATGTCGAGGGCGCACGACTGCTTGGCGAAAATGGTTGGCATCAACTCAGCAATAGCCATTGGGCGCGAACCACGCGTGAGCGCAACATCTACAACCTGTTGATCAAGCAAGGCGCGGATTGTCTTGCATTCGGCAGCGGTGCGGGCGGCAATCTCGATGGTGATTCGTACAGGATTGCGCCAGACCTCACCACTTATTTTGCGCAGTTGGACGATGGACGAAAACCCATCATGGCGATGACCCGCGCAAATGGCGAACAACGCTGGCGTCTCGATCTTCAGGGCGGCATCGAAGCGGGGCGCTACGACCTGAGCCGTATTGTCGAAAACCCAGTCGTGCTCGCTCCCCTGCTACAGCAATGGCAACGGTGCGGCCTCGTGAACTGCGAAGATTCGCGCTTTACCCTGACGCCCGAAGGCCGCTTCTGGGGCAACAATCTGCTGCAGGCGCTACAGACTCTGCTTCCTCAACTGACCACGCTCCATGGCGACTTCGCAAATGCATAGCACCCAGGCACTGATCGACTTTCTCGCAACCGGGCCGGATGGCACTGTCGAAGACATCGCCCGTACGTATTCTGTCTCGCCGTTGCAGATCATTCGGCGACTTCCGCACACTCACGTTCTGGATGGCGGACTTTTTGAAACGGTCTGGTCGGACGTTTGCGATTGGGGCGAGGTCACCACGCTCATCCATCACGACGACCTGATCCTCGAATTTCAAGGGACGTTACCGCGCGGCCAACATGCACACGGTTTCTTCAATCTTCAGGGCGACCAGGGCTTGAAAGGCCACATCCGCTCCGATCGCTGCGAACACATCGCGTTCGTTGAACGTCGTTTCATGGGCGTCGACACCGCGTCCATCTGGTTCATCAATGCCGATGGGCGCGCGATGCTCAAGATATTCGTCGGGCGCGACAGCAACAGACAATTGCATGAAACCCAGCTTCTCGCCTTCCGCGCATTATCTCGCGCACTCGAAAGGCGTCCTGCGCTTTAAATCGCGCTCAACGGAAAGTCGCACGCCTTCAAGACCGCGCACAATACGCCGTGCGACTCACATCATCTCGGGAACGCGTACATCGGAACCGTCGCTAAATCGCCCCAAGCGAAATGGCGAGATATCGAACTGCGGCCGCTCGCCCATCACCATTTGACTCACGAGCATGCCCGCCCCCGGTCCCAATGCAAAGCCGTGGCCGCTGAACCCGGAGGCAATCGTGAGGCCGGGCTTCGCATCGACCGGCGAGATAACAGGAACCAGGTCTGGCGTGGTATCGATCGCGCCAGCCCACGCGTGCGCGATCCGCAGCCCCGCGAGTTCTGGAAAGACACTCGCCACGTTGCGCAAAGCGCGCTCGAGCCACTCGGTATCGGGCCGTGGATCGAGCACGCGATGCCGCTCGAAGGGCGTAACGTCACGGTCGCCCCAACTGGCGCGCGCTTCCGGACCGTCGAAGAAACTCGACCCGACGCGGATCTTCAGTTTCTTCTTCAATTTGCTGCGGAACATGGTGCGAAACTGGATCGAATGCCGCAGGTTTTGCGGCGCCAGTTCTACGCGGCCATATCCAGGAACCGCGATGGTATAGCCACCGTCGAGCCGACGCCGCAGCGCGAAATTCGGCCCCGAGAAACAACCGTCGATCACACCCGGCGCCTCGGCGGTACGCAACGCCGTGCCGATCACGTTGATGGCCGGAAGCGCGATGCCCTGCCGCTGACAAAACAGCGCACTCCATGCGCCACCCGCAAGCACGACGTTATCGACAGCGATACGGCCTCGCTCCGTCCAGACACCCGAAACGCGACCCGAGCTTTCATCGAGTGCGCGGACCGCGCAATTCTGATAAATCCTGGCGCCCAGCTTTTGCGCGCCTCTGGCAATCGCAGGCGCGGCTTTCGACGGTTCGGCGCGACCATCGGACGGCGACCACAAACCTCCCGCCCATTTCCCCTTGCCGGATGGAATGCGCGAAGCCAGTTCACGCGCAGACAGAATGTCGCTGCTGAACCCTAAGGCCCTCGCCCCCGCCAGCCACTTCTCCCACTGCGCAACATCCGCCTGGCTCTCCGTGCTGTACAAAATGCCGGACTTGCGAAAGCCGATATCGTCGCCCAACTCCTCGTTCAATTCGCCCCAACGCCGCAGGCTTTGCATGGCAAGCGGCAATTCATGGAGATCGCGATTCTGCTGACGTACCCAACCCCAGTTGCGCCCCGACTGTTCGCCCGCGATCACGCCTTTTTCCAGCAAGACGACCGATACGCCGCGCCGCGCGAGTTCATAGGCCGTGCTGACGCCGACGATGCCGCCCCCTATCACCGCCACATCGCAGCGATCGGGAAAGCCTTCGCTATTTATGACTTCATCGATCTTAAGCATGTCTCTCGTCTGTTCAATGAAACCGTCATGTCGACGCTACTGAGTGGCCTCAACAGCAGGGCCTGCAGTGGCATCGATACTCAAGCGATCATGTGCCACTTCTTCAGCAGCGCGTCGAGTGTGCCGTCGGCCTTCATCTTCGTGAGCGCGTCGTTGATCTTTGCGAGCAGTGCGTCGTTGCCTTTCTTCACCGCGACTGCAATGTCGAATTTCTTCATCGGCACATAGGCGTCGTCGACGCGCGTGCCAGCCATTGAACCCATCGCTTCCTGCGCCTTGAGCAGCGGGTAATCGTTGAAACCGGCAACAATGCGGCCAAGCGCGACATCGCGCGTCATGTCGGCGGGACTGTCGTACATCTTCACTTCCTTGAAGATGCCGAGTTTGGTCAACTGGTCGCCATAGTCGGTCGCGGTCAGCGCGCCGATCGACATGCCCTTGAAGTCCTGCGCCGAACGATAGTTGGTCTTGTCCGACGCCTTCACGATAACGCCTTCGCCGAATGCGGTGACCGGCTGCGAAAACGATACGACTTCGGCCCGTTTCTCGGTCGGCGTCATGCCGGCAACGATCAGGTCGATCTTGCCCGACACCACCGAAGGAATCAGGGCCGAAAACGGCACCGCCTGATAATCGACATCGAAGCCTTCGCGCTTCGCGATCTCACGCACGACGTCGGGCATCAAGCCCTCGATCTGTTGCGTCTTGATGTCGAGGAACGTAGTCGGGGCGCTCGAGGGCGGCGAGCCGGCCCGCAGCGTGGCGGCGTCGGCCTGTGCAACATGCCCCCACACCGACAGCGACAGCGTGACGCCCGAGACAACGGCAAAGCGCTTCAAAGCGGCACCGAACGTAGCGCGAGACAGGTTGAATGCGATGTACGACATGGCGTCCTTTCCTTTAGGGGTTTCTGGAACAACAATCGGCCAGGTACGGGAGTCGTTTCAGCCACCCGTGCGGCGATGTCTGCACGCCGCGATCGCCGCGCAGTATCGACCCGTCGACAAATGAAAATTAGCTCACTGGATTTCAGTATAGTGAACACAGAATCTTTGACCAGTGATCAAAAATAAATTTGCGGGGTCGCGATGAACTGCCCGATTCGATGCGGCGACAGAGCGCGAAAAGAAGAGAAGGCGGTTGTCGCCCGGGGTGGCTCACCATCCCCATCATTATATTGAATCGACGGATCGATCCATTCCCGATGGACGTTCGGTCAGCCGGTGTGAAGTTTCGTGAGAAGAACGTCCTATCCTCCGCCCGAGTCGTGTGGAAGATTGCACGTTCCACCCGAGTTCACGTCGCAACGCCCGTCGCCGCCTATGCTCAGTTCAGCCCGCACCGGTACTCTCCACTACCGCCCTTTCATGATGGGCGACGTCGAAGCGGCAGCCCGGCTTTCAGCCGCTGTCGGCTGGGCGCACCGGCAAGAGGATTGGCGTTTCGCCGCTGCGGCCGGGAATGGCTACGTCGCGTGTTCAGAAGACGCGATCATCGGCACGGCCTTCTGCTGGACATTCGGCGACGATCGCGCCACGCTCGGCATGCTGATCGTCGCTCCGGAACGGCAAGGCTGCGGCATCGGGCGGCGTCTGCTGGAGCATGTCGCGAACGTAGCAGGGAACCGCATGACGTTTCTCTACGCCACCGCAGCAGGTAAGCCCCTGTATGAAAGCGTCGGCTTCCGGGCTTGTGGCACGCTGACTCAGTACCGCGGGATTCCCGCGCATATTCCGGAGAAACACGCACTTGAACAGGAGACCCTGCGGGAGCTCGCGGATGAGGACATGCCTGCGGTCATTCAGATGGCGTCGCGTGCTTGCGGACTGGACCGGCGTGACATATTGCTGTCGCTGCGAGCCCTGGCACGCGGCGTGGTGATCGAGCGCGAGGGGGAAATTGTCGGGTTTTCGCTGATCAGACCGTTTGGATTGGGCTATGCGATCGGTCCGGTGATCGCCGCTCCGTCGCATGACGATGCGCGGGCGAAGCGGCTGATCGGTCATTGGCTGGCGCAGCATGCAGGCGACGTTGTGCGGGTCGACGCACCGGAAACAGCGAACCTGGGTCCGTGGCTTCGCCATCTGGGTCTGACGCCCGCAAGCCATGTGGTGCGAATGGTCCGCAACATCGCCGAGAATGTTCAGTTCGGCGAACTCGACAATAACTGGCGCTATTACGCGGTGATCAACCAGGCGCTGGGATAACAGCCCAAACGACGCAGACCGCGTCAACGTCCACGCGTTCCGCGTGAAGACGAACCAGCGCCCGTGCGAGCACCTTGTTCGTCGGCCCCCAAAGATCGGTTCATGGGGCCGCCGACGCTGCCGTAGCGCTACACGCGGTGAACCGCGCGGGCCCGCTGCTCGGCAAGCGGGTTCTCGTCACGGGATCGGGTCCGATTGGCGCGTTGATCGTCGCGGCCGCGCGACGCGCCGGCGCTGCGGAAATCGTCGTCACGGACATGAACTCGCTCCCGCTGGAATGCGCGAGCCGCGTGGGCGCCGACGCCACCGTGAATATCGCGCAGACGCCGGACGCGCTCGATCGCTATGCAATCGGCAAAGGCTGGTTCGATGTGCTGTTCGAGGCCAGCGGGAATGCTGCGGCGCTATGCGGCGCATTCAACGTGCTCAAGCCGCGCGCCATCATCGTTCAGGTTGGTCTCGGCGGTGAGATGACCTTGCCGATCAACGTAATCGTCGCCAAGGAGTTCGATCTGCGTGGCGCATTTCGCTTCCACGAAGAATTCGCCACCGCCGTCGAATTGCTGAACAAACGCCTTATCGACGTCAGGCCGCTGATTTCGGACATCTTTCCGTATCAGGAATCGCTCAGCGCCTTCCAGACCGCAGGCAATCGCTCGACCTCGATGAAGGTCGTCATGACATTCGACTGATCGCTTGACCCGTGCGTTTCCCTCGTTCATCGCGCGATGGGGAACGCACCTCCGACTCCTCCAGCCGTGCCCTCCCTGCCCGCAACAGTCCTCGCAGAAACGTGCTCATAAAAAACGCCGGCATCGTTCAATGCCGGCGGTCAGATCGTCGGAAGAGACGGCTTTAATTGTTGCTGCGGCCTTCGAGCGCGTCGACAGACTCACGGCTCCAGCGTCCCTCGCGCATCGCGCGCATCGTTTCCGCTTCGGCCTTCACGACGGCCCTCGCCTTCTCGATCACGGACTCCGCGTCGGCCTGGGGAATGGCAAGCAAGCCATCCTGATCGCCGACCACGATGTCGCCCGGATGCACCACCATGCCGTCGACGCACACCGGCACGTTGATCTCGCCCGGGCCATCCTTGTAGGGACCACGATGCGTTACACCCCGCGCATAAAGCGGGAAATCACGCTCGCGGATTTCGGCGACATCGCGGATCGCACCGTCGACCACGAGTCCGGCCAGGCCCGCTGACGCCGCGTAGAACGACAGGATGCCCCCCACCACGGCGTTGTTCAGATCGCCACCGGCGTCGACCACGAGCACATCGCCCGGACGGCAAAAATCGAGCGCTCGCAGATACGCCAGATTGTCGCCGCCGCGCGAGCGCACCGTCACCGCGGTGCCCGCCATGGTCAGCTTGCCCGGCCGATGATACGGCCGGAGCCCTGAGGTTCCCGTGTTGCGATGCATACTGTCGCTCAGTGTCGAAACCGGAAGTTCACGCAAAGCCGCAATAGTTGCAGGCGTCGCCTGTGGCGCCGAGGGAATCTTGTTGATTGCCTTGTACATAGTAGAGATCCAACCCCATGTGTTGAAGCAGCGGGAAGCACGCATACGGGACGCGTGCGAGCTGATTCACACGTTATAGGCGAGGCCGCGATAACACCAAGATTGATTCGTTCTCCCGCGATAACAAAGACTTATTGATCGACATCCCCGTGTCAGCGCTTCAGCGCGCCGCGTCGAGCGCGAAGCGACCTCTCCCCCGCCAGACTCGCCTCACCCCTGCCCGTCCGGATCGAGCACGAAGCAATACCCTTCGCCGCGCACCGTCCGTATCCAGCGCGGCCGCGTGGGGTCGGCCTCCAGCAGCGTGCGAAGCCGCGCCACGGCAACCGTCATGCTGCTGTCGCGAATGCAGCCGCGCGTGAGCGTGACGAGGCGGCTGCGCGAAAGCGTTTCCATCGGCCGCTGCGCGAACACCGCGAGCAGCGCGAACTGGCTGTCCGTCATGCTTTGCGGCTCGCCGTCGCGCAGCAAGGTACGCGACGCGAACACGAGCCGGAACGGGCCAAAGCAGCAATCGCGCAAGCCGCGCACATCGTTCCAGGTCACGGCCGATTCCGGCACCGCGATCTGCGCGCGAGCGGACGTGCGGCGCAACACGGCGCGAATGCGCGCCAGCAGTTCGGACGGCACGAAGGGTTTGGCGAGGTAATCGTCGGCGCCGAGTTCGAGACCGATCACGCGATCGATCGCATCGGCGAGCGACGAGAACAGGATGACCGGCGTGGCGTCGCCGTGTCCGCGCAACGCCTTGAGCGACGCAAAGCCGTCGATATCCGGAAAGCTGCGCTCCATCAGCACGAGATCGGGCGACGCGGCGCGCACGTCGTGCGGCAACTGCGTCGGCGTCGACAACAGCGACACCTCGAAACCTGCCTCGACGAGAAAATGCGAGAGCAGTTCACACAGCGCGCGGTCAGGATCGACCACGAGAATACGGGCGGACACGGGCTTCATGTCGGCGCGCATCTTCGCCTTCGCCTTCGCACCGACCTCGCTTGTCATACCGCCATACACGTCAAGCACCTCATCGACCTTGCGCCGTTTGCACCGTTTGCGGGTCGTCTGACGCTTGCGGCGCTTGCGCCGTCTCCGTCCCTGCCAGGCGCGACGCGTCCCAGCCGCCGCCCAGCGCTTCGATCAAACTGGCGCTCGCGATCAACCGGTTCGAACGCACCTGCAACGCGGTCTGCTCGTTGGAGAGCGCCGTCGCCTGCGCGGTCACGACCGTCGTGTACGTCACGGTGCCCGCCTCGTATTCGTCGAGCGAGATCTGCACCGACTGGCGCGCGAGCTTCACGGCTTCGTCCTGCGCGACCGCCTGCTCGCCGAGCACACGCAGATTCGACAGTTCGTCCTCGACGTCGTGGAACGCCGTGAGCACCGTCTGCCGATAGTTCGCGACGCTCTGGTCGTACGACGCGCGCGCCGCGTCGACGGCCGCCGAGCGCGCGCCGCCGTCGATCAGCGTTTCGCTGCCGCTCGCCGCGATCGACCAGAGCGTGTTGGCCGCGCTCAGCAGCGGCAGCACGCCCGAATACCCCGCCGCGCCCGAGAGCGAAATGGTCGGATAGTATGCGGCCACGGCCACGCCGATCAGCGCGTTTTCCTGCGCCATCGTGCGCTCGGCCTCGGCGATATCGGGGCGGCGTTCGAGCAGTTCGGACGGCACCACGAGCGGCAGGTCCGGCACCTCGCTCGCGAGTTCGGCGGGCGCGATCGTCAGGCCCGAAGGCGGACGGCCGATCAGCAGCGCGATGGCATGCTCGTACTGGTCGCGCAACGCTTCGGCGGCGATGGCCGACGCGCGCGCGGTCGCGAGCGTGGTCTGCGCCGTCACCACGTCCGAGCGCGCGGCCACGCCCGCTTCGTACTGATTGCGCGTGATATCGAGGCTGCGCTCGTAGGCCTTCACGGTGTCGTTCAGCAAACGCGTGAGCGAGTCCTGATACCGCATCGAAAAGTAATCCGACACCAGCGATTCCTGCGCGGACAGCGTCAGATCCGCCAGTTCCGCCGCGCTCGCCTGCGCGCTCGCCTTGTCGCTTTCCACCTGGCGGCGCACCTTGCCCCAGAGATCCAGATCCCACGACGCGCTGGCTTCCAGCGAGCCGGTCGTCGCCGTCGTGTTGCTGCTGCGCGAACGCGTGACGCCCGGCGCGAGCGCGACGGTCGGCGCGAGATTCGCACGCGCCTCGCGCACGACCGCGAGCGCCTGGCGATACGCGGCCTCGTAGGCCTTCAGGTTCTGGTTGCTGATCGCCACTTGCGGCACGAGCGAGTCGAGCACGGGATCGTGATAGACGCTCCACCAGTCGCCGCGCGCGGCGGCGTCGGCGGGCGTCGCGCTCTTCCAGCCCTTAGGCGCTTCCTTGAACGCGACGGGCGTGACGACGTCGGGACGTCGATAGTCGGGGCCGACCGTGCAGCTTTGCAGCGCGAGCAGCGCCGCGCCGACGGCGAGGGTCGTGCAGAGAGAATTGCGGATACGGAAAGGTGCGAGCTTCATGCGGATGTGTCCGTCATCGCGCCACCGGACGAACCGGGACGCACGCGCCGCCAGAGGGCGCGCGCGCGATGGCGCAGGCGATCGAGATAGAGGTAGACGACGGGCGTCGTGTAGAGCGTCAGCAACTGGCTGACGATCAGCCCGCCGATGATGGCGATGCCGAGCGGTCGGCGCAGTTCCGCGCCCATGCCCTGATCGAGCACGAGCGGCACCGCGCCGAACAGCGCCGCGCAGGTCGTCATCATGATCGGGCGAAAGCGCATCACGCAGGCGGCGCGAATGGCGTCGGCGGGCGCGAGGTTCTGCGTGCGCTGCGCGTCGAGCGCGAAATCGACCATCATGATGGCGTTCTTCTTGACGATGCCGATCAGCAGAAACACGCCGATCAGCGCGATCACCGAGAACTCCGTGTTGGTCGCGAGCAGCGCGAGCACGGCGCCCACGCCCGCCGAGGGCAGCGTCGACAGAATCGTGAGTGGATGCACATAGCTCTCGTAGAGCATGCCGAGCACCGCATACACGGCCAGCAGCGCCGCGCCGATCAGCAAGGGCATGGCCGAGGCCGCCGCGAGCGCGCTGCCCGCCGTGCCCGCGAACGCGCCGTGCACGGTGTTCGGCATGTTCAGATCCTTGACGGCCTGATCGACGGCGGCGGTCGCGTCGGCGAGTTGATGACCGGGCGCGAGGTTGAACGAGATCGTCACGGCCACGGCCTGGCCCTGGTGATTCACCGAGACCGGCGTGTGCGCCTGCACAAGCTTCGAGAACGCGGAGAGCGGCACCATCGTGCTGCTCGACGTGCTCACGGCCGCGCCCGTCGAAACGCTGCCGCCGCTGCTGGTCGCGATCGAATTGGTCGAGGCGTTGGTGGCCGAACTGGACGACGTAGTGCTGCTCGACGAACTGCTCGAACTCGTGCTCGATGACGACGACGTCGAAGCGCTCGTCACCGTGCCGGAGACCGCGTTCGTCGTCGACGTGCCGCTTGCCGCCGCGCCCGAGGTGCTCACATAGATATCGTTCAGCGACGACGGGTCCTGCAACCACTTCGGCGCGATCTCCATCACCACGTGATACTGGTTCTGCGCCTTGTAGATGGTCGACACCTCGCGCTCGCCGAACGCGTCGTACAGCGTGGCGTCGACCGTGTCGGGCGTGAGACCGAAGCGCATCGCCGTCGCGCGATCGACCACGACCTTCGCGGAAAGACCGCCGTTCTGCTGATCGGAGCTGACGTCGGCGAGCGCGGGAACATGCTTGAGCGCCTCGGTCAGACGCGTGGCCCATTGCTGCACCTGCGCGGTGTCGTCGCCTTGCAGCGTGTACTGAAACTGCGCGAAGCTCTGCCGCCCGCCCACCATCAGATCCTGGCGCGGGAACATCATCAGTTGCGCGCCGGGAATCGACGCGAGCTTGCTGCGCAGCCGCGCCATCACCGTAAACGCCGACACCTTGCGCTCGTCGAGCGGCTTGAGCGTGATGCTCGTAAAGGCCTGATTGGTGCCGTGACCGCCCGTAAATCCCACCACGGTCTGCACCGCCGGATCAGCCTTGACGATCGCGAGCGCCTGCTTGACCTTCACGCTCATCGCCTGAAACGAAATGCTCTGGTCGGCCATCATGCCGCCGCCCATCATGCCGCTGTCCTGCTGCGGAAACAGGCTTTTCGGCACCACGGCGTAGAGCACGACGTTCAGCGCAATCGTGGCGATCAAGGTGCAGAGCACCAGCAGCGGATGACGCAGCGCCGCGCCGAGCGTGCGCTCATAAACGCGTTCCGCCGCGTCGAAGCTGCGGCCCAGCGCGTCGCTCACGCGTGCAAAGAAACGCGTGAAACGATTGTCGCGCCGCGGCTGCGCCGCTTCGTCCTCGGCGCTGCGCAACAGCAGCGCACACAGCGTGGGCGTGGTCGTGAGCGCGAGGATCATCGACACCGCAATCGCGATCGACAGCACGATCGCGAACTCGCGGAAAAGCCGCCCGACGAGTCCGCCCATCAACAGGATCGGCAGGAACACGGCGATCAGCGACACGCTCATCGAGATCACCGTGAAGCTCACTTCCTTCGCGCCCGCGAAGGCGGCTTCGAGACGCGACGCGCCGCGTTCGCGATGGCGCGCGATATTTTCCAGCACCACGATGGCATCGTCGACGACGAAGCCGGTCGCGATGGTCAGCGCCATCAGCGAAAGATTGTCGAGGCTGTAGCCGAACAGTTTCATCGCGCCGAACGTGCCGAGGATCGACACCGGCACGGTCACGGCGGGAATCAGCGTCGCGCGCACGTTGCGCAGGAACGCGAGCACCACGAGCACGACCAGCACCACGGCGATCACGAGCGTGCGTTCGGTATGCGAAAGCGACGCGCGTATCGTGCTGCTGCGGTCGTCGGAAACCGTGACTTCGGTGCCCGGCGGCAGCGCGGCCTGCAATTGCGGCAACACGGCTTTCACGCGGTCGACCACGTCGACGATATTGCCGCCCGGCTGCTTGAAGATCCACAGCATCACGGCGGGCTTGCCGTTCACATAACCGGCGTTGCGCAGGCTCTCGACCGAGTCGTTCACCTCGGCCACGTCGCGCAGGAACACGGGCCGGCTATTGCGCCACGCGACCACCAGATTGCGGTATTCGTCGGCGCGTTCGGCCTGGTCGTTGGCGTAGAGCTGCCAGCGCAGCGCGCCGTCGCTGACCATGCCCTTCGCGCTGTCCGCGTTCGCGGCGGAAAGCGCGGCGCGCACGTCTTCGAGGCCGATGCCGTATTTGAACAGCGCGCCCGCGTTCAGCTCGACGCGCACGGCCGGCAGCGAACTGCCGTTCAGGTCGACGTTGCCGATGCCGTCGATCTGCATGAGCCGCTGTTGCAGCACGGTCGCGGCGCTGTCGTAGAGCTGGCCCGGCGTGAGCGTCTTCGAGGTGAGCGAGACGATCAGGATCGGCGCGTCGGCGGGATTGAACTTGCGATAGGTGGGATTCGACTTGAGCGCGCTCGGCAGATCGGCGCGCGCGGCGTTGATCGCCGCCTGCACGTCGCGCGCCGCGCCGTTGATATCGCGGTCCAGACCGAATTGCAGGATCACGTCGGTCGAGCCGACGCTGCTCTGCGAGGTCATTTCGGTGACGTCGGCGATCTGACCGAGGTGGCGTTCGAGCGGCGCGGCCACGGTGGCCGCCATCGTCTCGGGACTCGCACCCGACATCTGCGCCTGCACGCGGATGGTCGGAAAGTCCACGGCGGGCAGCGGCGCGACGGGCAGACGGCCGAACGCCAGCGCGCCGGCCGCGGCAATCGCGATCGTCACCAGAATGGTTGCGACCGGCCGCCGGATAAACACGGCGCTCAGATTCATGACGCGCCTCGCTGTGCGCCGTTGAGCGTCCAGCCGCGCGCGCGCAGCCACGCCGCCATGCGCTCCATCGCGAGATACACGGCCGGCGTCGTGAACAGCGTGAGCGCCTGACTGAACACCAGCCCGCCGATCATCGCGATGCCGAGCGGATGGCGCAATTCGGAGCCGCTGCCGGTGCCGAGCGCGAGCGGCACGGCGGCGATCAGCGCGGCCATCGTCGTCATGAGAATCGGGCGCAGACGCAGCAGACACGCGCGATGAATCGCCTCGCGCGGCGTGAGGCCTTCGTCGCGTTCGGCCACGAGTGCGAAGTCGATCATCATGATCGCGTTCTTCTTGACGATGCCGATCAGCAGCACGATGCCGATCACGCCGATGATGTCGAGATCCGCACCCGTGAGCGCCATCGCCAGCAGCGCGCCGACGCCCGCCGAAGGCAGCGTCGAGAGAATCGTGAGCGGATGCACGAAGCTCTCGTAGAGCACGCCGAGCACCACGTACATCACCAGCACCGCCGCGAGCACGAGATACAGCTCGCTCGACAGCGACGACTGGAACGCATCCGTCGCGCCCTGGAAACGCGTTTCGAAACTGTCCGGCATCGCAAGCGCCGCTTCCGCGCGCTTGACGGCCTTGACCGCCGCGCCGAGCGACGCGCCCTTCGCGAGATTGAACGAAATGGTCGTGGCCGGGAACTGGCCGAGGTGCGAAATCTGGATCGGCTTTTTGCTCGTGACGATGCGCGCGACAGCCGAGAGCGGCACCTGACCATCGGTCGCCGTCGACGACGGCAGATAGACCGAATCGAACGCATTGAGGCCGCGCGCAAGCTTCGGATCGATCTCCATGATCACGCGCTTCTGGTCCGACTGCGTGAAGATCGTGCTGACGATGCGCTGGCCGAAGTTATCGTAGAGCGCGTTGTCGATGGTCGCGAGCGTGATGCCGAAGCGCGCGGCGGTCGCGCGATCGACCTGCACCGTGGCGGCGAGACCCGCGTCCTGCAGATCGCTCGTC
This sequence comes from Paraburkholderia tropica, assembly GCF_014171495.1. NCBI lineage: Bacteria > Pseudomonadati > Pseudomonadota > Betaproteobacteria > Burkholderiales > Burkholderiaceae > Paraburkholderia > Paraburkholderia tropica. The sequence goes on from NZ_CP049137.1 coordinate 268,050, forward strand.
ACGTCGGCGAGTTCGGGCTGCTTGCGCAGTTCGGCCACCAGCTTCGGCGTCCACGTGCTCAGTTCGTCCATCGACGGGTTGTCGAGCATGAACTGATACTGCGTCGCGCTCACCTGCGTATCCACGCTCAGATCCTGCACGGGCTGCATATGCAGCGCGATGCCCGTCACGTCGGCGGTTTCGTTCTGCAGGCGGCGGATGATCTCGCTCGCCGAGGCGCTGCGTTCGTCCTTCGGCTTCAGGTTGATCTGCATGCGGCCCATGTTGAGCGTCATGTTGCTGCCGTCCACGCCCACCGACGACGACAGGCTCACCACGTCCGGATCTTTCAGCACGACGTCGGCGAGCTGCGTTTGCAGCGCGCTCATGCGCTCGAACGAGATCGATTGCGAGGCTTCGGTGATGCCCTGGATCACGCCCGTATCCTGCGTCGGGAAGAAGCCCTTCGGGATCAGCACGTACAGTGCGGCCGTGAGCGCGAAGGTGCCCACCGCGACCGCGAGCGTGGCCTTTTCGTGATCGAGCGCGAACGTCAGCGCGCGGTCGTAGCGCGCCATGATCGGACCGAACCAGTCGCGGCCTTTGCGTGCTTTCGACGCTGCATGCGTGCCGTGCGTGCCATGAGGCGCGGCGCGCAACAGCCGCGCGCACAGCATCGGCACCAGCGTGAGCGAGACAAGCGCCGAGATCACGATGGCCACCGCGAGCGTCACCGCGAACTCGTAGAACAGACGCCCGATCACGTCGCCCATGAACAGCAGCGGAATCAGCACCGCGAGCAGCGAGACCGTGAGCGAAATGATCGTGAAGCCGATTTCGCGCGAGCCCTTCAGCGCGGCATCGAGCGGCTCCATGCCCGCTTCCACGTGGCGGCTGATGTTCTCGATCACGACGATCGCGTCGTCGACCACGAAGCCGGTGGCGATCGTCAGCGCCATCAGCGAAAGATTGTCGAGACTGAAGCCCCACAGATACATCGCCGCGAACGTGCCGACCAGCGAGAGCGGCACCGAAAGGCTCGGAATCAGCGTCGCGGGCACGTTGCGCAGGAACACGAAGATCACCATCACGACCAGCGCGACGGCGAGCGCGAGTTCGAACTGCACGTCCTTCACCGAGGCGCGAATCGTGGTCGTGCGGTCCGTGAGCAGCGCCACATGCACCGACGACGGCAGATCGCGCGTGAGCGCAGGCAACATCGCCTTGATCGAATCGGCGACCTTGATCACGTTCGCGCCGGGCTGGCGCTGCACGTTCAGCAAGATCGCGGGCGTGTCGTTGCTCCACGCGGCGAGCTGCGTGTTTTCCGCGCCCGCCACCACGTCGGCGACATCGCGCAGACGCACGGGACGACCGCTGCGATACGCAATCACGGTATCCAGATACTGCTCGGGATCTTCGATCTGGTCGTTCGAGTCGATCGTCCACGCGCGATGCGGGCCGTCGAGCGAGCCCTTCGGCGCATTCGTGTTGACGTTCGTGAGCGTGGTGCGCAAGTCGTCGACGTTCAGGCCGTAAGCCGCCAGCGCGCGAATGTTCGGGCGCACGCGCACGGCGGGCTTGTGGCCGCCCGAGAGCGTGACGAGGCCCACGCCCGCCATCTGCGAAATCTTCTGCGCGATGCGCGTGTTCGTGAGCGCCTGCACCTCGGTGAGCGGCATCGTCGGCGAGGTGATCGCGAGCGTGAGGATCGGCGCGTCGGCGGGATTGACCTTCGCGTAGACGGGCGGCGCGGGGAGATCGCTCGGCAGCAGGCTGTCGGCCGCGTTGATGGCGGCCTGCACTTCCTGCTCGGCGACGTCCATCGACACCGCGAGATCGAATTGCAGCGTGATGACCGAGGCGCCCGCCGACGAATGCGAGGCCATCTGCTTGAGGCCCGCCATTTCGCCGAGTTGATCTTCGAGCGGCGCGGTGACGGCGGACGTCATCACGTCCGGGCTCGCGCCCGGATAGAAGGTCTGCACCTGGATCGTCGTGTATTCGACCGAGGGCAGTGCGGAGAGCGGCAGAAAGCGCCAGGCGACGAGGCCGACGACGAGCAGCGCCGCCATCAGCAAGGTCGTCGCGACCGGCCGCAGAATGAAGAGGCGCGACGGATTCATGACTGCGGGCGGGCCTTTGCGCCGGCGCTGTCGTTGCCTGCGTTATTGCCCGCGTCGTTGCCCGCGCTTTTACCTGCGTCGTTGCCCGCGTCCTTCGTGACGTTTCTGGCGCCCTGCTTCGGCTCGCGGATCTTCGCGCCGTCGCTCAGATGATCGGCGCCGTCGACGACGAGGCGATCGCCCGCCGCCAGCCCCGCGAGCACGGCGGTGCGGCCGTTGGCCGACGCGCCCACGCGCACCTTGCGCAGCGACACGGTCTGATTGTCGTTGACGCGATAGACGAAGGTGCCCGGCGTGCCGGTCTGCACGGCCTCGGACGGAATCGTCACCGCGCCGTGCAGCGTGTCGAGCAGCAGCGAGATATTGACGAACTGGTTCGGGAACAGCGCGCCGTTGGCGTTCTTGAACAGCGCGCGCAGCTTCACGGTGCCGGTCGTGGTGTCGATCTGGTTGTCGACGGTGTCGAGCACGCCGTCCGCGATCTTCTCCTCGCCTGAGCGGTCGTAGGCCGTCACCTGCAGACGCGCGCCGCTCGCGAGGCGCTTGTTGAGGCGGCCCAGATCGTCCTCGGGCAGCGTGAACACGACCGAAATCGGATCGGTCTCGGTCACGACGACCACGCCGTCCGTGTCCGACGCCGTCACGTAGTTGCCGACGTCGACCTGACGCAGCCCCACGCGTCCGTCGACCGGCGACACGATGCGGCAATAGGTGAGGTTGAGCTTTTCGGCGTCGACCTGCGCCTGATCGGTCAGCACCGTGCCTTCGTACTCGCGCACGGTGGCCTCGGCGGTGTCGAGCGTCTGCTGCGAAACCGAGTCGGTTTTCGCGAGGCGCTGGTAGCGCGCGAGATCGAGGCGAGCGTTGTCGAGCAGCGCCTTGTCCTTCACGACCTGCCCCTGATATTGCTTGAGCAGCACTTCGTACTGGCGCGGATCGACCTGCGCGAGCACGTCGCCCTTCTTCACGTGCTGGCCTTCGCGGAAATCAATCGACTGGAGATAGCCGCTGATCTGCGATTTGACGGTGACGGTCGCGAGCGACGTCACGGTGCCGAGCGAGCTCAGGCGCACGGGCACGTCGCCCGTCGCGGCGGTGGCGACGCCGACCGACTGCGCCATGCCGCCCATCGGACCACCGGGGCCACCCGGGCCGCCGGGTGCGCCCGGCAAGCCCGGCAGGCCGCCCGCGCCAGGCGCGTGGGGACGCAGCGCGAACAGCGCGGCCGCGGCGACGCCGAGCAGCAGCAGCGCCCACGGCCAGACGCGGCGACGCCGCTGCGAGCGTGTTTCGTGCGGCTCGCGCACGGGGGTTTCATCGGGTGCTCGGGGGGGCTCTACGCGCTTGTCCATGCCGTTCGCAATACGTGAATGAAGCCGCGAACGATACGGCATGACGCTCATATCTTGTTGATTTTTAATGGAATCAACACAATGTAGCCAGATTGACACACGATATGCAGCCCGATCGTCAGCGAATTATCGGACAATGAAAGCGAACTCCACACGCCTCTCCGCTGCCGCCCTCCCTTGAACAACGTTCCCATTCTCATCGTCGAAGACGACCCCGACATCAGTGCGCCGCTGGCTCAATTCCTGAGCGGCAAAGGCTATCGCACGCGGGTGGCCGGGAGCGCCGAACAGGGTCTCGCGATGCTCGCGCAGGAGAGCGTCGAGCTGGTGTTGCTCGACGTGATGTTGCCGGGCATGGACGGGCTGGAGCTGTGCCGCCGTCTGCGCGCCTCGGGCGGGCCGCGCATCATCATGCTGACCGCGCTCGTCGAGACCACCGACAAGGTGATCGGCCTCGAACTCGGCGCCGACGACTACGTCTCCAAGCCCTTCGATCTGCGCGAACTGCTCGCGCGCATCCGTTCCGCCTTGCGGCGTCCGCCGAGCGGCGCGGAGCCCGCCCAGACCAGCCAGAGCGCCGCGCCCGGCGACGCCGCGCGCGACCCCGGCGCCGAGCTCGTGGCCGCGTTCGCGGGGCACACGTTCTATCCGTACCGGCGTTTCGTGCGCTCGCCCACGGGCCTGCGCATTCCGCTCACGGGCGCGGAAACCGACCTGCTGCTGGTGTTCTGCCGCCACGCGCGCCAGGTGCTCTCGCGCGAACAGCTGATCGCCCTCACGCGCGGCAAGGATTTCCCGATCGCCGCGCGCTCGATCGATCTGCTCGTCAGCCGCCTGCGCCGCAAGCTCAGCGGCGACGATCCGCTCGACGAAACCATACGCACCGTGCGCGCGGACGGCTATGCCTTCCAGCGCGACGTCGTTTTCGAGTGATGCACGCGTGATGCGCCGCTTCTTTTCCACCACGCTCGGCCAGATTCTCGCGATCATCGTGTGCTCGTCGAGCGTCACGTTCGCGCTCTTCACGCTGCTGCTGCTCAACCCGAGCGGCCCGCCCAAACCGCCGTGGCCGTGGCAGCCGACCTTCCGCATCGCGAACTTCGCGCGCGTGCTCGCGCGCTTGCCCGTCGATGCGCGCGCACACACGGCGGCCGTCATGCAGACGCCCGACTACGTGCTCGGCATGACGACCACGCCCGCGCGCTGCACCGTCAACACGCTCGACAACGGCGAGCTGTATCACACGCTGCGCGACGAACTGCGCGACATCGGCGCGACGGTCAGCGTGCATTCCTGCGACAAGACCGATCCCGGCGGCACGATCCAGGTGCTCGTCAAACTGCCTGGCGACGACGCGCAACTCGAAGTCCGCACGCAGCACATCGGCCCCGAGCCGCCGCGCCTGCGCTTCCCGTTCTATGGCGCGATTCTGTTCATGTGCGTCGGCGTGCTCGGCATGTCGGTGTGGGCCGTGTCGCTGGTGGTGCGTCCGCTGCGCCGTCTCGCCGACAAGGCCGACGCGTTCGGCCGCGACATCGCGCTCGCGCCGATCGAGGAAGAAGGACCGCTCGAAATCCGCCGCGCCGCGCATGCGTTCAACCTGATGCAGGAGCGCATCACGCAGTCGCTGCACAACCGCACGCGCATGCTCGCGGCCGTGAGCCACGATCTGCGTACGCCGCTCACGCGCATGCGTCTACAGATCGACACCAACGAAAGCCCGTCCATGCGCGACAAAGTGCGCAAGGACATCGACCTGATGCAGACGATGGTGTCCTCGGCGCTGTCGTATCTGAATACGGGCAACGACAACGAAAACAAGGAATGGCTCGATCTGAGCGCGTTGATTGCGACCGTGTGCGACGAGTACGAGGAAGCGGGCGCGGCGATCCGCTATGACGGCCCGCGCCAGATCCGCTACTTCTGCCGCCCCGACGGCATGCAGCGCGTGATGGCGAATCTGATCGACAACGCCTTGCGATTCGGCGAGACCGTGGTGGTCGTGGCCTCGGTGCGCGACGACACGATTCTCATCGACGTCAGCGACGACGGTCCGGGCATTCCCGAAACGCGACTGCGCGACGTGCTCGAACCGTTCGTGCGTCTCGATCCGTCGCGCGGCAGCCAGCCGGGCAGCGTCGGGCTCGGACTCGCGATCGTGCGCGACATCGTGCGCGCGCATGACGGCCATCTCACACTCTTCAATCGCCGCCCTTCGGGTCTGACCGCGCGCGTCCAACTCAGGCATGCCGTCGAATTTTGAGTGTCGGGTGCAGCCGCGTTCGCGCGCCGGCGCGACGACCGCTGTCGATCCCCTGTTCTCAACCCTGCATTGACGAGCCAGCGAAGTGGATACGAAACTCGTTCATCTGGTGTTGCATCCCGCCAGCCATGAAGCGGCGCTCGCGTTTCTCTACGATGCGCGGCGCGCGGCGCGAACGATCCGGCTGGACGGCGGAACGGGATTGACGCCCGCGCCTCAAAGCCCGCCCCGTGACGGCGAAGCGCCGTCGACCGCGCTGCAATTCGCGCTGCCGGCGAGTCAGGCGGTATGGCCGGTGCTCGGCGCGGGGCTGTGCGGCTGGCTTCACGGACATGCGAGCCGCAAGGTCAGTCTGCGGGACGGCGAAGCCGAAGGTTTCGCTCATGCACCGAACGACGTCGAGGCATTGCTTAGGCATCTTGACGATCTGGGATCATTCGCCTTGCGTCACGAGTGATGGATCACGTTGCGGGTTGAACACGCTCAGCCTGCTGCACCGATGCCGCGTCCGCGGCCGCGCGCAGCGCCAGCAAATAGCTCTGCGAGCCGAATCCGCCAATCTGGCCCGTCACGATTTCCGCGAACACGGATCGATGCCTGAACGCCTCGCGCGCGTGAATGTTCGACATGTGCAGTTCGACCACGGGACAGGTCAGGATCGCGAGCGCGTCGCGAATGCCGTAGCTGTAATGCGTCCACGCTCCTGCATTGATCAGCACCGCATCGACACTGTCTTCGAAAGCGCGATGAATGCGCTCGCACATCGCGCCTTCGCTATTGGTCTGGAACGACTCCACGCGCACCTCCAGTTCGCGCGCGAGCGCCTGCAATTGCGCGTCGATCTGTTCGAGCGTGATGGTTCCGTATTGGCGCGGATCGCGCTTGCCGAACATGTTGTGATTAATGCCGTGCAACATCAGAATCGTCGTCACTTCGTCTCCTTGTTCGCGCTCAATCGAGCGGCACCGTCAGCCGGTCGATGACCGCCTGCGTCTCCGGGCGCACGCCGCGCCACCATGCAAATGCTTCGGCGGCCTGCTCCACCAGCATACCCACACCATCGGCCACACCCGCCACGCCCGCATTGCGCGCGAGCCGCAGAAACGGCGTCAGTCGCTTGCCATAAGCCAGCTCATAAGCCGTGCCACGCGGACTGAAAACGCCCGGCGGCACCGGCGGCAGATCGCCGGTCAGGCTCGCGGAAGTCGCGTTGATCACCAGATCGAAACGCCCCCTGCGTTCGAGTTCGCCGTAGGCGCAGGCGCTGATCCGGCCGTGTGCGGCCAGTTGCGCCGCCAACGCCCGCGCCTTCTCGACATGACGATTCGCGATCACCAGTTCAACGGGCCGCGCGCCCAGAAACGGCAGCAACGCACCGCGCGCCGCGCCGCCCGCGCCGAGCAGCAACACCCGCTTCCCGGCGAGCGGCGTGCGCAGATTCACCTCGATATCGCGCAGCAAACCGATCCCATCGAAGTTCTCCGCGATAATCCTGCCGTCTTCGAACTTGAATGCGTTCGCGGCGCCCGCGAGCGTCGCGCGTTCGCTGCGCGCGTCGGCCATTTCGAATGCGGCGAGCTTGAACGGCGCGGTGATATTCAACCCTTTGCCACCCGCCGCGTTGAATTCGCGCACCGTCGCTGCAAACGCGCCTGCCGGTTCGCGCGGCGCTTCGATCGCGGTGTAGTGCATCGCCTGCTGCGTCGCTTCGGCAAACAGGCCGTGAATCAGCGGCGATTTCGTATGGCCGACCGGATGGCCAATGACTGCATATGCATCCTTCATTGCGGCCTCACTGTTCGAACAGCACGCCATCGGTTTGCATCGCATCGATCTCGGCGGGCGTGAAGCCGAGCGATTGCGCTATTTCCGCGTTGTGCTGACCCAGATCGGGCGCGACTTCGCGGATCGTCGTATCGCACGCGGAAAAACGAAACGGCAGATTGGGCAGACGCAGCGTGCCGTAACGCGGATGCTCCTGTTCGACGATCATGCCGCGCGCCTGAATCTGCGGATCGGCGATCACTTCGTCGATGCGTTGCACCTTCGCGCAAGGCACATCGATGCCATCGAGCAGAGCGAGAATCTGCGCCACCGTGCGCGCCGCCACCCACGGTTCGACCACGGCGAGAATATCGAGCCGATGCGTGTTGCGCCCCACACTGTCGTGAAAGCGCGCGTCGGCGCCAAAGCCGCGCGGGCCGCCGCTCGCTTCGATCAGCGCGGCGAAACGCTTCCACGCGTCGTCCACCTGGGCCGCGATCACGAGATCGCCGTCGGTCGCGCGAAACACGCCGTAAAGCGTCGAGCCCGGCATATCGTGGCCGGTCTGTTCGGGCAGCACGTCCGCGAGCGTGTAGCACTGAACCGCGTACTCGTGCATCGACACCAGCGTGTCGTAGAGCGCCATGTCGATATGCTGGCCGCGACCGCTCTTTACGCGGCCGAGCAGCGCCGCATTGATCGCCGCCACCGCATGAATGCCCGTGTACATGTCGCCGAGCGAGATGCGCAGCAAGGGCGGGCGCTCGCCCGGCGTGCCGACCATCTGCATGATGCCGCTCTTCGCTTCGGCGATCAGACCGAAACCGGCGCGATGCGCGTCCGGTCCCGTGTGTCCATAAGCCGAAATCGAGCAGTAAACAAGGCCTGGATTGCGCGTCGACAGCGCCTCATAGCCGAGCCCGAGCTTGTCGAGCGCGCCGGGACGATAGTTCTCCACGAACACGTCCGCCGAATCGCAGAGACGCTCCATGAAGGCCTTGCCGCGCGGGTCTTTCATATTGACGCTGACGCCGCGCTTGCCCATGTTGAGCTGCAGAAAATAGCCGCTGCTGCGCGCGTCGAGCACGGTCGCATGCTGACGTCCGGCGTCGCCGCCGCCGGGGCGCTCGACCTTGATCACTTCCGCGCCGAGCGCCGCGAGGCAGCGCCCCACATACGGACCCGCGAGAAAGTGGCTGTAATCGACAACGCGAATTCCTTCGAGTGGACGCGCCTGTTTCATCGCGCACCTCGGGGACGGCGCGGCACCATCAGGCGATGCTCGCCGCGCTGCACGACGTCGCCGTGCTGGTTAATCAGTTCCGAAGGCAGCACGACGATGCCCCAATCGGGACGGCTTCGGCTAGGCCGCATCGAGCCGACGCGAAACTTCACGTGCAGCACGTCGTTCACCTTGATCGGCAAAACGAAGTCCCAGCTCCAGCCCAGCGACATGCCCGGCAGAAAACGATAATCGCTCTGCGTTTTCAGGCCGTCGGCGATCGACAGACCGAACAGCCCATGCGCGACGAGACAACCGAAATGGCTGGCGTTCGCGTAGTCTTCATCGACATGCACCGGCGTGTGATCGCCCGTGAGATCGGCGTAGGCGAGAATGCGCTCTTTTGTGACGACGTAAGTCGGGCTCACGCATTCGTCGCCTTCGCGCGCGTCGTCCCAGGTTTTTTCGATGATGCTCATGTCATGCCTCCGCGCGCGGATCGATGGCGAGCGCCTGCGCGACACAGCGCGCGGGCTTCGCCTGAATGAATTCGATGGCGAGACCATCGGGCAGACGCAGCCAGTTCGCGCCTTGCGGCATCGGCTGCACGTCGTAACGGCGCGCCGCCGCGAGCGCCGCGTCGACGTCCTCGCACATGATGCCGAGATGACCGAGCCGCCCTTCCGGGCCCGCGAAATCCGCCATCTGGATGAACTGCATGCCGCCGAGCGTCCAGAACTGGCGCGGCGCGTCGAGCGTGCCGTCGACCTCACGCATCGTCATGCCGAACACGTCCTCGAAGAAGCGGATATGCCAGTGGATGTCGCGCACGAAAAGGGCGACGTGCTCCAGATAGGCTTTCGGCGCGCTCATGCCCGCGCCTGCGCTTGCCGCCGGTCGGCCATCGCGCGCTCCACGCCCTTGATGCAGGCGACGAGCGTCGCGTTGACGGGCGTCGGCACGCCATGACGCGCGCCCCAGCGCACGACCGAGCCGTTGATGAAGTCGATCTCGGTCACCGAGCCTTTTTCGAGGCTCTGCAGCATCGAGGTCTTGAACGCGGCGGGCAGACCTTCGGCCGCCAGCGTCCACGCCTGCTCCGGATCGGTCATCGACAGCGTGACGCCCGCGGCCTGCGCCGCCGCGATCGCTTCGGCCACCGCCGCCAGCGACGCGGCCTTGAGCAGCGGCTCATCGTAAAGCTGGCCGTAGGTGAGCGACGTGAGGCCCGTGAGCGCGCCCGTGGCCACGTTCACGAGCAGCTTGTCCCACATGGCGCCGACGATGTTGTCGCTGACCTGCGTGGCGAGACCCGCCTGATCGAACGCTGCGGCGATGCGTTGCACGCGCGCTGTCACGCGTCCGTCCAGTTCGCCGATCACCGTGTGCTTGCCCACGACGCCCGACTCGATATGGCACGCGCCGCGCAGCACGCCGCCCACATAGGTCTTGCCCGCGAGCACGCGTTCGCGGCCCACGGCATCGGCCAGAATGTCTTCGTGACCGAGGCCGTTCTGCAGCGACAGCACGACGCTTTCCGGCCCGACGAGCGTCAGCGCGCCGCGAATCGCCGCGTCGGTATGAAACGATTTGACGAGCACGATGACGACTTCGGCCACGCCCACCTCCGCGGCCTGCGTGGTCGCGCGCACGGCGACCTGGCGCGAGCCGCGCGCGTCGTCGACGCGCAATCCGTGCGTGCGCATCGCCTCGACATGCGCGGGCGAACGGTCGATCAACCAGGTCTCGTGGCCGCCTTCGGTCAGCGTGGCGCCGATCGCGCAGCCCAGCGCGCCGGCTCCCAGAATGGCAATTTTCAAGAGCGTCTCCTTAACGTGTGACGCCACGATAAGAGCCGCCGGTCAATGTCGCAATGCAATGGCTACAATGTCGTCATTGCCTCACGCAATAATGGTGCATCGTGACGACCCCGACCGAACTCCCCGACCTCAAGCTGCTGCAACTGTTCGACCTGCTCTACGACACGCGCAGCGTCACGCGCGTGGCCGAGCAACTCGGTCAGAGCCAGCCCACCGTCAGCATCTGGCTCGCGCGGTTGCGCGAGCATCTGCACGATCCGCTCTTTATCCGCACGCCGGCCGGCATGGCGCCCACGCCACAGGCGGACGCGCTGATCGGTCCGTGCCGCGAAATCCTCGAATCGTTGCGGCGCTTTTCGGCCTGGGAAATCGCCTTCGATCCGGCCACGGCGCAGCGGCGCTTTCGCATCTGCATGACCGATGCGAGCCACGTCACGCTGCTGCCGCGTCTGCTCGCGCATGTGCGCGCGCAGGCGCCGGGCGTGCGGCTGGAAGCCGCCCGCATCGACGGCAATACGGAGCGCGCGCTGGAATCGGGCGAAGCCGATCTCGCGATTGGTTACGTGCCGTGGCTGAGCGGCGGCATTTATCAGCAGCAGCTTTACGAGCAGGATTGGGTCTGCCTCGCGAATCGCCATCATCCGCGCATTCGCAAGCGGCTCAGCGTGAAGGCGTATCGCAGCGAAGGACACGTGGCGATCACCGCGGGAACGGGCACGGCGCTGCTCGAACAGGCGCTCGTGCGCGAGCGTATCGAACGGCAGATTGCGCTCGAATTGCCGGGGTTTCTAGGGCTGGGCGCAATCGTGCAAACCACGGATCTGATCACAACGCTGCCGCGTCATATCGGCGAGACGCTGGCGCAGGCGAGCGATCTCGCGGTGCATGCGTGTCCGATTCCCGTCGACGGATTCGCCGTGCGGCAGCATTGGCACGCGCGCTACCATCACGAGGCGGGCAACCGCTGGCTGCGCTCGGTCGTCGCCCGGCTGTTTGGCGCGGCGGGAAATCGACTCGAAGGCTGAAGTTCGCGCGTTCGTCCTGCCGGTTCAGCCCGCGCGCGCTTGCACCTGACTCGCCCGCGCAAATTCCACGAAGCGCTCGGCCGCCGGATTGTGCATCGTCGCCGGATGTGCGAGATGCAGCGGCGCGCTGAGTCCATGCGCGCGGCTCAGCGGGCAAAACACCACATTACCGTGGTCGTAGTGGCGCATCGACGCCGGCACCAGCGTCACGCCCAGCCCCGCCGCGACCATGTGGATGCCCGTGAGCATGCGCGGCACTTCGCGCGCGACGTGCGGGAGAAAGCCCGCGCGCTTGCAGGCGGCGAGAAAATCCGCGTACATGCCCGGCGCGCCGGGCCGCCGCACGAGGATGAAATCTTCGCCCGCGAGCGCTTCGAGCGGCAGCGCGGGCGGTTCGCCATCACCGCCACCATCACCGTCGCCGTCCCGGTCGCGCCCGAGCAGCGCATGCCCGAGCGGCAAGACCACCACCATCGGTTCGTCGAGCAGTTGCACGAACGACAGATCGGCGGGCGTTTCCACGGGCTTGCGCAAAAAGGCCACGTCGACTTGCCGCGCGAGCAGACGCTCGATCAGCTCGGCGGCGTTGAGTTCGGCGAGTTCGATTTCGATGCCGGGCTGCGCGGCCCCGAACGCGCGAATGATCTGCGTCGTGAGCGGATGAAAAGCCGCCGAACTCGTCAAGCCGATCGAGATCGTCCCCAGCTCGCCGCGCGCGATACGACGCGCGTGCAAGACGCCCTGCTGCAAGCGCTCCAGCACGAGCGTGGCGGTCTGCGCGAACGCCTCGCCGGCGGGCGTGAGTTCGACGCCGCGCGGCATCCGCACGAACAGCTCGCATCCCACTTCTTCCTCCAGCAGCCGGATTTGCTGCGAAAGCGGCGGCTGCTGCATCGCCAGCCGCTCGGCGGCGCGCGTGAACTGCCGCTCTTCGGCGACGGCGAGGAAATACCGCAAATGGCGTAGCTCCATCGTTTCTGGCTTCCTGGATCGGTTACGCGGCTCCCATATTTTCAACATATGGGAGGGTCATCGAATCGATATTTTACATCTATCGCGTGCAACCCTACGATGCGTGGACTTCGCCCGACCGCCCTTGCGGCGCAGCGAAGCGCAGCACAAAACGACGCAAAAACGACAATCGGAGACCACCATGAAAAAGCACACCGCCGCGGCAGCCATTCTTATTTCGAGCTGGAGCGCGGCCCACGCGCAAGGCGAAATCGACGAGGCGCTGCAACTGGCGACCGGCGGCGCGGGCGCGAGCACGGGCTCGGTCACGCTGTACGGCGTGATCGACGCGAACGTCGAGTTCCTCTCGCATGCGAGCGCCACGGGCGGCTCGCTGGTGCGCGAAAACTCGGGCGGCATTCACAACTCGCGCTTCGGCGTGCGCGGCAGCGAACCGCTCGGCGGCGGCAACAGCGCATGGTTCGTGCTGGAGTCGGGCTTCAACAGCAACGACGGCACCCAGGCAACGGCGGGCACGCTGTTCAACCGCACGGCCGCCGTCGGTCTGTCGAACGAGCGCTTCGGCTCGCTGTCGTTCGGCCTGCAATACACGGCGATGTACGACATTCTGTTGCGCTACGATCCGATGTCGTTCGCGCAGCAGTACACGTGGTTCCCGACGACCGGCTCGTCCGACGACTTCGCCTTCCGCGCGCGCAACAGCAATTCGGTCAAGTACGTAGGACGCCTCGCCGGTTTGACGGCGATCGCCGACTACAGCTTCGGCGGCGACGCCGACTCGTTCCAGAGCAGCGCGGCGTACGGCGGCGGGCTCGATTACGATGGCGGCAGCTTCGGCGTCGCCATCGCCTACGACTACCGCAACGGGGCGATCAATTCGAGCGGCAAGTGGACGAAATCGCGCAACTACAGCGTATCGGCGCGCCAGAGCCTCGGCGCGCTCGAACTGCTCGGCGGCTACGAACACTATCTGTACAACCCGACGAAGAGCGCATCGGAATCGCAGGCGCTGCTGTTCGCGGGGGCGCGTTATCCGGTGATGCGTCATCTGAAGTTGACGGCCGCGTACTACTACGACCTCAACAAGACGCCCGGCGCATCGAATACGTGGATGGGCGTGCTGAGCACGCAATACGATCTGTCGAAGCGCACGTCGCTTTACGCGACCGTGGCCTACGCCCAGGCGACGCGTTACGCGAACGGCACGAGCAGCACATACACGCCCGTCGGCACGACCGACAGCACGGCCTACGGGCCGAACCAGACCGGCGTGACGCTCGGCATGTTTCATCGCTTTTGAGCGCCGACGTCGATACACCGATACACCGATACACCGACGCCTCGCACGCATCCGTTTGATGGAGTGGTACGCATGACACGCAATCCCGAAGGGCCGCCGTCGCGCGCGGCGAACGCACAATCGCCGGTCAGGCGCACGGCGTTCGCGCGCACGGCATCGCTGACTGCATTGGCCATCGCCATGACGCTCGCGTGCATCGGCGCGCCCGCGCACGCCGCGCCCGGCGATGCCGCGCACGTCTACTCGCCGCATCTGCGTCCGGTCTCGCACATTTCGGATACGCGCATGCGCATCGACACGCCTGGCGGTCCCGCCGAATTCGCGCTCTACGTCTCGCGCGACTGGGACCGCCCGCAGCCCGCCGTGACGCGCGCGATCATCGTGATTCACGGCAAGCTGCGCAACGCCGATACCTATTTCCACAGCGCCGAAACCGCGCGCGACGCCGCCGCTGCCGAGGGTGCGAACACGGGCGCGGACTCGGGTGTGGGCTCGGGTGTGGACACATCGGGCACGCTCCTGATCGCGCCGCAATTCCTCGCGACGCTCGACTTCGCGGGCCGCGACGAACCCGCCGATCTGCTGCGCTGGGACGCCAACGGCTGGATGGCCGGCGACGCCGCCGTCGCGCCGCGAGCCGTGAGTTCGTACGCGGTGCTCGACGCGATCGTCGCACGGCTCGCCAACCGCACGCGCTTTCCCAATCTGCGCCATGTGATCTTCGCGGGCCACTCGGGCGGCGGCCAGGTCGTGCAGCGCTACGCCGTCGCGGCGCGCGATCTCGGCGCGCTCGCGCAGGCCGGCATCGACGTGCGCTATGTGGTGTCGAGCCCGTCGTCGTATGCGTATTTCGACGCCGAACGCCCCGTGCCCGTCGACGCCCAGGCGTGCCCCGACTTCGACACCTGGAAATACGGCATGCAGCAACGCCCCGCTTATCTCGCCGACCGCACGCCCGCGCAACTCGAAGCCGCCTACGCGCGGCGTCGCGTGACCTATCTGGTCGGCGGCAACGACGACGATCCGCAACAGAAGGCGCTCGACCGCAGTTGTCCCGCCGAGGCGCAAGGCCCGCAGCGCGTCGCGCGCGCGCAGGCGTACTTCCGCTATCTGCAGGCGCGCCATCCGCAAGGCCTCGATCAGACGCTGCACGTGGTGCCGGGCGTCGGTCACAACGGCGCGCGCATGCTGACGTCCGCGTGCGCGCTCGCCGCGATGTTCGACACGGCGGGGTGCGCGCCATGACCATGAGCCCGAACCCGTCGTCGCTCTCTCCCGCGATGGTCCGTCGCGCGATCTTCTCCTCGGTGCTCGGCAACGGGCTCGAATGGTTCGACTTTCTGATCTACGCGTACTTTTCGAAGATCATCGCGCAGGTCTTTTTCCCGGCGGGCAGCGGCTTTCTTTCGCTGATGCTCACGCTCGCCACCTTCGCGATCGGCTTCGTGGTGCGGCCGTTCGGCGGCATTCTGCTCGGGCTCTACGCGGATCGCATGGGCCGCAGCCGCGCGCTCTCGCTCATCATCATGTCGATGGCGGCCAGCACGCTGCTGATGGGCCTCACGCCCGGCTACGCGCACATCGGCCTCGCCGCGCCCGCGCTGATCGTGTTCGCGCGGCTGCTGCAAGGGCTGTCGGTGGGCGGCCAGTTCGCGACCGCTTCGGCGATGCTCGTCGAGTACGCGCCGCCAGGCCGCAAGATGTTCTACGGCAGCTTCAACATGACGGCGCAGTCGTTCGCGCTGCTGCTCTCGTCGGGCACCGGCTATCTGCTGACGACGCAGCTCACGCACGCGCAACTCGTCGCGTGGGGCTGGCGCGTGCCGTTTCTCTGCGGCGCGCTCGCGGGCCCGATCGGCTTCTATATCCGCCATCGCGTGGCCGAATCGCCGGAATTCGTCGAACTGCGGGCGCACGAAGGCAAGCCGCCGCGCGTCTCACTGCGCCAGTTCTTCCGCGACAACGGCCGCGCCGCGCTCTGCGCGATGGGCGTGATCGCCGTGGGCGCCGCGACCAACTACGTGTGGCACTCGTACATGGCGGTCTACGTCGAGCGCCAGTTGCACCTGCCGCTCGCGGTCGCGCTGCGCGGCGCGTTCTTCTGCGGCGTGCTGAACCTGTTCCTGTTTCCGCTCGCGGGCCGCCTGATGGACCGCTACGGCGCGTACCGGCTGTTCTATCCGGTGACGATCGCGTGGATGGCCTGCGCGTATCCGCTGTTCGTCTACGTGGTCGCCGCGCCTTCGGCCGAACGGCTGTTCGTCGCGCAGGTGATCGCCACGGTCTTTCTCGCGGCGATGTCGGCGGGCCATCCCGGCATGCTCGCGACGCTCTTTCCGGTGCGCAGCCGCTCGTCGGGCGTCGCGCTCTCGTACAACGTCGCGGTGACGCTATTCGGCGGACTCGCGCCGTTCACGATCACCGGATTCACGCGCCTCACGGGTTCGAGCCTCACGCCCGCGTTCTATCTGATTTTCGCGGGGCTGTTCTCGCTCGTGCTGGTGGCCGCGACGCGACGCGGCCACCGCGACGCCGACGACCGCCGCCTCGCCTCGCCACGGAGCCCCGCAGCATGACCTCGTCGACCACGCCTCATCGTCACGCCGACGACCGCGCCCAAAACAGCGCCCAGGACAGCGTCCACGACGAACGCGCGCCCAACGAACGGCCCGTCGCCGCAGTCGCGCCGCAGCGATTCGCCGTCGATACCGCGCGCGGACGCGGCACGGTTCCGCTCTACACGTCGAGCGGCTGGAACGCGCCGCGCAACGACGCCACGCGCGCCGTGATCCTGCTGCACGGCCGCCTGCGCAACGCCGACGCCTACTTTGCGCTCGCGCAACGCGCGCGCGACGGCGCCCACGCCGCGGGCAATCGCGCCGCGCAGGACACGCTGCTGCTCGTCCCGCAGTTTCTCGCCGACGCCGACATCGACGCGCATCGCCTGCCGCCCTCCACGCTGCGCTGGGACTGGACCAACTGGATGGGCGGCGACGACGCGCACGGTCCCGCGCCGCTCAGTTCCTTCGATGTCGTCGATGCGCTGCTGGCCGCGCTCGCCGACACGGTGCGCTTTCCGGTGCTGCGCGAAGTCGTGATCGCCGGGCATTCGGGCGGCGCGCAGGTCGTGCAGCGTTACGCGGTGCTCGCGGCCGGCGAAGCGGCGCTCGCCGCGCGCGGCGTGGCGCTGCGTTATGTGATCGCGAATCCGTCGTCGTATGTGTATTTCGATGCGCAGCGCCCCGATGGCGCGGGCGGATTCGCGCCGTTCGACGCGGCGCGCTGCCCTGGTTTCAATCGCTGGAAATACGGGCTCGACGCGTTGCCGCCGTACGCGCGCGCGATGCAGACAAACAACACGGCGACGCTCGATCCGCGCGTGCTCGAAGCGCAGTACGCGCGCCGTCATGTGATCTTGCTGCTCGGCGAACGCGATTGCGATCCCGCGCATCCGGCGCTCGACCGTTCGTGCGAAGCGATGACGCAAGGCGCACATCGTCTCGCGCGCGGCCGCGCCTGGGCGCAGTACATGCGCGCGCGGCATCCGCACGCGAGTACGCATACCACGCACGAAATCGCGGGCGCGGGTCACGACGCCGACGCGATTTTCGGTTCGCCCGCGGGACGCGAGGCGCTGTTCGGGTGAGTGTGCGGGTATGCCGTGCGAGGTTTATCGCGGGTTATCGAAGCTTGTCGCCGCTCATCGCGGACGCGCGTTTCGCGATATTCCCGCATGGTGCATTCGTGAGACTTGAAGCCCCCACGATACGCAACGCCCCGCGATTCGCGCGATAATTCCCCTCCCACCGCGCACATTCAGCGGGACGAACACGCCCGGCACCGCTCGTCCCGACCTTCGCCCGACCATGAAACCTCATCATCGCGCCATTGCCACGGCGCTGTTCGCCGCCGCGCTGTTCGGTGCCGCCACGCCGCTCGCCAAGGCGCTGCTCGGCGCCATGCCGCCGTTCATGGTGGCGGGCCTCTTCTATCTCGGCAGCGGCGCGGGTCTCGCCGTTGCGATGCTGGTGCGCCGCTTGAGTCGACTGAGCCGGACCGCCGACGCCCCGCCCGACCACGCCCCGCTGCGTCTCGCCGAACTGCCGTGGCTCGCGGGCGCGATCGCCGCGGGCGGCGTCGCCGGGCCCGCGTTGCTGATGCTCGGGCTCGTCAGCACGCCTGCCGCCACGAGTTCGCTGCTGCTCAATCTGGAAGGCGTGCTCACCGCGCTGATCGCCTGGCTGTGCTTTCGCGAGAACGTCGATACGCAGATTGCGCTCGGCATGGCCGCCATCGTCGCGGGCGGCGTGCTGCTGTCGTGGAACGGATCGGGCGCGCATTCAACGGGTTCGTCGGGCGTCGCGCCCGGCGCGCTGTTCGTGGCGGCGGCCTGCCTGTGCTGGGCCATCGACAATAATCTGACGCGCAAGGTCTCCGCCAACGACGCCATGACCATCGCGTGCATCAAGGGCCTCGTGGCGGGTCCGGTGAATCTGGGCGTGGCGTTCTGGCTCGGCGCGCACTGGCCCGACGCCGCGCGCGTCGCGGGCGCGATGGCGGTGGGTTTCGCGGGCTACGGCGTGAGTCTCGTGCTGTTCGTGGTGGCGCTGCGCAATCTCGGCTCGGCGCGCACCGGCGCGTATTTTTCGGTGGCGCCGCTGTTCGGCGTCGCGCTCTCGCTGGGCATCTGGCCCGAGCGCCCCGCCGTCACGTTCTGGCTCGCGCTCGCGCTGATGGCGTTCGGCGTCTGGCTGCACGTGCGCGAGCGTCACGAGCACGAACACACGCACGACACGCTCGATCACACGCATCGGCATCGTCACGATGCGCATCATCAGCACGATCACGATTTCGACTGGGACGGCACCGAGCCGCATACGCACGCGCACCGGCATCTGCCGCTCACGCATACGCACGCGCATTTCCCCGACGTGCATCACCGGCATTCGCATTGAGCGCAGGCGCGTGAAATCGCGCGCAAACAGCCAGCGTGGGAGATTGAGATTCAGCGCGAAGCGGCGGCTTCGAAGGTGGATGGACTTGCAGGCGACTCGTCCGACGTATCAAAGCCCCAATCGCCGTATTCGAGCCAGTCGTCGCCGAGCAGTTCGACGGGATGCTGGGTGCGGCTGGAGCCGTTGCCGCAACTGAGCGACGCGGCGGGGCAATAGCGGTCGCAACCCCAGCAGACGCGCTCGGGATGCGAAGGATGCAGCGGGAATTTCCTGGCCATGACGGTGCGTGAAACAATCCAGACGATATAAAAATCAATATAGTCCGCCTGCAAAACCACTCCAGAGACGCATTGCCGCAGTAAGCTCTCGCCGATTCCACCCTGAATAACAAGATCAAAAACGACGCGTGGAACATAACCGCGCCACGCGCGCCCGATTCGGCGGTGCGGGACGGGACTGGCAGTTAGCTGCACTTTGACGCGACGATCACTTTCCCGCCCAGACCACGTCGCCATCGACCGAATAGATCCGGCAGCCTTCGTGGCCGTTGCCGCACCGCACCAGCGCTTCGCTGATCGCGTCGACGCCCGAAGCCGCGCCCCACGCGCCGTCCGGCGCAATCGCGAACGCACGCGGACGGACCGTCGCCAGATACTGCTCATACGCGCGCCGCCCGGGCGGCTGCAAAAACGGCACCGCATTCACGTTCTGCAACGCGGCGAACTGCGTGCGCGGCGGCGCATCCGGCTGGCGCGGCCAGACCACGGTCTTGTCGATCGCATAGATCTGGCAGTACTGCGAGGTCTGCCAGCAGCGCGCGAGAGCCGTGCGCGCCGGATCGAAACCGCCCGACGCCCAGATCGCATCCGTGCTGCCGATCGCCAGCGCACGCGGCAGCGGCGCCGCCAGAAACCCCGCATAGATCTTCGCCTTCTGCTGCGCGCTCAGGAACGGCACGGCCGCCAGGTCGTCGAGCGAGGCGTAACCGCTCGGCCGCGGCGCCGCGCGCGGCAAATATTCGGGCGCGACTTCGCGGCCCGGCAGGCCAATGCCCGCGAGAAACGCATCGGCTTTTTCGACCCACAGCGGCAGCCCCGCGCCCGAGGCCGTCATCGCGTGCGCGTCTTTCTGGAACGCGCCGTAATCGACGAGTTCGGCGTGCGCGCCCGCCGCCGTGTAGCGGCTGAACATGCCGTGCCACGTCGCGCTCGAAAAGATCTGATCGTTGTCGCCGTAGAACCAGATCGACGGCAGCCGCGTGCGCGCGCCAAGTTCGGCAGCACTCGCGATCAGGCTCGCGTCGGGCTGGCTGCAATCGCTCTCTTTCACGCCGCCCGCGAAATTGAGCAGGCCTTTCACGTCAGGCGGATTCGCCGCGCCGAACACCAGCGTGTTCCAGCCGCCCATGCTCTTGCCCGCGACGACAATGCGCGTCGCGTCCACACCCGGCAGCGTCTTGACGACGTCGAGCACCTTGCGGATATCGCTCGCGGCATCCGCGCCGATCGCGAGCACGTTGCAGCCGTGCGGCGTCATATGGCCGCCCGATTGCGCGAAGCCGCGCATCATCGGCATGGCGACGGCGTAGCCGCGCGACAGGAAATACCACGGGATGAACTGATCGGCGACACGCGGCGCATTCGGCGGATCGTCGGACGCGCCGTGATTGACGAGCGCGAGCGGAAACGGGCCGCCCTGCGCGGGCATATACACGGTCACTTCGAGATTGACGCGCGGCGAGGCCTGCACGGGCACGCGCAGGATCTTTTCGTTGAGCGGCGCGGCGGGCTCGACGTCCGGGTCGTAAGTCGGCAACGCGGCGTGCGCCAGCGTCGCAAGACAAACGAAAGCCATCAGAACGAGGGAAACCGTGAATTTCAGGCGTGACGTCATGGTGGATCGGGTTCGAGAACGGGCTGCGCGCGGCGCTGCTGGACGCATCGCGTTCATCCTCGCCATCCTTCAGCCCGCGCTCCGCTACGCCGTGCTCTACGGCACGTTCGCGGAAAACTTGAGCGCGTGAAGCGAATCGCTTGAACGACGCCAGGACAGTGCCAGGTTACAAGGACATAACAAGCGCATCGATCATCTAATTTATTTCGGCATCCAGATTAATATCCAATCCACCCAATCTTCGCTGATACGGATGGGCGAGCGCATCGAACGTAGCGTTAGGTGCGTTTATTTAAGCTCATTCACTTCGTTAGTTGCATTAACAACTTTATCTGCGTTGCGATGCCGACTACGCTGGCGGCGAGCGCACCGAACCGCTAACATCGTCGCCTTTTCGTATTTCCGCGCTCGCGCATTCGCCCGATGAAGGCCCCGCTTCTAACCGCCCTCGCCCTCGCTTCGGGCAACACCGTGACGTGGCTGCTCGGCCTGCGCGTCGTCGGCGCGATCGACTGGCTGCCCGACTGGTATCGGCTGCATCATTGGGGCGACACGACCGTGATCGTGCTCGCCACGTTCTCGCTCTATCTGATGAGCCGCGCGCCGCTCAAGGCCTATGCCGTGCATTGCCTCTCGCTGTTTCTGCTGTGGGAAATTCCGACCGTGCTCTATGGCGTCGAACGACTCGCCGGGCCGCCGATGCCCGACGCCGTGCACGCGCAGCTCGCGCCGTTCATCGCGGGCAGCCTGATTCTGTTGACGGCCGCCTCGACCGTCGCAGCGGCCACGTATGTTGCGCCGCGCCGTAAAACCCGGCGCAAGCGCTAACGCGTTTCGCGGCATACTGGCACCTCCATCCGCCCGAGGATCGCACGCGACGACCACCACGCCGACGAATCCCTCCGCCCGCATCGACGAACTGATCGCCGGCATCGACGACTGGCGCGGCGCCACGCTCGCCGCCGTGCGCGCGTGCATGCGCGGCGCCGACGCGGCCATCGTCGAAGAATGGAAATGGATGGGCAGCCCGACCTGGTCGTGCGACGGACTCATCGCGGTCGCGAACGCGCACAAGGGCAAGGTCAAGGTGACGTTCGCGCACGGCGCGGGCCTCGCCGATCCGGACGGCCTGTTCAATGCGGGACTCGAAGGCAACGCGCGGCGCGCCATCGACTATGCCGAAGGCGACAAGGTCGACGCCCGCGCGCTCAAGCGGCTCGTGCGCGCCGCCATCGAGTACAACCGCGCGCATTTGAAGAAGAACGCGAAGACAAAGGGCGCGTAACGCCGTGCGAGTGACGGCACGCGACTACGCTCGAAAACGTTCGCGCGTCGTTCAAGCCAGCGCCTTGCCCGCCTCCACATCCGCCAGCCGATCGACCGGCACGCGATGCCGACGCGCCGTGAGATCGGCGACGATCGACAGCGCGATCTCGGGCGGCGTGCTGCCGCCGAGATACAAACCGACCGGCGCACGCAGCGTGTCGAGCGCCGCTTGCGTCACGCCGAACAGTTGCAGGCGCTCGCGGCGCGCCGCGCTGTTGCGCCGCGAACCGATCGCGCCGACGTAGAACGCGGGCGTCATCAACGCTTCCATCAGCGCGAGGTCGTCGAGCTTGGGATCGTGCGTGAGCGCGATCACGGCCATGCGCGCGTCGGGGCGCATCGCGAGCACGGTGTCGTCGGGCATCGTGCGCACGCGCGCGACACCGGCCACGCGCCAGTCGTCGAGATACGATTCGCGCGGATCGCAGACCGTCACCGCATAGCCGAGCGGCAGCGCCATCGTCGCCACGTACTCGCTCAACTGGCCCGCCCCGATCAGCAACAGGCGCCACGACGGCCCGTGCATCGTGGTCAGGCGCTCGCCGTCGAAGCTGAATGCGTCCGTGTTTGACTGCGCATTTGACTGCGTGTGTGACTGTGGGTGCGACTGCACGCGCACGAGCGTCACCGCGCCGCTGCGCATGTCGAGCGTGCGGCGCATCAACTGCCCTTCGCGCAACGCCGCGAGCAGCGCATCGAGCCGGCTGTGCGCGCCGAGCGTTTCGCACGCGAGGCGCATCGTGCCGCCGCAAGGCAGGCCGAAGCGATGCGCTTCGTCGGCGCTCAGTCCATATTCGAGCGTCGATGCACGCGCGCGCGGCGGCCCTTGCGCACGCAGACGCTCGACGAGATCGTCCTCGATGCAGCCGCCCGACACCGAGCCGACGAGGTGGCCGTCGTCGCGCAAAGCCATCAGCGAGCCGAGCGGACGCGGCGACGAACCCCACGTGCGCACCACCGTGTAGAGCCACGCCGTGCGGCCCGCCGCCAGCCAGCGCGCCGCCGTTTCCAGCACTTCGCGATCCGCGTCCTGCATGCTCACGTCTGCCTCCGTCACGGGATACTGCGCGCGTTGACGATCGCGCCGCTCAATGCGTCTGTGCGCGCACGCGCGCCGACGCGCTTTCCAGATCGCGCCACGCGGGTTCGTCCGGCGCATAACGCGCGCGGATATAGCCCGCGAGTTCAGCCATCTGGCGATCGTCGAAACTGTCCTTGAAACCGGGCATGTAGCCGAGCCCTTCGGTCGCGGGTTGCTCGATGCCGTTCATCAGCACGTGCAGCAGATTGTCGGGGCTCGCGTGGCTCACGCTCGTGTTCAGGCCCATCAGCGGACGCACGCCGAAATGGCCCACGCCGCCCGAGGCCGCGTGACACACCGCGCACGCCGCTTCGAACATGCGCTGGCCGTTCTGGAAACCGAGCGTGGTGAGCGCATCGGCATTCGCGCCTGAGGCGCGTGCAGCGGCGGCCTGCGCGGCGGCGGCCGCTTCGACCGGCGGCGACAGCGACGCGATGTAATGCGCGATGGCGCGCACGTCCGATTCCGGCAAGTCGGCAAGACCCGCGACCACGGGCGCCATCGGCCCCGCCGCCACGCCGTGCTCCGGCGAAAAACCCGTGCGCAGATAGGCGAACAGCGCGTCTTCGGTCCACGGCACGGGCGCGCCGCTTTTGCCGACCTTGCTGTTCGTGCCCGCGTGCGCGGCCACGAGCGACGGCGCGTCCCAGCCTTCGGCGCTGCCGCCCGCGAGATAGGCGAAGCCACCCTTTTCCGCGCCGAGCGCGTTGCGCGGCGTGTGGCACGCGCCGCAATGGCCCGCGCCGTCGACGAGATATTTGCCGCGATTCCAGAGCGCCGAGCGTCGCGGATCGGGCGCGTACTGCGCGTCGTCGTGGAAGAGCCAGTTCCAGCCCGCCACGAGGCGGCGCTGATTCATCGGGAACGGCAGCTTCGTTTCGGGCGCGGCCTGCTTCACGGCCGGTTGCGACATGAGCCACGCGTAGAGCGACATCATGTCGGCGTCGCTCATGCGCGCGAACGACGTGTACGGAAACGCGGGATACAGATGACGGCCGTCGCGCGCAATGCCCTGACGCATCGCGCGCGCGAACGCTTCGTAAGTCCACGCGCCGATGCCGGTCTCGCGATCCGGCGTGATGTTGGTCGACCAGACGGTGCCGAACGGCGTTTCCAGCGCGAAGCCGCCCGCGTTGGTCGCGCCGCCGGGCGCGGTGTGGCACACGGCGCAATCGCCCGCGACGGCGATCTGCCGCCCGCGTTCGAGCATCGCAGCGCTCCATGCCGAGGCGTCGGCGTTCGCGCCCGCGGGCAGCGGCGCGATGGACGCAGGACCGGACAGCATCGAGCACGCGAGGCCGATCAGCCCGCCCGCCACGCCGCCGATGCCGCCGCCTGCAAGCCAGCGTTTCCAGCGCGAGGGACGGCGTTGCGCGGCGGGTGCATCGAGCGCCACGGCCGGACCGGCCGCCGCAAACGCGCGGCGCAGCGTGTCGGGATCGAACGGCGGCGCGCGAAAACGCACACCCGTGGCGTCGTAGAGCGCATTGGCGATGGCGGCCGCCGCGGGCGCGCTCATCTGATCGATACGATTTTCGTCTTGATCGTTGCGACTCTGAATTAATCCGGATTCCGAATCGATTGGCGAATCGATCAGGTCATGCGAAACCGAAGGCTGATTGCCGGCTGGCGAGCCGGTTTCGTCGTGCGTGGCGCGAGCGAGGCGACGCACGCCGGTTGCGCGCGCGATGGCCTCTTCGATCTGCCATGCGGGCATGCCCGTAAGCGCGGTCTGATCCGGCGTACCCGCGCCTTGACCGGCCACGACGCGCCGCACAGCGATATCGCCGGTTGCACGATTGACGTCGAGATCGACGACCCATGCGGACCAGCTTGCCGCCTGTTTCACCGATTTCAGCGATTTCGCCGACGTGCTTTTATCCGCGTAATCGAGCGCGAGCGTCGAAGGCTGTGCGTGCTCGTCGGCGCGTTCGCCATCGAAGGCGAAGCCGCGCCCGCGCACCCAAGGCGAGTCCGGTTGCGCAGCGGCGGCCACCGGCGCGCCCCACGCCGCCCGCTCGCTGACCATGCGGATGACCTCGCGCGCGCCGGCATCGCGGCTCGCGTCGAGATGATCGAGACGCAACGCGACTGCATCGCGTTGCGCGTCGTGCGCGATTTCGTCGATAAACGATTCGCGCGCGAACGCATGCGCCTGCGAGGGAATCGCGCACGCGGGATCGTCCACGGCGATGCTGGCCTGCACATGGCGATACAGCAGCGGCGGCAGCGCCGCGCTTTCCGCATGCACGGCTTCAGCTTCGGCCTGCGCGTCGAGACGCGCGCGGTAATGCCACTTCGTCATCGTGCCGTCGGCGGCGAGACGTGCTTCGACGGCCAGTTGCGCATCGGCCTCGCGACCTTGCGCGGGCCACGCGTAATCCGCGCGACGCAGCGTGCCCGATTGCTGCGCGTGCGCGTCCGTGTTCATCGCCGTCAACGCCGCATCGGCGCGCAAGGCCAGCCCTTGCGGATCGTCCTCGCTCATCGCGCTTCGCTTCCCTGCTCGTTTTCTACTTTATCCGCCTGCTGCAGATACAGCGCCGCGCGCTTCACGGCGCGCACGATCTCCAGATGCGTGCCGCAGCGGCACAGATTGAAGCGCAGCGCGTCGCGTATCGCGCCTTCATCGGGCGACGGATTGCGCGCGAGGAGCGCGGTCGCGCTCATGATCATGCCGTTGAGGCAATAGCCGCACTGCGCGGCCTGTTCGTCGATAAACGCCCGCTGCACCGGATGCAGCGCGCCGAGCGTGCCGAGTCCTTCGAGCGTCGTCACTTCACGCTCGCGCGCCGCCGCCACCGGCACCACGCACGAACGCGTCGGCTGGCCGTCGACGAGCACCGTGCACGCGCCGCATTGACCCAGACCGCAGCCGTACTTCGGACCGTTGAGTTCGCAGTCGTTGCGCAGGATGTAGAGCAGCGGCGTGTCGGGCGTAGCGCCCTCGATGGTGCGCGTCGTGCCGTTCACGCCGAGCGTGAGCGGCCCCGCGAAGGAAGCGGAATGCAACATGAACTGACTCGAATTTAAGGTGAGCACGGGCTGCGTGGCACAGGGTATGACTGGCTACAACCCGCTCCACCGCCCTGCGCGGCGTTCGACGAACGCGCGCACAAGACGTTATAACCCGCCGAAATTCGGCGCGCACGCGTGTGATGCACGTGATCCACGCGATGCACGTTATGCCGTGGCGGCCTCGCTGGCGCTCGGCGTGCGCTTCGCCTGCGGCGCGACGAGCGGCGTGTTGAACACGTCGTACGCGAACACCCACGCCGGGTCTTCGTTCGTGCGCAGCCACGTATTGTTGTGCGAGACGAGTTGCACCTTCGACGCGCGCTCGGCCCGGTTCGCCTCGTACAGCGCGAACGCACCCGCGTAATCGGTCGTGCCCACTTCGTCGAGGCAGCGCGTGAGCATGGCCGCATCCTCGATCGCCATCGCCGCGCCTTGCGCCATATGCGGCTTCATCGGATGGCAGGCATCGCCGAGCAGCACGAGACGGCCACGGCTCCAGAGCGGCAGCGGATCGCGTTCGAGCAACGGCCACTTGGTGATCGACGGCGATACGTCGATCAGATTCAGCACGTCCGGGTGATAACCGTCGAACGCCTCGCGCATTTCCTCGCGGCTGCTTTCCATCATCGAAACGCCCGTGGGCCATTCGGCTTGCGGCACGCCCGTGACGTAGTAGTACTCGTCGCGCTTCTCGGTCACGTAATAGACCATCATGTGACGGTCTTCCGACCACCACTTCACGCACATGTCGTACGCGCGATTGCCGAGCAGCGACGCGGAAAACACCGCGCGATGCGCGACATAACCCGTATAACGCGGCGGTTCCGCGCCCAGCAGATGCTCGCGGATCTTCGAGTTCACGCCGTCCGCGCCGATCACGATGTCGGCGGTTTCCACGCTGCCGTCGGCGAACGTCAGGCGCACTTCGCTGCCCGTATCCTCCACCGCGCTCAGGCACTTGCCGAACGCGATCGTGCCCGGCGCGACGGCGTCGGTCATCAGCTTGTGGAAGTCGCCGCGATGCACGGTCAGGTAGCTCGCGCCATAGGTCTTGAGCGCGTAGTCGCCGAGCGGAATCTGCGAAATCGCTTCGGCCGTTTTCGAGTCGCGGCTGTACCAGTAATCGGGGTGCGAGCCCATGACGTTGAGCGCGTCCTCGCAGCCGATGCGACGCATGATCTTCATGACGTTCGGCCCGAGGTGGATGCCCGCGCCGAGACGCGAAAACGCGGGTGCCTGCTCGTAAAGGCGGACGTCGTGGCCGCGGCGCTGCATCAGCGCGGCGGCTGCCACGCCGCCCAGGCCTGCGCCGATGATGGCGATACGGGGTTTGCTCATGATTTCTCCAGGTCGTGCGCCCACGCGGCAAACGCGCCGCCGGGTCGGGTTGAGTTCGAGGTCTGCCGAGGTGAAATGTAGCGTACACATTAGAAAATAAATCGGCAAGCGGAAACTTTCCCTGGCCGTATCGCGGACTGAAACAGCATTAAATCGCTATATATGAAGCAATGCACGTGAACGATTAATTTTCCACGTTGCACATTTAAAACGTACACACTAGACTTTGCCAAGATTTCGACGACGCCTGCGCCCGCCGGGTTTCGTCGCCGCCCAACTGCAATGGAGTGAGCGTCATGAGCAAGACCTACCGCATCGGCCAGATCGTGCCGAGCTCGAACACCACGATGGAAACCGAGATTCCGGCGATGCTGCGTCTGCGCGAAGCGATCCGCCCCGAGCGCTTCACGTTCCATTCGAGCCGCATGCGCATGAAGAAGGTCGTCAAGGAAGAGCTGGCCGCGATGGATGCGGAGTCGGACCGCTGCGCTGTCGAGCTTTCCGATGCGCGCGTCGACGTGCTCGGTTATGCGTGCCTCGTCGCGATCATGGCGATGGGCCGCGGCTATCACCGCGTTTCGCAGGCGCGTCTCACGAAGCACACGGCGGAGAACGGCGCGGCCGCGCCGGTGCTCACGAGCGCGGGCGCGCTCGTCGACGCGCTCAAGGTGATCGGTGCGAAACGCATCGTGGTGGTCGCGCCGTACATGAAGCCGCTCACGGAACTCGTGGTCGATTACATCCGGCACGAAGGCTACGAAGTGCTCGACTGGCGCGCGCTCGAAATCCCCGACAACCTCGAAGTCGGCCGTCACGATCCGGCGCGCCTGCCCGAGATCGTCAAGACGCTCGATTACGCCGATGCCGATGCGATCGTGTTGTCCGCCTGCGTGCAGATGCCGTCGCTGGCCGCCGTCGCGAAAGTCGAAGCGATGACCGGCAAGCCCGTGATCACCGCCGCCATCGCCACCACCTACGCGATGCTGCGCGAACTCGATCTCGAACCCATCGTACCGGGCGCGGGCGCGCTGCTTTCGGGCGCGTATTGAGCGGCCGTCTTTTATCGATCCGTCACGTAGTCACGCAGTAACGCAACCGGAGCCCTCATGTCCAGCACGTTTCTCTACGGCGCGAACGTTCACGCGAACGGCATCCGCCAGCACTATCTGCGCTACGGCGGCGCGCAAGGCGAACGCGCCGCGCGGCCCGCGGTCATCGTCATTCCCGGCATCACGAGTCCGGCCATCACGTGGGGCTTCGTCGGCGAGGTGTTCGGCGCGACGTTCGACACCTATGTGATCGACGTGCGCGGACGCGGCCTCTCCGAAGCATCGGCCACGCTCGATTACGGTCTCGATGCGCAAGCCGCCGACGTGGTCGCGCTCGCCGCCGCGCTCGGGCTCGAACGCTATGCGCTGGTCGGTCATTCGATGGGCGCGCGCATCGCCGCGCGTGCCGCGTTGCAGGCGAACGGCGCGCTCGAATCGGTAGTACTCGTCGATCCGCCGGTCTCGGGTCCGGGACGTCGCGACTATCCGGGCAAGCTGCCCTGGTATGTCGATTCGATGGCGCTCGCGCGTCAGGGCATCGACGCCGAAGGCATGCGCGCGTTCTGCCCCACGTGGACCGACGAAGAACTGCGTCTGCGCGCCGAATGGCTGCATACCTGCGACGAGCGCGCCGTGCTCGCCTCGTACGCGGGCTTCCATACCGACGACTTCCACGCGGACGCCGCGCAACTGACGCTGCCCGCGCTGCTCATCACCGCCGGGCGCGGCGACGTGGTGCGCGACGAAGACGTCGCCGACTTGCAGCGCGCCACGCCCGCGCTGCAGCACGTGCGCGTGCCCGACGCGGGCCACATGATTCCGTGGGACAACGCCGCCGGCTTCTACGCGGCATTCGGCGACTTTCTCGGCGCTCCGCTCGCGCAGCAAGCCGAATCTGTTACCGCCGAAGTTACCATTTAACACGCAACGCTCACCGGAGAACGCACGATGCCCGTCAGCGACCATCAACTGATCGAAGCGTGGAAAGAAGTGCTCACGCTCTCGCGCCTCGAAGCCGGCCAGACCGTCACGATCCTCACGAGCGTCGCCACGCATGCGCAAACACTCGCGTGCGCGCTGATCGCCACGCAGTCGATGGGCGCGATCGTCAACCGGCTCGACCTGCCGCCCGTGAACGGCGAAAAAGCCTTCAGCCGCGACTCGCTCGCATGGCTCGGCACCACGCCGCTCACGGGCAATCACGCCGCCATCGCGGCGCTCAAGGCAAGCGATCTCGTGCTCGATCTGATGACGCTGCTCTTTTCGCCCGAGCAGCACGACATCCTCAAGTCGGGCACGAAAATCCTGCTCGCCGTCGAGCCGCCCGAGGTGCTCGCGCGTCTCGTGCCGACGCTGGAAGATCGCGAGCGCGTGCTGGCCGCCGCGAAAAAAATCGGCGCGGCGCGCGAGATGCGCGTGAGTTCGCCCGCGGGCACGGCGCTCGTGTGTCCGCTCGGCGAATTCGGTCCGACCGCCGAATACGGCTTCGTCGACGAACCGGGCCGCTGGGATCACTGGCCGAGCGGTTTCGCGCTCACGTATCCTGACGACCGCACCGCGCACGGCACCATCGTGATCGATCGCGGCGACATCCTGCTGCCGCAAAAGCGCTACGTGACGGAGCCGATCGTGCTGACCGTCGAAGGCGGCTACGCGACGAAGATCGAAGGCGGCGTCGACACCGCGCTGCTGCGCGACTACATGGAAACGTTCAACGATCCCGAAGGCTACGCGATCTCGCACATCGGCTGGGGCTTGCAGCCGCGCGCGCGCTGGTCGACGCTCGGCCTCTACGATCGCGAGGCGACCATCGGCATGGACGCGCGCGCGTTCGAAGGCAACTTCCTGTTCTCTCTCGGGCCGAACAACGAAGGCGGCGGCTCGCGCACCACGACCTGCCATATCGACATTCCGCTGCGCAACTGCACCGTCAAGCTCGACGACGACACCGTCGTGCGCGACGGCCGCATCGTGCGCTGAGCGCCCATTCATACGCAGAACATCTGACATGAACGATCACGCACATCACGGCGATCACGCCGAAGCCGCCGTCTATCGCCAGCAAGGTTTCGGCACGCCGCTGCCCGTGAAGGGCAACATCGGCCTGCTCATCATCGACTTCGTGGTGGGCTTCGCGGACCCGAACACCTTCGGCGGCGGCAATATCGCGCCCGCCATCGCCCGCACGCAAACCGCGCTCGCGCTCGCACGCGAACAGGGCTGGCCGGTCGCGCACAGCCGCATCGTCTACGCGGCCGACGGCAGCGACGACAACGTGTTCTCGCTGAAAGTGCCGGGCATGGCCACGCTCACCGAGGACCATCCGAACAGCGCGATCGTGCCCGAGCTGACGCCCGCGCGCGGCGAACTCGTGGTGCGCAAGACCGTGCCCTCGGCGTTCTTCGGCACGCAACTCGCGCCGTGGCTCGCGCAGCGCGCGGTGCAGACGCTGCTGGTCGCCGGCGCGGTGACGAGCGGCTGCGTGCGCGCGAGCGTCGTCGATGCGATGTCGCATGGCTTCCGCCCGCTCGTGCTCTCCGATTGCGTGGGCGATCGCGCGATCGAGCCGCACAAAGCCAACCTCTTCGACATGCAGCAGAAGTACGCGGCCGTGATGCCGCTCGACGAGGCCATTGCCGCGATCGAGGCCGCGCGGCGCTGAACGCGGCTCGCTGGTCGTGCATTCGCCGCTCGTCGTTTGACGTGTGTTTTTTGGCGACGTAGCGTCACGTACACGCGCTCGCGCGAAGACGCGATCAACGCAAGTCCCGCCCGACGTCACGCGCGCCGCCACAGGAACTCTCTGCCGTGAACCGCTCCGAACTGCTCGCGCGCGCGAGCTGCCTCACCGTCGTGCGCCAGCCCGCACCGCCCGTCAAGCCCGCGCCCGGCCAGCCGGGCAGCCTCTCGTCGTTCGTGCCCGAGGTGCCGGAAGTGTTCGTCGCCGTGCTCGACGACGGCCGCATTCTCGCGTTCAACGGACACGTCGATCTCGGCACGGGCATCCGCACCTCGCTCGCGCAGATCGTCGCCGAGGAACTCGATGTGCCCGCCGCGCGCGTGGCGATGCAGCTCGGTCATACCGCCGCCACGCCGAATCAGGGGCCGACCATCGCGAGCGCCTCGATCCAGATTTCGGCCACGCCGCTGCGTTGCGCGGCGGCGCAGGCGCGCCTCGCGCTGCTCGAACTCGCGGCGAAGCACTTCGGCGCGCCCGTCGACGCCCTCGCCACCGACAACGCCGAAGTCTTTTTCGCCGATGCCGATCACGCCAACACCGGGGACAAGCCCGGCGACACGCGCCGCGTGAGCTTCGCGCAACTCGTCGCGGGCCGCCGCATCGCGCTCGATCTCGACCTCAAGGTCGCGGTCAAGGATCCGTCGACGTATCGCGTGATCGGCAAGTCGTCGCCGCGCGTGGACATCCCCGCGAAGGCCACGGGCGCGCTCACCTTCGTGCACGACATGCGCGTGCCCGGCATGCTGCACGGCCGCGTCGTGCGCCCGCCCTATCACGGCATCGACAGCGGCGCGTTCGTCGGCAAGCTGCTCGAACATGTCGATCGCGAATCGGTGGCACATGTGCCGGGGTTGCGCGCCGTGGTCGTGAGCGGCGACTTCGTCGGCGTGGTCTGCGAGCGCGAGGAGCAAGCGATCCGCGCGGCGCGCGAGTTGCGCGTGACGTGGAAGCCGATGCCCGCGCTGCCCTCGCTCGACGATCCCGGCGCGGCCATCCTCGCCGCGCCGGCCACGCGCCGCCCGCTGCTCGAAGAAGGCGATGTCGACGCTGCGCGCACGGCGCCCGGCGCGCTCACCCTCACGCGCACTTACGTGTGGCCGTATCAGATGCACGGTTCGATCGGACCGTCGTGCGCGCTCGCCGATTATCGCGAGCCGGGCGCGGGGCGCATCACCGTGTGGTCGGGCACGCAGAACCCGGTCTCGCTGCGCTACGACCTCGCGACGCTCATGGGCCGCGACGAGGCCGACATCGACATCGTCCGCATGGAAGCCGCGGGCTGCTACGGCCGCAATTGCGCCGACGACGTCTGCGGCGACGCGCTGCTGCTCTCACGCGCGGTACAGGCGCCCGTGCGCGTGCAGCTCACGCGCGCCGACGAGCACGCATGGGAACCCAAGGGTACGGGTCAGGTGGTCGAAGTGACCGGCACGGTCTCGCGCGAAGGCCGCATGACGGGCTACGACTTTCGCACGCGCTATCCGTCGAACGACGCGCCGTTGCTCGCCGCGCTGCTCACCGGCGTGGTGCCGGGCGAGCAGCCGCGCGTGTTCGAAATGGGCGATCGCACGGCTGTCTCGCCGTATGTGAGCGAGAACCGCCGCTTCGTCTGCGAGGATCTCGCGCCGCTCGTGCGCTCGTCGTGGTTTCGCGGCGTCTCCGCGCTGCCTAATTCATTCGCGCACGATGCGTTCGCCGACGAACTCGCGGCGCAAGCCGGCGTCGATCCACTCGACTTCCGGCTGCGTCATCTGCAGGATGCGCGCGCCGCCGAATTGCTCGAAGCGGTTGCGCAACGTGCGGGCTGGAAGGCGCGCGTGACACGCGCCGCGTTGCCGAACGACACCGAGCGCCACGCACGCGGACGCGGCATCGCTTACGCGCGCTACGTGCATAGCCGCTTCCCGGGCTTCGGCGCGGCGTGGTCGGCGTGGGTGGTCGATCTCGTGGTGGACCGCGTGACCGGCGAGGTGCGCGTGGAGCGTCTCACCGTGGGTCAGGACACGGGCACGATGGTGAATCCGGACGGCGTGCGTCATCAGATTCACGGCAATGTGATTCAGGTGCTGAGCCGCTCGCTGAAGGAGCGCGTACGCTTCGCCGATGGCAAGGTGGCGAGCCGCGAATGGGGCAGCTACCCCATCCTGACCTTCCCCGAACTGCCCGCCGTGGACGTGGTGCTGATGCCGCGCCAGGGCGAGCCGCCGATGGGCGCGGGCGAGTCGGCCTCGGTGCCGGGACCGGCCGCGCTGGCGAATGCGATTTTCGATGCGACCGGCGTGCGCTTCTACGCGCCGCCCTTCACGCCCGACACGATCCGCGCAGGCTTGCGCGCGGCGGGCCAGTTACTCGGCGCGCGCCACGCGGAGGCGGTGAGCGCGCGTTAATCGTGCGCCCGCTTATCGCGCGCTATTTACAACCTTATTCGCCGTCCGACTCCATCATCTTGCGCAGCAAAAACAGCAGCGCCACGCGCTCGCCCGCATTGAGTTCGCCGTAGGTGCGCTCGGTCACCTGCTTCGCGAACGGCACCGTGCGCTCGATGAGCGCGAGCCCGGCGGGCGTGGCGCGGACGAGCAGCTTGCGGCCGTCGTTGGGGTCGGGCAGCACTTCGATGAGCGCGCGCGACTTCAGGCGCTCGACCACGCCGCGAATGGTGGCCTGGTCGATGGCCGTGGTCTTGACGATGTCGTTGAGCGAGCAGCCCTGCTTTTCCTTCACGGCGCACAGCGTGACGAACTGCGCGGCGGTGAGGTCGGAATCGGGAATGGCTTCCTGGAAGATCGAAACGTGACGCTGATAGGCGCGGCGCAGCAGATGGCCCACCTGATCGTGGAAGTCGTATGAGTCCTTGGGAGACGGCATGAAGGTTCGGCCCGAAACGGCTTGTTGGCGAAAAAATGTAGTGTACACCTTAGACATTCACGTTCGATACGCACACCTTCTCGCCATTTGCGTTCGATCATCCGCGCATTCGTCGCGCCGACGCAGGGTCGGAAACGAACGAACGTTCCAGAAGGCGCGCGAGACGCAGGATTCGCGCCCGATTCGATCCAGCGTCAACGCTACTAATTCGAGCGTATTCGCACAAATTTAGTGCTGAATGAGCACCATCTTCCGGCACGAACATGATTACCTTTAAGGCACGAAATCACCTTATTTACAGGATGAAATCCTCGCAGCGACACGCCTGATGAAAACCCCTATCCGCTTTCATCGGCAAGAATATTTAGAGCGTATACGCTTATATTTTGACATGCTATACAGTCATCTGTGAGCGCTCGATGTGTGCACGCATCGGACGACTAACTTCCATCCGCTTCATCCCACCAGGGAGCCTTCCATGTCAACCGTGCAATCCGGCAGCGCCACACTTTCACCTGCCGGCGCCCAACACGGCGAGCTATACCGCAAGGTCACGTTCCGCCTCATCACGATCTTCTGTCTGTGTTATTTCGCGGCCTACCTGGACCGGATCAACATCGGCCTCGCGAAGCTGCAGATGCTCGACGCGCTCAAGTTCAGCGACACGATCTACGGTCTCGGCGCCGGCCTGTTCTTCGCGGGCTACATCCTCTTCGAGGTGCCGAGCAACCTGATTCTGCAGCGCGTGGGCGCGAAGCTGTGGATCGCGCGCATCATGATCACGTGGGGCATTCTGTCCGGCGCGACGATGTTCGTGACCACGCCGATGCAGTTCTACATCGTGCGCTTCCTGCTGGGCGTGGCCGAAGCGGGCTTCCTGCCCGGCGTGCTGCTGTACCTCACGCAGTGGTATCCGGATGCACGGCGCGCGCGCATCGTCGCGCTGTTCATGGTTGGCCTGCCGCTCTCCAGCATGATCGGCAGCCCGATCTCGGGCTGGATCATGCGCTTCTTCGACGGCGCACACGGTCTCGGCGGCTGGCAATGGCTGTTCTTCATCGAGGCGCTGCCTTCGGTGCTGCTCGGTCTCGCGATCCTGCGCTGGCTGCCCAACAACATCGAATCGGCGAAATGGCTCGACGCGCAGGAAAAGAAGACCTTGCGCGCGAATCTCGATGCCGATCCCACCGGCGGCAAGAGTCACGCGCTCGGCAAAGCCTTCGTCGATCCGAAAGTGTGGGCGCTCGGCCTGATCGACCTGTGCGTGCTGCTCGGCCTCTACGCCGTGAGTTTCTGGCTGCCGACGATCCTGCGCGACACCGGCGTGAAAGACACCTACACGATCGGCTGGCTGATGGCCGTGCCCAACGCCGCCGCCGTGATCGCCACGCTCTGGTGCGGCGCGAGTTCGGACCGTCTGCGCGAACGCCGCTGGCATATCGTCGTGCCCTTCCTCGTTTCGGCCGTGGCGCTGGCCGTCGCGGCGGGCGGCTCGCACGGCACGCTGTCGACCGTGCTGCTGTTCTCGCTCGTGAACGCGGGCGCGGCGGCGGCCATGCCGGTCGTATGGTCTTTGCCCTCGACGTTTCTCAAGGGCTCGGCGGCGGCAGGCGGCATCGCGTTTGCATGCTCGATCGCGAATCTGGGCGGCTTCGGCAGCACCTATTTCATCGGCTGGCTGCGCGATACGTTCCATTCGCAAAGCGCGGGGCTCTATGGTTTCGCCCTGTGCATGGTGATCGGTTGCGCGCTTGCGCTTTCGTATCCGAAGCAGGTCGTCAACCGTTGATGACAACCTCGGCGTGGCGCGTGCGAATGCATTGAAACTGGCGCTTTAAGCGCGACGTATCACACAACACGAAGTCTGAAGAATACGCATCGCCGCCTTTCCCCGGGCGGCGATGCGTTTTTCATTGGACGCAAACATTCAGCAGCACGCATCAATCGTGCGAGCACGATCGTTCATACGCATCGCGCATCGACGGCACATGTATCGCGCATCCACGGGAAAAATGCGTCCTTGCCCGGATGGACTTATCGCGGCATCCATGCCAGATTGCCTTTTCATGTGCGCCATCCACGACGATGGCGCGCGGCTTCACTCACAACGGGGGACAGTGTGCAGCCTTTCGTCGACGCCCCTGCCCACGCAGGCTGAATGACGATGAGCATCGATTGCGCCAGCCCGCCGCGCATCGTCGTGCTCGGCGCGGGGCCCGCGGGCGCCGCCGTCGCGCGCGCACTCGCCACGCTCGGCTATGTTGTGCAGGTGGTCAGCGACTGGCGCCGTTTTGATGCGGTCGAGTCGCTGTCTGCACGCGTCATCGAAGGCTTGCGTCACGCGAATCTGCATCGCGCCGCCAGCTGCGCGATCGGACCTTGCACGCGCACCACGCTCTGGAACGGTGCCCTGCAAACGCTTAACGCAGAGTTTCTCGTCGAGCGCCGCGCGTTCGACCGGGCGCTGCGCGACGACCTGCGCAGCGTAGGCGTCGACGTGATCGAAGCGAATGTGCGGACGCTGCAATCGTCGTCGAGCGGCCACGATCTGATGATCGATACCGCTGACGGCCCGCTTTCGCTGCGCGCCGATTTTCTCGTCGAAGCGCGCGGGCGACTCGCGCCCCTCATGCGTGACGCCACGCGCGGCCCGCAAACGCTCAGCCTGCTCAATAGCTGGGACGGCCAGCCCGGTCGCGCGGCTTGCGCCGTCGAAAGTCTCCAGGACGGCTGGGCGTGGATGGCGCGCCTGCCCGACGGCCGCTGTTACTGGCAAATGACGCTCGACGTGGCGAGCGCGGAACTGCCGCAACGCGACGAGTTGCTCGCGTTTTGCGCGCGCATGCGCCACGCGCCGCTCGCCGGCGACTTCTTCGCGGGCGACACCGACACCGACGCGCGTCTCTACGCGCGCAGCAGCACGGCCACGCTCTGCGGACGCACGGCCGCAAGCAACTGGCTGCGCGTCGGCGACGCGGCCATGGCCGTCGATCCGCTCGCGGGCAACGGCATCTTCCAGTCGC
Source organism: Paraburkholderia tropica (assembly GCF_014171495.1). Taxonomy (NCBI): domain Bacteria; kingdom Pseudomonadati; phylum Pseudomonadota; class Betaproteobacteria; order Burkholderiales; family Burkholderiaceae; genus Paraburkholderia; species Paraburkholderia tropica. Next base: position 305,161 of record NZ_CP049137.1, read on the forward strand.
TGTCCACGGCCTTGCAGGCGCCCGCCGTGATCCACACGCTGCTGCGCTGCCCCGAACGCGCGCCGCTTGCGCTGCGCTTTCATCAGCAACGTATCGAACAGTTGTTCACGCGATTCGCGCGCGCCGGACGTGACATCTACGCACTCGAACTGCGCTGGGCCTTACGCCCGTTCTGGGAAACGCGCCGCATCTGGCCCGATGACGAACCCTCGCAATCGAGCGCCGATTTCAGCCAGCTCGTGATCGAACGCGCGCCCGTGATCGACGGCGATCTGATCGCCGAAGCCGAGGTGGTCGTCACGCCGGATCAGCCGCTCGGCGTCTGGCATTTGCAAGGCGTGCCGCTCGCGCCCATCGTCGAAGCCTTGCGCAAACAGCCCGCCGAACAGGTTCTCAAATCGCTCGATGCGGAGCAGGCGCGCATGGTGCGCCACTGGCTTTCCGCGCACGGCTATCCGCAGCCTTTCGCGTGAGGGTTCGGTGTCGCGATTCAGTGTCGTGATTCAGGTCTTTCGTTGCGTCACGCTTCCGCCATTTTCATCACGCGAACTGAAACGTCTCGCGCGTTTGTTTCGCGAATGTGCACATGCACAGCTCGCGGACGTCAATTGCGCAGGATGGCGCCATCGCTTTCGCATCCTCTCTATACTCGTGCGCGTGTCCGGGCCAGTCTGCCGCGCACGTATGCATCCGTCTGATCACGCAGAGTTCCGTCACCGGTCGCCGTCTTCGCCACGCCGCCAAGCGGCGCGCGAGACCCCGCGGCTGCGGCGTGACTTTCTCGCTGTTTTTCTTCCCTGCTTGAACCAGGAGAGCCGCAGATGAGCACGTTCACCACTCGCGATGGCACGTCGATTTTTTATAAGGACTGGGGCAGCGGACGCCCGGTCGTCTTCTCGCACGGCTGGCCGTTGTCCGCCGATGCGTGGGACGCGCAGATGCTCTTTCTCGTGCAGAAAGGCTTTCGCACCATCGCCCACGATCGGCGCGGCCACGGCCGCTCGGACCAGCCCGCCAAGGGCAACGACATGGACACCTGGGCCGACGACCTCGCCGAGCTGCTCGACAAGCTCGACGTGAAGGACGCCACGCTCGTCGGCCATTCGACGGGCGGCGGCGAAGTTGCGCATTACATCGGCCGTCACGGCACGAAGCGCGTGGCAGGCGCGGTGCTGATCGGCGCGGTGCCGCCGATCATGATCAAGAGCGAGAAGAATCCGGGCGGCCTGCCGAAAGAAGTGTTCGACAACATCCGCAAGGGCGTCGTCGACAACCGCTCGCAATTCTTCCAGGATCTCGCGCTGCCGTTCTACGGCTTCAATCGCGAAGGCGCGAAAGTCTCGCAAGGCACGATCGATTCGTTCTGGCAGCAAGGCATGTGGGGCGGCATCCTCGCGCTTTATGAATGCGTGCACGAATTCTCGGAAGTCGATTACACCGAGGATCTGAAGAAGTTCGACGTGCCCACGCTGATCCTGCATGGCGACGACGACCAGATCGTGCCGATTGACGACGCGGGCAAGCTCTCGGCGAAGATCGTCAAGGACGCCACGCTCAAGATCTATCCAGGCGCGCCGCACGGCATGTGCACGACGGAAGCCGACAAGGTCAACGCGGATTTGCTGGCGTTTTTGAATCGCGGGTGAAAGCGCGGTTTATCCGTGCGGCCTGACGCCCCCGTGCTGCTCAGCGGCCGCGACGAAACAGGCGCGCCGCCTCGCGGCGGCCGCTTTTTCGCATCCAGACCTCCCGACCGATCGCCATGGCCCGCGCTTGCGGCATGCGGGCGAGACCGCCGGCATCGAGTGTAGTACGACGTTTGCATACGATCGGCTGGCAATCAGGCCGCTCATGCTGCCACGACCGTCTGATCGGGAACAAAACGCGACTACCGACAACGACCTGACGAGCGCGACGCACACCGGCGGCCGTCCTGCCAAACCGCGTCGGAGAGATCGGCGTCCGACCATTCGACATTGGTGAATTGGCCGTCGCGTGAGGCATTGGTGAAATCCGCAGTGGCATGCGTGTTGGGCGGGACGACCCTGTTCGGTCGGACAGCCGCTGCCCTCGCCTTTTGCGGCATTTGAGGGGAGCCGAGGTTGAGTTCGGCTTTCGCGCCGCGCCCCACCTGAACACTTCGGCATTCACGAACAACCGCCGTCGAATCGCCCCATCGATCTACCCCCAATAATTTTTCCGCACCGCAACACGACCAACACCCGTCGAATACCCCACTAAACGACCAGGAAAACGACGCCGCAAATGATCTGTCCCGGAAAAAAATTCTTCTATAAGACTCATCGATTCGGTCGGCTTTTCGCAAGGGTCTTTACCAGCTTGACAGAGAATCGGGGGCCAAAACGAAAAATGGCTCGCAGGGTCGCCAGAGGGCGGTCAACAGCCCGATTTCCCTTATGCGACGGCCATTTGGCGAGATAACGTTTTCAGCGCCGACGCCGCCCGAAGGCGGCAAACGCGACGACTTCGCGACGAAACGACGCCACGCAACGCAATTTCACAATATGAAATCCTTGTTCGATTGGCCCCCGGACCGCTCCAAAATCAGGCAAAATCCAGGTGTTTCGCCGACTGCGCGCAGCCGGTGGTGTCACCACCCTGTTTGAGAACCCGCCAAGAAGCCGATGAGTACCCAGCAACCCACCATCATCTATACCCTGACCGATGAAGCGCCGCTGCTCGCCACCAGCGCGTTTCTGCCGATCATCCGCACCTTCGCTGCGCCGGCCGGCGTGAACGTCGAGACCAGCGATATTTCCGTGGCGGGCCGTATCCTCGGCGAGTTTCCGGAATTCCTCACGGAAGACCAGCGCGTGCCCGACAACCTGGCTGAACTGGGTCGTCTGACGCAACTGCCGGAAACCAACATCATCAAGCTGCCGAACATCAGCGCATCGGTGCCGCAGCTCGTCGCCGCGATCAAGGAACTGCAGGGCAAGGGCTACAAGATCCCCGACTTCCCCGAAGATCCGAAGACCGACGAAGAAAAGGCGATCCAGAAGCGCTATTCGAAGTGCCTCGGCTCGGCCGTGAATCCGGTCCTGCGTGAAGGCAACTCGGACCGCCGCGCGCCGCTGGCCGTCAAGAACTACGCGAAGAAGCACCCGCACAGCATGGGCGAGTGGAGCATGGCTTCGCGCACGCACGTCGCGCACATGAAGCATGGCGACTTCTACCACGGCGAAAAGTCGATCACGACCGACAAGGCGCGCGAAGTGCGCATGGAACTCGTGACGAAGAGCGGCGAGACCATCGTCCTCAAGCCGAAGGTTGCGCTGCAGGCCGGCGAAATCGTCGACAGCATGTTCATGAGCAAGAAGGCCCTGCTGGCTTTCTACGAAGACCAGATGGAAGACGCCCGCAAGACGGGCATCATGCTCTCGCTGCACGTCAAGGCGACCATGATGAAGGTCTCGCACCCGATCGTGTTCGGCCACGCCGTGCGCACGTTCTACAAGGACGCGTTCGCGAAGCACGCCAAGCTGTTCGAACAACTGGGCGTGAACGTCAACAACGGTCTCGTCGATCTGTACACGAAGATCGAAGCGCTGCCGGAATCGCAACGCGAAGAAGTCATCCGCGACATGCACGCGTGCCACGAGCACCGTCCGGCGCTGGCGATGGTCGATTCGGCCAAGGGCATCTCGAACCTGCACGCACCGAACGACGTGATCGTCGACGCCTCGATGCCCGCAATGATCCGCGCAGGCGGCAAGATGTGGGGCGCCGACGGCCGTCCGGCCGACACGAAGTGCCTGATTCCGGAAAGCACGTTCGCGCGCATCTACCAGGAAATCATCAACTTCTGCAAGACCAACGGCGCATTCGACCCGAAGACCATGGGCACGGTGCCGAACGTCGGTCTGATGGCGCAGAAGGCTGAAGAGTACGGTTCGCACGACAAGACCTACGAAATCCCGCAGGACGGCACGGCGCGCATCGTCGACAACGCCACGGGCGAAGTGCTCGACGCGCTCACGCAGCCGGTCGAGCAAGGCGACATTTGGCGCATGTGCCTCGTGAAGGACGCGCCGATCCGCGACTGGGTCAAGCTCGCCGTCACGCGTGCGAAGAACTCGAACACGCCGGCTGTGTTCTGGCTCGACCCGTATCGTCCGCACGAAAACGAAGTGATCAAGAAGGTCGAAACGTACCTGAAGGATTACGACCTGACCGGCCTCGACATCCAGATCATGTCGCAAGTCCGCGCGATGCGTTACACGCTCGAACGCGTGATCCGCGGCCTGGACACGATCTCGGTCACCGGCAACATCCTGCGCGACTACCTGACCGACCTGTTCCCGATCATGGAACTGGGCACGTCGGCGAAGATGCTCTCGATCGTTCCGCTGATGGCCGGCGGCGGCATGTACGAAACGGGCGCGGGCGGTTCGGCGCCGAAGCACGTGCAGCAGCTGGTTCAGGAAGACCACCTGCGCTGGGACTCGCTCGGCGAATTCCTCGCGCTGGCCGTCTCGCTGGAAGACCTCGGCATCAAGACGAACAACGCGCGCGCCAAGCTGCTCGCGAAGACGCTCGACGCCGCAACCGGCAAGCTGCTCGACAACAACAAGGGCCCGTCGCCGAAGACCGGCGAGCTGGACAACCGCGGCAGCCAGTTCTATCTGTCGCTGTTCTGGGCGCAAGAACTGGCCGCGCAGAAGGACGACGCGGAACTCGCTGCTCACTTCGCGCCGCTCGCGAAGGCACTGGCCGAAAACGAGCAGAAGATCGTCGCCGAACTGGCCGCGGTTCAGGGCAAGCCGGTCGACATCGGCGGCTACTACAAGCCCGACTTCGCGAAGCTCGCGGAAGTCATGCGTCCGAGCAAGACGTTCAACGACGCGCTCGCAGCCGCAGCAAAGTAAGTGATTTCATGCGCCCCGCGCTTCGTGGGGCGTCGTGAGTTTCACGCAAAACGCCCTTGCAGCCTCACGCTGCAAGGGCGTTTTTTATGCCTCGGCAATTCGTTCGCGATGCTTACTTTTTCGCCAACGGGATTTCATAGCGGATATGACCGCTACGCGAGGCGATCCGGTCGTACACCGCCTGCGCCGCCTCGTTCGCGTCGTTCGTGATCCAGTAAATGCGAAACCAGTTCTCGCGCTCGCCGATCTCGCGCAGGCGCTCGATGAAAGCCGTGGCGACACCCTTTCTGCGTCCCTGCGGCGCCACGTACAGATCCTCCAGATAGCAGACCGTCTGATCGCTCCAGGTGTTCGGATGCAGCACGTAGTTGCACAGACCCAGCGGCTCGCCGTCCTCCCCGTGCGCGATCAGCGCGTGAATCGGTTCCGCCGGATCGGCGATACGCGCCCACGTGCGCGCATTCACGCGCTCGTCGAGCGTCACCTCGTAGTGGCGGCAATAGGCCTGCCAGAGCGCGAGCCACTCGGCGTGATCGGCGGCCTCGACGGGACGGATGGCGAAATCGGCGGACGGCACGAACGGGCTCCTGGTGATGGAAAACACGGGCGGCGGGCCTTCATCGTAACCCATCGATTAACGATGCCGCCGACGCCTCGCACTGGACGTCAGCCGCGCAAGCCGCTATGCTGAAATCATTCATTCCGATGACTTCCGCAATCTGAAATCATGCCTGCCGATATCAGGACGATCGATCTGAACCTGCTGCGCGCGCTCGACGCCCTGCTCGACGAACGCAACGTCACGCGTGCCGCGCGCCGTCTCGCGCTCACGCAGCCCGCCGTGAGCGGCATGCTCGTGCGCCTGCGCGAAGCCTTCGACGATCCCCTCTTCATCCGCACGCAACGCGGCATCGCGCCGACGCTGCGCGCGCTCGAACTCGTCGCGCCGCTCAAGCAGATTCTCGGCGAAGTGGAAACGCTGCTCACGCCGCAAGCCTTCGATCCCGCGAGCGCCGACTTCACGCTCACGCTCGCCGCCACCGACTACGCGCTGCAAGCCGTGGTCGCGCCGTATCTCGCAGTGCTGCGTCGCGAAGCGCCGGGCATCCGCGTGGCCGTGGTGCCGGTGCAGGACCCGTCGCTGCATGCGCAACTCGCGCGCGGCGATGTCGACGTGGCGCTCGTCACGCCCGAGAGCACGCCCGCCGATCTGCACGCGCGGCGTCTGTTCGACGAACGCTACGTCTGCGTGATGCGCGCCGATCATCCCGATGCCGCGCGCGGACGCATCACGCTCGCGCGTTTCTGCGCGCTCGATCACGCCCTGGTGTCGTACACGGGCGGCAGCTTTCACGGCGTCACCGACGAAGCGCTCGCGCAGCATGGCCGCGCGCGCCGCGTCGCGCTCTCGGTCACGAGTTTTCTCGTGCTGCCCGAAATCCTGCGCGCAAGCGATCTGATCGCCGTGGTCCCGCAGCGGCTCGCGCAACGCGCCGAAGGTCTCGCCGTGCTGCCCGCGCCGCTGGAAATTCCGGGCTTCACCAAGACCGCCGCGTGGCATGAACGCACGCATCGCGATCCAGCGCGGCGCTGGGCACGCGCGTTGCTGTTCGAAACCTGCGAATCGCTTCGCGCCACGGCCGCGGCCTAGCGGTGCGAACAACGCGATTTAAGCGATTCGTCCAGCATTCGATCCTGCTTGCGGATGCAGCCGTGGTGCAGTCATTTCGAAAGGCCGCGCTGCACCCGATCCGCGCATCATGCGAACATCGCGCCGGCACATAACGCGCGTCCCGCGTACGCCTGGCGTTAGAATCGAAACTCTCTTTTCTTCACTTCGCCCTCATCCATGCTTCGACCTTCTGCACCGGAAAACGAAGCCGAGCGTGTGGAAATTCTGCGGTCGTTCCAGTTACTCGACACCCAGCCCGAGGAACGCTTCGATCGCATCACGCGCCTCGCACGACGCCTGTTCAACGTTCCCATCGCGGCGGTCACGCTCGTCGATACGCGGCGTCAATGGTTCAAGTCGCATCCCGGCCTCGACGTTTCCGAAACGCCGCGCGACGTCTCGTTCTGCGGCCACGCGATTCTCGGCGACGACCTCTTCTTCGTCAGCGACGCGCGAACGGACGTGCGCTTCGCCGACAACCCGCTCGTCACCGGTGCGCCGAACATCCGCTTCTATGCAGGTTGTCCGCTGTCGGCCGGGCATCAGATGCGCATCGGCACGCTCTGCCTGATCGACGACCGGCCACGCGAATTCGACGACGAAGAACGCATCGTGCTGCGCGATCTCGCGGACATGGCGCAGGAAGAAATCGCCGCCACGCAGCTCGCGACCACCGACGAGCTTACGGGTCTCTCGAACCGGCGCGGCTTCAAGCAACTCGCCGAGCAATCGCTGCGCATGCGCCGCAGCGCTCAGCAGCCGGTCTCGCTGCTCTACCTAGACCTCAACGGCTTCAAGCAGATCAACGACACCTACGGTCATGCCGAAGGCGATCGCGCACTCGTTGCGTTCGCAACGATCATGCTGACCGCGCTGGGTGAAGGCGATGTGATCGGGCGGCTCGGCGGCGACGAGTTCGCGGTCCTGCTCGGCGACGCCGACGAAGCGGGCACGCTGCACGCCATCGAACGCATCCGCTCGCAGCTCGAGGTGTTTAACCGCACGGCGCGCAAGCCCTACGAACTGCGCTGCAGCGTGGGCAACGCGGCGGGCGGCGGCGACTTCGACGGCTCGATCGACGACTTGCTGGTGCGCGCCGACACCTCCATGTATCAGCAGAAGCGCGCGACGGGCAGCGAGCGTCGCTAATCGCGTCGCTCGCCCTTCATGCGTTTTTCGCATGTTTTTCGCTGGCGCTATTTTTGTTTGCAGATGTCGTGCGATTTCCGACGGCGTATCGTCATCACACGGGGCACGCTACTTGCTTGCTCTCGGTGATCACTGAGTACGTGAGTCGGGGATCGACATGATGAAGTCACTACACGAAGCGCGCGAGCGCACGATGCTGGCCGCGACCGGCCTGGCCGTTGGACTTGCCGCCACGGCGGCGGGCGCCGGACTCTGGTTGCGCGCGATCGGCAACGACAGCGCCGCGAATGCCGACGTTCAGTCGGCTTCGGTGGGCGCTATTCTCCTGGGCGTGTTCGTCGCCATCTGCGCGGGTCACGAAATCTGGCGTAACCGCGCGCGCTAATCCGCGTTTGCAGCGCGCAAATACCGGCTTTTGCGCGCTTCAGGCCCACTTCCTCCATCGTCGCCAGCAGGCGCCGCGTGAATGCGCGAGCCGCCTGCTTGAGCGCTGGCGCGCGCGCCGCCATGCAGTGTGACCGCGCGAGTGCGAGCGGCACGCTGACGAAGCGTGCGATGTTTGCGCGCCACCGCCGCGAATGCACCGTCCTCTGCGAATTCAGGCACGATGTCCCCGGCATCGGGCCGCACGATCACGTGTGGGCTAATCTGGTGCACACGAAGCCAGGCGGCGGCGAATTGATGCACCACGAAGTTGGGGGCCAGGCGCACGGGCGATGCGCCCCGACGGCGTTGCTCAGGCGCGCCCCCCTTCAATACACATCCCGCACATAACGCTTCTCGCGCGCCATCTGCCCAACATATTCACTGGCGGCTTCATCGCTCATGCCGCCATGGCGCGCAACCACCGACTTCAGCGCGGCATCCACGTCTTTCGCCATGCGGCTCGCGTCGCCACAAACATAGAGATGCGCGCCCTCTTGCAGCCACGCCCACATCTGCGCACCCTGCTCGCGCATGCGGTCCTGCACGTAGATCTTGTCCTGCTGGTCGCGCGAGAACGCCAGATCGAGGCGATTGAGCAAACCGTCGCCGTGCATCTGCTCCAGTTCTTCGCGGTAGTAGAAGTCGGTGGCCGCGTGCTGTTCGCCGAAGAACAGCCAGTTGCGGCCCGAGTCGCCGCGCGCGCGCCGTTCGTGCAGGAAGGCGCGGAACGGCGCGACGCCCGTGCCGGGGCCGACCATGATCATCGGCGTATCGCCGTGGCGCGGCGGGCGGAAGTGCGTGCTCTTCTGCACGAACACCGGCACGCTGCCTTCGGCCACGCGATCGGCGAGGAAGGTGGACGCCACGCCCTTGCGCTCGCGTCGGCCATTGTTGTAGCGCACGGCAGAAACAGTCAGATGCACTTCGCCCGCGTGCGCCTTCGGGCTCGACGAGATCGAATAAAGACGCGGCTGCAAACGCTTGAGCATGCCGATCAGTTCCGGCGCCGAGAGTTCGACCGGATATTCGTGCAACACGTCCGCGAGCTGCTGGCCCCAGAGCCACTGCTTGAGGTCGCCCTTGCGCTCCTCGCCGAGCATCGCCGCGAGTCCCGTGTCTTTCGCACGCGCGGCGACGAAGGCCAGCGCATCGGGACCCGGACGCGCGATTTCGTAGTGCGTGGCGAGCGCATCGGCGAGACGCATCGTGCCCGCGCCCGGCACGTCCACCGAGGCGTCGCCGTGCAGATGCGTGAGATCGAGCAGTTCGTCGACGAGCGCCGGGCAGTTGGTCGGCCACACGCCGAGCGCGTCGCCCGCTTCGTATTCGAGGCCCGCTTCGGCGGTGGCGAGCGAGAAGTAGCGCGTATCCTTCGACGCGCCCTTCATGTTCAACCGCACGTTGCCGATCAAACGTGACGCGGCGGGCCGCGCCTTCGTCGGCGCGCTGCCGGGCAGCGCCTCGGGAATCGCACCGCCCGCGGGCACCGCGTGCAGCGCCGCATCCTCTTCCTTGATGCGCTGGACCACGCGTTCGAGCCACGCGTCGGCGGCTTCCTGATACTCGCTGTCGCAATCCACGCGCGCCATCAGACGTTGCGCGCCGAGCGCGTCCAGACGTGCATCGAGATTGCGGCCGTGACCGCAGAACTGATCGTAATTGCGGTCGCCGAGCGCGAGCACCGCATAACGCAGCGACGCGAGGCGCGGCGCGCTATCCGCCTTCAGCGCCTTCAGCGCCGCCCAGAACGACTCGCCGTTGTCGGGCGCGTCGCCGTCGCCGAAGGTGCTGGTCATCAGCAACACGTACTGCGCTTTCTCCAGCGTCTCCGGCGCGTAATCGGCCATACAGGTCGCGCGGATCTCGAAGCCCGACTCCATCAATTGCATCGCGTAGCGCTCGACCAGCGACTCGACGTTGCCGGTTTGAGACGCCCAGAGCAGCGTCACTTTCGGACGCGCATGCGCGATGCGCACGGCCGCGCTCTTGTCGCTTTGCAGCGCGTGCAGGCCGCTCTGCGCGTGCGCAGTGTGTGCCGATTCCAGCTCGGCCGGCGCGCCGCCGCTGAACAAGCCCGCGAGCGTGCCGTCGACCCACGCACGCGTGGCGGGCGCGAACGGCGCATGCGCGGGCAAGGACGGCACGCCCTCGCCGCGCGCTTGCGATGCACGCAGGCCGCCGACGAAACCCGCCAGCCAGAGCCGCTCCGTTTCGTTCAGCGCCGGCGCGGCCAGCTCGCCGAGGCCAAACAGATTCGCAAACGCGTCGAGGCGCGCGCCGTCGTGAGTCACTTCGCGGGACATGGTGCTTTCCTGGAGCAGTGGAGCGGCGGCGCGCTCGGGAGTCGGTTCGGCGTCGGGTGCAGCGGTGCCGGGCGCGGGCGCCGGTTCGGCTTCGACGCGCGTCAGTGCGACCGCGCAAAACTTGAGTTCGGGCTGCTGGGAAATCGCGTCGATGGCGTCGTTGGTGACAGCGTTCACGCACAGTTCGTCGCCGAACACGTCGTTCCAGTGCATCGGCGCGAAACAGTTGCCGGGCATCACGCGATCGGTGACGACGGCGGGCAGCACGACGCGGCCGCGCCGCGAACGCACTTCCACGCGATCCTTCGCGGCAATGCCGAGCGCGCTCGCATCCTCGGGATGAATCTCGACGAACGGCGCCGGATTGAGCTTGTTGAGCATGGCCACCTTGCCGGTCTTGGTCATGGTGTGCCACTGATGCTGCAATCGTCCCGTATTGAAGACGATGGGAAAAGTGCCGTCGGGCAGTTCGGCGGGCGCGACGTGCGGACGCGCGAAGAACACGCCCTTGCCATGCGGCGTGGCGAACGCGAGACGCGGGCGCGTGCCGTCGGCGTTTTCGCGCAAGGTCTGGCTCACGCCGTCGTTCAGATAACGCAGCGGATTGCGCTCGTTGTGCGCGCCTTGCGCATCGGCGGGCGCGCATGGCCATTGCAGCGGCGTCTCGCGCAGCTTCGCGTGGCTCGCGCCGCGCAGATCGTAGCCGGTCTTCGGATTCGAGAACCGCACGATTTCATCGAAAACCTCCGCCGCGCTCGCGTAACCGAATGCGTCTTCATAGCCCATCGCACAGGCCACGCGCGCGATCAGCTCCCAGTCGGGCAACGCCTCGCCCGGCGGCTCGACGGCTTGCTGCATGAGCGTCATGTTGCGCTCGGAATTGATCATCACGCCTTCGGCCTCGGCCCAGAGCGCGCCGGGCAGCAGCACGTCGGCGTAGGCGTTGGTTTCGGTGTCGAGAAAGGCGTCCTGTGCGATCACGAGGTCGGCGGCGCGCAAACCGGCCACCACGGTCTTGCGGTTCGCCACCGAGGCCACCGGATTCGTGCAGATGATCCAGCACGCCTTGATCTCGCCCGCTGCCATGCGCTCGAACATGTCGATGGTGCCGCCGCCGAGCTTCGTCGTGAGCGTGCCGCGCGGCAGCGACCAGGCGTCCTCGACGAAGCCGCGATCTTCCTCGGAAAGCACCGAGCGCTGACCCGGCAGGCCCGGACCCATATAGCCCATCTCGCGCCCGCCCATCGCGTTCGGCTGGCCCGTGAGCGAAAACGGCCCGCTGCCCGGACGGCAGATTTTGCCCGTCGCCAGATGCAGATTGCAGATCGCGTTGGTGCTCCACGTGCCGTGCGTGCTCTGGTTCAGGCCCATCGTCCAGCAGGTCATGAACTCGGGCGCGGCGCCGATCATCTGTGCGGCGCGGCGGATGTCGTCGGCGGCGATGCCGGTGATGTCCGCGACTTTGTCGGGCGTGTAATCGGCGAGAAACGCGGGCATCTCGTCCCAGCCCTGCGTGTACTGCGCGATGAAATCGCTATCCGTGTGGCCGTTTTCGTGCAGCAGATGCAGCAGGCCGTTGAGCAGCGCGAGGTCGGTGCCCGCCTTGATCTGCAGGAACAGCGAGGCTTTATCGGCGGTCGCGTTGCGGCGCGGATCGACGACGATCAGCTTCGCGCCCGCCTTCACGCGGTCCATCATGCGCAGGAACAGGATCGGATGGCAGTCCGCCATGTTCGCGCCGATCACGAAGAACAGATCGGCCTTGTCGAAGTCCTGATACGAACCGGGCGGGCCGTCCGCGCCGAGCGAGAGCTTGTAGCCGCTACCCGCGCTCGCCATGCACAGCCGCGAATTCGACTCGATGTTGTTGGTGCCGACATAGCCCTTCGCGAGCTTGTTGACGAGGTACTGCGCCTCGATCGACATCTGGCCCGACACGTAGAACGAGAGCGCGTCGGGGCCGTGCGCGTCGAGCGTGGCGCGCAGCCGCCTGGCCGTGTCGGCGATTGCCTGCGCGATCGGCAGCGGCACGGGGTCCGCGTCGCGCGCGTGACGCACGAACGCGCGTTCGAGACGCCCCGAATTGCGCAGCGCCACGTGCGCCGACGAACCCTTCGTGCAGAGCCGTCCGAAGTTGGTCGGATGCTCGGCGTCGCCGGCGATTTTCGTGACCGCGCCATCCTCGACCTGCAGGATCATGCCGCAGCCCACACCGCAGTAGGGGCACACGGTCTTGACGGATTTCGCGGACTTCGGGCTGCTCATGCGCGTTCGGATCGGCTTGGTGAGTGAAAAGGCGAATCAGAAAAACTGCGTGAAAATCAGGCCGAAATCCACACCTGGCCGTTTTCCACGCGCGTGGCGAATGCGTTCACCGAGCTGCCCGGCACTTCGAGACACTCGCCGGTTTCCAGATCGAAGTGATGCTTGTAGATCGGCGACGCCACCACGATGCGCTCGCCCAGGCTGCCGACGAGACCGCGCGAGAGCACGGCCGCGTTCGAGTTCGGATCGTAGTTGCCGATCGCGAACACGCGCGCTGCGCCGTCGTCGATATGGAACACGGCGACCTGCTCGCCGTTCACGAGCGCGCACACGCCGGTATTCGGCACGATGTCGTCGAGCTGGCAGATCGACACCCAGGTTTCGTCTTGCTGAAGAATGGCATTCATTTCGGATTCCTCGTTATTTGTTGATCGAAAACCGCCACGTCACATCGTTTCGGCGACGACGGGAATCGCCGCCAGCCCTTCGTACTGCGCACGCACCGGCATGCCCTTGCGTTCTTCGAGCGTGGCCGGACGGATTTGTCCGCGTTCTTCGACGAAGGTCACGTTCGCGTCGCCCGCATCGCTGTTGACGAAGTGACGGAAGCGGCGGCGCGTAGCCGGATCGGTCACGGCGACCTTCCATTCGTCTTCGTAGGTGTCGACCACGATCTGCATCTCGGCTTCGAGTTCGGCGGCGAGACCGAGCTTGTCGTGCACGACCACGTCGATCAGATAATCGAGGCCGCCTTCGAGGTTGTCACGCCACACGCTCGTGCGTTGCAGGCGGTCGGCCGTGCGCACATAGAACATCAGGAAGCGGTCGATGTAGCGGATCAGCGTGTCGCGGTCGAGGTCGGCGGCGAGCAGTTCGGCGTGGCGCGGCTTCATGCCGCCGTTGCCGCACACATACAGATTCCAGCCCTTTTCCGTGGCGATCACGCCCACGTCCTTGCCCTGCGCTTCCGCGCATTCGCGCGTGCAGCCCGAGACGCCGAACTTGATCTTGTGCGGCGCGCGCAGGCCTTTGTAGCGGTTCTCCAGGCCGATTGCGAGACCGACCGAATCGCCCACGCCGTAGCGGCACCACGTCGAGCCGACGCACGACTTCACGGTGCGCAGCGACTTGCCGTAGGCATGGCCCGATTCGAAACCCGCGTCGATCAGTTCTTCCCAGATCAGCGGCAACTGCTCGACACGCGCGCCGAACAGGTCCACGCGCTGGCCGCCCGTGATCTTCGTATAGAGGCCGTACTTCTTCGCCACCATGCCCACGGCGATCAGCCCTTCGGGCGTCACCTCGCCGCCCGGCATGCGCGGCACGACCGAATAGGTGCCGTCGCGCTGGATGTTGGCGAGGTAGTAGTCGTTCGAATCCTGCAGGCTCGCGTGCTCCTTCTTGAGCACGAATTCGTTCCAGCACGAGGCGAGAATGCCGGCCACCGCGGGCTTGCAGACATCGCAACCGAGACCGTGACCGTGCTTCGCGAGCAGCGCGCCGAAGGTCTTGATCTGCTCGACGCGCACGATGTGATACAGCTCCTGGCGCGAATACGGGAAGTGCTCGCAGAGATGATTGTTGACGCTGAGGCCCTGACGCTTCATCTCCGACTTCATGATCTGCGTGACGAGCGGCACGCAGCCGCCGCACGACGCGCCCGCGCAGGTCGTGGCCTTCATCGCGCCGATGCTGGTCGCGCCATCGCGCACGGCCGCGCAGATCTGCGCCTTCGAGACGTTGTTGCACGAACAGATCTGCGCGCCGTCGGGCAGCGCTTCCACGCCGAGCGCGGGCTTGGCGCTGCCGTCGGCTTGCGGCAGGATCAGGAATTCGGGGGCTTCCGGCAGCGCGATGCCGTTGAGCATCATTTGCAGCAGCGTGCCGTATTCGCTGGCGTCGCCGACCATCACCGCGCCGAGCAGCTTCGTGCCGCATTCGGACACCACGAGTTTCTTGTAGACCTGGCGGCGTTCGTCGGCGAAACGATAGGCGCGGCTGCCCGGCGTCTTGCCGTGCGCGTCGCCGATGCTCGCCACATCCACGCCCATCAGCTTGAGCTTGGTGCTCATGTCCGCGCCCGCGAAGCACGCCGCCGCCGCTTCACCCATCGCTTCGCCCGCCAGCGTCTTCGCCACGTTGCGCGCCATGTCGTAACCAGGCGCGACGAGGCCGAAAATCTGCCCTTGCCACAGCGCGCATTCGCCGATCGCGTAGATATGCGGATCGCTCGTGCGGCACTCATTGTCGATGGCGATGCCGCCGCGCGGACCCACGTCGAGCCCGCAGGCGCGCGCGATTTCGTCGCGCGGACGGATGCCCGCCGAGAACACGATCATGTCGGTGTCGAGGTGCGTGCCGTCGGCGAACACCATGCGATTCGCGGCGCTTTCGCCGTCGACGATGGCCGTGGTGTTCTTCTGCGTGTGCACCGTCACGCCGAGTTCCTCGATCTTCGCGCGCAGCACGCGGCCGCCGTCGTCGTCGACCTGCACGGCCATCAGGCGCGGCGCGAATTCCACCACATGCGTCTGCAGGCCGAGATCGCGCAACGCCTTCGCGCATTCGAGACCGAGCAGGCCGCCGCCCACCACCACGCCGGTGGTCGCGCTCGCGCCGCGGGCCTGCATCGCTTCGAGATCGTCGATCGTGCGATAGACGAAGCAATCCGCCCGATCGTTGCCGTCGATCGGCGGCACGAACGGCACCGAGCCGGTGGCGATCACGAGCTTGTCGTACGCGAGCGTTTCGCCGTTCGACACGCTCACGGTGCGCGCTTCGCGATCGATCGACACGGCCTTCGCGCCGAGCACGAGACGCACACGTTCGCGCACGTCGTCGCGTTCGAAGAAGCCCGGCGCGACGAGCGAGAGATCGTCGGCGCTCTTGCCCGCGAAAAATTCGGAGAGATGCACGCGGTCGTAGGCCGGACGCGGCTCCTCGCAGAGCACCGTGACGCGCACGTTCGCGCTTTCGGCGAGCACGCTCTCGAGAAATTTATGGCCCACCATGCCGTGGCCAATGACGACGACGTTCAGACCGTTCACTGCGAGCGAAGTTTGCGTCATGCTTGTGCACCAAATAAAAAGGCGTCCCGCGAAGCCAGCTTGCAATAAGCCAGACTCGGGGGACGCCGTTGCCCTGAATTCAATCGATTTGCACTGCTCTGCTGCTGCGCAGCCGGATCGCCGTTGATCCTGTCGACGATCGTTATGCAAGCGCTGTGCCAATTCGTGCGCGCGGCGCGAAAGCCCCGTGCAGCGGGCTTTTCACGTGATCGCTCGCGGGCGGCGCACCGCAACGGCCTGACGCGTCGTGATGCAGCGGAGCACAGATTTGGTGCCGTGCAGCACAGTCGCTGTGCGCTGTCGCCATGAATGGGCCGGCTTCGCGTTAGTGCGCTGTCGATGCCGCGCATAAGGTTTCGGGCGCGTGCGATGCGCGCAGAAAGGCATCGACGAGACATGCGGGCGCAGTGCACCGCGCGCTGGTCTGGAACTTGCGTGATTAGCGCGTGCGAGTCGATACGAACGGCAACGATGCCGGGCGCGTCGCGCGATGTGCAAGCGATGCAAGCGAGCACGCGACGCATCGCCCTCGCAGGATGGGCAGAACTCAGGACAACGGCGTCCCCTCGTCATCGACGACGAGCGGACGCCGTTTTTTATTGGGCAATCGAGATGATCGACATGATGAACCGTAACGCCATCGGCACGATGGGCAAGGTCACTTTATTGAGCGCGGGTCCGGGCGACCTCGACCTGCTGACGTTGAAAGCGGCGAAGGCGCTCGCGAGCGCGGACGTCGTGCTGATCGACGACCTCGTGAATCCCGAGATCGCCACGCTCGCTCCGCAGGCGCGCGTCATCAAGGTCGGCAAGCGCGGCGGTTGCCGCTCGACGCCGCAAGCGTTTATCGAGCGCCTGATGCAGCGTTACGCGAAGAAAGGCGCGCATGTCGTGCGCGTGAAAGGCGGCGACGCGCTGCTGTTCGGCCGCGCGGGCGAGGAACTCGCGGCGCTCGATCGCGCGGGGATTGCGGTGGAAATCGTGAACGGGATTTCGTCGGCGTTCGCGGCGGCGGCGGGACTCGGCGTCTCGCTCACGCATCGCGATCATTGCCAGGGCGTGATCTTCGTGACGGCGCATCTGCGCGATCACAGCGAGCCCGACTGGCGCGCGCTCGCGGCCACCGGCATGACGCTCGCGATCTACATGGGCATGAGCCGCATCGAGGGCTTGTGCGCAACGCTCGCGCAGGCGCTCTCACCCGCCACGCCCGCCGCCGTCGTGCAGTGGGCCGGCAGCGCGAACGAGCGCCGCGTGACGGGCGCGCTCGGCACGATCGCGGCGCTCGCGCGCGACGCCGGGCTCGGCAGTCCGGCGATCATTCTGGTCGGCGAGGCGATTGGCGAGGCGCTGGCTTTCGCGTCGCGTGAAACGGATGTTGCAGCGCCGAATGCTGCGGCGACGCTGCCGCAATTGCGCCGCGCGTGAGCATCGCCACTGAGCGCGACATCGACGCTTACTTGATCTCGACTTCGACGAACACCACTTCGCGCGGCGATGCATTGACCACGTTGTGCTCCACGCCCTGCAAGCCCGCGTAGCTCTGCCCCGCAACGAGCGGTTTCTCGCGCGGACCGTCGCGGGTTTCGATCAGCAGCACGCCATCGGTTTGCGGCACGACGATGTAATCGTGACCGTGCACGTGCCAGCCGGTTTCGGCGCCGGGCGCGAAGCGCCATTCGGTGACGATGGCGCGCGCGTTCGAGACCTGCACGGTGGGGACGGCTTGAGGACGGCTCATGGGGTGCTCCTGATGTTGTTATCGGACGACGATCGAATGATCTCGTGCGCCGATTCTCAGGCAAGCGGCCCTTCACGGAAAGTGACAGTGCGTGCGCGCGGACCAGCACAGTTGCGCGCGCATGAAACGCACGGTCAACGCACGACCAACGCAAAACCGTCGCGACTCAATTCATCAGCATGCCGAATAAAATCAGCGCCCGCCGCTCACCACGCGCTTCGCCACCAGCCCCGGCAGACGCAAGCCAAATCCGGCCACGAGCCGCAGGTGCATCCACGACAGCAGCAGATTGTCGCGCGCATAGTTGAAGTGCGAGACGCCGCCTTCGTCGGCCTTGAAATAGCGCACCGGCGCTTCGATCTGGATCGGCCGCACGCCCGCCCAGCACAGCCGCACGGCGGCTTCGGGATCGAAGTCGAAACGGCGCATCCACGGCAGACGCGTCATGATCGTGCGTAGCGGCGTGATCGGATAGACGCGGAATCCATACAGCGAATCGCCGATGCCCGCCCACAGCGTTTCCACGTCGGCGAGCAGATTCGACACGCGGCGGCCCTGCACGCGCAGCTGCGGCGCGCTCGCATCGAACTTCGGGCGGCCGAGCACCATCGCCTCGGGATTCGCCTGCGAAGCGGCCATGAAACGCGGGATCAGGTCGGCGGGATGCTGGCCGTCGGAGTCCATCGTGAGCACGTGCGTGAAGCCCTGCGCCGCGGCGGCCTCGATGCCCGCGAGCACCGCGCCGCCCTTGCCGCGATTGACGGGCAGCACGATCACGCGCAGGCCGTCGTCCTGCGCGGCCATCGCCTGCAGACGTTCGGCGCTGCCGTCGGTGCTGCCGTCGACGACCACCCACACGGGATTCCAGTGCGCACGCGCGGCGCGCACCGTCTCATCGACCTTCATGCCGGGGTTGTAGCTCGGAATCAGGACGAGATGCGTCGCGCTGGCGCGCGGCGGGGTGGAAGTAACGTCGGCTTGCATGGAACGGGAACGGAGTGGTTGGGACGGCGCGCCGGATCAGGCGAGACCGCCGTTGATCGACAGCACCTGGCCGGTCACATAGGCGGCGGCGTCGGAGACCAGATAGGCGACCATCGCCGCCACTTCCTCCGGCTTGCCGGCGCGCTGCGCGGGCACGATCTGCTTGAGGCGCTCGGCGGGGAACGCGCGCTCGGCCATCGGCGACTCGATCACGCCCGGCGCGATCGCATTCACGGTGATGCCGCGCGACGCCACTTCGAGCGAGAGCGCCTTGGTCGCGCCGATCAGCCCGGCCTTGGCCGCCGAATAGTTGACCTGGCCGCGATTGCCCATCACGCCCGCGAGCGACGCGACGTTCACGATGCGCCCGTGGCGCGTGCGGATCATCGGCAGCAGAAGCGGCTGCGTGACGTTGAAGAAGCCGTTGAGCGACACGTCGATCACGCTGCGCCACTGCTGGCGCGACATGCCGGCCATCGGCGCGTCGGCGGTGATGCCCGCGTTGTTGACGAGGATCTGCACGGGGCCGCCGTTGGCGTCGTCGATCAGCGGGGCGAGCGCGGCTTCGGTGGCGTCGGCGTCGGTGACGTCGAACGCGATCGCGCGCGCCTGCCCGCCCGCCGCGACGATGCGCTGCGCCACGGCCTCGGCCTGCGCGAGCTGACGGTTCGCGTGCACCCAGACTTCATGCCCCGCCGCGGCCAGGGCGTCGCAGATCGCCTGGCCGATCACTCCGCTGCCGCCGGTCACGAGTGCGCGCATCGGCTCTCTCCTGTGGTTCGTCGGTCGCGTGGCGCGTGCGATCAGCGCACGCGATGTGCGTCGACGTAGGCGGCCAGCGCGCCGAGCGTCGCGAAGATCTTTTCGTTGTCCGGGTTGTCCGAGCGCAGCTCGAAACCGTACTTCTTCGAGATCAGCAGCGCGATTTCGAGGATGTCGATGGAGTCGAGCCCGAAGCCTTCGCCATAGAGCGGGGTTTCGGCCGTGACGTCGTCGAGCGAGACGTCTTCGAGATTCAGTTCGCCGACGATGAGCGCGGCCAGTTCATGTTCGAGAGCGTTCATAGGCGTGCGTGTCGTGTCGCGGTCGTACCGCGGTTGCGTCCCGTCGGGGGCGCGCCGGACGGGACATCGTCCGCGCCGCCGCTTGCCTCGCAGGCGCGTTCACCCCGCTCTGCCTGCCCGATTTAGGGATCGTTTGGTAAAAGTTACGCGGATTCTAGACGATGGGTATCGGGGCGTATACGGTGTCGCCCGCCGAAAGGTTACAGACGTTCCGAACCGTCTCGCCCGCAATTTTGGGACACGACCGCCGCAGACGCTTGCACGGCGTCGGACGCGCGCCGATGGGAGCGGGGTCGCGGCTTGCACAGAGGCATACAAACGGTTACAAACCTGCCGGTGCCTTGTCGGACGGCGCTACGCCGCCACCCTAAAATACGGCTGCCACCCGCCTGCAGGCTGTTTGCGGCCCGTTTTTGTCATATCTATGACGGCTTCCGGCATGGAAAATAGCGCCGCCGCAGCCGCCGCCCACTACCATTTGAAGATAAGGAACCCGATGTCACGCCGCACCGACGCGCCAGCCGCGCCAGCCGCGCCTGCCGCGCCTGCCGCGCCCTCGCCGGACCGCCGTCCGGACAGCGCCCGCTCCCCGAGGGAAGCGGCGCTGGGCGTCGTGCGCGCGGGTCTGGCTGTGGCGGGCGTGATCGCGTACCAGTTGCTCGCGCATCGGGCGGTGGCCACGCCCGGCGAAGCAGGTCTCGGTCTCGCGATGGCGCTGCTGCCGCCGCTCGTGCTCGCGCTGGGCGCCGCCGCCGGATCGCCGCGCCGCGCCTGGCTGCTGCCGCTCTGGGCGTTGACCGTCGGGGCGTTGTGGAGCGCGCGCACGCCGCTTGCTTATCACTTCGAATGGGGTCTGTATCTCGAACACGTGAGCTTCAACCTCGGGCTGGCGCTGCTGTTCGGGCGCACGCTGGCCGCCGGGCGCGAGCCGCTGTGCACGCAGTTCGCGCGCACGATGCGCGGCGGCGGTCCGCTGCCGCGTGCGATCGTGCGCTACACGCGCCGCATCACGCTCGCGTGGACGCTGTTTTTCGTGGCGATCGCCGCTGTGTCGACGCTGATGTTCGCGTTCGCGCCGATCGTCGCCTGGGCCACCTTCGCCAACTACGTCGCGCTGCCCCTGGTGGGCGCGATGTTCGCCGCCGAGCACGCCTGCCGCGCGCTGGCGCTGCCGCACGAACCGCGCGCCCGCATGCTCGACGCGGTGCGGGCGTACCGCGCGCGCGCCACGCCCTGAACGACGGGCCGGCAGCCGCGCTGCTGGCCGAAGTTTTCGCATCAACCGATTTATGCCGACTCATCCGCTGCTGTTTCACGCTTCGCCCCGCCAGGTCATCGCCTGGCGCGATGGCGCGCCCGTCACCGTGCGCGGCTTTCTCGCCGACGTCGCACGCGTGGCCGCCGCGTTGCCGCCGGGCGGCCACGTGTTCAACGTCTGCCGCGACCGCTACCGCTTCGCGGTGAGCCTGTGCGCGGCGCTCGTCGCGCGGCGCATCAGTCTGCTGCCTTCGAACCACACGCCGGAAACGGTCCGTCAGCTCGCGGCCTTCGCGCCCGATACCTTCTGCCTGCACGACTCGCCCGACTGCGCGATCGACCTGCCGCGCTTTCAATATCCCGATACGGCCGTCGTAAATCTGAACAAAGATGACTGCCGCGACAGCAGTGACGCCTTCGTCGTCCCGCAGATCGACGCCGCGCGCGTCATGGCCTATGTCTTCACCTCGGGCTCGACCGGCGCGCCGGTGCCGCATCGCAAGACCTGGGGCTGCCTCGTCGACGGCGTGCGCGCCTCCGCGCAGAGTCTCGGTCTGACAGGCGACGATGCCGCCGCCCACACGCTGGTCGGCACGGTGCCCGCGCAGCACATGTACGGCTTCGAATCGACGGTGCTGCTCGCGCTGATCGGCGGCCTCGCCTTCAGCAGCCGCCAGCCGTTCTACGCCGCCGACATCCGCGCGGAACTCGACGCCGTGCCGCAGCCGCGCGTGCTCGTCACATCGCCGATCCATCTGCGCACGCTGCTCGCCAGCGACGCGCCGCTGCCGCGCGCGGCGCTCGTGCTCAGCGCGACCGCGCCGCTCGCCGAAAAGCTCGCGTGCGAAGCCGAAGCGCGGCTCGGCGCGCCGCTGATCGAAATCTACGGCAGCACGGAAACCGGCCAGATCGCCACGCGCCGCACCGCGCGCGGCGCGGTCTGGCAACTGCTGCCGCGCATCCGGCTGAACGCCCTGAAAGCGCGCGACGACGAACAGCAAGATCAGGAAGACAGCACCACGTTCTGGGCCAGCGGCGGCCACCTCGACGAACCCGTGCCGATGGGCGACGCGCTCGAACTGCTCGACGCGCAGCGTTTCCTGCTGCACGGGCGCAAGCAGGACCTCGTCAATATCGCGGGCAAGCGCACCTCGCTCGCGTATCTGAATCATCAGCTCAACGCGATTCCCGGCGTGAGCGACGGCGTGTTCTTCATGCCCGGCGACGCCGCCGACACTGCCGACACGTCAATCACGCGCCTCGTCGCGCTGGTAGTCGCGCCTTCGCTGAACGCAGCCGAGTTGCAGCGCGCGCTGCGCGAACGGATCGACGCCGCGTTCCTGCCGCGTCCGCTCGTGTTCGTCGATGCGCTGCCGCGCAACGAAACCGGCAAGCTGCCGCGCGACGTGCTCGCGGCGCTGGCCGCGCGTCATACGCGCGCTGCGGCGTCGGGGTCTCCGTCGGCATCGACCTGTGAATCCGCGCCCGCGAAAACGCTAGCGCACGCGCTGCGTTTCACGATCGGCGCCGATCATCCCGCGCTGCCGGGCCATTTTCCGGGCCAGCCGATCGTGCCGGGCGTGGTGCTGCTCGACCGCGCCATCGACGCCATCGGTGCCGCGCTCGACCAGCCGCTCGACACCTGGCGTCTCTCGGCGGCCAAGTTCCTGAGCCCGGCCGCGCCCGGCGAAGCGCTCGACCTCGCCTTCGACGCCGCCGCGAGCGGCGCGATCCGCTTCACCGTGCGTGCGGGCGAGCGCGATGTGGCGAGCGGCACGCTGGCCGTGCCGTCCGTCCAGGCGGAGGCCGCGCCATGACGCCGAACCTGCCGCCGGACGCAAACGCAACGACCGCATCGACCGCCTCGAATCAAGCGGATCAAGCCGCCCCGAACGCGACCGCCAAACCCGCGCGCCCCGACTGGGCACAACGCGAGGAGCGCGGCAGCGCGCTGCTGCTGCGCGTGATGACGTGGCTCTCCCTGCGCCTCGGCCGCCCCGCCGGACGCGCCCTGCTCTATCTGTGCGCCGCCTGGTACGTGCTGTTTTCGCCGCGCGCGCGCAGCGCCTCGCGCGACTATCTGCGCCGCGCGCTCAACCGTGCGCCGCGATGGCGCGATTGCTGGCGTCACGTCTTCACGTTCGCGACCACCATCCACGACCGCATCTATCTGATGCACGGGCGCTTCGACCTGTTCGACATCCGCCCGCACGGCCAGCAGCTCGTCGACGAAGCACTCTCGGGCGGACGCGGCGCGTTCCTGATGGGCGCGCATCTGGGCAGCTTCGAAGTGGTGCGCGCGCTCGGCCGCACGCGCCCGCGCCTGCGCGTGGTGGTGACGATGTTCGAAGAGAACGCGCGCAAGATCAACGCGACGCTGGCCGCCGTGAATCCCGCCGCGAGCCCGGAAGTGATCGGCCTCGGCCAGATCGATTCGATGCTCAAGGTGAAGCAGCGTCTCGACGAAAACTGCATGGTCGGCATGCTGGCCGACCGCACGCTGCTCGCCGACGACGCCGCCACGATGCGCCGCATGGCGTTTCTCGGCGAACCCGCCCCGTTCCCGCTCGGCCCGCTTTATATGGCCGCGATGCTCAAGCGCCCGGTGCTGTTCATGACCGGGCTCTATCGCGGCGGCAACCGCTACGACGTGCACTTCGAAGTGGTCGCCGATTTCACCCACACGCCGCGCGACGCGCGCCGCGCCGCCATCGACGCCGCGCTCGCGCGTTACGTCTCGCTGCTCGACAGGTACGCGCGCGCGGCGCCCTATAACTGGTTCAACTATTTCGATTTCTGGAAAACGGTCAAGCCTGCGGCCGATGCGGCTGCGTCCGCGCCTGCTTCTGCCGACAGCGCCGTCGCACGCGACGCGCACGCCACGCGCGCCACGCGCCGCGCCTCGGCCAACCTGACCGCCCAGGAGACTTCCGACGCATGAGCACCACCCCACGTATGAGCACTCACCTTCTTTCGCGTCGCCTCATCGCGCGCGTCTTCGCCGCCATCGCCCTCGTCGGCGGCGGCGCCGCGCTGAGCGCGATCGGCACGCTCGCGCCTGTCACGCCGGCGCAGGCCGCGCCCGCCTGGACGCTCGACCGCCTGATGGCCACGCTGGCGCAGCACAAGACCGGCCGCGCGGCCTTCACCGAAACGCGCTGGCTCGCGATCGCCTCGGAGCCCGTCGAATCGTCGGGTGAACTGGCGTTCGCCGCGCCCGATCATCTGGAAAAGAACACGCTGAGCCCGAAGCCCGAGCATCTCGTCGTCGACGGCGACATGCTCACGGTCGATCGCAACAACCGCAAATACACGCTCGCGCTCGCGCACTATCCGGAAGTGGGCGCGTTCATCGAGAGCATCCGCGCGACGCTGACGGGCAATCGCTATGCGCTCGAACAGACCTATAAAGTCGCGCTCGCCGGTCACGGCGACGACTGGACGCTCACGCTCACGCCGCTCGATTCGCGCATGCGCAAGGTCGTCGACACGATCACGCTAGAAGGTTCGCGCGGCGAGCTGCGCAGCGTGGCGATCCAGCAGGCGGGCGGCGATCATTCGCTGATGAAGCTGCGTCCGCTCGCGGCGACGGCGGCTTCGTCGACCTCGTCGGCCACGGCGGCGAAGGGTTCGGCGTCCACGTCGGGCTGAGCGCCCGGCATCGCCCTGTCCACACGAACAACACCAACAAGACATAAGGGACGCGCCGATGGACCACCGCACCCGCCCCGACTCCGAGACCGCCCCCGCGCCAGGTTCCGCCCGCAGTGCCGGATTCGTGCAGCCCGCCGTCCTGCTGTGGCTGCTGTTTCTGCTCGGCTGCGCCGTGGCCATCGCGCGCGCGCAGTTCAACACCGACCTCTCCGCGTTCCTGCCGCGCGCGCCGAGCGCGGGTCAGCGCGTGCTGATCGAGCAACTGCGCGACGGACTGGTTTCTCGGCTGATTCTCGTCGGCATCGAAGGCGGCGATGCGTCGTCGCGCGCGCGGCTTTCACGCGCGATGGGCACGACGCTGCGCGCCGATCCGCAATTCGCGGCGGTCCATAACGGCGAGGCCGTCAACGACGCGCGCGACCAGCAGTTCGTCTACGCGCATCGCTACGCGCTGAGTCCGGCGGTCACGCCGCAGCGCTTCAGCGTGGCGGGCCTGCACGACGCGCTCGGCGAGAGTCTCGATCTGCTCAGCTCGTCGGCGGGACTCGTGGCGAAAGACCTGCTGCCGCACGATCCGACCGGCGAAGTGGCCGCGCTCGTCGATCAGCTCGACAGCGCCGCGCAGCCCGCGACGCGCGACGGCGTATGGGCCTCGCGCGACGGCACGCGCGCCGTGCTGGTCGCGCAGACCGCCGCCTCGGGCTCGGACACCGACGCCCAGGCGCGCGCGATCGAGGCCGTGCAGCGCGCCTTCGACGCCGCCGCGCGCACGCTGCCGGACGGCGCTCACGCCGACGCGTATCGCCTGCTGATGACCGGCCCCGGCGTGTTCTCGGTGCAGACGCGCGACGCGATTCGCCATGACGTCGAGCGCATTTCGGCGCTGAGCCTCGTGCTGATCGTCGCGCTGCTGCTCACGCTCTATCGCTCGCCGCGCACGCTCGTGCTCGGCCTGCTGCCGGTGCTTTCGGGCGTGGCGGCGGGCATCGCGGCCGTGAGTCTCGCGTTCGGCACCGTGCAGGGCATCACGCTCGGCTTCGGCACCACGCTGATCGGCGAGGCGGTCGATTATTCGATCTATCTGTTCGTGCAGTCTTCGGCATCTTCGTCGACATCGGCATCGACGCAGGCGCAGCGCGCCGCCGCCCTGCGCGCGTGGATCGCGAACTGGTGGCCGACGATCCGCCTCGGCGTGCTGACTTCCGTGTGCGGTTTCGCGTCGATGCTGTTCTCGGGCTTTCCGGGCCTCGTGCAACTGGGCGCATACTCGATCGCCGGGCTCGTGACGGCCGCGCTCGTCACGCGCTTCGTGCTGCCGCATCTGCAAGGCGGCGCGCATGCGATCCGCGATGTCTCGCGCCTCGGCGCGGCGCTCGCGCGCGCCGCCGCTTACGCGCCGCGTCTGCGCTGGCCGCTCGCCGCGCTCGCCCTCGCGGCGGTCGCACTGGTCGCGCTGCACCGCGATGCGCTGTGGAGCCACGAACTCTCCGCGCTGAGCCCCGTGCCCGCCGCGAGCCTGGCGCTCGACACCCGCCTGCGCGCCGACCTCGGCGCGCCCGACGTGCGCTATCTCGTCGAGATTCCCGCCGCCAGCGCGCAAGCCGCGCTCGAAGACGCGGAACGCGTCGGCGCGCAGTTGCAGCCGCTCGTCGCGCGCGGCACGCTCGCGGGCTTCGAAAGTCCCGCGCGCTATCTGCCGAGCGACGCCGCGCAGCGCGCGCGCCTCGCGAGCCTGCCCGACGCCGCGACGCTGAGCGCGCGTCTGCGCGAAGCGGTCGCGAACCAGAGCATCCGCGTGAAACCCGAGGCGTTCGCGCCGTTCATCGCCGACGCGCAGGCCGCGCGCGTTGCGCCGCTCATCACGCGTGCGGACCTGAACGGCACCTCGATGGCGCTGGCCGTCGATGCGCTGCTCACGCAACGCGACGGCCACTGGAACGCGATGCTCGCGCTGCGTGCGCCCGCGCACGCGAACGCAGCGAGCGCCGCCAACACGTCGAGCCTCGACGCCGCCGCGATCCGCGCCGCCGTCGCGCAGGCGGGCGTGCCGGGCGCGCTGTTCGTCGACCTCAAAACGGAAGCCGACCGCCTCTACGTGAACTACGTGCACGAAGACATCCGGCTCTCGCTCGCGGGCTTCGTGGCGATCTGCGTGCTGCTCGCGCTCGCGCTGCGTTCGCTGCGTCTGGCCGCGCGCGCGCTCGCGCCGCTCGTCGCCGCCGTGCTGGTGGTGATCGCGGGCTTCGCGCTCGCGGGCGTGCCGATGACGATCCTGCACCTCGTCGGCATGCTGCTGATCGTGGCGGTGGGCTCGAACTATGCGCTGTTTTTCTGCAAGCGCGGCGCGACGCGGCATGGGCAATCCGCTGACGAATCGGCGACCATCGCACCGCACACGCTGGTCTCGCTGCTGGTGGCGAATCTCGCGACCGTCGCCGGGTTCGGGCTGCTCGCGCTCTCGCATGTGCCGCTGCTCGAAACCTTCGGCCTGACCGTCGGTCCCGGCGCGATGCTCGCGCTCGCGTTCGCGGCGATCCTCGCGCCGCGCAGCGGGACCACGTCCGCCGCGCAGGAAGTGGAAGCCGGCGCACACGCCGACACGCAATCCCATCGACAAGGAAACCCAGCATGAACGGGCCCACGCCGCCGGGAGCGGACCGCACACATTCGCAGCCGAATCCGCGCCACGCCGACGCCGCGCGCCGCTGGGCGCCGTCGCCGTTCATCGCGGGCGCGGCGGCGCTGCATGCGGGCGCGGCGGCCGCGCTGATCGCGCAACCCGCGACGTGGCCATGGGCCGTCGGCAGCGTCGCGGCCTCGCATCTCGCGCTGACAGCGGCGGGCCTCTGGCCCAGAAGCGCGCTGCTCGGCCCGAACTGGACGCGCCTGCCCGCAGCGTCTGCCGCCTCCGTCACGTCCGTGCCCGGCGCCGACCGCCGCCTCGCCCTCACCATCGACGACGGCCCCGATCCGGAGATCACGCCGCGCGTGCTCGATCTGCTCGACGAATACGGCGCGCACGCGACCTTCTTCTGCATCGGCGAGCGCGCGCGCCAGCATCCGAAGTGGATCGAGGCGATCGTCGCGCGCGGCCACGCCGTGGAGAACCACAGCCAGCGCCATCGGCATACGTTTTCGGTCAGCGGACCCGGCGCGCTGCGGCGCGAGATCGAAGCCGCGCAACGCACGCTGACGGACATCAGCGGCACGCGTCCGCGCTTTTTCCGCGCGCCCGCCGGCTTGCGCAATCCGTTTCTCGAACCGGTGCTCTGTGCGCTCGGCCTGCAACTGGCGAGCTGGACGCGGCGCGGTTTCGACACGCGCGAGCGCGATCCGCAGATCGTGACGCGGCGTCTGCTGACCGGTCTCGCGCCGCGCGACATCCTGCTGCTGCACGACGCCAACAGCGCGCGCGACGCACTCGGCCAGCCGGTCGTGCTCGCGGTGCTGCCGCAGGTGCTGCGCGCCGCCGCCGAGGCGCACTATCACTGGATCACCCTGCGCGCGGCGCACGACGCCGCGCCCGTCACGCCAGTCGGACACGGCGGCAACGCCGCCCCGTTTGGTAAAATTCGCCCCTAAATGGCGCGCGCGCCGGCCCCAGGACCGAACTCCGTGAATCCCCTTCTCGTCTCGCACTTCACCGCCACCAGCTGCCTCGGCTGCGGGCTCGACGCCATGCTCGACGCGCTGCGCGAGCGGCGCAGCGGCCTCGCGCCGTGCGACTTCGAACGCGCGGATCTCGACACATGGATCGGCGCGGTCCAGGACGTCGACGCCGTCGACATCCGCGCGGATCTCGCCGCCTACGCGTGCCGCAATCATCGCCTCGCGCAACTCGGTCTCGAACAGGACGGTTTCGCCGAACGCGTGCACGCCGCCGTCGCGCGTTACGGCGCGGACCGCGTCGGCGTGTTCGTCGGCACCAGCACGAGCGGCATCCTCGAAACCGAAAACGCCTATCGCGAGCGCGACCGCGAGACCGGCCTGCTGCATCCCGGCTTCGACTACGCGCGCACCCACAATCCCTACGCGCTGGCCGCGTTCGTGCGCGACTATTTCGGGGCGCGCGGGCCGGCCACGGCGATCTCGTCGGCGTGCTCGTCGAGCGCGAAAGTGTTCGGCTCGGCGCGGCGCATGATCGAAGCGGGCCTGATCGACGCGGCGGTCGTGGGCGGCGTCGATTCGCTGTGCCTCACCACGCTGTACGGCTTCAACTCGCTCGAACTGCTCTCGCGCCAGCCGTGCCGCCCGTTCGACGTGGCGCGCGACGGCATTTCGATCGGCGAAGCGGCCGCGTTCGCGCTGCTCGAACGCCTGCCCGCGCAAGCCGATGCTCTGCCGGGCGACGCGATCCTGCTGCTCGGCATCGGCGAATCGAGCGACGCGCATCACATGTCGTCGCCGCATCCGGAGGGACTGGGCGCACGCGCCGCGCTCGAACAGGCGCTCGCGAGCGCGGGCCTCGCGCCGGACGAGATCGACTACATCAATCTGCACGGCACGGCCACGCCGAGCAACGACGCCTCCGAAAGCCGCGCCGTGGGCGCGCTGTTCGGCGCGACGCCGTGCAGCTCGACCAAGGGCGCGACCGGCCACACGCTCGGCGCGGCGGGCGCGCTCGAAGCGATCGCGGCGGCGCTCGCGCTGCGCCACGGCTTCGTGCCCGCGGGCGTCAACACGCAGGTCGTCGATCACGCGCTCGGACTCGATTACGCGCTGACCAATCGCGACGCCGACGTGCGCGCCGCGCTCAGCAATTCGTTCGGCTTCGGCGGCACGAATTGCAGCCTCTTGCTGGGGCGCGCGGATTTCGCGTTGAGCCGCAAAAACGGCGCTGCAAAGAACGAGGTGCAATCGTGAAACTGCATGCGTGGATCGAAGGGATCGGCGTGATCGGGCCGGGCCTCGCCAACTGGACGCAAGCCGCCGACGTGCTCGCGCAACGCGCGCCGTACGAAGCCGCGCGCACCGTGCTGCCCGCGCCCGCGAGCCTGCCGAGCGCCGAGCGGCGCCGCACCGGCCCGGTCGTGCGCGCGGCGCTCGCCGTGGGCCACGAAGCGGTCGACGCCAGCGGGCGCGACGCCGCCACGCTCGCGTCCGTGTTCGCGGCCTCGGGCGGCGACGGCGTGAATTGCCACGCGATCTGCGAAACGCTCTCCACCGACGACCGCCAGCTTTCGCCGACGCGCTTTCACAACTCGGTGCACAACGCGGCGGCGGGTTACTGGAGCATCGCGTCGCACGCGCGCGCGACGGCAAACGTGCTGTGCGCGCACGACGCGAGCTTCGGCGCGGGCCTGCTCGAAGCGCTCGCCCAGGTGGCCGTCGACCGCGTGCCGACGCTGCTGGTCGCCTACGACTGCGAATATCCCGAGCCGCTGCGCACGGTGCGCCCGATCGCCGATGCGTTCGGCGTGGCGCTGGTGCTCGCGCCCGTCGGCGATGAGGCGCGGGGCGATGCCGACCGCGATGTCGATATCCATGTCGACGGCGCGGCGCGTCCGCGCGCGCTGGCCTGCATCGAAGCGAAGCTCACCGACGCGCCGGCCACGCAACTCGACGCGCCCGAATTCGAAACGCTGCGCGCCAACAACCCGGCCGCGCGCGTGCTGCCGCTGCTGCACGCGCTCGCGACGCGGCAGGCGGCGAGCGTGGTGATCGACTATCTGCCGGAAACGCGCGTGCGGCTCGATGTGTCGTGGCCGGATGCTGCTGTTGCTGCCGACGTTGCCGCCAACGTTGATGCCGCGTCGGGCGTCGCTTCAGGCGCACCGCGCGAGGCCGCGCCATGACGCCCGACGCGCCGACGCTCGCCGCGCCGCTCGACCGCGCCTGGATCGCCGCGCACATTCCGCACAGCGGCGCGATGTGCCTGCTCGACAGCGTCGAAGCCTGGGACGACGCGCAGATCCGCTGCCTCGCGACCAGCCATCTCGACGCGCACAATCCGCTGCGCGCGAACGGCCGGCTCGCCTCGGTCTGCGGCGTCGAATACGCGGCGCAGGCGATGGCCGTGCACGGCGCGCTCGGCAGTCTCGCCGATACCGGCGCGACGGCGCAGCGTCCGCGCGCGGGCTTTCTCGCGAGCGTGCGCGGCGTCGAGGCGCAGGTCGCGCGGCTCGATACGCTGGACGCGCCGCTCGTCGTCGAGGCCGAGCGCATCGGCGGCGACGGCACCACGATTCTTTACCGCTTCACGCTGCGCTGCGACGCCCGCGTGCTGCTGACGGGACGCGCGGCGGTCATGCTCGACGCGTCCGCGGCGGGGACGCTGCGACGTCCCGCCATCGATAACTGCTGAAGGGAGAACCACAATGAAAACCCATCGAATCCTGCTGGCCGCGCTGGCGTTCGGCCTGGCCAGTTCGGCCGCGTTCGCCGATGTGCACGAAGTGAAGGAAGACATCAAGCACGACACGAAGTCGGCGGCGAAAGCGACCGGCCACGCGGCGCGCGACTTCGGCCACGCGACGGCGAGCGCGGCGAAGACCGTCGGCCACGGCATCGCGCACGGCACGCGCGAAGGCTGGGACGCCACCAAGCACGCGACGCACGAAGGCTGGGACGCCACCAAGCGCACCACCAAGCGCGTGTTCCATAAGGACGATGCGCCGGGCAAGGACGACGCTTAAAGTCTTCGCATCCCCTTCCGGCGCGTACACGACGGCGTGTTCATTCGACACGCCGTCGGTTTCACCCCGGGCGCGTGCGTCTCGTGCGCCGCCATGACTGCGCGACGGCATCACGCGACCTCGATCGCCTCGCCCGATGCCCGCCAAACCGGGCTCGCACGCCGCTTTCCCTCCTCCGAACGGCCAATTTGCCCGCTTTTTGTCCGGTAAGCGCCCGCGACAAGGCAAAATACGGGTTTCGAGCCCGCACGGGCTCATGTTTTTTCCCGCCGGCCGCTCCGCACACGGGGCCCGAACACGGCGAAGCCGCGCGAGAGACGCAGCGGCGCCCGGCCCGGCCGGACGCTCGCCCGCGCGTGCGAGACCACTGGAGTAGTTGATGACCGAAGCCAAGATTTCCTTCGCTGGCCGCCTTTCGCTGGCCATCGGATCGTTTTTCGCCATTCTCGGCGACGCCGACCTCGCGGCCGGCGTGCGCCGTCTGCGTAACGGCGAAGCCGCCGCGCCCGCGCCGCAAGCGCCCGTGCCCGCCGCCGCGCCGGTGGCCGCGCCCGCACCTGCACCCGTCGCTGCGCCCGCTCCCGCGCCCGTCGCCGCCATCGAGGAAGCCAGCCCGCAATCGGCGCTGCAACTGCTTGGCCTGCTGCAGCGTAATGCGCGCTTCGTCGACTTCGTCGAGGAAGACATCGCCGGCTACAACGACGCCGATATCGGCGCGGCCGCGCGTCTCGTCCACGAAGGCTGCCGCGCCACGCTGCGCGAGCACTTCACGATCCGCCCGGTGCGCAGCGAGGCCGAAGGCAGCCGCGTGACCATCGCGGAAGGCTTCGACGCCACCGCCATCCGCCTGACCGGCAACGTGGTCGGCTCCGCGCCGTTCACCGGCACCGTCAGCCATCGCGGCTGGCGCGTCGAAGACGTCAAACTGCCCAAGCTCGTGAAGTCGCACGACGCGAAGGTCATCGCACCGGCCGAGGTGGAACTGTGAGCGATCCGCGTTTTTCGATCGGCGTCGATCTGGGCACGACGCACTGCGCCCTCTCCTACGTCGACCTCGCCGCCAGTGACGGCGAAAAGACCGTGCAGGGCGTACTGCCCGTCACGCAACTCACCGCGCCGGGCGCGATCGAGTCGCCCGAGCTGCTGCCCTCGTTTCTCTATCTGCCGAACGCGGGCGAACTCACGCCCGGCGACCTGACGCTGCCGTGGACCGCCTCGCGCGAGTACGCCGTCGGCGAAATGGCGCGCAGCCGTGGTGCGGGCACGCCCATCCGTCTCGTGTCGAGCGCGAAGAGCTGGCTCTGTCATCCGGGCGTGGATCGCCGCGCGGCGATCCTGCCGAACGACGCGCCGCCCGAAGTCGCGCGCGTCTCGCCGCTCGAAAGCTCGATCCGCTATCTCACGCATCTGCGCGAGGCGTGGGATCACGCGCATCCGGATGCGCCGTTCGCGCAGCAGGACGTCACCGTCACGATTCCGGCCTCGTTCGATCCGGCCGCGCGCGAGCTGACAGCCGAAGCCGCGCAGGCCGCCGGCTACACCAGCATGACGCTGCTCGAAGAACCGCAGGCCGCGCTCTATAGCTGGATCCAGAAGAGCGGCGGCGCGTGGCGCAAAGACGTGAAGGTCGGCGACATCATCCTCGTCGTGGACGTGGGCGGCGGCACCACCGACCTCTCGCTGATCGCCGTGGTCGAGCGCGAAGGCAATCTCGAACTGCTGCGCGTGGCCGTGGGCGAACACATCCTGCTCGGCGGCGACAACATGGACCTCGCGCTCGCGCACGTGGTCGCGCGCAAGCTCGCCCAGCAAGGCACGCAGGCCGATCCGTGGCAGTTGCGCGCGCTCACCTACGCCTGCCGTTCGGCCAAGGAGCAACTGCTCTCCGACGCCGGCCTCGAAGCGGTGCCGCTGGTGGTGCCGAGCCGCGGCTCGAAGCTGATCGGCGGCTCGATCCGCACCGAACTCACGCGCGCTGAACTCACGGCCACGATCCTCGAAGGCTTCTTCCCGCGCGTGGACGCCGCGGCGCGTCCGGTCGTGCGCACCCGTGCCGGCCTGACGCAACTCGGCCTGCCCTACGCGCAGGACGCGGGCGTCACGCGCCATCTCGCGGCCTTCCTCGGCCGCCAGGTCGCGGCGCTCGCGGAAGTCGAAGGCTTCGGCGCGCCCGCCGAGGGCACGAGCTTCCTGCATCCCACCGCCGTGCTGTTCAACGGCGGCGTGTTCAAGTCGTCGCTGCTCGCCGGACGTGTGCTCGAGATCATCAACGGCTGGCTGTCGGCGGAAGGCGCGGCCCCCGCGCGTCTGCTCGGCGGCGCGGACCTCGATCTCGCGGTCGCGCGCGGCGCGGCCTATTACGGCTATGTGAAGCGCGGCAAGGGCGTGCGCATTCGCGGCGGCACGGCGCGCGCGTACTACGTGGCGATCGAGTCGGCCATGCCCGCGGTGCCGGGCCTCGAACCGCCGATTTCGGCGCTCTGCGTCGCGCCCTTCGGCATGGAAGAAGGCAGCGACGCCGCGTTGCCGCCGCAGGAATTCGGCCTCGTCGTGGGCGAGCCGGTGCAATTCCGCTTCTTCGGCTCGTCGGTGCGCCGTCAGGATCAGGTCGGCACGATGCTCGACTTCTGGTCGCCCGAGGAACTACAGGAACTCGAATCGATTCAGGCCACGCTGCCCAGCGCGGGCCGTACCGTGGGCGAAGTCGTCGCGGTCCGGCTGCATGCGCGCGTGACCGAAGCGGGCACGCTCGAACTCGAAGCCGTGCCGTCGGGTAGCGACGAGCGCTGGAAAGTCGAGTTCGACGTGCGCGGCGGCGCGGGCGAAGGCGCGGGCCAGGGCGCGAGCTTCTGAGCGCACGCTTGAAGTCCGATCCGCCTGAGAACGCGATGAAGCAATACGTCGTCGGCATCGACCTGGGAACGAGCAACACGGTCGTGGCCTGGGCCGAAGCCGGCGCGAGCGGGGCCGCTGCGGGCAACATCGGCGTGTTCGAAATCGAGCAGCTGACGGGGCTCGGCGAAGTGAGCGCGCAGCCGTTGCTGCCTTCGGCGCGCTATCACCCCGCGCCCGGCGAACTCGCCGCCGACACGCTGCGTTTGCCGTGGCGCGATTCCGCTGCTTCGTCTGCCGCTTCGTCCACCGCCTCCACGGCCGACACGCCTGCGCCCGTCATCGGCAAGCTCGCGCGCACGCTCGGCGCGCAAGTGCCGGGGCGGCTCGTGGCCAGCGCGAAAAGCTGGCTCTCGCACGCCTCGGTCGACCGGCTCGCGCCGATCCTGCCCTGGGGCGCGCCCGACGAGGTCGCGAAGGTCTCGCCCGTCGACGCGAGCGCCAGTTATCTCGCGCACGTCCGCGCAGCCTGGCATCACCGTTTTCCGCACGCGCCGCTCGAACATCAGGACGTGGTGCTCACCGTACCCGCCTCGTTCGACGACGGCGCGCGCGCGCTCACGCTCGAAGCCGCGCGGCGCGCGCAACTGCCCACGCTGCACCTGCTCGAAGAACCGCAGGCCGCGTTCTACGACTGGCTGTTCCATCATCGCGACGCGCTGCAAGCCGAACTCGCGCAGACGCGTCTCGTGCTCGTCTGCGACGTGGGCGGCGGCACGACCGACCTCACGCTCATCAAGGTCCATTTCGAGGACGGCGAGCCGCAGTTGACGCGCATCGGCGTGGGCAACCATCTGATGCTGGGCGGCGACAACATGGACCTCGCGCTCGCCCACCTGGCCGAAAGCCGGCTCGCGACGCAGGACGCGCGGCTCTCGGCCGCCAGCCTGTCGCAGCTCGTCGAGCGCTGCCGCGTCGCCAAGGAGCAACTGCTCGGCGACGCCGCGCCCGAGTCGGTCGGCATCACGCTGCTCGGTGCGGGCGCGCGGCTGATCGGCGGCGCGCGTTCGACGCAACTGGGCCGCGACGAGGCCGAGCGTATCGTCGTCGACGGATTCTTTCCGGCGGTCGGCCCGCGCGATCTGCCGCGCCGCTCGCGTGCGGCGATCGTCGAATTCGGTCTGCCCTATGCGGCCGATGCGGGCATCACGCGTCATATCGCGTCCTTCCTGCAACGCTTCGCCGCGCAGTCGCGCGAGGCGCTCGGTGTGTCCGCCCATCATGCCGATGCCGTTTCGAACGGTGAATCCGCCGCCCCGCCGATGCCCGACACGCTGCTGCTCAACGGCGGCGTGTTCCGCGCGCCCGCGCTGTCGGCGCGTCTGCGCGAGACGCTGGGCAACTGGCGGCAAGCGCCGCTCACCGTGCTGCAAAACGATCAGCCCGACGTGGCCGTCGCGCGCGGCGCGGTCGCGTTCGCGCTGGCGCGCGCGGGTCACGCGCCGCGTATCGGCGGCGGCTCGCCGCGCAGCTATTTTCTGGTGCTCGACGAGGGCGGCGACGCGCGGCGCGGCATCTGCCTGCTGCCGCGCGGCACCGAGGAAGGCCACGAAGTGCAGCTCGACGAGCGCGTGTTCGCGCTGCGTCTGGGCCATCCCGTGCAGTTCCATCTGGTCTCGACGGTCGCGGAAACGGCGTGGCAGCCGGGCGAGATCGTCGATCTCGATCAGGACGCCGCCGACTTCGTGCGTCTGCCTCCGCTCGCGACCGTGGTCGCGCGCGAGCGCGGCGCGAACAAGGCGCGCAACGAGCGCGACGAAAGGCCCGTGCGGCTCACGGCGCAACTGACCGAAGTCGGCACGCTTGAAGTGCGCTGTATCGCGACCGAGGACGCGTCGCAGCGCTGGCTGCTCGAATTCCAGTTGCGCCGCGACGAAGCCGCTCACGCCGCGAACACCGGCGACGACGTCCGCCATGCTTCGCTCGATCACGCCATCGAACTGATCGAGCGCGTGTTCGGCGCGAAGTCGTCGAAGGTCGATCCGAAGGAAGTGAAGCGGCTGCGCGCGCAGCTCGAACACACGCTCGGAGCGCGCCAGAACTGGGACAGCCCGCTGCTGCGCGAACTGTTCGGCGCGCTCTGGGAACGCGCCGCGCGCCGCCGCCGCTCGCCCGACCACGAGCGCCTGTGGCTCAATCTCGCCGGTTATTGCGTGCGGCCCGGGTTCGGCTATCCGCTCGACGAATGGCGCGTCGAACAACTGTGGACGCTGTTCGACGACGGCATCCAGCACATCAACGACAGCCAGGTCTGGTCCGAATGGTGGACGCTCTGGCGGCGCGCGGCCGGCGGTCTCGACGAGGCCGCGCAGGAGCAGGTGCTCGAAGCGATGCGCTGGCTCGAAGACGCGGCCAGTTCGAAGCAGCACAAGCTGCCGTTCGATCCCGCGCGCCTCGGCAACGCCGATATGACGCGGCTTTACGCGTCGCTCGAACGGATCGGCGCGGATCGCAAGATCGAGATTGGCGAGCGGCTGCTGGCGCGGCTGCAGAAGCCTGCGGAGAATCATCAGAGCTGGTGGGCCGTCGGGCGTATCGGCGCGCGGCTGCCCTTCTATGGCAGCGCGCACGGCGTCGTGCCGCCCGAGGTCGCCACGCGCTGGCTCGACGCGATCCTCGCGCTCGACTGGAAGAAGGTGGAACCGGCAATGTTCGCCGCCACGCAAATCGCGCGTATGACCGGCGACCGCTCGCGCGATCTCGATCCTGGCGTGCGCGACACGGTGCTGCGTCGGCTCGAACACGGCAATGCGCCGCCCGCGTGGATCGAGATGGTGCGCGAAGTCGTCACGCTCGATAACGCCGATACGGGCCGCGTGTTCGGCGAAGCGCTGCCCGCGGGGTTGAAGTTGATGGGCGCGTAGCGTTCGCGCGCAGGGATCGGCATACGCGCCGTCATCGAGAAAGCAAAAACGCGCTCCGGCCTGAAACCGGAGCGCGTTTTTTTACGCGTGACGCAGTGACGGAACTCAGTTGCCCGCACGCACCTCGACGGTCTGCACAGCCGCTTGCGGCATGACGCTTTCCTGCGGCAGCGCCCATTCGAGCCAGCGCGCGCGATGCGCCACCACCAGCATGAAGGCCAGCGCCGCGATCGCGCCGAACGTCGCAAAACCCATCTGATAGCTGCCCGTGCTTTCCTTCGCAATGCCCATGATGACCGGCAGATAGAAGCCGCCGATGCCGCCCGCGGCGCCCACGATACCCGACATCAGACCCGTGCGGCCGGTCCAGCGGCGCGGCACGAGCTGGAAGGTCGCGCCGTTGCCGAGACCGAAGCAGACATACGTGAACAGCAGCAGCGCGATGCCCGCGGCGAACGGCGGCATCCACGCGGCGAATGCGAAGTCGCACAGCGAGATCGCGGCGAGCAGCAGCACGAGCGCGCGCACGCCGGAGATGCGATCGGCGATCAGGCCGCCGAGCGGACGCACCATCGCGCCCGTCAGCGCCAGCAGCGACATGATCACGCCCGCTTCGAGCTTCGGCACCTGATAGAGCGAGATCAGCAGCGTCGTCACATACGAGGACATGCCGACGAAACCGCCGAACGTGATGCTGTACACGAGCATCACGACCCACGTATCGCCTTCCGCGAGCACGCCGCGATAGTGACGCGGCAGCACCGCGATCGCGAGCAGCGCGCCGAGCACCGGCAGCAGCAGCACGCCGGTCTTGCCCGCGCCGAACACGCCGTCGTGCACGGCCAGCACCAGCGCGATCAGACCGGCGAGCGTGATGAAGAACGCGCGCATCGCTTTCGGCGCGCTGCCCGATTTCGGGCCGAGATCGCGCGCCCAGAAGCACACGGCGAGCGCCGCGAGCGCCAGCAACGGCAGCGCCGCGCCCGTCGCGCGCGCCCAGCCGAAGCTGTTGGCGAGACCGGGGAACAGGAAGCCGTCGAGCACCGCGCCGATGTTGCCGGCCGCCGCGAGACCGAGCACGAGACCCTGCACCTTCGGCGGATAGTTGCTGCCCGCCATCGGCAGCGCCACCGCGAAACTCGCGCCGCCCACGCCGAGCAGCACGCCCAGCACCAGCAGCAGCGTGTACGACGGCGTGCCCGGCATCAGCAGCAGCACGAGCGCCGGAATCGCCGACAGCGCAATGCCCATCAGCGCGACCTTGCGGCCGTCGCAGGCCTGATAGAGATTGCCGAGCGTGACGCGCAGGATCGCCGCGCCGAGCACCGGCACCGCGACCAGCAGGCCGAGTTCGCCCGGCGTCATCTTGATGTCCTTCTGGATGAACGGCGCGAGCGGCCCCAACATCACCCACACCGTGAAGCCGGTGTCGAAGTACAGAAAACACGCGACCAGCGCGCGCCAGTTACCGCTCTTCAGCGAGTTCAGCAGGTCTTTCACGAGGCTCTCCCCAGGTAAAAACGGTCAGCACGCCAGCGGCGCGCGAATCCGATGATTTCGTACTCCGATGTTCTGTCCGGCGCCGCTGCGCGCCGGGCTGCCCGCACGCGTATCGAGCCCGCCGCGCGCGCCGACCACGCCCTGAATCAGCCGATCCATTTCGCCGATCACATTGGCCAGCTCGGCGGTGATCACGGCGAATTCGCGTCCGTACTGGCCCGCGCGCGCCGCCGCCACGCGTGCATTGAGCGCGACGATGTTGGCGCGCATCGAAATGGTGGCGAGCTGGTCGGCGACTTCGGCTTCGCGGCGCTGCGTCTGGGCCTCGACGCCGCGCATCGCGTCCTGATACGCGAGCGTGAGCGTCTGCAGCAGATCGAGCAGCGGCGTGGCTTCGGCGGTGAGCTTCGCGAGCGCGTCGATGGCGTGGATGCCAGTCGTGGCGTTCGCAACGTTCGTGGCGTTCGTGCTGGTCGCACCGCCGCGCTTGTCGATACCGCCGCGTTCGAGCTGCGCGATCGCGTCGCCTGCGAGCTTCATGAACGCGCGAATGCGCTCGTCGGCGCGGCGCGAGCCGAAGTAAAGCTGACGCAGCGCGTCCGAGAATACGCCCGGAAAATGGCCGTCGCCTTCGACGAGTTGCGCGTGCGCGTCGGCGAACGAGGCAAGGCAGCCGCGCGCGACGCCGAGCGCTTCCTGCCCTTGCGCGCCGTCCTGCGTCGCGAGCAGCACATACAGCACGATGCGCTGCGAGAGCATGCGCTGACGCCCCGAAAGGTTGATCAGCTCGCCCACCACTTCTCCGGATACCGCTTCGCTGGTTTCGTTCTTCATCGTCAGGAGTACAGAATGGATAACAAGCGTGATTGACGAGCGATGCGGCTCGAACAGTCACCAGGCGCGAGCACCAATAAAAAAGCGTCCCGAAGCGTTGCCTTCACGCGCGTGGCCTGAGCCGAGCCGCGTGTCGGGTTATCGCTTCGGGACGCCGTTGCCCCGCCTGCCGGATTCACCCCCGCTCATGCGGGAGTCACGTCAATTCATTGGAGCCATCGTTGGC
Source organism: Paraburkholderia tropica (assembly GCF_014171495.1). Lineage (NCBI taxonomy): Bacteria > Pseudomonadati > Pseudomonadota > Betaproteobacteria > Burkholderiales > Burkholderiaceae > Paraburkholderia > Paraburkholderia tropica. Next base: position 344,584 of record NZ_CP049137.1, read on the forward strand.
CCCGAGCCTATTTAGCAATACGTATGCCAACTGCGTGCCCGACCGCATGATGCGCGCGAAAACGCCGATGGCGTAAGGCTTTGGCAAGAGACCCCGTTTCAGGCGCGGAAACCATGCGCGGGCCGCGTGCATGACGCAGCGCCGCATTCGTGTGCCTGCGATGAATGCTGCTGGTGCACCGCCACGACGCGGCGCACCATCGACGGGCGCGCGGCCGCGCGCTCAGAACCGGTGCCGGATGCCCACGCCCACGACCGTCTGCTGATCGCTGCTCGACGCCGACTGGCCGCTCACGTCCGCGCCCAGGCCCGAGCCGTCGGCGGCAATATGCTGCCAGCTCACCTGCGTATACAGATCGGTGCGCTTCGAGAGGTAGTAATCGGCTTCCACCGACACTTCATGCCAGCGCGGATGATGCTGGCCGCTCGCGCTCGACATCGTCGCCTGCGTATACGTGTACTCGCCGCCCAGGCTGAACGAGGGCGTGAAGTGATAGACCGCGTTCAGCTCGTAGTTCGAGAAGTTCGCGCCCTCGCCGTTCGCCGCGATGCCGAGGCTGTTCGCGCCGTTGATCGTATCGAGTCCGCCGAGTTGCGTGCGCGTCCACACGAAACCCACGCGCGCGTTGCCCGCGAGCCAGTTCACGCCCGCGCCGTAAATGCGCTGCTGCGCGGCGATGAAGGTGCGCTCGGTCAGCGTGATCGCGCCATTCGTGTTGCTGCTGCCGCCGTTGTTCGCCTGGAGATAGCCTGCCGCGAACAGCAGCGAACCCGTGTCGTACGACGCGCCGAGGCTGTAGACGCGGTTGTCGTCGAAGCCGCCCGCTTCGTTCGAGAAACCGTAGAGCGCGCCGAACTTCACGCCGCCGTAGTTCGCGCTCGCGTACTTGACGGCATTGTTCACGCGGAACGAGTTGTTGAGGTTGTCGTTGTCGTACGGGTGCGCGCTCAGGTTGTTGCCGCCGGGGTGCTGGCCCGTGAAGCTCAGCGGCGCGAGGTAATCGACTACCGAGTCGTACTGGCGGCCGAGTGTCAGCGCGCCGTAGCGCGCGTTTTCGAGCCCGACGTACGACTGGAAGCCGAACATGCGGCCGCCCTGGCGCAGCGTGCCGTTCATCACCGAGAAGCCGCTTTCGAGCTGGAAGATCGCGGCCGTGCCGCCGCCCAGATCCTCGCGCCCCTTGAAGCCCCAGTGGCTGCCGGTCACGTTGCCGCTGCCCGCCGCCACGACGTTGTGCCCGCCCGAGTTGCTGTTGAACGAAAGACCGGCGTCGATGATGCCGTACAGCGTCACGCTGTCCTGCGCATGCGCCGCGCAGGTCCATGCCGCCGCGCACGCGGCGACCAGGAATGTCTTTTTCATAATGCCCTGTTGTATGTCGTGTTGGTTCGAGTTGTCGTTCGCGGCGTGGCCGCGTGCCTGTCCGATGCGCGCGCGTGCGCGCGATGGCGCGGCGTCGCGAAACGACGCGCCATCGGCACAGCGGAACAAACGGATGGAGGGTGGGCTGGCTGGGCCGCGCGGCACGCTTAACGCGTGTGGCGACTGGCGATGCCCTGGCGATCGGCGATGCCGTCGATCAGCACTTGATGAAGACCGCGCGAGCAAGGCTCGATGCGTGCGCGGACTCCGAAAACCTGCGCAAGACTGGCGGGCGTGACGACTTCGGCGCTCGGGCCGAAGTGCGCGATGTGCCCGTCGTGCAGCAGCATCGCGCGATCACAGGCGCGCAACGCCGCGTTGATGTCGTGCAGCACCACCACCGTCGCGATGCCGCGCTCGCGCGTGACGTCGCGCAGCACCGCCATCACCTGATACTGGTGATTGAGATCGAGCGCCGAGAGCGGCTCGTCGAGCAGCAGCACCTGCGGCTCGCGCACCAGCGCCTGCGCAATGCCGACGAGCTGGCGCTGGCCGCCCGAGAGTTCGTCGAGCGAGCGGTTCGCGAGCGTCGCGATGTCGAGCCGTTCGAGCGTCGCGTGCGCCGTCGCGAGATCGCGCTGCGCGGCGGTTCCGGTGCGCGCGCGCAAGGCCGGATCGCGGCCCGCGCGCGCGGCCACCAGCACCGACTCCAGCACCTGCAACCGCACGCCCGCCGGCAAGGCCTGCGGCAGATAGACCACGCTGTGCGAACGCGCGCTCGCCGCCGTGAGCGCGAGCGGCGCGCCATCGAGCGTGAGCGAACCCGCCGCCGGTTTCGCAAGGCCCGCGAGCGTGCGCAGCAGCGTGGACTTGCCGCTGCCATTCGGCCCGAGCAGCGCCGTGATCTCGCCGCGCGGCAGCGGCCCGGCGCTCAGGCCGCGCAGCACGTCGCGGCGGCCATACCGCACGCTCAGGTCGTGAATCGCGAGACCGTTCATGCCGAGCCTCCCTGCGAGCGCACCACGATGCCGAGGAACAGCGGAATGCCCACCAACGCCGTGACGATGCCGACCGGAATCAGCACGCCCGGAATCAGCAGCTTCGAGGCAATCGACGCCATCGACAGCATCAGCGCGCCGAGCAACAGGCTGCCCGGCAGATAGAAGCGATGGTCCTCGCCGAACAGCGCGCGCGCGACGTGCGGCGCGATCAGCCCGACAAAACCGATGGTGCCGACGAACGACACCGCGAGCGCCGAGAGCACCGCCACGCGCAGCAGCGTGCCCAGACGCAGCCGCTTCACATCGATGCCGAAGCTCGCCGCGCGGTCTTCGCCGAGACGCAGCGCGGTCAGGGCCCACGCGTTTTTCATCGAGAGCGGCAAGGCGATCGCGAGCGCCGCCGCGAGCACGCCGATCTTCGGCCAGTCCGCGCGCGCGAGCGAGCCGAGCGTCCAGAACACGAGACCCTGGAGCGCGTCGGCGGACGCGATGAACTGCATCAGCTCGACGAGCGCATGAAACGAGAACACCAGTGCGATGCCCATCAGCACCACGCCCGCCGTGCTCATGCCGCGCCAGCGCGCGACCAGATCGAGCACGAGCGCCGAGGCGAACGCGAACACGAACGCATTGGCGGAGACGATCCACGTCTGCGCCACGCCCGGAATCGCGAGATCGAGCACGATGGCCAGCGACGCGCCGAACGCCGCCGCCGCCGACACGCCCAGCGTGTACGGACTCGCGAGCGGATTGTTGAGGATGGTCTGCATCTCCGCGCCCGAGAGGCCGAGCGCCGCGCCGACCGCGAGCGCCATCACCGCGTAAGGCAAGCGGATCTGCCAGACGATCACGGCGTTGGCCGGATCGGCGGACGCGCGTTCGAACAGCGTGCGCAGCAGCGTCGCGAGCGGCAGGCCCGACGGCCCCGAACTGAGATCGACGAGCAGCGACGCCGCGATCAGCAGCGCGACCGCCATCAGCAGGAGCGCGCGCCGGCGCGTGAGCCGCGTGTAGGCGCGCAACTGCCGCGCGGCCTCCTCGCCTTGCGCAGCGCGCCTCGCTTCGGCATCAGCATCGGCGTCGGCTTCGGGGTGCGCGCGCCAGCCCGAACCGGCCGGCAGGCGCGCGTCGCTCATCGCGCGGCCTCGTTCTGCGCGCCGGCCTGGGTTTGCAGCGGCGCATCGACCCAATCGGTGCCGCTCACCGGCACGGCCAGGAAGCGTCGATACAACTCCTCCTGCGTCGCCTTCACGTCGAGCGATTTGAACTGCTGCGGATAGAACCACTTCGCGAACGCCTCGATCGCCAGAATGTTGTACGGCGAGTCGTAGTAGTTGTGCGAGATGCCGTGCACGCGGCCATCGTGAATCGCCTTGATGGTGTCGAAGCCCGGACGCGCCACCAGTTGCGCGAGGCTCGCCTGCGCATCGTGCTCGCTCGTTTCCGCGCCCACGCGCAGCGACGCGAGGCCCGGCTTGGTGCGGCTGCCGGTGGCGATATAGACATCGGGCTTCGAGGCGATCACCTGCTCCATGCTGATGTCGCCGAGCACGCCCGGCAGCAGATCCGCCGCGATATTGCGGCCGCCCGCGGCCTGCACGAACTCGCCGAAATTGCCCTTGCCCGCCGTGTGGCAGCAGCCCGCGTCCCACACGCCCGCGAGCATGTCGACGAACACCTTCGGACGCTGGTTCTCCGGAATCTTGTCGACGACGTTCTCGACCGCCGCGAGATGCTGCCGGTAGAACGCGATATACGCATCGGCCTGCTGCTCGCGGTGCAGCACCTGGCCGAGCAGCTTGATGCTCGGCAGCGTGTTCTGCATCGGGTGCACGCGGAAGTCGATGAACACCACCGTCGTGCCGGTCGCTTCCAGTTGCTTCACGAGCGCGTTGTAGCGGCTCGGGCCGTGACCGGCGACGCTGAAAATCGCCACGTCGGGCTTGAGCGCGAGCGCCTTTTCGTCGCTGATGCTGTCCTCGGTCGCCTTGCCGATCAGCGCAATCGTGCGGATCTGCGGGAACTTGCGCGCGTAGGCGTCGAAGGTCTGCGGGTCCATCGCGGGCAGATCGCCCTGCCAGCCGACGATGCGCGCGAGCGGCTGCTGGCCTTCGAGCAGCGCGAGCGCCGACAGCAGACGGCTTTCGCCGAGCAGGATGCGGTGCGGATTGGCGGGAATCTTCACCGTGCGGCCGGCGAGGTCGGTGACGGTCTGCGCGGCGGGCGCGGCCGCGGCATTGACCGTGGCGGCCGCGCTCGACGTGGCGGGTGCAGCAGGCGTGGCGGCCCACACCTGCGAGGCGCTCAGGCACAGCCCCAGCGCCAGCGTGGCCGCGGCGGCGGCCGTGCGTGCAAGGCGGGCGAAAGGTTCGGCGTGCGACGCAATCGCGGCGCGGGAAACGGGCGTGATATAGTTCATAAATGAGAACGATTGCTATTTGCAGGCCACACTTTAGCGGCGCGATGTAATGGCAATGTGTTGAGAAGCGGCGCTTTTGTAATGGAATGTGTTGGCGCCGCCCGCAGCGGAAAAAGAACAGCGATGGACCACATACTCGTCGTCGACGACGACCCCAATATCCGCACGCTCCTGCGCGACTATCTGCGCGACATGGGCTACGAAGCGAGCGCGGCCACCAATGGCGCGCAGATGAAGCAGACGCTGCGCCAGCAAAAGATCGACCTGATCGTGCTCGACCTCATGCTCGACGGCGAGGACGGCCTCGATCTCACGCGCGAATTGCGCCGCGAAAACGCGGTGCCGATCATCATGCTGTCGGCGCGCGGCGGCCTGCTCGACCGCATTCTCGGCCTCGAAATGGGCGCCGACGACTATCTGCCCAAGCCCTTCGATCCGCGCGAACTGGTCGCGAAGATCAAGGTCGTGCTGCGCCGTGCGCGCGTCGTGCCGGGTTCGGGTTCGCCCCACGCGGCGCATGCGCACCCTGCGCCGCACGCCCAGCACGGACGCCACGGCGACGCCAGCGCGTTCGTGAGTTTCGCGGGGTGGCGTCTGGACACACGCATGAAGCAGATGCTCTCGCCCGACGGCGTGGTGGTCTCGCTCGGCGGCTCCGATTACCGCACGCTGCGCACGCTGCTCGATCATCCGAACCGGCCGCTGTCGCGCGAATTCCTGCTCGAACAGGTGTTCGACAAGGACCACACGCCGCTCGACCGTTCGATCGACGTGTGCGTGAGCCGTCTGCGCCATCACCTCAAGGATTCGGCGCGCAATGCCGCGCTGATCCACACGGTGCGCAACGAGGGCTACATGCTGGTCGCCGATGTGAGCCACGAAGCGTGACGACGCCGGACGCCCCGACGTGTGGCTTGCAACGGGGTCTGCAACGCGGATGGCAGCGCGTGAAGCGCGCCTTCTGGCCCGACACGCTGTTCGGCCGTCTCGTGCTGATCCTCGCGGCGGGCATGTTCGCGGGCCAGTTGCTCACCAGCACGATCTGGTTCGACACGCACGACAACCGCACGCTCGAAATCCCCGCGCGCCTGTTCGCGAGCCGCCTCGCCGATACCGTGCGCCTGCTCGAACGCGCGCCCGACGCCGCCGCGCGCGCGAGCGTGCTGAGCGCACTCGGCGACGACCGCTACCAGTTGCATTGGGTGCAGGGCACGCCGCCCGCCGCGCCGCCCGCGCCCTCGCTCACGTTGCGCGCGACAAGCGGGCTGATCGAAGGCGTGATCCGCAAACGCCTCGGCACGCTCATCGAAGTGCGTCTGCTCGATGCGCATCTGCGCGACGACGACGGCCGTCATCGCGGCATCCTCAGCCTGTTCGACTCGCGCATGCCGACGGGCGATTTCCACGTATTCCTGAATATTCCTCAGCAAGGCTGGCTCGAGATTCAATCGAAGGAAGGCCAGGCCGGCATGCATTCGGAACGCGGCGAACTCGTGTTCGACTATCTGCTGCGGATTTATCTGCTGCGCTTCGCGGCGGTCTGCGCGATTGCGTTCGTCGCCGTGCGCTTCGCGCTCGCGCCGTTGCGTCAACTCACGCGCGCGGCGCAGGCGCTCGGTCGCAACATCCATCGCGCGCCGCTGCCCGAAACGGGGCCGCAGGAAGTGCGCAGCGCGGCGCATTCATTCAACGCGATGCAGCAGCAATTGATCGACAGCTTCGCGCAGCGCGCGCGCTTTCTCGCGGCGGTTTCGCACGATCTGCGCTCGCCACTCACGCGCTTGCGGCTGCGCGCGGAAATGCTGCCCGATCCCGCGTGGCGCGAGCGGCTGCGCGGCGACCTCGATGAAATGGAAGCGATGGTGCGCGCGACGCTCGACGTCGTGCAAGGCGTGGAAGTCACGGAGGCGCATCAGAAAATCGATCTCGACTCTATGCTCGAAGGCCTCGCCGCCGACGCGCGCGAGGCCGGTCAGGCCGTCAGCGTGACCGGCGCGACGCGTGCGCCCGTGCGCGGCTTTGCGCGCAATCTCAAGCGCGGTCTGCAAAATCTCGTGGACAACGCGATCCGCTACGGCGGCGCGGCGCACATCGCGGTGCGCGACGATGGCGACAGCGTGCACGTGACCGTGAGCGACAACGGCCCCGGTATCGCCGACGACGCGTTGCGCGAACGCGTGTTCGAGCCGTATTTCCGCATTGCCTCGCTGCGGCGCGATGATGGCGGCGAAGGCGAAGCGCAGGCAGGCGGCACGGGCCTCGGACTCACCATCGCGCGCAGCGTGGCCGCCGCGCACGGCGGCACCCTCACGCTCGTAAATCGCATCGAACAGGGCCGCATCGCCGGTCTGGACGCCGAACTCGTGCTGCCGCGCGACGACTGATCCACACGCTCAGGAAGCCGCGCCCGCGCCATCGACATGCGCGGCAAAACCCGTGCGCCCGGGCGCGATCTCGTCGCGCAAGGTCAACGCGGGAATCTCGTAAGCCCCCGCATTCTGCTGACGAAATGCGATGGGCGCCGTCTCCCACAAACGGTCGAGCCGCTCGCCGAGCGCCGCACGCGTCTGCGCAAAACGCGCGTCGTCCATGCGGCTCGTGCGGTAGACGACGAACGGCGGCAGCACGTCGAAACCGGGGTAATACAGCACTCCATGCTGGATCGGAAACAGAATGTCGTCGATCGGCCCGTTGATGCCGCGCGGACCGTAATGCGACTCCCAGCCGCCCGTGGTCACGATCAGCATCGCGCGCTTGCCGGCCAGCGTGCCTTCGCCGTAACGGCTGCCCCAGCGCTGATCCGAATGCTCGCCCACGCCGTACGCGAAACCGCAGGCATACACGCGCTCCACCCAGCCCTTCAGAATCGCAGGCATCGTGAACCACCAGAGCGGAAATTGCAGGATCACGGCGTCGGCCCAGCGCAGTTTTTCTTGCTCGGCGGCGATATCGGCGGGTTGCGTGCCGCCTTCGAATGCGTGGCGCGAATCGGCGGACGGACGAAACGGCTCGGCGAGATCGCGCGCGGGCGCGTCGTCGGCGTCGAGCGTGGCTTTCCAGTTCATCGCGTAGAGATCCGAGACCTGCACCGTATGGCCCGCGCGTTCGAGACGCTCGACGGTGAAGTTCTTGAGCGAACCGTTCAGCGAGCGCGGTTCGGGATGGGCATAGACCAGCAGCACGTTCATGACGACACTCCGTTTGGGTAAGTGAGGTCGAGCTTAGTGGCCGCTCTGCTATATTGGAAATGAATATCGGCAATGGCAGGTATTACCGTGAATAATCTCCGTCGTCTCGATCTGAATCTGCTGGTCACGCTCGACGTGCTGCTCGACGAACTCAACGTCACGCGTGCGGCCGAACGGCTCGCCTTTTCGCAGCCCGCCGTGAGCGTGCAACTGGCGCGTCTGCGCGACCTGCTCGGCGACCCGCTGCTGCTGCCCGGCCCGCGCGGCATGCGGCCGACGGCGCGCGCCGAGTCCTTGCGCGAACCGCTGCGTGAAGCGCTCGACGCGCTGGAGCGTGCGGTCGCGCCCGAAGGCCCGTTCGATCCGTCGGCGGCGCAACACACCTGGCGCGTGTCCGCCACCGACTACGGCGAATCGACCATCGTGCTGCCCGCGCTCAACGCGCTGCGCGCGACCGCGCCGCATACGCGCCTCGCCGTGATCGAACTGCCGCCCGCGAATCTCGCCAGGGCCGCCGAACAGGGCGAGATCGATCTCGCGATGCATATCGTCAGCGGCGCGCCCGACACGCTGCGCCAGAAACTGCTGTTCAAGGAGCGTTACGTGCTGGCCGGGCGCGCCGGACATCCGCGCCTGAAGCGCCGTCCGAACGCGAAGCAGTTCTGCGAACTCGAACACGTAATCGTTTCGCCGGACGGCGGCGGCTTTCGCGGCGTCACCGACGAAGCGCTCGCGCAAGCGGGACTCGCGCGCCGCGTGGTGCTCTCGGTGCCGCATTTTCTGTTCGTGATCGCCGCGATCTCGCAGACCGATCTGGTCGCGATGCTGCCGTGGCGGCTCGTGCGCGGCAATCCGGCGCTGCGGCTTGTCGAAGCGCCCGTCGAGGTGCCCGGTTATGAGATGTGCATGCTGTGGCACGAGCGCGTGCATCGCGATCCGGCGCATCGCTGGCTGCGCGAGCAGATCGCCGCCGCGATGTGAGCGCTTGCGCGATTGATTAAACGCAACGCGCCGTCACGGCGCGAAACATCGCGCGTCGCACTCGTGTAACCCATTGCGCAAAGCGCGCGCGGCATCGCCCGGATCGCCGCCGACATCGCGCAAAATAAGTCACTCAATATCAACGGCTTACGCATTCGCGTGCATCACGCACGCTCGAAGCGCGCACACGCCGCCAACGCCCCACTATCAGATAACTCCGATTCTTGCGGCGCATCCCTCCGGATTGACAAGCCCTGGCGCGGTTTCAATAATCGCCCCCGGCTCGCCAGAGCAGGCTAATTCTCGAATTTTCACGCGGCAGCGCGCGTTAATCGCCTCGCGTCATCGAACGACAAGCGGACGACCGGCACGTCAATGTCAAAGAACAGTTAATCAGGATCACGAATGAGCTACCGTACCCGACTTTTACTCCGCGCCGCTGCGTTCGCCGCGATCACCACGTTCAGCGTCGCGCAAAGCGGCGGCGTGTTCGCCGTCACGATTCCGGCTGGCACCGCGCTCGCGCAGAAGCAGGAAATCACGCGGCAACTGCTCGCCGAAATCGAGTCGCTCGATCCCGCACGCATCGAATCGGTTGGCGCGAATCTCGTGGGCATCGACGTGTATGAAGGGCTCACGCGCATCGACGCGGCGGGCAACGTGGTGCCGGGCGTGGCCGAATCGTGGACGCATCCCACGCCCGATACGTGGATCTTCAAGCTGCGCCGCGAGGCGAAATGGAGCGACGGCCATCCGGTGACCGCCGCCGATTTCGTCTACGCATGGCAGCGCATGGCCGATCCGAAGACGGCCTCGGTCTATACCGTCGCGATCGAATTCCTCCAGAACGCGAAGGCCGTCATCGCGGGCAAGTCGCCCGTAACGAGTCTGGGCGCGCGCGCGATCGACGCGACCACGCTCGAAGTCAAGACCGAAGCGCCCGCGCCCTTCTTCCCCGAACTGACGGCCAGTGCGAGCATGGCGCCCATCGACCGCGCGACCGTCGCGAAGTATGGCGCGAGCTGGACGCGTCCCGGCAATCTCGTCAGCAACGGTCCGTACGTGCTCGCCGACTGGCAGCCGAACAACCGCATCGTGCTGATGAAGAATCCACAATACTGGAACGCCGCGCGCGTGGCCATTTCGAAGGTCACGTATCTGCCGATCGAGAGCGACGAAACCGCCATGCGCATGTTCCAGTCCGGCCAGATCGACATGACGTATCAACTTCCGTCCGGCCAGTACGCGCAGATCCAGAAGCAGTTCGGTCCCGAGCTGCGCGCCGGCACGCAGATCGGCACGTACTACTACGCGCTCAACAACACCGATCCCGCGCTGCGCGACGCGCGTGTGCGTCAGGCGCTGTCGATGGTGCTCGACCGCGACCTGCTCACCGCGAAGATCACGCAGAACGGCGAGCGTCCCGCCTATGGCCTGATCGTGAACGGCACGAAAGGCGCGCATCCGTATGCGCCCGACTGGGCCGCGTGGCCGATGGCGAAACGCGTGGAAGCCGCGCGCGGTCTGCTGAAAGCGGCCGGTTATTCCGATGCGAAGCCGCTGAGTTTCAAGCTGATCTACAACACCAACGAGATGCACAAGAAGGTCGCGCTGTTCGCAACGAGCGAGTGGCGCACGAAGCTCGGCGTGAACGCGACGATCGAGAACCTCGAATTCAAGGTGCTGCTCAAGCAACGTCACGACGCGGCATATCAGATCGCGCGCGACGGCTGGTATGTCGACTACAACGACGCGATGTCGTACTTCGGCTTGATTCAATGCGGCAGCCCGCAGAACGATCAGCGTTACTGCAATCAGAAAGTGGATGCCGACGTCGCACAGGCGAATCGTCAGACCGACGAGACGAAACGCGAAGCGATGCTCACCGAGGCGTTCAATCGCGCGATGGCCGACACGCCGCTGCTGCCGCTGTTTCAGTACGCGAGCGCGCGTCTCGTGAAGTCCTATGTCGCGGGCTATTCGCTGACGAACTACATCGACCAGCGCGCCACGCAGGACATGTACATCCTCAAGCACTGATCCGCGCCTCGCCATGTTCGCCTATACCTTGCGCCGCCTGCTCTGGGCGATCCCCACCGTGCTCGCGGTCGTGACCGCCTGCTTCCTGCTGCTGCATTGCACGCCCGGCGGCCCGTTCGACACCGACAAGCCGCTCTCGGCGGCGGCGCTCGCGAATCTCAACGCGCGCTACCACCTCGACGAACCGCTCTGGCAGCAGTATCTGCGCTATCTGGGCGCGCTGCTGCACGGCGATCTCGGCAGCTCGTTCCGGTACGCCGACTGGTCCGTGAACGAACTCGTGCGCAAGGCGCTGCCGATCAGCCTCGGCATCGGCGGCGTGTCGATTCCGCTCGCCGTGCTGTTCGGCGTGGCGCTGGGCGCGCTGGCCGCCGTGCGCCGCAACAGCCTGATCGACCATGCGGTGATGCTGCTCGGCAATCTCGGAAACGTGGTGCCGCCGTTCGTGCTCGGTCCGGTGCTCGTGCTGTGTTTCGCCCTCCTGATCAAATCGCACGACGGCGTCGGCTTGCTGCCCGCCGGCGGCTGGGGCGACGGCGAGTGGCATTACCGCGTGCTGCCCATCGCGCTGCTGGTGGTCGTCAACATGGCGTCGATCGCGCGCGTGATGCGCGGCAGCCTGATCGAAGTGCTGTCCGGCAACTTTATCCGCACCGCGCGCGCCAAGGGTCTGCCCGGCCACACCATCGTACTGCGCCACGCGCTGCGTCCCGCGCTCATGCCAGTGGTGTCGCTGCTCGGCCCCGTGTGTATTTCGTCGATCACGGCCGCCGTGGTCACCGAGTCGGTGTTCGCGCTGCCGGGGCTCGGCCAACTGGTCGTCAACGGCGCGGTCAATCGCGATTACACGCTCGTACTCGGCCTCGTCGTGCTCACCACGGTCTGCGCCGTGCTGTTCAACCTGCTCGTCGATCTGGCGTATGCGTGGCTCGATCCGCGCATCCGCTACTGATCGCGCCTGTTCATTTTCACGCCATGAATGCCCTCTCCACTCCTCACGCGCACGCCGACGAGACACGCCGGACACTGCGCACGTTGCCGCCCGCGCTCGCGCGTTTCGTGCGCCATCGCGCGGCGCTCGCGAGTCTCGCGCTGCTCGTGCTGATCGCGCTCGCCTGTTTCATCGGCCCACTGCTGCTGACGAATTCGCCCACCGAAAGCGACTGGAGCGCCATCAGCCTCGCGCCCACGCTGCAAGGTGGCCACTGGTTCGGCACCGACGAACTCGGCCGCGATCTGCTCGCGCGCACGCTCGTCGGCGGACGCGTCTCGCTCGAAGTCGGGCTGCTCGGCACGCTGGTGTCGACGCTCGCGGGCGTGCTGGTCGGCGCCACGGCCGGCTATCTCGGCGGCCGCACGGACGCCGTCCTCATGCGCCTCGTCGACATGATGTACGCGATTCCGTACATGCTGATCGCGATCCTGATGGTCACGCTGTTTGGCCGCGCGTTCTCGCTCGTCGTGCTGACGATCAGCGCGTTCTCGTGGCTCGACATGGCGCGCGTGGTGCGTGGTCAAACGCTCTCGCTGCGCACGCGCGAGTTCGTCGACGCGGCGCGCGCCATCGGCGTGAAGCCTGCCGCGATCATCGTCCGGCATATCGTGCCGAATCTCGCGGGCATCGTCGCCGTGTACGCGACGGTCACGGTCCCGGCCATCATTCTCACGGAGTCGGTGCTGTCGTTCCTCGGCCTCGGCGTGCAGGAACCGATGACGAGCTGGGGCGTGCTGATCGAGGACGGCGCGCAGAAGCTCGAAGCCATGCCGTGGCTGCTGCTCTGTCCCGCCGCGCTGCTGTGCACGACGCTCTATTGCGTGAACTTCGTCGGCGACGGGCTGCGCGATGCGCTCGACCCGCGGGAGCGTTGAGATGGCGCTACTCGAAGTCGAACAACTCGGCGTGCGTTTCGTGCGTCGCGACGGGCCGCCGCTCACGGTCGTCCACGATGTTTCGTTTGCGCTCGAAGCGGGCGGCACGCTCGGCATCGTCGGCGAATCGGGCTCGGGCAAGAGCCAGACCGTCATGGCGATGCTCGGCCTGCTCGCCTCGAACGGGCGCGCGCATGGTCACGCGCGTTTTCGCGGCGACGATCTGCTCGCGATGAAGCCCGGCGCGCTCAACCGCATTCGCGGCGACCGCATCGCGATGATCTTCCAGGACCCGATGACCTCGCTCAATCCGTTCCTCACGATCGAGCGGCAGATGACCGAGTCGCTGCAACAGCATCGCAAGCTCACGCGCCGCGCGGCGCGCACACGGGCGATCGAAGCGCTCGAACGCGTGCGCATTCCCGACGCCGCGCGCCGCATCGGCCTCTATCCGCACGAGTTTTCGGGCGGCATGCGCCAGCGCGTGCTGATCGCCACGGCGCTCATGATGGAGCCCGACGTGCTGATCGCCGACGAACCCACCACGGCGCTCGACGTCACCGTGCAGGCGCAGATCATGGCGCTGCTGCGCGAGATGAATCGCGAGCGCGGCACGGCCATTCTGCTGATCACACACGATATGGGCGTCGTCGCCGAACTCTGCGACGACGTCATGGTGATGTACGCCGGACGCGCGGTCGAGAAGGCATCGGCCACCTCGTTATTCAACAGTCCCTTGCATCCGTACACCGTCGGTCTGCTCGGCGCGCTGCCGCGACTCGACGCGCCCGGCGGCGCGCCGCTGCGCACGATTGCCGGCAATCCGCCGCTGCCCGGCAGCGGCGGCCAGGGATGCGCCTTCGCGCCGCGCTGCGCACAAGCGTTCGAGCGCTGTCACCAGGAAACGCCGCTGCTGCGCGCATCCGGCGCGCGCGAACGCGCTTGCCATTTGCCCGCGCCCGTCGCGCGAGGAGCGCACGCATGACCGCCACGCTCACCACAACATCCGACATCGCCGCATCCGGCACGCTGCTGAGCGTGCGCGATCTCGCCGTGCACTTTCGCGTGAAGCGCGGCCACTGGCCGTGGCAACAGGCGACGCTGCGCGCGGTGGACGGCGTGTCGTTCGACGTGCGGCGCGGCGAAACGCTCGGGCTCGTCGGCGAATCGGGCTGCGGAAAATCGACGCTCGCGCGCGCCGTGATCGGGCTCACGCCGGTTGCGGGCGGCAGCGTGACGTGGCGCGGCGAAGAAACCGTGCATGGCGCGCGCCGCCGGCTCGGCGCGCTGCGCCGCGAAGCACAGATGATCTTCCAGGATCCGCTCGCCTCGCTCGATCCGCGCATGTCGATCGCGCAGATCGTCGCCGAACCGCTCGTCACGCACGCGCCGCAACTCGGCCGTCAGGAGATCGCGCGGCGCGTGCTCACGATGCTCGAACGCGTGGGCCTGAACGCGCATCACGCCGCGCGACGCGCGCATGAATTCTCGGGCGGCCAGTGTCAGCGCGTGGGCATCGCGCGCGCGCTGATCGGCGAACCGGGACTCGTGATCTGCGACGAGCCGGTTTCCGCGCTCGATGTGTCGATCCAGGCGCAGATCGTCAATCTGCTGCGCGATCTGCAGCGCGAACTCGCGCTTTCGCTGCTGTTCGTCGCGCACGACCTCGCCGTGGTGAAGACGATCAGCCATCGCGTGATGGTGATGTATCTGGGCCGCGTGATGGAGCTGGGCGAGCGCGACGCGCTCTACCACGCGGCGCGTCATCCGTACACCCAGGCGCTGCTCGATGCCGTGCCGCTACCCGATCCCGCGTTGGCCCGCGCGCGCGAGGTGCCGCTGCTGAGCGGCGACATCCCCTCGCCGCTCAATCCGCCTTCGGGCTGTGCATTCCGCACGCGCTGCTCGCGCGCGCTCGCGGTGTGCGCCACCCAGACGCCCGCGCTGCACGCGCACGGCTCGCCCCATTCGATCGCCGCCTGCTGGCATCCGCGTACGGGCGGCGATCCTCCCGCTGCCTGAGTCGTCCGCATGCCTCGCGGATGCGGATGTTTATCCAGACAGATTGGCAATCCTTAATGATTGCCATGAACCGACGACAACATAATCCGAGACACACGATGAAACGAGACCAGAGCATCAGGAGCACGACGTTGGCGACGGCGGCGTCGGTATTGGCCATATCGCTGGCGGTATCGCTGGGCGCGAACGTGGCCGAAGCGGCGCCCGTCGGCGGCACGACTTCTGCAGCGTCGACTGCAAAAGCGGGCACGACATCCACGCACAAGGCGAAGCGCAAAACGAAACGCAAACAGTCGCGTCAAGCGTCGCGCCAAACGACGCAGCAACGCGCTCAAGCGCAATTTGAACCGCTGCTCGCACCGAACGCGCCCGAGCAACTCGCCGCGCCCACGCCCGATCAAGGCACCAACGAAGCGGTGCGCGCCGATAATCCGCCGCGCGCGCAATCGGATCAGGCCGCCAGCAAAGGCCTGATCGGCGACAGTCATCTGACGCTCAACCTGCGCAATTACGCCGACGTGCTCGACATGGAAGGCGGTCCGCATCGTCACGCGTGGGTACAGGGCGCGATGCTCGACTACACCTCCGGCTTCACGCAAGGGCCGATCGGCTTCGGCGTGGATGCGTCGCTGTACGGCGCGCTCAAGCTCGACGGCGGCGCGGGCGCCGGCAACATGGTGCACGTGGCCAAGGGCGGCGGCGGCTCGAATCAGCTCGCGTGGGGCTATCCGGGCGTGTACGACGTGAAGGCGCGCGTCTCGGACACGGTCGTCAAATACGGCCTGCACATGGTCGACGACAACCCGTTCTTCGAGCCGCACGACAACCGCGCGCTGCCGCCCACTTTCATGGGCGTCTCGCTCGTGAGCCGCGACGTGCCGAACGCCGTGCTGCAGGCGGGCAGCTTCACCAAGGTCAACGCGCGCGGCCACACCAATCTCACCGACCTCACGACGTCGTACGGCGGCGTGTCGTTCAAGCGCTTCAGCTACGTGGGCGGCACGTGGGATTACAGCCCGAACGGCAGCGTCGCGCTGTTCGCCAATCAGGCCGACGACGTCTGGCGCCAGTATTACGGTTCGGTGCAGCAGAGTGTCGGCGATCCGTCGACGCTCAAGTGGACCGGCTTCGCGAATATCTACTCGACGCACAGCGTGGGCGGCGGCAAGGAAGGCCATATCAACAACAACGCGTACAGCGTGTCGCTGGCCGCGCAGCACGGCGCGCATTCGCTGCTGTTCGGCTTCCAGCAGATTCTCGGCGACCAGTTCTTCGATTACGTGAACGAGACCAACGGCATCTATCTCGTCAACTCGATGGACGTCGATTACAACGCGCCGCACGAGAAGTCGTTCCAGGTGCGCTATGGCTTCGACGGCAAATACGCCGGGCTGCCGGGCGCGAAGGCGATGCTCTGGTACGCGCTGGGCTGGGGCGCGGATGCGTCGGCGGGCGCGGCGGCCAATCCGGATTCCGGGCTCTACTGGAAGAACGGCCAGCCCGTGCACGGCTCGCATCACGAGTTCGGCTTCATCCCTTCGTACACGCTGCAAAGCGGGCGCTTCAAGGACACGAAGATCTCGTTCGTCGCGATGTGGCATCACGGCTCGAAGTACTACTCCGACGCGAGCAACATGGAATACCGGCTCGTCGTGGGCGTGCCGCTCAAGCTGTTCTGAGCGACATCAGCGCGCAGGCCGCCGGAGCGCTTGGGATTCAGGCGGCTTGCGCGTGATCGGTGGATTCGGCGGAATCGGCGGAATCAGAGGGTTCGGCCGCTCCAGCGTCCTCGCCCCGCGCACGCCGCGCCGCGAACACCTCGCGCGCGGCGAACAAACCGTTGAGCGCGGCGGGAAAGCCCGCATACACCGCCATCTGCATGATCGTCTCGACGATCTCCGCTTCGCTCAGTCCCACGTTCAGGCCCGCCGCGATATGCACCTTGAGCTGCGGCTGCGCGTGGCCGAGCGCGGTCAGCGCCGCGATGGTCGCGATCTCCCGTGCGCGCAGATCGAGACCGGGCCGTGCGTAGATGTCGCCGAACGGAAACTCCAGCAGATACGTGGCGAAGTCCGGCGCGATATCGGCAAGCGAGGCCACCACCTGCTCGCCCGCGTGGCCGTCAATCGCCGTCAGCATGCGCAGGCCGCGCGCGAGGCGGCTTTCCTGTGCGCCGCCGGGCGCTGCCGGCGCGGGTTGTTGAAGGTTCGGGTTCGTCGGGTTCGTGACGGTTTGCATGCGCGTGCCTCTGCGAAGAAATAGGAGCGGTCGAATAGCCTTCGATCTTGGCGTCGAGCGCGAGGAGGCACGCCTGCATTTCGGCGATATGGGCACGCACCGCGTCGCGATGCTCGACGAGCAAGGCGCAGCGCTCGGCTTCGGTCGCGGCGCCTTCGGCGCGCAACCGGGCGTAGCGCAACATGCCCTGAATCGGCATGCCGGTGGTCTTCAGACGGCCCAGAAACGCGAGCCAGTCGAGAATCGAGCGGTCGTACGCGCGCTGCCCGGAACCGTCGCGCAATGCGAACGGAATCAGGCCGATGCGCTCGTAGTAGCGGATCGTATGCACCGACAAGCCCGTCAGGCCGGCCACATCGCCAATTTTCATGTGCTTCCCCTCAACGACAACCACGATGGTGAGACTTCGAGCGCGCTCCAGGTCAAGCGCGATTTTGCGCCCACGCCGGAGCGCTCCGTTCGAACCGGTTCGAGCGGCTCAGCCTAGCTGCGCCGCTGCGTGCTCCGCCAGGAAATCGACGAAACTGCGGATCTTCGGCAGAGGCTGCCGGTCCTGCCGATACAGCGCGTACACCGGCCGTCCCTCGGGTGCGAACGCGTCGAGCACGCTGACGAGACGGCCCGACGCCAGATCGTCGGCGACGAGAATGGCCGGTTGCAGCAGCAGCCCCGCGCCGTGCAGCGCCGCCTGGCGCAGGCCGTGGCCGTCGTTGCAGACGAAGTCCGTCTGCTCGGGCCAGCGGTTGTCGCCGAGCAGCCGCCAGCCGTTGCGGCGATCCCAGACCGCGTGGCTCAGACAGCGATGATCGGCGAGGTCGGCCAGCGTGCGCGGCGTGCCGTGCCGCGCCAGATACGCGGGCGCGGCGCAGATCGTCATGCGGTACTGGCCGAGCGGGCGCGCGATCAGATCGAGGTCCGGATCGAGCGCGCCGATGCGCACGGCGACGTCGAAGCCTTCATCGACGAGATCGACCACGCCGTTGCTCAGATCGAGGTCGATACGCACCTGAGGATGCGCGTTCTGATAGGCCGCCGCCAGCGGCGCGACCACGCACGCGCCCAGCGTGGTCGCCGCGCTGATGCGCAGCGTGCCGCGCGGCTCGGCGCGCAGGCGCTCCACCGACGCCTCCGCCAGCGCCAGTTGCTCCAGCACCTTGCGGCTTTCCTCGTAGAAGCGGCGGCCCGCGTCGGTGAGGCTTTGCGCGCGTGTGTTGCGCTGGAGCAGCTGCGCGCCCAGATGCGTTTCCAGTTGCCGCACGTGCTTGCCCACCATCACCGGGCTCAGGTCCAGCGCGCGCGCCGCCGCACTGAAACTGCCGCTGTCCACGGCGCTCACGAACACTTCGATACTGCGCAGCCGGTCCATGATTACTAACTCCTGGTTTCAGGTGAACGAAATTATCGTCCATTTATTCTTTTCGGTGTCAGGCGGATAGTGTGGGCATCCCGTTATCTTTTCGATGGAGCGATGCACATGAAAATCCTTCTGGTCGGCGCGAGCGGCGCCGTGGGCCGCGCGATCGCGCAGACGCTCGGCGAAACGCACACGATCGTGCCCGTGGGCCGCACGAGCGGCGCCTACCGCGCCGATCTCACCGACGACGCCAGCGTCACCGCGCTATTCCGCGAAGTCGGGACGGTGGATGCGATCGTCTCGGCGACCGGTCACGTCCATTTCGGGCCGCTTGCGCAGATGAACGCGGCGCAGTTCGACATCGGCTTGCAGGACAAACTGCTCGGCCAGGTGCGGCTCGCGCTGATCGGCCAGCACTATCTGAGCGACGGCGGCTCGATCACGCTGACGAGCGGCATCGTCGCCGAAGAACCCATCGCCCAGGGCGCGAACGCGACCGCCGTGAACTGCGCGATCGAAGGCTTCGTGCGCGCCGCCGCCACGGAATTGCGCGGCAACCGGCGCATCAACGCGGTGAGCCCGACCGTGCTGACCGAGTCGCTGGAACGCTTCGCGGGCTTCTTCCCCGGCTTCGAGAGCGTGCCCGCGCAGCGCGCGGCGCTTGCGTACCAGCGCAGCGTGGAAGGCGTGCAGACGGGGCGGGTTTATCGCGTCTGGTGAAGGTCCGGCGCGGGCGCGGTGAGCGCGTGCCGCCGCCTTCTCATCGGCTATCGGAAAATTCGGATTTAGCCGATGGATAGTGAGATGGCGCGCGCCTACGCTGGGGCAGGTCCAACGTCCGCCCCTCCGGCCCGCCATGAATACGCCCACGATCGATCCCCTCGCCTCTCACGCGCTTTACGCCGCAGGCCGCCACGCCGAGGCGCTCGCGCTGCTCGACGCCCTGCTCGAACACGATCCGGCCAATCGCGAGGCGCTGCATCTCGCGGCGCGCTGCCTGCACGCGCTCGAACGCGCCGACGCAGAGCATCCCGCCGGTTCCGCTGATATCGCAGACACCGCTCACGCACCGCCCGACGCCTCGCCCGCGCTCGCCACCGCGCTCCTCGCGCTCGGCAACCGCTTTTACGCGCGCAAGCAGGCCGCGCAGGCCGAACACGCCTGGCGCGCGGCGCTCGCCATCGAGCCGGACTGGCCTTCGGCGCTCGGCAATCTCGGGCTCGCCTTGCGCGACCAGGACCGCGCAGCCGAAGCCGAAACCGTGCTGCGCCAGGCGCTCGCCATCGCCCCCGATCACGCAGGAGCCCGAAGCAATCTCGCGCTGCTGCTCTGGCACACGCAGCGTCTGGACGCGGCGCACGCCGAATATCGGCACATCCTCGAACGCGAGCCCGACAATCTGCACGCCAACAACAATCTCGGCCTGCTGCTGCTCGACCTGAACCGCCAGCCCGAGGCCGAGGCGGCGTTCCGGCGCGCGCTCGCGGCCGACCCGAGCGTGCCCGAGGCGCACAACAATCTCGGCAACGCGCTCAACCAGCAGGCGCGCACCGATGAAGCGATCGCCGCCTATCGCCAGGCGCTCGCGCTGCGGCCCGACTACACCGTCGTCAAGGGCAATCTGGCGATGCTGCTGCTGCGCAACGGCCGCTATGCCGAAGGCTGGCCGCTCTACGAGGCGCGTCACGACGAAACCGTCGGCGAGCACGCGGTGAAACTGCCGCCGGTGCCGTGGCCGCGCTGGTGCGGCGAACCGCTCGACGGCAAGTCGATCATCGTCTGGCCGGAGCAAGGCTATGGCGACGACCTGCAATTCTGCCGCTACGTCACGCTGCTGAAAGCCCGCGGCGCGGCGCGCGTGAGCGTCGCGTGCGGACCCGCGCTCGGGCGGCTGTTCAAAAGCCTCGAACATGTGGATGCCGTCTACGTGCTCGACGGTCAGGGCACGATCCCGCGCCACGACTACTGGTGTTTCATGATGAGCCTGCCGCTGCGCTTCGGCACCACGGTCGAGACGATTCCGGCGCCCATGCCCTATCTGCGCGCGGACGCCGCGCTCGCGCAAAGCTGGCGCGAGCGGCTGCCGGCGCGCGGGTTCAAGGTCGGCGTCGTCTGGGCGGGCGCGCCGCGTTCGCACGATCGGCGGATGAACGCGATCGATCAGCGCCGCTCGACGCACGCACGCGACTGGCTGCCGATCCTGCGCGTGCCCGGCGTGCGCTTCGTGAGCCTGCAAAAAGGGGAAGCGACGCAGCCGCAGATCCACGCGCTGCCGGCGGAACTGCGTCCGCTCGATCCGATGGACGCGGCGCAGGATTTCGCCGATACGGCCGCCATCGTCGATGCGCTCGATCTCGTGATTACCGTCGATACGTCGATGGCGCACCTCGCGGGCGCGCTCGGCAAGCCGGTGTGGATTCTGTCGCGCTACGACGCGTGCTGGCGCTGGCTGCGCGAGCGTGACGATTCGCCGTGGTATCTGCGCGCGCGGCTGTTCCAGCAGCGCGCGCCAGGCGATTGGGGTGAGGTGATCGCTCGCGTGGCGCGCGCGCTCGATGCGTTAGCGAAAGCTTAAGCGCCGCGAGATCGACGCGCGCCGCTCACCGCAACAATCAGGACGCGCGTTCCGCCGCCAGCCGCACGTCCGCATCGGCGCGCGCGAGCAGGCCGCTGCAACGCGGCGAGAGATGGGCGAACGTCAGGTGCTTGCCCGCACGCTCGTAGCGCGCCTGCACCGCTTCGAGCGCGGCGATGGCCGAGTGATCGGCCACCTGCAGATGCGCGCAGTCGAGGCGCACCTGCGCCGGATCGCGCGCCGGATCGAACAGCGTCTGGAACTGCGCCGCCGAGGCGAAGAACAGCGTGCCGCGCAGCGTGTAGACGCGCTCGCCCGACGGCTCGTCGCGCATCTCGCAGCGGAATTCGCGCGCGTGCTGCCACGCGAAATTCAGCGAGGCGATCACGATCCCGCACATCACGGCGGTCGCCAGATCGGTGCAGACGGTGATCACCGTCACCGCGACGATCACCACGGCGTCGTTGCGCGGCACCTTGTGCAGCACGCGCAGCGAACCCCACGCGAACGTCTGTCCCGCCACGATGAACATCACGCCCACCAGCGCGGCGAGCGGAATGCGCTCGATCAGCGGCGACAGGAACAGGATGAAGAGCAGGATCATCACGCCGCTCGTCACGCCGGACAGACGACGGCGACCGCCCGAGCCGAGGTTGATGACGGTCTGGCCGATCATCGCGCAGCCGCCCATCGCGCCGAACAGGCCCGACACCACGTTGGCCGCGCCGAGCGCCACGCATTCGCGGTTGGGCTGGCCGCGCGAGGCGGTCACGTCGTCGGTGAGATTGAGCGTGAGCAGCGTTTCGAGCAGGCCGACGAGCGACATCAGCACCGCATAGGGCAACACGATGCGCAGCGTCTCCAGATTCAGCGGCACGCCCGGAATCGCGAACACGGGCAGGCCGCCCGCGATGTGCGCCATGTCGCCGAGCGTGCGCGCGGGCAGATGCAGCAACGCCGCCGCCGCGCCCACGCCGACGATCGCCACGAGCGCGGGCGGCACGGCCTTCGTCAGACGCGGCATCACGAAGACGATCGCCATCGTCAGCGCCACGAGACCGCACATCAGCCAGAGCGCCTGGCCGTGCATCCATTCCATGCCGTGCGCGCCCGGCAGCTTGAAGTGCTCGAACTGCGCGCGCGCGATGATGATCGCGAGGCCGTTCACGAAGCCGAGCATGACCGGATGCGGCACCATGCGGATGAGCTTGCCGAGCTTGAGCGCGCCGAACAGCATCATCAGCAGGCCGCCGAGCACGACGGTCGCGAACAGATACTGCGGGCCATGCTGCACCACCAGCGCGACGATCACCACGGCCATCGAGCCCGCCGCGCCGCTGATCATGCCGGGGCGGCCGCCGAACAGCGCCGTGATCGTGCAGATGAAGAACGCGCCGTAGAGCCCCATCAGCGGATTCAGGTGCGCGACGAGCGCGAACGCGATGCACTCGGGCACCAGCGCGAACGAAGACGTGATGCCGGCGAGCAATTCGCTGCGCAGCGCGGAGAACGAAAACGGCGCCGTGGAACGGCTCGGAGTGGAACGGGCGGATTCCATGGTGCGGGCGGTAGACCGGAAAAAGACGGGCAAACGGGCTGAAAGCGCGCTGCAAAACAACGCGACGAGGCGCGCGGCGCGCCCGGTCCGGATGCACCTGGACGGTGCGTCGGCGGGCCTGCGTACAAGGCCCGATAGGGCGCATCACTGTAAAACATGCAGGCGCACGCGCCGGAGTCCGGACGAACGGGAGCGCGCATGTTAACAGAATCGGCGTTGACGCGCAGGCGACGATGGCCTCGTCGAGCGCACGGGAAGCATTAAAGGAGGCGGAAAAGTGGCTACCTGAAATAGCCGAAAACTGGCTATTTTGAATAGCCGCTATCGCGACTACGATGACGTTCATCGCGCCACCCTTCCCCGGCGCGGCCCACTTCGAAGGAACGATCATGCAACAGCGTCTCGACTTCTACCGCGCCAATCCGAACGCCATCAAGGCCCTGCTCGGACTCGAAGAACGCGTCGAAAAGAGCGGCATCGACAAGCCGCTCGCCGAACTCGTGCGCCTGCGCGCCTCGCAGATCAACGGTTGCGCCTACTGCGTCGACATGCACGTGAGCGACGCGCGCAAGGGCGGCGAAACCGAACGACGTCTGGCCACCGTCGTGGTGTGGCGCGAGACGCCCTTCTTCACGGAACGCGAGCGCGCCGCGCTCGAATGGACCGAGGCGCTCACGCTGGTCTCGCACGAGCACGTGCCCGACGCGGTCTGGGAAGCCGTCAAGCCGCATTTCAGCGACGCCGAAATCGTCGACCTGACCCTGCTGATCAACGCGATCAATAGCTGGAATCGCCTGGCAATCGCGTTCCGCAAAATGCCCGCCTGAGAGGCGCGCCATGAAGACGATTCTGCAAACCGCGCTGGCGTCGCTTGCGTCGCTGATGGTCGCGCTCGCGTCGATGAACACCGCGCAGGCGCACGACGCCGCAAGCGAAACCATCGCCCCGGTCATGAAGCAGGCGATTCCGGAAGCGCCCGGCAAGAACGTGCTGATCGCCACCGTGACGTTCGCGCCGGGGCAGGCGTCCGAGCCGCACATGCACAAGGGATCGGTGTTCGCCTACGTCACGCAGGGCCATATCGAATCGCAGATCGAAGGCTCGCCCGCGCGGACCTATGGCCCCGGCGAGGCGTGGTACGAGCCGCCCGGCTCGCGTCACCTCCTCGCGCGCAACGTCAGCGCGACGGAGCCGGCGCAGATCCTCGTGTTCGCCGTCGCCGGCGAGCACGATGCGATCAAGCAGCCGATTCCGCACTAAGCACCGGGCGCGAAGGCCGCGCAGTGCCTCAGTTCGGCACGTAACCCGTCGGCAGCGTCGTGTTGGCCTTGGCCACCGTCGCGTTGTTCGACACCACGTAGACCGGCGACTCCGTGAGGTTCAGCGTGACCGTGCCGTTGCTGTAGGCCACCGTCGACGGATTGCCCATCATGTCGAGCACCGTGACCGTGCCGTTCGTACCCGGCGCGTCCACCGCGAGGCTGTACGCCGTGCTGTACGTCGAGCTATAGCCCGCGCTGGCGTTCCACACGGTGTTGTTGTGGGTCCAGAGCGCCGTGATCACCGAGCCGTTGTTCAACTGCTGGAACGCGTAGGCGTAGACGCCGGACGGCACGCCGTTGACGGGACCGAGCGTGTTGGTGCCGTCGATGATGCGCGTCATCGCCGCCACGGCCATCGCCGCCGGTTTCGGGCTGATGTTGGTTGCGCCGTACTGGCCCTGCGCATCGGCGAGATCGAAGAACGTGCCGTAGCCCACGAGGCCCGGGAAGTCCGCACCGTAGAACACCCACGTCTGGTCCGCGCCTTCGCCGAGCGCGATCAGGTGTGCGCGCGCGGCCACCGCGCCCTGCGCGTACAGCACGTTGGCCGTCGGGTAGTTCGCGCCGTACGACGAGCCGTTGTCGTAGCTGATGCCCACTTCGGTCTGGAACAGCTTCATGCCGGGCTTGTAGTCGGCGGCCATTTCACTGCGCAGCGTGCGCATCTGGCCGATCAGCGACCCCGACGCCGTCGACGGATCGGTCGCCAGCCGCTCAGGCGGATACGACGGCGACGTGCCGTTGATGTCGTAATAGCCGTGCGTGGTCACGCCATCGAGATACTGAGCGAAGCCGAGCGACGCGAGCGTGCGCAACTGCTCGGCAGTGCCCGAAGGCGCGGTATCGGCCGGACCCATCAGCACGGCGTGCGGATCGGTCGAATGCAGCCCTTGATAGACGGTCTGATAAAGCTGCACGAATTGAGCGTTCGTGCCCGCCCACTGCGCGTCCGGCTCCCACGTGAGCTGATAGTAGTTGGCCGACTGATTCTTGAAATACGTAGTCCGAATTAAATTCGATTCGGTGCCCACGCGGCTCATGTAATCCTGATAGTACGAGAGATCGGTGGGCGGCAGTGTCTCGTCCTCGAAGGCATTCGTCGGGCTGGCCCACGCGGGAATGCCGTCGAGACGGATCAGGCGCATCACGTTGCCCGAGGTGAAGAACGGATCGAGATTATTGGCGTTCGGATTGAAGGTGTTGGGGCCGTTCGGCTCCATGTTGTAGAGCTCGCGATGATCGAGCTGCCACGAAATGCCGAGCGCCGAGAGCACCGCGGCGTTGCCGTCCTCGCCTTGCATGCCGAAGCGGTGCAGGTCCTGATGCGCATACGTCACCGCGGGAATCACGCTACCCAGAGCGGGCAGCACGCCGAAGGTCGCGTTGCCCGCGGGCCGCGTGCCGGCCGAGGGAATCTGGCCGCCCGCGCTGGCGAGCGAGGCGGAGATCGCGAAGTAACCCGCGAGCGTCGACGAGCAGTTCACCGTCGTGGTCACCGCGCCCGCCGTGACCGGCGTGGTGCCGCTCGCGGCCACGTTGCCGAATTGATCGGCGATCGACCAGTTCAGCGTGTCGGGCGACGCGGCGTTGGTCACGATCGTCACCGGAAAGCTCGCGCCCGAGGCGAAGATGCGGCCGCTTTGCGCGCTCGGCGTGTCGGCGGACACGAGCGTGCCGCTGGCCGTCGCGCTCGAGGCCGAAGGCGCGCCGCAGGTCATCGCGCCCTTCGCCACGACGGGCGAATCGGTGCCGCCGCTGGCGTTGACGGCGTTCGAGCCCGCGTTTTGCGCGCCGCCGGACGCGTTGGCGTTCGTGGTGTCCGAACCGGTCCCCCCGGACCCGCCTCCCCCGCAAGCCGCCAGTAGCAGCGATGAGGAGAGCAAAATAAGAATGGGCTTCATCGTTTGTAATAGGCAAAGCGACGCCCAGCCAGCAGCGGCGCTCGCGCGCCCGGCTGCAGGCCGAAGGTCTGGTATGAGAGGTCGGCGGACGCCGCGCATCGGTCGAATGCGCACTTCGTCCGTCAAAACGAGGGCGCGGCTGGCACACCCGGTCGAACCGGCGTATCTGTCCTTTTCGCCTGGGCGCGGGCGCGCCGGGAGCGCGCCGTTGCGGCGATTGCGTCGTCGGGACTTGCGGCCTTGCGCGGGTTCCCAAGGGAATTTGGGGGACATGCGCCTTCGGTGAGCCGAAGCGGCAAATTCACTGCTTAAAATCAGATCATTCGCGGCGGCAGATCTTACCTGGCATTTCTCCTGATATATACCAATTCGACGTAAGAAAGTGTTACATAAGGCAATACAAAACCGAATTGCCGATAATTAAATTCGTTACCGTCGAAATCGCGTCCATATCGGGAAATTTTTGCTTCGGTGCGCGCACGCTGTCGTGCGATGACCGCGAATGATGACCACTTGAGGCCTATAACGGCGGACTTGAGGGGAACTGAAGAGGTGCGCGAAAATTATGTCTGGTGGATACCGGCCCTGTTTTAATTCTAATTTTTATTGCAATGACGGGCCGGGTTCGCTTTTCGACGCAATATGATTACATTTTCATCGGATGAATAAACCATCCGATGAAAATGTAATTGAAATCATGACATCGTGAATACCCGCTGATTACGCCGGCTGGGATTCGCGCTCGCGTTCCAGTTCGCGCACGAGCGGCAGCACCTTCGCGCCGAAGTACTCCACTTCTTCGATGAAGTGCAGAAAACCCGCAAGCACGAGGTCGACGCCAATCGCCTTGAGCGCGACGATGCGCTCCGCAATCTGGCGCGGCGTGCCGATCAGATTGGTGCGGAAGCCGTCGTTGTACTGCACGAGGTCCTCGAAGGTCGATTTCGCCCAGTTGCCCTCGCCTTCGGGCGACGCCTTGCCCGCCTCTTTCACCGCGCTGCCGAAGGCCTCCACGGCCTCCACGTGGGCATGGCGCACGATGTCGTCGAGCACCGCGCGGGCTTCCTCTTCCGTGTCGCGCGCGATCACGAACGCATTCACGCCAATCTTCACGCTGTGCTGGTTCTTCTGCGCTTTCGCGCGAATGTCGTCGATCTGCGCCTTGAGATTCTCCACCGTGTTGCCGTTCGTGAAGTACCAGTCGGAGACGCTCGCCGCGTTGTCGCGCGCGGCGCGCGAACTGCCGCCCTGAAACACCTCCGGATGCGGCTTCTGCACCGGCTTCGGACTCAACGTGTAGTTGTTGAAGCGATAGAAGTCGCCCTTGAACGTGAAGTTGTCCTGCGTCCAGATGCCCTTCACCGCCTGAATGAATTCGTTCGAGCGCCGGTAGCGTTCGTCGTGCTCGAGCCACGCCTCGCCAATCGACGTGAATTCATCCTTGAACCAGCCGCTCACGATGTTGATGGCGATGCGCCCGTTCGAAATATGGTCGATGGTCGCGATCTGTTTGGCGACCACGGCCGGATGCCACGGACCGGGCAGGATCGCGGCGATCACCTTGAGCTTCGTGGTGGCATGCAGCAAGGCCTGACTGAACGACACCGATTCGTGCTGATACTGCGCGCCGTAACCGGCCGTGAAGCGGATCTGGCTGAGCGCGTAGTCGAAACCGGCTTTTTCGGCGGTCTGCGCGAGCTTCTGGTTGTATTCGAGGCTCCAGTCGGTGCGTTGCTCGATCTTGCTCACGACGAGACCGCCGCTCACGTTCGGCACCCAGTAGGCGAATTTGATGGCGTCGTCGGCGGGAGTGCGCTGGCTCATGGTCGGCTTCCTGAAAGATGAGTGGAGTGAGCGGTCCCTCATCTTTGAGGATTTGCGCACGCGGCTGAACGATTTTCTCGTGCTATGAAAAGTCGCCTGACTGCTATGCGCGAACGGCATTGCGAAGCGATTGCGCCGGTTCGATCGTCGTAGCGGACAGCGCGTCAATCTGCCAGCGGCTTTTCCACCGTTATCGTGACTGCCATTTGGAACCGCTGTAACGGACACGATCATTCCCTCTAATCCGGCAATATCGTCTTTAAACTGTGGCGTAATGACGCACTATTCGCCTGACTGGTAACGCACGACGAACCGCCATACAGAGATCGCGAAAATTCCGCAATGCGGCGTCATCGCCCTGAATCGCTGCAATTTGAATGGAGCGACGCGGGTCTCTGACGATTTCCGCACAATGCATTCCCCATACGGATCGCCATGGCTCAAACGCCCGTCATTGAACTCATTAGCGCGCCAGCTTTAGCGCCCTGATCCGTTCCCGGCCTTGAACCGCGCCTTTCCCGACGACAGGTTTGTCCTTTCGTATCGTTTTATCCGGAAAACCGGGATGACGCGCGATGACGCCGAATGCCCTCGAAGCATGCCAATAATGCGACCTGCAGCGCATAAAGACTATCGAGATCACAACATGAGGGGGACATTTCATTCTGTAAAAGATTATTTGCGTTATCTCAAATCATGACGGTAAAGGCGCGATCTGTTGGATGAGTGCAACGGCATTGGAGTGCGACAGCGATATATTTCGTCCGTCCCAACCCGGCAGATTTACACCGCTCATATTCAGCTTGTCTATGAGTAATTGCCTCAGAAACAGGAACGTGCAGAATGAACGTGAAATTCAATAAGAAATTGGTCGTGGCAGCGGCGCTCAGCGCTTTCGGCATTGCCGCTCACGCACAAAGCAGCGTCACGCTGTATGGCTCGCTCGACGCAGGCATCGCGTATGTCAACAACGCGGGCGGCCATAGCGACTGGCTTCAGTCGAGCAGCCTGCTCTCGAATACCTATTTCGGTTTGAAGGGCGCTGAAGACCTCGGCGGCGGCCTGAAGGCAATCTTCAAGTTGGAATCGGGCTTCAGCCTGTCGAACGGCGGCTTCAGCAACGGCTCGATGTTCAATCGTCAGGCGTACGTCGGTATTCAAAGCGCCCAGTACGGCACGGTCACGCTCGGCAAGCAATACGACTCGGTCGTCGACTATCTGTCGCCGCTGTCGCTGGCCGGCCAGGCAGGCGTGGTCAATCTCGCCGCCCACCCGTACAACAACGACAACATCGGTGCGCAATACTCGATCAACAACGCGATCAAGTATGAAAGCGCCAACTACGCCGGCTTCCACTTCGGCGGCCTGTACGGCTTCAGCAACGATCCGGGCCAGTTCTCGAACGGCCGCGCATGGAGCGTGGGCGCCGGCTACTCGGCAGGCCCGCTCACGGTGGCCGCCGCGTATGACCAGACGAACACCGACATCAACGGCACCACCAACTCCAACGCCGCGGCCACGACGCTGCTGGGCGGCGACGTGAAGCGCACCTACGGCGTCGGCGCGACCTACGCGTTCGGCCCGGGCACGGCTGGCGTGTTGTACACGCACACGCGCATTCAAGGCGCTTCGTTCGGCGTCACCGGCCTGAACGCACGCTTCGACAATATCGAAGTCAACGGCACGTACAGCCTCACGCCGGCACTCGCGATCGTGGGCAACTACACGTTCACGTACGGCAAGACGACCGGCGCGGGCACGAACTCGAGCGATCCGAAGTGGCATTCGGCCACCCTCGCGCTCGACTACTCGCTGAGCAAGCGCACCGACGTCTACGTGGCCGGCGCCTACCAGCACGCTTCGGGCAATGTCTACGACAACGGCACGGACGTGATCGGCAATACGGCCAACATTGCCGGTCTGATCGGCAACTCGACGACGCAAAACCAGGTGGCGGCAACGGTCGGCATGCGCCACCGCTTCTAAGCCACGCCGCGCAATCGGGCCGGTTGATCCGGCCTGAATTGCGGACAACAAAAAAGGCGTCTCCGCCGTGACGGAGGCGCCTTTTTTACCGCGGTTTGATGGCGTTTAATCGCGGATCGCTGCACCGGAAAGTCCAGGGAATTTGCTGATTCCCGCTTTTTTCATGCTTGTTCACTTCGACTTGATGCCGCCTGCTTTCCGGGCGGCTTTTTTTTGCTGCCGACGCGAGGCCTACCGGCAGCCTTCGGGAATCGCATTCCAGCGACGCACGGCGCGGCTTTCGCGGTCGAAACCCAGCACGCTGATCGACGCCGTATCGAGGTAGAAATGCGCGCCAAGCGCCGCCGAGTCGCCGACCCAGCAGCCCGCCAGCGTACGCAGAAAATGGGCATGAGAAAACACGGCCACGCGGCCGCCGTTTCCGACCATCGAGAGCAGACTTTCGACCACGCCACGCGCGCGCGTCTCGATCTGCGCGAGGCTTTCGCCTTGTGCGATCGACGAGCGCCATACACTCCAGTCCGGTTCGGTCTCGCGGATCTCCGGCGTGGTGCGGCCTTCGTAGACGCCGTAATCCCATTCGAGCAGATCGGCGGACACGACCATGCGATCGCCAAGCCCCGCGAGCTTGCAGGTCTCGATCGCACGCGACATGGGGCTCGCGAGCACGGCGTCGAACTGCACGTCGGCGAGCGGCTTCGCGAGTGCGCGCGCCTGTTCGCGACCATGCCCGGTCAAAGCGATATCGGTACGGCCCGTGTGCTGGCCGGTGCGGCTCCACTCGGTTTCACCATGACGGATCAGCCAGACTTCGCGGGGCTTGGCAGGGGATTTCGCAACGGCGGGCATCGGGTAGCTCCAGAATGAACGGCGTGGTCATTCTATGCCGCGTGGACGATCCGCTTCAACCCGATACGCAAGATGCGCCAGACCGCTGGGCCGCGCGCCGGTTTTCAGGACAGACAATTTCGCGACGATGCGACCATGACGGCCCAGTTTTCGCCGACCTTTCGCCTTCCTTGCCGCCATGAGAATCCCAATGCTCCTGAAGTCGTTGTTCGACCCTGAACCGGCCGCCGTGCCGGTCGCGCCCGCTACGCCGGTCACCACGCCTACTCACGCCACGCCGGCCACTGCGGTCATGTCACCCGAAGCCGGGACGGCCAGCGCGCCCGCGGCGGCCGACGGCACGCTGCCCCGAAACGAAGCGCACGACAAACCGAACGACGATCCCAACGACACCGCAGGCACGCCGCTTCACGCGACCGACCCGCTGCTCGACGGCATCGACGCGCTCGGCGAAATCGTCCTCACGCTCGACGCGCAATTGCGCGCGCAAAACGCCTCGCACACGGCGCTCTGCCAGCGTCTGCACGGCGAGCTTGGCGCGCTGCGCCGCGCACTGCGCTGAAACCCAACCACGCGCCACGCCGTGAAGGCCGCGAGCCGCCAGATCGAGCGATCGGCGGCGAATGACAATGCGGCGCAAACGCTCGATGCCCTCTCGCTCCACGCGAGCGCGCCATTCCGCGCGCACTTCATGATGCACGCGCGCACGGCCGAAGCGCGCGCACCGTTGCTCGCCCGGCATCGCCACGCGTCGCTGCATGGAAACGCATGGCGCACTCGACGGCATCGACTATTTGCTCTCACAGGATTTGCGGCTGCTGATTGAAACCGCGATTGCGCATTGATGTGACACGCAGCATGGAAAAAACAGCGTGCAGCAAGCGCTGATTCCCATCGAAAATCGGATAATTAATTCGCTCGACTGATTACTTTATCCAGTCACGCGCAAGGCGTTAAACCATGTCCAGACTCGCCTGTTGCTCACGCGCATACTGCGCGGGCGGCCGCCCGACATGCCGCGTAAACGCCACGCTAAACGTACTCGCGGAGCTATAGCCCACGCGCTCCGCAATCTCAGCGAGACGGCCCGCGTTACGGCGCAGCAGATCCTTCGCGAGCGCCATGCGCCAGTTGAGCAGATACTCCATCGGCGCAACGCCCACCGCACGGCTGAAGCGCTCGAAGAACGTCGAGCGTGACAGCGCCGCCGCTTTCGCGAGTTCGGCGACAGTCCATGCGTGCGTGGGCTGCTCGTGCATGCCGCGAATCGCGGCGGCCAGGCGCGTGTCGGCGAGCCCGCGCACGAGTCCCGGCGACGCCTGCGTGCCCGCCGCCGAACGCAGCGCCTCGATCAGCAGCACTTCCATCAAGCGCGACAGCACGATCTCGCGCGCGGGCCGCTGCTCGCGCGTCTCCTCGCGCACGAGCCCGACCAGCGTGGCAAGGCGCTGCTCGCCGCGCACATGCACGTAGCGCGGCAGCAACGACACCAACAAGGCCGCGTCGGGCGAAGCGAACGAGCAATGCCCCGCCATCATGCGCGCGTCCACCGGGCGGTCCGGATCGCCGATTCTGTACTCGTTGTCGCCGAGCGCGACCGGATCGCGCGATTCGACGTCCGGCGGCGCATCGAGACTCGTCATCGCGACGCCGTACACCGCCGGAATCAGCACGAAATCGCCCGCATGCAGCATGATCGGCGCGTGTCCGTCGATGGCCATTTCGCAGCCGCCTTCGAGAATCACGCAATAGAACGGCTGCCCTGAATCCGAGCGGCTGATGCGCCACGGACTCGCGCCGTGCACGAGTTTCGAGAAGCGCGCGCCCGGTTGCAACAGCATGACCACCTCAGCCAGCGGATCGATCATCGCCGGACTCCTGCGAAAGATTTTCGGATTTTTGATTGTAGCAAGTACGGCTTGCGCGCTCTATCGTAAGTGCACTCACCAACCACTTGACTGGAGTGCACATGAAAACCGTGCTGATCACCGGCTGTTCCTCGGGCTTCGGCCTCGAAATCGCGCGCGAATTTCTCGCCCGCGACTGGCGCGTCGTCGCCACGATGCGCACGCCGCGCACCGACTTGCTGCCGCCTTCGGACCGCCTGCGCGTGCTGCCGCTCGACGTCACCGATGCGCAGAGTATTCAACGCGCCGTCGAAGCCGCCGGTCCGATCGACGTGCTCGTCAACAACGCGGGGTTCGGCATGGCGTCGCCCGCCGAACTCGCGCCGATCGACGCCGTCCGCGAGATCTTCGAAACCAACACGCTGGGGACGATCGCGCTCACGCAGGCGGTGCTGCCGCAATTCCGGCAACGCAAGGCGGGCGTCGTGGTGAACGTCACGTCGAGCGTGACCATGAAGGTGCTGCCGCTGTTGAGCGCCTACCGCGCGAGCAAGGCGGCGGTGAACGCGTTCAGCGAATCGACGGCGGTGGAAGTGGCGCCCTTCGGCGTGCGCGTGCATCTCGTGCTGCCCGGGCGCTCGCCCGAAACACGTTTCGCCGATAACGCGCGCGGCCATATCTTCGGCTTCGAGCACGAGGCTTACGCCGATCTCGTCAAGCGCGTGTTCGCCGAATTCGCGGATACCGAAGCGCCCGTGACCTATTCGAAGGATGTGGCCGCCGCCGTCTGGCGCGCGGCCACCGATCCCGCCGCGCCGCTGCGCATTCCGGCGGGCGTGGATGCCGAAGCGTGGGCGGCCGAAGCGGCGCGTTAATCCACCACTATTCTCGCGGCACCATCAACGCCAGCAGCAGGCGGCGCAGCTCCATGCATTCGCGCGGCGAGAGCCGCGCCGTGAGCACGCGCTCGACTTCCTCCACGCGCGGGCGCAAGCTCGCCAACTGCTTCTTGCCCGCCGCCGTGAGAAACAGCACGTAGCTGCGCTTGTCGGCGGGGTCGTCGGAACGCTCGATCAGATCGTTGCGCACCATGCGGGCCACGAGGTCCGCGATGGTCGAGCGATCCACGTCCAGCTCGTCGCCGAGTTGCCGTTGATTGAGGCCGGGCGTCTGCTGGAGAATTTCGAGCGCCGCATACTGCACGCTCGTAATCTCCGCCGACACTTCGCTCAGCCACACTGCCGCGTGGCGCTGCTGCGCGCGGCGCACGAGGCTGCCCGTGAATTTGGAAAGCGCGGGATCGTCGGATTGTTTC
Source organism: Paraburkholderia tropica (assembly GCF_014171495.1). Taxonomy (NCBI): domain Bacteria; kingdom Pseudomonadati; phylum Pseudomonadota; class Betaproteobacteria; order Burkholderiales; family Burkholderiaceae; genus Paraburkholderia; species Paraburkholderia tropica. The sequence goes on from NZ_CP049137.1 coordinate 378,235, forward strand.
GGCAATTTCGCTGTCGATGTGTTTAGCGCGTGCGGAAGATCGGGGCGAAAAAGGCGTCGAGCTCCGCGTACGCGTCCAGTGGAAGAACATGGGCGACGTATTGATCCGGACGGACCACGACGAGCGCGCCGCGTGCACGGTCGATGCCGCGCTCGTCGAAGATATCAGTCGCGGCGTCGCTCGTAAATGCCTTCTCGTAGTCGATCAGGCCGTGACGGCCCTTGCGCGGCAACAGCAGGGCCGGCAAATCGTCGACGCGCACTTCGCGATGCGGCTGCTGGAGGACCGCGCGCAGATCGAGCACGCTGTCGATGTCGGCTTGCGCGGCGGTCGCGCGGCGCAGCACCGACTCGGGCGAGTTGACCAGATGCTCGCAGAGCGCGCGCAGCGCGTGGCCGTCGGCGTCGGCGAACGCATAGAGACGCCAGCGGCCGTCGGCGCGCGCGGCGTGGCCGAGATGCACGGGCTTCGCATCGGCGAGCCGCACGACCGGCGATGAATGGAAGCGCGCGCCAATCGGAAAGCCCGTGGCCAGCGCCTGGTGCATGGCCTCGCCCGTGAGCGCGCCCGCGCGGTAACGCGTGGCGACGCCAGCCGTGTAGCGGCCCGCGCGCACGAAATACGCCTGCAATTCCGCGGGATCGACGCCGCCCGCTTCGGGCCGCTGCGGGTCCTTCGGCGGCGCGGCCATCATCGCGGACCACTCCTTGTCGAAGTCGATCAGTTCCTGCGCGACCGGCTGGCGTTCGTCGGAATAGCTGCGCAGCAGGCTCGCGTCGCTGCGGCCTTCGAGCACCGCGCCGAGCTTCCAGCCCAGATTGAAGCCGTCCTGCATCGACACGTTCATGCCCTGCCCCGCCTTCGCGCTATGCGTGTGGCAGGCGTCGCCGGCGATGAACACGCGCGGCTCGCGCGCGCTGCCGTCGGCGGCGATGGCGTCGTCGAAACGCTCGGTCAAACGCTGGCCCACTTCGTACACCGAGAACCACGCGACCTCTTTCACGTCGAGCGTGTAAGGATGCAAAATGCCGCGCGCCGTGTCGATCAGACGCTCGACCGTGGTCTGCTTGATGCTGTCGCGATTCTCCGGCGTGACGTCGCCGAGATCGACATAAAAGCGCACCAGATAACCGCCTTCGCGCGGAATCAGCAACAGATTGCCCTTGCTCGCCGATTGAATCGCGGCCTTCAGGCGGATGTCCGGAAAGTTGGTGACCGCGAGCGCATCCATCACGCCCCACGCGTGATTGGCGGCGTCGCCGCGCAGCGTCTGGCCGATCGACGCCCGCACGCGGCTGCGCGCGCCGTCGCAACCCACCACGTAGCGCGCCCGCACGGTGACGGTTTCGCCTTCACGCGTGGCGTCGGTGCGGCGCAGCGTGACGAGCACCGGATAGTCGGCATCAGCGCCATCTCGCTGCACGTCGACCACTTCGAGGCCGTAGTCCGGCTCGGCACGCTGCGCGGAACGACGCATCACGTCGAGCAGATAATCCTGCACGCGCGCCTGATTGACGATCACATGCGGAAACTCGGACAAACCTGTTTCGGTATCCTGAACACGTCCGGTACGCCGAATCGCGCCGCGATCCTGCGCGTCCGGACGCCAGAACACGGTTTCGTTGACCCAATACGCTTCGCGCAGCAGGCGGTCGCTGAGCCCGAACGCCTCGAACATCTCGACGGTGCGGCAGGCCACGCCGTCCGCCTGTCCCATCTGCAACGGTCCCTCGCGTCGCTCGACGACGCAGGTCTTGATCGACGGAAACTGCGAGAGTTGCGCCGCCAGCACGAGACCCGCCGGGCCGCTACCGGCGATCAGCACGTCGACTTTCTCGGGCAAACCGGCACGCGGCGCGCCGGCGGCTGCGGGTTCGATGGTCGGGTCGCCAACGCGGAATCCGTTGAGATGAAACTGCATGGTGTCTGTCTCCGTGGGTATCGGTATCGTGATGGAGACAAATATACTCCGTACACCAACTATTTAAAAGCACTTCCGGCACGCCTGATGTTTACCCTGGGATGAGGAGATGGCACGCGCCAGCGGTCGAAAAAAACGAGCGGACCCGCCGTGCCGGTCGCGGCAAACGCGATTCGTCTGCCGATTCAGCGGGTCTGTCGCTCAACAATGGTTTTCTAACAAATAATCAGCATACCGAAGTAAATACCTCATCAAACACGCGCCGCGCTACGCCGCCTTGCGCGCATCGGCAATACGCTGCGGCGCTTCCGGACGCGCGTACAGCCTTTCCAGATAATCGCGCAAACGCGGAAAGCCATCGAGCAATTGCACCTCGCCTGCCCAGTCGATCAGATAGGCCGTCACGCAATCGGCCACCGTCAATCGATTGCCGACGATAAACTCGCGCCCGTTCAGATGCTTCTCCAGAACCGACGCCATCGTCTTGAAGTCGTTGCGCGCGAGTTCGATATCGGCGGGCGAGCGCTGGTCCGGCGGATAGAGAAAGCTGTGCCGCGTGATGCGCCAGAGCGGCTGCTCGAGTTCGGTCACCGCAAACATCGTCCAGCGATACACCTGTGCGCGTTCGTCGAGATCGTCCGGCAGCAAACCTTTCTCGGGATATTTATCGGCCAGATACAGCACGATGGCGGCGGACTCGGGAATCACGCGGTCGCCATCGACGAGCACGGGCACCTTGCCCGCCGGATTCAGGCGCAGATAATCGGGCCGTTTATGCTCGCCTTCGAGCAGATTGACCGAAATGAATTCAAAATCGGCGTCGACTTCCTTGAGACCCCATAGCGCACGCTGCGAACGGGTCCCGGCAAATCCATAGAGTTTCATGACGCCCCCGCTCAGCCGGCCGGAATGGGCAGCACCGGCATCACGTCGATGGTCTCGCCCGGAAAGATCGTGAAATGCGGATGGCCTTCGAACATTTTTGCCGCGTCCGCGTGCGAGGCGCTGCGCACCACCGTGAAGCCCGTCAGCCGATTCGTGGTGTCCGTCACGCCGTCCGCGCCGATGGTCCGCGTCTTGCCAAGCGGCCCGCCCATCTCGACGATCGACGCCTTGTGTTGCTCGACCCACGCCTTCCATGCCGCAATGCCTTCATGCTCTTTGGCGCGCCGCTCGTCTTCGGGCATCGCCATCCAGGCTTTCATGCGCGGCGTGTCCTTGCCGCCGAGAAAAACCGCGAGAAACAGTTGATGATCGCTCATGCTTCCTCCAGCTATCGAAAGGAACAACGGGAGACTGCCCGACCGGCCTTGACAATATAGGTTGATATCAACACAATTGCAACATGGCCTACCCGAAAAAACCTCCCTTCGACGCCACGCTCATGGTGCGCGATTGCTGTCTGTGCCTGCACATGCAGCGCGCGGCGCGCAATCTCGCTCGCATTTTCGACGAGGCGCTGCGTCCGCTCGATCTCACCAACGGGCAATTTTCGCTGCTGATGTCGCTGAATCGCCCGCATCCGCCGACGATGAAAGAAGTGTCGTCGCTGCTGGCCATGGATCGCACCACGCTCACGGCCGCGCTCAAGCCGCTCGAACGGCGCGAACTGGTGCGTATCGAACCGGACGAAGACGACAAGCGCAGCCGCCGCCTGAGCCTCACGCCCGCCGGCGACCGCCTGCTCGCGCAAGCCTTTCCGATCTGGCAGCGCACGCACGAGGAAATCGAAGCACCGTTCCCCGCGGGCGAGATCGACCGCTTACGCACCCATTTGCGCGCGCTTTCGTAGACAATGTGGCGATGCAACGTTGCAGGAGTTCATCGCCATGAGGCGTCTTTATTTCGCTGCCGTATTCGCCGCCTGTTTTAACGCGCTCGCTAGCGGCTGTGCGTCCACTTCGACGCCTGATGGCGCACCGTCCGCCTCGCAACAACCGAGGCTCACGGTCGGCACGAGCTATCCGGATACGCAATTGATCCTGCCGTGGTTTCTCAACGACGTGATCAATCTCGTGAATTATCGCTAGCCTGAGAGCCATCGAACAGTCGTTCGGGTGAGGAGATCACCTTCAGGGTTCTGTCGCTGGTCAAAATATTCTCGTAGGCGAGAAGGCATGCGTTATAGCAGTGAAGCTGCGGGCTCGATCCCACAGTTACAGTCAGATCGGGCCCAAGGGACATTGACGTAAGGGGCTATATTCGACCCTGAGCGGTCTCTCACGTTGATCGATAACGGCCATTTGATGTACGTTCTAAGTGGCCGCGCTAGTCAGCAAAAATAGAACGCGATTTCACGAATAACCTTGCCGTCTGCTTCCGAAACCATGCCAGACATGAAGGGGGTCAATTGCACAAGGATCCCCTTCGCGGGGACGTTGGGCCGATTCACCAAGCACACCAGTTCATCGCGGACACTTGAATCCGTCACGTAGGTGCCAATCAACCGCAGCAAGTTCTTGCGTACTTCTTCGACCGTCATTTTCGAAGTGGCAAATGGATGAGCCAATTGGTCATGTTACGCTCGGAAGCCCACAAGACGAATCTGTACGAGATACCGATGACTAGAGCGAATGACTGACAGCGCGTCCAAATTGGCACGATTGGCTGAGGCTTTTTTCGGTGGCCTAGCGAAAGGAGTGATGGTATTTGTGGGCATAGCCATACTGATAGTGGCCGTACTCTCAGGAGGGGGAGCAGATGTCATTGGTGGCACCTTGCCGACTACACGAAAAGAATGGGGCTACGTTCTTCTCATCATTCTGATATCCGTCACAGGCTTAATCACCTTCCTTTGGTTGCGACGCTCCTGGAAGTTCTGATAAGGCTACGGCGAACCTCCCACGTTTCTGACGAGGCCATGAGTGGCCGCTTCTGGCCGAACTGAGTCAGATGATCTAACGTTATCGCGACGCGAAAGAACGCGTGCCGCTACGAAGCGCATAATGCGCCGCCCTCCCCAAAAAAACAGCCGAAAACCCCACGGATCAAAGGCTTGAGCCAACTCGCCGCAATTGTTAATAGAGAACCCTCATGGTTCCCCAACGACGTGATCAATCTCGTGAATTACCGGTAACTGCCAGCATCCCGCTTCAGCGCCGCTCAGACGTTGAACTGTTTGCCCACGTAATCGATGTGCACGAACATCGCCTGCTGTGCCGCGTCGGGATTGCGGTCGCGAATGGCGTGATAAATCGATTCGTGCTGATCGAGACGATTGCGTGCCTGCATCGCCGCGTTGGCGTTATTGACCGTCGCGTCGTAGGTATTGCTCGCAATATGATCGCGCAGCATCGCAATGACGCTCGCGTAAAACTGATCGAGCAGACGATTGTGCGAGGCCGCCGTGAGCGCCGTGTGGAATTCGCCGTCGGTGGCCGCTTCGGCGTCCACGTCGGCATGAGTCACCGCATCGCGCATGCGCTCGAGTATGGTCTCGAAGCGTTCGAGTTCATGCGCGGACGAGCGCAGCGCCGCGAAGCGCGCCGCCGCGCATTCGAATACCAGGCGGAATTCGAGCGTTTCCGAGCGCAACGGCGGCGTATCCGCGATCAATTGCAACCACGGCGCCGCGAGCCCTGTGGGTTTCGCACGCAGCAGATAGACGCCGCTGCCGCGCCGCGTTTCGAGCACGCCCTTGCTCGCGAGCCGGCCGATCGCCTCGCGCACCGTCGCCCGCGAGACGCCATACGACTCCGCGAGCGCGCGCTCGGAAGGCAGGCGCTCATCGGCCTGCCAGCGTCCTTCCTGAATGCCTGTCTCGATGCGCCGGACCGTCTGGGCCAGCGCGCCTGTGTTTTTCGAACGACTTTCCACCTTCGACTCTCTGTTCGCTATGCCTGAATGGCGCGGAAAAATGCCGCGTGACGCCGTGGTCCCCGAATTGGCCTGACCAATTTGCGCCTGTCTCCCGCCCGCCCGATCATGTGCCCACGCCGGTCGCCAACGCTCGCGAGCCACTACGAAGAGCCACGCCCGGCACCCCGACCCCACAATCAGGAGGCACCATGAGCCAGGCTACGCTCGCCATCAAACTGCACGACCTCGACGACGTGCTGATCGCACGCGGCGCACTCGCCGCCGGTACGATTCTCGCCGATTTCGACGATATTGTTTGCGCCGCCGACATTCCCGCCGCCCACAAGGTCGCCTGCCGCGACGTCGCGCAAGGCGCGCCGGTGCGCCGCTACGGCCAGATCATCGGCTTCGCCACGCAGCCGATTCGCGTCGGCGACCACGTGCACGTCCACAATCTTTCGATCGGCGAATTCGACCGCGATTACGCTTTCGGCGAAGACCTCAAAACCGTCGAGCCCGCGAGCGCGCCGCTGACCTTCAACGGCTTTCGCCGCGCCGACGGCCGCGTGGCCACGCGCAACTATATCGGCGTGATCAGCACGGTCAACTGCTCGGCCACCGTCACGAAGCTGGTTTCGCAGCACTTCAGCACGCCGGGCGCGCTCGATGCGTACCCGAACGTCGACGGCATCGTGCCGATCACGCACAGCTTCGGCTGCTGCATCGACCATCATGGCGAAGGCATCGCGCAACTGCGCCGCACGATCGGCGGCTATGTAAAGCACCCGAATTTCGCGGGCGTGGTTATCATCGGTCTCGGTTGCGAGGCGAACCAGATGGGCGCGATGTTTATCGCCGAGGGCGTCGAGCCCGGCCCGCTGCTCGTGCCGCTCGTGATGCAGGAAGAAGGCGGCACGCAAAAGACCGTGGACGCAGCGATCGCCGCCGTGAAAACCATGCTGCCGATCGCGAATCAATCGGTGCGCGAGCCGCTGCCGGTTTCGCACATCAATATCGCGCTGCAATGCGGCGGCTCCGACGGCTATTCGGGCATCACGGCGAACCCGGCGCTGGGCGCGGCCGTCGATCTGCTCGTGCGTCACGGCGGCACCGCGATTCTCTCCGAAACGCCCGAGATTTACGGTGCGGAACATTTGTTGACGCGGCGCGCGATCAGCCAGGAAGTCGGCGAAAAGATCGTCGAGCGTATTCACTGGTGGGAAGCCTACGCGGAACGCGAGAAAGGCAGCATCGACAATAATCCGACGCCTGGCAACAAGGCCGGCGGCCTCACGACGATCCTCGAAAAGTCGCTGGGCGCGGTGGCGAAAAGTGGTTCCTCGCCGCTGATGGGCGTGTATCGCTATGCCGAACCGGTCGACACGCACGGCCTCGTCTTCATGGATGCGCCGGGTTACGACCCGATGGGCGCGACCGGCCAGATCGCCAGCGGCGCGAATCTCGTGGTCTTCACGACGGGACGCGGTTCGTGCTTCGGCGCCAAGCCCGCGCCCTCGATCAAGCTCGCGACCAATTCGCCGATGTATCGCCGCATGGCCGACGACATGGACATCAATTGCGGCGACATCATGGACGGCACCGCAAGCGTCGAGCAAAAGGGCGAGGAGATTTTCCGCATGATCGTCGAGGTGGCGTCGGGCGGCAAGAGCAAGAGCGAAGCGCTCGGCATCGGCAACGAGGAATTCGTGCCGTGGATGATCGGCGCGCAGATGTAACGCCGCGCGCGGCATGCCGCGCCATCGCCTCGCATGACCTTTGAAGAATGAAAACCGGCCGCACGCCCGCATGCGTGCGCGCCAGAATAAGCAGGAGACTCAAGGTGAAAATCAAACAGGCCATCGAACGCTTTCCTGGAGGGATGATGGTCATCCCTCTGCTCTGGGGTAGCGTACTCAATACATTCGCGCCGCGCGTGCTCGGCATCGGCAGTTTCTCGACGCAACTCGCGCATGGCGCGCTGCCGATTCTCGCGGTGTTCTTCGTCTGCATGGGCGCCGAAATTCAGTTTCGCACCGCGCCGCGTGCGCTTCGAAACGGCGCGGCGATCACGATCGCGAAACTCGTCAGCGGTGTGCTGATCGGGCTCGTGGTCAGCAAATTCTTCGGCGCGCAAGGGTTTCTCGGTTTATCCGGCATGGCGATCATCGCGGCCGTCACCAATGCAAACATGGGTCTCTACGCCGCACTGACGCGGCAATTCGGCGATGAAATGGATCGCGGCGCGCTCGCGGTGCAGTCGATCCTCGAAGGCCCGTTCATCACGATGGTCGCGCTCGGGCTGTCCGGCCTCGCGAAGATTCCCGTGCTCGATCTCGTGGCGACGATCCTGCCGATCGTCATCGGCATGGTGCTCGGCAATCTCGACGCCGACATGCGCAAATTCCTCAAGTCGGGCGGCGATCTGCTGATTCCGTTTTTCGCGTTCGGGCTCGGCGCGCAGATCAATCTGCATGCGATTCTCGGCGCGGGTCTGTCCGGCATCGTGCTCGGCCTGATCACGCTCGCGGCGGGCGCCGTGTTCAACGTGCTGGCGTCGCGCCTGATGGGCGGCTCGGGCGTCGGCGGCATGGCGGCCTCGACCACGGCCGGCAACGCGGTTGCGACGCCGACCGCGATCGCCGCCGTCGATCCGCGCCTCGGCGCGCTCGTGTCGGTGGCGACGCCGCAAATCGCGGCCTCGACCATCGTCACGTCGCTGCTCGCGCCGTTGATGACGGCGGCTTACGCACGCTGGCGCGCGAAGCGCACCGCGAGCACCGGGCGCACACACTCGGCTTCGCGCGACGATGCGCATGCAGTGCCGGCTATCGACGTCAACGCCCACGCGGATCGCGTGCATTGATTCAGACCTCGCGCGCGCGACCCGCAAGTTAATGTAAGGTGCGCGCGCATCGAGTGCTGATAAACTCCCGTTCACGCCGGTTCACAGAACGCAATAAAGCGCACAGCCGGCGTTCGATTACCACGCGGGGTTTATATGTACATTCGCATTCTGGCGATTCTTCTGGTCGCCGCCACGACGCTCGGCCTTTCGGCCTGCAATACGATCGCCGGCTTCGGCCAGGACATCACCGACTCGGCGCGCACCGTGCAGCACGCGCTGTAACGCAAAACCGCCCCGCTCCGCACAACGCAAAAAAAAGCCGACCCGAAGGTCGGCACGGAGCGGTTCCGGGGCTTTGTCGTCGGCGCCCGGAACCAGAGAGAAGCGTTGTTATGTGTTACAGGGGGTTCGTTGCAGCGGCGACTGTTCCGCGTTCATGCGGCGAGCGCCTTGCGGATCGCCGCGGACAATTCGGCCGGGGCGAACTTCGTGATGTAGCCGTTCGCGCCCGCGTTGCGCGCGTGCGCTTCGTTTGCCGCGCCCGTGAGCGACGAGTGAATGATCACGGGAATATGCTTGAGCCGATCGTCGGCCTTGATCTTGCGTGTGAGCATGAAGCCGTCCATCTCGGGCATTTCCAGATCGGTAATCACGAGCGACACTTTCTCGCGCACCGGCACCTTTTCCTGCGCAGCTTCCTCCGCGATCTTCAGCAGCATTTGCCACGCCATTTCGCCGTTCGACGCAATCACATGCGGCGCTTCGAGCGCCGTGAGCGCCTGACCGATCAGCGCACGCGCGAAGCCCGAATCGTCGGCGGCGAGAATGCGGCCGCCCGCCGTGCGCAGCGCGTCGCCCACCGCTTCGGGCTTCACGTCTTCGTGCTGCTCCGGGAACACGTCGCGCATCACCTGCTCGACGTCGAGCACCTGCGCGAGACGCGTCTGTCCATTGCCCGCGTCGATGCGCGCGATCCCCGTCACGTAGCCCGACGTGCCGCTCGATTCGGCGCTCAGCACTTCCTTCCATTCGAGGCGGATGATGTCCTCGACCTCCTCCACCGCGAACGCCTGGGTGCCGCGCGAGAATTCGGTGATGAGCAGGATCGCGGGCGGCTTGTCCGACGCCGAACCGATCAGCGAAGCAATGTCGATCACCGGAATGATCTGGCCGCGAATATCGACCGCGCCCACCAGATGCGCGGGCGAACCGGCGATCGGCGTGACTTCCGGCATCGTCACGATTTCGCGGATCTTGAACACGTTGATGCCGTAAAGCCCGCGCCCGGCGCCCGGACGCGCCTCGCCGAGGCGAAACAGCAGGAGTTCTAAGCGGTTGTTGCTGGTGAGCGTGGTGCGTTCGTCGACGCCTGGCTGGATCGTCTTCATGGAATTTGTCTAAGGAATTGCGTCGTTTCTGCGTCGTTTTGGCTGGCGCTCGCCGGGATGTCCTGCGCATCTGTCCCCGCTCTGCACGACCCTCTACCCGGGATATCGGCAGCGCCCGGCGAAGCTTGAACGCGATCGGCCACCCTTTCCTCGCACCCGCCCAAGCTTTCAAAATGCAAACGCCACTCGTTCGAGTGGCGTCTGGATGTCATGCGGCCATCATCACGCCGCGCTCAGGCAGAAATCACGCGATTTTCGCGCGCCCCGCTTCCACGAGACGGCGATAGCGCGCCAGCGCCCAGAGCGGGAAATACGCGGTATAGCCGTGATACTTCAGGTAGTAAATGCGCGGGAAACCCGGTGCGTTATGCGAGCGATGCCACCAGAAACCGTCGCTGTCCTGCACCGAGAGCAGATACGCAATCCCGCGCTGCACCGACTCCGATTCGTAGTCGCCGAATGCCATTTGCGCGAGCAACGCCCACGCCGTGAAATTCGACGCGCTCTCGCCGCCATTGGTGCCCGCGAGTTTCGCGTCGATATAGCTGTCGTTGGTTTCGCCCCAGCCGCCGTCCGCGTGCTGGCGCGCCTTGAGCCAGGCAAGCGCGCGCGCGATATACGGCTGGCGCGGATCTTCGCCCGCGAGCGCGAGTCCCGCCAGCACGCTCCACGTTCCGTAAATATAGTTGGTGCCCCAGCGTCCCCACCAGCTGCCGTCCTCGCGCTGCGTCGTCTTGATGTAGTCGATGCAGCGCGCGAGCGAGGCGCGCTCCTCTTCGCGGCCCGTCACGCCGAAACACAGCAACACGCGGCCCGACACGTCTTCGGTCGGCGGATCGAGCAGCGCGCCGTGATCGGCGAACGGAATCGCGTTCAGATAGAGGCGGTCGCAATCGGCGTCGAAGGCCGCGAAACCGCCGTTGCGCGATTGCAGACCGCGCATCCAGTCGAGCGCGAGCGACACGCGCGCTGCGTACGGATCGCGGCCCGTCCTGCGCGCTTCGGCACGACCGCGACGATGCAGCATGGCCGCCACCACCGCGCTGTCGTCGATATCCGGATAGTACGGATTCTCGTACTGGAACGCCCAGCCGCCCGGCGGCACGTCGGGCTGCACGTTCTCGATCCAGTCGCCCTTGAGGTCGTCGACCTGACGCTCGGCGAGCCAGTCGTAAGCGCGCGCGATCTGCCGGTCGAGTTGCGCGACCGGCGTGGAGGCCGCGCGCGTTTCGCCCATTGATCCCGACGCTTCGACGGCTTCTTCCGCAGGCACCGCGAGCGCCTGCTCCAGCGCCATCGTGCTCCACGCGGTATCCCAGACCGGCGAGAGGCACGGCTGGCAATACACGCTGCCGTCCGGGCGCTCGATCAGCAGTTTTTCGAGCGCGTTTTCGCAGTCGCGGCGCAGCGCGTGGTCCTCGGGATAGCCAAGCACGTCCATCATCTGGTAGCTGTAGACGATCGGCGGAAAGATGCCGCCCATGCCGTCTTCGCCGTTCATGCGCTCGGCGCACCACGCTTCGGCGTGACGGATCGCGCGCTTGCGCAGCGCGCCCGGAATCAGCGGTTCGATATGGCGTATCGTGCGGTCGAGCGCGAGAAACAGCTTGCGCACGCCTTTGCCGGGCGGAAAGTAGTCGCGCTCCTCGTCCGGCGGCGTGACGAACAGTTCGGCGATCGACACCGCGTGCGGATTGCGCGCGCGCGCCTTGAGCGAGCAGAGCACGAGCAGCGGCACCATGGTCGTGCGCGCCCAGTACGCGACCTTGTACATCGAGATCGGCACCCACTTCGGGAACAGCACGAACTCGATCGGCATGAACGGCGTGGCGCGCCACGGCACCTGGCCGAAGGTGGCGAGCAGGATGCGCGTGAAGACGTTCGACTTCGCCGCGCCGCCGAGCTTGAGAATGGCGTCGCGCGCGCGCTTCATGTGCGGCGCGTCGGGCGCGTCGCCGGCGGCTTTCAGCGCGAAATAGGCCTTCACGCTGGCCGAGACGTCGGGCGCGCCGTCGACGTAGAGGTCCCACGCGCCGTGCGTTTCGAGACGCTGGATCGCACGCAGATAGCGCGCCATTTTCTCCTGGCGCACGGTGTCGATCTTGCCCATGAAATGCATCATGAGGATGTATTCGGCCGTGATCGTGGCGTCGGATTCCAGCTCGAAGCACCAGCTTCCGTCGGGCGCCTGGCGGCGCGCGAGCGCGTCGCGTCCGCGCACGATGGCGGCGTCGAGCAGCGCCGCGAATGGCAGGTCGGATTTTTTCATGGCGCGAATAATACCATCCGTACGGAATGTTTTGCGCCGCCGTCGGCAATGGTAAGATCGAACCATGAAGAATCTCAACGTCAACGCACCGGCGCGCGCTGCCGGACGCGCCGAAAGCGCTACGAAGCCGCGCGCCACCCGCAAGACGCCGGCGCCCAAAACTCCCGCACAAAGCGCCGCGAAATCCACGGCGGAATCCGCCCGGAAAGCCACTCCGAAGCCCGCATCGAAGCCCGCATCAAAGCCCGCGACGAAATCCGAGGCCCCGGCTTCCGGCACGCGTCGCAAGAAAGCCCCGGCGCAGGTGCGTGCGCAATTGCTGCAGGCCGCGTCCGATATCGCCACCGATCACGGCGTGCAGGCCGTCACGCTCGAAGCCGTCGCGGAGCGCGCCGGCGTAACCAAGGGCGCGTTGCAATATCACTTCGTCAACAAGCAAGGACTCCTTGACGCCCTGTTCGAGCAGACGCTCGAACGTTTCGAGGACCAGATGGAAACGCGCCTCGCCGCCGACCGCAAGGACGCGCGCGGCGCAGCGTCGCGCGCCTATCTGCACACCACCATCGACGAAACGAGTCCGGCCGCCAGCACCAACGTGCTGCGCGTGCTGGTCGCCGCGATGATGACGGACCCCGAGATTCGCGAGCGCTATTCCACGCCGATGCGCAAGTGGACGCGCCCCGATCCGCTGCCGCTCGATCAGGCCGCGCGTCTCATGATCTGCCGTCTCGCGGCAGACGGCCTGTGGATCTCCGACCTGCTCGGCTATCAGGACATGTCGCCCGAACTGCGCGACGAAGTCGTGCGCCAGATCGAGCGCATGACGCTCCTCAAGCCGTAGGCGCGCGCGCCGTCGAGGCCCGCACCACGAGCCGCGGCGCCGAGGTCACGCACACCGTCGCCTCGCGCGGCGCCTTGCGCTCTTTCGCCGCTCGCCCCGTCTGCGCGATCAGCTCGCGCAGCAGCTTCACCGCCAGCCCCGCCGCTTCCGCCGTCGGCACCGCGACCGTGCTCAGCGCGGGCCGCGATTCGCTCGCCAGCTGAATGTCGGTGATGCCGACCACCGACAACTGACGCGGCACGTCGAAGCCCAGATCGGCGGCGGCCTGCATCGCGCCCAGCGCGGGCAGATCGTTGGTCGTGAACAGCGCGGTGAGATCGGGGTGGCGGCCGAGCAGTTCGCGCGCCGCCGCGTAGCCGCACTGCGTGGTATCGGGCGTGAAGATGGTCGGCGCGGCCGCGCCGTCGAGCCCCGCCGCGCGCATCGCATCGAGAAAACCTTCGTAGCGCGCCGCATGAATGCCCGTCGCCTTGCTGCCGACGATCGCGCCCACGCGCCGATGTCCCAGCTCGATCAGATGACGCGCCGCGAGTTCGCCCGCGAGCCGGAAATCCACGGCCACGCACGGCAGGCCCGGCGGTTCGAGCGGACGTTCCCACATGCACAGCACGACCGGCGCGCCACGCGATTCGGTGCGGCGCAGATCGTCGAAATCGAGGTTCGCATTGGTCACGAGCACGCCTTCGGACAGCGTGCCGGCAATCTGCTCCAGATACGCGCGGCCCGTCACCGGATCGCCGTCGGTATTGCAGATGATGAGGAATTGCCCGGTATTGCGCAGCGCGTTTTCGACTGCGAGCGCGAACTCCGGATAAAACGGATTGGCGATACTCGGCACCATCAGCGCCATCGTGGGCGCGCGGCCCTCCGCGAGCGCACGCGCGGGCAGATGCGGACGGTAGCCGAGCGCCGCGATCGCCGCCAGCACGCGTTCGCGCGTGGCCTCGCCCACGCGACCGCGTCCGCGCAGCACGTTGGACACGGTCGCGGGCGTGACGCCGGCATGGCGCGCGACTTCGGCAAGAGTGGGCGTGGGCATGAAAGCTCAATATATGGGAATGCGTTTCAACATTTGCCTGATCGCATGCGGCGACGGCACCATAGACCTCGCATTCAAAACGAATCCGGAGACAAGCAACCTGCGATCGCGCCCACGATCGATTTTTTTCGGTTGCCTGATTAAGCGCTTAATCTCCGCTTCGTGCCGATTAAAACATGGAGACGGGACGCATGGCGAGCATTTCCTTGAGAGGCGTGCAGAAGGCCTACGGCGACAACGCGCCGGTGATCCGCGATGTCGATCTGGAGATCGGCAAAAACGAATTCTGCGTGTTTCTTGGACCTTCGGGCTGCGGTAAATCCACCTTGCTGCGCATGATCGCGGGACTCGAAGACGTCACCGACGGCGACGTGTCGATCGGCGGCAAACTCGTGAACGACGTGCCCGCCGCGCAGCGCGGCGTGGCGATGGTGTTCCAGAGCTACGCCCTCTTTCCGCACATGACGGTCTACGAGAACATGGCCTTCGGCCTGAAGCTCGCGAAAACCCCGAAAGCCGATATCGACCGCAAGGTGCGCGAAGCCGCGCGTATTCTGCAGCTCGAAGCGCTGCTCGAACGCCATCCGAAAGCGCTCTCGGGCGGCCAGCGCCAGCGCGTGGCCATCGGCCGCGCGATCGTGCGCGAACCGGGCGTGTTTCTCTTCGACGAACCGCTGTCGAATCTCGACGCCACCTTGCGCGGCCAGACCCGCATCGAAATCGCGCGCCTGCACAAGCAGTTCGCCGAAGCGAGCGTGGTCTACGTCACGCACGACCAGATCGAGGCGATGACGCTCGCCGACAAGATCGTGCTGCTGCACAGCGGTCAGGATACCGAACGATATGGCAGCATCGCCCAGGTGGGCGCGCCGCTCGATCTGTATCACCGGCCCGCGAGCCGTTTCGTGGCGGGCTTCATCGGTTCGCCGCGCATGAATTTTCTGGCCGCGACGGTGACCGCCATCGACACGAACGGCGTGAGCGTCACGCTCGACGGCAGCGGCGAAACGCTCACGCTGCCGCGCCAGGGCGGCACGCTCGCGGTGGGCGCGCCGGTCACGCTCGGCGTGCGGCCCGAGCATCTCGAACCCGTGCACGAAGCCGCCGCGCCGCAAGCCGGCACGCTCGCGCTCACGCGCAAGGTCACGCTCGTGGAAGCGCTCGGCGAGCACAGCTACGTGCATCTGGACCAGCCCGGCGGCGCGGTGCTGATCGCCAAGGCGCCCGGCGACGCGCGTCTCGGTTCCGGCGACACCGCGCATTTCCGCGCGAGCGCCGCGCTCTGCCATCTGTTCGCGGAAGACGGTTTCGCCGTCGCGCCGCTCGACACCGTCGAGACTCACGCCTGAATCCACGCGCACGCGTTCGATCGATCAGGAATCCGTATCGATTCGGAACGCGCGCACGAACCCAACGAAAAGAGGACACCGCAATGCGTCTTGGAGTTTGCTACTACCCGAGCACTGGCAGGAAGCGATGTGGAAGGACGACGCCGCGCGCATGAAGGCGCTCGGCATCGAGCAGGTGCGCATCGCCGAATTCGCATGGAGCCGCATGGAACCGTCGCCCGGCGAATACGACTGGGGCTGGCTCGACCGCGCCGTCGACACGCTCGGCAACGCGGGCCTGAAAGTGGTCATGTGCACGCCCACGGCCACGCCGCCGAAGTGGCTGATCGACCGCCATCCGGAGATTCTGCCCGTGGGCGCGGACGGCCGCGTGCGCGCGTTCGGCTCGCGTCGTCACTATGATTTTTCGTCGCCCGAGTATTACGAGGCGTCGAAGCGCATCTGCGAAGCGGTCGCGCAACGCTACGGCCAGCATCCCGCCGTCGCTTACTGGCAGACCGATAACGAATATGGCTGCCACAACACCGTCGTCAGCTATTCGCCGGCAGCCGTGAAGCGTTTTCGCGAGTGGCTCAAGGCGCGCTACGGCAGCATCGGCGCGCTCAATACGGCGTGGGGCGCGGTGTTCTGGAGCATGGAGTACCGCAGTTTCGACGAGATCGACGCGCCCATCGGCACCGTCACGGAAGCGCATCCTTCGCATCGGCTCGACTATCGCCGCTTTGCGTCCGACGAGGTGCAGCGCTACAACCGCATGCAGGTGGACATCATCCGCGCGCATTCGCCGGGCCGTCCCATCGCGCACAACTTCATGCAGCTGTTCACGGAGTTCGATCACTACAAGGTGGCCGCCGATCTCGACGTGGCATCGTGGGACAGCTATCCGCTCGGCGCGCTCGAGGAGCAGTGGTATGCGCCGGACGTGAAGGCGCGTTATCTGCGCACGGGCCATCCCGACTTCGCGTCGTTCAATCACGATGTGTATCGCGGCATGTCGAAGCTGCCGTTCTGGGTGATGGAGCAGCAGCCCGGCCCCGTCAACTGGGCGCAGTGGAATCCCGCGCCGCTGCCGGGCATGGTGCGCCTGTGGAGCTGGGAAGCGTTCGCGCACGGCGCGGGCTGCGTGTCGTATTTCCGCTGGCGTCAGGCGCCGTTCGCGCAGGAGCAGATGCATGCCGGGCTGAACACGCCCGACAACCGGCTCGATATCGGCGGCAGCGAAGCCGCGCGCGTGGCCGAGGAAATCCGCACCGTGCTCGCCGACGCGCAAGCCGATGCGAACGCGCAAGTAAAAACGCCCGTCGCGCTGGTGTTCGATTACGAAGCGAAGTGGCTGTTCGAAGTGCATCCGCAAGGCGCGGACTTCCACTATCCGCGCTTTGCCGTGGAGTATTACTCGGCGCTGCGCTCGCTCGGTTTCGACGTCGACATCGTGTCCGCGCATGCGCCGCTCGACGGCTACAAGCTCGTGGTCGTGCCGCCGCTGCCCGTGCTGCCCGACGACTTCGCGCAGCGTCTCGCGCAGTCGGGCGCGCAGGTGATCGTCGGTCCGCGTACCGGCTCGAAGACCGTCGATCTGCAGATTCCCGCGAATCTGCCGCCGGGCCCGCTCGCGTCGCTCCTGCCGGTGCGCGTGTGGCGCGTGGAATCGCTGCGTCCCAATGTGACCGAACCGGTCGCGTTCGGCGCGCAAACGGGTCACGCCCGCCACTGGCGCGATCTGGTCGAATTGAGCGAATCGAGCGATGCAGCGCAGGACGGCGCGAGCGAAGTCCGCGCGCGTTTCGCCGACGGCCATCCCGCTTACGTGAAGCACGGCGCGGTGCACTATCTCGCGAGTCTGTTCGACGACGACGCCACCCAGGCGCTGTTCGCGCGGATCGCCAGCGAAGCGGGACTCGCCCCCACGCCGCTCGGCGACGCCGTGCGCGTGAGCCGTCGCGGCGGCCTCACGTGGGTCTTCAACTACGGCCCCGGCACGCACACGATCGACGCGGCGATCCCCGATAGCGACTTCGTGATCGGCACGCGCGCGATCGAGCCGCAGGGCGTCTCGGCGTATCGCTCGGCAGCAGCATAAAACGCAGGGCATTCAGCACTTTTCGACACTTTTCGACACAAACGGCAGCACTGACAACGACGTAAAACCAAGGAGACAGGCCATGACCATGCAACCCCGCACCCTGCTCGTCGCCGTCGCGCTCGCGACCGCCGCGTTCACGGGCGCGCTCGCGACCCCGGCACAAGCCGGCACGCTCGAAGTGAACATCGCGTTCAAGGGCGCGAGCCAGCGCGCCGTGTGGACTCAGGTGATCGACGAGTTCAAGAAGACGCACCCCGGCACGGACGTGAAGGTGTCGTTCGTCGACGAGGAAGCGTACAAGGTGCAGTTGCCGAACTGGCTCACGACCGCGCCGCCCGACATCGTGAACTGGCACAACGGCGAGCGCATGGCGTTCTACGCGAAGCGCGGCCTGTTCGAAGACCTGAGCGGCGACTGGCAGAAGAACGGCTGGGACACGATGTATGCGTCGACGAAGGAATCGTCCACGTACAACGGCAAGCAGTACGCCGCGCCCACGGTCTATTACTCGTGGGGCATGTTCTATCGTAAGGACCTGTTCCAGAAGGTCGGCATCGCGAACGAGCCGAAAACCTGGAACGAGTTTCTCGACGACTGCAAGAAGCTCAAAGCCGCCGGCATCACGCCGATCGCCGTGGGCGGACGCGACGCGTGGACACTCGCGGGCTGGTTCGATTATCTCGACCTGCGCCTGAACGGCAACAAGTTCCACCAGCAGCTCATGGCGGGCGAAGTGCCGTACACCGACCCGCGCGTGAAGAAGGTCTACACAACGTGGAAGCAACTGCTCGACGCCGGCTATTTCATCGACAACTCGCTGTCCTACGACCTCGACGCCGCGCAGCCGTTCCTGTTCCAGGGCAAGGCCGCGATGATGCTGATGGGCACCTTCATCACGGGCGGTTTCAGCCCCACGGTGAAGCAGCAGATGGGCTACTTCCAGTTCCCGATCATCGACTCGAATGTGCCGACGGCCGAGGACGGTCCGGTCGAATCGCTGCATATTCCGGCGAAAGCGAAGAACAAGGCCGACGCGCACGCGTTCCTCGCCTTCGCCGAAACGCCTGAAGTGGGCGCGCAGCTCGCGAAGGGTCTGGGCTCGCTGTCGGCCAACAGCAAGTCGCCGGAACCGGAAGACGCGATCTCGAAGATCGGCTTCCAGATTCTCGCGAACACGAAGGGCGGCATCGCGCAGTTCTACGATCGCGACATGACCAAGGAAATGGCCGACGAAGGCATGAAGGGCATGCAGCAATTCATGGCCGATCCGACGAAGATCGATTCGATCCTCGCGCAGCTCGAAGACGCGCGCAAGCGTATCTACAAGAAGTAAGCCGATGGCGGCGGCGCGCGCGATGCCCACGCGATGGCTGCATGCCGCGCGCCGCCTCATGATTCGCACTGGAGGTTTGTGGTGGTTCGCCCCGTGACTTCAACGATCCGTGCCTCGCACGACACGCCCAACGCGTCCGGCCCTTCGGGTGCGTCGAGTTCCGGCAACGGCCACTCGAACGCGCCGCGCACCGCGCCCGCCGCCGGTCGACCGAACCGGCGCATTTCGCCCACCGCGCGCCGCCAGCGCCGCGCCGCGTGCCTCTTTCTCGCGCCCGCCTGCATCATGGTCGCGATCTACGTGGTCTGGCCGATTCTCTCGACCATCCGCCTCTCGTTCTACAACTGGGACGGCATGAGCGACGCGAGTTTCGTCGGCCTCGCCAATTACGTCGAACTCTTTCACGCGCCCACCTTCTACACCGCGCTGAAGAACAACGTCATCTGGCTCGCGCTCTTTCTGCTCGCGCCGCCGATGGGGCTCGCCATTGCGCTCTATCTGAACCAGGCGGTGCCGGGCATCCGCATCGTCAAGTCGCTGTTCTTCGCGCCCTTCGTGCTCTCGGGCGTGGTGGTCGGGCTCGTGTATTCGTGGTTCTACGATCCCACCTTCGGCCTGCTCGCGCTGCTGCTCGGCCACGGCATTCCGGTGCTGGGCGACCCGCACTACGCCACGCCCGGCATCATCTTCGCGGCGCTCTGGCCGCAGACGGCGTACTGCATGATCCTCTACCTGACCGGTCTCACGACGCTCAACAGCGAGCAGATCGAAGCCGCGCGCATGGAAGGCGCGAAGGGCTGGTCGCTGCTGTGGCACGTGATCCTGCCGCAACTGCGCCCGACGACCTTCATGGCCGTGGTGGTGACGATCATCGGCGCGCTGCGCAGCTTCGACCTGATCTCCGTGATGACGGGCGGCGGCCCGTTCGAAAGCTCCACGGTGCTCGCGTACTACATGTACGACCAGGCCATCAAGTATTACCGGCTCGGCTATTCCGCCGCGATCGCCGTCGTGCTGTTCGCGATCATGCTGCTCTACATCGTCTATCACCTGCGCCGTCTGCTGAAGAACGAGCACTGATCGAGCCAAACCGAGGACACGCTCATGTTTCCGATTCCCGTCGACAAATGGAAGCCCGCGCCGCGCCGGCTCTACAAGCTCTCGCTGCCGATCGCGCTCGTGATCTGGCTGCTGCCGATGCTCGCCGTGCTGATGACGTCCGTGCGCTCCACCGACGAACTCAACGAAGGCAATTACTGGGGCTGGCCGCGCCACTTCGCGATGTTCGACAACTATCGCGAAGCGCTCACCGCCTCGCCGATGCTCCATTACTTCTGGAACAGCGTGCTGATCACCGTGCCTTCGGTGGTCTGCGCGATCGCGCTCGCGGCGATGGCCGGTTTCGCGCTCGCGATCTATCGCTTTCCGGGCAATTCAGCGTTGTTCGCGACCTTCGTCGCGGGCAATTTCGTGCCAATCCAGGTGCTGATGATTCCGGTGCGCGACCTCACGCTCAAGCTCGGCCTCTATAACAGCGTGGGCGGCCTGATTCTGTTTCACCTGTCGTTTCAGACCGGCTTTTGCGCGCTGTTCCTGCGCAATTTCATCAAGCAGTTGCCGTTCGAACTGGTGGAAGCGGCGCGCATCGAAGGCGCGAACGAATGGACCGTGTTCTTCCGCATCATCCTGCCGCTGATCCGCCCGGCGCTCGCGGCGCTCGGCATTCTGGTGTTCACGTTCGTGTGGAACGACTACTTCTGGGCGCTGTGTCTCACGCAAGGCGACGACGCCGCGCCGATCACCGTGGGCGTGGCCGCGCTCAAGGGTCAATGGACGACGGCGTGGAATCTGGTGTCGGCGGGCTCGATCCTCGCGGCGCTGCCTTCGGTGGCGATGTTCTTCGCGATGCAGAAGCACTTCGTCGCGGGGCTGACGTTCGGGGCGACGAAGGGGTGAATGCGGGGTGAGTGTGGAGGGGAGCGGGCGGCGCGCGTACACAGCGCCGCCTGGTCGTGCCTAAACGGACAACACCAGTTCGGTGTATTTCGACAGATGCGCGTCGGCGGTCATGAGCCGCAGCGGTTCGGTCAGCGCCTGCGCAACCAGCATGCGGTCGAATGGATCGCGATGAATGTCGGGCAGGCTGCGCACGCGGGCCGCATGCAGCGCGCGCACCGGCAACTCCCGGAAACCGCTTGCCTCGATCTGCTCGACGAGCTGTTCGATATCCACGTCGAGCTTTCCGAGGCTGGATTTAATCGACGCTTCCCAGATGCTCGCGCTGCTGACGTAGACCTCATCGGCGTCGAGGATCAGCTTGCGCGCCGCCTTGCCCAGCTTCCGGTCGTCCATCAGCGCCCACAGATAGACATGCGTATCGAGCAGCAAACGCATTAGCGGCCCTCGAAATCGGCGATGACGTGGTCGGGCAGCGGGGCGTCGAAGTCGTCCGCAATCCGGATCTCGCCCTTCATGCCGCCGAACCGGCGTCTGGCCTTCAGCGGCTCGATGGGCACGAGCCGCGCGGCGGGCTTGCCGGCCTTGGCAATCACGATCTCCTCGCCGTTCGCGGCGGCGTCGACGAGCCGCGAGAAATGCGTTTTCGCTTCGTGAATGTTGACCGTGGACATGGCGGCGCTCGTCTGAAATCCGTGGAAGTTAGTCCATCTTAGTCCACTCCTGGCCGCCAAACAACCTGGCCGAATGGGTAACCTTACCGGCCCCCATTTACCGCACTCCCTAACCGCGCTCCGGACTTTACGGACTTGACAGCGCCGAAAGCCTACAAAAACAGCAGCTTAGCGCGCGCCGGCGAGATGCTCGTCGCGCGCCCACGCGCAAAACCGCGAAGCCCGGTGCGCCGCCGTGTAAACTGCTGCCTTTTTTGCCTGTTGTGGTATGGTCCCTCCCCCGCAAGGCCCGGCTAAGCGCACGTCGCTAAGCGGTCCGGCCCTCGTTCGCATTCTGGCGCGCTTCGGTGAAACCGAGGTGCTCGCGTCGGAGCAGCCGCTCGCGGACCGGCTGAGCCAATGGCTCGGCTGGACCGACGCGATCGCGCTCTCGACGGTGCTGTCCGCGCCTGCCGCGAGCATGGCGGCGGCAGCGGGCGCGCGCACGAATGGCGCCGACGAGGCGCAACGCGGTCTCGAACTGCGTTCCGCGCTCTCGAAGGCGATTGCCTGCGACGCCCTGCTCGCGCCCGCCAAACGCGCGCTGCGCGGCGCGGCGCTCGCGCAGGCGCGCGCACAGGTGCCGGAAACGCCCGAGATGGCCGCCGATTTCGCGCTCTATCGCCAGTGCTACCTCGCGCTGCAGCAGAAGATGGAGAGCGACATCGGCGACCTGCGCACGCGTCTGCGCAGCCGCCTCGCCGTGCAATCGGCGCCGATGGCGAAGCTCGCGACGCTCGACGCCGCCATGGAGCGCTCGCTCGCTGCGCGTGAACGCAGCCTGCTCGGTACGGTGCCGGGCCTGCTGGGCGCGCATTTCGAGCGTCTGCGCAAGGCCGCGAAAGCAGCGCAGGCTGAGTTAGAGGCGCAAGCCGACGCCACAAAGCAGGCGGAAGCACCGACCCAAGCGCCAACCGCAGCACCCGCAGCCACGCCAGCCGCCGACACCCCGGCAGGCGCCGCCGCCCAATCGCCCGCCGACCGTGGCGCGCCCGGCCCGCAGGCCTGGCTCGACACGTTCCGCAAGGATATGCAGAGCGTATTGCTCGCCGAACTGGATGTTCGGTTTCAACCGGTCGAAGGGCTCATCGCCGCCCTTCGCGCCCGCTAGCCCAAGCACTATGTCCAGACTTCGAATCGATCTCGTTGTGTTCCTCGCCGGTCTCGTCGCCGTGTGCTGGATCGCCGCCGGCTACGCCGGCACGAACACGCCCGCGCTCGCCGTCACCGTGCTGATCGGCGCCTTCTACGTGGGCGGCGCGCTCGAACTGCATCGCTACCGCAAGGCCACGGCGACGCTCGCTCAGGCCGTC
Source organism: Paraburkholderia tropica (assembly GCF_014171495.1). Taxonomy (NCBI): domain Bacteria; kingdom Pseudomonadati; phylum Pseudomonadota; class Betaproteobacteria; order Burkholderiales; family Burkholderiaceae; genus Paraburkholderia; species Paraburkholderia tropica. Next base: position 401,083 of record NZ_CP049137.1, read on the forward strand.
AGCGGCCTCGCGAAACCGCCGGCCACCCTCGGCGGCTGGCTCGACACGCTGCATCCGAGTCTGCGCAGCGCCGTGCGCGCACGCGTCGAAGGCGAGCGCGCCGCGCTGCCCGGCCCGTCGCTGACGCCCTATCTGGTCGGCATGCTGGTGCTGCTCGGCATGCTCGGCACGCTGCTCGGCATGGTGAACACGCTGCGCGGCACCGGCGCGGCGCTCGACGGCGCCACCGATCTCGACGCCATCCGCGCCGCGCTGTCCGCGCCGATCCGCGGCCTCGGCTTCGCATTCGGCACCTCGATCGCGGGCGTGGCCAGCTCGGCCATGCTCGGCCTGCTTTCCGCGCTGTGCCGCCGCGAACGCATCGAAGCCGCCCAGCGCCTCGACGCGCAGGTCGCGACCGCCTTGCGCCCGTTCTCGCACGCGCATCAGCGCGAAGCCAACTTCGCGCTGATGCAGCGCCAGGCCGAAGCGATGCCCGCGCTCGTCGAACGCCTCGAATCGATGATGCAGGCCATCGAACGCCAGGGCGCCGCCCAAGGCGAGCGTCAGCTCGCGAGCCAGCAGGCGTTCCTCGGCAGCGCCGAAGCCACTTACACGCGTCTCGCGGCCTCGGTTGGCGAAGCGCTCAAGTCGAGCGCGGCGGAAAGCGCGCGCGCCGCGGGCCAGGCGTTCGCACCGGTCGTGGAAGCGACGATGGCCGGCCTCGCGCGCGAAAGCGCCGCGCTGCACGGCACGCTCACGCAGGCGGTCGAGCGCCAGCTCGACGGGCTCACGGCGGGCTTCGAAGCCAACACCGCGCGCGTCGCCGGCATCTGGACGGACGCGCTCGCCGAACAACGCCGCTCGGGCGAAGCGCTCGCGCGCGATCTGCACGACGCGCTCGAACGTTTCAACGCGAGCTTCGAGGCGCGTTCCGCGAGCCTGCTGCAAGACGTGGCGACGCGCCACGCCAGCGCGAACGCCGAAGTCTCGCAGGCCTGGCACGATGCGCTTGCGCGTCAGGAGCGCGCGGGCGAAAAGCTCGCGGGCGACAACCAGCAGGCGCTCACGCAGGCGGCGGCGACCTTCGAACAGCACGCGTCGGCGCTGCTGCGCGCGGTCAACGAAGCGCACGCCGACCTGCAAACGCAACTGGTCGCGCGCGACGAAACGCGTCTCGCGGCGTGGACCGACACGCTCGGCGCGATGGGCGCGACGCTGCGCGACGAATGGCAAACGGCCAGCGCGCAGGCGACGCAGCATCAGCAGGCGATCTGCTCGACGCTCGAACAGACCGCGAACGCGATCGCCGCGCAAACGGGCACGCACGCGAGCGGCGCGATCGCCGAAATCGCGCGCGCGGCCGAGTCGGCTTCCGCTGCGTGGCAGGCCGCGAGCACGCAGGCGGCGGAAAAACAGCAAGCCGTGTACGACGCGCTCGCGAAGACCGCGGGCGATATCGCCGCGCACGCCGAAGCGCATACGAACAGCACGATCGCCGAAATCACGCGTACGGCGCAGGCCGCGTCGCAAGCGTGGCAAACGGCAAGCACGCAAGCGGCTGAGCGTCAGCAATTCATTTGCGATGCGCTCGCGAAAACCGCGAACGATATCGCCACGCAAACCGAAGCGCATGCGAGCGGCACGATTGCGGAAATCGCGCGCGCTGCCGAAGCGAATGCAAACGCGTGGCAAGCCGCGAGCACGCAAGCGGCCGAACGTCAGCAATTCATTTGCGATGCGCTCGCGAAAACCGCGAACGATATCGCCACGCAAACCGAAGCGCATGCGAGCGGCACGATTGCTGAAATCGCGCGCGCTGCCGAAGCGAATGCAAACGCATGGCAAGCTGCGAGCACGCAAGCCGCCGAGCGTCAGCAATTCATTTGCGATGCGCTTGCAAAAACCGCAAACGATATCGCCACGCAAACCGAATCGCACGCAAGCGGCACGATTGCGGAAATCGCACGCGCTGCCGAAGCGAACGCAAACGCATGGCAAGCTGCGAGCACGCAAGCCGCCGAGCGTCAGCAATTCATTTGCGATGCGCTTGCTAAAACGGCAAACGATATCGCCACGCAAACCGAATCGCACGCAAGCGGCACGATTGCGGAAATCGCGCGCGCTGCCGAAGCGAACGCAAACGCATGGCAAGCTGCGAGCACGCAAGCCGCCGAGCGTCAGCAATTCATTTGCGACGCATTGGCGAAAACCGCAAACGATATCGCCACGCAAACCGAATCGCACGCAAGCGGCACACTCGCCGAAATCGCGCGCCTCGTCGATGCGAACGCCGCCGCCTGGGAGCGCGCCAGCACGCACGCCACGGAACGCCAGCAGGCAATCTGCGACGCGCTCGCGCAAACCGCGACCGATATCGCCACGCAAACCGAAGCGCACGCCAACGGCACCATCGCCGAAATCTCGCGCCTCGTCGAAGCCGCCTCGGAAGCGCCGCGCGTGGCCGCCGAAGTCGTCGCCGAACTGCGCCAGAAGCTCTCCGAGAGCATGGTTCAGGACACCGCGATGCTCGAAGAGCGCGGCCGTCTGCTCGCCACCGTCACCACGCTGCTCGACGCCGTGAATCACGCGAGCACCGAGCAGCGCACGGCGATCGACGCGCTCGTGCAGACCTCGTCGGGTCTCATGGAACGCGTGGGCGCGCGCTTCGATCAGCAGGTCGAGACCGGCGCGCAGACGCTCGAAGGCGCGGCCGCCCAGGTGACGGGCAGCGCCGTCGAAATGGCGAGCCTCGGCGATGCATTCGGCCAGGCCGTGCAGCACTTCGGCGAGTCGAACGACAAGCTGATGACGCAGTTGCAGCGTATTGAAACCGCGCTCGACAAGTCGCTCGCGCGCAGCGACGACCAGCTCGCCTACTACGTCGCGCAGGCGAAGGAAGTGATCGATCTGAGCCTGCTGTCGCAGAAGCAGATCGTCGAGAACCTGCAACGCCTGAGCATTCAGGCGGGAGCTGAAGCCGCATGAACGACGAGATCGACGGCGGCGCGGAGCCGACCGCGCCGGTCTGGGCCGCATTCGGCGACCTGATGGCGGCGCTGCTGGGCGCGTTCGTGCTGATCCTCGTCGGCGTGATCGGCATGCAGCTCGAAGCGTCGTCGAAGCTCGCGAGCGAGGTCAAGCAGCGGCAGATCGAAACGCAGCGCCGCAAGACGCTCGAACAGGCGCTCGCCGGGCCGCTCGCGGCCGGACGCGTGACGCTCGTGAACGGGCGCATCGGCATCAGCGGCAATGTGCTGTTCGCGCTGAACTCCGATCAATTGCAGCCCGAGGGCCGCGAGTTGCTCAAGAGTCTCGCGGGGCCGCTCGCCGCGTATCTGCACGACCGCGACCAGATCCTGATGGTCAGCGGTTTCGCCGACGACCAGCAGGTGCACGCGGGCAATCGCCGTTTCGCGGACAACTGGGAGCTGTCCGCCGAGCGCGCCTTGACGGTGACGCGCGCGTTCATCGACGCGGGCGTGCCTGCGCGTTCGGTATTCGCGGCGGCGTTCGGTTCCGAGCAGCCCGTCAGTTCGAACGCCGACGAAAGCGGCCGCGCGAAGAACCGTCGTGTGGAAATCGCGGCCGTGCCGCGTCCGGCCTCGGCTGCGCCCGCGGCGAATGCTCATGAATGACGATACGCCGGTTGCGGCATCAACCTCGGTGTCCGCGCGCGCGACGCTCGATGCGTGGCGCGAGCAAGGCGCGGATCGGCTCGACACCGTGCGCTATGCGCTGATCGACACGCTGGAGCAACGCGCGAGCGCGCATGACGGCGCGGCGCGTCACGTGCTCGACGCGCGCATCGATACGCTGATCGCCGATTACGCGGCGAGAATCGAGCAAGCGGCGGCGACGCATGCCGCGTGCGCTGAGGATGAGGTGTCCGCCAAAGACGATCCGCAGCGCGCATTCGCGACGCTCGCGGCGGACGCCTCGCGCGACGCCCGCAACGGACCACCCGCCGATCTGCTCGACTACTTCCGCGACGTCTGGTCGAAACTCAGCGCCGACCAGCAGGTTCAGCAGTCGCTCGATCAGGTGCCGAAAAACGCCGGCCCGCTGAATTCGAGCAGCCTCGTGCACCGCGCGCTGCTGCTGATGCGCGAACTCTCGCCGGGCTATCTGCGCCAGTTCCTCGCGTATGCCGACGCGCTGTCGTGGATCGAGGATCTCAACGGCGGCCACGCGCCGGTGGCGAAGGAAGCGCCGCGCGCGAGCGCCGCGAAGAAGACCACGCGCAGCCGCGCGAAGTAAAAGCGAAGCGGGCGGCCGACGCACGGCCCGCTTCGTCGGGGAACACGCTATCCGCGCATTTCTGCGCAGTTCTGTGCATTCCCCCCGCTCTAAAGTGTCCGGCCACGCACGACGCGTCGCATCGCGTTCCCGTGGCATGATCCAGGCGTTCTCCCAGTTTCCGTCCCGGGTACGTCACGCTTCTGGAGCGCGCAACCATGTCCCGTTTCACGCCGAGCACTCCCGCCTCGTCTGCGTCGTCGCTTTCCGTTCGATCCCGCCTCACACGCCGCGCCCTGAGCCCCGTCGCCGCGCTCGCGGCCGCCGCCACGCTCGCCTGCACGGCCTTCGCGCTCTCGCCGCTCGCCGAAGCCTGCACGCGCGCGCTCTACGTTGGCGACAGCGGCCTCGTCATCACGGGCCGCACGATGGACTGGTCCGAGGACATGCGCTCGAATCTCTGGGTGTTCCCGGCAGGCATCGAACGCACCGGCGAAGCGGGCCCGAAATCGCCGCACTGGCGCTCGAAATACGGCAGCGTGATCGTCTCGGGTTACGACATCGGCAGCGTGGACGGCATGAACGAACGCGGCCTCGTGGCCAACGCGCTCTATCTCGCGGAGACTGATTACGGCAAGCCGGACTCAGGGCGCCCGCCGATGGCGATCAGCCTGTGGGCGCAATACGTGCTCGACCGCTACGCCACCGTGAGCGAGGCCGTCGACGCGCTCGGCAAGGAGCCGTTCCAGATCATCGCGCCGCCGCTGCCCGGCGGCAAACCGGTTTCGATCCACCTCTCGCTCTCCGACGCGAGCGGCGACTCGGCGATCCTCGAATATCTCGACGGCAAGCTCATGATTCATCACGGCAAACCCTACAAGATCATGACGAACTCGCCGATCTACAGCGAACAGCTCGCGCTCGACACTTACTGGAAGAGCGTCGGCGGCCTGAGCTTCCTGCCCGGCACGAACCGCGCCGCCGACCGTTTCGTGCGCGCCTCGTTCCTGCTCGACGCGATTCCCAAGAGCCCCGATCCGAATTACATGGCGGGCGTGCCGCAGCAGAACGGCGCGTTTCAGCAGGTGGCGAGCGTGATGAGCGTGATGCGTTCGGTGAGCGTGCCGCTCGGCATCCGCACGCCCGAGACGCCCAATCTTTCCTCGACGATCTGGCGCACGGTGGCCGATCAGACCGATCTCGTCTATTACTTCGATTCGGCCACGCGCCCCGACACGTTCTGGGTCTCGCTGCGCAAACTCGATCTCAAGCCCGGCGCGCCGGTCCTGAAACTGACGATCGATTCCGGCCAGATGTTCTCGGGCGAGACCGCCGACAAATTCGTCGCTACGCCTTCGTTCACGTTCATGCCGGCGCCGCCGCCCTGATTCGAGTCGATCACGGCAACGCCAAATAATTCGGCATCCATACTATTGATTTGACATGCCGCGTCAATGCGGCGACGCGGCCGCCGGATGCGGCACGTAAGTCACATCGCGCAGGCTGCGCGCGTACTGTTTGGGCGCCATGCCCGACCAGCGCCGGAACGCACGAATAAAGGCTTTTTCCGACGCATAGCCCACGCTGGTCGCGATCTCGATGAGCCGTCGCCGCGAGTCTCGCAGCGCGCCGCTCGCCACATACATGCGATACGCGGTCAGATGGCCGATGGGCGTTTCCTCGACCAGTTCGACGAAGCGCGCGCTGAAGCGCGATCGCGACATGCCCGCCGTGGCCGCCAGCGATTCGACCGTCCAGTCGCGCTCCGGATGCCGATGCAGTTGCGCGATCGCGCGGCCGATCTGCGGGTCCATCAGACCGCGCAGCCAGCCGGTATGGCTGATCGCCGACGCCAGATGCGCGCGCAGCAACTGCACGAGCAGCACATCCGCGAGACGCGCGGCCGCGACGGCCCACCCCGGCTGGCAAGCCATCGATTCGCGGATGAACGACATCAGCGTGTCGGCGAGCCAGGAGCCGACCGCCGCGTCGTGCTTGCGCACGTGGATCAGCGGCGGCAGCACCGAAAAGAGCGGATTGCGCACGGCCTCGCGATAGAACACGATGCCCGTGTAGAGATCGCAGACCGCGCCGCCGCCGCCCGCGTTCAGGCGCAGCGGCGTGTCGAAACTCGGCCGGATACCGGCACGCGCGACGAGGTCGTCGAACCGCTCGGGCGCGACGCCCGCCGCCGAGGCCAGCACGTGCGCGTGCCCATGCGGCAGCAGCACGAAGTCACCCGGCTCCACGCGCAGCGGCGCCATGCCCTCCACGCTGATGATGTAGGGCTCGCCGAAGCCGGTGCGAAACACGGCGCCCTCCACCGCGGGTTTGTCGAACGCCCACGGCGCAGTGAGCGAGAAATGGCCGGTTACCACCGCGTCGGCGCGCAGGTCGGCCAGCGCGCCGCTCAACAGGTCAGTCGCCATTTGTCTCTCCGAAAAACTTGTTTTTGCGCGGCGCGGCCATTGCGCCGCGCCGCGTGTTTGCTTCGGCGTGCACCGCGTCAGAAGCGCTGCTGAATGCCCATCATCGCGCCGAACTGGTTCGCGCCCGTCGTGACCGTGCCGGCGGCCGCCACCGCATTCGCCGCGAGCGCGCTGTTCAGCATGTACCCGAGCGAAGCATAAAGCGTCGTGCGCTTGGAGATGAAATAATTCGCGCGCGCGACCAGCAACGTCGAGCTCGACTGCTCGCGCAGAATGTAACGCAGCGCCTGGGCGTCGAACGCGACGGTCGGCGTCAGGTAGTAGTTTGCGCCCAGAAAAAAGAGGTCGGATTGCGCGTGCGTCGCCGCCGCCGTGTTGCGACGGATCCAGCCGCCGCCGATCTTGCCGGAGCCGAATTTTACATAGCCGTCGACGATCACGCGCTTGTCGGTATCCGCGCTGCTCACGAGCGGCGCCGACGCGCCGGGTCCGCCGTACATCACGTCGTACGATGCCGCCGCGCCGCCCCACGCGCTGTCGTAGGCGAGCATCATCGTGTACTGGCGGCAGGCGACGGCGTCGCCGGCCAGCTGGCCTCCGCAGTTGGTCGCCGAGGGACCGGCCGGGCCCGCCGCGTCGCGCCCGAAGCTGTAGGTGCCGCCAACCGTCACGCCGTGGAATTTGCCGAGATAGCCCACGGCGTTGTCGCTGCGCGCGTTCGGCAGATAGCTGTCGAAGCTCGCCATCGAATGGATCGACGGGCCGATCACGTCGGCGTTGAGCAGCACGTACATCGACATGTTCATCTGGCGGCCGAGCGTCAGCGTGCCGTAGTCGCTGCTGATGCCGAGGTTCGCCTGCCGTCCGAACAGGCGGCCGCCGTAATTGAGCGCACCGCTATTGGCCGCGAAACCGTTCTCGAGCACGAAGAACGCCTTGTAGCCGCCGCCGAGATCTTCCTGGCCGCGCAGACCGAAGCGCGACGGCACCTCGCCCGTGAGCGTCGGCATGCCGACGAACGAGCCGCCTTTCGCCGCGTTGTTATAGAACTCGATGCCCGTATCGACGATACCGTACAGCGAAACGCTGCTTTGCCCCCATGCGAGCGCCGACGCGCTCGCCAGGCACGCTGCTGCAACCCTTTTCTTCATGCCGATCTCCAAACCGATTAATTAGTGATACTTATGTATTGTGGAAATGCCGGACCGTGGAGCGTTCCCGGCTTGCTACGTGCGAGAGAATCAGTTTGTGTTGCTATTGTTGTTGCCCGGTGCCGGAAACCGTTGCGCTTTGCGCGGCGTATCGCCCGTGCACGTATTCCCTCCCCAGAAGTCGCCTTGAATCGCGCTTCAAAAGCCTGCGGCGATGTGTGAAATTCTTGGGGTGGACAAAATCACCGGCAATGGCGTGAAGGCTCAAAAAAGTTGCCGATCGTCTCTTTTAATTGAGCGCGATGGAATGGGATGTCGGTTTACAGGTTTTCCCTTAAACCCTTTTATGGTGCGGATTCCAGACTTTTAGCGCAGACGAATGCACCGTAATAGTGATTCATCCGCGATTGACCGTTTCATATATGGAATAGAAACGGGATTGTAGACGCCATAGCACAGTTAGCGGCGAATCAATCGACAATCAAGTGAATGCACAAAAAGCGATGCGCAAAAAAAATCCCGCCGGTTCCTTGCGGAAACGGCGGGTAAAGCGGAAAGGCGGGGGACCTTCCCGGGACCAATCGTGCTGAACGCACGCTTCAGCTCAAACGTTCATCACGAAACTCAACATGAGGCTCGTCACAAGCGTCATCGCGCAGTTTCAGTGCGCGCGGCGTAGCGCCGTACGCAATTGCAGACCAAAGGCGCGCGTCAGTCGCTCGTGTGCGATGCGATCGAGTTCACTACGCATTACCGCCATGCCCACGCCGGCTATCGACAACAGATCGTCCACACTGTCGACCAGCCAGCGCATCACATCGCGGTCGAACGCTGCACCGAGCGACTCGGCACGCACCCGCCGCGCGACGCTCGTGCGAGCCGGCCGTCTCGAACCGTGCCGCTCCGGCCGACGGCTCAGCAGCAGATCGGTGGCCGCAATGAGCTTGCTGTTCTGCTCCACGTCGCGCACCATGCCCGCATAGACGAGCCGTTCACCGAGACTCGCGATCAACTCACGCAGCGGCGAATTGCGCAGCGCCCACACGTTGCCCTGCAACGCGAAGCGCACACCCGGCAACTCGAGCAGCCGCGCAATCAGCGGCGTCCATGACAGATCGCCCGCGTCGAGCAGCAGATCGACATCGGCCGTCACCAGCAGGCCGTCTTCGCCGACCTTGAACGCTTCGCGTGCGAGCTTGCGCTGCGGCGGCGCGAACTGTCCGTGCCACGGATCGGGCAATACCCTCACCGCGCGCTCGCCGATGCATTCCCCACGCAGACGCTCGTTGAACGAGAGCAGCGTCGCGTCCATCGCTTCGATCGCCTCGATCGCGTTCTGGCCGAGATGCGGCGACGCGCTGCCATTCAGTTCGCCCGCCACGAAGTCGTCGCTGTTGTAGAGAAACACGAAGCGACGCGTGCGCGCGAAACGCTCGCCGCGTTCGTCGAGGCGAATGGCGAGCGCATCGAGATAATCGTCGGCGCCCAGCAGCACGAGATCGGCCGGCTGATTCGAGCGCGCATCGGGCAACACATCTTCGGCGGCGTCGAGCAAGGCTTGCGCCGTGTCGTCGCCGAGCACACGGGTATTCGCGCCGTCGAAATTCAGACGCGACGCCACGAAGCGCACATCGGTCCACGTCGGCGCAATGCGGCGCGCGAGTTCGCTGCACGCGAAGTCCTCGCGCGTCACGATGAAAACAGGCCGACGCGATCGCTCGCGCACCGCGGAAATCGCACTGGCGAGCACATTGAGGCGAAAGCCTCGCGCAACGGGTTCGACAAAAATGACAGGCGCGGTGTCGGCCATGCGGGAACTCAAGCCGCCTGCGCGATGCCGGGCAGCGTCGCGAGATACTCGCCGAATTCGCCGGCCACTTCCGGATGCCGCAGCGCGAATTCCACGGTCGCCTTGAGATAGCCGATCTTGCTGCCGCAATCGAAACGCGTGCCGCGATACTTGTAGGCCAGCACCTGTTCGTCCGCGAGCAGCGCCTCGATCGCGTCGGTGAGCTGCAACTCGCCGCCCGCGCCGGGCTTGAGCGCACGCAGATGCGAGAACACGCGCGGCTTGAGCACATAGCGGCCCACCACGCCGAGATTCGTCGGCGCCACTTCCGGCGCGGGCTTTTCGACGATGCCCGAAATCTTGATGATCGACTCGCCCCATTCGCGGCCATCGACAATGCCGTACGACTTCGTATCCTCCGGCGGAATCTCCTCCACGCCGATCACCGAGCTGTGATAGTGATCGAACACGTCGATCATCTGCCTCATCACGGGCGGCTGCCCGTAAAGCAGATCGTCGGCGAGCATGACGGCGAACGGATTGTCGCCCACGAGTTTTTCCGCGCACAGCACTGCATGACCCAGACCCAGCGCTTCGGGCTGGCGCACGTAAAAGCAGTCCACGTGACTCGGTTTGATGCTGCGAACGAGTTCGAGCAGTTTCGCCTTGCCGCGCGCTTCGAGTTCCGCCTCGACTTCATACGACTTGTCGAAGTGATCCTCGATCGCGCGCTTGCTGCGCCCCGTCACGAAGATCATCTCCGTGATGCCCGCGGCCATCGCTTCTTCCACGGCGTACTGGATCAGCGGCTTGTCGACGACCGGCAGCATCTCCTTGGGGCTGGCCTTCGTCGCGGGAAGAAAGCGGGTTCCGAGACCTGCAACTGGAAACACTGCCTTGGTGACCTTCAGCATGGGTAAGTTCGCGTTCGTAAGGTGGTTCGGCGCGAGCACGTCACTCGCGTTTCTGGCGGCTGTGCGAACAGACTAGGCGAGCGAACTTCCCTGCAACGGCACGCGGCGGAAAACGCCCCGGTTTTGGCTACTCACTCCACAAACGTCGCGCTTTTTGCGCATTCAAGACACGTTCTTCGCGATTCAATACGTGGTCCCTATGCGATGTCGAAAACGGAAAACATCCTGGCCGATCACGCCAGCTTGCTCCGGCGACACGCTCGCGCGCCAAAGATGCAGCAGGCCCGTGGCGATTGCGTCAACACATCGCCATCGATTCCCGAACCACATCGCTTGAATCATCCATCCAGAGCCATGAAAGTCACTATCGTTGGAACCGGGTACGTCGGGCTCGTGACCGGCGCCTGCCTTGCCGAACTCGGCAATCAGGTGCTCTGCCTCGACGTCGACGCCGGCAAGATCGACCTGCTGAACGGCGGCGCCGTTCCCATCTACGAACCGGGTCTCGCGGAGATCATCGCGCGCAATCGCGAAGCGGGACGTCTGCGTTTCTCGACCGATATCGCCGCTTCCGTGGCGCACGGCGACATCCAGTTCATCGCCGTGGGCACGCCGCCGGACGAAGACGGTTCCGCCGATCTGCAATACGTGCTCGAAGCCGCGCGCAACATCGGCCGCCATATGACGGCGTTCAAGGTCATCATCGACAAATCGACCGTGCCCGTCGGCACCGCCGACAAGGTGCGCGCCGTCGTGGCCGAAGAACTCGCGCTGCGCAGCGCACAAGCCGAATTCGCGGTGATTTCGAACCCGGAGTTCCTCAAGGAAGGCGCGGCCGTGGAGGACTTCATGCGTCCCGACCGCATCGTGATCGGCTATGAGCCCGACGTGGCGGGTCTGCGCGCGAAGAGTCTCGTCGAGCAGCTTTACGCGCCGTTCAACCGCAACCATCAGCGCACGCTGCACATGGACGTGCGCTCGGCAGAATTCACCAAGTACGCCGCCAACGCCATGCTGGCCACGCGCATTTCGTTCGTCAACGAACTCGCGAATCTCGCCGATCGCGTCGGCGCCGATATCGAACAGGTGCGTCGCGGCATCGGCTCGGACCCGCGCATCGGCTACAGCTTTTTGTACGCCGGTTGCGGCTACGGCGGTTCGTGCTTTCCGAAAGACGTGCACGCGCTGATGCGGACCGCCAACGAATACGACATGCAGCTCGATGTGCTCGCCGCCGTCGAACGCGTGAACGAGCGCCAGAAAAGCGTGCTGTTCGACAAGATTCATCGTCACTTCGACGGCCAGCTCGCGCAGCGCCGTTTCGCGATCTGGGGCCTCGCCTTCAAGCCGAATACCGACGACATGCGCGCCGCGACGAGCCGCGTGCTGATCGCCGATCTGATTCGCGCGGGCGCCTCGGTGAACGTCTACGATCCGGTCGCACTCGACGAAGCGCGCCGCACGCTCGCCGAGGATCTCACGCCCGATGAGTTCGAACACGTGCGCTTCTGCCGCGAACGCGACGCCGCGCTTCAACACGCCGAGGCGCTCGTGATCCTGACCGAGTGGAAGGAATTCCGCAGCCCCGATTTCGAGCAGATGAACGCGGCGCTGAGTCAGCCGGTGGTCTTCGACGGCCGCAATCTCTACGAGCCGACGGTGATGCGTGCACACGGCTGGACCTACTACACGATCGGACGCGATACGGCCAGCACCGCTGCTTGAACGGGCGGCTTTAAGGCGGGACGACCGGCTGGTCGTCCCGCCTCTTTTTTTGTCCGCTGGATTGCCGGGTGAGGATGCCTGAAGCGACGCCTAATGTGACGCCTCAAGCGACGTTGCAAGCGCGATCAGCGGCAAGCGCCGCCGCTACCGCTCGACGTGCCGATGGTCGCGAGCGACGGCAGGCAGCCATAAGCGCCCGCGCCGCGCGCCATGCCCAGCGACGTGCCCGGCATGCCCACACCGCCCGAAAACGCGCCACCTGAAAGCGCCGCGCCCGCCATCGACGGCAACGTCGCCGCGCCGATTCCCGAAGCGCCAGGCAATCCGCTCATGGCCGAAGCGCCCGCCACGCCCGATACGCCCAGCGCGCCCGCAATCGCGCCCGTGCGCACCGAACTCGCGAGACGCGCCTGCGAAGCCACCGAAAGCGGATCCTGGCTCGCGGCAATGTCGCGCAAATAGTTGTCCGGCGAACTCTGCTCGATCATCGCCATATACGGATCGCTCGAATGATGTGCGCGCCGCTGGGCGCGCTGCGTGGTCGTTTGCAGACGCGACTTCGTGAGCGGCGAAGCAAAAGTATCGCCGATCATTTGCGCGTGCGCGCTCGGTGCGCCGGACAGCGTCAGTGCAGTCGTGATCGCGATCGCGATCGTCGATACAAGAAGAAGGCTCCGGCCGGAATCAATGGAAGTCATGTCGTACCCGAAAAATCCGGCTGTCCGCGCTCGGACGCATCGGCCGGTCGATGATGAGTGTGCAACGTGCGAAAAGTGCTCGGCGTCTCGCCGAAGTGCCTGCGGAACAGCTTGGCCAGCGCGCCGCCGCTGCCGACGCCACAACGCCGTGCGATCGTGTCGATGGGCAGCACGGTATCGGCAAGCAATCGGCACGCCATATGCAGGCGCACGTAAAGCAGGTAATCGGAAGGGGTCAGGCCGAATTCGGCCTTGAAACGGCGCAGGAAATTACGCTCGCTCATCGTCACGAATTGCGCGGCCTCGTCGATGCTCACCGGTCGATGGCAGTTCTCCTTGAACCAGCGCGCCGACGCGCGCATCTTCGCGCTCGTGCTGATCGTGCCGATCGTAGAGAATGCGCCGACTGCACCGCGCGCCGCATTGGCAGCCACGGCGTCGAACGAGTGTGCGGCCTCCGCGCCCAACGCCTGCTCGACGATCTCATGCAAGGCGTCCGGCAGCGGCGCGGCGATGTCCTGAAAGCTCGGCAACGTCCCGCTCGCCGACAAACCGTGCGCCGCGGCCCACCGATGACCGGCCGCATCGAGCAGCCGTTGTCCGTCGCCTGGCGCGATCACGTGTTCCGCGAGCGCCGCGGCCCGGCGCAACCAGCCGATCAGCGTCTCGTCGCGCAGGGCATCGTCCACGCCGGGACCATCGGCCACGAACAGCGCGTGAAAGCGCGCCTGCGCACGCGTGGTCAGCATGCTCTCGGTCCACACATAGACCGACGACGACGCCGCGATGCGCCCGCCCAGCGTCGACAGCAGCGCAACGTTAAAGCGCGTGGGCTCGGACACCTGCGCTCCGGCGAGCTCGTTCGCACGCTGGAGCGCCTCCACGATGCGCGCGACGCGCGGCAGCGCGAAACCGTCGAACAAGGCAATACCGATGGTTTTCACGGTGTCGTCCTGGCGCATGCGCGCGTCCGCGTCCGTGTGGCGCGCGCGGCGTCAGCCTTGCGCCTGATAACGATAGCCGTAACCGTAGCCATAGCGCGTGGCGCGGAAGCCGTTGAACACCTGCCCCGTCACGCGGATGCCCGACTGATTGAGGCGCTTCATGGTCTCGGCGAGCTGATGGCGGCTGGTCGTATCCGCGCGCGAGACGACGAAGGTCGCGTCGCAGACCTGGGCGAGCGTTACCGCGTCGCTGACCGGCAGCACCGGCGGCGAGTCGACGATCACGTAATCGTAGCGCGTGGCCGCTTCCTTGAGCATGGCCGCGAATGCCGGACGCTCGAGCAGTTCGCCCGGATTCGGCGGCAACGCGCTGCCAGCGGGCAGCAGATCGAGGCCGTCGAAACCGGTCTGCACGAGCGCATCTTCGAGTTGTGCGTCGCCGGCGAGCACGTTCGCGAGCCCCTTGTACGACGTATTGGCGCTGAAGTAACGCCGCGCCCCGGCACGCCGCAAGTCGGCATCGACGATCAGCACGCGCAGGCCCTTGAGCGCGAGCACATAAGCGAAATTGAGCGCCACGAAGGTCTTGCCGACGCCTTCGGTCGGCCCCGTGAAGAGGATCGAACCACCTTCCTTGCCGAGCAGCGAGAAGCGCAGTGTCGTGCGCAGCGAACGCAACGCCTCGACGCTGGGGTCGCCCGGGCTGCTGCTCGCGAGCAGCGCGACGGGCTGAGCGGACTGGCGTTTGTTGCCGCGTCGTTGGCCTCTGGCCGCCTGCGATTCGGCCGTGCTGGCAGGCACCACGGCGAAGATCGGCGCCTGGCCCACGCGCTCGACATCAAGCGGATCGCGCAGCGTGTCGCGCAACGCGGCCAGCGCCTGAACCACGAGGAAGGCCAGAAATACGCCGCCAAACACGCCGCCCGCGAGCACGATGGGCGTCTTCGGCCACGCCGCCGAATCCGGCCGCGCCGCGAAGTCGATCACCGAAACATTGCCGGTGGTGCCCGCCTCGGCCACTTCAAGCTGCTGCGCGTTCGCCACAAGCGCCGTATAAAGCTGCGTGTCCACCGCCACGTCGCGCGCGAGACGCAGATAATCCTGCTGCGTCGAAGGCAGCGCCTGCACCTGTTTTTCGACATCGCGCAGCGCGCCGTCAAGGACCGAGTCCTGCGCTTCGAGCGTTTTCACGGCCGGATGACCGGGGCGGAACTGTTCGCGCGTGGCCTGCAGATTCAGGTCGATCAGCGTCTTCTGCTTGGTCAGGTCGACTGCGCGCGTGAGCAGCGCCTCGGTCTGTTCCTCGATGTCGATCGTCTTGGTGCGGATGCGATAAGCGTTGAGCCGGTCCTCCGACTGCGCCAGTTCCTCGCGAAACGCGGGCAGCTTGCGGTTGAGAAACTCGAGGCTCAGACGCGACTGCTCCGCGCGATGCTTGATGTTGAGCGCCACGTAAGCGCGCGCGACCGCGTTCGCAAACGCCGCGGCAAGACCCGGTTCGCTGTTCTTCACCGAAAGCGCGATCATCGACGAACCCTTGGTCGTCTCCT
The DNA here is from genome assembly GCF_014171495.1 of Paraburkholderia tropica. Taxonomy (NCBI): domain Bacteria; kingdom Pseudomonadati; phylum Pseudomonadota; class Betaproteobacteria; order Burkholderiales; family Burkholderiaceae; genus Paraburkholderia; species Paraburkholderia tropica. The sequence continues at coordinate 416,501 of NZ_CP049137.1, forward strand.
GCACCGTCATGCGCTTGCGCATCACGTCGATGGTGTCGTCGAGCGACGACTCGACGAGCGTGAACGACGCGCCGGGCCGGCCGTGCAATTCGCGGATCTCGATGAAACCGGGCGCTGGACCGAAATCAGTGGGCGCCTCGAAGGCCACGCGCTGATTCAGCGCGCCGCGCGCGAGCAGGTTGCCGTCGCGATCTTCGAGCGTCCAGCGCCCTCCGCCCTGCGCACGCACGCGAAATTTCTTGCCGTACAGCACGCGCGGCGCATCGAACGCACTCAGCACGAGACGTTCGCCGCCCCACGCGAAGCCGGTGAGACCGAGCGGCGCGTCGGCGATGCCGTCGGGCGGCGTGTAATAGCGGCCATACAGACGACCGAGCAGCGGCACGCGATTCGCGACCTTCACGGTCGTCCGCGCCTGCGTCGCATCGATCGCCGGTTCGAGCACGGCGCGCGAGGTGAGAATATCCAGTTCGCCGTCGATCGGTTTGTTCAGGCTCAGCGCGCTGGCCACGTCGGAGAGCGCGCCGAGCGCGGAGCCCTGCTGCTCGTCGACCTGAATCAGCGCGTCGGCCTTATAGACCGGCGCGGCCACCAGCAGATACAGCACGGCAAGCGCAACAACGCCTGCGGTAATGCCGTAAAACAAACGGCGGTGGCTGAGCACGTTTTGCCAGAGCATCAACAGGCTGACGTCATCGTCGGACCGGTCTTGCGCCGCGGCATTGGCCAGCATGGTGGGCAGTGTCGATTCGGACTTCATGTGGGGTTCCCGCGTCAAAGGGAAAGTTGCTGATTCAGCGCGGGCAGCCAGCTCCACGCGCTGAGTTCGATGAGGTCGAGCGTCGCGTCGAAGCGCGCCGCATCGCCGCCAACCGGATCGTCGATTTCGCGGTCGAGCCAGTGCCCGAGCGTCCAGAGCTTGCGCGCCGCCACCGGGTACCGGCGGATGATCTCCAGCCGCTGCGAACGCTCCATCGCGAAGGCCAGATCGGCCCATTCGAGCATCGGCTGGGACAATCGCAGCGCGTTGGCTTCGTCTGGCAAACCGTAGCCGCGCGACGAGAGCGCCGCGCGCGCGAGCGGATGCGCGGGCGCGCCGCTCATCGCCTCCACGCCCGCCGAATGAATCTGCGCGTCATACACGTCGGCCAGCACGTGACGAAACACACTCTCGGCCATCGGGCTGCGGCAGACATTCGCGTGACAGATCAGCAGCAGCTTGAGCGGCGGCTTCGTCATTTGAACGCCTCGGTGCCCAGATAGAGCGAGCTGGCGAACGGCAGGATCTGCGAGACCACGCGATAAAAACGCGTCACGTGCGCGGCGTCGACGAACACCACGTCGCGCGGCTGGAGTTCGAAGCGGTCGCCGAGCACGAGCATGCCGGGCGACGCCGTGTCGAGTTGAAAGACGTCGACGGTCCGTCCCGGCCCCTGGCGGAACACATAGACCTGCGAGGCATTCGCCGAGATGCCGTTCAGACCGCCCGCATCGGAAAGCGCCTCGGACAGCGAAAACGGCCCCACCGGCATGATCTGCGAAACAGGCTTGTTCACTTCGCCGAGCACGAAGACTTTCTTCAGGCGGCGTTCCGGCAGATTGATGACGTCGCCGTCTTCAAGCATGACGTTCTGTGAAACGTCGCCGTCGTAGAAGAACGCGTAGAGATCGAGCGGATACACCTTGCCGCCGCGATTGAGCGTGGCCGCCGACAGATCGGCGCCCTGGCTGTAACCGCCCGCGCCCGAGATCGCATCCGAGACGCTTTCGGGAACGTCCGTAAGCGAGATCGTGCCCGGCGTATGCACCGCGCCCGACACATAGATCTTCTGGCTGCGATACGACGCGATCGACACATCCACCTGCGGATTCGACACCGCCTTGTCGAGACGCTTGAAAATGTCCTGGCGAATTTGATCGACCGTCAAACCCGCCACCTTCACACGACCGATATACGGGTAATAAATCGTGCCGTCGGTTTGCACGACGCGGCCATTCGGATCGAGATTGCCGCCTGACGTCGCGGCGGGCATGCCCGTGCTCTGCGTTGCGCCCACGGAGACGATCGACGTCGTGAGCGCCGAAAAACCCGGGTTATTCAGCTCGGGATGATCCCAGACGATCACGCGCAACACGTCGCCGCTGCGCACGCGATACGCCGAGGGCACCACGCGCGGCAGTGCGGATGGCGCAAACGGTGCAGCCGCCGCCGCCAGTTGCGCGATCATTTCCCCATTCAACGCGTGCAGCCGGAACGTGATGCCGTTCTGCACGATCTCCGCGGGCGCGGACTGACCGTCCGCCTGCGTCGTCGTGTCTTCGCGCGGCGCCACGCCCATATACGGACCGGGCGCGAGCACGCAGCCGCCGAGCGCCAGCGTGGCCGCCCAGGCGACGCCCTTTCGCAACAGGCCCGCTTTGAATGTTTCATTCGGACGCGCCGATATTTGATTCGGAATACCAGGAATCATGCTTTGCTTACTCGTTTGAGCATCCATCTCTTCGCGCTCCGATGCAGCCGCGAGCGCCCCCATTTAGTCCTGCATTGGTCCAGCCACGATCATGAGCGGCGAACCGGTGGACACGGCGTTCCGCCGGCCGCCGCCTTCCTTCTTCAGTACACGTCTGCGTGCGCGAGGCGCGCGGCGGCTGCGTCTTTCGGCGCGATCACCGGTTCGCCCTCGAAACCCCACGCGATGTCGAGTTCGGGATCGTTCCAGAGCAACGTGCGTTCGTGCTCGGGATACCAGTAATCGGTGGTCTTGTAGAGAAACTCGGCGCGCTCGGAGAGCACGACGAACCCATGCGCGAAACCCGGCGGCACCCAGAATTGCAGACGATTCGCGGCGGACAGATGCACCCCGGTCCAGCGCCCGAACGTGGGCGACGCGCGGCGCAGATCGACCGCCACGTCGAACACCTCGCCCACCACCACGCGCACGAGCTTGCCCTGCGGACGCACCACCTGATAATGCAAACCGCGCAGCACGTTGCGCGACGACACCGAATGGTTGTCCTGCACGAAGCGCAGACCGCCGGCCACCTGCTCCTCGAATTCGCGCTGATTGAAGCTCTCGAAGAACAGGCCGCGCGCGTCGCCGAACGCGGCGGGCTCGATGATCTTCACGTCGGCGATCGCCGCGGATCTCACGTTGATCGTCATGACGTGACCGCTCCCACGAGCGACTTCAGATACACGCCGTACGCAGTCTTGCGCAGCGGCTCGGCGAGCCGTTCGAGTTGTTCCGCGTCGATCCAGCCCTGCCGGTAAGCGATTTCCTCGGGGCTCGACACGAGCAGCGCCTGACGCTGCTGCACGGTGGCGATGAACATGCCCGCATCGATCAGCGACTGATGCGTGCCGGTATCGAACCATGCAAAACCACGGCTCAACGTTTCGAGTTGCAGATCGCCGCGCTCCAGATAATGACGATTGACGTCCGTGATTTCGAGTTCGCCGCGTGCCGAAGGCGCAATGCCCGCAGCGATTTCGCAAACGTCGCGATCGTAGAAATACAAACCCGTCACCGCGTAATTCGAGCGCGGCACTTCCGGCTTTTCCTCGATCGATACGACCTTGCCCGATGCGTCGAATTCGACCACGCCATAGCGCTGCGGATCGTGAACGTGATAGCCGAAAACCGTTGCGCCGCTCTCGCGTGCATCCGCCGCGCGCAGATGCGCGGTAAGATCCGCGCCGTAAAAAATGTTGTCGCCGAGAATCAGCGCCGAGGGATGATCATCGATAAACTCGCGCCCGATCACGAAGGCCTGCGCGAGACCGTCCGGCGAAGGCTGCACTGCATAGCGGATGCTCACGCCCCACTGGCTGCCGTCGCCGAGCATCGCGCGAAAACGCGGCGTGTCGTCGGGCGTGGAGATCAGCAGAATGTCGTCGATGCCCGCCATCATCAGCGTCGAGAGCGAGTAGTAGATCATCGGCTTGTCGTACACGGGCAGCATCTGCTTGGAGACGACACGCGTGATCGGATAAAGCCGCGTGCCGGAACCACCGGCGAGGACGATACCTTTACGCTTCGTTTTCATCGCCTATGCCCGTTCCAGTTCGTTGCTGAAATACGCCTGCCGATAGGCGCCGGAGAGAATCGCGTCGACCCACGCTTCGTTGTCCACGTACCACTTCACCGTGCGCGCGAGACCGGTGTCGAAGGTTTCCTTCGGCTGCCAGCCGAGTTCGCGTTCGAGCTTCGTTGCGTCGACCGCATAGCGGCGGTCGTGGCCTTTACGGTCGGTCACGTAGGCAATCTGCTCGCGATAGCTGCCGCTCGCGCGCGGACGCAGCGTGTCGAGCAACGCGCAGATGCGATTCACCACGTCGACGTTCGTGTGCTCGTTGCGCCCGCCCACGTTGTAGGTCTCGCCCGGCGTGCCGCGTTCGAGCACCGTGCGAATCGCATCGCAGTGGTCGCCCACGTAGAGCCAGTCGCGCACGTTGAGGCCGTCGCCGTACACCGGCAGCGCCTCGCCGTGCAACGCGCGCTGGATCATCAGCGGAATCAGCTTCTCGGGAAACTGGTGCGGACCGTAATTGTTCGAGCAATTCGTGGTGAGCGTGGGCAGACCGAAGGTGTGATGCCACGCGCGCACCAGATGATCCGAGCCCGCTTTCGAAGCCGCATAAGGACTGTTCGGCGCGTGCGGCGTGGTCTCGGTGAAGGCGGGATCGTGCGGTGCGAGCGTGCCGTAGACCTCGTCGGTCGAGACGTGCAGGAAACGGAATGCGTCGCGCTGTGCGACGGGCAGCGCGATCCAGTACGCGCGCACCGCTTCGAGCAGCGTGGCCGTGCCGACCACATTGGTCGCCACGAAATCGTCGGGGCGATCGATCGAGCGATCCACATGACTTTCGGCCGCGAAATGCAGCACCGCGCGCGGACGATGCTGGTGCAGCACGGCGTCGAGCGTGGCGCGGTCGCCGATATCGGCCTGCACGAAATGGTGGCGCGGATCGCCATCGAGCGGACGCAGCGTGGCGTAATTGCCCGCGTAAGTGAGCTTGTCGAGATTGACGACGGGCTCGTCGTTGCGCGCCAGCCAGTCGATGACGAAATTGGCTCCGATGAAGCCGGCGCCGCCGGTCACAAGGATCATGTTGAGCACTCGTTGAGTTAGGAAAGAGGCCGCGAAGATGGCCCGAAGCGCCACGCTCGCGCAAGCCGGTCGGCCATGACGCAGTGCACGAAAAGCGAAGCCAGCGGATCGCTATGTTAGGTGCACTGATCGCGCCGATTCGGTCATATCGTTGGCGCGTTCCGACAACGTCCGGCGTTGTACGCCATTGAAAGAATGCACACGTTTGTCGCCGCCCATCGCGGATCGAACGTGCAATTTCCGCATGCACGCGTGCCGCATCGACTTTGTCCGAATCGATGAATACGGTGGCCGAATCCGCCATACCCGATGGCATACGCTATCGGCATGGCGGCGCTTGTCCGCCGCAGCATCACAACATGGACCAACGACGGGATTCGATCACATGGCAGTCAGACAGCTCTTCATCCTCGGCACGCGCGGCATTCCCGCGCGCCACGGCGGCTTCGAGACGTTCGCCGAACGCCTCGCGCTCTACCTCACGCAACGCGGCTGGGAAGTAACGGTCTACTGCCAGAGCGACACGCCCGGCAGCGAAATCAGCGAGGACAGCTGGCAAGGCGTGCGCCGCATAATCGTGCCGGTCACGCGCGCGGGCGCGCTGGGCACGATGGAATTCGACTGGAAATCGATTCGCGACGTCACCACGCGCGACCCCGCGCTCGTGCTCACGCTCGGCTACAACACGGCGCTGTTCTGCACGTATCTGCGCTGGCACGGCATCACGAACATCATCAACATGGATGGCCTCGAATGGCGTCGCGAGAAGTGGAAATTTCACGAGCGCGTCTGGCTGTGGCTCAACGAGCGCGTGGGATGCTGGACCGGCAATCATCTGATCGCCGATCATCCTGCGATTGCGGCGCATCTGGCCACGCGCGTAAAGCGCAAAAAGATCACGACGATTCCGTATGGCGCCGACGCCGTGGATGTCGTGAGCACGATGCCGATTCGCGCGCTCGGTCTCGACGAAGTGCGTTACGGTCTCGTAATCGCGCGGCCCGAGCCGGAGAATTCGGTGCTCGAAATCGTGACGGCGTTTTCGCGGCGGCCACGCGGCGCGCGGCTAGTTGTGCTCGGCACGTATCATCGCGATCATCCTTATCATCGCGCGGTGCTCGATGCAGCCAGCGAGGAAGTGTTTTTCCCGGGCGCGATTTACGATCAGCAGGTCGTGCGCTCGCTGCGTTATCACGCGAATTTTTATGTGCACGGACATCGCGTTGGCGGAACGAACCCGTCGCTCGTCGAAGCGATGGGCGCGGGCAGCGCGGTGATCGCGCACGACAATGTGTTCAACCGCTGGGTCGCGGGACCGGAGGCGCGCTTCTTCGCGACCGAGGCCGATTGCGATATGCACATCTCCGCGCTGATCGGCGATCCGGCGACGGCGACAGCCATGGGTATTGCGAGCGCGCAGCGGTTTAGAAGCACATTCCGCTGGGATAACGTGCTTGCGCAGTATGAGGCGTTGCTGGATCGGCATGGGCACACCGAGACCGGATACGCGCCCGCTGCGCACGCACCGCGCGCCGCCACGCGCCCCGCTGCCGCACTCGATCTCGGCGTGCGCACCGAGCGTAAGCAAGCCGACATCGCGACGGCGATGAGCGGCGAACGCGCGGGCAGCCAGATCGACTGAAGGTCGCCACACGTGGCTGCGCCCGCCCGGGCGCGCCCTGCTTGCCCACCCGTGCGTGCAGGGCTTCACTCCTCGCACGCGAGAACGCCAGACTGAGCGACGTTCCCCATGTCATCTTCAAGCCCTGCCTCCCCACGTTCGCGCGCGCAACGCGCGAGCGTGTTCGCCGCCGTCCTCGCGTTGACGGGCGCACTGGTCTTTGCCTGTACGCCTGTCGCCGCAGCAGCGTCGTTTTATCGCTTCGACATTCCGAAGATCGCACCGCACTCGATTGCCGATTTCAGCGCGCTCAATGCGCCGCTCGAGGCCGCCGATCGCCTCACGAGCTGCGGTAACACGCTCTGCACGATCGGCACGAAACATCTCGTGCGTTTGTTCGGCGTGAACCTGTTGTTCGGCGCCGCGCTGCCCAACGCCGCCGAGGGCGCGCAACTCGCGCAGCGCTTACGCGCACTGGGCGTGAATTTCGTGAGACTGCACGGGCTCGATTCAATTGCTTCGTCGAACGCCGGCGGGCCAACGGGATTGCTCACTGCCGGCCCGTTCCCGACGCTGAACGACGAAGCGCTCACCCGTCTGCGCGCATTTCTCGAACAGCTGCGCTCGAACGGCATCTATACCGATCTCAATCTGCACGTCGCGTACACGTTTCGGCCGGACATCGACCACACCCAGGCGTTGCCCGACGGCCGCGCGTGGCCGACGCAGTCAAAGCCGCTGCAGATGATCGACGAAACCGCGATCCGTCTTCAAGCGCTCTACGCGCAACGACTACTCGAAGCGCTACGCGGCGCGGGCGAGCCGTCTCTCGCCGTGGTCGAAATCAACAACGAGAGTTCGCTCGTCTATCACTGGATGGACGGCACGCTCGCGCGTCTCGTGACCGGCCCGCTGCGCGACACCCTGCGGGCGCAATGGCTCGCTTACTGCGCCGCGCACCGGATCGCGCCGGATGACGACGAGGACGACCGCGGCGTCGTGCCGCTCGACACACGCGATGCAACGCGCGCGGCGGCCTACCTCGATTTTCTCGTCGATAAAGACCGGCAATATCTCGACACCATCGCGCGCGCGATCAGGCAGGCGAACGACCACGTGCTCGTAATCGGCACGCAGATGAATTTCGGCACCCTTGCGAACTTCCGTTCGCTCGCCAACATGGACGTGATCGACGCGCACTTTTATGTCGATCAGTATGCTTTTCCGGGCGGCATGTGGCGGTGGAACAACTGGCAGATCACGGACCGTTCGAATATCGGCACCGGTTTGATTCCTTTGATTGGCGCAGCTTTTTACCGGTCGCTGGACAAGCCGTTTCTGATCACCGAATTCAATCAGCCCTGGCCGAACCGGCAGGCGTCGGAAATTTTGCCGGAGACCGTTGCGTTCGCGAGTCTGCAGGACTGGAGCGGTCTGACTTTTCACGACTATGCGCAAACGCGCGAGGGCTACGACACCAAGGCGCCACTGGAATTCAGCCTGGCCGGCGACGCGACGAAGCTCGTCCAGTTCGGACAGGCGGCGTGGGCGTTCAGGACCCGCGCTATCGCCCCGCTCAATGCGGTCGCGCCCTATCGTTTCGACAACAGCGTGATGCTCGATGCGGTGACGAAACGAACCATGGACGGTATCGCCGCATTGCTCGAACAGCGCGGCGTGGCGAAGGCGTCCGCGCCCTTCACCGCGCGCGTAGGGTTTTCCGCGACTGACGCGCCGCTGCCCGCCGCGCAAGCGGACAGTACCAATCCCACCGTGAACACGACGACACAACCCGACGCGCAATTCGACATGAACGCGCGCACGACCGTGATCGACGCACCCGCCATAGAAGGCGTCACGGGCTATCTTGAACCCGGCCGCGCGTACCGCCTCGGCAACGGCGGACGCTTTCAGCTCAAGCTCGATCGCAGCACGCGCGGCTTTGTTTCGCTCATGCTTTCCGCGCGCGACGGCCGCACGATCGAACACTCGCGTTCGATGCTGCTCACCTTACCGGGCTATGCGGTGGGATCAACCGCTTCCGCACATGGCCCCGCGCCGCTCGACCTGACACCGGCTTCACCGCCCTTGCGCGAGGCGCTCAAGAACCCGCTCGATATCACGTCGCCGCGATGGCGCATGGCCGATCCGGCCACGCAGGCAACCGTCAATCTGCGCGCGATCGAAGCGCCGGTCTGGATGGAGCGTATTGCTTGTACCTTCTCGTTTTCGTCCGACGCAAAGTCGCTGCGCGTATTCGCGCTCGATGCAAGCGGCCAGCGCCGAAGCGAGATCGCGGCGCGTTTCATCAGAAAGACCGCAACGGGCTTCGACATCGATTTGCAAGTCTCCGGACAAACGCCCGCGCCGTGGTTCGAAATCGCGGCTTCGGATTGAATCGCATCGCGCGCCTCACTCATTCACCTACGCATTCCATTTGCCCATGAACTATCTTCTCGCTCTCTGGTGCCTGTCGCTCGCGATGTTGCGCCAGAGAAAAATGGCGCTGCTATTTCCCATTCTGTGCTTCTTCACGCCAAAAGGATTCGGGCTGATCGACGTCGCCGCATTACCCTATTTGTCGTTGAATCGTGCGATTGTCCTGTTCATGATGCTGTCGTTCGTGCTTTACGTGATGGCGGCGGGATTCAGGATCAAGCAGACACATTTTCCGCTGGCTTCCGCGTTCACCATTCTCGGTCTCTCGTTTCTGGCTTCGCTGGTTTCGAATCCAGATACCTGGGCGTCCGACGCGGTCACGACATTCATGTTGTTTTCCGAATTGTTCTTCCCGTGCTTTCTGATCTGGAATTTCTGCCAATCGTCGCGCGATGCGGAACGCGCGCTGCGATACATCTATATCGCCGGTATCGTCGCGTCGATTTACGGCACGGTGGCGTTCGCGACGCACTTCAACCCGTTTCTCGACTACATGAAAATGACGACGCCCACGGGCCGGGTGCTCGCTGCGGACTATAGCGGCTCGGTGCGCGGCGCGCGTGCGGTGGGCATGATGTCGAACGCCATCACATATGGCGCATTTCAGGCCATGACTTTCCTGATCGGCATTTTCCTGCTGCGCGCGAATCGCTCCGCCTCGCGACTGCTCTGGTACGTGTTGGGTCAGCTCGTTCTGTTTGTCGGCATCTTCGCCACGGGTTCGCGAACGCCACTCGTATTCGCGCTGTTTTCGACGCTCGCCTTCGTCTGCCTCGCGCGCACGCGGCACAAGATTGTCGTGGTGCAGGTGGGCGTCGCCGTTTGTGCGATCGCCAGCGTAATTGGTCTGCAATACATCGAGAAAGTGATGGACTTCGCCCTTTCGGTATTCAGCGCGAATAGCGCCGCCAGCCAGTCTGGCAGTTCGCTCGATATGCGTCTCGGCCAGGCGCTCATCGCCTGGAATTTCTTTACCGACGCGCCGTGGTTCGGCGGCGGCGTATCGAAGACACGCTCGATTCTCAGCTCGGGCGCCTACCCCGACTTCTATGGCGCAGAGAGTGCGATCTTCCAGTGGGCCATCGATATGGGCGCTTTCGGGCTGTTCGCTTTCGTGGCCCTGTTCACCAGGATCTTCGCGCAAGCCCGCAAGCTGCCGAATCAGTCGGGACGCGCAGTCGTGGTGGGTATGACGGCGGGTTATATCGTCTTCGTGATCTCGACCGGCGTCCTGGAAACGATGCAGTTCTTTCTCGCGATTGTCGTGCTGATGTTCATCGCAGAGGGACGCCGCGTGTCCGCTCCCGGCCGTTATCACGCACTGGAGCGCATCGCGCATGACGCGATATCCGCAGAACGCGCTCAACCGCTGGGTTAACGCCTGCAGCAGAAATGAAAATGACCGGCGTACCTCTTGCTATGAGGCGCGCCGGTCGGGAATGCAACGTTGTGCGCAATTGCGCGCGTAATCAGCGTCCTTCGAGCGCCCCGCTGTCCAGTTTGCGCTGAAGCGCGCGCGCGAAAATCAGCAAACCCAGCGCAACTGCGCATAACGCCGCAAACACGCAGCTTGCCGCGAGGAATGCGCAGAGCTTGCCGCTATCGCGCCAAAGCCACGCAAAGTGACGCGTCGCGCCTGCGATCAGCACCGCAACGAGGACCGTCACGCCAAGCACATCGACGCGCAGCTTCCACCGCACAATCTTGCGCCCCACCACCGAACACCCAAAGCAATACGTCGCCCCCGCCGCCAACGCCGCGCAGCCCGCGCCCACGCCGCCAAAGCGCGGCGTAAGCACCCAGCTCAGCAGCGCATTCAACGCCAGCACCAGTGCCGCCGCGATGCACATCGTCGCCTTGCGTTCCTTGAATTCCAATGGCTTGTGAAAGAACGGCCCCAGCGAGAAACTGAACGACGATGCCACCAGCAGCGGCAACAGCGTCGCCGCCGCGCCAAACCGGTCACCGAGGAAAAGCCGCGTCGCCGGTTCGGCCACGGCATACACGAGCGCCACGAGCACCGCGCCCGCGCACAGCAGCCACGTAATCAGATCGCCAAGCTGGCGCGCCGCCGCCTGCTCGTTGCGCGAATTCCACGCCGCCATCAATTGCGGCCAGGTCGCCGCGAGAATCGGCGCCATCACGAGATTCACCGACCCCACCACGAGCGTCGACGCCGCGCCATACAGGCCCGCCATTTCCGCACCGGACAGCGCGCGCACGAGGAGGCGATCGCAATACATCGCGAGATTCATGAAGATGAACCAGAGCGTCATCGCGCCGCCGTAAATGCGCAACTTATGAAATACCGTACGCGCGCGCCGGGAAAACAGCTTGTCGCGCACCGAACGCGCGAATAGCCCCGCACGCCACGCGCCAAACATCGCGCCCAGCGCCTGGGCTGACGTTACCGCGAGTAACAAGCCGCTCACGTCGCCCTGCCACAGCTCGCACACGAGCAGCGACAACGCGATCTTCAACCCGCCCGCACTCGCCTGTTGAATTGCATACGGCCACGCACGCTGCTCCGATTGCAGAGCCGTGCCCACCAGCGTAAACAGCGTCTGCGCCGCGATCGCGAGCACGCAGACCGGCCAGAGCGCGCCGTCGTGCGGATCGACCAGGACCGCAATGCGCGCCAGCAAATAGAGGACGGCAAGCACGCCGAGTATCGCGCCAGCGCCGATCAGCACCGCCGCTTTCGCATAACTCGCCGCGCGCGCGCCCGACCCGGCCAGATAGCGGCCCGTGGCCTGCTGCAACCATTGTCCTGCAACCGAACTGGCCAGCACGATCACGGTGATCGCAACGGTATAGCCGCCGTAAATCGAGGGCGCAAGGCGGTGAGTCAGCAAAGAAATGAGGACGATGTTGAGTCCCGCGTTGCTGCCGATGCCGAGCGCGTAAGGCACATAAGTCGACCAGATCTTGCGCAAGCGTGTATTCATGACGCGTCCACCGGTCGGCCCTGCGCGAGCGCGTCGAGCAGCTTGTGCACCGACGCTTCCAGCGTAAATTGCTTCGCGAGCCCGATCGAACGCGCCGCGAACGCCGTGCGCCGCGTATCGTCGCCGAGCAGCGCGACCAGCGCGTCGCCCAGTGGTTGCGCCGCTTTCGGCGGCACGACGAAGCCGTTCTCGCCATCCACCACAAAGTCGCGCGTGCCGCCGTTGTCCGCCGTGACCACCGCGCAGCCGCACGCCATCGCTTCGAGTGCGGGCAGTCCCCAACCTTCGCTCCAGCTCGGGCACAGATAGATCGACGAGGCGTTGTAAATCGACTCGCGCAACACGTGGCGCGGCGCATCCTGCACATAGTCGATCCAGTCAGGCAGCAACGCCGGACGCGCCGACGTGCCGAACACCCTCGCGCGTAAATCGGGGAAAACGGCTTTCGCCTGCACCAGCGCCGCCACGCCCTCCGCCGCGCCCTTCCATGTGTGGGGCGAATACAGCATGCTCACGGTGCGCGTGCGCGCGTCGAGCGGCGCGGTCACGAAGAACTCATCGTGATCGACGGGATTCGGCACCTGCCACGCGGCTTCGCCCGACAACTCATGCACCAGATCGCCAAGCCAACCCGATATCACGATCTTGCGCAGCGATGAACGCAGCGTCCGATTCACGCGTTGCTCCGGACCCGACCATGTTTCGTAATGCTGAATAAAATAGAACTGCTCACCCTTGCTCGCGGGAAGCCGTTCGACGTACTCTGCAGTCCGCCACAGCGACGCCACCACTACGTCAGCGTCAGGCATGTAGCGCGAGTAAAGCGCGGGCACCACGCTGATCTTCACGTCGGCGTGCATCTTCATCCACGGCACCGTTGCCGGTTCGCGCCCGTGGCCCACGCCTGCGAGCTTCGCGCAATCGGCGGCCAGCGAGCGCAGTTTCGTGCGCGTCGTGGGCCGGAAACGCCAGAGAAACAGCGTACGCGGATGCAGTACTTCGACTTCGTGTCCCGCTTCGGCGAGCGCATTCGCGTATTGGTAGACGATCTTTCCGCCGCCCGTGGGCCGGGGCGTGAGACGCGGCAAAACAAAGGTGATTTTCATGCGGTTGGGGTCAGCGGCTTTCTTGCGGAAGCGCAGTGGCATCGCGCGCGGCGCTCGCCGGACGAGCCGACGCGCACACGGTATCGGCGATCGCGCGCATATAGGTGTCGACCGTGAACGCGCCCACGTAGCGCTCACGCGCGGCGGCGGCGAGGCGCGCGTAGTCGGTATCGCTCAACGCCACGGCGCGTTGAACGGCGCGGATGAAATCGTCGGCGTCGCTGGCTTCGAACAGGAAGCCGGTCGTGCCGTCCGTCACGATCTCCTTGAGACCGCCCGTCGCCGCCGCGATGACCGGCCGTCCACAGGCGAAGCTTTCGATCGCGACCCGCCCGAACGGCTCGGGCAACACCGACGGCACGAGCGCGTAGTCGGCCCACGCGTAATGCACGGAAGGGGCGTCGGTGAAGCCATGAATCTCCACGCGCTGCGCGCAGCTCGCCGCCGTTTCGCGCAAGGTGTCGAGCACGGCCTCATAACCCGGAAAGACATCTCCGACGATGCGCAATTCCAGCGGCAGCGCGTGTCCGAGCGTGCGCAGCGCATCGACCACGAACTGCTGACCCTTCCAGGGATTGACGCGGCCGATGATCGCGAGGCGCAGTACGCGTCCCTCTCGCGGCCTCACGGGCGCAACGCTGCCCTCGGCGTCGACGCCGTTGTGAATCACCTTGCCCGGCAGCGCGAACGCGGCCGCCGTCGCGTGCGAGTTATAGACGAGCGCGGCGCGCGAGAAGCGCAACAATGCGCGAAACACACTCAGCGCGAGCCGCGACGGTATCTCCCGAACATGCACGTAGGTACCCGCGCGGCGCGTGCGCAACGCCGCGATCGCGGCCACGCACACCACGGTATTTACGTAGCAGATGTCATATTGCCGGAACGCGCGCACGTAGCGCCGCCACGACGACGCCATGCTCGCAAGCGTGCCGAGCGGCCGCGCCTTAAGCTTCTTCTTGCGCAACACCCCATTCTCGTCGTACTGAATCCGGCTCGCATATCGCGCCACCAGGTCGACGAGCGGCCCAGGCTCGGGCAGCACCACATCAATCAACGCGTCGGGATGGCGCTCGCGCAACGCGGCCAGCGCCGAAAGAAAACTCCGGTCGGAACCATACAGTTCCGCACCCTGATGCACCATGACGATGGTTAGCGGCTTGCTCAACGAAACACCTCGGCAACGACGTGGAAGAATCGGCTACGTGCTCGCACGGCGCTCGCAACGCGCCACGCCTTCCACAACACATAGCCACGAATCGCCAGCATTTCCAGCGGATTGCGATCGAACACGCGCAGCCACGATTGCCACAGCCAGATCTGCCGTTGCAGGATCGCGGCGGGATCGGTCGTGCTGCGCAGCGCGGAATCGTGACCGAGTTGCGCGCCGGTGATCCACGCGCGCGCGCCGAGCCGCGAGAGATCGCGGCAAAAGCGCGTATCCACGCCATAAAGGCGCAGACGTTCGTCGAACGGGCGCGGACCGAGGCGCGCGAGCAAGGCGCGGCTCATGCACATGCCGCTCATCATCGCGGTGAAGTTGCGCGGCAGCATCGCCTTGCCCGTTACGCCGGGTAGCGACGCACCCTTGATCCACTTGAGGCAACCGGGGCTGATGGTCTTGTCGCCGTGCATGATGCGCGGCGCGTACACATCGGCCTCGCGTGTTTCGATCGCCTCGATCAGTTCGCGAAAGAAGCGCGCATCCACGCGAGAGTCCTGATCGAAGATCGCCACGTAAGGACGGCTGCTCGCACGCACGAGCGTGTTATAGACCTTCGACAATGGCTCGTTCGCCGCCGACGAACAGTAACGCCACGGTATGCGCAGAAAATCGGCGGGCGGCGGCGCAGGCTGCTCGCGCGCGTTGTCCCAGATGTGCACTTCGGCGTCGATGCCGAGGGCGGCGAAATCGATCTGACTCAGCGTCATCAATGTTTCGGCATCCTGAGGATGGCGTCGATACAGCACGACGATCATATCAATCGCCTGCATGATGCTCGCTCTCCAGCCGGCTGCCCACGACGCGCGCGGGCACGCCCGCCACGATCGAATACGGCGGCACGTCGCGCGTCACCACGGCGCCCGCCGCGATCACGCAGCCCTGTCCGATCGTCACGCCGCCCAGCACTGTCACGCGCGCGCCGATCCAGCAATCCTCGCCAATCGCAATCGGCTTGCGCGTGGTGCCCTGCTCGCGGATCGGCCGCGCAAGGTCGGCGAAATTATGATTCTCCGGATGCGCGCTGAAATGCTGGCCGATGATCGTATTGCGCCCGATGCGCACGCCGCCCGAACCGCCCACACTGGAGAATTCGCCGATACCGCAACCGTCGCCGATCTCGATGTACGCGCCAGGCCGCGCGATATCGGTGCCCACGACGAGCCGCACATACGCGCCGATCGTCGCGCGCGCGCCGATACGCAATCCGTCGCGCCCGAGGCCGCTGAGGATCGCGCCGTCGCCGATGGTCGCGTAACGGCCGATGCGCACCTTGCGGCCAAAGCGCAGTCGCACGCCGCGCCCCACGAAGCACGGTGTCGCGCGCGCGCAGCGCAATGTCGTCAGCAGCGTGCCACGCGCGAGATTCACGCTCTGCTCGGTGAGAAACAGCAGCACGTCCAAGCCGCCGATATCGGGCGCCAGCGCTTTTCCGGGGCGAATGCGCCGCAGCGCAGCGTTAACCATGCCCGTCAGCATGCGCGTGCCCGGCGGCGAGCGCCGGTCTCGGTGTGTGTCATGAGTGATCCGTCACGTGGGGCCATCAGGTCGCCGCAGCAAGCGTTTCGGGCAGCGCCACGCCGTCGAGACAGCAGCGCAGCGCGGCGTCCCATTCGGGCGCGCGCAGACCGAAAGTACGCCAGAGCTTGCTGCAATCGAGCGCGGAATTCGCGGGGCGTTGCGCGGCCGTGGGCCATGCGCCGCTGTCGATCGGGCGCACGTCCGCCGTGCTGCCCGCGATCGCGGCAATGGTCGACGCGAAGTCGTGCCACGAGGCGCAGCCGGACGCCGTGAGGTGATAAAGGCCCGAGCGCGCATCCCACCACGCGCCGCGATCGTCCGCCGCGAGGCTTTGCGCGACGATATGCGCGGTCTGCGCGGCAATCGTCGCGCTCCACGTCGGCGCGCCGAACTGATCCGCGACGACGTCGAACGTATCGCGCTCCTGGGCGAGCCGCAGCATCGTGCGCAGGAAGTTCTTGCCGCGCATGCCATAGACCCAGCTCGTGCGCAGAATCAGATGGCGGCAGCCGACGTTCGCAATCGCGCGCTCGCCCGCCAGCTTCGAAAAGCCATAGACGCTCAGCGGACGCGCGGTGTCGGTCTCGACATAGGGCGCGGTCTTCGTGCCGTCGAACACGTAGTCGGTCGAATAGTGGATCAGCACCGCGCCCGCGCGCTTCGCTTCGAGCGCCATCACATGCGGCGCTTCGGCGTTGATGCGATACGCGAGTTCGCGCTCGGTCTCGGCGCGCTCGACCGCCGTATAGGCCGCCGCGTTGATTACCAGTTGCGGACGCAGATCGCGCATGACCTGCACGATCGAATCGGGATCGCTGAGATCCAGACCCACGCGCTCCGGCGCGACCACGCGGCCCAGCCCCTGTAGCGAGCGCATCAGTTCGTGGCCGACCTGGCCGTTACGGCCGGTCAGCAAAATCAGCGGAGTCGCGCGCCCGTTTTGCACGCCGATACTGCTGCTCATCTGTTCATCTCCCGATCGGGTTTCGATTCGTCGCGGTGCCATGCATTCAATACGCGTTGCTGTTGACGAGGCCCTTCACCACCGTCGCCATCACGATGCGCATGTCGAGCGCGAACGACCAGTTGCGCAGGTAATAGAGATCGTGCTCCACGCGCTTTTCCATCTTCTCGATGCGATCGGTTTCACCGCGATAGCCATTCACCTGCGCCCAGCCGGTAATGCCGGGCTTGATGCGATAACGGTGGATATAGTCGGTCACGACGTCCTGATAGAACTCGTCGTGTTCGAGCGCGTGCGGACGCGGACCCACCACCGACATTTCGCCGCGCAGCACGTTGATGAATTGCGGCAGTTCGTCGAGACTCGTGCGCCGCAAGAACGCGCCGACGCGCGTGATACGCGAATCGCCGCGCGTCGCCTGCGTGACCACGCCATGCTGTTCGGCATGCACGCGCATGGAGCGGAACTTGTAAATGCGGAACGCGTGGCCGTCAGCACCCTTGCGGTATTGACGGAAGAACACCGGGCCGCGCGACGAGAGCTTCACCGCCACGGCAATCGCGATCAGCAGCGGCGACAACGCAAGCAACGCGGCCGCGGCAAACAGGCGGTCGAAGATGTCCTTCTTCACCATCGCATGTGGCGGCAGCGGCGACGCGATCAAATTGATGGCGGGTTCGCCGATCAGATCGGTCATACCGCCGTCGAATAGCGCGACGCTCTGCATGTCGGGAATAAAACGGATATTGACCAGCTCGTTGCGGAATTCGCGCACGAAATGCTGGATCGTCTGACTCTCCGAAAGCGCCAGCGCCAGCCAGATCTCGCGCACCTTATTACCGCGCACGCGCGCGACGAAGCGCTCGAATTCGCTCTCGCCATTCGCGTCGCGGCGCTCCATCGCGGCGGGATCGAACATCGCCGTCACGCGAAAGCCGCTTGCGGGCGATGTCTGCACTTTGCGCACGAGTTCGCGGCCGCGCTCGCCGTGTCCGACGATCGCCACGTCGCGCAGATTCATGCCCGCATGGCGCACGCGGCGCATCACGCCATGCACGACGAGACGCGAAACAATCAGCGCGCCGCCCGAGATCGCCGTCCAATACACGAACCACAGGCGCGAGACCAGATCGGTACGATGCAGCGTAAACATCAACACGAGACCGCAGACCTGCACCACGATCCATGCGAGCGCCGTCTTGCCGACAAGCGCCGGCAAGGAACGGCCGCGCCACGACTCGTAGAGCCCGAACACCGGAAACGCGGCGAGCGCAAAGGCAATTGCAAAGGCGATGAACGCGCTGTTCATCGGATTGACGACAGCGTCCTGATAGCGGATCTGCGAAGCCAGCAGCGCGCCCGACCCGATGAGCGCGGCGTCAAGCAGCCGCGCAAGCAGTCCTTGTATTCCTGGCATTATCCGACTCCCGTGCGTGAGGTCTGCGGCGAGGGCACGCAGCCCATCGATTCGCATTCCTGCCTGAATGGCGAGCGGCGCGCCCGTGTTCTGGCGCATCGCGTCATCGCGGGCTTCGGCTGCTTTGGCTGGCGCCATCGCCTTGTCGACGCCCGGTGCGACCCGGGCCAGCCTCCGCTCGTTGCAATGCATCATAGACAGGCGGCCCGCAGCGGCTTCGCGCCTGACCGATCCGGCCAACATGTTGGCGGGATCGGGTCAGGCGGCCGCGCGTAATCAGCCAGGCAGCGACAAGACGGCGAATCCGCCGCCGCGCGATATCAACGCGAATGCGAAGGCCGATGAAGCGCAGATTGAATTGGCGCTATCGAGAAGGAAATTGGCGCGTACGGAATGGCCGATGCGAATCCACCGTGCGAAAACCGGCAGAAGCGATTGAAAAACAGAATAGAGAGAATGACGCGAAGAATGACGAGAATACAGCGCACGTTCGTGCGGGAATCGCGAAGGGAATATTCAGGCGGAAAAAATCGGTAATTCGAACTCGATCAAACGGGATAGCAGAATGACGGCGCGGCGATTTTTACCGAAACGCCAAAATGGCCGAAATGGCCGAAACGTCACATCATTCTGTTGCTCGGCACGTAAGCGTGCGCAAAGCCCTGGCTTTCCCAGGCGTAGAGCGAGCCGAGCGATTCGATGCCGCGAAACGGCTTTTCGATGCTGGTGCTCGCGCCGTGTTTCAACCCGGAATCGATCACGTCATGCGAGGTGCCCGGGGCCACGCACAGCACTACGGGCACGGCCGATTCGGACTGCGCGAGCTGATACAACGTCTCGTAGCGGCAGCAGTCCGGGTTGATCCAGTCGATCAGGCAGACGTCGACCGAGACCTCCGCCAGCAGGCTCCGGAACGCTTCGTCGTTCGATGCGGCGAAACAGACGTGCCCCGACAACGCACAGGTTTCGAGGACGCGGTCGAGCTCTGCCAGATCGGGTTCCAGAAGGGCAAATTTCATGTGAGTGGGAGCACCTGCAACGACGCCATTAACCAGGGTTTGGGCACCACTGGATTCAACCGTTCGCATAACCCGCGCGACGAGCAACGTGGTGACGTTCCAAAAAGTCTACGCGAAGTTTTCGGAAAAAGTGTCAGAAAAGGTTAATACCTGGGAGATATCCTGGCATCGCGAAGAATGATTAAACTTTTCTTTGCCTCTGCCGATAATTCAGAGGATGAATCCAGCCCGATTCCAATCGGCGCGTCATCGAATCAGCGGGTCGGTTTTATGCAATTCGCACATTTTCGGGCGTGCCCGCTCAGGGTATTTGAAAGTCGGTGGTGAGCGCTACGAAAATTTTCACTGCGCGTCGTTTCGCCTCGCAGGCGACAGTCGACTTGAATGGCGCACGATGGCCGCGGCCCCGCATCCATCAACAACGCACGAGCCCGCACGCACACTGAGACGCACGGTATAGCGCAAAGCAATGGGCGTTATATCGTTGCGCGGTTCGCGCGCTTCCACGCGACGTCATCGCGCGCGGACACGCACGCGCAAGCACCCGACAGCAGACACGCATCGTCGACGGACGCGCACAGCCTTGCGCATGACCGTGCAGTAAACTGGCTGCCTCATTCTCCCGGGAAACTACATCGTGCCTCTCACCGCGCATCAGCCGAGCCGTGGCGGCAGCGCCGTCGCTTTCGCCGCGCGCAGCGCGGGTAAAGCCATCGGCGTCGTCGTATTCAATGGATTTTCCTTGCCGGAAATGGCGCGGCTCGTGGAAGCGTTCCAGCTGGCCAACACGATGTCCGCACCGCACGCGGACGCCGGCCTGCAAAGCGCCCCGTGGCGCGTCACGCTGCTCTCGCCTTCGGGCGGCCGCATCGCCAGCGACTCGTCGGCCTTCGTGTGGACCGAGGGATTCGACGAGCACGTGCCGTCGTCGCCATTCGACACGCTGTTTCTCGTCGAAGGTTCCGGCTTGTCTGCCGCGTTGCGCGATCGGCGCGTCACGCACTGGTTCACGCGTGCGGAGTCGAACGGCGAGCGGCTGATCGCATCGGCGCGGAGTTTGCGATGGCTACGCGCACCGAGCCGGCGTGCCGCCGCGTTCGAGGACGCGCACACGATTCATCACGACGCAATGCGCCACGCGAGCCGCGTCAGCGAAACACGCTTCGCCGCCGCGCTGCAATTGATCGAAGCCGACCAGGGCGCGGCCATCGCGCAACGCGTGCAAAGGCAAATCGCGCATCGCACCGAATCGCCCTTCCCCGTGAGCGCCGACGCTATCGCGAAGCGCGGTCCGAGCGAGCAGATTCAAGCCGCGATGCACTGGCTCGAAGCGCACTGGAACGAATCCGTGGCGATGAATGAAGCCGCCGACGCGGCCGCGATGAGCGAACGCAATTTTCTGCGCCGCTTCAAGATTGAAACCGGACAAACGCCCAACGCGTTTTTGCAGCGGCTGCGTTTCGACGCGATCTGTCGACTGCTTGTGCAAACCGATCTGCCCGTCGAGCACATCGCGCGCCGCTGCGGCATCGGCAATGGCGTGCGGCTTGCGCGTCTGCTGCGCAGTCGGCTCGGCGTCACGCCTGCTGAATATCGGCGCGCGCCCGTGCTTTGAAACCTGAAATCCGGATTGAAACCTGAATCCTGCGTGCCGCCGCGCGAATCGCGCACGCGGCGTGTGAAGACATCACGCGCACGCCCGCAATTCAAAGAGCGTGATCGATCTGTTCAACGTAATCGGCGTGATTCGCATTCACGCGGTCGTGCGGCGCATGTTGGTGCGATATTCCGTGGGCGTGGTCGAGAGATGCTTGCGGAACAGCTTCGCCAGCCAGCCGCCGCTGCCGAGACCGCATCGCCGCGCAACCTTGTCGACGGGCAGATCGGTGTCGACGAGCAAACGGCAACACATGTCGATCCGTACGTAGAGCAGATAGTCCGACGGCGTCACGCCCATTTCGATCTTGAAGCGGCGCAGAAAATTGCGTTCGCTCATCGCGGCAATCTGCGCCGCGTCGTCGATCGTGATGGGGCGGTCGCCATTCGCCTCAAGCCATTTCGCCGACGCCTGAATGCGTTCGCTGACGAAGCCCGACACGTTCTCGCGTATCGTCGCGGTAAATGACGTCTGCTGCTGCGTCATGACGCGGCCCACGGCCTCGCGTGCGAAATCGCCGCCGAAATCCTGCTCGATCAGCGCAAGCGCCTTGCGGACCGGCGCGGTCGCGACCGCCGCAAAACCGCCTTCGGCCGAACGATGCGGCTCGCCTGCGCCGCGCAGGAACGCGTCCCAGCCATGCGTCGAACGCTCGACACCGGCGGCGTCGAGCAAGAGCCGCCCGTCGCCGATCGGCACCACGGCTTCGCTGCGCGAGCCCTCGCGTTGCAGCCAGCGGATCAGCCGCTCGTCGCGCAATGCATGACGCGCACCGGCGCCGCCCGCAACGAAGAGCGTATGGAAGCCGTCCGAGAAGCGGCGGTTTTCGACGCTTTCAGTCCACACGAACACGGACGAAGAACTGTCGATGCGTCCGCCTGCGATGGACAGCAGGGTCACGTCGTAGCGGAGCTTGCCGCTCATGGCCGGCTCCGATTGCGATAACGCATTCGCCGACTGGAACATCTCCAGAACCGTTGCCGCTTCGGGCAACGCAAAGCCACTAAAAAGGAGCAGGCCAATGCGTCTCGCCGCATCCAGATGCGGTAAGACGCGCAACTCCGCGACGTTATTTCTTTGACTACGTGTCCCACACTCCATCGGTTACCCCGCTAATCAATTGTCATATCAGCTTGCGTCGAGCTGACTTAATCGACTGATCTGATCGTACAGTATGTGGGTACACGTTTAAACACCGACTGGCGGAAATCGCCAACATGTTGGCGGCAAATGGCATTCGGCAAAAATCGGGAAAACGTTTGCCTCCCTTTTCAATATTGCCGATAAGACCTGGCATAAGAAAACCGGTTGAAATCCGCCAGATTCCGCTGCCGAAGCAGCGCGGATCGCACCATCGAGTCAGCCATGAAATCCTTGTTTTCATTGATGTTTCATGCCCTGTCCGAGGCTTAGCCGAGTGCGTCGCCGCGCGCATTACCCTGCAATTCGGGCTTCTACTTATGCGCGATGAATCGGCAATTCACATTTATGCAATTTTGCACCAAAGTCGCGCGACCTTTGGCGGATCTATATAGAGAGTGAATATCCGATTCGGTGAATTATGTTGATTGCCGAACAGATTCAGTTCGCGCCCTGCACGACAGGAATGCATTCGGTGGCTTTCGGCATGCGCGAGCGCGCGCGCAAGCGATACTCCGCCGGCGTGCACGCAAAACGTTTTACGAATACGCGCGCCATGGTTTCTCCGCCGCGCCAGCCGCAGCGCCTCGCGATACCGTCGAGCGAAAGGTCGGTCGAGACGAGCAGCGTCGAGGTCAATTCAAGCCGCGCGCGCAACAGGAATTTCAGCGGCGTGAGTCCGGTTTCCACCTTGAAGCAGCGCAGGAAATTCCGCTCGCTCATCGCCGCCATGCGCGCGACGTCGGACACCTGCACGGCATGCGTGCAATTCGCCTCGAACCACTGCACGGCCGCGCGCACGCGTTGCGTCGACGAGGCGGCGCTGCCCTTCACGAATACCGAGTTCAGCGCGCTCGCACCCGCCGACGACAATCGGCTCGCCACCTCGTGCGCGACGAGCACGCCAAGATCGCGCTTCACGCGCGCGAGCGCGGTGGTGGTGGGCGTGGCCCAGTCCGAAGCGTCGGCGGCCGCGCGCACGGTCGCCTGGCCGCATCCGCCATCGCGCCAGCCGCGTGCGCGCGCGGCGTCGAGCACCTCGCGCCCTTCGGCGAACGCTTCGACCATCGGGCAGCCGGGCAGCGTGGCCGCGAGCCAGCGCAACAGGCGCGGCTGCGCCGCCGCAAGGCGCGCGCCTTCGCCATCGCCGATGAACAGCACGTCAAAGCGCGTCGCGCGATGCATCTCGCACGCATGCGTCCACACATCGAGCGACGACGACGAACGAATCTGCCCACCGTCGAGCGATAAAAAGCGCACGTCGTAAAACGTCGCGCCATTCGAGCGCGCCGCGTGTGCTTCATTGGCGAAGCGGAACAAATCGGAAATCACGCTCATCATCAAGAAGCTGAAGCCTTCGAACAGCACCACGCCGATGGTGCGGCCGGCGGCTTCCACCTCGGCATTCACGGCTCGATCGTCTTTCTGCGTCATTGAACTCTGCATGGATGAATTCGCCTCCCGTCGCGTCGCATCATAGTGTTGTCGCGTCGCGCGCTTGCGGGCCCTGTCGGTTTTCAACATCAGCTCGGCGGATTCGCCCATGTGCGCGAATCCGCCCAGGATGGGTTGCAATCGGCCACGCCCGCGCCCTTTCGATTCGCGCTGACTAAGATGCACCGGCAATGATGTACCGGCAATCGGACTCACGGCCGGACCAACACACAGAGACATCGCGACGATGGCGGGAGGATGGCTGAACATGGCGGATGCGGGGCTGCAACAACTTTCGCCCGATGCAACGCCCCGAGCGAATGCCGGGCGTCATCGCGCGAAAAAAATCGGCATCGTGGTTTGCGACGGTTTTGCGCTGTTGCCGGTCGGCGCGGTCGTCGAGATCCTGCATCTCGCGAACCGGGTGCGGGCCGGCGGCGCCACGGCGGAGTTGCCTTATGACGTGCGCCTGCTTTCCGTGCACGGCGGCGTCGTGCGCAGCGCGTCGTCGATCGGGCTGCAGACCGCGCGCGCGGAACCGCCCGCTCACGCCGAGGCCTTCCATGCCGTGTTCGTCGCGACCGGCGACCCCGCGCGCGAAGACGCCGCGCAGGAACCGGCGAGCGCGGCGCTGAACCGCTTCGTCGGACTGGCCGACAAGGTTTTCGCCATCGCCGACGGTGAAGCACACGACAAAGCACACGACAGAGCGCACGAAGAAGCGGCGCGCCCCGCGTGGCTGCGCGCGCAGGTGGCGCGCACGATGGCGGAACACGACGGCATCGAGCGCAGCGGCGCGGCCACGAGCCCGGTCGAACTCGCGCTCGCGCTGGTCGAAGCCGACCTCGGCGCGGCCATCGCGCAGGACATCGGCCGCCGCGCAAGCCAGCCGCTGCGCTGGCAGTTCTGCTCGCTCGCGGGCAAACGCTCGGTGGCAGCGCTCAGTCAGCAGATCCAGCGTGCGGCGCACTGGCTGGAGACCAACGCCACGCGCGACATCAGCACGGACGACGCGGCAAAATTCGCCTCGATGAGCAACCGCAATTTCCAGCGCCGTTTCAAGGCGGAAACCGGCGTGACGCCGTCCGACTATCTTCAGCAGACACGCATCGAACTGTGCTGCAAAATGCTCGCCGACACGCGCCTGCCCGTCGATAAAATCGCGCGCCGTTGCGGCCTGCGCGGCGGCGCGCAGCTGTCCAAACTGCTGCGACGGCGCTTGAACACCACGCCCACCGATTACCGCGCGCAAATGCAGGCGTCGCATAAGGGCTGATCGCGTCGCCTGCTTTGCGCGCGATTGTCGTGATCGGCCAAACCGGGTGCGATTTAGCCAATCGGGCGCGTGCGTCATATTGGATTGCTAAATTGATTGCTGATCGCAACGATGCCTGTGAAGCCGGTCAGTACCAGAAAGCGCGGGAAATGTGGGCTGGCGCTCATAGCGGCCCATCGGCATCGCGAACTGCACGGCGCACTGTTGCACTGTCGCGCCATCCTGGCGCTGAACCTCAACCGGAACGTGAACCTGCCATGCGTGCATCTGACGTCGATTCGCGATTGCCCGTCCAGGCTTCGAATGCGCTCGACAATATCGAACGTTGTTGCACGCGGCTGTTCGAGCGCTGGTGCGAAAGCCGCCGCGTCGTGCCGCTCGCCTATTTGATGCACGCGTGGCCGATGGCCGATCCGGGCGCGCATCGCGCCAAACGGCTCTCGGGCGCGCTGCGCGATCTGCTGCGCTTTCACGCCGACACGCTCGATTCCGGCGACCGCCGACTGATTCGCTACGCGCTCGCGGCGGCGGATATGGCGACACTGATTTAGGACGCGCGGCAGTTCAGGCAAGGCGTCGGCCAATGGGTATCAGCCGGACAAAGCGTGTCCGGAAGGAGCGCAATTCGCGGCGGCAATTTCGTCATTTCATTTCTGGAATTGTGTGGCAATCCGGACACGCGTTGTCCGATTTGCGCTGCAAACTGCACTCTCCAAGGCAATCGGGACTCACCACATCATGATGAAGCACAGTCAAACCGGCGGACGAAACGTGAATCGTCGCGATGCCGCGCTGCCCGATTCCGCGCGCCCGCTTGCGCATGCGCCGCTGCGCATTGCCATCCGCTTATGGGGCTACGATGCCGCCGTCGCGCAGACGTGGCTCGACGCGCTGCCCACGCTCGACGGCCTGATCGGGTGGAGCATCGCGCTCGCGCCGGACAGCCCCGGTGCGCACATGGTCGTGCATATGATCAAGCCTTCGCAGATGCCCGGCGCCACGTTCTGCTGGAATTGCATGGGCGCGAATCGCGCGATTGCGCGCATGGATCCGGCCGACGGCGCGGCCATCGCGCTGTTCGCCGGTCACGCGAAGGCCTTGCCGCCGACGCGCGACGGCTTGTGGATGACGTCCGGCGCGCTGCCGCCGCGCGCTGCGCTGTTCCGGCTCGCGCATCTGATCGGCGCGGCGGCGATGCCCACGTCGTCGGGTGATTTTGCACTGCGCTACCACGTGCTCGAAATGATCGGCGGCGAACTCGAC
Organism: Paraburkholderia tropica; assembly: GCF_014171495.1. Lineage (NCBI taxonomy): Bacteria > Pseudomonadati > Pseudomonadota > Betaproteobacteria > Burkholderiales > Burkholderiaceae > Paraburkholderia > Paraburkholderia tropica. Next base: position 442,637 of record NZ_CP049137.1, read on the forward strand.
GCAGCGTGAGCCAGGGGCGCTCGCCCCGCTCGATTGCGCCTTTGGCGCAGCGCTAAAACGCCTGCGCGGACCGCGCGCGTCCGGTCCGCGTGCCGCGCTTCGCTCTCTGCATCACTCACTCGCTTCACTCTTTCGGGAAGTCAGATCGTGTATTGTCCTGCGCATCCGTTCGCCACGCCGCACGCCATCCGGAAAAAGCCGATCGGCATCGTGCTGTTCAATGGCTTTGCGCTGTCCGAGTTGTCGCGACTCGTCGACGCGTTCCAGCCCGCCGATGCGGACAACACGCCTGCCGTTCCCGGCAACGCCGCGCCTTGCGACGTGGTGCTGTTCTCCGCCGCGGGCGGCCGGATTGCGAGCGCGAATTCGGTCTTCGTCTGGACCGAGCGTATCGAAGCGATGCCGTTGCAAGGCGATTTCCACGCGTTCTTCGTGCTGAGCGGCAGCGGGCTTGCGGCCGCGCTCAAAGATACGCGTCTCGTCGCGTGGCTCCAGCGCGCGGAATCGAGCGGCGAACGCGTGATCGCGACCGCATCGACGCGGCAACACCTGCGCGCGGCGGGCGTGACCACACACGATGCGACTCACGCTGCGCACGATCTGATCGCTGCGGCACGCAGCATGATCGACGACGAGCGCAGCGACAAGAAAACGACGCACCAGGATAGTCCGGATACCTATGCAAACAAACCGCTATCCGATCTGCCTGCTTTCAACTCGTTCGCAAACGACAGGATCAACGCCTCGATCCGCTGGCTCGAAGCGCACGTCGACAAACCGATGAGCATTCGCGACGCCGCGCAGGCCGCCGCCATGAGCGAGCGCAATTATCTGCGCCGCTTCAAGGCCGCGACGGGCTTCACGCCCTCGGAATACGTGCTGAATCTGCGTATCAAGGCGATCTGCCAGTTGCTGGTGGAAACCGATCTGCCCGTCGAGAAAATCGCGCGCCGCTGCGGCATCGGCAGCGGCGCGGGATTGTCCAAACTCTTCCGCCATCACTTTCAGCTGACGCCGACCGACTACCGCCGCCAGTTCGCCGCGGAACGCGAGCGGCGCATGCGCGAAACCGCCCCGACCGACCGCACGCCGCTTCAGCAGATCCGTGTCATGACGCCCGCGCTCGCGCGCAGCGAGCTTCAATTCGCCCTGTAATCGCGCGCGTGCGGCGGCGCGTGGCGTTCAGCGGCCCTGGAACAGATCGACGTTCGCGTCGTAAGCCGCTTGCTGACGTACGAACGCGTCGTCGAGGTGATCGCGCAGCGCGCGTTCCGCCGCGTCGGGATCGTGGCGCTCAAGCGCTTCGAGAATCGCCTGATGCTGCTGAAGCGTGACATCGGCGACCACGGGATCGCGCACGGTCACGTGACGCACGCGGTCGATCGGCGCGCGCGCGAATTCCACCAGTTGCTGCACGCGCGGCAGCCGCGCGGCCGCGCAAACGGTCGCATGAAACGCGTTGTCGCAACTGATCGCGGCCACCGCGTTATCGCGCGCAATCGCGCGGCGGTGCGCTTCCTGAATGTCGTGCAGCTGTTCAAGCTCGCGCGCCGTGATGATCTCGGCGGCGCGGCGGATGCTCGCTGTCTCCAGCACTTTGCGGATCAGCGCGCTCTCCGCGAACTGCTCGCGCTTCACGGGCGCGACGAAGGTGCCCGACTGCGCCGCGATGCGCACCAGTTCCTCGCGCGACAATTGCAGCAGCGCCTCGCGCACGGGCGTGCGCGAAATGCCGAGCGCGTCGGCCAGCGCGCGCTCGAAGATCACGTCGTCGGGTTGCAGTGTCATCGTCACGATGGCGTCGCGCAGCAACTGGTAAAGCTGCGTGGATAGCGCGTTCGCGCGGTCCAGCTGGAAATCGGCCTGAAGGAGCCGGGCGACGAACGCCTCCGGTTCGTTGCGGTTTTCTGTCATATCTCGGATGGGTTGCGCTGGGCGTTCCGCCATGCGGGCCGGAACCATCCCGTCAGTATATTAGTGTCCCAATTCTTTAGGCTCCGCCCCACGGGCGCTCCAGGGATTTCCCTCGGTCGCGCCCGCTTTCGTTGTGATCGCGGCCAGGTTCTTCTATCATCGAAGAACTAATATATTAATTCACTAGTGCACTGAGCGCGGCCTGGAATCCGCGTCGATCCCCACAGGAGACACCATGCAACTGGAAGACACCGCCACGGCGGGAGGAGACCGCAGCGCGCGCGCCGCGGCCATGGCAGACAGCCGGGCCGCCGCGCCCACCGCCGTTCGCTGGCGCATTTTCTGGATCTTGCTGTTGCTGTCGTCGATCAACTACATCGACCGCGCCTCGCTTTCCGTGGCGCTGCCGCTCATTTCGACCGAATTCAACCTCACGCCCGCGCTCGAAGGCGTGCTGCTGAGCGCGTTCTTCTGGACCTACGCGCTGATGCAGATCCCGAGCGGCCTGCTGGTCGACCGCTTCAAGGCGCGCAATCTCGTCGGCATGGCGACGGTCGCGTGGGGCGCGTGCCAGGCGGTCGCCGCCGGCTGCTTCCACTGGATTCCGCTGCTGCTCACGCGGCTCGGCCTCGGCGTGGCGGAATCGCCGATCATGCCCGCGGGCGCCAAGCTGGCCGGTTCGTGGCTCACGCCGTCCGAACGCGGCCGTGGCGCGGCGCTGCTCGACGGCGGCGCGCCGCTCGGCTCCGCGTTCGGCGCGATCATCATCACCGGGCTGATCGCGTGGCTCGGCTCGTGGCGCCTCGCCTTCGTGGTGGCCGGCGTGGGCACGGTGATCGTGGGCGTGATTGCGTGGTGGTACATCCGCAATCATCCGTCCGAGCATCCGGGCGTGAATGCCGCCGAACTCGCGCACGTCGAAGGCGCGCGCCGCCCGTCACAGCGTCACACGGGCGCACACGCGCCGCGCGAGCGTCTGCCGCTGCGCGCCGTGCTCGCCGACCGTTCGGTGCTTTGCATGTTCGCGAGCTGGGCCTGCTACAACAGCGTGTTCTACGGCCTGATGACGTGGATGCCCAGCTATCTGCACAAGGCGCACGGCTTCGATCTCAAGCAGATGGGCGGCGCGACCTTCGTGATCTTCCTGTGCGGCTTCATCGGCGAACTGTTCGGCGGCTGGCTCGCCGACACGTGGCGCGCCAAGGGCGGCGAGCCGAACCGCGTGATGAAGTCGATGTTCGGCTTCGCGGGCCTCGCCTCGGCCGCCGCGATTCTCGCCGTGAGCTACGCCACCGGCCTCGTCAGCGTGGTCGTGCTGCTCTCCATCGCGCTGTTCTTCATCCGCTGGTGCGGGATGTTCTGGGGCGTGCCGGCCACGCTCGGCGGCCAGTCGCGCGCCGGCCTGCTCGCGGGCGCGATGAACTTCTCCGGCAACATCGTCGGCGTGGTGGTGCCGATCCTGATCGGCATCATCGTGCAGACCACCGGCACCTATTTTCTCGCGCTGATGTTCTTCGTCGCCGCCGCGTTCGGCCTCGCCGTCTGCGCGAGTCTCATCGACTATCGCGACCGCGGCCTCGACTGAGCACGCGGCGCACTCACTCACCTTGCGACCATGTCCACACTCACTTCCGCCATGCCGCCGACGCACGCTTCCCAACCCGCCGCCGCGCGCGTGATCCGCCTGCATCCCGCCGACGATGTCGTCGTCGCGCTCGAACAACTGATCGGCGGCATGCCGGTCGAAGCCGACGGCGTGCGCGTCAGCGGCCTGATTCCCCCGGGCCACAAGGTCGCCACGCGCGCGATCGCGGCCGGCGCACCCGTGCATCGTTACGGTCAGATCATTGGCTTCGCGCGTCAGGCCATCGCGCCCGGCGAACATGTGCATACGCACAATCTCGACATGGGCGAATTCGCGCGCGACTACGCGTTCAGCGAAGGCGCGCGCGCGACAGCATTCGTCGCCGATAGCGAACGCGCGAGCTTCGACGGCATCGTGCGCGCCGACGGCCGCGTGGCCACGCGCAATTACATCGGCATTCTGACTTCCGTGAATTGCTCGGCGACGGTCGCGCGCGCCATCGCCGATCATTTCCGCCGCGACATTCATCCGGAAGCGCTCGCCGCCTTCCCGAACGTGGACGGCGTGGTGGCGCTCACGCACGGCGTGGGCTGCGCCGTGGACACCGAAGGCGAAGCGCTCAAGCTGCTGCAACGCACGCTGGGCGGCTACGCGTGCCATCCGAATTTCGCGGGCGTGCTGGTGATCGGCCTTGGCTGCGAGACGAACCAGATTCCGCGTCTGCTCGAAACGCAGGGCCTCAAGGAACACGCGGGCCTGCGCACCTTCACGATTCAGGACAGCGGCGGCACGGCGAAAACCATCGCCAGGGGCATCGAGATCGTCAAGGAAATGCTGGGCGCGGCGAATCACGTGCAGCGTCAGCGCGTGAGCGCGAGCCATCTGACCGTGGGCCTGCAATGCGGCGGCTCGGACGGCTATTCGGGCATCACCGCGAACCCGGTGCTCGGCGCGGCCGTCGACCGACTGGTGCGCCACGGCGGCACCGCGATCCTCTCCGAAACGCCCGAGATCTACGGCGCGGAACATCTGCTCACGCGCCGCGCGGTCACGCGCGAAGTCGGCGACAAACTGGTCGCGCGCATCCGCTGGTGGGAAGACTATTGCGCGCGCCACAACGCGTCGATGAACAACAATCCCTCGGCGGGCAACAAGGCGGGCGGCCTCACGACCGTGCTCGAAAAATCGCTCGGCGGCATCGCCAAAGCGGGCAGCACGAATCTCGTCGACGTCTACGAATACGCGCAGCCGGTGCTCGCGAAAGGCCTCGTCTTCATGGACACGCCCGGTTACGACCCGATCTCGGCGACGGGCCAGGTTGCCGGCGGCGCGAACCTGATCTGCTTCACGACGGGACGCGGTTCGGCCTATGGCTGCGCGCCCTCGCCTTCGCTGAAGCTCGCCACGAATAGCGCGCTCTGGAAGCGTCAATCCGACGACATCGACCTGAATTGCGGCGGCGTGGTGGACGGCCACGACGACATCGACACGCTCGGCGAAACGCTCTTTCGCATGATGCTCGACGCCGCTTCGGGCAAGCGCACGCGCAGCGAACTGCATGGCTACGGTCAGAACGAATTCGTGCCCTGGCAGATCGGCGCGATTACCTGAAACGCCCGCACTCCGCACTCTTTTCCAGGCCTGACTGCTTCAATCACCGATGACCATGACATCCCCTACTCCTTATCGCGGCGTTTTCCCGGTCATGCCGACCATCTTCACGGAGAACGGCGATCTCGACCTCGACGGCCAGCGCCGCTGCACCGACTTCATGATCGACGCGGGCTCGAACGGCCTGTGCATCCTCGCGAACTTCTCCGAGCAGTTTTCGCTGACCGACGCCGAACGCGAAACCGTCATGCGCTGCGTGCTCGAACACGTCGCGGGCCGCGTGCCCGTGATCGTCACGACCTCGCATTTCAGCGCGCGCGTGTGCGCCGAACGCAGCCGCGCCGCGCAGGATGCGGGCGCCGCGATGGTGATGGTCATGCCGCCGTATCACGGCGCGACGCTGCGCGCGAGCGAGGCCGCGATCTACGGCTTCTTCCGCGCGGTGTCCGAGGCCGTCACGATTCCGGTGATGATCCAGGATGCGCCGATGAGCGGCACCACGCTCTCCGTGCCGTTTCTCGCGCGCCTCGCGCACGAACTGGAGCACGTGAGCTACTTCAAGATCGAAGTGCCGCAGGCGGCGTCGAAACTGCGCGAGCTGATACGCGTGGGCGGCGACGCGATCGTCGGTCCGTGGGACGGCGAAGAAGCGATCACGCTGATCGCCGACCTCGAAGCGGGCGCGACCGGCGCGATGACGGGCGGCGGCTATCCCGACGGCATCCGCCAGATCGTGGACGCGTGGGCCGCAGGTCAGATCGAGGCCGCCGAAGACGCGTATCAGCGCTGGCTGCCGCTCATCAATCACGAGAATCGCCAGGGCGGCATCGCGACCGCGAAGGTGCTGATGAAGGCCGGCGGCGTGATCGCCTCGGACGCCGTGCGCGCGCCGCTGCCGGGCGTGGCCGAGGCCACGTGCGCGAGTCTGCTGCGCGTCGCGAAGCGGCTCGATCCGCTGGTGCTGCGCTGGGGTAAGTAAGTCTGCAACAAGTCCTCGACAAGTCCGCAACAAGCTCGCATCGACACAATAAAAAAGGCGCCGCGTATGTCAACGCGGCGCCTTTTTCACATCGGCTCAAGCTTACTTCTTGTCGACCACCGCCACGGCTTCGTCCACCGTATACAGCTTGTCGCTCACGCCGCCCGGCTTCAGTTTGGCAAGCTCCGCATCGAGCGTCTCGCGCGTCACGCTCACGAGCGGCACCTGAATGTCCTTCGGCATCTTCTTGCCCGCGAGCGCCTGCTGCGCGACCCAGAACGCCGCCGTCACCGCGCCCGGCGGATTCGACACCGAGGTCGTTTCATAGCCCGCACCCGCCTGGTTCTTCCACCAGTTGAGTTCGTCGTAACGATTGCCGAGCACGATGATCGGCGTCGGGCGGCCCGCGGCCTTGAATGCCTGCGCGGTGCCGAAACCATCGTCGCCCTGGGTCGTCACGCCGTCGATCTTCGGCAGCGTCGGCAGCACGCCCGCCACGGCCTTTTGTGCGACCGTCTGCGTCCAGTTGCCGTTGACGCTCGCGACGATCTTCATGCCCGGATACTTCTTCAGTTCGTCGACGATGCCCTGGTGAATCGCTTCGTCGACCGACACGCCCGCCAGACCACGCACTTCGAGCAGCGTGCCCTTGCCGTTCAGACGCTTCGCGAGATAGTCGACCTGATTCGCGCCCCACGCATGGAAGTCGAACGACACGCGATACGCGCACGGCTCGGTCACGATGCCGTCGTACGAGACCACGACGATGCCCGCCGCGCAGGCCTGCTTGATGACGCCGTTGAGCGCCGTGGGCGAGGCCGCATCGACGACGATCGCGCTATAGCCTTGCAGGATCAGGTTCTGGATCTGCTGCGCCTGCTCCGTCACCTGGTTTTCGGCCGTCGTGAAGGTGGGCGCCGCCGCGACGCGCTTTTGCGCGACCGCTTCGTTCGTCACCGTCTGCCAGTCCTTGATCATGGTCTGCCGCCACGCGTTGCCCGCGTAGTTGTTCGACAGCGCGATCTTCTTCGTCGCGGTGCTGGTCTGCGAGACCTGCGCGTGCGCGCCCGTCGTCGCGAACGCGAGGCTCATCAGCGCGACCGCGCTGGCAATGTGGCTCAATTTACGCATCGAATTTCATCTCCTCTTAAGGGTTCTTGTCTTGCGGGATGCAGCGATGTCGATTCAGCGCGCGCCGCGCACGCCAACCGGCAGCGAATAGACCGAGGTCGTCGCCGTGATGAACAGACAGTTGCGATTGAGGCCGCCGAACGTGAGATTCGCGACCGCTTCGGGAATCAGGATCTTGCCGAGCAGCGTGCCGTCCGGCGCATAGCAGTGCACGCCATCGGCGGCGCTGGTCCAGACGTTGCCGTGTTCGTCGACGCGCAGGCCGTCCGGAATGCCCTGCTCCATCGTCACGAAAATGCGGCTGTTCATGAGCCGTCCGTCGCGCACGTCGAATGCGCGAATATGGCGCGGACCGTTCTCGACATGCGACGCGCCCGAGTCGGCGATATAGAGCGTCGATTCGTCGGGCGAGAACGCGAGACCGTTCGGCTTGACGAAGTCGTCGGCGACGCGGCGCGGTTCCGGCGCGCCGCGCACGAACGCATACACGTGGCAGCCGCCGATCTCGCTCTCGGCGCGAAAGCCTTCGTAGTCGCTGAGAATGCCGTAGTCGGGATCGGTGAACCAGATCGTGCCTTGCGAATCGACCACGAGATCGTTCGGCGAATTCAGGCGCTTGCCGTCGTAATGCGAGGCCAGCACGGTTACGCTGCCGTCGTGTTCGGTGCGCGAAATACAGCGCCGTCCGTGTTCGCAGCTCACGAGCCGCCCTTCGCCGTCGCGCGTGTTGCCGTTGCTGAAATTCGCGTTCGCGCGGAACACGCCCACGCCCATGCCGGGCGCCCAGCGCATCATGCGGTTGTTCGGAATGTCGCTCCAGACGAGCATATCGCTCGCGGGAAAATACACCGGCCCTTCGGTCCACAGGCAGGCGCCCGCGATCTTCTGCAACAGCGCGTTAGGCTGGATCAGCCGCCGAAAACGCGGATCGTGGACTTCGTGGTCGTGCGCGTTCATGGTGTCTCCTTGTTATTCGATGAAGATGGCGGGCGCAAGCGCAGCGGCGCAGGCGCATCCTTGCGCCGCGCACATCCGGTTTATTCAGGCATCCTGATGAGTAATCAGGAGTCGTCAGGCGTAGTCAGCGCAGCTTCTGCCCGCCCGCGACCGCCGTGACCGCGATGATGAGCACGCCGTAGACGAGCGAGCGCACGCCCGCATCCGCGCCGACCGCGTTGAGGATCGACGTCATCATGAAGAGGAACATCGACGCGCCCCAGACGCCGAGTATCGACGCCTTGCCGCCCGTCACGAGCGTGCCGCCGATCACCACCACGGCAATCGAGATCAGCATGTATTCGACGCCCATGTCGAGCGCCGCGCCGCCCGCCACCGCCGCGAGACACACGGCCGCGAGCGAGGCGATGATGGCCGAGAGCACGTAGGCCGTGCAGCGCGTGCGATGCACGTTCACGCCCGCGAGCCACGCGGCGCGCGCATTCTGGCCGACCGCCGAGAGCCGCCGTCCATACACGCTGCGATGCATGAGCAGCGCGATCAGCAGCGAGAGCACCACGGCGGCCAGCGCGAGATACGGAATGTGCAGCAGACGGCCGGTCGCGAAGCTGCCGAGCGCGGCGGGCGGCGCGGGCAGATTGCCGCCCTGCGTGATCGCCACCGACTGGATGATGAAGCTCGACGACAGCGTGGCGATGATCGGCGGAATGCGCAGCAGGCGAATCAGCGCGTAATTCGCGAGCCCGACCGCGAGCCCCACGCCGATCACCGCGACGATGCCGAGCGCGATGCGCGCGTCGCTGCCGTTCATCACGTGCATGCCGATCACGCCCGCGAGCGCGATCGTCGACGGCACCGAGAGGTCGATGTTGCCGGTCCCCGAAGTGATCACGAGCATCTGGCCGAGCCCGACAAGCACCATGAAGATGCCGTAGACCAGCGCGGTTTCGAGCACGTTGGCGGCCACCGGCAAGCCGAAGAAACCGACCGTCGCGGCCCAGACCAGCACCGCGCCCGCGAACGAGAGGGCCCACGGCGCGTCGAGCGCCTTGAGGCGCGCGACGAGGCCGGCTTGCGTCGATTCGGCGGAATCGGCGGACGTGGCGGCGACGCCGCCGGAACGAGGCGTCGTCATTGGCGCTCTCCGTTACGTTGAAGCAGGACGCGCAGCGACAGCACGACGATCAGGATCGCGCCCTGCATGCCGACCTGCCAGTCCGACGAAATGTTGAGAAACGCAAGAAACGAAGCCGCGAGCGTGAGCGTGATCGCGCCGAGCACCGCGCCGACCACCGACACGCGTCCGCCCACGAATTCGCCGCCGCCGAGAATCACGGCCGCGATCGAAAGCAGCGTGTAGCGCAGCGCGATGTTCGCATCGGCAGAGGTCGTGAGGCCGAGCAGCGCGAGACCCGAAAGCACGCCGAACACGCCGGCTACGCCGTACATCAGCGCGCGGCGACCGACGAGCGACCAGCCGAAGCGGCTCACCGCGCGCGGATTGCCGCCCACCGCGCGGCTGCGCACGCCCGCGGAACTGCGCATCAGCAGAAAATGCGCGACCACGGCGATCACCGCCGACCAGACGATGGGCGCGGCCACGAGCGGCGTCTGAAAGCTCATCGCCGAGCCGAGCCAGCCGGGGCTGTTGCCGCCCGGCGAAGGCAGCAGCACGATCGCGAGACCGCTCCACACGAACGAGAGCCCGAGCGTAACGACGATCGACGGAATGCGGCGAATCTCGATCAGCGCGCCGATGGCGGCGTAACCGGCGACGCAACCCGCGAGCGCAAGCATGCCGAGCAGCGGATGCTGATCAAGGATCGTCGCGCCGATGCACGCGACGAGACTCACGAACGGCCCGATCGACAGATCGAGATCGTTCACGGTGATGATCGCGAGTTGCGCGAGCGTCGCGAGCACCAGCGGCACGGCGAGATTGAGCAGCAGATTCGAGCCGAAATAGCTGAGCGTGGCCGGTTGCAGAAAGAGGATCGGCACCAGCACCGCGCACAGCGAAACGGCGGGCAGCATCGTGCGCAAACGCGCCTGGGTCAGAACGGTACTCATGCAGCCAGCTCCTCGAAGCTCGCCGCCAGCAGCGCGTCTTCCGTGCATTCGCCTGCGTGCAGCACGCGCGTGACGCGGCGCGAGCGGAACACGAACGTGCGGTCGCAATAGGCGAGTTCGTCGTTTTCGGTCGTGTACCAGACGAAGGTGCGGCCCTTCGCGGCTTCGGCGCGCACGAGCGCGTAGATTTCGCGCTTGGTGCCGATATCGACGCCGCGCGTGGGATCGTCCATGAGGATCAGCGTGGCGTTCGAGGCGAGCGCGCGCGCGAACAGCACCTTCTGCTGATTGCCGCCCGAGAGCGAGAGAATGTTCGATTGCATCGACGCGCCGCGAATGCCGATCTTCGCGCGCCACGTATCCACCAGCGCGCGCGCGGCCTTGAAGTCGATCAGCCAGCCGAGGCCTTTCGAATGGCCGCTGCCTGCGCTATCGGCGGTTTCATGCGCCGTCATGCCGCCGCGCCCGAGCCAGCGCACGTCGAGATTCTGCGCAATCGACCAGACCGGAAACACGCCGTCGCGCGCGCGGTCGCCAGCGACGAAGGCCACGCTGTCGCGCGAGGCGCGCTGCGCGATGTCGTAGATGGCGAGCAGCGTTTCGGTCTGCCCTTGCCCCGCGAGTCCGCCGAAGCCGATCACTTCGCCGCGCGACGCGTCGATTTCCGCGCGCCGATGCGGTCCGATCACCCAGCGATAATCGCGCGTGGCCTGCTCGCGCGCCGTGTGCGCGGCGGCATCGTCGCGCGGCGCGTTCGCCACGTCGACGTGCTGTCCCATCGCCTGGATGATGGCGTCGCGCGTGAGGTTCTCGCGCGGCAGAATGCGCACGAGTTTGCCGTCGCGCATCACCATCACGCGATCCGCCACGCGCTCGATTTCGCCGAGCATGTGCGTGACGAGCAGACAGGTCACGCCGCGCGCGTTGGCCTTGCGCACGTAGTCGAGCAGTTGCTCGGCCGTGTGCGCGTCGAGACTCGACGTGGGTTCGTCGAGAATCACGAGGCGCACGGGCGTGTCGGTTTCCGTGAACGCGCGCGCGATCTCCACCATTTGCCGCTGCGTGAGCGTGAGGTCCGAAACCAGTTCCGCGCCGCTCAGGCCGCAGCCGGGAAAGATCTCGGCGAGCTTGTCGCGCATGAGCGTGCTCGCGCGTTTGCGCCAGCCGCGTCCACGCAGTCGCGGATGCACGACGCACATGTTTTCCGCGATGCTCAGGTTCGGGCAGAGCGACAGTTCCTGGAACACACAGCGCACGCCTGCGAGGCGCGCGGCGTCGGCGTCGTAGTGCGGCGCGGGCGTGCCGTGCGTCTCGATGCGGCCGTCGGTCGGCGTATAGACGCCCGCGAGCACCGCCATCAAGGTGGATTTGCCCGCGCCGTTATGCCCGGCGATGCCGACGCACTCGCCCGCGAGAAAATCGAAATCGATATCGGACAAGGCCCTCACATTGCCGAAGGACTTGCCGATGCCGGAAAAACGTATGAGGGGGGACGCGCTTTGTTTCGACTCGATGTTATCGATCACATCCGTGCTCCGAAAATCGCTTCGCGGCGGGCGTCTGCCCGGGTCGCGACCAATTGGTCGATCCCGGCGACGCAGGTCTCCATGCTTGTTCTCCATCTGGGCGATGGAGGCTTTCTAATATACTAATGTTGCGCAAAACACCTGACCCATAGGGATTTGCCCCTGGACGAGGCACCGGCAGCGCGGCGCGCGGGCAGACGAACAGTGAAGAAAGCGATGCGCGGCGGTTAAAAGAAGCCGCCGTCCGAGTCTAAGGACCGGAGCGATATCGATCTAATGAAAATCCGGACGCTTTCGATATCCGTTTCGATATCGCTTTCGCGATGTGTTTAGATAGCAGCCGCCGCGCGAGGGTCGCGGCTCGATCCGACATAGTGGGATCACGCGGCAGTCTTGCCGCCTCGCCGCCGCATTGCACGGCGGCGAGTGTCCTGCCGAGGCTTAAACCGGATTCAGCGCGCTCGCGCCGTCGAGCACGGCCGCGACGTTATCAAGCGCGGTAAAGCCCATCTGGTCGCGCGTTTCCACGGTCGCGCTCGCCATGTGCGGCGTGAGAAACACGTTGTCGAGCGTGGCGAAACGCGGATCGACGTTCGGCTCGCCGCGATAGACATCGAGGCCCGCGCCGCGCAGTTGTCCCGACGTCAGCGCCGCATACAGCGCGTCTTCATCGACGAGACCACCGCGCGCCGCATTCACGAAGATCGCCCCTTGCGGCAGGCGTCCGAACTCGCGCGCCGTCATCAGCGGCGCGCCGCCGCCGGGCACGTGCAGCGTCAGTACCTGGCTGTGCGGCAGCATGGCGTCGAGACTTTCGTAATACGTCGCGCCGTTTTCGAGCGCAGGCGCCGCGCGCTGGATATCCGTATAGATCACGCGCATGCCGAACCCTTGCGCGCGCCGCGCGACCGCGCGCCCGATCCGTCCGAAGCCGACGATGCCGAGCGTCTTGCCGTTCACGCGCGTGCCGAGCATGTCGGTCATGCCGAACGATTTGCCCCAGCCCGCGCGCATGATGCGCTCGTATTCCGAGGCGCGGCGGCAGGCCGCCAGCACGAGCAGCATCGTGAAATCGGCGGTGCATTCGGTCAACGCATCGGGCGCGTTGGTCACGACGATTCCGCGTGCGTGCGCCGCCGCCACGTCCATATGATCGACGCCCGCGCTCGCGTTCGCGACGATCTTCAGCGTCGGCGGCAACGCGGCGATGTGCTCGGCCTGCAAGCCCGACTTCTTGCCGATCAGCACGGCGGGCAACGCGTGCTTCGTGCAGAACTCGACCACGGACCACGCGTCCATGTCGGCGTCGGTCACGTAGGCGTGAAATTCGGTTTCCGCGCGTTTCGCCACGGCCGCGGGGACCTTGCGTGCGATGAGCAATCGGGTGCGTTGAGTGTCCGGCATCGTGCTTTCCTTTGGGTCGAATGACGACGAGAGACTACGAAGCCGCACACCGGCGCGTCAATCTTGATTCGATCAATCAACTTATGCGGCGCGCACGCCGTTGGGCTTCGCGTGGCGCCTGGCGCTGAGCTTTGCGCCCTATTTCGTGGGGTTTTCGCGGTTTCAGACCGCGCATGAAATGCACACGCCGCATCGGGACATTCCCTGATGGGCGCCCCGGCCAGCAGGCTCTCTGATGTTGATTGAGCGAATCAAGATTGCTGGCCGTGTCAGGCGAATGCAATCCTTTTTCCGTGTTCAACCGAATCGACCAGAGGACGGGAAATGTCTGCTTCGCATCCTGCTTCGCCATCCGCTTCAAAGCGCATCGCCGCCGTCACGGGCGCGGGCTCCGGCATCGGCCGCGCCAGCGCCATCGCGCTCGCCCAGGCCGGCTTCAGCGTCGCGCTGATTGGCCGCCGCATCGAACCCTTGCTGGAAACGCGCGAAGCCATCGGCCTCGCAGGCGGCGAGGCTGAACCCTTTTGCGCCGACGTCACGCAAGCCGATTCCGTCGATCGCGCCTTCGCGCAGATCGCGCACCGCTTCGGCCGTCTCGACGTGCTCTTCAACAATGCGGGCCGCAACGCGGGCGCGGTGCCGCTCGAAGACTACGAACCCGATCTCTGGAACGACGTGGTCGCCACCAATCTCACAGGCGTGTTTCTGTGCGCGCGCGCCGCGTATCGGCAGATGAAAGCGCAAACGCCGCAAGGCGGACGCATCATCAATAACGGTTCGATCTCCGCGCATTCGCCGCGTCCGCACACGATCGCGTATTCGGCGACCAAGCATGCCGTGACCGGCATCACGCGCTCGATCGCGCTCGACGGCCGCGCGTACAACATCGCATGCGGGCAGATCGATATCGGCAACGCGGCGACGCCGCTCACGGAGCGCATGAATCAGGGCGTCATGCAGGCCGACGGACGCATGGCGCCGGAAGCGCGCATGGATGTCGCGCATGTGGCGAACGCGGTCGTGCATATGGCGATGCTGCCGCCCGAGGCCAACATTCTCGACATGACGATCATGGCCACCACGATGCCTTTCGTCGGCCGCGGCTAGCCGCAATCGCTGCAGGCCGGTCCATTCACATGGACCTCATAACAAAAGCCGCCTGACATGGAGACACCGATGAAATACGCAGAGGAACAACCGTTACCCGCCGGCACGCCCGCCTGGTCGCAGAGCGAGAAGCGCACGAAAGTCCGCTATGCCGTGCTCTCGATGCTGCTGATCGCGACCATTCTGAATTACGTCGACCGCTCGGCGCTCGGCATCGTCGCGCCTTCGCTCTCGAAGGATCTCGGCCTGAACAAGATGCAGATGGGCGAGTTGTTCGCCGCATTCGGCCTCGCCTATTCGATCGCGCTCGTGCCGGGCGGCGTGCTCACCGACGTGCTCGGCTCGCGTCTCGCCTATGCGCTCTCGCTGGTGGGCTGGTCGTTCGCGACGCTCACTCAGGGCTTCGCGAACGGCTATCACATGCTGCTCGGTTCGCGCCTCGCGATGGGCGCGCTCGAAACGCCCGCGTTTCCGTCGAACACGCGCGCCGTCACGCTCTGGTTCCCGGTGCAGGAACGCGGTTTCGCCACCAGCGTCTACGTGATGGGGCAGTACATCGGCACGCCCTTGTTCACGGGTCTGCTGCTGTGGATTTCGTCGATGTACGGCTGGCGCACGGTCTTCTTCGTGACGGGCGGATTCGGCATTCTGTTCAGTGCGCTCTGGTATCGCACCTATCGCGATCCGGCCCGGCATCGCGCCGTGAACGCCGCCGAATTGCAGCACATCAACGGCGGCGTCACGCCCGCCTCGCGCAAACCGCGCGACAAGTTCAACTGGCGCATGGCGCTCAAACTGCTCGGCTATCGCCAGATTCTCGCCATCTGTCTCGGCAAGTTCTGCAACAACACGCTGCTCGTTTTCTTCACGACGTGGTTCATGACCTATCTGGTCGAAGCGCGCCACATGTCGATGATCAAGGTCGGCATTTTCCAGGCGCTGCCGTTTCTGGGCGCGACGGTCGGCATTCTCAGCGCGGGCTTCATTTCGGACTTCTGCATCCGCCGCGGCGTGTCGGTGTCCGCC
Organism: Paraburkholderia tropica; assembly: GCF_014171495.1. Taxonomy (NCBI): domain Bacteria; kingdom Pseudomonadati; phylum Pseudomonadota; class Betaproteobacteria; order Burkholderiales; family Burkholderiaceae; genus Paraburkholderia; species Paraburkholderia tropica. The sequence goes on from NZ_CP049137.1 coordinate 457,947, forward strand.
GCGCGCAAGGCGCCGCTGATCGTCGGCACCTTGCTGGGCGCGTCGATCGTGCTGGTGAATTTCGTCGAATCGAACGAACTCGTGATCGCCGTGCTGACCGTCGCGTTCTTCGCGCAGGGCGTGGGCTCGATGTCGTGGGCCGCCGTGGCCGAAATCGCGCCGCGTCAGTATGTGGGCCTGACGAGCAGCATCACCAGTCTCGCCGCCAATATCGCGGGCGTCACCACGCCGCTCATGATCGGCTATATCACGCAGCACACGGGGCACTTCTACTGGGCGCTGAATCTGATGGGCGCGATCTGCCTCGTCGGCACGCTTTCGTATTCCGTGCTGCTCGGCAAGCTCTCCCGCATCGAACTCGAATAAATGCACGCACACGCAAACGCAAACCCACTGGAGCCGCGCATGTCGAACCTGTCATCGCCCGTCGAATGCCGATGGGATCATCTGCAACTCTGTTCCGCCGACGCCGAAGCCACGGCCGCCTGGTTCGCGCGCTGCCTGAACGCCGAAATCGTGCGGCGGCCTGGGCGCGTGGATTTGCGCGTCGGCGGTGTCGATCTGTTCATTACGCCGCTCGCGCCTGCGCAGATTCAATCGAGCGAGCCGCGCACGCGCCGCGAAGGCATCGACCATTTCGGCGTGACCGTGGACGATATCGACGCGGCCTTCGCCCATCTCACGTGCTGCGAGGCGCAGATCGTCGAGCCGGTGCGCCAGATCCGGCCCGGCGTGCGCGCTTGCTTCGTGCGCGCGCCGGGCGAAGTGCTCGTCGAGGTGCTGGAGCGCCGCCCCGCCGAGATGACTTTTCGCTAGAAAGCCTGCAAGATGGGACGATGTCGACGGCGCGCGCTGCGCTTCCTGCATCGCTTATCGCGTCGCTCCCGCATCGTTTTCACTACGTCGTTCCCTGTTTTCACATGCGAAACTGGATCACTCTGGCCGAAGCCGCCCGCCAGCTCGGCGTGCAAGCGCAAACCGTCTACGCCTACGCGAGCCGCGGCAATATCGCCGTGATGCCCGATCCGCACGATCCGCGCAAAAGCCTCTATCGCGCCGACGACGTCGCGCGACTGTGCCGCAAGAAGCAGGTCGGCCGCAAGCGCGAGGCGCTCGCGGCGGGCACGATCTTCGGCGCGGAACCGTGCATCTATAGCGGCATCACCACGTTCGCGAAAGGGCATCCGTACTATCGCGGACGCGACACCATCGCGCTCGCGCAGCACGCCACGCTGGAGGACGTCGCCACGCTGCTCTGGAACGCGCGCGCGCCCGTCTCGTTCCCCTTCGACGACGACGGCCCGGCGCTACAGGGCGAAACGCGCGGTCGCCAATGCGCGTTCACGTCGCTCGCCGCGCTCGCGGCCAACGGCCATTCCACGCTCGGGCGCACGGACGCGGCCCTGCATGCCGAAGCCGGTCAACTGGTCGCGACCGTCGCGCGGGCCTTCGGTGCGTGCGGCGACACGCGTGAAGGAGGCGCAGGCACGCCGATCCACGCACGGCTCGCACAAGGCTGGGGACAAGACGCATCCGGCGCGGAGCTGATCCGCAAGGCGATGGTGCTGGTCGCCGACCACGAGATCACGAGTTCGGCGTTTGCCGCGCGCATCACGGCCTCCACCGGCGCATCGCTGCCCGGCTGCCTGCTCACGGGTCTCGCGACCTTTTCGGGGCCGCTGCACGGCGACGCCTCCGGGCGCGTGCGCGCCGTCTTCGACGACGTGAACCGGCTGGGCGCGGATCAGGTCGTCACGCATCATCTGCGCTCGGCGATTCCGCTGCCGGGCTTCGGCCATCACCTCTATCCGGACGGCGACCCGCGCGCCGAAGCGCTGCTCGACGCGCTCGATCCGCCGCCGGAACTCGCGGCGTTCATCGCCAAGGTGGTGAAGCTCACCGGCCTCAAGCCGACCATCGACGTGGCGCTGGCGACGCTCGCCGCGCAACTCGATCTGCCGCGCGACACCGCGTTCGCGCTGTTCGCCACGGCGCGCTGCGTGGGGCTGCTCGCGCATTGCATCGAGCAACTGCGGGTGGGCAAGGTGATCCGTCCGCGCGGACGCTATACCGGGCCGCCGCTCGAAGAAGCGGGCGTGGCCGATCCTGCCGCGAAAACGCTTGCGCCGCGCCGGAGCAAAAGCACCACGCCCGACGAAAAGACGCTACAGAAGAACCGGCTGTTCAAGGTCGCCGGCAGCTGAGCTGCCGCCGGCTCACTTGCGCAAGTTGCGTTGCAAGGTATCGCGTTATCGCGCCTCGCTGCGCAGCGTCTTCGCAGCCGCCACCATGTTGGTGAGCGCCGGAATCACCTCGGCCCACTGACGCGTCTTCAGCCCGCAATCCGGATTGACCCACAGACGCTGCGCCGGAATGCGCTCGGCCGCCTTCTGCATCAGTTGCACGATGTGCTCCTGCGTCGGGATATTCGGCGAGTGAATGTCGTACACGCCCGGGCCGATCTCGTTCGGATACTTGAAATGGTCGAACGCGTCGAGCAGTTCCATATCCGAGCGCGAGGTCTCGATCGTGATCACGTCGGCGTCCATATCGGCGATCGACGCGATGATGTCGTTGAACTCCGAATAGCACATATGGGTGTGGATCTGCGTGTCGTCGCTCACGCCGTTCGCCGTGATGCGGAACGATTCCACCGCCCAGCGCAGATACTCGCCCCACTGCGCGCGACGCAGCGGCAGACCTTCGCGCAGCGCGGCCTCGTCGATCTGGATCACGCGCACGCCCGCCTTTTCGAGGTCGAGCACTTCGTCGCGGATCGCCAGCGCGAGCTGGTAGCACGACACCGAACGCGGCTGGTCGTCGCGCACGAAGGACCAGTTGAGGATCGTCACCGGGCCCGTGAGCATGCCCTTCATCGGCTTGTTCGTGAGCGATTGCGCGTAGGCGATCCACTCGACCGTCATGGCCTTCGGGCGGCTGATGTCGCCGAACAGAATCGGCGGCTTCACGCAGCGCGAGCCATACGACTGCACCCAGCCGAACTCGCTGAACGCGTAGCCGTCGAGCTGTTCGCCGAAGTATTCGACCATGTCGTTGCGCTCGGCTTCGCCGTGCACGAGCACGTCCAGCCCGAGTTTTTCCTGCTCGCGCACGCTGCGCTCGATCTCGGCGCGCATCGCGGCCTGATAGCCCGCGTGATCGAGCGCGCCGCGCTTGTACTGGCTGCGCGCCTGGCGGATCTCGCCGGTCTGCGGAAACGAGCCGATCGTGGTGGTCGGATACGCGGGCAGGTTCAGCAGCGCGGCCTGCTTCGCGGCGCGCTCGGCGTAAGCGTGCTGACGATGGCCGAGCTTCGCGTCGATACGCGCCAACGCGGCCTGCACCACTGGATTGTTGACGCGCGGCGAGCGGCGACGCGCGCCGATGGCCGCGGCGTTCGCAGCGAGTTCGGCCGCCACGGCGTCGCGCCCCGCGTTGAGCGCCGTCGCCAGCACCTGCACTTCGTCGAGCTTTTGCAGCGCGAACGCGAGCCATGAGCGGATCTCGGCGTCGAGCTTGATCTCGCCCGCGAGGTCGACCGGCACATGCAGCAGCGAGCATGACGGCGCGATCCACAGACGCTCGCCCAGTTCCCGCGCGAGCGGCGCGAGCCAGTCGAGCGTGGCGTTCAGGTCGGTCTTCCAGATGTTGCGGCCGTTGATCGCGCCCACCGAAAGCACGCTCGTCGCAGGCAGTGTCTGCGCGGCCAGCGCCACTTCCTCGCGCGCGTTGATCGCATCGATATGCAGGCCGTCGACGGGCAGCCCGCAGGCGAGATCGAGATTCTCCTTGAGCTCGCCGAAGTACGTCGCCAGCAGCAGCTTCACGCTGCGTTCCTCGAAGCCTTCGTAAGCGCGCACGAAGGCCTCGCGCCACGCCGGCTCCAGTTCGGTCACGAGAATCGGCTCGTCGATCTGCACCCACTCCACGCCCACCGCGTTGAAATGACTGAGCAGTGCGCGATAGACCGCCATCAGGCGCGGCAGCAGCGCGAGCTTGTCCGAGTCGTCCTTCGCCTTGCCGAGCCACAGATACGTGAGTGGCCCGACGATCACCGGCTTGGCCTTCACGCCCTGCGCCTGCGCTTCTTTCAGTTGCGCCGAGAGGCGCGAGAAGTCGAGATTGAACTGCGTCTGCGCCGTGAATTCGGGGACGATGTAGTGGTAGTTCGTATCGAACCACTTCGTCATTTCGCCCGCCGCCACGCCGCCGCAGCAGCCCGCATGGTCTTGCTCGCCCGCCGCCGAACGGCCGCGCGCCACGCGAAAGGCGTTGTCGAGCTTGTCGCCGTGGAAGCCCTGCACGCGTTCCGGCAGATTGCCGAGCGTAAAGCTCATGTCGAGCACGTGGTCGTAGAACGCAAAGTCGCCGACCGGCGCGAAGTCGAGCGCGCGCTGGCTGGCCCAGTGGCGCGCGCGCAGTTCGGCGCCCAGCGCCGTCAGTTCGTCGCGCGAACTCTCGCCTTTCCAGTAGCGCTCGAGGCCGAATTTCAGTTCGCGTTTCGCGCCGATGCGCGGGAAGCCGAGGTTGTGTGTCGTGACCATATGCGCTGCCGTCCGATAAAAAAGTGCCGAAGTGGCAGCGATCATAGGGCTTTCTGATGATGAAGAAAAATGGCATTATTTCATCCATCCATTAGAAATTTTCATCTGAACCGGAGTCGCTTTGCGGCTCTCTCCGCCGGACTCCCTATTTCCATGCTCGAACGCGTTCATCTCGTCATCGTCCGCGAAGTGGCCCGCCAGGGCTCGCTCACCGCCGCCGCGCAAGCGCTGTTTCTCACGCAATCGGCGCTGAGCCATACGGTCAAGAAGATCGAGCAGCAACTCGGCACGCCGATCTGGGACCGCGAGGGCCGCAGCCTGCGGCTGACCCAGGCCGGGCAGTATCTGCTGTCGCTCGCGGAACGTCTGCTGCCGCAATTCGAAACCGCCGAGGCGCGCATGATGCAGTTCGCGGCGGGCGAGCGCGGCACGCTGCGCATCGGCATGGAATGCGCGCCGTGCTATCAGTGGCTGCTCAAGGTGGTGTCGCCGTATCTCGCGCGCTGGCCCGACGTGGACGTGGACGTGAAGCAGCGCTTCCAGTTCGGCGGCATTGGCGCGCTGATCGGTTTCGATATCGACGTGCTGGTCACGCCCGATCCGCTGAACCGCCCCGGCCTGCGCTTCGAACCGGTGTTCGATTACGAGCAGGTGCTGGTGGTCGCCGAAAGCCATCGTCTGGCGGCCGAGCGCTACATCAAGCCCGAACAGCTCGTCGACGAAACGCTCATCACCTACCCCGTGGAAACCGACCGGCTCGACATCTACAACCAGTTCCTGCGCCCGGCCGGCATCATGCCGCGCCGTCACAAGACCATCGAAACCACCGACATCATGTTGCAGATGGTCGCGAGCCGGCGCGGCGTGGCGGCGCTGCCGAAGTGGCTCGCGGAGGAATACGCCGATCGCATGCCGCTCGCCATCGTGAAGCTCGGCAAACAGGGCATCGCCAAGCAGATTTTTCTGGGCACGCGCGAAGGCGACGCGGCGCTCGATTACCTGAACTCATTCGTCGAATTCGCGCGCGAGTCGAACTGGCAGGCGTCGCGACTGATGCGTTGACGAACGCGTTGATCGCACCGGCATCCGGACGCGTTCGCGCGGGCCTTCCATCGCGCTCGCGCGAGACGACAGCAATCCTTTTTTATCAGTAGAATGCTGCAAACGCGCCGGTTCGTTTTCGTTTCGAAACGGCTTGCGAAGTGCATATCGGGTGAGCATGCCGGCCCGCTTTCGGGGCGTCATGCATGAGCCCATTCAGGACCAGGAAGCGAGCGGAGTCGGGCCAATGCCCGCGGGGCCGTCGCGATGTGCCGCGGATAAGTCAAAGGCATAGCCGTCGCGCCAATCCGGTGCGGCGGGCCGGCGGGCCGCATTGGCGCCTCGGTGCATCCCGGGTTTCGCGCGCGCCCAGATCCATTTCTTGTGGTACTTACCTAGCCGCAATACCGTGTATTCCAAAACACAAATCGATCCGGTAGTGAGCTTCCGCAACTCGCAGGGCGAGCTGGTGCGGGGCACGATCATCAATCTCCAGCGCAAGTCCCTGGTGATGGAGGTCTATAACCCGTACTCGATTGTTCAGGTCAGCGAGGTGCTGAGCGAGCTGTCGGTCAAGATGGGTACGGAGCACGCTTATTCGGGCAAGGCGGTCGTCATCAGCATGGTCAATACCGGGCTGACCGCGATCGTCTCGGTCACGCTGATCGACGAGTGGCGCGAACTGAGCGGCGGCGTGCTCGAAGCGCGCGCGGTGGGCGAGGAAGCGCGCCGCTTCGCGCACGAATGGGCCGAGCGTTTCCAGATCCGCCGCGACTATCAGATCGCCGTCAACCAGTTGCGCGCGTTCCTCACCGACATGTCGCGCTGGGTCGAGCAGGCCGATCTCGCCGACACGCTGCCCAAAGAAGGCAAGAGCCTGCGCGAGGACTTCTTCCTCGAACTCGCCTCGCCGCTGATGCAGCGTACCAAGGTCTATTTCGACGAATTCGAAGGCGAAGCGCGCCTCGTGGACGAAGAACTCGCGCCCGCGCATCGCGCCTTCGCCCAGGCCGCGCTCCATCCGCTGCTGCTGCGCTCGCCCTTCGTGTTCCGCACCTTCACGAAGCCGCTCGGTTACGCGGGCGACTATCAGATGGTCAACCAGATGCTCGACGATCCGCGCCAGGGTCCGAGCACGTATTTCCAGATCGTCAACGCGGCCTTCCTGCAAACGGCCGTGGCGCGCGCGCATCGCAACCGCATCGACCTGCTGGTCGATTACCTCACGCGTCTCGCCAACGCGGCGCGCGCCGCGCAGCGGCCGTTCCGCGTGCTGAACGTGGGCTGCGGCCCCGCGCAGGAAATCCAGCGCTTCATTCAGGAATACGACGAGCCGCAATGGCTGACTTTCGAGCTGCTCGACTTCAGCCAGGAAACGCTCGACTGGACGCGCAACCGCCTCGGCGCGCTCGCGCAATCGTCGGGCAAGCCCATGATGATCAGCTACACGCACGACTCGGTGCATCATCTGCTCAAGCGCCGCATGGACGAGCACGCGCCCGACGCGCGCATTTTCGACGCGGTCTATTGCGCCGGGCTGTTCGACTATCTCTCGGACAAGGTCTGCGCGCGCCTGAATCAGTATTTCGCGAGCCGCACGCGTGCGGGCGGCCGTCTGCTCGTCACCAACGTGCACGCCGACAACCCCGAGCGCCTGAGCATGGAGCACGTGCTCGAGTGGTATCTGATCTACCGGAATGAAGCCCAGATGCGCGCCATCATGCCGGAGCACAGCCACGAGCCGCGCCTTTACACCGACCCGACCGGCGTGAACGTGTTCGCCGAAGTCGTGATCGGCCTGCCGCCCGCCGCCTGACATGACGTCCTCTCTGGTGGGGCTGCGATCGACCTATCGTGAAGAGCTGCGCGACTACCGGCTGCTGTGCAGCAAGGCGGGCGGCCTGACGGTGATCGCGCTCGTGCTGATGGGCATGGCGCTGGACTACGTCGTGTATCCGGATCAGCAGAAGACCTTCGCGCTCGTGCGCATGGCGACCAGCGCGGCGATCGGCGTCGCCCTGCTCTCGCTCTACACGCAGACGGGGCGGCGGCACGTGCAGATCATCACCTTCTGCTGGCTGCTGCTGCCGCAGGTCATGATTTCGTGGATGATCTACGCCACGCTCGGCGAAGGCTCGCTGTTCTACGCCGGACTCATGCTGACCATCTTCGCGGTGGGCATCCTGTTTCCCTCGGGCGCGTGGCAGACGCTCGCGTTCGGGTTCGCCACGGTCACGCTCTATTTCATCGCCTGCGCCGCGCATCCGGGCGGCATTCAGGACGCGAGCAAGTTCGAGTTCCAGCTCATCATCATTTTCTTCTGCGCGCTCGCCAGCTCCATCTACACGTACTTCAACGAGAAGGGCCGCTTCCAGCTCTTTCGCCTCAAGGACGAAGTCGCGCACAAGAACGACCAGCTCGCGCGCACCAACGAGAATCTCGCGCAGATCAAGGGCCAGTTGTTGCAGCAGGAGAAGATGGCCGCGATCGGCACCTTGTCGGCGGGGCTGCTTCACGAAGTCAACAACCCCGTGAACTTCTGCTTGATGGCGATCGAGATCGCCATGGAGGAGCCGGAGGTCAAGCACAGCGCATCGCTGCAGGAATGCCTGACGGACGTGAAGCAGGGCATGCACCGCATCCAGCACATCGTCTCCGACCTCAAGACCTTCGCGTACCGCAAGCCCGGCGCGGCGGCCGACGACGTGCCCTTCCTGTTCGAGAAGGCGCTCGATTCGTCGATCCGGCTCAGCGCGCACGAACTGCGCGGCGTGACGCTCACGCGCGAGTTGCCCGCCGACACGCTCGTGCTCGGCGACGAAGCCGCCATCATCGGCGTGCTCATCAATCTCTTTTCCAACGCGGCGCTGGCCATGCACAAGGCCGGCACCGCATCCCCGCAGATCCACGTGAGCGCGCACTGGCGCGAGGAGCGGCTGCACGTGAACGTGCGCGACAACGGCCCGGGCATCGCCGCCGAGCATCTCGCGCGCGTGTTCGAACCGTTCTTCACGACGCGCGAAGTCGGCCAGGGTCTCGGCCTTGGTCTGTCTATCAGCTATGCGGTGATCGAGCGCCACGGCGGCACGCTGTTCGCGGAGAGCCAGCTGGGCGAGTGGACCGCGTTCAATTTCGATTTGCCCCGTGTGGAGTGAGGCCGACATGAGCGACACCCAGCAAGTCCGGCCAACCGTCGTCTATGTCGACGACGAAGAACTGGCCCGCAAATATTTCGCGCGCTCGGCGGGCAACGCCTACGAGGTGCTGCTCGCCGAAAGCGCCGACGAGGCTCTCGCGCTCCTGAGCCGCGAAGGCGCGCGCGTCTCGGTGCTCGTCACCGACTTCCGCATGCCGGGCCGTCACGGCGACGCGCTGCTGCGGCAGATTGCGCAGGCCTATCCGCAGATCGTGCGGATACTCGTGACCGCCTTTGCCGACAAGGACGCGCTGCTCGACGCGCTCGCGTCCGGCGACGTGTTCCGCATTCTCGAGAAGCCGCTCAGCGTGAGCATGGTCCGCGAGGTGCTGGCTGCCGCCACGGCGCGCCCGCCGTCGGCCCCCAATTAAAGAATCGAATGCACAGGAGTAACTCATGAGCGACACGATGGCCAGCCCGATGACGCCAACGCCGACGCCGCCACCGCCGGCAATTCTGTTCGTCGACGACGAAGCGACCGCGGTCAAATATTTCGAGCGCGCGATCGGTGCGATCGCGCCGGTGGCGACGGCCGGCTCGGTGCAGGAAGGCAAGGCGCGGCTCGACGCGCACGCCGCCAGCCTCGCCGTGCTGGTCTCCGATCAGCGCATGCCGGGCGAACAGGGCAATGAATTGCTGCGCTATGCGCGCGAGCGTTATCCGCACATCGTGCGCATCCTGACGACGGCGTATTCGGAACTAGACCAGACCGTCGAGGCCGTCAATCAAGGGCAGATTCATCGCTACATCAAGAAGCCGTGGGACATCGCCGCGCTGCGCATGGAGATGAAACAGGCGCTCGAACTCGCGGGGCTGCGCAAGGAGCGCGACCAGCTCGTGCGCGAAAAGCTCGGCGTGATGCAGACGCAGACCGTGGCCACGCGGCTCGGCATCGTGCAGACGCTGTGCGCGAGCCTGATCGGCCCGGGACGCTTTCAGCCGGTGGAAACCTATCTGGCAGGCGCCGATCTCGCGGGCACGCACAACGTGGAGCCGGATTGGCAGCGCATGGATTACGCCGATCTCGTGCGCGCCGAAAGCGAGGACAGCGGCCGCTTCGGTCACGCGGTCGCCACGCACCTCGCGGCGCTGCGCGCGCAACACGCTCAACATCCGGAACGCGGCGCGGCCGACGCGCTGACGGTGTTCGCCGACGCACTCGGCGACGCCGTGCGCGGCAGCGGCGACGCGCTGGTCTGGACCGCGCCGCAGACGTTGAGCGAGTTTCTTACGCGACCGGTTGGGCAGGCTGTCTCGGCGCCCCATGCTGCGTGGCTCGCCTGCCTGCTGTGGCTCGAGGAAGCGGGCGGCGCGCTGCAGTTCGGCCGCGACGCGGACACGATTCTCTGCCGCGCCGCCGCGCGCAACGAAGGTTTTGCCGCCGATCGCCTGGCGGTGTGGATCGAGCGGTTTTCGGAACGCGCCTTCGAGCAGATGAGGGAAACGGCGCGGGTTTAAGCGCATGTCGAGCATGGCGAGCACGCGCTGCAATGGCGCTGTGCTTGCCTTCATCGCCCGTCGTTTGATTTCCCCGACCGATACCCGGTTTTTTTAAAAACCCTCATTTTTCGCCGATATTCGCCGAATTAACCGCGAGGTAAATCGGTAACAATTCTCCTCTCAGAAATTCGCGCAAACGTTTAACCAGCGGATTTCTATCCGCGATTTTCTTCTGCCTTACCTCGCCCCCATCAAATCCCGCTCACGCCCGCCACACCAGGCTCAGAGCGACTCATCCGCCAAAATCATCCCGCCCCTTTTTAAAGTAACGCGCGCAAACCTTTGCGTAAGATTACGAAATGAAAACCGCAGTATTTCGACTAAGTTAATACTTAATTTCTGATTCTTAACGCCGATAAACCCGCTGGCGGATCGGAGACCAGTTCCGCCTCGCTTCGGTCGTTTTCGTCACGCCCGGAACGAGCGCAATGGAAAAAGACGGGGAAATCGAACAATGAATCAGGCATACAACGTAGTCTGGAATGCGAGCCAGGGGACGTGGCAAGCGGTATCGGAACTCGCAAAACGACAGGGGCCGCGCTCCGTGTCGGTCGGCACGACGACGCGTGCGGCAGCCAGCGTGTGGCGTCCGGCGCTCAGCGCGCTGTCGCTCGCGGTCTCGGCGCTGACCATCATGACGCCGACTGGCGCGTACGCGGTCACGCCCGTGGGCGAGACCTATACCACGGGCGACGCGACGGTCGACTCGAACACGACGGTAAGCGGCACCTCCACCGGCATCGAAACCAACGGCAGCATTGGCGCGCTCACCAACAACGGCACGATCACCGGCGCGTTGTACGCGATCAAAAACGATGCGGGCAGCTCGATCGCCTCGCTCGTCAACGCCGGTACGCTCTCGGGCAACTATGGGGTGTACAGCTCCGGCACCATCGGCGCGATCGACAATCAGTCGATCATCACCGCCAACAACAACTCGGGCATTTACAACGTGCTCGGCTCGATCACCACGATCGAGAACGAGGCCGGCGCGCAGATCAACGCGCATAACACCGGCATCCGCAATACCGGCACGATCGATACGATCACCAACGCCGGCACGATTAACGGCACGACCTTCGCCGCCATCGACAACACCCCCGGCACCATCGGCTGGATCAACAACACGGGGCTGATGGAAGGCGCGCTGTACGGCATCTACAATGGCACGGTCACGAGCACGATCGGCACCATCGAGAACAGCGGCACCATTGCCGGCACGACCACCGGCGTCAACACCATCTACGGCATCTACAATGCCGGCTCGATCGGCACCATCGAGAACAACGGCACGGTCTCCGGCTATTCGGCAATCGGCAATCTGAGCGGCGCCACGATCGATTCGATCACCAACACCGCGCTGATCAGCGGCAGCGAGTACGGCGTCAACAACCTCGGCACGATCGGCACGATCACCAATAGCGGCACGATCTCCGGCAGCGTCGCCGTCATCAACGGCACCGGCGCCACGCTCGACTCGATCAGCAATACGGCGCTGATCAGCGGCACCACATTCGGCGTCGACAATCAAGGCACGCTCGACACGCTCGATAACGACGGCACGATCTCCGCCGGCCTATACGGCGTCTACAACATCGGCACCATCGGCTCGCTCGACAACGCCGGCACGATCTCCGGCACCAGCAGCGGCATCGACAACATGCCGAACGGCTCGATCACGGCGCTGGTGAACAGCGGCACGATCACGGGCACCAACAACGCCCTCATCAACTACGGCACGATTGGCTCGATCGACAATACGGGCCTCGTGAGCGCGGCCGCCGCCTTCTACAACGACGGCACGATCGGCACGCTCTCCAACAGCGGCACGATCACGGGCAGCATCTACGCGATCTCGAACGCCGCCTCGATCGGTTCGATCGTGAACTCGGGCGTCATCGCCGGCAACATCAACAACGGGTCGAGCACCGCGCTCACGATCAGCGGCGGCGCCGGCACGATCTTCGGCACGCTGACGGGCTACAACGGCGCGGCCGGCACGATCACGAGCACCGCGTCGGATCTCGTGTTCGACTCGGGCAACCTGCTGCTCAACGACACGGTCAACGTCGGCACCAACACGGTGTACAACAACAGCGCGACGCTCGAAGTCGACAGCGTCACGACCATCACCGGCAACTACTCGCAAGGTCAGGCGGCCACGCTGCTGATCGGCGTGACGAGCGGCGCGACCGCCACCGGCAGCCTCACCGACACCGGCTATGGCCGTCTCGTCGTCTCGGGCAACGCCACCATCGCCTCGGGTTCGTCGGTCGAGCTCAAGAGCACGACGGGCGGCTACAGCTTCGTCGCGGGCCAGCGCTTCGTGGTGGTCGACGCCACCGGCACCGGCACCTATAACGAAGGCACGCTGACCTACTCGATCGCGGGCGTCACCGCCACGCTGACCGGCACCTCGGTGACCACCACCAACGGCCACACCGACCTCGTCGTGACGGTCGACAGCGTGGGCACTACCACGTCGAGCGGCGACGGTTCGTCGAGCGGCGGCAGTTCGTCAAGCGGCAGCGGTTCATCGAGCGGCAGCGGCTCGTCCAGCACGTCGACCACCGACTACACCAAGGTCGCGACGCAGCCCAACGCCTCGCACGCAATCTCGGGCCTGCTCGGCTATACCGGCGTGAGCAACGCCGCGCTGCTGAATCTGTACGACGCGACGCTCGCTTCGCTCGCCTCCGGTTCGAGCGGCGCGGCCAATCAGATCGGCAAGCAGCTCGGACCGCTGCAGACGCAGTACGCGGGTTCGGCAGCCACGCTCGACGCGGTCGGCGTGGTGGGCGCGCACATCGACGCGCTGCGTATCGCGCACTCGTCGGGCGCCACCGGCCTTTCGACCGGCGACAGCCCCACGCACTGGACCGCCTGGGGCCAGGCATTCGGCGGCCACGCGAGCCAGGGCGAGCGCGACAACACCGACGGCTACAGCGCGAACTACGGCGGCCTGCTGCTCGGCGCCGACCGCAACTTCGGCGACAACTGGCGCGCGGGCGGCGCGTTCGACTACTCGCACACGGCGATCAACTTCACCGGCAGCGAGTCGGGCGACAGCGCCGATGTCAACGCCTACGGCCTGATCGGCTATGCGAGCTACACCGGTTCGCCGTGGTACGTGAACCTTTCCGGCGCCGCCACGCTCCAGCACTTCGACACCACGCGCGCCGTGACGATGACGGGCTACAGCGGCGTCGCCAACGGCAGCTTCAGCGGCCAGCAATACGTGGCGCGCGCGGAAACCGGCTGGCCGCTCGCGGTCGCGGGCATGACGCTCACGCCGCTCGCGAGCCTCACGTACAGCTACCTGAACGAAGCGGGCTACACTGAAACAGGCGGCAACGGTGCGGCGCTGACGATCGGCGGCGAGCATTCGAGCTCCGTGCGCAGCGCGCTGGGCGCGAAGCTCGAGAAGTCGTTCGGCACGTCGTACGGCGAACTCGTGCCCGAACTGCGCGTGCAGTGGGTTCACGACTACAATCGCACGCGTCAGACGACCAGCGCGAGCTTCGCCGCCGACCCGACGGGCGCCACCGCGTTCACGACGCTCGCCGCCACGCCGCTGTCGAATCTCGCCGATGTGTCGATCGGCGTGACCCTCGTGCGCGCGAACAACATGAGCGTGTCGGCGCGTTACGAGTTGCAGGCGGGTTCCGGGTTCGTGTCGAACACCGGCATCCTGCGTCTGCAACAGCGTTTCTGATGTCGCCTCATGAGCTTCTGATGTAACGGAAGCCGCACGGTCCGCCTGCCGCGCCGCCCACACGGGGCGCGGCAGGCGGAGCGCAAGTTTCAACCCGGCCCGCTGGGCCACGAATTCGAACACCGCATGCCGGATTCCAACGCTTCTCCGACCCTGACTTTCGCCGAAGCGCTCACGCGCGCCTACGCCCACTGGAACGCGGGGCAAGCCGCTCAGGCCGAACAGCTCTGCCAGCGCGTGCTGGCCGTGTCGCCGGGGCAATCCGATGCGTTGCATCTGCTGGGCCTCATGGCGCATGCCTACGGCAATCTCGACCTCGCGATCGAACATCTGCAAGGCGCCTGCCGCGCGCCGCAGGCGAACGCGGTCTGCCACGCGAATCTCGCGGAAATGTGCCGCCAGCGCGGCCGGCTCGTCGAAGCCGAAGCAGCCGCGCGCCGCGCCGTCGCGCTCGACGGCGAACTGGTCGCGGCCTGGAACAATCTCGGCATCGTGTTGCAGGAAACGGGCCAGTTCGACGAGAGCCGGCGCTGTCTCGAGCGCGTGGTCGCGCTCCAGCCCGACTCGGCCGACGCCCACAACAATCTCGGCAACACCTGGCGCAGGCTGGCCCGCTTCGATCTCGCCGAAGCCTGCTACCGCGAAGCGCTCGTCTGCAAGCCGTCGTTCGCGTCGGCACACAGCAATCTCGCGTTCCTGCTCTCGACCCAGGGACGTCTCGACGAGGCGGCCAGCGAAGCCCGTCTCGCGATCGATCTCGACCCGCGTCTGATCGACGCCTACCTCAATCTCGCCGATGTCGAAAGCGCGCGCCTCGACGCCGCCGCCGCGCTGCGCGCGCTCGACATGCTGGCCGCGTTCGCGCCGCGCCATCCGGGCGCGCTAATCGCGCGCGCCAAGGTGCTGCGCCAGTTCGAGCGGCACGACGAAGCGCTCGTGGTCGCGCGCGAGGCGCTTGCGCTGGCGCCGCAACACGCGGACGCGCATTACACGCTCGCGCTCGTGCTGCAGTCGCTCGGCCAGACCGCGCCCGCGCTCGACGCCTACGCACGCGCGGCGGCGCTGCCCGGCGCGCAGCGCGAGCGGGCGCTGCTCGGCCGCGCCGCGCTGCTGAACGAAGCGGGCCGCACCGACGACGCACTCGCGGCCTGGGAGCAGACGCTCGCCGCGTTTCCCGACTCGGTGCATGCGCGCGCAAGCCGCATGGAGGCGCGCCGCACCACCCGCGCCGACGACCCGGACATCGCCCGGCTCGAAGCCTTCATCGCCGACGGCGCGCAACGCGCGCGCCCCGAGCGGATCCTCGCGCGTTTCGCACTCGGCAAAGCCTGGCTCGAACTCCGCGAAAACGCGCGCGCCTTCGCGCATTTCGACGCGGGCAACCGCCTCAAGCGCGCGAGCCTCGTCTACGATCCGGCGGCCACTCATGCGTGGATGACGCGGATCGGCGAAGCCTGCGCCAATGCGCACTTCGATGGCACGCACTCGCCCGTGTCGGAACTGCCCGTCTTCGTGATCGGCATGCCGCGCTCCGGCACCACGCTGATCGAGCAGATTCTGTCCTCGCATCCGCAGGTCGCGGGTGCGGGCGAACTGTCCGCGCTGCGGCGCGCCGTCGAAGCGCGCGGCGCCTGGCCCGCGAGCGCCGCCATACTCGACGCCGCGCAACTCGCGCGCATCGGCAACGACTATCTGGCGCGCGTCGAACCGCTCGTGCAAGCCGGCTCGGCCCACGCAGCCATCACGCGCCTCGTCGACAAGATGCCCGCGAACTTTTTCTACGCCGCGCTCATTCCGCACATCCTGCCGCGCGCACGCATCGTGCACGTGCGGCGCGATCCCGTCGACACCTGCCTGTCGTGCTACACGCAACTGTTCGCGGGCGATCAGCGCTTCGCCTACGATCAGGGCGAACTCGGCGCGTTCTACGGCGACTACGCGCGCCTCATGGCGCAGTGGCGCGAAACGCTGCCCGCCGACCGCTTCATCGAAGTCGATTACGAAGACGTGATCGACGATCTCGAAGCTCAGGCTCGCCGCCTGATCGACTTCCTCGGTCTGGCGTGGGACGACGCCTGCCTCGACTTCCACGCGAATCCGCGCGTGGTGCGCACCGCGAGCGTCAACCAGGTGCGCCGGCCGCTCTACGCCACGTCGAAAGGCCGCGGGCGCGCTTACGCCGCGCATCTGCAACCCCTGCTTGCCGCGCTGGCCGCCGCGGGCGTCACGTCGCACGGAGACGCAGCATGAGCGCAGGCCAAATCGATCCCGCCGCGCTCGCGGCCCTCGAACGCTCGGCGCAAAACCTGCTCAACGCGGGGCGTTTCGACGAAGCGGAAGCGCTGCTCGCGCCCTCGCTCGCGTCGGGCACCGGACCGCTGCGCCTGTGGCGCCTGATGGCCGCCGCGCTGCGTCCGCAAGGCAAACTCGCGGGCACGCGCGCGATCCAGGAAATGCTGGTCGCGAATCTGCCCGGCGATTACCCGATACGTTTCGATCTCGCGGAAACGCTGCTGCTGCTCGGCGAATTCGAACGCGGCTGGCGCGAATATCGCTATCGCTACAGCCTCGCGCACACGACGCAATACGAGCGCAAGGTGCAGATGCCGCGCTGGGAAGGCCAGCGACTCACCGGCAAAACGCTGCTGATTCACGATGAACAGGGCTACGGCGACACCTTCCAGTTCATGCGCATGGTGCCGTGGGCGAAGGCGCGCAGCGGCGCGCGCGTGGTGCTCGAAGTGAACGCCGAAGCGCTGCCGCTCGCACGCCGCCTCGGCGGCTACGACGAACTCGTCGTGCGCGGCGAACTGCCGCCCGCCTTCGATCAGCATTGCGAAATGATGAGCCTGCCGATGGCGATGCAGCTCAAGCTGACCGACCTGCCCGGCCAGGTGCCCTATCTGAGTGCCGATCCGCAACGCGTCGAGCACTGGCGCGCGCGCCTCGCCCATCTGCCGCGTCCGCTCGTCGCGCTCGTCTGGGCCGGTCGTCCGACGCACGGCAACGACGCGAACCGTTCGATGGCGCTCGCCCGCCTCGCGCCGCTCGCGGCCACGGGCGCGAGCTTCGTCTCGATCCAGAAAGGCCCCGCCGAAGCGCAGGCGAACGAGCCGCCCGCGGGCATGTCGCTTTTATCGCTGAGCGACGAGATTCGCGATTTCGAGGACACGGCCGCGATTCTCGAAGTCGCCGACCTGCTGATTTCCGTCGATTCGTCGCCGGTGCATCTGGCGGGCGCGCTCGGGCGGCCGGTCTGGGTAATGCTGCCGTTCGTGCCCGACTGGCGCTGGCTGCTCGGCCGCGACGACAGCCCGTGGTATCCGTCGATGAAGCTCTATCGCCAGCCGCAGCGCGGCGACTGGGACAGCGTCACGCGCGCGCTCGCCAGCGATCTCAAGCGCCTTGCGGCGAAGACGCCGAGGCGCGCCACACCATGAACTTCACGAGCATCATGCGGCGCTTCCCGCTTTTGAACCTGTCGCGCGCATTCGGCAGTTTCGGCCTGATCGTCGGCGCGGCTTTGCAGTTGAGCGGTTGCGCGGCGCTCGACCGCGACGCGCACGCCGACGCACTCGCCGCGCACGCCGCCCCCGCTCCGCTGGTGCGCGAGCAGATCGCCACGCCGCAATTCGTGCTCACGGCATGGACACGCATCACGCAGCCGGGCCAGCCGATCGACGTGTATATCGAAGGCGACGGCCTCGCGTGGCTCTCGCGCAGCGAACCCTCGCTCGATCCCACGCCGCGCGAAGCAACCGGCCTCGCGCTCGCCGCCGCCGATCCCGGCCCGAACGTGGCCTATCTCGCGCGCCCTTGCCAGTTCACGCCGATGGCGCTCAATCCGCGCTGCTCGGTGCCCTGGTGGACCGGCAAACGTTTTGCGCCTGAGGTAGTCGCGTCGATGAACGACGCCGTGGGCCAGATCGCCGCGCGCGCGCCGGGCCAGCGTCTGAATCTGATCGGCTTTTCCGGCGGCGGCGCGATTGCCGTGCTGGTCGCCGCGCGCCGCCACGACGTCGCCACGCTGCGCACCGTCGCGGGCAATCTCGACGACGAATACATCAATCGCACCCACGGCGTTTCCGCGATGCCGGATTCGCTCAATCCCGTCGATGCCGCCGCGCGCGTCGCCACGATTGCGCAGATCCACTTCGACAGCGACGCCGACCGCATCGTCACGCCCGAAGTCGCGCGCCGGTTCGCGGCGGCGGCGGGCGGCCGCTGCGTGAGCGTGCGCACGGTGCCGGGCATGGAACACGACGGCGACTGGAGCCGTCAGTGGCCCATGCTATTGCAGATCGCGCCACGCTGCGAATCAAGCAACGAATAAAGCCGGAACGCACGCGCCGCCGCAGTGCGTCGCCGCAGTGCGTCGCCGCACCACGTCGAGGCATGGACACCCCAACGCGGGGAATCGCGAACCGCGCACTTAAGTGCGCGCACAACCTTGCCGTCAAACAGAGAGAATGGCGCGTAATCTCGCGCGCTAATATTGGGCACGTCGATTTTCAGTACAGAATGTAGCGTAAAACAGGGTGTCATTTTGGCGCGAGCGATGAAACACAATCCGTTTTTTCGACTACTGGGCCGTTTGCGCGTGGGCCGCAAATTGCTGCTGATCTATCTGCTCGATCTGAGCGCGGTGGTGTATATCAGCAGCATCCTGATTCACGAGAAATACATGTCGATCGATTTCTCGCAAAAGGAAATCGTCGGCAATGCTTATCTCGCGAGCGTGCGCGACGCCATCATCGACGTCGCCCAGCGCGGCGCGGGCGGTACGCTCGACGCGTCGCGCGTGGCGCGCACCACCGCCGCGCTCGCCAATGCCGAGCAGCAATACGGCGCCAACATGCAGAGCGGCGAGCTGAATGCGCGCGTGCGCGCCGCGCTCGATGCGCTCACGCAGGTGCCCGACACCTCGATCGCCGCCGAGACCGCCAACTCGCGCGCCGTGCACGACGCGCTCTCGGCCTGCCGCGATCTGATCACGCGCGTGGGCAATCAATCGAATCTGATTCTCGACCCCGACCTCGACAGCTATTACTCGATGTCGCTGTCGATCCTGCGCTACCCCGCGCTGCTCGACGCCGTGGACGGCATCGGCCATCGTCTGCACGAAGGCGCGAACGATGCGCAGCGGCGGCGCGAACTGAGCACGCGCTATCTCGTGCTCGAAGGTCAGCTCGATGCCGTGGCGCAAGGGCTGCGCTCCGACTTCGCCGAAGCGGGCGCGGCCAACGAACATGTCCAGCGCGCGCTGAATCCGCCGATCACCCGCCTGCTCGCGGCGCTCGAAACGTATCGCGACGCCGCGCGCGTGGCCGTGGCCCACGACGGCGCCGACGACGCCTCGCGCGACGCCGCCGACGCGGCCCAGCGCGCGCTCGTCGCGAGCGTGGGCGATGCGTGGCGCGCCACCGGCGCGGAACTCGACACGCTGCTGCACGCGCGCGTGAGCGGGCTGTTCTCGCGCATGTGGCTGCATCTGGGCACCGCGCTGTTTCTGCTGTGCGGCATTCTGTCGATGGTCTATCTGGTCGCGCAGCAGATCTCGCGGCCGCTGCGCCAGCTCGCGCGCGTGATGGACACCGTGCGCCGCACCGGCGACCATCGTCTGCGCGCCTCGTGGCACAGTCAGGATGAAATCGGCCAGCTGGTGAGCGGCTTCAACGACATGCTCGCGCAGCTCGATCACGAGCGCGACGTGCAGAAGGAACTCGCCGCCACGGCGCGCGCGTCGGAAGCGCAGCACGCGCTCGTGGAAGCCACGCCGGTGCCCATGATGGTCACGGCCGTGCCCGGCCACGAAGTGCTGCACGCCAATCATCCGGCGCTCTACTGGCTCAATGGCCGCACCTCCGACCCGTGGGCCTACGGACTCGATTCCGCGGTGCGCGCACGCTTTTTCCAGCAGCTTTCCGATCGCGACGCCATCGACGAATTCGAAGTGCGCTGGATGGCGAGCGAGGAGCCCACGTGGGCGATGCTCTCGGCGCGCCGCCTCAAGTTTCAGGGCCGCGACGCGGTGCTCACCGCCTTCACGCCGATCAATCAGATCAAGCTGATGGAGCAGCGTCTCGAACTCTGGGCGAAAGTGTTCGAGGCTTCATCCGAAGCCATCCTCATTCTCGACAGCGAACGCCGCCTGCTGACCGCGAACGCTTCGTTCTACCGCGCCACCGGCTATCGCGCCGCGAACATCAGCGGCATGCTGCCGCGCTTCATCGTGGCGAGCGGCAGCGACGCGCCGCTGATGGAACAACTCGCGGCGCTCGTCGACATCTCCAGCGTCTGGAACGGCGAAGCCGTCGTGCGGCGGCGCGCGGGCGGCGACTATCCCGCGTGGCTCATGATCAGCGCCGTGCGCGACAAGCACGGCGGCGTCTCGCACTACATCTGCACGCTGATCGATATTACCGACCGCAAGAAGAGCGACGCGCGCATTCAATTTCTCGCCGAGCACGACGTGCTCACCGAATTGCCCAATCGCGCGCTGTTCACGCGACGCCTCGGCGCAGCCATCGAAACGGCGCGGCAAAGCGGCGAACAGTTGGCCGTGCTCTTCATCGACCTCGACCGCTTCAAGGACATCAACGACACGCTGGGCCATCACGCGGGCGACGGCCTGCTGCGTTCGGTCTCGCGACGCCTGCTGCAATCGGTGCGCGCGGGCGACACGGTCAGCCGGCTCGGCGGCGACGAATTCATCGTGCTGCTTGGCGGCGTGACGAGCGCGGCCGACGTCGGCCACCTGATCGACGAACGGCTGCTGCCGCTGATGCGCGAGCCGCACACGCTCGGCGGCATGAGCCTGCAGGTGGCGTGCAGCATCGGCATCGCGCTGTATCCGGGCGATGGTGAGGATATCGAAACATTGATGCAGAACGCCGACGCCGCCATGTACCGCGCCAAAGCGGGCGGCCGCAATCTCGTCAAGTTCTTCTCGCAGGAAATGGCCGAGAGCACGCGCCATCGTCTGGAGCTGGATGCGCATTTGCGCACCGCCGTCGAGCGCGGCGAACTCTGGCTCGCGTATCAACCCTGCGTGCACGCCGAAACGGGCGAGCTGATGAGCGTGGAAGCGCTGCTGCGCTGGCAGCATCCGCATCTGGGACTCGTGCCGCCCGCGCAATTCATTCCGATTGCGGAGGAAACGCGGCTCATCGTGCCGATCGGCGCGTGGGTGATCGACGAAGCCTGCCGCCAGATCGCGCGGTGCCGCGCGGCGGGCTTGCCGCCGATGCGCGTGTCGATCAATCTATCGGTCGTGCAGTTGCGCGACGACGCGCAACTCGTCGAGCGGCTGCGCGCGAGCCTTGCCGCGCATGACGTCGATGCGGGCAGCCTCGAACTCGAAATCACCGAAACCGTGCTGATGGAAAGCGTGGACCGCTATCTGGGCGTGGTCAACGAGATTCGCGCGCTGGGCGTGAAGCTGTCGCTCGACGACTTCGGCACCGGTTATTCGAGCCTCAGTTATTTGCCGCGTTTTCCGCTCGACCGGCTCAAGATCGATCGCGCGTTCGTGAACGGCCGTCTCGACGCGCCCGCCGATCTCGCCGTCATCCGCGCGATCGTCGGGCTCGGACATGAACTGGGATTGCGCGTGGTCGCCGAAGGCGTGGAGCAGGAACACGAAGCCCAGGCGCTGCGCCGCATTGGTTGCGACGAGTTGCAAGGCTTTCTGTATGCGAAGCCGCTGCCGCACGACGCGCTGCTGCAGTGGATACAGGCACGCGCCGAGACCTGCATGGGCGAGGCGGTTTAGACGACTGAAGCGACTGGGGCGACTGAAGCGACTGGGGCGACTGAGGCGATCAGCGCCGCGCAGGCAAAGACATCACAGGAATTTCAGCGCGAGCATAATCGTGCTGACCACCGTGCCGACTGCGGCGAAGCATTTGCCCACGCCGAACGCCGTGTTCGTGGGCGGCGGCTTCGAGGGATCGGGCAAGCCGAGCACGCCGTAAGTGACCGACTTGAGCGACGAAGGCGCATCGGCCGGGTCCGTTGCACTCGTCGAACTCGTCGAGTCAGTCGAACCGGTTGCGTCCGCTGCATCCGCGCCGGACGTGCCGGCGTCCTGCGTGCCGGCATCCTCGCTGTTCGTGCTTTGTGCGCTGCCGGCCAACGCCTGAGCGCTCTTTTGCAGGCCCTCGTCCGACAACGTAACTTTCGTGCTGGGCTCGGGTGCCAGACCCGCATCGCTGGCTGTTGTGGGCGTCGTTGCGCCGACGCGTGTATTCGCAGCCAGAGCCTGACTGGAGGTGGACGACGTTACCTGCATAGTTGACTACTCCCCGCCTATTTACGCGCCGACATGAAGCTTTAACGTTTGCGTGCTTTAACGTTTGCGTGCTTCATCGTGCGACGCCGCCGATATTCGTTCACTTTTATATCGACCGGGAATTTGAATACTTGAGGTTTACACCCATAGATTTAATTCGGACAATTGAATTACTTCCCATTCATTTCCAATCCTTTCCTGCGTGTAATAATTTAGTCGATTTCGAATAACATGAATCCCTCACGAGGTGCATTCCATTGAGCGTCGAAAATTTTGAAACCACCGCGCTGCAGTCGGCACGCCTGAGCCTCGCGCCGTTGCGCGCGCAACATGCCGCCATCCTGTTCGAAGGGTTGAGCGACCCGGCCGCCTATCGCTACATTCCACAAACGCCGCCCGCCAGCGTGGAAGCTTTGCAGTCGCGCTACGAGAAGCTGGAGAGCCGCCGCTCGCCGGATGCGAGCGAAGCATGGCTGAACTGGGCGCTCATCGGCGACGATGGCCGCGCGCATGGCTATGTTCAGGCGACGATACAACTGGCGGCGCGGGAAGCGTGGATCGCCTATTTCGTTTTTACGCCGAGCCAGCGTCAGGGTTACGCAAAGGAAGCGCTGGGCGCGCTG
The DNA here is from genome assembly GCF_014171495.1 of Paraburkholderia tropica. Classification (NCBI taxonomy): domain Bacteria; kingdom Pseudomonadati; phylum Pseudomonadota; class Betaproteobacteria; order Burkholderiales; family Burkholderiaceae; genus Paraburkholderia; species Paraburkholderia tropica. The sequence goes on from NZ_CP049137.1 coordinate 480,859, forward strand.
CTGCCGGCGTTACGCGAGGTGTACGGCATCGGGCGCTTTCATGCGGAAATCGACACGCGCAATATCGCGTCGATCCGGCTCGTGGAATCGCTGGGATTCGAATGCGTGCGGCGTATCGATCACGCCGACGAATTCAAAGGCGCCATCAGCGACGAATTCCACTACGCGCTGACGATGGCGTCTTGAACCAAGACCATGCCGAACCGGTTGGTCACGCAACCGACGCGAGTTCCGCGAAATTCGTCGTGCGGGCTTCGCAAGCCTGCACGAGTTTCAGATCGTGACTCGAAAAGAACACGACGCGATCTTTCGCCAGCGTCTTGAACAGGTCGACGAGCACGGCGCGTGCGGTCGCGTCGAGCCCGTTGCCCGGTTCGTCCGCGATGATGACCGCAGGGTCGCCAATCGTCGTCGCGGTCAGGAAGAACTTCTTGCGCGTGCCGAGTGACATCTGCTCGAAGCGCTTCTCCAGATGCGGCTCCAGGCCGAAGCGATGCGCGAGGTCGATCACGCGCGCATCCACCGTGGTCTGCCTGGCCGAGGCCACGAGTTCGAGCAGTTCTCGCCCGGTCTGAAACGGATACGCCATGCAGTCATCGGGCACGAAAGCCAGCGCGGCTTTTGCCTTGAGCGGCTCGGTGCGCAGCGAATGGCCGTCGATCCAGATCTCGCCTTCGCTGGCGTCGATCGCGCCCGCGAGCATGCCGAGCAAGGTGGATTTGCCGCTGCCGTTTTCATCGCAGAGCGCCACGCATCCCGGGCCGGACGCGTAATGAAGACCCTGAAAAATGACGTGACTTCCGTAGCGTTTGCTGAGGTGTTCGAATCGGAGCATGGAGAATGAGGTCAAACGAAAAAGTGCCAGGCGGCCGCGACCCAGATCGCGGCCAGCAGCAGCGGCGCAATGGCCGCGAACGGGAGTGAGAGCGTCAGCGTCGCCAATGCCTGCGCAGCAAACGCGCCGCGCTAAAGGCGTACCACCGAAGCCGAAGAGACAGCAGCATGTCCCTGTTTCCGCTTATTGAGTCTTTCGCCATTCTCCAATATATCGGCGAAGGATCGACGAAAAGCGTCAATAAAGCGGCGATAAAGCGGCAATAACTGCGTCGCTACGGCGCCGCTTTCTCGATCATGCAATGCAAACGCGCCATCGACCGCGCATCGAGCGTATGCATTTCGCAGCCCACGCGGCTCCAGCCGCGTTCATGATCTTCGGCGATCCAGCGCACGTCGAGAAACACGGCCACGACGATCTCGTCCTCGTCGTCCACAGCCGACGACTGGAGCCAGCCCGACACCGTTTCGCCCCGCGAAAACAAGCCGCTTCGCGCATGCAGCAGCGCGCCGTGCGAGCTCAGATCGGCAACCTGCGCGAGCGCCCTGCCGTCCTTGTTCAGCAACAGCGGCGCGAAAAGCATCGGCGTGCGCACGTCGCGCCGGAAATCGCGTTCACTTCCCATATGAATCACACCCGTTTTTCAGCATGTATTTTTATCGTGCTGATCGCGTCGAGGACCCGGTTCAACTCGATTCAGGTCCCGCCCGGCTTTCCGTATAAAGGAAATATTTAAATCATCACCATGCGGTGCGGATTGTAGCGTGTGCGCTTGTCATCGAACACTAATTATTCCGGACCAAGCGAATCGTAAGCTATCTGAATGCGCGATTGCCACGCATGCGCCACGCAAGCGCCGCATGAGCGGCATTGTCGGCGCATTCGGCACGCGGCATTCAGCTTTTCATCGCGAACGCGCCCGCCATGGCCTGACGAAACTCGCCGCCCGCGAGCGGCGATCCGCACAGAAAACCCTGCATCTGGTCGCATTCGAGCGCGAGCAGCTTGAGCGACTGCGCGACGGTTTCCACGCCCTCCGCCACCACTTCGATGCCCAGCACGCGGGCAAGCGCCATGACCGCCGAGAGCAACGCCGAACTGCGCGCCGAGGTGTCGTCGAGACCGCTCACGAAGGCGCGGTCGATCTTGATCTGATCGACGCGGAAATCGTGCAGATGCCCGAGGCTCGACAACGCCGAGCCGAAGTTGTCGAGCGCCACGGCATAGCCGCGGTCGCGCAACGCCTGCACGATACGCCGCGTGCGGTCTACGTCCTGCATCGCGGTCGCTTCGCTGATCTCGAACATCAGGCGCTCGGGCGGCACGCCGGCCGCCGTCACGATCGCGTCGATCCGCTCGACGATCCGCGGCAGATTGAACTGCATCGCCGAGAGATTCATCGCGATCGGCATCGGCGCGAGTCCTTCGCGATCCCACTCGACGAGATGCGCGCAGATCTCGCGCAGCACCCAGTCGCCGATGGCGATCATCAGCCCCGCGCGCTCGGCAATCGGAATGAATTCGAGCGGCGGCACGTTGCCGAGCACCGGATGCGCCCAGCGCAGCAGCGCTTCGGCGCCCGTCATGGCCTTGCCGTCCACGGTGAATTTGGGCTGAAACACGAGATCGAACTGCTTGCGCGCGAGCGCCACGTGCAGGTCGCGCTGGATATGCAGCGAGCGCAGCGTGGACTGGCTCATGCTGTCCTCGAAGCGGCGGAAGGTGTTGCGGCCGCCGCGCTTGGCGGCGTACATCGCGCAGTCGGCGTGGCTCAGCAGCGTGTCGAGCGTCGTGCTCTCGTCCTGCGAAAGCGCAATGCCGATGCTCGCGCCGATGCGGATCGGAATCGCCTCGGCGAGCACGAACTCGTCGGCGAGACTCGCGAGTATCTGGCGCGCGATGGTGTCGGCGATCGCGCCGGCATCCGTATTGCCGATCGGGCTCGCATCGTTCGCCTCGGCACGCAGGCCGTTCCCGCGCCGCTGCGCGCCCGGCAAGCCCGACACCACCACCACGAATTCATCGCCGCCCAGCCGCGCCACCAGATCGCCTTTGCGCGCACAACCGGAAATGCGCTCGGCCGCCTGACGCAGCAGATCGTCGCCGATCTTGTGGCCGAGCGTGTCGTTGACGGCCTTGAAGCCGTCGAGATCGACGAACAGCACGGCCAGCGCGCCGCCGCCGCGCGTGCTGCGCTGGACGAGTTCCTTCGCGCGCGCCATCAGATACGCGCGGTTGGGCAGGTCGGTGAGCGCGTCGTGCGTGCCGAGATGACGAATGGTGCGGGTCGCGCGGTCGAGCGAGGCGGACAGGCGGCTCGCCTGCGTGCCGAAGATCCACAACGTGCCGACGAGCACCGCCGTCGAGGCCACGCCCACCACGAACGCCAGCGTGGTGGCGTCGACCTTGTGCGCGCTCAGGCAGCGGCTGCCCTCCGCGAACGTGGCGGCGCTCATGCCCGTGTAATGCATGCCGGTGATCGCGAAGGCCATGATGGCCGCGGCCGCCAGACGTTTCCAGACGATGTTCTCGCGCCGCGAATCGCGCAGATGGAACGCGAGCCAGAGCGCCGCGATGGACGCGCCAATCGCGATCGCCACCGACAGCGCCACGCGCGAAAAGTCATAGTCGATGGACGGCGACATGCGCATGGCGATCATGCCGGTGTAGTGCATGGCGGCCACGCCGACCCCCATCACCACGCCCGCCGCGAACAGGCGCCGCGCCGACAGATGGCCGCGGCTCACGGTGGCGAGCGCCACGAGCGCCGCGAGCACGGCGAGCGCGAGCGAGGCGGCGCTCACGTCGAGGTCGTAACCCACGGCAATCGGCAAGGTCAGCGCGATCATGCCGATGAAATGCATCGACCAGATGCCGATGCCCATCGCGCACGCACTGCCCGCCAGCCAGGCATGACGCCATCGGCTGCTGGTCACGGCACTGAGCATGGCCGCGCCTTCGAGCGCCGTAAATGACGCGAGGAACGCGACCACCACCGACAGACACGTCAACAGCGGGTTATAGACACCGTTCATTCGTGGCCCTTTGCGCGCCCGTCTCTACTGCGCGTCGTTCTGATTCTGATTAGGTCTCGTGTTCGCACGCGCGTGAGCCGCCCGCAATCGGGCCGCACGGCGCGCGTGCACCGTCGCCGCGTCTCTCAGCGCGGCGGGGATTTTTTAGTCGTCGACAAGACGCATCGATGCCTATCGACTCACGCCATATCGGCAGATACGGGAAAACCTTAAGGTCAATCGCACACGGCGCGCCAGCGTTTGCTTCGTTAATTGATTACGGCGCATTACCGCGCGCCCGGGCGGCTCAGTTCTTGACCGGATAAAACCAGAGATTGCGGTCGGTATAGCCGAATTGCCGGAGAATGGCGGCGAGCGAGCCGTCGGCGCGCATTTCGTCGAGCGCGCGCGAGACCGCGTGATTCAGATCGACGTCGCCCTTGCGCAGCGCATAGCGCGCGTAACCGTATTCCTGCGGCAACGGCCGGTAATCGGTCACGAACTCCATGCCCGCATTCGGATGCTGCTTCAAAAAGAGGCCGATCTTGATGCCGTCCTCCATCGCCACATCGATGCGCCCCGCAATCAGATCCGCGAATTCGGCTTCGCTGCTCGTATAGAGCTTCAGCTCCTTGAGATCCTTGCGCCCTTCTAGCAACTGGTGATTGAGGCTCCCGCGCAAGGTGCCGATCGTGCGGCCGCTGAAGTCGTCCCAGCCATGAATCTTCAACGGATTGCCGCGCTGCACGGCGATCGCCGAGCCATACCAGTAGGCCGGACTCGTGAACGCCACCACGCGCAGACGCTGCGCGTTCTCGTGCAGGTTGTCGACGATGATATCGGTGCGGCCCGAGAGCAGCGTCGGAATCATCGCGTCGAACGGCATGATGTTCCAGGTGACTTTCTCGATGCCGAGCCGCTTCATGATCTCCTTGAAGATGCGCACGTCGGTGCCGTCGAACGCGTGCGTCTTGTCGTCGAGATAGGTGGACGGCGGATCGGCGGCGATCGCGAGCGTCACGCCGTTGCGCACCGCGCGCGCATACGAGCCGTCACCGCCATCGAAACGCACCCCGCTGATGACGCCGTTGCTCGCCACGTTGTCGTCGGCGAAGGCGTTGGGCAACGCGACCAGACCCGCCAGCAAGGCGGCCAGCGCCAGCATGTATTTGCGCACGAAACGCTCCACGGAAAAGTAAATTAACGACGCTTTTAAAGCATCAAAATACAGGTTGCTCGCGCATGAAACGCGGCATGCGCGCGATGCGGCGCGGATCAGCGGCGTGAGGTCGTGGGGTTGCCGAAGCGCGGACTGCCCATCTTGCGCTCCAGCCAGCGCACGACGAACGCGCTCGGCCATGAGAACGCCAAATATATCGCGCCAATGATCGTGAAGACGGTGGCGTACTGAAAATTCGTAGAGGAAATAATCTGACCGGTGAACATCAGTTCCTTGACGGTCACGATGGAGACGAGCGAGGTGTCCTTGAACAGCGAAATCGCGTAATTGCCGAGCGGCGGCACGACGATGCGCAGCGCCTGCGGCAGCACCACGAGTTTGAGCGCCTGCCCGTTCGACATGCCGAGCGCCTTCGCGGCTTCGAGCTGGCTTTTGGGCACCGCGAGTATGCCGGCGCGATAAACCTCGGCGAGATAGGCCGAATAATTGATCGACAATCCGAGTACGCCCGCCATGAACGGATCGAACCGAATCCCGAACGAAGGCAAGACGAAATAAATATAGAAAAGCTGCAATAGCGCGGGCGTGCCGCGAATCAACTCGATATACGCGGAAGCGAGCAGGCTCGGCAGCCGCGCATGGCTGATCTTCGCCATTGCGAGCACGAGGCCGCACGGCAGGCTCAGCGCCAGAATGCACAACGTCAATTCGAGGCTCGTCAGCGCGCCGCGCAGCAGATCGGGCAGATAGTGGCTCGCGCCGTGCAGGTCGAACAGGTCCGGAAGCGTAGTCGGCATGAATTCCTTGCCCGCGGCGGCCATGCGGGAGTGCAGTAGTGCGTGTGGAAAGGATTGAGCGGATTGAACGGGTCGAGCGGGTCGTGTCGGGAATAGCGGTCATGCGGGCGCGCCGGGCGCCGGTCGGGCGGCGCGCGTTCGCACAGGCGCGTACTTGCACTTAATTGCACGTGCCGGCTCGTATGCGATCTTAGGCGTCCGTGCGCGCCGATGCGCGCTTATCCGTACTGGTTAGTTACCCGCGCGTGGCAAGCTGCGGCTGCACCTGCGCGCCGAGCATGCTGCTGATCCGCTCCGCATACATCCGCAACGTGCCGCCCAGGGCATGCAGGTCGTTGTCGCTGAGGCCGGTCTTGAGCGTGGTGACGCTGATCGCCGCCACGCCCTCGCCGTCGCGGTTGGTGATCGCGGAACCCACGCAGACCACGCCGATGTTGTCTTCCTCGTCGTCGAACGCATAGCCGCGCTCGGCAACCAGAATCAGATCGCGCATGAGTTCGGCGGGCGTGGTGCGCGTGAACTGCGTGCGTTGCGGCATGCCGGTATGCGCGAGCAGTTTCACGACGCGCGCGGGCGGCAGGAGCGCCATCAGCGACTTGCCGAGCGCCGAGCAATGCGGCAGTTCGCGCTGGCCGAGCGCGGACGCGATGCGCACGATGCCCGCCGCCTCCACGCGCGCGATCGCCACGGCGTAGCCCTCGTCGTCGAGCACCGCGAGCCGCGACGTGAGACCGGTGGTTTCGGTCAGTTCGCGCAGCACCGGCATGGCGATCTGCGAGACGCCGATATCGGCCGCCGCCCGGTCGCCGAGATGCACGAGCGCGAAGCCCAGCCGGTAACGGCGCGAGCCGCCGAGCCGCACATCGATCACGTAGCTGCGCGCCAGCAGCGTCTGCAACAAGGCGAACGCCGTGCTTTTCGACACGCCGATGATCGTGGCGATTTCCGCCACCGTGAGCCCCTCGCTGCCGCAGGCTCCCAAGGCTTCCAGCACGTCGAGCGCGCGGCTGACGCTGCGAAGCGCATAACGGTCTTCGGTATTTTGAGCGATGGGTGTTTGAGCGGCAGATGTCATTTTTATTTCGTGTTCGTCCTGATTCGCCCCGTTAGCGAACCCCTCCGACGAAACGCTAGCTTCGCACACTCGATATTGACAGTCACTAGTGCTGAACCTACCATAAATAACACTACCGAACCGCGTTCGGTATAGCCGAACGATTGAATCCAGCGCGATTTGGGAAGCGCCGCGGATTCACCGCGCGCCCAACCCAAAACAGACGACAACAGGACGCCATCAGGCCGGCGATGCACTCAGGGCATGTGCATCGCTCAACGCCGGGCGAAGAACAATGGGAAGCCTATCGGAACGGGGTTTACACAGCGCCAGACAGCAGAAGCTGTCGGGCGCTCATTCGTCGAAACTCGCTCACGACGAGATTTTGCATATCAAGGCGGTACTGCGACGATTGTCCAACGAGGACATGAACGATTTAGGTTTGCCACCGGGTTATTGGCGCAAGCGTTTGCGCGACCTGATGCAAACCCACCAGTTGTCGAATGGCCAATTCGACGAGATCGACCAGCTGCTGGCTTCCTTGAAAGAATAGTGGCGAGCGGTCAGCTTTTCCGGCCAAAAAAATAGAACCTGAGAGCGTTTTAAACCCGAACTATGCCTCGCGCATAGCCAATATCGTAATCAAATTCGGGATGCAGCTACGCGCTATTGGCATTAGGCGCGTTTGAGCGGACGACGCGATGGCGCGGCTTGAGTCGTTATGGTGGTTTTCGCCGTGATTTTCGTCGCCGCTTTACGGGCAGTGGGTGTTTTGCGGAGTGTTTTTACGTCGCCGGCAGCCAGCGCGGGCGCTTTCACGCGTCCTGCACGAATGCGCGAAAGCACGCGCTGGGCGTTGGCGGAGCAGTCCATACCTTCGGGCTTCGCTTCGATTTCGGCGATCAGCGCCACGAGCTGAGCCCTGCTTTGCGCGAGGCGCTGTTCCAGCGCCTCGATTTCCGCCACCTTGCCGCGCAGCGTGTCGATCAGCGTCCCGTGCTGCCATTGCGCATTGTCGAGCGGCAGCAGCATGCGAATCTCGTCGAGACTGAAACCGGCCTGTTGCGCGCTGGTAATCAGATCGAGCACCAGCACCGCATCGGGCGCATAGCTGCGGTAACCGTTCGGTTCGCGGTCGGCTTTGAGCAGGCCGATGTCTTCGTAAAAACGAATACGCGAAGCCGCCAGCCCCGTGCGTTGCGCCAGTTCTCCGATTTTCATGTTCCTCGCCTCCGCGCGCGGGTCGTTCCCGCAGGGGGTGCCGATCGCCTGCCAGTCTGTACTTTAAGCTTAAAGTCAACCTGAAGGTCAAGCGCCCACGCGAGCCCACCTTGCCCTATCGCCACGATAGAAAAAATTCGCGCGCCCACTCGCTCGCGGCCATTGACATTCAAGTTAGCTTCAACCTTAAAGTCGGCACACGATCCAGTGAGGTGAAACCATGAACGTGTTCGACCCGTTATCCCTGCCGAACGGCTCGGTCATTCCGAACCGCATTGCCAAAGCGGCGATGGAAGAAAACATGGCCGACGCGCATCACGCGCCGTCGGCGCAACTGATGCGGCTCTACGAGGCGTGGGCGGAAGGCGGCGCGGGACTGCTCATCACCGGCAACGTGATGGTCGACAGCCGCGCGATGACCGGCCCCGGCGGCGTAGTGCTCGAAAACGACCGGCACCTCGACGCATTTCGTCAATGGGCGCGTATCGGCCGCTCGCACGGCGCGCAATGCTGGCTGCAGATCAATCATCCGGGCCGCCAGATGCGCGCCAATCTCGGGCAGCCGACGTGGGCGCCGTCGGCCGTGCCGCTCGCGCTGGGCAGTATGTCGAAGCACTTCGCCACACCGCACGCGATGACGCAGGCGGTCATCGAAGACGTGATCGAGCGCTTCGCACGCACCGCGCAGCTCGCCGAGCGCGCGGGTTTCACCGGCGTGGAGATTCACGCGGCGCACGGGTATTTGCTCAGCCAGTTCCTCTCGCCGCTGAGCAACCGCCGCACCGACCGGTGGGGCGGCTCGCTCGCGAATCGCGCGCGGCTATTGCTCGACGTCGTCAAAGCCGTGCGCGCCGTGGTCTCGCCGCAATTCGCCGTAGCCGTCAAACTGAATTCCGCCGATTTCCAGCGCGGCGGTTTCAGCGCCGACGACGCGCGCGGCGTCGTGCAATGGCTCAACGAACTCGATGTCGATCTGGTCGAATTATCGGGCGGCAGTTACGAAGCGCCCGCGATGCAGGGCGACGCTCGCGATGGCCGCACGCTCGCGCGCGAAGCCTATTTCGTGGAGTTCGCGCGCGATATCCGCAAGATAGCGACGATGCCTGTGATGGTCACAGGCGGCATTCGCCGCCACGCCATCGCGCAACAGGTGGTCGCGAGCGGCGTGGATATGGTGGGCATCGGCACGGCGCTCGCCATCGATCCGACGCTGCCGCGCGCGTGGCGTGCGGGTCGCGACGCGGCGCCCGCGCTCGCGCCCATCGCGTGGAAGAACAAGCCGCTCGCCTCGCTCGCGAACATGGCTGCCGTGAAATTCCAGTTGCAGCGGTTGAGCGTGGGAAAGCGGACCGATCCGAACGTCTCGCCACTGCGCGCGCTGATCGTTCAGCAAGTGGCCGAAGCGGCGCGCACGCGACGCTACCGCCGCTGGATCACGCAGTCGCGGCAGGCAAAAAACTGATCAACCCGCGACCCGGAACACGCCCACCGTCGAGCGCAGCCGCGCAGCCTGTTCGTCGAGCGCGGCCGCAGCAGCAGCGGCCTGTTCGACCAGCGCCGCGTTCTGCTGCGTGACGGTATCCATCTGCGAGACCGCCTGATTGACCTGCTCGATGCCGGTGCTTTGCTCGACCGACGCCGCCTCGATCTCGCCCATGATGTCGCTCACGCGCATGATCGACTGCACGATTTCCTTCATGCGCTCGCCCGCCACCGCGACCTGGCCCGAGCCCGCATCTACGCGCTCCACCGACGAGCCGATCAGCGCCCGGATATCCTTCGCCGCCGCCGCGCTGCGCTGCGCGAGCGCGCGCACTTCGCCCGCGACCACGGCGAAACCGCGCCCTTCGTCGCCCGCGCGCGCGGCCTCGACCGCCGCGTTGAGCGCCAGAATATTGGTCTGGAACGCGATGCCCTCGATCGTGCCGATGATCTCGCCGATGCGCTTCGACTCGCCCGCAATGCGCTGCATCGTCTCGATCACTTCGTCGACCGCGCTGCCGCCGCGTCCCGTCGCGTCCGACGCCAGTACCGCGAGCTGACGCGCCTGACGCGCGTTTTCGGCGTTCTGCTTCACCGTCGCCGTGAGTTGCTCCATGCTCGCCGCCGTTTCTTCGAGCGAGGCCGCCTGCTCCTCGGTGCGCTGCGACAGATCGGCGTTGCCCTGCGCGATCTCCGACGACCCCGTCGCGATCGAATCGCTCGATTGCTGAATGCCCTGCACGAGATCGCGCAGCTTCACGCGCATTTCGTGCAGCGCGTGCATCAGGCTCGAACGGTCGCCGGCCGCCAGCGCGATCGGCGTCGTCAGATTGCCCGCCGCGATCTGCGCGGCCAGCGCGGCCGCGTCGGCCGGTTCGCCACCGAGCGCACGGCGGATGCTGCGCGTCATGAGCCAAGCCATCGTGCCCACCACCGCGAAAATCAGCACGGCGATGGCGATCATCGTGCGCGCGACGCGCCAGAACGCGGCGTTGATATCGTCGTAAAAGAAGCCCGTGCCGATCCACCATTGCCATGCGGGCACCGCCACCACACCCTGCAATTTCGGTTCGAGCGGACTGTTCGCCGAGCGGTGGATCAGCACGTCGACGAGCGCCACATGCTCGCGTTGCAGCCCTTGCGCGTACGCCTGCGTGTCGGTGAGATCGCCCATCGTCGTACGATTACCGCCCGTTTTCGTGCCGATCAGGCTCGGGTTCGGATGCACGAGGTTGATGCTGTCCGTCGAGGTGATCCAGAAATAGCTCTTGCTGTCTGCATTCAATTCGCTGATCGCCGCTTTCGCCGCGCTCTGCGCGGCCTCGCGCGTGAGTTTGCCCTGCGCTTCCTGCTGCTGGTAATACAGCACCAGATGCTCGGCCTTGAGCAGCAGATTGGTGATTTCCTGCTGCCGGCTCTCGACGAGCGACTGCTTCAGTTGCGACAGGGTCGTCGCGGCGATCAGGACGACACCGACGAGCGCGGTGCCCACGAGAAGGATCAGCTTGGTTGAGACTTTCATTTCGACTCGAAAAGACGGGGAAAGACGTCGGGCGCGATGCAGACTTCCGATGCATCTGCAAAATTAACCATTTGGTTAATGCATATCGGCACGGCGCGCGGCTTCTTGAGTCGGGTAAGTGCGGAGTGTGTGTGGCGTGTGCGGCGCGCAGCGTCAGGCGCTCGTACGCGTCTCCATGAAGGTATGGCGGAAATACTCGCGCACGGCGTGCATCGCCGGGCTCAGTTCCTTGTTCTTGCGCCACGCGAGCCCCACGCTCATCGCCGGCACCGCGTCGAGCAGCATGATGGTTTCGATGCGCCGCCCTTCGAGCGACCACGGCCGATACACCATGTCGGACAGAATCGCCACGCCGGAACCGTTCGCCACCATGCTGCGCACGGCTTCCACCGACGAGGTGCGCAGAATCACGTTCGGCCGCCACGCGGTTTCGTTCCAGTAGCGCATCGCCGTTTGCGCGGCTTCGTCCACCGTCAACATGACGAAGGGCTCGGGCGCGACCGACGCGAGCGTCACGCTCTCGCGCTTGAGCAGCGGATGATGCGCGCCCACCCACAGGCGGCGCACCGAATGAATCACCGGTTCGAGCGCGAGTTCGGGATTGGAGACGTTGGACGTGAGCAGCACCGCCATGTCGTATTGCCCGGTGATCAAACCTTCCTCGATGGCGTCACGATTGAGTTCGTGCAGTTGAATCGTGAGACGCGGATACAGCGCGTTGAGCCGCTGCACATGATGCGGAAGAAAGTAGCCGAGCACGGTGTAACTCGCGGCAATCGCGAGCGTGCCCGCGAGCGTGCTTTCGAGGTTGGGAATGCGCATGGCCTCGTCCACCGACGCGAGGATCGTGTACGCGTGATTCAGAAAGCGCCGCCCCGTGTCGGTCAGCGCGACGCCCGTCGCGCCGCGCACGAATAGCTGCGTGCCGAGCGTCTCTTCGAGTTCCTTGATCGCGCTTGTCACGGCGGACTGCGAAATCGTCAGATGAATAGCCGCTTGCGAGAGTTGCCCGAGTTCGGCGGTCGCAACGAAGTATTTGAGCTGTCTGAGCGTGAGCGCCATCTTCGTGGGTGGCCCGGCGGCCAGGAAAGAGTCCGGCCGATGGTATCGAAAAAATTGATACTGAGGCATACAAAAATAAAACTTTTTTGGCGATCAGCCACCGGTTAACCTGCCTTTCAATCCTGTTGCGCAGCGGCCTGACACGCCGCCGCCAGACGAACCTGGAGGAGCACCGTATGAACAAGCAGTACGTCGACCTGAACTCCGATATGGGGGAAGGCTTCGGTCCGTGGCACATCGGCGATGGCGTCGACGAGCAGATCATGCCGCTCATCAGTTCGGCGAATATCGCCACCGGTTTTCACGCGGGCGATCCGAACATCATGGCGCGCACCGTGCAACTGGCGCGCGAGTCCGGCGTCGGCATCGGTGCGCATCCGGGCTTTCGCGATCTCGTCGGTTTCGGCCGCCGCCATATCGCCGAAACGCCGCAGGCGCTCGTCAACGATCTGCTGTATCAAGTGGGCGCGCTGCGCGAATTCGCGCGGCTGCACGGCGTGCGGCTCCAGCACGTCAAGCCGCACGGCGCGCTCTACATGCACGCGGCGCGCGACGAAACCTTCTCGCGCCTGCTCGTCGAAACGTTGCAACAGGTCGATCCGAATCTCTTGCTGTTCTGCATGGAATCGTCGGCGACGTGGCGCGTGGCGCAGGAGATCGGCCAGCCCGCGATCCGCGAGTTCTACGCCGATCGCGACTACGACCGCAACGGCTCGATCGTCTTTATCCGCCGCATCGGGCCGCTCGATCCCGAACAGGTTGCCGAGAAAGTGCTGCGCGCCTGCGTGGACGGCAAGGTGCGCACCGTCGACGGCGACGACATCGATATCGACTTCGACTCCGTCTGCATTCACAGCGACACGCCCGGCGCGCTGCAACTGGTGCGCGGCACGCGCGAGGCGCTGGTGCGCGAAGGCATCCGCATCACCGGACCGCTGGCGACGGCCGCGAGTCTCTGAGCCGCGCGACGCTGAATCCCATAACACGATCAAGGAGCACAACACGATGGCACTGCACGATATCGTCAGCCCGTTGCCGGGCACGTTCTACCGGCGTTCCTCGCCTGACGCGCCGTTCTATGTCGAGCTGGACGCCGCTGTTCAGCCCGATACCGTCGTCGGCCTCGTCGAAGTGATGAAGCAGTTCACGGAGATCGAGAGCGGCGTGGCAGGACGCGTCGCGGAACTGCTGGTCGAAGACGGCGAGCCGGTCGATGCCGGCCAGGTGCTGATGCGCGTGGAGGCGTGACGCCATGAACGTTGCAAACACAACCAATACGCGCTATCGCCCCGCGCGCATCCGCACGGTGCTGGTGGCCAATCGCGGCGAAATCGCCGTGCGCGTGATCCGCGCCGCGCACGAACTCGGCATGCGCGCCGCCGTGGTAGTCAGCGACGCGGATCGCGACAGTCTCGCCGCGCGCATGGCCGACGAAGCCGTGCACATCGGCTCGTCGCACGCGGCGAAAAGCTATCTGAATCCGGCGGTCATTCTCGACGCCGCGCGCCAATGCAACGCCGACGCCGTGCATCCGGGCTACGGTTTCCTTTCCGAAAACGCCGACTTCGCCGCGCAGGTCGAAGCGGCCGGCATGATCTTCGTCGGCCCGGCGCCGCAAGTCATCGCGACGATGGGCGACAAGGCCCGCGCCCGCGAGACCGCACAGCGCGCCGACGTGCCGACCGTGCCGGGCAGCACCGGCGTCGTGCAATCGCTCGACGAGGCGCGCGAAGTCGCCGCACGCATCGGCTATCCGATCATGATCAAGGCGGCGGCGGGCGGCGGCGGTCGCGGCATTCGCGTCGCGCACGACGCGGCCCAGCTCGACGCGGAACTGCCGCTCGCGCAGCGCGAAGCGCAGGCGGCGTTCGGCGACGGCGGCGTCTATCTCGAACGCTTCGTGAAGCACGCGCGCCACATCGAAGTCCAGGTGCTCGGCGACGGTCACAACGTCGTGCATCTGTTCGAGCGCGAATGCTCGCTGCAACGACGCCGCCAGAAGATCCTCGAAGAAGCGCCCTCGCCTTCGCTCACGCCCGCGCTGCGCGCACAACTGTGCGCGTCGGCCACGCGGCTCGCGCAACAGGTCGGTTATCGCAGCGCGGGCACGCTAGAATATCTGTTCGACGAAACGCGCGGCGAGTTCTACTTCATCGAAATGAACACGCGCATTCAGGTCGAGCATCCGGTCACGGAGGCGATCACCGGCATCGATCTCGTGCGCGAAACGCTGCGCATCGCCGACGGCGAGCCGCTGCGATTCCAGCAGAGCGATATCGTCATGCGCGGCGCGGCGATCGAATGCCGTATCAACGCCGAAGATCCGCTGCAGGATTTCCGCCCGAATCCTGGCCGCGTCGAAGAACTGATCTGGCCGACCGGCCCCGGCGTGCGCATCGACTCGCTGCTGTATCCGGGCTACGTCGTGCCGCCGTTCTACGACTCGCTGCTGGCCAAGCTGATCGTGCACGACGAGAGCCGCGCCGCCGCGCTCGAGCGTCTCGCGCGCACGCTGCGCGAGCTGCATATCGGCGGGCTGAAAACCACCGCGCCGCTGCATCAGGCGCTGCTCGCCGACGACGACGTGCGCGCCGCGCGCTATCACACCAACTTCCTCGAAACGTGGATGGACGCCTGGCGCGCCGCCTGCGCTGAACCCAAGCAGTCGAACCCGCAGGAGGCATCGTGACGATACGCTACACCTATGGCGGCGACGAATTCGTCTTCGCCGAGATCAGCGAGGACATGTCGCTCGACGCGTTCTTCAAGGGCACGGCGATCACGCGCGAACTCGCGCGCCGCGAGGTTCCAGGCGTAACCGAAATCTGTCCGGCGAACGCCTCGTACCAGGTGCGCTACGACCCGGACGTGATCGCGCCCGACGCGCTCGTGGCGCTGCTGAAAAGCATCGAGGCCGAAGTGGGAGAGGCCACGCTCGACATCGACACACGCATTGTCGAAGTGCCGGTGCTCTACAACGATCCGTGGACGCACGAAACGCTGATGCGCTTTCGCGAGCGTCATCAGGATCCGGAATCGACCGATCTGGAATACGCCGCGCGCATCAACGGCAAGCGCGACGTCGACGAATTCATCGCCGCGCATGCGGATTCGCCGTGGTTCGTCTCGATGGTCGGTTTCGTCGCGGGCCTGCCGTTCATGTATCAGATGGTCGAGCGCGAACGCCAGTTGCAGGTGCCCAAATACCTGCGCCCACGCACCGACACGCCGAAGCTCACCGTGGGTCACGGCGGCTGCTTCGGCTGCATCTATTCGGTGCGCGGCGCGGGCGGCTACCAGATGTTCGGCGTCACGCCCGCGCCGATCTTCGACCCGCAACAGCGTCTCGATTATCTGCGCGACTTCATGGTGTTCTTCCGTCCCGGCGACATCGTGAAGTTCAAGCCCATCGACCGCGCGGAATACGACGCGGCGCTCGCCGCCGTGGAAGCGGGCACGTTCGCGCTGCGCACGCGGCCCGTGCGCTTCTCGCTCGACGCCTTCCTGCGCGATCCCGACGCGACCAACCGTTCTCTCGTCGAGGTGCTGTATGCCGACTGACACGCTCAATCTGATCGAAGTCGTGAAACCCGGCCTCGCCACCTCGGTGCAGGACGGCGGCCGCCAGGGCTACTATCACGTGGGCATTCCGCCGTCCGGCTCGCTCGATCAGTATTCGTCGCGCGCGGCCAATCTGCTGGTCGGCAACGACGAAAACGCGGCCGTGCTCGAATTCACACTGCTCGGCCCCGACCTGCTGTTTCATGCCGATGCGCTCGTCGCGCTCACAGGCGCGGAAATGACGCCGAAGATCGACGGCGTCGTGCAGCAAAGCCACACGGCGCTGCGCGTGCGCGCGGGCAGCAAGCTGAGCTTCGAGTACGTGAAGCGCGGCGCGCGTGCGTATCTCGCGGTGGCGGGCGGCATCGACGTGGCGGAGGTGCTGGGCAGCCGCTCGACCTACACGCTCGGCGCGATCGGCGGACACGAAGGCCGCCGTCTGCAAAAGGGCGACCGCATCGGCTTCGGCGCTGCGCGCGGCGCGGGCCGCGAAGGCACCGAATTGCCGCCGGCGATGCGCGCGAAACTGGACAACACGGTGGCATTGCGCGTGCTCACCGGGCTCTATCACTACCGCCTGACCGACGAATCGGCGCACAGCTTTTTCGACGATGAATGGATCGTCGCGCCCGAGGCGGACCGCATCGGCTATCGCTACAAGGGCGGCACGCCGCTGCGTTTCCGCGACCGCGAACAGCCGTTCGGCGCGGGCGCGGATCCGTCGAATATCGTCGACGCCTGCTATCCGATCGGCTCGATTCAGGTGCCCGCGGGACTGGAGCCGATCATCCTGCATCGCGATGCGGTCTCGGGCGGCGGCTACGCGACCATCGGCACGGTCGTCAGCGCCGACATGGATCTGATCGGCCAGATGCAGCCGAATCATCGCGCGCGTTTCGTGAGCGTGACGATGGACGAGGCGCTCGCGGCGCGCAAGGCATATCAGCATCGGCTCACGCTGCTGCGTGAAGCGTTGCAGACCTGAACGCTGTCGTAGTCGTCGCAGTCGTTGTACTCGTCGTAGTCGAACCCGCAGTCCTCACCCGCTTGTAAAAAACCAGGCCCGCGCCGCTTCCGGCGCGGCGTCTCACCGGCTCCATTCTCAACTCGCGTTCCGTGCGGCCTCGCGCCGCCCGGCGGATGCGCTCGCGCTTTTTTTGTCTGATCAGGCTGCCCGACCGGCGTCACGGCAGCCCCGTTGCCGCACGCGCGGCGCGGCCCCGACGCCGTTCATCGATTTGCCGATTCGAGGAGCACGATCATGGCCAACCTGGCTCAGGAAAGCACGGAGGGCGACGTCGATCTGTCGACGCGCGCCATCCCCGATAGCGCGAGAATGCCGCCCTTCTCGCTGACGATGGCGTGGTGGGCCGTCTGTAGCGCGGTGTTCTACATCGTCGTGGGCGCGACGCTCGCGCTCAATTACGGCGCGCGCAACGCGCTGATCGGCATGGCGCTTTCAGTGCTGTCGTATGGCGTCATCAACACGATCATCAGCCGCTATGCGATGCGCACCGGCCTCTCCGTGGCCTTGTTTTCACGCGTGCTGTTCGGCAGCGTGGGCGCGGCGCTCGCGACGCTGATCTTCTTCGCCACCGCCATTTACTACGCGGTGTTCGAAGGCTCGGTGATCGCCGTCGCGGCCAATCATCTGTTTCCCGCGCTCGACTACAAATGGGCCGCGCTGATCGTGGTCTGCTACAGCGTGCCGCTCGTGTTCGGCAGCGTGCAGCACTGGCTCGACAAGTTCAACGGCGTGCTGCTGCCGTTTTATCTGCTCGGCCTGCTCGCGGCCGTGGGCCTCACGACCTGGGAATACGGCTACAACGCGGCATGGCTCGACTTCGGCCCCAAGGGCGCGGTGCCCGCGAACGGCTGGTGGCAATGCTTCGTCTACTACATGGGCGTGTGGGTGCTCATGATGTTCACATTCGACTATGCGCGTTTCGGCCGCAAAAAAGACGCGGGCTATCACGGCCGCTTCAACTTCGGCATTCCGTTCTATCTCGTCACGTTCCTGCTCAACGGCGCAGCGGGCATTTATCTCGTCAGCACGATCCCAGGACTCGGCACGCTCTCCGAAGTCTCGGTCGTGCTCGCGCTGCTGAAGCTGATGGGCATCTGGGGGCTGCTGTTCGTCTGGGTCACGCAGTCGCGCATCAACACCGCGAACTACTATCTCGCGACCATCAACATGCAGGCCTTCTTCCAGAAAGCCGCCGGTTTGCGCGCGCCGAAATTCGTCTGGGCGCTCGTGGTGGGCGTCGTGGTCTACACGCTGATGATGGCCGATATCTTCTCGAAGATTCTGCAGGCGCTCGCGTGGCAAGGCGTATTCGTGGTGGCGTGGGTGGGTGTGGCGCTCTCGCATATCACCTCGACGCGTTACGAACGGCTGATCGGCGCCGATATCGAATGCCGCGATTCGCACGTGCCGCAATTCAATCCGGGCGGATTGATCGCGTGGTTCAGCGGCGCGTTCGTCGGCTTCGCGCTGAACACGGAGACCGGTTTTGCCGCGTCGCTTTCGGCGCCCGCGACTTTCGTGATTTCGTGGGCCGTGTATAGCGCGCTGCTGGCCGGCGCAAAGCGCACGTGGTTCGTGCGCAATCTGTAATCGGCCAACAGCGGAATAAAAAAAGCGCGTCCTCGATGGACGCGCTTTTTGCTTTTCACACTTCAACGGTGCAGCGTCAGTTCTTCGCCTGCACGCTGTCCGCCGACCAGCCGCCGCCCAGCACCTTGTACAGCGTGACCTGATTCGACAGCTTCGCCAGCTGATCGGTGACGAGCTGCTCCTGCGCCGTATAGAGCGTGCGCTGCGCGGTCAGCAACGTGAGGAAGCTGTCCGTGCCGGTCTTGAAACGCGCCTGCGCGAGATCGTAGTAATCCTGCGCCGACGTCACGTAATCGCGATCCGCTGCGACTTGATCGACATAGGTCGCGCGGCCCGCCAGCGCATTCGCCACTTCCTTGAACGCGGTCTGAATGGCCTTTTCGTAGTCGGCGATATCGATATCCTTTTCGATCTTCGCGACATCGAGCGACGCCTTGTTGCTGCCGTAATCGAAGATCGGCATCGTAATCGACGGTGCAAAACTCCACGCGCCCGTGCCCGCCTTGAACAGCTGCGAGAGACTCGTGCTCGCCGTGCCCGCCGACGCGGTCAGTTCGATCTTCGGAAAGAACGCCGCGCGCGCCGCGCCGATATTCGCGTTCGCGCCCTTGAGCGTGTGCTCGGCCTCGATGATGTCGGGGCGGCGCGTGAGCAGGTCCGAGGGCGCGCCCGCGTCCACGTCGGCGAACAGCGCGTCGCTGTCGAGCAGCGTGGGGCCGCCGTCCAGATCGTCGGGCAGCGCGCAGCCGATCTGGGCGCTCAGCGTGTTGCGGTCCTGCGCGACCGCGCGCGTGTACGACGCCATGCTCGCCCGCGCGCTCGCCAGCGAAGTCTGCGCCTCGCGCACGTCCTGCAACGACGCGCTGCCGATCTTCATCATGCTGACCGTGAGGTCGTAGGTGCTCTGATCGGCCGCGACGGTATCGGTCGCGACTTTCAGCAGCGCCTCGTCGGATTGCAGTTGCAGGAAGTCGGTCGCCACATCGGCCACCAGCGTCAGCTGCGTGCTGGTGCGCGACGCCTCGCTCGACAGATAGTTCTCCAGCGCCTGGCGCTTGAGACTGCGCAGGCGGCCGAAGAAGTCGATCTCCCACGATGTCGTGCCGACCGACGCGGTATTCGAATGGCTGATCGCGCCGTCGGTGCGCGTGTTGGTGATCGAGCCTCCCGCGTCGATGGTCGGCGCGAGCGCCGCGCGCGTGATGCGGTACTGCGCCTCGTACTCGGCCACCTGGAGCGCCGCCACGCGCAGATCGCGATTGTTGTCGAGCGCGAGCGCGATCAGCTTCTGCAGACGCGGGTCCTTGAAGTAGTCGCGCCAGCCGACATCGGCGGCGAACGGCACGGCAGCGGACGACGTAGCGGGCGCTGAAGCCGACGATGCCGACGATGCGCCCACAGTCTCATACGCGGCCCCGGTCGGCCACGCGGCATCGACCGGCGCGGCGGGCCGCTGATAAGCCGGATCGAGCGAACAGGCGCTCAGTGCAACCGCACAGAGCACGGATAAAAGCTTCAATTTCATTCTGAATCTCCGGCAGTCCCGGCGTGGTCGCCGTTATCGTCGGCATGGCCTTCGCGAGCGTCGCCGTGCTCGTTAAACAGCTTGCGCACGACGATGAAGAACACAGGCACGAAGAAGATCGCCAGCGCGGTGGCCGCGATCATGCCGCCGGCCACGCCGGTGCCGATCGCATGGCGCGCGGCCGAGCCCGCGCCCGTGCTCACCACGAGCGGCAGGACGCCGAACACGAACGCCAGCGAGGTCATGAGAATCGGCCGCAAACGCTGATGCGCCGCTTCGAGCGTGGCCTCGACCAGTCCGCGTCCTTGCGCCTGCAAGTCCTTCGCGAACTCCACGATCAGAATCGCGTTCTTGGTGGCGAGCCCGATGGTCGTCAACAGACCCACCTTGAAGTAGACGTCGTTCGAGAGTCCGCGCAGATGCGCACCGAGCAGCGCGCCGAGCACGCCGATCGGCACCACGAGAATCACCGCGATCGGCACCGACCAGCTTTCGTACAGACCCGCGAGACAGAGGAACACCACGACCAGCGAAATGGCGTACAGATACGTCGCCTGCGAACCCGCGAGCACTTCCTGGAACGACTGTCCGGTCCATTCGATGCCGAAACCGGTCGGCAATTGCTTCGCGACTCTTTCGACGGCCGCCATCGCCTGCCCCGTGCTGACGCCGGCCGCGGGCTGCGCGCTCATCTCCATCGCGAGTTCGCGGTTGTAGCGCTCGATCTGCGGCGGCCCGAAGGTCCAGCGCGTCTTCGCGAACGCGGAGAACGGCACCATCTCGCTGTCGTAGCCCGAGGTGCTGGTGGTCGAACTCGACGTGCTCGACGTCGACGTCGACGAAGAAGAACTCGACGACGATGACGAAGAAGACGACGACGAATCCGCCCGCACATACCACTGCCCCACGTCGTTGGGCATCATGCGATAAGGCGCGTCGGCCTGCACATAGACCTTCTGGATGCGGCCCGTATCGATGTAATTGTTCACGTACGACGAGCCGAACGCGGTCGACAGCGTCGAATCGACATCCGAAATCGACAGGCCGAGCGCGCTCGCTTTTTCACGGTCGATATCGACGTAAAGCTGCGGCGTGTCTTCGAGACCGGCGGCGCGCGTCATCGCGAGCGACGGTTCCTTCGCGGCCAGCGCGATGAACTGATTACGCGCCTTGAGCAGCTTGTCGTGGCCCTGGCCCGCGCGGTCTTCGATCTCGAAGTCGAGACCGCTCTGCGTGCCGAGGCCGTGAATCGCGGGCTCGTTCATCACGAAGACCTGCGCGTCGCGGCGGCCCGCGAACGCCGCGTTCGCGCGATCGATCACCGCCTGCGCGCTGTCGTTCGAGCCGCGCACGCTCCAGTCCTTCAACTGCACGAACGCGAGCGCGTTGTTCTGCCCTTGCCCGTTGAAGCTGAAGCCGTTCACGGCCATCACGTGCGAGACCGCGTTCTGCTTGAGGAAGTATTGCTCGACGGCTTCGACCGTCTTCACCGTCTTCGACGCGGGCGTGCCGACCGGCGCCGAGATCGACACCATGATCGAGCCCTGATCTTCTTCGGGCAGATACGAGGACGGCAGCGTCACATAGAGAATGCCGACCACGCCCGCGATCAGCGCATAGCCCAGCATCCAGCGCATCGGCTTCGAGACCACCCCCGCGAGCGAGGCGCTATAACGCGCATTGCTCTTCGTGAACAGGCGGTTGAACGCGCCGAGCAGGCCGCGCCGTTCGTGATGCTCGACGGCGGACGTCGTCAGCAGACTCGCGCACAGCGCGGGCGTGAGCGTCATCGCCAGCAGCACCGAGAGCACCATCGCCGAGACGATGGTGACCGAGAACTGCCGGTAGATCGCGCCGGTCGAGCCGGAGAAGAACGCCATCGGAATGAACACGGCCGTGAGCACCGTGGTCACGCCCACGAGCGCGCCGGTGATCTGGCCCATGGCCTTCTTCGTCGCGGCCTTCGCGTCGAGTTTCTCCTCGGCCATGATGCGTTCGACGTTTTCCACCACGACGATGGCGTCGTCGACGAGCAGGCCGATCGCCAGCACCATCGCGAACATCGAGAGCACGTTGATCGAGAAGCCGATCGCCGACATCACGCCGAGCGTGCCCAGCAGCGCAACCGGCACGACGATGGTCGGAATCAGCGTCGCGCGCAGATTCTGCAGGAACAGATACATCACGAGGAACACGAGGATCACCGCTTCGAAGAGCGTCTTCATGACCTCCTCGATCGAGATCTTCACGAACGGCGTGGAGTCGTACGGATACGCGATCGCCACGTCCTTCGGCAGTTGCGGCTGCAGTTCGACGAGCTTCGCGCGCACGGCCTTCGCCACCGACATCGCGTTCGCGCCGGTCGAAAGCTTGACCGCCAGCGCCGAGGCCGGCTTGCCGTCAAGGCGCGACGACGTATCGTACGAATCGCCGCCCACTTCCACGCGCGCCACGTCCTTCACGCGCACCTTCGAGCCGTCGCTGTTCACGCGCAGCAGGATGTCGCCGAACTGTTCGGGCGTGGTCAGCAGGCTCGACGAGGAAATCGTCGCGTTGATCGCCTGCGAATCCGTCGCGGGCGCGCCGCCGAGTTCGCCGACCGAGAGCTGCACGTTCTGGTTCGTGACCGCCGTCGTCACGTCGGAGGCCGTGAGGCCGAAGCTGCGCAGCTTGACCGGATCGAGCCAGATGCGCATGGCGTGCTGCGCGCCGAACAGCGTCACGTCGCCCACGCCGTTGATCTGCGTGAGCGGGTCTTCGAGCTGCGAGGCGATCACGTTGCCGAGATCGATGGAATTGAGCGTGCCGCCCGGCGAGGACAGCGCGACGATCATCAGGAAGTCGCTCGACGACTTCGCCACTTCCACGCCCTGCTCCTGCACCGTCTCCGGCAGCGAGGCGCTCGCCTGGGTCACCTTGTTCTGGACCTGCACCTGCGCGATGTCCGGATTGGTGCCGGGCTTGAAGGTCAGCGTGATGGTCGCCTGACCCGCGCCGCTGCTCGTCGACGACATATAGAGCAGATTGTCGATGCCCGAGAGCTTCTGCTCGATCACCTGCGTGACGGTCTTCGCCACGGTGTCGGCGGACGCGCCCGGATAGGTCGCCGTGACCTGCACCGAAGGCGGCGCGATGGTCGGGTACTGCTCGATCGGCAACGTGGTGGTCGCCGCGCCGCCAATCAGCATGATGACGATCGCGATGACCCACGCGAGGATCGGGCGCTGGATGAAGAAACCTGCCATGCGCCCTCCTTACGATGCCGTCGCGGCCGAGCTTGCCGATGCGGCGCGCGCATCTGACGCCGACGTTGCCGCCGAAGCCGAGTCAGCGGCTACATGCACCGCCACGCCGCTCTGCACCTTCTGCAAGCCGTCGACGATCACGCGGTCGCCCGCCTTCAGCCCGCTCGTCACGATCCACTGATCGCCGTACGCGCTATCGGCCTGCACCGACACCTGTTTCGCGTGGCCCGTCGAATCGACGATCCAGACGCTCGCGCCGCCATCCGACGCGCGCGTGACAGCCAGTTGCGGCACCAGCAGCGCGTTCGTGCTCTCGCCTTCGTCGAGCTGCGCGCGCACGAACATGCCCGGCAGCAGTTCGCCTTCGGGGTTCGGGAAGATCGTGCGCAGCGTGACCGAACCGGTGGTCGCATCGACCGTGATGCCCGAGAACTGCAGCACGCCCGGATGCGCGTACGACGTGCCGTCCTCCATCACGAGCTGCACCGCCGCGCCGTTGCCCGCGCGCTTCATGCGGCCCGACGCGAAGGCCTTGCGCAGGCGCAGCCAGTCGGCGCTCGAACGCGTCACGTCGAGATACATCTCGTCGTAAGCGTGGATGGTCGCGAGCGCCGTGGTCTGGTCGGACGTCACCAGCGCGCCCTCGGTCACCGACGACGCGCCAATGCGCCCCGAAATCGGCGCGGTAATGCGCGTGTAGCCGAGGTTGATGCGCGCCGATTCGAGCGAGGCGCGGTCGGCGATCACGTCGGCCTCGTCCTCGCGCACGGCGGCGATGGCGTCGTCGTTGTCCTGCGCGCTCACCGCGTTGATCTTCACGAGTTGCGCGTAACGGTCGGCCTTGGTTTTCGCGGACGCCAGCGTGGCCTCGGCCTTCGCGAGCGTGCCGCGCGCCTGATCGTAAGTCGCCTGGTAGGTGGCGGGGTCGATCTGGTAGAGCACCTGACCGGCCTTCACGTCCGAGCCTTCGACGAACAGACGCTTCTGCACGATGCCGCCGATCTGCGGGCGCACGTCCGACACCTTCAGCGACGACAGCCGCCCGGACAGCTCCGCCGTCATCACGATGCGTTGCGGCGCGAGCGTGCGCACACCGACATCGACGGCCTGAGCGGCGGCCGTGTCGCCGCCATGACGCTGGCAACCGGCGATCGCCAGCACGGACGCGCAAACGAGCGCGGCGGCGAGCCAACGCGGCTGGCGCGCGGCTCCCCGGCTTGAATGTTTGAGTTGCGGCATAGATCCCATCGAATACGTTGAAGCTCCAGACCGGGCGGGGCGCGGAGCGAAACAGCGCGGAAAGATTTCGTAAGGCTGAATGGCGTAGAAATGAAGGCTGCCCGGCGGCGCGCCGAGCACGACCCGCAGCGGTTTTCATCGGAGTACCAAACGATCGGCGGCGTTGCGCCCTCGCGCTCGTGCCGGCGACGGCCGTGCGTTTCACCGCATCGCTGCGGTGCTAGTCTCGCGCGGCACATCGACTTCGTTTGCTTCGCACCGTAGCGAATGACCGCTGCCGGCGTTTCAACCCTGAATTCCAGACTCGCGCTGCAATCCCGAATAACTAAACTGAACGGTATGGTTTATAATTGAACCATTGATCGCTGTCAATCCGATTACAGCTTTCCGGCCTCACGCGAATGTTTCAAATCGTCACTGTCACGGCATTGCGCCGCGAATCGAGAGGCGTGCACGAGAAAGTGTGCAAAGGGCGGGAAGCGGCCAATCGGGAGCGGAGTCCCCATGAGAAAGAAAACGGAAGAAAAGCGCCAATCCATTATCGACGCGGCCCTGGAGGTGTTCCGGGAGGTCGGTTTCGAGCAGGCTTCGATGACGCAGATCGCGACGCGCTCGGGCGCCTCGAAGGCCACGCTCTATAGCTATTTCGACTCGAAAGAGGCGTTATTTGCTGAAACAATGACGAGCCGCGCAAGTTCGGAAATCCGCCAGGCGTTCGATCGCCTGACGCTCGACGTGCCGCTGCGCGAGTCGCTGACCGCGTTCGGTCTGCACTATCTCGGTGCCGTGCTGCAACCGTCGTTTCTGTCGACGCGCCGTCTGTGCGTGCAGGAAGTCGACCGCTCGAACGTAGGCCGGGTGCTCTACGAGACCGGCCCGCAGCAAGGTCTGATGCATGTGCGCGACTTTCTCGCGAGCGCCATCGAGGCGCGCACGATCCGCCCGTGCGAGCCGGAAGTCGCCGCGCGCCATCTGCTCGCGCTGATCGAAGCCGAGCTGGTCGAACTCGCGCTGCTCGGCTACGAAGTGAAGACGTCGCGCGCGAAACTCACGCCGGTCGTAAACCGCGCCGTGGATGTGTTTGTCGCCGCTTATGCGGCAGGCGCGCCAGCGGCGAAATGAGCGCGGCGCGCGACGCGCGCGGTGAACGTCCGCAGTGAACGTCAGAACACGTGCTGGATGCCCGCGTAGACGCCCGTCTGCGAGGCGCCCGCAATCGGATTGCCGCTCGCCGCGCCCGTGCCCGCCGCGTTGGCATTGAGCGAGAAGTTCGCGCCGCTGCTGTTGCGCACGCTGGCCGCCTGGAAATCGAGCAGCGTGCGCGTGGAGAGGTTGTACGAGCCGCCGAGCGTATAGATCGTCGCGTTGCCGCCGCCCTTGTTCGCGTTGACGTGATAGACCGCCGCGATCAACGCGGCCGCCGGGGAAATGCGCCACGTCACGCCGCCCCATTCGTGATCGAGCGTCGTGGGCGCAACGCCCGCCGTCGCGCTGCCGCCCGAGGTGCGAATCGCCTGATACGCGCCCTGAATCTTGAATGGCCCGAGGAACACATTGAGCGCCGCCGTGTATTCGCGCGAGGCCGTAAAGGGATCGTCGAATTGTCCGTTGGCGGGATCACGAATTTCATCGTAGATCGCCCGCGCCTGGAATAACGCCGACGTATAGGTCAATTGCGCGCCCGCCTCGCGGCCTTGCGCCGTCGTGCCATTGCCGTTCCAGTTCGTCGCGTTGGACAGCGCATATTGGCCGTAGAAGTCGAAGCCCGCGTATTTCGGCGTCTGATACGAAATCGTATTGCTCGACGACGGCCAGTTTCTGCCGCGCACAAGCGAGCCCGACGACCACGCCGATTGTCCGAACGGATCGAAATCCCACACGCCGTTGGCAATGAAGAACTGACGTCCGAGCAGCAGCGTGCCGTAGCGATCGCTGCCGAGCCCCACGAACGCGAGACGATTGAACAGTTGACCGTCGCCGGCGCCCGCGCCGTTCGTCACGTTCAGCGCGCCTTCGAGCTGGAAGAGCGTCCTCAGTCCGCCGCCCAGATCCTCCACGCCTTTGAGCCCCCACATGCTCGCGCTCCAGTCGCCATTCTCGGCACGCCAGCGCGACGCGCTGCCGCTATTCGTGGGCACGCCGCTCATATATTCGATACCCGTATCGAGGCGGCCATACAAGGTCACGCTGCTTTGCGCCTGCGCGGCGCTCGTTGCCATCAGCGTCGTGAGCGTCGTCAACGACGCCGCCATCCAAATCGTGCGATTCAAATCCAGGACTCCTGTCGATCAGTTTCGTTGGGTGAAGCCGAAAAAACGACAGGATTGTTCAGTGAAAACCGACAAGCGGCAAAGCAGCAAATCTCCGAATCAAATGAATGCATTCGTGCTTCGCAAAGCAGAGTTGAGAACCGCGGGTTTGAACAATTCATGTGATTGCGATAGCAACCTTCTCGCGCGTACGAACGCGAATTCCTCCGCGTTTTAAGGCACCTTCTCCGCTCGCTTCACAGTGGAAAAATTTCGTAATGCCATGCTCGTCTGCGCCAGCGCATCGCGTGATTTCAATTGATCGCGTTATCACAAACCCGCAACGCGAGCCAAGCGCCGATATCTCTTTAGCTTTTCAGAAATCGGCGGTTTTGAATTAATCGTTCGCTGAACATAATGGTTGATCCAGCCGGCAACGCGGCTTTGATGCCGGCGATTCCCACGTTCAATCTGCCGTTCCCGGCGCTGCCCTGGAGATATCGACATGCAAGCGGATCTTTCCGTCGCCGCGACCGCCGTCCGGCCGGCTTCATTGGCGCATTGACATGCATTCCTTCATCGCCCTCATCGATTACGCGCTGCTCGGGCTCAGCACGGGCGGCGCATATGCGCTCGTTGCGCTCGGACTCGTGGCCGTCTATCGCGGCACCGGCGTGGTCAACTTCGCGCAAGGCGGCATCGGCATGGCCTCCGCCTACGCGTTCTGGAAACTGCATGCGCACGCGGGCGTACCGCTGTGGCCCGCGATCGGCCTCGGCATCGCGGCGGGCGTGACGATCAGCATCGCGTTTTACGCCTTCGTCGGGCGGCGTCTCGTGGGTGCGTCGACCACCACGAAAACGCTCGTCACGCTCGGTCTGCTGCTGATGCTCGAAGCGGCCGTGCGCATCGTCTGGACCAATCAGCAGGAGCGCGTGGACAGCTTTCTCGTCTCGGGCGGCACCACGCTGTTCGGCGCGCACGTGCAATATCTCGCGCTGGTGCTGCTGGCCACGGCAATCGCGCTGACCGTGCTGCTCACGCTGCTGTTCGAGCGCACGCGCTTCGGCCACGCCACCACGGCGCTACAGGACAGTCCGCTCGGCGCCCAGGCGCTCGGCTATTCGCCGCATCCGTGGGGCGCAGCCGCGTGGGGCATCAGCGGGCTGCTCGCGGCGCTCGCGGGCATTCTGCTTTCGCCGATCACCGCGCTCAGCCCGAATTCGCTGAGCAGCCTCGTGATTCCCGCGCTGGGCGCGGCGCTGATCGCGGGCTTCCGGCGCTTCGGCGTCGCGCTCGTGGTGGCGCTCGCGGCGGGTGTGGCCGAATCGCTCGCCATCGGTCTGTCGATCGAGCCCGGACTCGGCAAGTCGATCCCCTATCTCGTCACGCTCGTCGCGCTCGTGGTGAGCGGGCGCAATCTGCCGGGACGCGGCACCTTCGACACGCCGCGCCTCTTTCGCGTCGGCAGCGGCCGCGTGAGCCCGTTCGGTCTCGCACTCGCCGCCGCCACGCTCGCGACGCTCGTCTACGCACTGCCCGATTACTGGTCCGACACGCTCGCGCTCACCGCGATTTTCGCGCTGATCGGCCTCGCGGTCGTGGTCTCCACCGGCTACGCGGGCCAGGTGAGCCTGCTGCCGCTTGGGCTCGCGGGCGCGTCGGTGCTGTTCGCAGGCTGGCTCGGACAACACGGCGCGCCGTTTGGCGCGACGCTCGCGGGCACCGCGCTCGCAGCGGGCGCGGCGGGCTTCGCCATCGGTTTGCCGAGCGCGCGTCTGCGCGGCATCGGCCTGACGATCGCCACGCTCGCCCTCGCCGCCATCCTCGAAACGTGGGTCTTTACGTCCGACCGTTTCGTCAACGGCGTGCAAGGCTGGCGTCTCGGCGATGTCACGCTGTTCGGCGTCTCGTTCGACAACGCGCTCGATCCGCGCCGCTTCGCGCTGCTCGCGTGGACCGTGACCGCGCTGGCCGCGCTCGCCGTGGCCGCCTTGCGACGCAGCCGCGCGGGCCGCCGCATTCTCGCGACGCGCTCGAACGAACGCGCCGCCGCCGCGTGCGGCGTGGCCGTGCCGCACGCGAAGATCGCGGCCTTCGTGCTTTCGGCCGCGCTCGCCGGACTCGCGGGCGCGCTGCTCGCGGCGCAGAGCGGCACGGTCGGCGGCCAGCGCTTCGGCGAAGGTTATGCATGGGCCGATTCGCTCGCGGTGCTCAGCATGGCCGTGCTCTCGGGCGCAGGCTATCTGTTCGGCGGCGTGCTCGCGGGCGTGTTCGCGCCGGGCGGCGCGCTCGCGCAACTGCTCTCGTTCGGCGGCACGATCAACGACTGGGTCGCGCTCGTGCTCGCGCTCAATCTGGTGTTCGTGCTGATCAGCGAACCCGATGGCGTGGTCGCGCAAATCCTGCGCGGCGCGGCGCATCTGCCCGAGACGTGGCGCAAGCCGCTTCGCGCGCTCGTGCAATGGCCGCGACGCGCGAGCCCGTCGCAGACGCTCGATGCGCGCGCGTTGCGCGAGCACCTGAGCGGCGCGCAATCCGATGCCTCGACTACCACCGCGACCGCCGCGCTCGAAGTCGAAGACTTGCGCGTGGCCTACGGCAACACCGTCGTGGTCGATGGCGTGAGCCTGCGCATCGCGCCGGGCGAAGTGCTCGGCGTGCTGGGCGCGAACGGCGCAGGCAAGAGCAGTCTCGTCGATGCGTTGACCGGATTCGTCCCCGCGCGAGCGGGCCGCGTGCGCGTGCAAGGCGTCGACGTCACCGCGCTCGCACCACATGGCCGCGTTGCGCACGGTCTCACGCGCACGTTCCAGGACCATCTGCTGTTCGACGATTTGTCGGTGCGCGAAAACCTCGCAACCGCCGCCGAGCCGAAGGACGCCTGGGCGTGGTTCGCCGCGCCGTTCGGTCTCGCGCCGCGTCGTGCTGCGCATCGCTCGCGGGAGACGGTGCACGCGGCGGCCCAGGCCGCCGGCGTCGTCCACCATCTCGACGCCGCCGCCGACACGCTCTCGCTCGGCTGGCAGGCCCGCGTGACGCTGGCCCGCGCGCTCGCCGCGCGGCCCCGCGTGCTCTGTCTCGACGAGCCCGCCGCCGCGCTGAGTCCCGAGGCGCGCCAGCATGCGATCGGCGTGATCCGGCGCGCGGCGCGCGAACTCGGCGTGGCGATCCTGCTGGTCGAGCACAACATCGACGTCGTGCTCGCCACCTGCGACGCCGCCATCGTCATGGATGCCGGGCGCGTGATCGCACACGGCACGCCCGCCGAGGTGCTGCGCCTGCCCGTCGTGCGCCGCGCCTATCTCGGCGATCCGCTCGATGCGGAGGAGATTGCCGCGATCGAACATGATCAGGATATCGAATCAATCGCGACGAATAAGGTTCGCAAGGGAGCCCTCGCATGAGCACGCCTGTACTGAGTCTGCGCGGGATGCGCGCGGGCTATGGCCGCCGCCAGATCCTGCGCGACGTCACGCTCGACGTGCACGCGGGCCAGATCGTCGCGCTGCTCGGCCGCAACGGCGCGGGCAAGTCGACGACGTTGCTCGCCGTCGCGGGCTTCCTGCCGCAAGTCGAAGGCGAGATCCTGCTCGACGGCCAACCGCTCGCGGGCGCGCCGCATACGCGCGCGCGGCGCGGCACCGGCCTCGTCATCAAGGGTCGCAGCCTGTTTGCCTCGCTCACGGTCGCGGAAAACATGCGCCTCGCCGATCTCGCGCCCGACGCGCTGCTCGATATCTTCCCCGAACTCGAAGCGCGCCTGCACGTGCGCGCCGGACAACTGAGCGGCGGCGAGCAGCAGATGGTGGCTGTGGCGCGTGCGCTGCTGCGCCGTCCGCGCGTGGTGCTGCTCGACGAACTCACGTTCGGCCTGAGCCCCGCGATGGCGCGCCGTCTCGTCGACGCCGTGGTCGAACGCGCGCGTCAGGACGGCACCGCCGTGCTCGCCGTCGAACAGCACATCCATATCGCCGAACGCATGGCGACGCACGCGGCCATCGTGGCCGAAGGCGTCGTGAAGCTGCATCTGCGCCGCGACGAACTGCTCGCGCGCGCCGAGGAAATCGAAGGGATCTATCTCGGTCACGCCGTCGATGTCTGAATCGCGCATCGACGCTCCCTCAACCCGTTCACTCTTATCGTTTCCGCCAGCATGAAATCACGCTTTCCCCGCCCTCGCGCGCTCGCGCTCGCCCTGGGTTTCGCGGCCGCCGCCTTCGGCACCGCCATCGATACGGCCACTGACGCCAACGCCGCCGATCAGCCGCCCGTGCTGGTCGGCTTCATCATCGCGCAGAGCGGCTCGCCGTTCGCCGTGACCGACCCGGGCCGCGTCGCGCAGATCGCCGCGCGCGCCGTCAACGACCAGGGCGGCATTCACGGCCGCAAGCTCGTGGTCGAGATCTGCGATACCAAGGGCCAGCCGGCCGCGAGCCTCGCCTGCGCGCGCCGGCTCGCCGACGAAGGCGCGATCACGCTGATCGGCGGCAGCAGCGCCAACGGCGTCGACAAGATCCTGCGCGCGAAGAACATGGCCGCGTGGTTCCCGATGGGCAGCGACCCGTCCGACGTGCGCAATCCGCTCTCGTTCATCACCGCGCTCAACGCGGCGGGCGCGGCGCAAGGCACGTATCTGGGCGCGAAACGCTTCGGCGCGAAGCGCGCGGTCTATGTCTCGATGCTCGGCAACAAGACCTATCAGCAGACGGCGCGCTTCGGCTACGCGCAGGCGGGCGTGAGCGACGTGCAGATCGTCGAGGTGCCGCCCGCGACCACCGACTTCGCGCCGTACATCGCGAAGATCAAGGCGCTCAAGCCCGATGTCTGGGGCGGCATGCTCTACCCGCCCGAACAGCAGACGCTGCTGGTCGAAGCCGCCGCGCAGCAGGGCCTGACGATTCCGTTCGTGAGCAGCAACAACGTGATCGAGGACGCGACCATCGCCGCGCTCAGCAAAGCGCCGTTCCCGAATTCGCTCGCGCTCGAAAAAGGCGAGGACGCGAAGCGCTTTCCGACCTGGGCCGAATACGAGCGCCAGCTCGCGCAATACGACCCGCATCACGACGTGAAAGGCCCGACCGACGGCTCGACCACGACCGACTGGCTCGCCGTGTGGACCTTCGCGCAGATCGCCCGCAAGCTGCCCAACGTGACCGTCGACAGCTTCCGCAACTACGTCACGAACGACAAGCAGTTCACGACCGACGTGCTGCATCCGATCGACTTCACGGCCGTCGCGCCGGTCGAAGGCATGCCGCGCCAGGAAAACATCTGGGCCTACGCGGGCCACGTGCAGGACGGCCACGAAGTGGTCGACGACGCGGTGCCGTACAGCGCCTGGCAGAAAACGCCGGTGCAGGCCTGGAGCAAACAACAGATCGCGGAGGCAACCGGAAAATGAGCGAATACTCGCATTCGGACGGCGCACGTCGTCCGCTGATTTACAACGCGTTCGCGCACGTCACGCCGAACCATCATAGCCACGGTTTCTGGCGTCATCCCGAGGGTCAGCATCAGCTCGATTTCCACAAGCTCGGACCGTGGATCGAGCTTGCGAAAACGGCCGAGCGCGGCTGCTTCGACGTGGTGTTTCTCGCCGACGTCGCGGGCCTGTATGAAACGTCGAGCGGACAATGGCAGCAGGCCGCGCGCACCGGCATGCAGTTTCCCTCGCACGATCCGGCCGCGCTCGTGTCCGCGCTCGCGGCGGCCACGAACGATATCGGCTTCGCGGTCACGAGTTCGGTGATTCAGGAGCATCCGTTCAGCTTCGCGCGCAAGCTCTCGACGCTCGATCATCTGAGCGAGGGCCGCGTGGCCTGGAACATCGTCACGTCTTATCTCGACAACACCGCGCGCAATTACGGTTTCGACAAATTGCCGCCGCACGACGAGCGCTACGTCTGGGGCGAGGAATACGCCGAGGTGGCGTACAAGCTCTGGGAAGCGAGCTGGGAAGACGGCGCGTGGGTCGCCGACGCCGCGCGCGATACGCTCGTCGATCCCGCGCGCCTGCATGCGATCGATCACGTGGGCGCGCGTTATCGCGTGGCCGGTCCGCATCTCGTGCGGACCTCGCCGCAACGCACGCCGGTGCTGTTTCAGGCGGGCTCGTCGGAAGCGGGCCGCGACTTCGCCGCGCGTCACGCCGAGGTGACGTTCCTGCCCTCGCGCACGCCCGAAAGCGCCGCCAACGATCTCGCCGATCTGCGCCGCCGCGCCGTGGCGGCCGGCCGTCACGCCGAGGATATCCGCGCGATCGTCATGCTCTCGCCCGTGATCGGCAGCACCGAAGCCGAAGCGAAGGCGCGCCGCGCCGAGATCCTCGACTCGTTCAGCCTCGACGCGCTCGCGGTGTTCTGGAGCGGCGGCATCGGCGTCGATCTCACCACCATCGATCCGGCCACGCCGCTCACCGAACTGCGCGAGCAGAACGGCACGCGCGGCAGCGTGCGCGCGTTCATCGACGCCGCGCCGCAAGGCGTGGTCACGTTCGGGGACGCCTTGCGCAAGACCATCTCCGCGCAGTTCGCGGGCACGCCCGAACAGATCGCCGACGAAGTCGAGCGCTGGGCCGCCGCGGGCGTCGCGGGCTTCAACGTCGTGCCGGTCACGACGCTCGGCTGGTGGAGCGAGTTCGTCGATCACGTCGTGCCCGTGCTGCAAAAGCGCGGCCTGATGCAGCGCGAGTACGCGCCCGGCACGTTGCGCGAAAAACTGTTCCGCGACGGCCCGCATCTGCCCGACCGTCATCCGGCGCGACGTCTGCGGCCGTGGGCCGGGAAGCAGGCCGCTGCGCTTTCCGCATCGCTTGCCTGAACTTGCATGAATCACGCACCCAACCGACCGAGGATTTCATCGACATGAGCCAAGACCGCACCGCGCCGCTGCCGCCCGGCATCGTCACCGGCCCCGCCTGGGGCGAGCCGCTGCCCGACACCTACGCGCAAGCCGCCGCGCCGTTCCGGCCGCTGTTCGCGCGCATTCGCGAGCACGCCGCCGCGCGCGAGACCGAACGCAGCTTGCCCTACGAAGCCCTCGAATGGCTGCGCGAGGCGCGCCTCACCGCCGCGCGCGTGCCGCGCGAGCACGGCGGACTCGGCCTGAGCCTGCCGGAATTCTTCGAATTGCTGATCGAATTATCGGAAGCGGAATCGAATCTCACCCAGGCGCTGCGCGCGCATTTCGGTTTCGTCGAGCACATTCTCGCGAGCGATCCCGAGCGTCAGGCGCGCTGGTTCGCGCGTCTCGCGAACGGCGCGATCGCGGGCGCGGCGTGGTCCGAAACCGGCGAGGCGAAGCAGGCGCAGTTCTCGACGCGCCTCACGCGCACCCCCGACGGCTGGCGCTTGAACGGCACGAAGTTCTACACGACGGGCTCGCTGTTCGCCGACTGGATTCACGTCGGCGCGAGCGACGAAAACGGCGAATCCGTTTCGCTGACGATCGACCGGCGCGCGCCGGGCGTGGACGTGATCGACGATTGGGACGGCATGGGCCAGCGCCTCACGGCGAGCGGCACGAGCCGCTTCAGCGACGTGCCGGTCGAAGAACACGAGATCGTCGCCGGGCGCGCGCCCTTCGCGTATTCCGAGGCCTACTATCAGCTCGTGCATCTGGCCACGCTCGCGGGCATCAACCGCGCGGCGGCCAACGAAGCGGCTGCGCTAGTCGCGGCGCGCACGCGCAGTTACAGCCACGCACCGGCCGCGCGTCCCGCCGACGACGCCCAGGTGTTGCAGGTGATCGGCCGCGTGCGCGCGCATGCGTGGACGGCGAGCGCGGCGGTCGCGCAAGCGGCGCGCGCGCTCGAACGCGCCGAGCGCGCCGTGGGCCAGGCGCACGAAGCCGCCGCGATCGCCGAAGCCGAAATCGAAATCTGGCAGGCACAAACCGTGGTGTCGCAACTCGTGCTGGACGCAACGGCGAATGTATTCGACGCGCTTGGCGCATCGGCGACATTGCGCCCGCAGGCGCTCGATCGTCACTGGCGCAACGCGCGCACGATCACGTCGCACAATCCGCGCATCTATAAAGATCGGATCGTGGGCGAGTTCGCGGTGAAGGGCACGCTGCCCGCGGGGCAATGGCGGATCGGCGTCGCCGGTTAAGGTGAACGACACGGCGACGCGGCCTGGGTCGCGCCGCCGTTCGTCATCGAGCCGCAATCAGAAACGCGTGCGCAGCCCCACGGTCGCGACCACCTGCGTCGCGGTCGACGACGCGCCGCCCGCCGTATCGATGAACGCCACGTAGCGATGCCCCGATACGTGCTGATAGATCCCTTCGAGATACACGTCGGTCCGCTTCGAGAACGAATAGACCAGTTGCGCGTCGGCCTGCTGCCACTTCGGATCGCTGCCGTAGGTGCGGCTCTGCGAAACATGGCCGTCGGTGTAAACGTAAGCGAGACCGAGCGAGAGGTGATTCGCGAGCGGATATTGGCCGTTGAGTTCGTAGTTGTCGAAGCGCACGTCGCCGCCCGCCGAGCCGAACGCCGTGCTGCCTTCGAACTCGCTATGCGTGTAGACGAACGCGAGCGATGCGCCGTCCGACGCATAACGAATCGCGCCCGCCGCCACGCGCTGCACCGCCGCCGACAAGGTGAAGCCCCCGACGCCGTTGCCCGACGATTCGCTGACGTCGACCGCGCCCGTGCTCGTGCTGCCCGCGCGGTCGATCTGCAGATAACCCGCGCCCACGCTCAGCGGTCCTTGCGTGTAGCGTGCGCCCGCGCTCCATGCGCGGTTCTCGTTGAAGTCGGTGTCGTTGGAGAATGCGTAGAGACCGCCGAATTGCAGACCCGCGAAATTCGGGCTCGCGTATTTGACGGCGTTGCTGAAGCGCAGCGAATCGGCGAGATTATCGTTGTCGAACGGGTGCGCGAAACTCGTCTTGCCGAACGAACCCGCTTCGGCCGAGAGCGGCGCAACGTAATCGACCACCGAATCGTATTGACGACCCACGGCGGCGAAACCATAGCGGTCGCTCGCGAGACCGACCCACGCTTCGCGGCCGAACAGACGATTGTCCTGGCTGAGCTTGCCGTTCTGCACATTGAAGCCGTTTTCGAGCACGAACAGCGCGGTGACACCGTCGCCGAGCGATTCGCGTCCGCGAATGCCGAAACGGCTGCCGTTGATGTTGCCGCTGGTGGCCTGGACGAGCGCGCCGCTATTGCCGGACTTGCTCACGTTGTTGGTGTACATGAGACCGGCATCGATCATGCCGTAGAGCGTGACCGAGTTCTGGGCGAAGGCGTGCGATGAGAGCAGCGCGGCGGTCAATGCGCCGAGCCATGTTGTAGTTTTCAAGCGAAACCCCTAAAGCGTGTATCAAGCCTTGCGGTGTGCAAGGTCTGATCGATGCTAGGGAGGGGCTATCGCTTTTCTAACGCATCATTTAATCGAAGCTCTTTGCGCGCTTTTTGCAATGCATTTCACGCTGCCGGGATAGCGTTTTTCATGCGTGAAGCGCACTACGTTGCGTGCGCAAAACGCGTTATGCATCAGGCGTTTCGCGGCGCGGCGCAGAACCGAATTCCGCAATGGGCACGCATGTCAATCGCCGCGCGCTCGCGCATTATTCAGCTTCTATCAAGTTTGTTTTCCGCTTTGCATGTGGCGCGATTGAAACGTTGATTGAAACATTGATTGAAACGCCGGACACGCTGATACGTTCAGGCCGTCGCTTCCGCCACCACGCCGCCAACGCTGAGAAAGGCGTCGTCGGGACAAAACACATAACCGTCGCGATAACGCGTCTGAATATATTGACGGCCGCACGGCGACAAGCCCAGCAACTTGCGCAGACGAAACACGATCACGTCGAGACTGCGCGCATGCAATTGCGAATTGCGATCGAGCTGGCTCAGAATGCGCTCGCGCGACAGCGGACGCATGCGGTTCGCGGCGAACACCGTCAGCACCGCCAGCGCGAGCGGCGGCGCGGGAATGCGCGAGCCGTTCTTGAACAGCTGATTGTCGATGGCATCGAGTTCGAAGCCGTCGAATTCGTAGCGCGCCTTTTTCGGCGGCGCATCGGGCAGGTCGATCTTGCAGCGCAGCGCGTGGCGCATGCGTGCGAGCAACTCGCGCGGATCGAACGGATCGACGAGGTAATCGTTGGCGCCCAGTTCGAAGGCCAGCACCTTGTCGGCCACATCGGCGCTTTCGCTCACGATGATCACCGGCACCGCATGCCCGCATTCGCGCAGACTGCGCAGCGCGGCGATGCCGTTGCAGTCGCGCGTGTCGTGACGCATCAGGATCAGCGAGGGCATCTCGCGCGCGAGGCGCTGTTCCAGCCCCTTGGTGCCGTACAGCACCGACATGGTGATCTGCTGACGTTGCAGATAACTGCGCAGATTGTCGCGGTAACCCTCATCGGGTTCCACCACCAGCACATGAATGTCCATCGATCTGTCCCCCACTAGGTGAAGCTGAAAGCAACTGAGGAACCACGCGCTGGGACCCAGCAGCCGCGATTCGACGAGGGTGGATCATACGGAACAAAAGTGCAGGAAAAAGACGGGAAAACTGGAGAAAATGTGAATTCGCATCCTCAATGCGGCGCTTGCTGCCCGCTTCGGGGAAAATAGCGGCTATCGAATCGAATATACCGATTAAGCCAATTACACCGTTCAGACCGTCATTGCGACGGACGCGATCCGGCCTCGCCGATCCGTCCCCGCCAGGCCTCCCATGAAAGCCAGCATCACGTCCAAACTCTTTCTCGCGATTCTTTCGGCCTGCGTCCTGGTCGCCGTGGCGATGGGCGTCGCGATCCGCACGAGTTTCGAGTTCGGCTTCATCGACTTCCTGCAGGAGCAAAGCGCCGCCGACCAGGCCGCGCTGGAGCGCGAACTGGTGGCGGCGTACGCCGAGCACGGCAACTGGGATTTCGCGCGCGCGAAGTATGCGCAGCAGGGGCCGTTCGACGGCGGCCCGCCGCCGGGCGAGCCGCCCGCGCAAGGCGGGCCTGGCGGACCCGGTGGTCCTGACGGCCCCGGCGCGGCCGGTGGCCCTGGCGGCCCGGGCTGGCCGCCGCCCGCCGACTTCCGCGGCAACGCCAGTCGCGATAATCGCGACAACAGCGACAACCGCGGCGCGCCGCCCGGCGGCCCCGATTTCGACGACCACATGCGTCCGCACCGGCCGCCGTTTGCGCTCTACGATGCACACCAGAAGCTCATCGTGAGTTCGGGCCCGCCGGCGCCGCCCGACGCCGAACGCCGTCCGCTCAGATTCAACGGCCAGATCGTCGGCTATGTGGCCGTGGCCAGCCCGATCTCGCTGATCAATCAGGCCGAGAAGCGTTTCAAGAACCGCCAGTTGCAAGCGACGTGGATCATCGTGGGCTTCACGGCGCTGCTGTCCGCGGCCATCTCGATCGTGCTCGCGCGCACGCTGCTCACGCCGATCAAGCGCATCGTCACGGCCACGCACCGGCTCGCGGGCGGCGACTACGCCACGCGCGTGCCGGCCAACGGCAGCGACGAACTGCAAATGCTCGCCAACGACTTCAACCGGCTCGCAGCCTCGCTGGAGAAAGCCGAGGGCGACCGGCGCGATTTCATCGCCGACGTCTCGCACGAATTGCGCACGCCGCTCTCAGTGCTGCGCGGCGAACTCGAAGCCATCGAGGACGGCGTGCGCCGTCCCGACGCGGCCACCATCGCCTCGTTGCAGGCCGAAGTCGCCATGCTGAGCCAGCTGATCGACGACCTCTACGAACTCTCGCTCGCCGACATCGGCCAGCTCTCGTTCGAAACGGTGCCGCTCGACCTCGTGCCGATCGTGGAGGCGTCGTGCGACGCGTTCCGCGAGCGTCTGGCGGCCAAGCAGATCGCGCTCGAATTCGACCCCGGTCCCGGCCACGCCACGCTCTCGGGCGACCCGTACCGTCTCACGCAACTCTGGAAAAACCTGCTGGAAAACGCGCTGCGCTATACGAATGCCGGCGGCCGCGTGGTCGTGGCGATCAGCGCCGACGACGAACACGTGCACGTCGACTTCCAGGATTCGTTCCCGCCCGTGCCCGCCCCGCTGCTGCCGCATCTGTTCGACCGCTTCTTCCGCGTCGATCCTTCGCGCAGCCGGCAAAGCGGCGGCGCGGGCCTCGGTCTCGCGCTCTGCAAACGCATCGTGGAGACCCACGGCGGAACCATCGAGGCGTCGCGCTCGCCCATCGGCGGCCTGCGCGTCCTCGTCCAACTTCCTCGCCTGTACACACAATGATCGAACCGACCACACGGCCTTCCGTCCTGATCGTCGAAGACGAACCCAAGCTCGCGGCCCTGCTCGCCGACTATCTGGCCAAGGAAGATTTCGCGACCCACATCCTCGCGGATGGCCGCGCCGTCGTGCCTTATGTGCGCGAGCACGCGCCCTCGATGGTGCTGCTCGACCTGATGCTGCCTGGCCGCAGCGGACTCGAAGTGTGCCGCGAATTGCGCACGTTTTCGCCGGTGCCGGTGATGATCATCACCGCGCGTGTGGATGAAATCGACCGCCTGCTGGGCCTCGAACTGGGCGCGGACGATTACGTCTGCAAGCCGTTCAGCCCGCGCGAAGTGGTGGCGCGCGTGAAGGCGATCCTGCGCCGCGCGGAACTGTTCGCGCGCGCGCAGCAGGAAGAGACGGGGGACATGCCTTCGCCGTTTTCGATCGACGTGACGCAACATGCGGCTCGGCTCGACGGCAAGGAACTGCATCTCACGCCGATCGAATTCCGCCTGCTCGCGCTGCTGCATGCAGGCGCGGGGCGTATTTACGCGCGCGATTATCTGCTGCGCGCGCTCTATGACGATCATCGCGTGGTCGCCGACCGCACGATCGATTCGCATGTGAAGAATCTGCGCCGCAAGATCCAGGGCATTCGTCCCGATCAGGACATGGTGCGCTCGATTTACGGCGTCGGGTATCGGCTCGAACTGGTGCCGGTGAACGATTGAGTCGCGTGATGCGCGCGATTGATTTGCGCGTTTAATTTGCGCGTTTAATTTGCGCGTTCAATTCAATTTACACGATTGATGCGCACGCATCAATCGTCGCTTCCATCGCTTGATTCAAGCCTCGCTTTTCGCCATCCGCGCAAACGCGGACAACACGCGCGCACAGGTCAGCGACTCGCGCCAGAAGCGCTCCTTGAGCCGCCCCGTCGGCACCCATTGCCACGGCAGCACCACTTGCGCGTTGCCCCACGCCGGACGCCAGCGCTGCGCGACCGCGCGGCGTCGGAACAGGCTCAGCGTGGGAATGTCGAGATTGGCCGCGAGATGGCCCACGCCCGAATCGTTGCCGATGAACCAGCCGCTTTCGTAAAGCCAGCGCGCGAGGCCGTCGAGATTCTCGAAGGTATGCACCGCGAAACGGCCGAGCAGCGGCCCGATCCAGCGATTGAGTTCGTCGGGCGACATCACGAACGCCACCTCGTAGCCCTGACGTTCGAGACGGCGCGCGAGCCGCAGAAAACGGCGCGGCAGCCAGCGCTTGTCGGCGGTGCTCGCTTCAGGATGGATCACCACGCGGCGCGGGTGGCGGCGATGCTGCAAGCCGGGCGGCGGCACGATGTCGTTGTGCGTGCTGACGTCGGGCACGCCGAATTCGCGGCTGCAAAACTCCGCGAAGCGCTGCGCCATCGGGCGATTCTGCGCGTCCTCCGTGATCGCTTCGACGTAGTGCACGTGCGGATGCAGCGCGTCGATGTCGGGCACCGGCTGATGCGAATGCATCTGCAGCACCACGTCCCACGCTTCGAGCACCGCGCCGAGTTGCTTCTGATCCGGCAGCGGACGGATATCGACATCGGGAAACCAGTCGCGCAGCGCATGCGCGGCGCGCCCGAACACCGCGACCACGATCCCGTGCCGCTGCAGATTGCGCACGATCACCATCAGCAGCAGCGTGTCGCCCAGCGCGTTCGACGCCATGACCGCCACGCGGCGGCCGGTATCCGGCACGGCCTTCATGCGAGCCCCTCCCGCAACTGCTCGAAGGCTTTCGCCACGCGCGCGACCGAGAGCGTGTATTTCCAGTAGCGTTCGCGCAGGCGTCCGGTCGGCAGGAAGCGGCCGACCACCACGCGTCCCGCGCCCCAGCCCGGCTGCCACGTACGCGCGAGACCGCGCCGCATGAACAGCGAAAGCGTGGGCACCTGGAGGTTCGAGGCGAGATGGCCGATGCCCGAATCGTTGCCGATAAACCAGCCCGATTCGTAGAGAAAAGCGGCGACGGTATCGACCGAGCCGAGCTTCGGCAACTCGATGCCGTATGCCTCGACATAGGCCCACGCCTCGCGTTCTTCGGGCGCGACGATGAATTGCGGACTGAAACCGAGCTTGCGCAGCCGCATCGCGAGCCGCACGAAGCGCGAGGGCAGCCAGCATTTGTCGCGCGTGCTCGCGGTCGGATGAATCGCGACGCGATTGGCGTACTTGCGATGCTGCAAATGCGCGGGCGCGACCATGCCATTGCTCTTGCCCGCCGTAGCCAGGCCGAGTTCGTCGCGGCTGAACTGCATGAGGCGCTCGGCCATCGATTTCGGCGAACGCGCGCGGCAGGTCGAATCGAGCAGCACGACGTCGGGATGACGCAGCGCCTGCGCATCGAGCGGCCGGTCGGGATGCATCTGGATCACGCGATCGAACGACGCCAGCGCGTCGGGCGCGGTCTCGCGCGTGAGCGCGGGCCGGATATCGACATCGGGGAACCACGCCGCGAGTTCGCTCGCATGCGTGCCGAACACAGTGGCGGACACGCCGCTCGCCTGCAGATTGCGCACGACGATCATCGTCAGAAGGGAGTCGCCGAGCGCCGGAGACAGGACCACGGCCACGCGGGAGGCCGGCTGCAAAACTCGCATCGCAATTCCAGTCGGAACGGCACCGGCGGCGCTGGACTGGCGGCCGTCGCACTCCGCCCCGCAGAGTTAGACAAGAACGGGCGCGAGCTTAGCCTGCCGAAATATTCGATCGGTTACATGAAAGTTACGAGGGATAACGCTGTAAGGATTGGGTTTTCACGCATGGCGTCGGCCGCATGGCATGCGCCGCTTGACGGCGCAACCTTGCGCGCGGGGCCGCGCCGCGATGACGCGACACGCCGCGAAACCTGCATGTAGCTTACTGAAATATGCATTAAGAAAAACCACGCCGCGCGTAACCTGGCCGCGCGCGCGATGGTCTATCGTGGCGCCATCGAATCAAGCAGGCTGCCCGCGATGTCCACTTCCTTTATCTCGATCCGTGAACACGCCACGTCATGCGCCACCTCGTGCACGACATCGCGCGCCACGCAAACGGCGGGAGCGCGCACGCATGGCTGAGGACATCACGGCGGTCCTGCGCAAGATCAGTTCGGCCGATCTGAGCGCGGACGGCGAATTCCTGCTGATCCACGACGGCAACGCCACGGCCGCGCTGCACCGTTCGGTGTTCAACGACCTGCTCGTCGCGCTGCCCAATGCGATGGAGAAAATCCAGCGCATCGAGAAGACGCCCGCGCCTTCGTTCACCGTCATGCACGCGCGCGGCTGCGAGATCGGCCGGCTCGACGGCACGCGCCATCTCGTGATCCGCTTCCGGCTGTCGATGACGGCCGGTCTGTCGTTCGCGGTGCCGTGCGAGCAGATTCCCGGCATCGTCGAAGCGCTCGAAAGCGCGGCCGACCACGAAGCCGCGTTGTCCCGCTCGACGTGGCTGCAATGAGCCGGCCACAACGCGGCACGCGATAGCCGGCCCCGTCGGCCGTCTGCCATGACCCGGGGCACGGGCCGGCGCGCGAGCGCCGCGCGCGTGCGCCGGATCCTCCTCACTTCCCTCGTTATCTCGCCCGCCTTGATCCGTGACGTAATGCGCGGCTTTCGCCTGAAGCCCCTGATTTCCCTGCTGATCGCCGTGCCTGGATTCGCGCCGCCCCATGCGTTCGCGCAACTCTCGGACGCCGCGGCGCAGCCCGCGTCGCTCGGCGACAACTGGGCCTTGCGCGTCGATCCGCAATTGCAGGAGCACCCGCTGCAAGGCGGCCAGAAAGGCGCGACCGCCGCGCTCGGCGATACGATGACGAGCACCGCCGACACCGACCTCGCGCTGCACGGCAACGCCGAATTGCGGCGCTACGAATCGGTCGTGAAAGGCGACGCGCTCCATTATTTCGAGGACACCGACACC
The DNA here is from genome assembly GCF_014171495.1 of Paraburkholderia tropica. Classification (NCBI taxonomy): domain Bacteria; kingdom Pseudomonadati; phylum Pseudomonadota; class Betaproteobacteria; order Burkholderiales; family Burkholderiaceae; genus Paraburkholderia; species Paraburkholderia tropica. The sequence continues at coordinate 523,636 of NZ_CP049137.1, forward strand.
GCCGACGCGTACGGCCACGTCGACATCACGCAAAGCGGCGTGAGCTTTTTCGGCCCGTACGCGCACATGCTGGTGGAAGCGCAGCAAGGCTATATCAGCACGCCGCGCTATCGCTTCGTGGTGAATGGCGGCTGGGGCTCGGCGACGCGCGCCGACCTCGTCGACAACGAACGCGCCGTGCTGCACAACGGCACCTATACGACCTGCCAGTGCAGCGGCGAACCGGCCTGGTATCTGCGCGCCTCGCAGTTCGACATGGACAGCGGCACCGATACCGGCGTCGCGCACAACGCCGTGCTGGTGTTTCAGGGGCTGCCGATCTTCGCGAGCCCGTGGCTTTCGTTTCCGCTGTCGAGCGACCGCCGCAGCGGCATCCTGCCGCCCACGTTCTCGTTCAGCTCGACGGGCGGTTTCGACCTGTCGGTGCCGATCTATTTCAATCTCGCGCCGAATTACGATCTCACGCTCACGCCGCGCATCATCAGCCGGCGCGGCGATCTGATGACGGCCGATTATCACTATCTGGGCAGCGATTACAGCGGCGAATTCTCCGCGCTGTTTCTACCGCACGACGCGTTGACGAACACGCAGCGCTACGACATCGCGATCAAGCACGACTGGAATATCGGCTCGGGATTTTCGGCGTATGTGAATTACAACCGCGTCTCGGATGCGAACGTCACGACCGACCTGACTTCGTCGGGCCAGTATCTGCTCGGCTCGACCACGCTCTACGATCAGGAAGCGGGGCTGCGTTACGCGAACGGCCCGTGGTCCGTGCTGCTGCGCGAGCAGCACTGGCAGCAGTATTCGGGCGACACGATCTATAACCGCGAGCCGCAGCTCAACGTGAAGTACGCGCGCTACAACGTGGACGGTCTCGACTTCGGCGCGGAAGCCGACGCCTCGCGCTTCACGATGTCGAGCGGCGACGTCGCGCAGGGCAATCGCTTCGTGTTCAATCCCTACGTCGCGCTGCCCATCGTGCGGCCGTCGTGGTACATCACGCCGAAGGTGCAGTGGCACTTCGCGAGCTACGATCTTTCGTCGCTCGGCTCCGATCCGATCGCCGGACAGCCGCGTAATTTCTCGGTCAACGTGCCGACGGTCAGCCTCGATTCGGGCATGACCTTCGAGCGCAGCGTGACGCTGTTCGGCCGCTCGTATATCCAGACGCTCGAACCGCGCCTGTTCTACGTCTACACGCCGTACCGCAACCAGAATTTCGCGCCGCTCTTCGACACTGCCGAAAGCGATTTCGGTCTCGCGGAAATCTTTACGACGAACAGCTTCGTCGGCAACGACCGGATCGCCGACGCCAATCGCATTACCGCAGCCATCACGACGCGTTTCATCGATGCGCAAACGGGCTCGGAAGCCGCGCGTTTCGTGCTCGCGCAGCAATACAACTTCACCACGCCGCGCGTGACGCTGCTCGCCGACGGTTCGACCACCGACCTCACGCGCACGGGCGTGATCGAAGGCAGCTCGCTCAATATCGGCAGCGCGTTCAAGGCCGAACAGGCGATCGAATATAACGAGGCGAAGTCCTATCTCTCGCACACGAGCACGGGCTTTTCGTGGGCGCCCGCGCCGGGTCAGGTCATCAACATGGCGTATCGCTACACGCGCGCCGATGCGTCCGTGGATAACGAGCCGGTCAGCCAGTTCATCATCTCGGGACAGTGGCCGCTCACGCGCCACCTCTCCAGCGTCGCGCGCGTGAATTACGACATGCATCTGCATCGTCTGATCGCCGGTCTGCTGGGCTTTCAGTACAGCGCGGATTGCTGGTCGCTCGGCATCGCGTTCGAGAAGTACACCAACGAAACCAGTTCGACGACCGTGCCGAGCACCGGCAGCCGCGTGCTGATGCAGCTCGAACTGCGCGGTCTTTCGAAGGTCGATAACGGCATGCTGAATCAGTTCAAGGACAGCGTACCGGGCTACACGCCGGTCTCGAACAACATCACGCCGCTGTCCCGATTCACGGACTACCAGTAAGCGCCTTTACTGGTAGAACACGTAGGTCGCGAGATACGGCGAGCTGCCCGATTCGTGCTCGCTCGTGCACGGCGCGGGCGGCTTCGCGCCGCCGACCGTGTTGATGCGCTGCACGTAGCGCACCGACGCGAGCAGACCGGCCGCGCCGGTCGAATGCGTTTGCAGCAGCAGTTGCGGCACGCTGCCCGGCGTCGCGCTCGGTTGCTGCGCCATCACCTTGCCTTCGATACGGCTGCCGTCCGGCGCGGCCCACGACGGTCCCGCCGAATGCTCGATCACCGCCGCGCCATGCGCGTCGTAAAGCTTCGCGTGCGGCTGCTGGAAGACCCAGCCGAGTGTGTGATCCGCACCGTATTCGCAGGTGTAGATCTGCACGCCCGATGCCGTGGTGCTCAACACCTGCTGCGCATTGGGCGCGTCGATGGACTGCGCGTGCGCGGCGCCCGCAGCGAGCATCCCCATCGCGCCTGCAACACCGATTGCCCGCGTGACGCGTGACAGACGAATCATGCCGATACTCCTCCTCGTGGTCAGAGCGCACAGTGTGCGCCTTAAATGCAGAACACGCAGGCGCGTTGCGCTATTCCCCCAGTTCCTGCTCCACGGGCGGAATACAGAAACGAAACAGCGTGCCGTTCGCGCCCGTGCGCACGAGTTCGATCTCGCCGCCATGCGCTTCGACGATCGACTTGCAGATCGACAGCCCCATGCCCATGCCCGACTTCTTCGAGGTCACCAGCGAATCGAACACGGTCGCGCTCAAATCGCCCGGAATGCCCGGCCCCGTGTCGGCCACCGTCACGCGCAAGGTGCCACTCGCATCGACCAAGGTGTCGATATCGATCAGACGTGGCCGCGCAGTTACGCCGCGCAGCGCTTCGAGCGCATTCATGACAAGATTGATCACCACCTGCTGGATCAGCGTGCGATCGGCCACGACGTCGAGGCGCGTGTCGAAATTGCCGCGCACGACAATCTGATAATCGGCCAATTGATCGCTGAGCAGACGCAGCACTTCGCGAATCGCATCGTTGATATCGGTGAGTTCCGATTTCGGATGCGACTGCTTGACCATCGCACGCACGCTCGCAACGATATCCACCGCGCGCTGCGTATCGAGCGCGATCTGTTCGAGCATCGAATTGGCTTCGTCGATATCGGGCGATTCGCGATTCAACCAGCGTATCGCCGCGCGCGAACACGCACTCACCGCGCTGATCGGCTGACTGATTTCGTGCACGATATACGCGGCCAATTCGCCGATCACCGACAAACGTCCCGCGCGCTCAAGCTTGCCCTGCGCCTCGCGCAAATGCCGCTCCGCCGCCACGCGCTTCTGATGCTCGGACTCCACCTTGTGATAGAGCTTGGCATTCTCCAATGAGATCGCGGCCTGCGAGGACAGCATCTCCAGAATGCGCAAACGCGCCGATGTAAAGACATCGGCAATCAGGCGATTCTCCAGATACAGCAGCCCCGACAGCGAGCCTTGTTTGACGAGCGGCACGCACATCGCCGAGCGCGGACGCACCGCGAGAATATAGGCGTCGCGGCCGAAATTGGCATCGTCGATCGCGTTGCCGAGCACGACCGGTTCGCAGGTGCGCTGCGTCCAGTACGCAATCGACATGGGAATGCGTTCGGCGCTCGCGCGCTCGCGTTCGATTTCGACCGTCACCGCGCCATCGTCATACGTCGCGCGCGCGACAATATCGAGTTGACCGTCTTCGATCAGGCACAGCGTCGCGCGATCGGCGCCCGCATATTGCAGCGCCGTGTCGAGCAGCACGTTGATGAGCCTCGCCAGCGACATTTCACTCGACAAGGCCTGCGTCGCCTTCAAGACGACCTGCGTATCGAACGCACGCACATTCGCGCCCTGCGCGGCGGTCCAGTCGAATTGTTTCGGCGCGGCGCTCGCGAGTCCCATGGTCGGAAATTCGCTTTCGAGCGCGCGCAATCTGGTGTCCGCGCCGAGGCACGCATACGCGCTCCACGCCTGATGCAGATAACCCTGCGACGCCGCATGCCAGTGCTGCTGCGCCGAAAAGCGCGCCGCGAGTTCGCGCGCAAGCGCCTGCAATTGCAGCATGCGCGCGAGATCGGCGAGACGGATGGCCTCTTCGTAATCGCTCTGCGCGAAGCGCGGATCATCGCCGGTCGACGCCAGCTCCGCGCGCACGAGCGCGGCGCGGCCGAGAAAATTCTCGGGGCTGTGCGCGGACCAGCGCTCGAGCGTCGCCAGGCGCGCACGCGCCGCCTGCAAATGCGCTTCACGCTCGCTGCCTTGCGCGCGGCGGCTCAGCGCCACGCGCAGCAGCGCGCTATAAAACACGAACTCCGGCATTTCGAGGAACGAGCGCGACGCCCATGCCGTGGCGTCCGCAGCCTGTTCCGCCTGCAATGCGACCGGCCAGTCCGCAAACAGATACGCGACCTGCAAGCGATACGTCCAGAACGAAAACGCGGCGATATCGCGGTGCACGCGGCCCGTGAGGCAATCGTCGAGCACGTGCTCGAAATCGCGGCTCGGCGCGCCCAGACCGATATCGATCGGCACACCGCGCAACGCCTGCACCACCCAGGCCTGCGCGATAAACGCATCGATCACCAGCGCGAAGCCCGCCTGGCGCGCGAGCGGCAAGCCTTCTTCCACCACCTTCTGCACATCGGAAAGCGGTGCGCCGCAAAACAGATAATTGGTGACGAGATGCCGCCGCGAATAGATCAGATACGTGACGTCGCCCAGCCGCGCCGTGAGCGCAATCGACGCTTCGATATGCTCGCGTGCGCGCGAGGCGGACCCTGTCCACGGCAGGCTCATCGCGCCGTAGCACATCTGCACGCGGCCCTGGAATTTCGTCAGCGCGCGTTCGGCGGGCAGGCGCATCGCGAGTTCCGCGAAGCGGCGCACCGTGTCGTAATCGCCATAGCGTTCGCCGACGATCTGGCTCAGGCCGACGTAGGCGTAACACGACGCGTCGCAATGGCCGTGTTCGAGACTCAGCGTGCTCATACGCAGCATCATCAGATCGGCGAGACGCTGACTGAGAAATTTCGCGGCGGGCGCGAGATCGGTGAGCACGTCCATGGCGATATAAATGCGCCGGTCGCTCATCAACGGCGACGCCGCCAGTTCGTCGACGCTGCGATTGCCGTCGAGCGCCTTGAAACGCGCGAATTCGCGATCGATATCGGCGTCGGTCGGCGTGCGCGCGAGCACGATGCCCGCTTCGTCGCGCACGTATTGCAGGCCGATATCGAGCGCCGTCGCCGACTCGTCGATCGTCACGTGCATCGCCACGCGCAAGCGCGCGAGTTCCGCGCGGTGATCGAGCGGCAGCAGCGCGCTGGGCACGGCGGCGAGGCGGCGCGCCGCCGCCGCGACTTCCATGCACAGAAACTCGCACTCGCCGAGCCGCAGCGCGATCAGCGCGTCGAGCGGCGCGCCCGCCGCACTGCCCTGCGCGAAGCTTTGCGCCACGGCCAGATACGCCATCGCCGACGCATACGCCGTCGCGCCAATCGCACGCTGCGCGGCGTCGAGATTCACGCGCGCAAAGCGCTCGCGCTCCTCGGGAGACGCGACGAGCCGCGCCGCGAGATTCAACTGGTTCGCCACCACGAACAAACTGCTCGACGACGCGCGATAACTCGCGCAATCCAGCAAACGGCGACCCATGGCCAGATGGCCCGCTTCGCGCGCGTCGAGACTCATGCCGTAATAGACGGCGTCGCGAATGCGGTCGTGCGCGAAGGTGTACAGGTCTTCGTCGAGGATGATCAGCGCCGCGTCCATCGCCGGCCGCAACGACGCTTCGAGTTGCGCGGGATCGCTGCCCACGGCATCTGCGAGCATGTTCAGCGGCACCGGCTTCGCGATCAGCGCAACGGAGCGCAGCACGTCCTGCGTCGACGGCGCGAGTGCGTCGATCTTTTCCGTGAGCAGTTCCATCAGGCTCGACGAACTCGCGCGCTCGGCAATGCCCGCCACGCTCGAATGCCATTCGCCGCGCGCTTCGTCGAATTCGAGCACGCTGTCGTCGACGAGCGAGCGCACGAACTGAATCGCGAACAGCGGATTGCCGCCCGTATAAGCGCCGATCAGATCGACGGATTCGCGCAGTTGCTGCACGCGCCCGATCAGCATCGCTTCGATCAGTTGTTCGAGGTCGTGGCTCGACAACGGTTCGAGCACGAGCCGATGCGCATGCGCGCCGTCGCGCAGCACGTGCACGAGCCGGTTATCCGCGCGAATCTCGTTGTCGCGCAGCGCGGCGATAAACAGCACGCGTTCGCTGCCCGGTTTGCCGATCAGGTGCGTGAGCACTTCGAGCGTGTCGCGATCGGCCCATTGCAGGTCGTCGAGAAACAGCACGAGCGCCTTGCCCGGCTCGGTGAACGCGCTCATCAGTTTCGACATCGCGTCGAGAAAGCGCGGCTTTTCTGCGTGCGCCGAGACCGCGCGCTGGTGTTCGAACTGACCGAGCACGCGCGCGAGTTCCGGAAAGACGGCCGTGACGATCGAGGCGTCACCGGCGAGCGCGTCGCGCAGACGGCGCTGCACGCGCTCGAATTCGGCGGGCGCATAACCGAGCACGTGGCGCAGCAGCGAATGCAAGGCGCGCGCGATGCTCGCGTAGGGCGCCGCGCCGTCGGCCTGCTCGCACTTGCCCGCGGCGAACTCGTGGCCCGCACCCCCAAGGCGCTTGCGCACGTGCTGCACCAGCGCCGTCTTGCCGATGCCCGCCGGCCCTTCGACGAGCATCAGCGGCGGCCCGCCGTCGAGCGCGGCATGGCGTGCGGCCGCGAGCAACTGGTCGATTTCGACGTGGCGGCCATAGAGCGAATCGGGCGCACCCAGCGAAGGCCGCAGCTTCAGTTGCCGCGTGAAAGCATGGACGTGCGCGTGCGTATGCGCCGTGCCTTCGGCGGCGTCGAGCAGATCTTTCGCCAGATGCGCGGCTGACTGATAACGTTGCGCGGGCTCCTTCTCCAGCAGCCGCCGCACGATCGCCTTGAGTTTCTCCGGCACGCGCGCGTGCGTCTGCGCCGACTGCCCGCCTTCGAACGGCCGCCGCGTGAGGTGCGCGTGCATCGCCCCGGAAGCCGTGAGATTCGGAAACGGCACCTCGCCGGTCAGCATGCGGTGAAAGAGGCAGCCCAGCGAATAGAGATCGGAGCGTGCGTCCACGGCGCGGTCGATGCGCCCCGTCGCTTCCGGGGCCGCGTAATCGATCACGGTTTCGAGCACGTCTTTATCGATTTCCGGCGCACTCTCCTGGCCGGAAAAACCGGTGAGCCAGGCGCGCTCGCCCGCTGCGTCGAGCATGAAACTCGCGGGCTGCAACGCGCCATGCACGAGTCCGGCGAGATGCGCGAGACCCAGCGATTGCGTCATGCTCACCGCGTGGCGAATGAAGGCATCGACGGGCATCGCGACGTCGCCCGGTTCGGCGCGCGTCTCGTCGAAAATCTCGCCGAGCATCCGGCCGCCCGGATCGTGCAGCAGCAACGCCGGCGCCTGATTGTGGACGACGAATTGAATCGGATGGAGCGCGAACTCGGGATCGAGGCGCGCGCGAATGCCGTATTCATGGCGCAGGCGACCCAGCGCGGCGACAGGATCAACAGCCGAAGGCACCGCCGCCAGCACCGATTCTCCCGCCGTGACGATGCGATACAGCCGCGCCGCGCCGTCCTGAATCAGGACCAATCGTGCACGGGACCAGTCCGCGGCGGATTCGGGAATGACATTGACCATGGATCCTCTGCGCCTTTTGCCGGGTCACGCCCGGGCCGTCTTCTGATTCGTCGCGCCGTGCATCGCGCAAAGGCGTATCTTACCCGTGGCTTACGCGCCACGCGTCATCCCGCCCATCGAATCAAGGCCCGCGAGTTCGCGCGCAATCGGCCAGTTTTAAGCGCAGATTAATGGCCTCGTGTATCTGGAATATGTCGACATCGGCAATAAAAAACGCGGCCGAGCCATGACTGGCCGACCGCGTCGTGAGCCGGCTGCGCCACCAAAGTGGCGCACCGCGCTGCCCGGAGGCTTACGCTTCCAGTTGTTCGAGCACCTTGCCCTTGGTTTCGATGCCGAGGAAATGCACCGCGATCGCCGCGAGAAACGGCACGGCCGCGAGGATATAGAACGCCACGTCGAGATTGCCGCCGATCATCGTCTTCGACACGATGGTGGGCGCGAAGATCGCCGCGATCTTGAGCCATGCGCCGCCCACGCCGCAACCGAGCGCGCGGATGCTGGTGGGATACAGTTCCGGCGTGTACACGTAAGCCGTGATGAAGCCGCTCGCGAGCAGGCCGAGCGCCAGCGCGCAGAACGTCGCCACCACGTACACCGACATCGCGTGGCAGATCCCGGCCAGCGCCAGCGAAATGCCGCACAGCACGAACGAGACGTTGATGATCGGCTTGCGGCCCACCTTGTCCACCAGCAGCGCACAGGTGAGCGAACCCAGCACGCCGAGCACCGAAGCAGCCACCGCGAGATTGAGCGCCAGTTGCAGCGGCGCGTGGTAGACGGTGCGATAGATCGTCGGCAGCCACGTCGACAGACCGTACTGAATGAAGCCGCAGGTCATCCACAGCATCGCCACCGCGATCGTGCGGTTGCGGTACGCCGGACCGAACAGGTCTTTCACGCTGCGCTTCGGATGACGCTTCGCGAGTGCGTCGAATTCCGCCGCGTTCGTGACCGGTTCGAGCGGGCCCTTCACGGTGCGCTCGAAGGCGCTCACGGCCTGGTCGGCGTCCTGCAGACGTTCGCGTTCGGCGAGCCAGCGCGGCGATTCCGGCACGAGCTTGCGCAGCACGAAAAACAGAATCAAGGGCATGCCGCCGATGAAGTACATCGCCTGCCAGCCGAAGCGCGGCACGATCCACGCGCCCAGCGCATTCGACGCGAGCAGACCGATCGGGAACACGATCTCGTAGAGCAGCACGAAACGCCCGCGGCCATGCGCGCGGCTAACCTCGTTGATATACGTCGCCGCCACGGGCAGTTCGCCGCCCAGCCCGAAGCCCTGAATCACGCGCAGCGCGGCGAATACCGCGAAGCTCGGCGCAAAACCGCAGGCAATGCTGGTCACGCCGATGATGCCCGAACTCCAGGCAATCGCGCGCACGCGGCCGTGACGCTCCGCGAGCCACGGAAACAGGAACGCGCCGAACAACTGCCCGACCGAACCCGAGGCGATCAGAAAGCCGATTTCCCACGGCGTGAGGTGCCACTTCTGAATCAGGATCGGCAGCGTCGCGGCGATGGCGATCACGTCGAAACCGTCGAAGAACGTGGCGAGGCCGATCAGGATCCGCGCGCGCACCTGCATGGCGTTGGCCGGCATGCGTTCGAGCCGCGCGATGATCGAACCGCGCGTGATGGACTCGCCGACCGCGGTGCCGCCGCGATGGCCGAGGGTAGTGTCGAGGGTTCTCATGCCTGTGATCCCATCCCGTATGTGAGGTCGGTTGTGTAGTGGCGAGCGCGTCAGGCGAGAGCCTTGCTGGTGTCGACGAGCGCCGCGACGTCCACCGCGCGGCCCTGGTTCATCCACTTGCGCGCGAGCTTGAGGTCGCGCGCCGAATTGATCGCGATGACGCCGCGCAGATGGCCGTCCTCGACGAAGAACAGCGTTGCGCGCTTTTCTGCGAGATTGCCGCGCAGCACCGGCGCGACGCCTGGCGGCAAATCGCCCAGAATCTGCAGATTCACGTCGTACTGATCGGACCAGAACCACGGAATTTCCGCATACGCTTCCTTCACGCCCAGCACGGCCTTCGCCGCCGCAATGGCCTGATTCTGCGCATTGGCCCACGATTCCAGGCGCACGCGGCGCTTGAGCCACGCGTTCGGATGATTCGCGACGTCGCCGCACGCGAACACATCGGCGTCGGAACTCTGGCCGAATTCATCGACGACGATACCGTCCTGCACCGCGATGCCCGCCGCTTCCGCGAGCGCCGTATGCGGCGCGAGGCCGATGCCCGCGACCGCGAAGTCGGCGTCGAGCGTGCTGCCATCCGAGAAGGTCGCGCGCACGCCGCCGTCGGCGTTGTCGTCGAGCGAGACAAGTGCCGCGTTCAGACGCACATCCACGCCGTTCGCGCGATGCAGTTCGAGCAGGAAGTCCGAGACTTCATTGGGCAGCGAACGCGCGCACAGACGCGGCGCGCCTTCGATCACCGTCGCCGCCACGCCGAGCTTGCGTGCCGTGGCCGCGACTTCGAGGCCGATCCAGCCGCCGCCCACCACCAGCACTCGCTCGCTGCGGCGCAGGCGTTCGCCCAGCGCCATCGCTTCGTCGAGCGTGCGCAGATACGTCACGTGCGCGCTCTTCGCCACGCTCGCGGGCAGCTTGCGCGCCGCGCCGCCCGTGGCGATCACGAGCTTGTCGTACTTCACCGTGCGGCCCGAGCGCGTCGTGACCGTGTGCGCCGCGCGATCGATCGCGCTCGCGCAATCCGGTTGCCACGCTTCGATGTCGAGCGCCGCGAATTCGTCGGGCTTCGCGATGCGCACCGTTTCGATATCGGCCTCGCCTGCGAGCACCGCCTTCGACAGCGGCGGGCGCTCGTAGGGCAGATGCGTTTCGTCGGCGATCATCACGAGACGGCCCGCAAAGCCTTCCTTGCGCAGCGTCTTGACGACCCAGCCCGCAGCCTGGCCGCCGCCGATCACGACGACCGTGCGCGGCGCGGCGTGTTCGCCGGATTCGATTGCGTCGCTCATGATTTCCGCTCCGTCATGAACTTGCCCTTCGGCGCTTCGGCGTTCTTCTGGCGGCGCGTATTGCCGTCGAGACCGCCGTCGATGGCCCATTCGGCAAATACGGTCGGGCCCGGTTCGAAGTCGCGCGGCTCCCAGTCAGGCGTCAGCACGTCTTCGTCGGCGTAATACTCGATCAAGCCGCCGGCCGGATTCTTGAAGTACCAGAAGTACGCCGACGACACCGGATGGCGGCCCGGCCCGAGTTGCGTGGTCCAGCCGCAGCGGCTGATATGCAGGCCGCCGCCGAACACTTCGTGAATGTCGCGCACCGTGAACGCCACGTGATTCAGGCCCTTCTTGCCATCCGGCAGCGCGAGCAGGAACAGATCGTGGTGGCCGCCGTGCGGCGCGCAGCGCATGAACGCGCCGCGATTCGGGTAGCGGTCCGAGGTCTCGAAGCCGAGCAGTTCGTGATAGAACGCTTCCTGCTCGGCGAGGCAGTTCGTGAAGAACACCACGTGGCCGACTTCCACCGGCTCCGCGCGTTCGTAGACCGGCGACGGCGTATCCACGCGCAACGTCTGGCCCCAGACGTTCGACGGCGAACCGGCAACGTCGAGTTCGCGCTTGCGCGTCACTTCCACGCGAATCGCCATGCCGGCCGGGTCGAAACACCCGACGCCGTTTTCATCGCTGTGATAGCCGGGCTGGCCTTTGAGGCGTTCGCGCAGCGCGTCGAGTTCTTCGCGCGTCGCCACGCCCCACACCACTTCGCGCAGCGTCGGGCCTTCCTCGAAGGCGGCGGGCAGCGACGCGTCGTTCGCGTCGACGGCCAGCACGGTGCAGCCGTTGAGCGTTTCGAAGCGCGCGCGCGTTTCGTCGTGCGCGGTTTCCTTCAGGCCCCAGTCCGCGAAAAAGCGGCGGCAGGTGGCGAGATCCGTCACGCCGTAGGTAATCTGTTCGATGCCGAGAATCGTCATGTTCATTGCTCCGTTGCGCGCGCTCAGGCGTTGGCCCAGGGCAGCGGCGCGTCATTCAAGCCCCAGTAAAGGCTCTTTTGCTGCATGTATTCGCGAATGCCGAGCCGCCCTTTTTCGCGGCCCATGCCGCTTTCCTTCCAGCCCGAGAACGGCGTGGAAATCGAAAACAGCTTGTACGTATTGATCCAGACGGTGCCCGCCTCGATCTTGCGCGCCACGCGCCAGGCGCGTTTGTAGTCGCGCGTCCAGATGCCGGCGGCGAGACCGAACACGCTGTCGTTGGCTTCCTCGATGAGCGCCGCTTCGTCGTCGAAGGGCATGGCCACCAGCACCGGTCCGAAAATCTCTTCCTGGCAGATGCGCGCGCGATTGGTCAGACCTTCGAGAATCGTCGGCTGATAGAAGCAGCCCTGTTCGCGGCCGTCGCCGACCGGACGCTCGCCGCCGCACAGCAGGCGGCCGCCTTCTTCCAGGCCGATCGCCACGTAGCGCTCGACCGACTCGCGATGCTTCGGCGTGATCAGCGGACCCATCTGCGTTTTCTCGTTCGACGGATCGCCCACGCGCAATTCGCGCGCGGCCGCGACGAGGCGCTTCATGAACGTGTCGTAGATCGAGCGCTGCACGAACAGACGCGAACCCGCGATGCACGCCTCGCCCGACGAGCTGAAGATCCCGTATAGCACGCCATTAATCGCATGATCGATGTCGGCATCCTCGAACACGATGGTCGGCGACTTGCCGCCCAGTTCGAGCGAGACCGGCATGAGTTTGTCCGCCGCGATGCGCGCGATGCCGCGGCCCACTTCGGTGCCGCCCGTGAACGAAACCTTGCGCACGAGCGGATGGCGCACCAGCACGTCGCCGATCACCGAGCCCTTGCCCGGCAGCACGCTCAGAATGCCCTTCGGCACGCCGGCTTCCTCGCAGATGCGCGCGAGCGCGAGCGAGATCAGCGGCGTGACTTCGGCGGGCTTGAGCACCACCGCGTTGCCGCCTGCGAGCGCGGGCGCAAGCTTCTGCGCGTCGGAAGCGATCGGCGAATTCCACGGCGTGATCGCGGCGACCACGCCAATCGGTTCGTACACGCTCATCGTCAGATAGTCGCCGCGCGAAGGCGTGACTTCCTCGTCGAGCGTTTCGAGGCAGGCCGCGAAATAGCGGAACGTGTTCGCGGCGCTCGCCACCAGCACGCGCGTCTCGCCGATCGGCTTGCCGTTGTCGCGGCGCTGCAATTGCGCGAGCGCTTCGTGGCGCTGCATGATGAGGTCGGCGATGCGGTACAGCACGAGCGCGCGCAGATGCGGCTTCATGCCCGACCACGCGCCCTGCTTCCACGCGGCGTGCGCTTTTTCCACGGCTTCGGCGGCATCTTCGGCGCTCGCCGTCGAGACCTCCATGTTGAGCGACTGGTCGGCCGGGTAAAGGCTCGCGAAGGGCGCGGCGCGGCCCTGGCGCCATTCGCCGCCGACGAAGATGTCGCCGTTGGGAACGAGGCTCGTATCGAAGGGAGTCATGTCAGAGGTCTCTTTGTTTCATTGCGGGCGATACCTGTGCATCTGCACACGTATCGCCTTTCATCACAGCTTGTGCGCGAGGCGCGCCATCAGATCACGCAACGCGCGGCACGGTTGCGCAGCGCGCGAATCGCGCTGTACGCCGTGAGCGCCGAGGTTTTCGGATTGTCGGGCAGCGGCTTGCCGCTCATTTCCAGCGACATCTCGCCGAACACGCCGCGCGCCACGATGCGATGCACGTTGCGCTCGACCGCCGGATCGGCGATCAGGCGCACCGTCGTGTGGTCGAGGCCGAGGCCCGCGAGCGCGATGGTCGCCGCCACGTTGGCGTTCTTCGGAAAGAGCCGTGCCGCTTCGCGCGCGCTGCCTTCGAAGATCACCTGCTCTTTCGTGAGCGTACGCAGATCGCAGACCTTTTCCGCCGGCGTGTCGAGCCAGCCGAGCGGCGGCTTGCGGCCCGTGTACAGCACTTCGTCGAGGCCGCCGAGCTTGGCCGCCGAGAGCGCGTCGATGCCGCCGATCGCGCCCGACAGCAGCGTGACCGTCGCGTCGCCTTCGTCCGCCGCGAGCGACAGACGTTCGAGCAGATCGACGTCGGACAGCGCGCCGATCGACGCCACCGCGCAATCGGTGCCGCTTTGCAGCAGCGGCACGACGTGATCGAGCAGCGCGGCGTGACCCGCGCATTCGAGCGCGAAATGCGGCTTCGTCGACAGACGATCCACCGACGACACCACTTCCACCGCGCCGTCCACCTGGGCGCGCACGGCGTCGGCGTGATGCTCGGGCACGATCACATGCGAGACGTGTACGAGCGGATCGGCCGCGACCGCGCGATAGACGGTCTGACCGATCGCGCCGAAGCCGATCATCGCGATGTCGATCGGCGCGTGAGCGGCGTGGCCGCCATGACCGTTAAGCATGTTGCGGCTCCTCCTTGCGCACCGGCGGGCCGGCGAACACGGCTTCGAAGCTGCCGACCGACTTCATGTCGACTTCGAGCAGCACGGGGCCGTCGAACGCGATGCCTTCGCGGATCACGTCGTCGGCGTTGTCGAGCGACGAGAGGCGGAAATGCTTGAGGCCGAGGCTCGCGCAGAACTGCGAGAATTCCGGCTGGTGCAGATCGACGAACATGCGGCGGCCGCCGTACTGCGCGTCCTGAATGTTGCGGATCACGCCGTAGCACTGGTCGTTCATCAGCACGATCATGACGTTGGCCTTTTCCTGCACGGCCGTCGCGAGTTCGCCGACGTTCACCATCAGACCGCCGTCGCCGACGAGGCAGACCGTCTTCGCGGCCGCGTTCGCAAGCGCCGCGCCGATCGCCATCTGCATGCCCTGGCCGATGCCGCCGCCCAGCGCGTGCACGCCCGCGCGCGGCGTGAAGATCTTCAGCAGGCGGTTGCCCCACGTGCTGTTCGAAATCGTGACGTCGCGCACCCAGTTGTAGTCGCGGCCCACGGCGCGTTGCAGCGCTTCCACGAGGCGGCGATACGGGCCGAGACCCTTGGCCGTTTCACTCACGGCGGTTTCGCGCGCGGCGGCGAGATCGGCGGCGAATTGCGGATCGACCTTGAGCTTGCCTTCGAGGCGCGTGGCGAGTGCGTCGAGCACGCGCGCGGCGTCGCCGTGCACGAAGAGTTCGTTGCGATAGCCGCGGTTATCGGCGAGCGCGTCGGCGTCGATACGATAAAGCGGCTGCGGCAGACCGAGCTTGTACTTGAGCGTTTCGTTGCCGCGCAGACGCGAGCCGACCACCAGCATCGCATCGCAGGTCTTGTAGAAGCGCTCGACCGAGCCGCTCACGTTGAACGCACCGAGCGTCGCCGGATGATCTTCGGGCAGCACGCCGCGGCCCTGCACGCTCGTCACCACGCCGAAGCCCAGCGCCACCAGACGCTCGACCGCGCTGCGCGCGTGGCGCGTGCCGCCGCCGAGCCACAGCAGCGGACGCTTCGCCTTCGTGAGCGCGTTCGCGAGTTGTTCGACGCGCGCTTCATCGTGCGTGAGCGTCGTGAGATGCGGCGCGGCCAGATCGGCGGGCCATTCGGTCAGCGCGGCCTGAATGTCGATGGGAATCTCGACGCTGACCGGACCGCTCGGCGCGGTCTGCGCGACGCGCACGGCTTCGCGGATCGTCGGCAGCGCGGTTTCGACCGAACGCACGCGGAACGCGGCCTTCGAGATCGACGAGAGCATCGACAGTTGATCGGGCGCTTCGTGGATGTACGCGAGGTCCTGATCGAGATATTCGGTTTCGATCTGGCCGGTGATGTGCAGCAGCGCCGTGCCTGCCGTGAGCGCTTCGACCATCGCGCCCGCTGCGTTGCCCGCCGCCGTGCCCGTGCTCGTGAACGCCACGCCGAGGCCGCCCGAGACGCGCGCGAGGCCGTCGGCCATGTTGACCGCGCCCGCTTCGCCGCGCGCGCCCACATAGCGGATGTTGCCGCGCACGCCGATGGCGTCGAGGATCGGCATGTTGTGAATCGAAATCACGCCGAACGCGGTTTGAACGCCGCATTGTTCGAGGAAGGCGGCGATCAGTTCGCCGACGGTGGTTTTATTAGACATGACGTGCTACGCCTCCAGATACATCGATATGACTGCCCGTCGTATAGGACGACAGGGACGTGGCCAGATAAAACAGGGCTTGCGCGGCTTCTTCGGGCAAACCGAAGCGGCCGAGCGGAATGTGCTTCTTGCGGGCGAGTTCGCCGGTCCAGTCCTGCCAGCTTTGACCGGCGGCCTGCGCGGCGGCGTCGTTGTCATAGCGGCGGCGCCACTGGCCCGACTCGACAATGCCGATCAGGATCGAGTTCACGCGGATGTGCTCGGGCGCGAGTTCGACCGCGAGCGACTTGATGAGGCTCAGCACGCCCGCGCGCGCCGACGACGTCGCGACCATATGCGGCTCCGGTTGGAGCGCGAGCAGCGAGTTCACGCAGACGATCGACGCGTTTTGCCCTTGTTTTGCGGTGCTTTTCAGCATCGGCAGGAAGGCGCGCGTGGGGCGGATGATGCTGAAGTACTTGAGGTCCAGTTCTTCGCGCCACGCTTCGTCGGTGGTGTCGGCGAAGGTGGAGACGCGGCCCTGGCCCGCGTTGTTCACAAGCATGTCGGCGCGGCCGAAGCGCTGCTCGACGGCGCTCGCGAAAGCGGCCACGTCGGTTGCGTCGAGCACGTCGCAACGCGCGGCCAGCAGTTGCGCCTGCGGATGACGCTCGCGCAGTTCGCGTTCGGCGCGTGCGAGGCGGTCGCTGTCACGGCCGCAGATCGCGACCGAGGCGCCCGCCTGCAAAAAGAGTTCGGCGGTGGCGAGGCCGATGCCGGACGAACCGCCCGTGACCACCGCGACCTGGCCGCGCAAATCGAGTTGAATCATTTGATCCCCAGTGCCTTCATGTACGACGTTTTCTTGCTGCCCGCGGCCTGCGAAGATTGACCGCGGTAATTGAGGCGCTTCGACAGTTCATCGGCTGCGTGGCGCACCTTGTCGATCAGCCCGCCGTCGAGCAGCGAGGTGTCGATGCCCGGACGCGGAATGGTGGTCGTCACCACGGCGGCGATGCGGCCCGTGTCGTTGCGCACGGGCGCCGACACCACCGAAATGCCGCGCTCGAACGACGATTCGCTCACGGCATAGCCGCGCTCGGCGTCTTCGCGAATGCGCGCGAAAAGTTCTTCGACCGTGTCCGGCGTCGAGGGCGTGAAGCGTTCGAGAGCCGGCTCCGGATAAAGCGCGCGCAGTTCGTCGAGCGTGAGATCGCCCATCAGCACCTGGCCGTGCGTGGTGGCGTGCGCGGGCAGACGCGTGCCCACGTTGACCTTCACCGAGCTGAAGATCGGCGCGTGGCTTTGCGCCTTCGCCACGAACACGATGTCGCGTCCGTCGCGAATCACGATGTGCGTCGTGAGGCCGGTGGCGTCACGCAGCGCTTCGATCAGCGGCAAGCCGAGGTCGGTCAGTTCGAGCGAACTCAGATATTCGAAGCCGAGGCGCAGCACGGCCACGCCCAGGCGGTAATTGCGGTCGCGGTCGGCGCGTTCGAGAAAGCCGAGCGATTCGAGCGTCTGCAACAGACGGAACACCGTCGTGCGCGGAATGCCGAGGCGGCGCGACAGTTCGGGTGCATCGAGCACCGGCTCGCGCGGCGAGAATTCGGTGAGAATGCGCAGCCCCCTTTCCAGACCCGGCACGCGATAGCTGGTGTCGTTGCGGTCTTCGTCGGCGTCGGGGGACGCGCTGGCGAGGTCGGGTGTCATTCTTTAAGGGTTCCTTAATGTGCGCGGCAAAAGGCGTCGAGCAGTGCGCTGTACGCCGCCGGTTGCTCGATGTAGCCCGCGTGGCCCGCTTGCGGCACGATCTGAAACGGCGCCTGTGCGACTTGCGCGAGACGTTCGCAGGCTTGCGGCGGCGTGATGGTGTCGTCGGCGCCGACGGCGACCGCCATCGGTACGCGGTTCACGCAGCGCGCGAGGTCGGCGGCGAGGTCGGCGTTCGCGAGCAGATGCGTGGCCTGCGCGTAACCGTGCGGCAGCACGCGCGCCATGTTCCAGCGCACCCACGCGCGCGACGCGTCGTCGGCGTGTGCGGAAAGCATGTTGGCGCTGCGTTTTTCGGCGAGACCTTGCGGACCGAGATCGGCGAGCATGGCCAGACGCGCGTCGCGCTTGTCGGCGCGCACTTGCGGGTCCGCCGCGCCATAACCGGCCGCAGGAGAAATCAGCAGCAGACCGCTCACGCGCTGCGGATGCGCGGCGGCGAATGCGCCCGCGATGATCGCGCCGAGCGAATGGCCGACCAGCACGCAGCGTTGAATATCGAGCGCGTCGAGCCAGTCCGCCAGCACGCGCGCGTAGTCGGCGGCGAGCGGCGAGGCGTTCGCGACCGGCGTGGACGCGCCATAACCGGGCGCGTCCCAGGCGATCACGCGACGGCTCGCGCCGAGCGTTTCCATCTGTTGCACCCACGAAGCCGCACCCGAACCGATGCCATGCAGCAGGACGAGCGGCAGCGCCTCGTTGCCGTCCTCGCTGCCCGCGCCGGGCGCTGCGCGATAGCTCACGACGGCCTCGCCCGCTTGCACGTGGCGCGGCGCAAAGCGCGCGAGCCGCGTATCGAGCGTGTCAAGCGTGGCGGCTGATGAGGCGTCGGTGAGCATCGCGTCGTTCATGGCTTCGGTGTTCGTGTGCAACTTCGTCGGGTGTTCAGATGAATGACAGTCTTACTTCTGTTCGCGCTTGATCTTCGCGAGCGGCGAATCGGGCGGATACGTCGGCGTGATCGGCTTGGACGAACCGAGCATCACGCACATCAGCGCGTCTTCTTCGCCGATGTTGATTTCCGTGCGATACACGCCCGGCGGCACCGAGATCAGATCGCGCTCGCCGAGCACGGCTTCCCACGTTTCACCGTCCTTTTCGCAGATCACTTTCATCTTGCCGCGCAGCACGAAGAAGATTTCTTCGACGTCGATATGGATGTGGCTCGGGCCGATGTTGCCGGCCGGAATCACCATCGTCGAGAACGTGAAGCCGCCCGACGGCACGGTGTTGCTGTCCTTCGCCACGCCGGTGCCGCCCGTGCCCACGTAGCGCATTTGCGCGCGGCGATACTTCGGGTCGTAGTCGGCCTGGAACTTCAGCGCGTCCCAGTCGTAGCGGCGCGTTTCATAGCGCGCGACGCGGCTGTTCATCCAGTCATCAAAGCTCGCTTCGGCGGGACGGTCCCACGACTTGCGTTCGAGATCGGCATCGGCCATCGTTTTCTCCTTGGGTTCTTTCAAACGTTCTCGCGAACGGATAGTCCATTCGTCGACATCAATTCATCACGAAGCCGCCGTTCACGGGCAGCAATTGCCCGGTCACGAAACGCGCGGCGTCGGTCAGCAGAAACAGCACGGGGCCGGTCACGTCCTCGGGCACCTGGGCGCGTTGCAGCGCGCGGCCGTCGAGGTAGAACGCGTGGCGCTCGGCCGGCACGTAAGCGGTGGCTTCCACTTCCGTGAGGCCCGGCGCGATGGCGTTGACGGTAATGCCCTGCGCGCCGAACTCGCGCGCGAGCGAATGCGTCATCGCGATCACGGCGCCCTTGCTGGCCACATAGGCGAGCAGTTTGGGCGCGCCCCACAGCGCGGTGTCCGAGGCGATGTTGACGATCGCGCCACGGCCCGAATCGGCCAGGAAACGCTGCGCCGCCGTGCACATGAGCCAGGTGCCGCGCACGTTCACGTCCATCACGGCGTCCCACGTCGGCACGCTGATCTCGTGCGCGAACTTGCCGCCCGAGTTGGTGATGGCCGCGTTGTTGATGAGCGCGTCGATGCCGCCCATGCGTTGCGCCGCGTGTTCGACAAAGGCCGCGATGCTGTCGGGCTGCGCGAGATCGAGCGCCGCGAACGCCACGTCGTGACCTTGCGCCGCGAGCGATTGCGCGAGCGCCTCGCCCGCTTCGTGCAGCACGTCGCCGAACACGACGCGCGCGCCGGCTGCCGCGAGCGTCGTGACGAAGTCGGCGCCAAGTCCGCGCGCGCCGCCCGTGACGATCACGCGACGGCCCGCGAGCGCGCCTTGCATCGCGCCTTGTGCCGCGCTTTGTGCCGATGCTGCGGACTCACGCATGGCTGTGGCTCTCGGCTTGCGCTTGCGCGCCTTGCTGCGCGCGGAACGCGTCGAGATCGGCGAAATGCTGTTGCGCGCGCTGGCGCAGCATGCGGCGCACGCGCGTCATGCCGACGTCGTGCTGATAGAGGAATTCCTGGTCGCGTGCATTCGGCGCCATGCTTTCGAGCACGTAGCGGTCTTGCTCGAGCACGGCCCAATGCAGACCTTCGAGGCGGTTGCGGTACATGAAGCGCCATGCGTCGCGCTGCCAGCCCTGCACCTTGCGCGTGCGCCAGAAGTACACCTGGCAGTTGTCCGCGTCGACGGGCACCGCGAAGCCGATGATGCCGAAGTTGCCGCCGGGGCCGAACTTCTTCTTGTACGGAATTTCCAGACGCATCCACAGGCAGCCGGTTTCGCCGAGTTCGACCCAGTCGAAGTTGACGTCGCGCTGGCCGACCTTTTCGAACACGAGGCCCGAGTCGGTTTTACGCACGCGCATGTCGGCCTGCTTGTCGCCTTCGGCCATCGAGTGCGACGTCGCGTGCAGATACGCGCCGTGCATCGGGTCCATGACGTTGTCGATCGCGTACTGGTAATTGCACTTCCAGTTCGACATGCACAGGAAGCTCGCGTATTCCTCGCCCACGAGTTCTTGCGGCAGTTGCAGCGGCGCGGGTTCCTTGTGCGCTTCGTCGCCGAACCACAGGAACACGGCGCCCGCATGCTCTTGCGCCGGGTACGACTTCACGCACTTCTGGCCTTCGAGCGGGCATGCCGACACGGCCGGCACGCTCTGCACGGTGCCGCTGCCGTCGACTTCGATGCCGTGATACCAGCACGCCACGCGGTTGCCCAGATTCCAGCCGAGCGAGAGGCGCGCGCCGCGGTGCGGGCAGCGGTCTTCGAGCGCGTGGACCTGGCCGTCCTGATCGCGCCACAGCACGATCTGTTCGCCAAGGCGCGTGATGCCGATGGGCGCGTTGCCGACTTGCCAGCTCGGCGCGACGGGATACCAGTAGTTCTTGATGCCGCGGTCGAGATAGGCGCGGATCGGGTCGGCGCTCGCCGGGGTTTCGGTCGTGGGGGACGTCATGATGAGGACTCCGTATTCTTGTGGGCCCGACGCGCGCTTATTCGGCGAGCAGACGGAATTCGGCGGCGAGGCGCTCCGCGTTCCAGGCCGCGCCTTCGGGCGTGCGAAAGCCGATGCGGTTCAAACCGGCGACCACGTCGTCGAGTTCGGCGGCGCCCGCTTCGAACACTTGTTCGAGCGCGTCGCCGAAGTCGTTTTCGTATTGCGTCGGCTCGGCCTTGCGGTTTTGCCAGATCATGTTTTCGCTCTGGCCCGGCTGCTCGATCACGCCTTTACCGGCGACGTTGTTGGGTTGCGGCGCGACCCAGGGCTTGAGCATCGGATTGAAATTCACAGGGACTTCACGCATGTCATTCCACCTTGATCTGGATTTCTTCACCGGCGAGACGCACGGCGTATTGCTTCAGCGCGCGGCCACCCGGGCCTTTGATGCACTCGCCGCTCTTGATGTCGAACACCGCTTCGTGCAGCGGGCATTCCACCGTGCCTTCGTCGACGAAACCTTGCGTCAGCAGCGCGTACGCGTGCGGGCAGACGTTCTCGAGCGCGTAGACCTCGTCGCCCACCTTGTAGATGCCGATTTCGGTGCCGTCGAGCTTGTACTCGATCGGCGCGTCTTCGGTCAGATCGCCGGCATGCCCGGCACAGCGCCATTGTTCAGCCATTTCTCACCTTTCCTGGAGCAACCGTGTTCCATATGCGGAACAGTAGTTTATGTATGGTCATTATAGGAGTCTGGCGCGGAGGACAAAATAAAAATCCAGCGCTCCTGGGGAAAACACCGAGCCTGTCTTCAAAAGGATCGGCAAGGCGCTCGTGGAGGATGCCGAAGCAGTTGCCAAAACGCTTACGGTCCAAGTGCTTAGGTAGCCATGACCGGTTTGTCCGCGCTTGCCCACCCAGGGGAACCACTCTCCTGAAAAAGTATTTTGGCGTCTCGTGCAAGTCTCTATACTTTCCATAGGCAGCACGTTTGTCCATAGGTGAAACATACGACGGACAAAAAAGAAAAGCAAAGCCGCCATCGCATCGAGGGGTTGGGTCTAGCGGTTCCGGACGGGCTTTCAAGGCCATTTCACCGGAACCGGTCATTCGTCATACGATCAGGAGTCCAAAGTTGAAGCACTTCATTGCCGCGGGGTTGACGGGTCTGTGCGCCGTCTCGTCTGCATGGGCGCAAAGCAGCGTCACGCTATACGGCAGCCTGGATGCCGGGGTAGCCTACGTCAGCAACGTGGGCGGACATTCGAAGTGGATGGAAGAACAGGGCAACATGCAGCCCGACCGCTGGGGCCTGCGTGGCCAGGAAGATCTGGGCGACGGCCTGAAGGCGATCTTCCAGCTTGAAAACGGCTTCTATACGAACACGGGCGCGATGGCGAAGGCCAACACGCTGTTCAACCGCCAGGCGTATGTGGGTCTGAGTTCGGACCGTTTCGGCACGCTCACACTCGGCAATCAGACGCCGTTCTCGTTCGACACGCTCGGCCCGCTCAGCACCGCGTATCTCGCGGCGAGCTGGTACGCGTTCCATCCGGGCAATATCGATCAGCTCGCCGATACGGGCGTGGTGCCGTACAACAATTCGGTGAAGTACCGCTCGCCGAACTGGTATGGCTTCACGGCAGGCGCGATGTTCGGCTTCGGCAACAGCACGAACTTCTCGAATGGCCGCACGATGGGCTTTTCGATCAGTTATGCGAACGGTCCGTTCAAGGCCGGCGCGACGTGGTCGAACGAGCACAACCGCACGGTGTCGATGTCGACCACGGGCATCACCACGTTCCAGGGCCAGGCCGCCGCGAGCTATATCGCCGACAAGGTCGAGAACATGGGGATCGGCGCGTCGTACTCGTTCGGCAAGGTGCTGGTGCACGGTCTGTATACGCGCACGAAGCTGCAATCGAACGGCTATTCGGACACGTTCCAGAGCTACGACGCGGGCGCGAACTATCAGATGACCAGCGCGAACTCGATCGTCGGCGGCGCGGCCACCACGTCGCTGTCGGGCCGACGCTGGACGCAGTTGATGATCGGCGACGTCTATGCGCTGTCGAAGAGCACGCAGGTCTACGTGAACGCGCTCTACGAGCACGCGAATTCCGATGCACAAGCGGCGTTCTTTACGGCGGGCGTGTCGAGCGGACGCAATCAGACGATCGTGCTCACGGGCATTCATCACTCGTTCTGATCGCACAGAAGAAAAAAGCGCGCCGCATGACGCGGCGCGCTTTTTTTATTCAGGCTGGCGAAGCGGACTCAGCTCGCGTGCACGCTGCCGCCATGCGCGGCTTGCGCCGCCGTGGGATCGCCGGGCAGCGGCCGGTAATTCAGACGCGCCGACAAATCCAGCGCCGCCGCGCACACCGCCGTGACGAGCGGCGCGCGCTCGGCTTCGCTGCCGATATCGGAGCGCGGCACCGTGGCCGTGAGCGCCGCGACGATGCGGCCCGACTGGTCGCGCACAGGCGCGCTCACCACCGAAATCCCCGTTTCGAACGACGCCTCGCTGAGCGCATAGCCCTGCTCCGCGAATTCGCGCACGCGCGCATAGAGATCCGCGACCGTGGCGGGCGTGCGGTCCGTATAGCGTTCGAGCTGCTTCTCGGGATAGAGCGCGCGCAGTTCCGTGAGCGAGAGATCGCCCATCAGCACCTGGCCGTGCACCGTGGCGTGCGCGGGCAGGCGCGTGCCCACATGCACCTTCACCGAGCTGAACATCGGCTCGCGCGTTTGCGCCTTGGCGACGAACACCACGTCGCGCCCGTCGCGGATCAGCAGATGCGTGCTCAGGCCGGTCGCGTCGCGCAGACGTTCGAGCACCGGCGTGCCGAAATCGGTCAGTTCGAGCGAGCTCAGATACTCGAAGCCGAGCCGCAGCACCGCCACGCTCAGCCGATATTGACGGTCGCCGTTCGCGCGTTCGATGAAGCCGAGCGCTTCCAGCGTCTGCAGCAGACGAAACGTCGTGGTGCGCGGAATGCCGATGCGGCGCGACAGTTCGGGCGCGCCCAGCACGGGCTCGCGCGCGGAAAATTCGGTGAGGATGCGCAGGCCGCGTTCGAGGCCCGGCACGAGATAGGTCGAGGCGCCCGCGCCTTCTTCCTCGGCGGGGCTGGCTGCGTCAGCGGCGTCGGCGAGATCGGCAAGGTCGGCGCTCTGCGCGGCGTCGCGGGTCTCCTCGGGCGGCGCGGCGCGCTTGCCCGGCGCCGGGCTGCGTCGGGCGGCGCCTGTCGTGTTCTTGGTGGCCATGGCGGCTGGAATCTGCTGAAGTCGGTCGATAAGTGGAGGCAATGATAACGCGAAGCGCCGTCCGGACTTAAAGATCGCGGGTCGGGGCGACATGCTGCCGCCCCGCTCGACCGCCCGCTTCCGCCGGATTCGCCTCCCGGCCGGGCGCAAAACGCGCGCGCCGGCGCCGCTGACGCCCCGTCTCTACGCGACGACCCGCGCCTCAGGTGCGGAACACCGCCACCGCCGTGGCAAGCCGCCGCGCCTGATCCTCCAGCGACGCCGCGGCCGCGGCCGCCTGCTCGACGAGCGCGGCATTCTGCTGCGTGACCTGATCCATCTGCGCGACCGCGAGATTCACCTGATCGATGCCGGTGCTCTGCTCGGTCGCCGCCGACGCAATCTCGCCCATGATCGCGCTCACGCGCCCGATCGCGCCGACGATCTCCTCCATCGTCGTGCCCGAGCGCTCGACCAGCGTCGCGCCGGTTTCCACGCGGGCCGTCGAGGCGTCGATCAGCGACTTGATCTCCTTGGCCGCGCCAGCGCTGCGCTGCGCGAGCGAGCGCACCTCGCCCGCCACGACCGCGAAGCCGCGCCCTTCCTCGCCCGCGCGCGCCGCTTCGACCGCCGCGTTGAGCGCCAGAATATTGGTCTGGAACGCGATGCCCTCGATCACGCCGACGATCTCGGCAATGCGCCGCGAGTCGTCGACGATGTTCTGCATCGTGCCCACCACTTCGCGCGCGAGTTCGCCGCCGCGCGCCGCCAGACCGGACGCACCGTGCGCCAGCGAACTCGCCTCCTGCGCGTTACCCGCCGTCTGCTTGACCGTCGACGTCAATTGTTCGATGCTCGCCGCCGTTTCTTCGAGCGAGGCGGCCTGCTCCTCGGTGCGCTGCGACAGATCGGTGTTGCCCGCGGCGATTTCGCTCACGCCCGTATCGATCGATTCCGCGCCCGCGCGCACCGTGCTCACCATCGTCACGAGCGCGGCCTGCATGCGTTGCAGGGCGGCCGAGAGCTTGCCCATTTCGTTGCGGCTCGCCACGGCCACCGCCGCGCTCAGGTCGCCCGCCGCGATGCGCTCGAACTGCGCGACGGCGGCGTCCACCGGATGCACGATCGCGCGCATCAGCGCCGCGCGGCCGAGCCACGCGCACAGCAGCGCGAACACCATGCCCACGGCCACCGCGACGCTCACCACCTTGAAGCGCGTCTGCGCGTCGCGATAGCGCTGCGCGCCGTGGTCGATCTGACGCTGTTCGAGCGCGAGCATCGCCTTTTCGAAACCGTTGTAGAGCGCGGGCAGCTTGTGCGCCTGCAATTCCTGGAAGCCGTTGCGGTCGCCGCTCTTGAGCGCCGCGAGCGCCGGATCGACGCCCGCGTGCAGGAAATTGTTGCGCTTGTCCTGCATGTCGGCGATCAGGCGGCGATCCTCGTCGTCGTTGCTGGCGAGCGAGAGATAGTGATCGAGCCGATCGTTGGAAATCTTGAGGTAGGTGTCGAAGCGCTTGAGGACGGCGTCGGCGCCGGTCTGGTCGCCGAGATCGGCGAGCGACGCATAGGTGGCGAGCGCGAGCCGCAGCCGCAAGAGCTGGCCGGCGCTGCCTTCGAGGTCGGCCACGGCGGGGGTGTCCACCGTGTACATGTCCTGCATCGCGTCGTTGCCCGCGCGCATCGACAGTAGCCCGGCCGCGGCGCCGATCACCAGCACCACGCCGAAAAACGCCACCATCAGGGTCAAACTCGCGCGTATCGAAAGCTTGTTGAGCATTCTGGTCTCCTGGAACGCGGCGCCAAAGCGCGATGCGCAGCGTTCCCTCTGTTCAGCCGCCGCCGGTGCAGGGCGTCGGACGTATCGTCCGCCCTGTCGCGAAGCGTGCGCGGGCGGCTCTATTCGGGTTGGTGTAGTCTCGATGCGGCTTTTTTTGGGCTTCAAACCGGGTCAACGGCAGCGCGGCGCAAAAACTTTAGGCACGTGCTTAATGCATCGCGGCGCGCGGCTTGACGTGAAGCATGGCGCGATGCCGAACGCGTG
Organism: Paraburkholderia tropica; assembly: GCF_014171495.1. NCBI lineage: Bacteria > Pseudomonadati > Pseudomonadota > Betaproteobacteria > Burkholderiales > Burkholderiaceae > Paraburkholderia > Paraburkholderia tropica. Next base: position 549,842 of record NZ_CP049137.1, read on the forward strand.
CCAGCCTTGCGCGAACCTTTCGCCGACGTTACACCGCTCCCGGCGCGCGCCGCCCCTGCTCTACAATCGTCCACTTGCGCCCGCCGCCTCGACATCCGCGCGGCCAGGCTGCCTTCGAACCCAACTCGCGACGTTCGCCGCATCCGCGAACGCCGCCACCATCACGCCCCCATGCGCCTCCTCCACACCTCAGACTGGCATCTGGGCCAGAACTTCATGGGCAAGAGCCGCCAGGCCGAGCATCAGCAGCTCATCGACTGGCTTGTTACCCAGCTCGACGCCCATGCGGTCGACGCCGTCCTGATCGCCGGCGATATTTTCGATACCGGCACGCCGCCGAGCTACGCGCGCGAGCTGTACAGCCAGCTCGTCGTGCGCCTGCACGCCGCGGGCGTGACGCTGCTCCTGCTCGGCGGCAATCACGATTCCGTGGCGACGCTGCGCGAAAGCAGCGCGCTGCTCGAACGCCTGTCGGCCCAGGTCGTGCCGCACGCGGACGCCGCGCCCAACCAGGTTCGCGTGCTGCCGCTGCGCGGCAAGCCCGACGAAGCGGGCTGCGTGGTCTGCGCGATTCCGTTCATCCGCGCGCGCGACGTGATGCAGGGCGAAACCGGCCAGAGCGCCGAACAGAAGCAGCAGTCGCTGCAACAGGCGATTCAGGCCTACTACCAGGCCGTGTTCGCCGCCGCCGAGGCGCGCCGCGCGCAACTGTCCGCCGAACTCGGCCGCCCGGTCCCGCTGATCGCCACCGGCCATCTGACCACCGTGGGCGCGAGTGCGAGCGAATCGGTACGCGAGATCTACGTGGGCGCGCTCGACGCGTTCCCCACCAGCGCATTTCCGCCGGCCGACTACATCGCGCTCGGGCATATTCATCGTCCGCAGAAAGTGGGCGGCCTGGAGCACATCCGCTATAGCGGCTCGCCGATCGCGCTGAGCTTCGACGAAGCCACGCAGCGCAAGGAAATACTGCTCGTCGATGTCGGCGCGAACGGGCTGGACGCCGTCACGCCGCTCGCCGTGCCCGCGTTCCAGACGCTCGCCGCGCTGCGCGGCAATCTGAAGACGCTGCCCGCCGCCTTTGCCGAGATCGCGCGCGACGCCACGCCCGAGCGCCCCGCGTGGCTCGAAGTAACCGTCGCCGAGGACGACTATCTCGCCGACCTGCCCGCGCGCATCCAGGCGATGACCGAGGATCTGCCGCTCGACGTGCTGCGCATTCGCCGCGAGCGCGGCAACGCCGCCGCGCAACTTTCCGCCGACTCGGGCGTGACGCTCGACGAACTCGATCCGCTCGACGTGTTCGCGCGCCGCCTCGCGCACGAAACGCTCGACGACGACGTGCGCGGCGCACTCACCGACCGCTACAAGAACGTACTCGCCGCCATGCAGGCCACGCCGGAGGACGACGCATGAAAATCCGCAGCCTGCGCCTCAAGAATCTCAACTCGCTGAAGGGCGAGTGGCGCATCGACTTCACGCAGCCGCCGTTTTCGGAGAACGGCCTGTTCGCGATCACCGGCCCGACCGGCGCGGGCAAGTCGACGCTGCTCGACGCGATCTGCCTCGCGCTCTATCACGAGACGCCGCGTCTCAAGACGGTGTCGGCGTCGGCGAACGACATCATGACGCGCCATACCGCCGACTGCCTCGCGGAAGTCGTGTTCGAAGTGAAGGGCGCGGTCTATCGCGCGTTCTGGAGCCAGCGCCGCTCGCGCGACAAGGTGGACGGCGCGTTGCAGCAGCCGCGCGTCGAACTCGCGACGGTCGAGCACGACGACGGCAGCGGCACGATCCTCACGCAGCACATCAACGAGAAATTGCGGCGCGTCGAGGAGATCACGCGGCTCGATTTCCCGCGCTTCACGCGCTCGATGCTGCTCGCGCAAGGCGGCTTCGCGGCCTTCCTGAACGCGAGCGCGAACGACCGCGCCGAACTGCTCGAAGAACTCACGGGCACGGAAATCTACGGCGAAATCTCGCGTCAGGTCTACGAGCGCGCGGGCGCGGCGCGCGATGCGCTCAAGCAGTTGCGCGCCCGCGCGGACGGCATGGAATTGCTGACGCCCGAGCAGCGCACGGCGATGGAGCAGGACATCGCCGCGCTCGCCGACCAGTCGAACGCGCTCGCCACGCGCACGAAAACGCTGCACGCGCAGCGCCAATGGCGGCGCGATCTGAGCCAGGCGCAAGCCGACGCGCAAGCGGCGCACACGCGGCTCGCGAGCGCGAGCGCCGCGTACGAGGCCGCCGCGCCCGAGCTTGCGCGCCTCGCCGCGAGCGAGCCCGCCGAAGCGCTGCGCGCGGCGCATCAGCACGCGCAGCAAACGGACGCTGCCTGCAAACAGACCGATGCCGATCTCGCCGCGTCGCGTCGTCGCCGCACGGAGCAAGTCGCGGCGCAGCGTCGTCAAACCGGCGCGGCCGCCGCGCTGGCCGCGCGCATCGTGCGCGACGCCGAGCGTCGTCTCGCGCAACTCGACGCGGAGAAGCAGCAACTCGATCGCTACTGCACCGCGCACGCGGCGCACGCGCAACTGGGCGAACGCATCGGCGCGTGGCGCGAGCAGTTCGAGCAGCGCGCGCGCCGTCATGCGGATAGTCGCGCGCGCGAAACGCAGCAGACGGTCCTGCAAAAGCAACTCGCCGACGCCCACGCGCAGCGCGAGCAACACGGCAAAACGCTCGCGGATTGCACGCGCGCGCAAGCCGAATCGGACACGCAATTGCGGACGTTGAGCGCCGCGCAGACCACGCGTCTCGCGGGCCAGACGCTCGCGCAACTGCGCGACGCCGCGCAGGCAGCGCAACGCGCGGTCGAGCGCTGGGCGCAGTTGCAGACGCTCGCCGCCCGCCGCCGCCAGCTCGCGACGGAAACCGCGACGCTCGCGGCCAGTCTCGCGCGCAGCGACAGCGAGATCGCCGCGCAAGATAGCGCGCTCGTCACGCTGCAACGCGCGCACGCCGAACTCCAGGCGCGCGCCGCCGACAAGCAGACGCTGCTCGAACAGGAACAGGTGATTCGCAGTCTCGCGCAGCATCGCGATGCGTTGCAGCCCGGCGAAGCGTGTCCGTTGTGCGGTTCGCACGATCATCCGGCTATCGCTGCGTATCGAGCGCTCGACGTGTCGGCGACGCAAGGCGCGCTTCAGGCGATCCGCGCCGATCTTCAGGCATCCGAACAAACGTTGCGCGGCGCGGCTGAGAAACTGTCAGCATTGCGCGCGACGCAGGCGCAGCAGCGCGCGCAACACGATCAGCTCGCCGCACGCGACACGCAGGATCGTGCGGACTGGCAGGCGTTGTCGGCGTCGCTCGCTTCGTCGCTGGTTGCGTCGCTCAGGCTCGACGCCGACGCCTGGCAGGACGCCGATGCGCTCGCACAAGCAAGCGAGGCCGCCGCGCAATCGGCGCAGCAAATCCGCCAGCATCTGACCGAGACCGAACGCGCCGAGGAAGCGCTCGCTCAAGCACGCGAAGCGAATACGCGCTGCGCCCAGGCGCTACAAGCGGCGCAGGCGCGCGGCGAGTTGCTCGAACAGTCGATCGCGAGCGTACAGGAGCGCCGCGCGGAAACCGAACGCGAACTCGCGGCATTGCGCGTGCGGATCGAAGAAGAAGCGCAGGCTTTGCTCGCCTCGATGCAAACCGGCACGCAAGCCGACGGCGCGCCGCTCGCGGCGCTGCCCGACGATCCGCGCGCGTGGTTGCACACGCGCGACGACGAATGGCGCAAGTGGCAGGAGACGCAGCGCCGCCTTCACACGCTCGCGGAATCGCTCGCGCACGAACGCGCCCAGGCCGACGTCGCGCGCGCGCAACTTCAGGTGTGGCGCGAACGGTGCGCATCGATTGGCGCGGAAGTCGCGCAAGCGGCGCAGAGCGTGCCGATGGATTCGCTATTCGACGACGAAGACGACGCGCCCGGCGAAGACTTCGCCACGGCGGCCGCACGCGCCGACGCGCTCACGCGCGAACTCGCAGCGCTCGACGGCCAGATCGCGCAACTCGAACGCTCGCTCGCGCATCAGCGCGACGCCGCCAGCCAGGCCGCGCAAACGTGGAGCGCGGCGCTCGCAGCGAGTCCGTTCGCGCAGCAGGACGATTTCCTCGCGGCGCTCCTGCCCGCCGAGGAACGCCAGCGTCTGCAAGCGCTCAAGCAGCAGCGCGAACAGGAACGCGACACCGCCACCGCACTGCTGAACAGCGCGCGCCAGAAACTCACGCGACTCGAAGCGATGGTGGAAGCAACGGCACAGACCGAAGCCACGCTCGCCGAACTCGACGCGCAGATCGACAGCGCGGAAAGAGATAACGCGACGCTCAACGAACGGCTCGGCCATCAACGCGGCCTGCTCGCGCGCGACGCGCAGCAACGCGACAGCCAGCGCGCGCTGTTCGCGCAGATCGACGCGCAGACGCAGGACGCCGATCTCTGGCAACGTCTCGACGCGCTGATCGGCTCCGCGAAGGGCGACAAGTTCCGCCGCTTCGCGCAAGGTCTCACGCTCGATCATCTGCTCGCGCTCGCCAATCGCCATCTCGACCGTCTGCATGCGCGCTATCTGCTGCGCCGCAAATCGACGGGTGAACTCGAACTGGAAATCGTCGACGGCTGGCAGGCGGACGTCACGCGCGACACGCGCACGCTCTCGGGCGGCGAGAGCTTCCTCGTGAGTCTCGCGCTGGCGCTCGCGCTCTCCGACCTCGTGAGCCACAAGACCTCGATCGACTCGCTGTTCCTCGACGAAGGCTTCGGCACGCTCGACGGCGACACGCTGGAAATCGCGCTCGACGCGCTCGACACGCTCAACGCGAGCGGCAAGATGATCGGCGTGATCAGCCACGTCGACAGTCTCAAGGAGCGCATCGCCACGCAGATCCGCGTGGAAAAAGGCGGCGGCATCGGCCACTCGCGGCTGGTGATCTAGCCGCGCAACGCACGCGCGCAACACAAAAGAACGCGCCGCGCGCCTCAGCCCTGTTCGGTCTTGCGCGCGGCGATCTCCAGCATCGGTTCGCCGATCTCGCGTTCGCCGCGCGCGACGAGCGCCTCGCCCGCGCCGCGAATATCGCGTGCGTCCTTGTTCTGCGAAAGTTTGCGCTTGCCCGTGAGCCGCGTCATCTCGATCTCGATGCCGACGATGGCCTTGAGCATCGTGTCGAGATAGTCGGCGGGCGCATCGCCCATCTTCCACGGCTGCGGCTCGCTTGCTTCGTGCGTGCGCGTGAGCCGCGCGCCCACGCCACGCACGAACTTCTCGTCGTCGCGCACGCGAATGCGGCCATGTGCGTGCACGACCGCGTAATTCCAGGTGGGCACCTGCTTGTGGTGTTCGTGCTTGCTCGGATACCACGTCGGCGAAATATAGGCGTCGCCGGCGCGGAAGATCGCGAGCACTTCATCGCCGTCCGCGACGTCCTGCCAGAGCGGATTCGCGCGCGCGACGTGCGCGTGCAGCGTGCCGAACGCGCCCTCGCCCGCGAGCAGTTCGAACGGAATGTGATTGGCGTCGAGTCCGCTCGCGCCGTGCGTGACCAGCGTGCCGAACGGGTGCTGCGCGATGAAGGCGTGCAGCACCTCGGGGCGGGATTCGTCGAAATGGGCAGGGACGTACATGGGGGCTCCGCGTGGCGCTCTCGGCTCAAGCCGCGCGCATCGAACGTCAAAAAACCTATTGTCACGCCAAAACGGCCAACGCTGTAGAGCCAGCGGGAACGGCATTCGGGGAACCAGGTCCGCGTGCAAAAGCGGCGCAATCCGCTCGACGCGTTGCGCGTGCCTGCGACGAGCACCTCGCAATTTCAACCTTACGATTGCTTGACTTCGCGGGGCCGCCTTCTATGCTTGAACGATCGCCCATTCACGGCGCATCGACGCGAGGCCTGGCAGACCTCGCGGCGTTCGAACAGGGAGGCGGACATGGAAGCCGGCGACGCGTTCGCGCAAATCGCGGCGACGATCGAGCGTTTTTTCATCGGCATGCACAACGGCGACGCGCGGCGTCTGCGTTCGGCATTCGATCCGCACGCCCAGCTTTGGGGCTATTACCACGGCGACTTCTATCGCCAGTCGCTCGACGAGTGGATCGCGGAAATCGAAGGCATGGACAAGCCCTCGGAAAGCGGCGAGCCGTTCGACATGCGCATCGTTGCGGTGGACGTGACGGGCCGCGGCGCGGCGGTCAAAACGGCCACGCTGTATCAGGGCTTGCGTTTCACGGATTATCTGACGCTGGTGGAATTCGACGTCGGCTGGAAAATCGTCAACAAGACTTACCACCACGATTGACGATCAAAGCGCTCGCGTATCGGGCGCATCGAGCGCGTCCACCACTTCCACCTGCACGCCGAGCAGCGCGCGAAACGGTTCGAGCGCCGCTTCGCCCGCGCTCGCGGCGGTAATCAGACGCCACTCGCGCTCGATCGGCGTCCAGTGCTGCTGGCGCGCGCGGCCGAGCTTGTCCGAGTCCGCCAGCACGATCACCTGCGCCGCGCGCCGGATCATGCAGTCCTTGAGCGACGCCTGCTGCGCGCTCGCTTCGCACAGACCGAATCCGGCCACCACGCCGTCCGCGCCGAGAAACGCCGTATCGACGCTCACGCGCGTGAGCAGCAGTTCCGCGAGCGGGCCGAGCGTGCTCATGCTGGAGCTGCGCAGATCGCCGCCGAGCAGCGTGACCTGAATGCCGGGCGCGTTCGCGAGCGTGGCGACCGCGAGCAGATTGTTGGTGACGACATGCAGATCGCTGCGCGCCAGCAGATGACGCGCGAGCGCGGCGCAGGTGGTGCCGCCGTCGAGCATGACGGTGTCGCCGTCGCGCACGTGAGCCGCGGCCGCCAGCGCGATGCGCTCCTTCTGCTCGCGCTGCGCCGCCTTGCGTTCCTCGAGCGAGGCCTCGGGTTCGTGCACGCCGACCAGCGCGGTCGCGCCGCCATACGTGCGCACGAGCCGGCGCTGCTTGTGCAGCACCGCGAGATCGCGGCGGATCGTGGCTTCCGACACGCCCAGCGCCTCCGTCAACTGTTCGACGTTGGCCTCGCGCGTCTGCACGAGTTCGAGAATGGCGCGGTGACGGTCGGACGCTTTCATTGCTAAAAAGTGAGCTGCGGGAACCCGGCGATCTTACACGATGGCACGTGCGCGCCGGGCCGCGCGGCCCATGACGGCGGCTTGGCGTTTAGCGGCGCGCCTCGTGTCGCGCCGGGTGTCAAACTTAACGGCGCGTCGCCAGCTCCGCGCCCTGACGCAGCGCTTCGAGCATGCTGCCTTCGTCCACGACGCCCTTGCCCGCGATATCGAACGCCGTGCCGTGATCGACCGACGTGCGGATCACTTCGAGACCCACGGTGACGTTCACGCCCGCTTCGAGGCCGAGCACCTTCACGGGGCCGTGGCCCTGATCGTGATACATCGCCACGACGAGGTCGAAGTCGCCGCGGCCCGCACGAAAGAACAGCGTGTCGGCGGGCAGCGGGCCGGTCACGTCGAGACCGCGTTCCTGCAGCAGCTTGACCGCCGGAATGATCTTCTCTTCCTCTTCGCCATAGCCGAACAGACCGTTTTCGCCCGCATGCGGATTGATCCCGCACACGCCGATGCGCGGCTTCGCGATGCCCGCCTTCACGAGCGTGGCGTTGCCGCGCTCGATCGTGCGCTGCACGAGGCCCGGCTCGATCTTGCGGATCGCGTCGATGATGCCGATGTGCGTCGTCACGTGAATCACGCGCAGTTGCGGCGCGACCAGCATCATCGAGACTTCGTCGACGCCCGTGAGGTGCGCGAGCATTTCCGTGTGGCCCGGATACTTGTGGCCGCCCGCGTGCAGCGCTTCCTTGTTCAGCGGCGCGGTGCAGATCGCGTCGATCTGCTTCGCCTGCGCCAGTTCGACGGCGCGCGCGATATAGCGGTAGGCGGCGTCGCCCGCGAGCGGCGACAGTTCGCCGAACGGCAGATCTTCGGGAATCAGTTCGAGGTCGATCACGTCGATCGTGCCTCGTTCGTAGCGCGCCTGCGACGGATCGGCGATGCGGCGCACGTCCATGTCGAGCTGGCAGATGACGATCGCGTGCTCGAGCCGGCGCGCGTCGCCGATCACGAGCGGACGGCATTGTTCGTAGACCTGCGCGTGCGTCAGGCTCTTGACGACGACTTCGGGGCCGACGCCGGCGGCGTCGCCCATCGTGATGCCGATGACGGGGATATAGGTGCTCATACGTTCCTCGATGGTGCGGTGGGCGCAACGGCGTCCGGCGCCGTTGGCTCGTGTTTTGTGCTGTTGTGTTGCGTGCTGTCCGGTTCGCCCGGTGTGCGAGCTTGCGTCTCTTCGTGCGGCGTGCCGCGCAGGTGCAGCCAGGCCGCGTACAGCGCCTGTTCGGTGCCGAACGCGCCCGCCTTCGTGACGACGGCGGGCCGGTGCGCGCGCGCGGGCGCATGCGGACGCGCGACCGCCACGCCCGCTTCGATTTCGGCGATCAGACGCAGGCTGCCGATGCCGGCCGCGTCGAGCATCGCGCGCGCGGTCTCGCCGCCCGTCGCGATCAGGCCCGCGGTCTGCGTGAAATGCGGTGCGACGAGCGCCGCGAGCCGCGCGGACAGGCGTGCGCCCTCGGCGGGATCGAAGGCGTCGTCGCGACCGATGCGCAGCAGCAGATCCGCGCCCGCCGCCAGCGTCGCGCCGATGCGCGCGTCCCACTGCGGCCAGTGCGCGTGCGTGTCGCCCGCGCGCAGCACGGCGGGCGGCACGATCAGTTCGGCAAGTCCCGCGCGCTCGCGCAGGACTGCGCATTGGCGCTCGCCGACCGCCGAGAGGCTGCCGACCAGCACCAGAATCGGGCCGGGTCCGCTGCCGCCGAGGTCGGGCGCCGAAGGCTTGAGTGCGCTGGCATCGTCCGCTTGAGTTGCGGTCTGGGTGGCGGCTTGCGCCGCATCCAGCGTCGCCAGTTCGCGCGCGAGACCGCCCGAGCCGACCCAGAAAAACGCGCTGTCGAGCGCGAGCGTGGCGCGCGCGAGTGCGCGCAACTCGTCGGCGCTCTGGGCATCGACGATCAGCGCCCGCGCGCCGTCTTCGCCTTCCGCCGCAATCAGCGCCACGCGGCGCGCGAGCGCGCGCGGGTCGGCGTGCAGCGTCGCTGCGTCGAAACGCTCGCTGCGCAGTCCGGCCGCCGCCAGCATGACGGCCATGTCGGCGGGACGATCGGCGTGTTCGAGACGCCACGTCTCGGTCTGCGCGAGCGGCACGCCATGCACGAGCAGCGCGCCGTCGCGCACCGTGCGACCGGTCGCGGGAAACGCGGGCGCGACGATCGCGAGACCGGCGCGCGCCTGCAAGGCCGCGACTTCGGCGGCCCAGTTGCCGCGCAGCGTCGAATCGATTTTCTTGTAGAGCTTGCGCTGCGGCGCGGACGGTTCGCCCGCGCCGCGCAGCGCCTCGAACGCCTGCGCCGTGCGCGCCGCCGCGTCGGCAGGCGTGAGACGGCGCGTGTCGGTGTCGGCGGCGATCACGTCGGCGGCGAGTGGCGTGTCGTCGTGCGGCACGTCATCCTGCGCGGTCGCGACGTTGGCCGCACCTTCGTCCGCGCGCGACGCGTCGAGCGTCACCAGCGTGCGATGGCCCGCGTTGGCGAAACCAATCGCGCAATCGGCGGCGCCAGACAGATCGTCGGCAATGATCAGCAGCTTCATTGCGCGACCCGTTTCGCGTCCGGTGCGTCAGCCTGATTCTGGACTTGCGCCTCGCCGCGGCGCGCGAGGCGCGCATTGGCGCGCTTCGCGACCCACGCGGTCAGCACGGGCGAGACGATCGCCGAGACCACCACGGCCGCCGCCACCAGCAGCGTCGCGCTCTGCGCGGCCGGTTCGTAGACCGGATTGGCCGCGGCCACCAGCGCCGGAACCGCCGCCGCGTTGCCCGCGGTGTTGGCCGCCGCCACGCCGGCCACGCCCGTGCCGCCGGTCGCGCGATCGGCGAAATAGAGCGGAATACCCGTCACGACCACCACGCCGATGCCAAGCCCGATGCCCAGCAGGCCCGCCTGCCAGACCTTGTGCAGATCGAGGCCCGCGCCGAGCGCCAGCGCGAAGAACGGAATCATCACCGGCACGGCGCGCGCGAGGAAAGCGCGCATTTCGCGGTCGAGATTGCCGAGCAGCATGCCCGCGCACAGCGGCAGGATGCTGCCGACCAGCGTCTGCCACGGAAACGCCGAGAGGCCCGCCACGCCGAGCGTGACCATCGTGAGAAACGGGCCCGATTCGAGCGACATGATCGTGTACGCGCCCACGTCTTCCGAGCGGCCGTACTGGCCCATCAGCGCCATATAGAGGCCGCCGTTGGTGTCGTTCATCGCGGCGATCACGGCCAGCGTGGAGAGACCCGCGAACAGACCCGAGGCGATCGGCGCCTCGCCGAGCAGATGCCCCATCACGATGCCGACCAGGATCGCCGCGCCCACCTTGGTCGCGAACAGCGCGCCGCCCTTCTTGAGCAGATAGGGCGTGGCCTTCACGTCGATGCTCGCGCCCATGCACACGTAGAACACGGCGAGGATCGGCAGCGAGCCGGTGAACAGCGCATTCGTGAACGAGCCGAAGAATTTCGGCAGACCGGGCGCAAAGGTCGCGACGAGCGAACCGAGCAGCAGCGGCACGATCATCATGCCGCCGGGAACGCGCTCGATCGAACGCTTGATGGGAATCTGAGCCATGGGGAGTCTCCTCAATGATGATCCGATCGGCGCATGACCCGGGACGACGCGCCCGGTTTGAGCGTCTTGATCGGTTTGCTCACTTTTTTGATTGAAACGATCATGGCGGAGTGTAAACGCGCGCTACGTTTTGCGCAATTCGATCAAACGAATGATCGAAACGATCAAATTGGGGACGATAGGCCGCGCGACGCGCACGCGCGAGCGCGCCCGGCCGCGGGTTTGCGGCGTGCAGGATAAAACGAAGGGAGCGGCGTTGCTGCCGGCGTTACGCGCGCGGGTGTTGATCGACGTGGGCGGCGTGGGCGGCGTGGGCGGCGTGGGCGAAGTGGGCGAAGTGGGCGAAGTGGGCGAAGTGGGCGAAGTGGGCGAAGTGGGCGGCGTGGGGCGGCGTGGGGCGGTGCTGAAAGGCGCGGGGCGGCGTGTGCGGACGCCGTCCGCGTGCTGACGGGATCAGGCAGACCGCGTCAGGCCGCGAATTCGCCGCGCGGCGCGACGAAGCGCGCAGCCGGATCGACCTCGGAACGTGTGAGAGCGTGCTCGAGCGTCGTCGAGCCGACGCGCTCCAGCAGATGCAGCAGCTTGGCGATACGCGACCGCTGGCTGGCGACGAGATCGTGCGTCTGCTCCAGCGTCTGCAGCCGCTTGCGGCAGTATTCGCGGTCGATGCCGCGCGTCGCATTGGCCACCGTCGCGAAGCTGAGAAACTGCACCATGCGCTCGACGTGATCGAGTTGCGCATCGGCGAGCCGCGCGGTTTTCGGCGGGTCTCACTCGTACTCATTAAAGGCCCCTGGTCGTTTCTGTCCTGCGTCCCGGCTTCGCTGGAAAGCGCCGCGGCAGGCCGACTTCCCCCGACCGGCCGTCTCGACGCCACGCTGCTCCCGCCCGGCCGGACGCCATTGCCCGAACACAGTGCGAAACCCGACTATTTGTCGTACGACAATACCTGGTAATGTTTGGTAGGCTTGACCGTCCGTCTCAAACGCATCCGTTGACCGAGATCGACACTGATCGACACCGAATCGACACTCAACCGCCGCCACGCCGTGAACGCACCTCCCGCCCCGGGCGAACTCGCCCGCGAACCCGCCAGCGGCGCCGTCCTTGCGGCGAGCCGGTTCAGCACGCACGCGCAGGCGCGCGGCGAGCAGCTGATCGCGTGGCGCGAGCGCGTCGGGCATGTCGTGGACGTGGTGCCGTCGCGCGGCCAGATCGAAGGCGGCTTTCGCGGCCAGATCGACCGCTACGCGGCGGCCGGCTTCTCGTTCACCGATTGCACGACCGACGCGCTGGTGCTGGAACGCCCGGTCGCGCGTGTCTCGACCGACCGGCGGCGCGACTTCGCGTTCCATCTCTACGCGCAGGGCGACTCGGGCCTCACCACCGGCATGCGCCGCAAACGCAGCGCCGACGAGACGCCCACGCGCATCATCGCGATGGACATGAACCAGCCGTTCCGCGTGGAACGGCCGGCCTGCCGCGTACTCAGCGTGTTCGTGCCGCAGGAAACCGTCGACGCCAACCTGCCCTACGCCGAGTCGATCCACGGTCAGGGCCTCGCGCCGCACACGCCGCTCGCGCAATTGAGTCTCGCGCACGCGCTCGCGCTGGCCGACACCCTGCCGCAACTCGACGCCGCCCAGGCCGCCGAAGCCATGCAGCTTGCCGCGCAACTGCTGCTGGCCGCGTATCGCGGCGAGGCGCGCCTCGGCGAGCGCGGGCGCGCCGCCGCGCAGGCCGCCGTGATGAACCAGGTGCGCCGTTACGTCGATGCGAACCTGCATCAGGCCGATCTCACGCCCAGCACCGTGGTCGCGGCGCTGCAGCTCAAACGCGCCACGATCTATCGCTGGTTCGAGCAGGAAGGCGGGCTGGGCGCGTATATCCGCCATCGACGGCTGCGCGAGGCCGCCGACGACCTGGTGCGCTTTCCGCATCTGCTCGTCACCGAGATCGCGTACGGGCTGGGCTTCAACAGCGCGTCCGATTTCACGCGCGCGTTCCGGCGCGCATTCGGCATGAGCCCGCTCGACATGCGCGCGCGGGCGCTGGAGCTTCGGCGCGCGACGGCGTGACAGACGTAAAGCGCGCGCGAGGCGCAGGCTATGACGGCGGCAAGCTGATGGTGGCCGGCGACGCGCTGAGGGGGTGAAGTGAAAAGCGCGGGCTCATCGGACCGCGCTATCAAGGTTCAATACAACAGATCCTCGTAGAACGCGCCGAACGGCTTCGTCGGATGCGCGATCTGGATTTCGAGAATCCACAAACCGGCGTTGGGGCACGCGTCGAAATCGCCGAGATCGCCTGCGCGATAGATCGCATGCGGAAAGTCCGAGACGCGATGGCCCTTGATGTCGAGATTCAGACGCCAGCCCAGCGCTTGCGCGCGCTCGTCGGCATAGGCATAGAGCGCCGTGCCCGCCGCGCCCGTTTTACGCCAGTGCTGCTCGACGTCGTCGAACAGTGTTTTCGCGGCCGCGGCGCAGGCCTGCATTTCCGCATCGTCGCCGACGACGAAGGTCGCGCCCGCATCGCCCTCGTGCGCGCCCCAGACCACGCCGAGATCGAGAAAGAAGATGTCGTTGGCCCGCAGCACCGGATCGCCGACCGAGCGCTCCTTGAACATGCGCAGCGTGTTCTCGCCGAAACGCACGATGGTCGGATGCCAGATGCGATCCATGCCGAGCGCTTCCATCTCCGCCTTGCACAGCGCCGCCGCTTCCGACTCGCGCATGCCCGGCACGACGCGCGGCGCCACGCGCTCGATCACCTGCCAGGTGCGCTCGCGCGCCGTCTGCATCTGTTCCTTCACGTACTTGCTGCCTACCGCTTCCTTCGCCGCTTGGGTTGCCTGTGCTGTCTGGGGACTTGTTGTCGTGCTCACCGTGGTCTCTCCGCTTCGATATATCTTTTTGAATATATCGCGCGAGACCGCGCATGTCCATTCGACGCGCGGCCTCGCGGCAGGCAGCGGGAGACGCCCGAAAGTCAGCGCGCGAAGTACATGTCGTGCAGTTCGTCGACGTTCACGTCCTTCGCGCGCGCCTCGAACGTCACCTTGCCGCCCTGCATCAGATAGACCTGATCGGCGAGCCGCAGCGCCATGTGCGTGTTCTGCTCGACGAGTACGATGGTGCGCCCCGCCGCCTTGAGCCGTTCGAGAATCGCGAACACTTCCTGCACCATCACCGGCGCGAGACCCAGCGACGGCTCGTCGATCAGCATCAGTTGCGGCGACGACATCAGCCCGCGCCCCAGCGCAAGCATCTGCGCCTGGCCGCCCGACAAGGTGCCGGCGGGCAGCGCGCGGCGCTCCTTGAGCAGCGGAAAGAGCCCGTAGACTTCTTCGAGTTGCCGCGCCGCGCCCGCGCGCCGCGACTTCGCGAACGCGCCGAGCATGAGGTTTTCTTCGATCGACATGTCGCGGAAAATCATGCGCCCCTCCGGCACCATCGCAATGCCGCGCTGCGCCATGTCCCACGTCGGCACACCGGCGAGCGGCGCGCCGTCGAACGCGATCTCGCCGTGCGCGAGCGGCACGAGGCCCATGATCGCGCGCAGCAGCGTGGTCTTGCCCGCGCCGTTCGGCCCGACGATCGTCGTCACCTCGCCCTTCGCCACCGCGAGCGAGACGTCCCAGAGCACGTTGATCGCGCCGTAACCCGCGCGCGCGTGGCGAATCTCGAGCATCTCAGGCATGAGCGGCCTCCCCCGTATAACTGCGCACGACTTCCGGATCGCGGAACACGTCGGCAGGCGGACCATCCGCGATCAGCTTGCCGAAATTGAGCACCGCCACGCGGCGGCACAGGTTCATCACCGTTTCGATATCGTGCTCGATAATCAGGATTCCTACGCGATAACGCTCGTGCACGTCGAGCAGCGTCTTCATGAAACGGCGTTTGGTGGCCGTCTCCAGGCCGCCGAGCACTTCGTCGAGCAGCAGCAGTTTCGGGCCGGTCGCCAGCGCTTTCGCCACTTCGAGCGCCTTGAGTTCGGTGAGCGCGAGTTCGGTGGCCGCGTCGCGCTGCGCCTTGCCCGCGAGCCCCATGAAGTCGAGAATCTCGTCGATGCGCGCCTCGTCCACGCGGCCCGCGCCGAAGCGTTGCGCGACGATCAGATTCTCGCGCACCGTGAGTTCGTGCAGCGGTTGCGGCACCTGGAACGTGCGCCCGATGCCAAGGCGCGCGCGCCGGTACAGCGGCGTCTTGAGCAGGTCGATGCCCTCGAAGCGGATCGCGCCGCTCGTCGGCCGCACGAGTCCCGAGATCGCGTTGAACAGCGTGGTCTTGCCCGCGCCGTTCGGCCCGACGAGACCCACCACGTCGTGCGTGCCGAGCGTGAGCGAGACGCCGCTCACCGCCGTGAGTCCGCCGAAACGGATCGACACATCCTTGAGTTCCAGTTCAGCCTGCTGCATGGACACCTCGCCCGGTACGTTTGAAGCGCAGCGCGGTCAGCCCCGCGGGACTCACGATGATCATCGCCACCAGCAGCATGCCGAGCACGATCTGATGCCCCGTCGGCAGCAGGCTCTTGAGCACGAGCTGATCGATCAGATAGACCGACACCGCGCCGACCAGCGGCCCGAGTATCGTGCGATAGCCGCCGCAGATCGCCGCGATGATCGGCACCACGGCCCAGCTCGCGTTGAACGCGTAATCGGGTTCGAGAAAGTTGATGTAGTGCGCGTTGAAGGCGCCGACCAGCCCCGTCATGAGCGCGGAGAGCATCAGCATCGCGAGCTTGAGGATCACGCTGTTGACGCCCACGACGCGCGTGGCGTCCTCCGATTCGTGCATCGCGCGCAGCGCGAGCCCCACGTTCGAGCCGCGCAGCTTCGCATAGAGCAGCGCGAAGGCGAGCACGAGCGTGAGGATCACGACGTAGCCGCCGCTCTTGCTGCCGAAGTCCACGCCGAGCAGCTTCGGCAGCGCCGGAATGCTGGACAGGCCGCTCGCGCCGCCCGTCAATCCCGACCATTCCGTCGCGACGATGCGGAAGATCTGCGCATACGCGAGAATCGCCAGCGCGAAATACGGGCCTTTCAGACGCAGCGCGGGCGCCATCGCGAGCGAGGCGACGCTCGCGCCCACGCCGCCCGCGAGCATCGCGGGAAACACGGGCCAGCCCGCCTTGAGCGTGAGCAGCGCGGAGATATACGAGCCCACGCCGAAGAACGCGCTGTGCCCGAAGCTGACCATGCCGCCGAGATTGCCGAGCAGCGCCCAGGCGAGCGCGATGCCCGCGATCGTCAGCGACGCGACCGCGAGACTCATCAGATAGAGGTTCTGCCCGAGCGCGAGCGGCACGGCCGCGTAGAGCACGACGAGCGTGACAACGAGCCCGGCGATGCGTTGCGCGGACCAGACCGGCTTCGCGCGCGCGTCGGCGCTCGTCGCGACGGCGGGCGTGTGAGTGGTGGTGGTGTTCATCGAGTTTCCCCCGTCATCCTCGTCTTTTCGCCACGCCGAACAGGCCGTTGGGCAGCACGTACAGCACGATCAGGAACAGCAGCATGCCGGCCAGTTCCTGCAACGCCGAACTCGCGAGCGTGACGGTGAGCGCCTCGGCCACGCCGAGCAGCAGCGCGCCCGCGAGCACGCCCGGAATCGACCCCACGCCCGCCAGCACGGTGATGATGAAGGCCTTGACCGTCAGCGCCTCGCCGATCGCGGGCTGCACCGCGCTCGACGCATAGATCGACACGCCCGCGCACGACGCCAGCACGCCCGCGACCACGAACGACACCAGTTCCACCTTGCGCGGATCGATGCCCATCAGGCGCGCCGCGTCGCGATTGCTCGAAATCGCCCGCACCGCGCGCCCGTACCACGAGCGCGTCAGCCACCACCAGAGCGCGAGCATCAGCAGCACGCTGATGCCGAACGACATCACTTCGCTGCGCATCGACAGCAGATCGCCGAGCATCACGCTGTCCTGCAGCCAGGCGTCGTTGGTCGAGCGCACGTCGGCGCCCCAGCCGAGCAGCACGGCGTTCGTCAGCACGATGCCGATGCCGTAAGTGAGGATCAGCGAATTCAGCTCGCGGTCGCGCTTGATGCGGCTCACGAGATACCACGCGAGCGCGGCCGCCGCGCACACGACCGGAATCGCCACGGGAATCGCGAACACCGGATTGATGCCCAGCCGCGTTTCGAACGTATAGGCGATATACGCGGCCAGCAGCACGAGTTCGCCGTGCGCGAGATTGATGATGCGCATCGAGCCGAACACCAGCGCGAGCCCGAGCGCGACGAGCGCATACGCGCCGCCCACCAGCACGCCCGAATACAGCGACTGCAACACGAGTTCGCTCATCGCGATCTCCCTATCGATAACAGCGTCGAAAACAGCGCACGAAGCGCGAAGCGCGCGATCACCACGGCAGCGCCGGGAAGTTGAGCTTGCCGGTCGCGCGTTCCTTCGGCCACACGAGCACGATGCGGTCGCCCTGGATCTGCGCCATGTTGTTGAGGAACGACGGGTTGTCGCCGTTGGCCGCGAAGCTGACCTTGCCGATCAGCGTGTCCTGCGGCTTCGCGCGCAATTCGGCGGCGATGCCGTCCTTCTTGAGCGTGCCCGCGTCGGCGGCGCGCGCCATCGCGTTGAACAGCAGCACCGACTGCACGAAGGCGAACTCGGCGACGTAATCGGGCTCCTTCTTGTAGGCCGCGACGTAGGCGTCGACGAAAGCCTTGCCCTCGGCCGTGCCGAACTGCGCCGGATGCGGCAGCATCGCGCAACCGATCACGTTGTTGACGAGGTCCGGAAACTCGCTGGCCATCTTCGGCGTGGCGAGCGACCACGCGCCCATCACCGCCTTCAGTTGCGGCTTGAGCACCTTGGCCGCGCGCAGGATGCCGATGTAGTCGTTCTCGTAGCCGATCATCAGCATCACGTCGGGCTTGTCCTGCAGGCGGATCTTGTTGACGACCGGCTTGAAGTCGGTCATCGACGGCTCGAACATATGCACCGTCACTTTCACGCCCTGCGCGCGCAGCTTGTTGGCGACGTCGCTGCTCACGTCGGCGGTCGCCTGTCTCGTGGACGCGACGATGGAGACCGACTTCGCGCCCATCGCGTCGAGCTGGCCGAGCATCGCCTTCGAATAGCCCGATGCGGGCCCGACGCGGAAGAAGCGCTTGAGCCCGCGCGAGGTGATGCCGCTGTCCACCGCGCCCGAGGTGATGTAGACGAGACCGGCCTTGTCGGCGGCCTCCGAGGCCGGGCTGACCGAGTTCGAGCCGTAGCCGCCCGTGATCGCGAGCACGCCTTGCGAAGCGAGCTTTTCGACGGCGGAGACGGCCTTGGCCGGTTGCGCCTCGTCGTCGATCACGGTGAGCGCGACCTTGTGCTTGCCGGTGCCGCCGAACTTGCCGCTGTTGAACAGGTCGGCCGCCACCTTGATGCCTTCGAGCTGCGCGGTGCCCGCGCGCGCCATCGAACCGGTGAGCGGCAGTTCGACGCCCACCGGCAGGACTTCCGCGAACGCGGCGGGCGTCGCGCCCAGCAGCGCGAGCGCGCTCACGCTCAGGTTGACGAAATAACGGATCGCGGCGCGCGACCCGGCGCGCCGCTGGCGAGAAGCGTTATGTGCAGTGCTGCGATCCATCGTGCCTCCAAACCGGCTTTTATGGTTTCATGCGCGCCCTGGCCGCGGGCGCGTCGTTCGTTGCGCGTCGTTGTGCGCGCTTTTTATTTAATTCGGATACCGTATTGTTTTTATTTCGCTTGCAGGCCGCTCACCACGGTACGCCCGGATAGGCGGGTTTTGCAGTGGCCACCTGCTGCGGCCAGACCAGCGCGAGCTTGTCGTCGCGCGCGAACTGCCCCATGTGCGCGACGTAGTGCGGATTGTCGCCGCGCGCATCGAAACTCACCTTGCCGAGGAAGGTGTCGTCGCGCTGCGTGGCGCGCAGCGTATCGGCGAGACCGCCCTTGTCGAGCGTCCCGGTCTTCTGCGCCTGCGCGATGGCGTCGAACAGCACCTGCGCGTAGACGAACGAAGTCTGCGACTGATAGTTCGACACGGTCTTGAAGAGACGCTGATACGTCTCGGAGAAGTCACGCTGATCCGCCGAGCGGTAATCGGCCGGCGACGCCAGCACCGTCGCGCCATACACGTTGGGTACGAGGTCCGGGAAGGACTGCGCCATCTTCGGGCTCGCGAACGCCCACGGCGCGGCGATCGCCTTGAGGTCGGGCTTGAGCACGCGCGCGGCGCGCAGAATGCCCACGTAGTCGTTCTCGTAGCCGAGCATCGCGAGCGCGTCGGGCTTGTCCTGCAACTTGACCTTGTTGACGAGCGGCTTGAAGTCGCTGATCGACGGATCGTAGGCATGCAGATACGTCTTCACGCCCTTGGCCTTGAGCGCGGCGTCGAGCTGGCGCGCGAGGTCGCTGGTGGCGTCTTTCGTCGAATAAAGAATGGCCACCGACTTCACGCCGAGCGAGTCGAACAGGCCCGTCATGCCGCGGGTGTAGCCCGGCGTGTTGCTCACGCGAAAAAAGTTCTTGAGGCCGCGCGACACCATGTCGTCGCTGGTGCCGCCCGACGTCATGTAGACGATGCCCGCCTTGCTCGCCGCTTCCGAGGCCGGGCCCGCGCAATTCGAGTTGGCCGCGCCCGCGATCGCCACCACGTGCTGCGAGGCGAGCTGTTCGACGGCGGCGACGGCCTTGGCGGGATTCGATTCGTCGTCCACGGTCACCAGCGTGATCTTGTCTTGCGGATGACGGCGGTTATACAGGTCGGCGGCCACCTGAATGCCGCGATACATCTCCGTGCCGGCTTGCGCGAGCGGGCCGGTGAGCGGCAGCTCGACGCCGACTTTCCATTCAGCCGCGTGCGCCATGGCGGGTGCGAACGCGCCGCTTAACGTCAATGCCAGCGCCCAGCCCAGCGCGCAAGATGCGCGGGACGTGCGCGATGCACGCCCCATCCGCGTGGTGATGCGAATCATGTCTCCTCCGTGGCCTTCAGGCTTTTTACGAGGTCTTTCTTGTACGCCGCAGTGCGCCGCTCACAATGCTTCGGATGACGAATCAATGAAGCGCGATCGACCGCGGTCCGGCGCGTGAACGGATGAGCGCCGTGGCGAATCGATCGAACTTATCGGGCAGGTGCCAGTGTGGGTGAGCGCCGCGAACCTAACAATTTGTTTTCGGAGAAGTCGGCGTTCGGCGCGGTGGAAGTCGGCATTTGTCCCTATGGAACGCGGGGACGGCAGGAGACCGTGGCGCTACGGGAAAACCCGCGCGCTCAAGGCTCGCGCGGACGCCACTCCGAAAACGTGACGGGCCGCTTCGAATCGCTGTCGGTCACGGTGGCGGGATCGGCGATCAGCGCGTCGCCGTCGGGCTTGTCGTTCAGACGCCAGGCCTGCGAGATCTCCTTGTGAAAGACCCAGTCCTGACGTTTCGGATCGAAGCGGAAGGTGATGTAGTCGGTCCAGTGCGCGCCGCACGCCACTTCGTTCTGCACCGTGAAGTAGCGGTTCTTGATGACGAGGCCGTCGGCGCTGTCGTTGAAGGGATCGCACTGGCCGCCGTCGTCGGCGCGCATGACCACGAGGTCGTTGCGTGCCGCCAGCCGGTAATGGCCATCGGGCTTCTGCACGAAGATCAGCAGCGGACGCGGCGTCGGCTGCTCGCGCGTGTCGCCCGCGCCGTGCACGGCCACGAGATAATCGGTGCGCGGCGAATCGGTGAGCTGTCCGGCCGCATAGGTGATGACCACGTCGCCCTTGGGCAACTGGCGCGCGATCTCGTCGGGCAGCGGCGGCGCGGCGCTCCCGGACGACTCCTGCGCCCAGGCGGGGGCGTGCGACAGACTGGCCGAAACCAGCAGCGACAGAACGGTAATGCGTTTCAACGGGCGGCCTCTCGATGCGTGAAGCCCTGCAGGGTAACACCGGATCATGCCGAAACGGCTGTGACCAGGCGCGACTCGGGGACCGAACACCACCGGTGAAACGCCTCGTCGATACCCCGGCGCGCGCAGGTTCGCCGCTCAATACTTGCATACGCAACCTTTATTCCGTGACAGCGGCGCGGACGCTGCGTTCGCCGGGATCGCCGACGCAATCGCGACACGCCTTCGTGCCCGGTTGGCCCGACTCGCGCCGTCATTGCTGTTCCGGCAATGAACTGATTCGCCAATCGGAACAACCCGACGACGCGTGCGATACGGCCTGGCGCGCTGCCTGGCGTATACCCCCAAGCCTTAGCGGCAAGCCCCGGCGGACGGGCGATTTCCCGTTTCGAATCAACGCGGCGATACACGAAAAAAAAGCCGTAAAAAAATACTCGCGCGAATAAAGGCCTGAATGTCGGGTTTTTTTCGGGTTGCCTCACCTGGGAGGCGCTTCTAGAATCAGAGCGGATTTCGAGCGCGTCTTCGCCATCGGCGCGAAACCGCTCTGCGCAGCCCGCGCTCGCTCGCGTGGCGCGAGACAAAGACTTCAGGAGGACGACACATGATCATTGCGCACCACGATGCACCGCTGCCCGGCCGCAGCGCGAAGGGACACGCAACGGAACACGATGCGGAACACAGCGCGGGACACGAGGCCGGCGCGGGCCAGGGCCGCTCATGACGCGCCCCGGCCATTCGTCGGGCGGCTTCGATGCGGCGCGCTGCGGCAGCGCGAGCGCACGCACCTCGCGCGCCGCTTCGCCCGGCGCGTCGAACACGCCTGAACGCAGCCGTCACGAACGCCCGCGTTCGCGCCTCGCGCCGGTCGGCGCGCTCCATGCCGAGGGAAACATCATGAACGACACGCTCACTCGCGCGGCGCAGTCCGTGCTGGCCGATCTCTGCACGCCGCAATTCGTGCGCGGCGTGGAAACGGCCCACGACCGCCGCGCGGGCCACGCGCTCTGGTGCCAGCTCGACGAACGCGGTCTGCTCGACGCGCTCGTGCCGCGCGCGCAAGGCGGCGCCGATCTGCCGCTCGCCGCCGCCGCGGGCGTGCTGTTCGCGTTCGGTCAGCATGCGTTGCCGCTGCCCGCCGCCCACACGATGATCGCGCGCCACCTGCTCGCGGCCGCGCAGCTCGACGCGCCGCGCGGCCCGATCGCGCTGGCCATCGCCGATGCCTCGCAGTGCACGGCCTTCGTGCCCTACGGCCAGGTCGCCGACGCGGTCGTGGTCGAAACCGCCAAGGGTGTCTGGCTGGTGCCGCTCGACACCGCGCGCGTGGAAAAGCACGGCGACGGCCTCGACGCCACCGTCTGCTTCAGCACCCGGACGGCGCGCGCGCTGCCCGCTGCAGCATCGCCGAACTGGGCGCGATGATCACGGCCGCCACGATGGCGGGCGCGATGCAGCGCGTGCTCGACGTGACCACCGCGTGGGTGCGCGAGAGCACGCAGTCGGCCGCTTCGCAGGCCGGACGCGACACCACGCAGCGCCAGCTCGACGCCATCGCGGCGCACGTCGCCGCCACGCGCACCGCGCGCAGCAGGGCTGCGCCGCGCATCGCAGCGGCGAGCAACGCCTCGCCAGCGCGATCGCGAAAGCGCGCGCGAGCCGCGCCGCGCCGCTGGTCGCCAATGGCGCGCATGGTCTCGCGGGCGCGCTCGGCATCGTGCCCGAGTTCGATCTGCAACTGTTCACGCGCCGCCTGCACGCGCAGCGCCTGCAATTCGGCTCGGAATCGTTCTGGACGAGATCGTCTGCACGCACGCGCAGGGCCGCTCGCACGGGCTCGCCGACGACGCGAGCGGGATTTTCGACGCGCTCGACGAGGCAGCGACGGCGGCGCATTGATACCGTCATCACCGCGCTCGTTACCCGAATGAACCACGCGCCCCTGTCACGGGGCGCGTTTCGTTTTGCCGCCCATCCCGCCCGGCTGTACCTTCACGATCCACGGACAGCTTCACGCGCACGGCCGAACTCGCGCACTGCGCATGAACCGACAACGACACGCCGGCGCACCTCGCCGGCGCCTTAAAACACGTAGTCGGCGGCGCGCGCGAGTTGACGAACGGCCCGCTCAGCACGCGGTTGTGATGCGCCACGATCGCCTGCGCGCTGAGACCGGGCGCGTCCGTGGTCGTGTGCGCGTCTTCGATCAGCACAGTCCGCCAGCCCAGTTCGCTCGCCGCACGGCAGGTCGTATCCACGCAATACTCGGTCTTCATGCCGACGATCGCGAGTTCGTCCACTTTCGCGTCGCGCAGCCACTGCGCGAGACCGGTGCCCGCGAAACAGCTCGGACGCGTTTTATCGAAGGTGACATCGCGTTCTGCATCCACGTGCAGATCCGCCAGCAGTTGCCTGAGCGCGCTGCCCGGCTCGATCGGCGAACCCTTCGGGCCGGTGTGGCGCGCGGCGAAGATCGGCGCATGGGTGGCGCGCGCCCGCGCGATCAGCAGATTGATGTTGTCGAGCACGCGCGCGCCTTCGTGAGGCGGTTCGGCGCCGTTGAACAGACCGCGCTGCATGTCGACGATCAGCAATGCACGGCGGGATTGAACGAGGTCGGACACAACGTTTCTCCATGTGTAGAGCCGATGGCGGACGGAGAAACGACAAGGCCCCGTCCGGATTCGCGGGCCTTGGGTTCGATACGAGGATGCTCGGTGACTTGCGCGCGTATCGGCCTCACGACCCGCCGGAGGCGGTCGTGGTCGTGGTGGTGAGCGGGCGCGCGATGCAGTTCATGTGGACGATGATGCAGCAAACGCGCGACACGCGTCAACGTGAATGTGCGCGCTCAACGCGGCTGCATGCGGATCGCGCCATCGAGGCGTATCGTCTCGCCGTTGAGCATCGGATTGTCGAGGATCTGCATCGCGAGCGCGGCGAACTCATCGGGCGCGCCGAGGCGCGGCGGGAACGGCACCATCTTGCCGAGCGAATCGCGAATCTCCTCGGGCAGCCGCGCGAGCATCGGCGTATCGAACAGACCCGGCGCGATCGTGCACACGCGAATGCCCTTGCTCGCCAGATCGCGCGCGGCCACCAGCGTCATGCCCACCACGCCCGCTTTCGACGACGCATACGGCACTTGACCGATCTGCCCTTCGTACGCGGCCACCGACGCGGTCAGCACGCACGCGCCGCGCTCGCCTGCCGCGTTCGGTTCGTTGCGCGCCATCGCCGCCGCCGCGAGACGCAGCACGTTGAAGGTGCCGACGAGGTTCACGCGCACCACGTTCTCATAGGCTTCGAGCGAGCCCGGCGAGCCGTCCTTTTCGATCAGACGCACCGCGCCGCCGCGTCCCGCGCAATGCACGAGCGCACGCAGCGAACCGCGCTGCGTGGCGGCGTCGATCACGGCGGCCATCTCGTCGCCGTTCGTGACGTCGGCGGCCACGAAGCTCGCCGCCGGTCCCAGTTCGTCGGCCACCGCCGCGCCGCGCGAATTCGGCAGATCGCAGATCACCACCTGCGCGCCCTTCTCCAGCAACTGCTTCGCGCTCGCGAGGCCCAGCCCCGATGCGCCGCCCGTTACTATCGCCACCGCTCCCTTGAGGTTCATCCGTGTGTCTCCTGTCGTCGTTGCCTGTATGGATGTCGCTGTCGCTGCGTTGCTGATGTTGCTTGCATTGCTTGCGTCGGGCTCAAAGCCGCTCGATGAGCGTCGCGTTCGCCATGCCGCCCGCCTCGCACATCGTCTGCAGACCGTAGCGGCCGCCGCTGCGTTCGAGCGCGTTGAGCATCGTGGTCATGAGGCGCGCGCCCGACGCGCCCAGCGGATGCCCGAGCGCAATCGCGCCGCCGGCCGGATTGAGCCGCGCGGCATCGGCGCCCAGCGCTTTTTGCCACGCGAGCGGCACCGAAGCGAAAGCCTCGTTCACTTCGAAGTGCGCGATATCCTCGATCTTCAGACCGGCCTTGCGCAGCAGATGCTCGGTCGCCGGAATCGGCGCGGTCAGCATCATGAGCGGGTCGTCGCCGCGCACGTCGAACGAGACGATGCGCGCGCGCGGTTTCAGGCCGAGCTGCGCCGCCTTGCGCTCGCTCATGACGAGCAGCGCCGCCGCGCCATCCGAGATCTGCGAGGCATTGCCCGCCGTGACGTTGAAGCGGATGCCAGGAAAACGCGCGGCCAGCGCGGCGTCTTCGAACGACGGCGCGAGGCCCGCGAGACGCTCGACGGTGGTGCCCGCGCGGATGGTTTCGTCGGCGTCGATGCGGCGCGCGCCCTGTTCGTCGCGCACTTCGATCGGCACGATCTCGCGCGCGAAGTGACCGGCGGCGCGCGCGGCGTCGGCGCGGCGATGCGACTCGGCCGAATACGCGTCGAGCGTCTCGCGCGCGAGGTCCCACTTCTGCGCCACCAGATCGGCGCTCACGCCCTGGCCCACGAGCCCCTGCGGATAACGCGCATGAAAGCGCGCGCCGTATTGATCGCGGCCGAGGCGCGAACTGCCCATCGGCACGCGGCTCATCGACTCCACGCCGCCCGCCACCACGATCTCGTTGACGCCCGCCATGATGGCCTGCGCGGCGAAATGCACGGCCTGCTGGCTCGATCCGCACTTGCGCTCGACCGTGGTGGACGGCACGTGTTGCGGATAACCGGCCGCGAGCCACGCCACGCGGCCCGGCGTGGTTGCCTGCTCGCCCACCTGGCTCACGCAGCCGATGATCAGGTCGTCGACGGTGCCGGGGTCGAGGTCATTGCGCTCGACGAGTTGCTGGATCACCTGCGAAAGCAGGTCGGCCGGATGCAGGTCGACGAAGGCGCCGCCCGCCTTGGTCCGGCCCATGGGACTGCGCACCGCGTCGACGATAACCGCGCTCTGGATCATGGTTCGCTCAATCCTGGAGAAGTGTGGATGATGAAAAAATGAATCTCGCGAATCAAAATACACCACACGATCTCACTATTTCAATAGTGGTAAACATTTTTCGATCCTTATGGATCATTTAATTCCATTCGTGCGACGATAGTGACATACCGATAGCGGCCGAGCGAGCCTGAGAGTCCGAATTCCCGAAGTTGCGCGCAGTCAGATGTGTCGATCAGGTAGCCCGGACACGCCGCGGGCGCGGCAAAGCGTCGCAATTTCACGAAAAATGAGCCAGTCGTCTTGAAAAATTGTTCCGCCACGAAGGGGAAAGCTAGAATGCCGGGTTTGCCAAAAGGCGCCCCGTGTTTGTCCGGCGCGCCCATCCCCCCGAAGAAGGAATCCGACATGACCGACCAGGCCACCTCACGCACCGACGACGCCGCTGTTTCGTCCAGCGACTCGAACAACGAGTTGAGCAACGAGACAAACAACGACTCGCAGCTCGTGAGCGCACTCGCGCGCGGCATCCGGATCCTGCAGTGCTATTCGATGGGCGCGTCCGAACTGTCGGCGCGCGAGCTGGTGGAGCGCACCGGCCTGCCCAAGCCCACGGCGCTGCGGCTCATCAATACGCTGTGCGAGTTCGGCATGCTGCGCTACTCGGAGCGCATTTCGAAATACGTGCTCGGCACCGAGATGCTGAGCCTCGCCGCGCCCGCGCTCGGCCGCATGACGATCCGCCAGATCGCGCGGCCGATGATGCAGGAGCTGGCCGATTACTGTCAGGGCCAGGTGACGCTCGCCGTCGGTTACCGCCTGAACCTCGCTTACGCGGAAGTCGCGCAGGGCGCGGGCAGCGCGGTCTATCGCTCGGAGATCGGCACGCGGCTTTCGCTGTCGCGCACGGCCTCGGGCCGCGCGTATCTGTGGACTGTGCCGGGCGCCGAACGCGAACGGTATCTGCAGGAAACGCTCACGCGCGATCCGGCCAAGGGCGAACTGCTCGCGCAGCGCCTCACGCAGGCGCAGCAGGAATTGCGCGAGCAGGGCTGCACGGTGTCGCACGGCGACATGCAGCGCGAGATTCACTCGGTGGCGATTCCGCTGGCGTCGCCCATCGACGACGAGTACTGGGTTTTCAGCTGTTCCATTGCGGTATTCAACATCAGCGGCAACCAGTTGACCGACGACATCGCCCCGCGGCTGATGTCGCTGGTCAGGCGCGTGGAGGCAGCGCTCGGCAGCATGACTGGCGCCGCGCACGATATGGAGACGAGACCGTGGAGCGTGTCCGCGAACTAGCAGCCGCAGCACCCGGCAAGGAAGCCTTGCGCCTTGCCGGCACCAACGAGGTCCTCACTTACGCCATCCTGAACGAACGCGCAGACCGGGTTGCGCACTGGCTGATCCAGCTAGGCCTGCAACCCGGCGACGGCATCGCGCTACTGTTCGAGAACCACCCTGCTCTGGCCATCGCGGCCGTCGGCGCCGAGCGCGCCGGTCTGTATTTCACCCCCATCAGCATCCAGTTGAAAACACGCGAAGTCGCGCACGTCCTCAAGGACTGCGGCGCGCGCGTGCTGATCGTCTCGCAGGCGATGCGCGAACTCGCGCAGACGCTCGCCGACGAAGGCGCGCTGCACGGCGTCGCCTGCTATATGACGGGCGCGCTTCCCCGCCCGGCTTCGCCTCGCTCGACGCCGCGCTCGACGAGACCGACACGCGCAAGCCGCTGCCCGAGTGCGAACAGGGCCGCGATTTTCTCTATTCGTCGGGCACGACGGGACTGCCCAAAGGCATCCTCAAACCGCTCGTGCCGTGGGATCGCCGCGCAATCGACGACACCGAAACGGCCTCATGGCGCAAGAGTTTCGGATTTAATCAGGACTCCGTGTATTTGAGCACGGCGCCGCTCTATCACGCCGCGCCGCTGCGCTATCTCGTGCGCATGCTGCGCACGGGCGGGCGCACCATCGTCATGCAGAAGTTCGATCCCGAGGCCGCGCTGGCCGCCATCGAACGCTATCGCGTCACGCACAGCCAATGGGTGCCGACGATGTTCGTGCGCCTGCTCGCGCTGCCCGAAACGGTACGCCGCCGCTACGACGTGAGCAGCCTGAAAGTGGCGATTCACGCGGCCGCGCCCTGCCCGCCGCTCGTCAAGCAGCAGATGATCGACTGGTTCGGCCCGGTGATCTACGAGTATTACGCGGGTTCGGAAGGCGCCGGGCTCACGGCGATCGACTCGCACGAATGGCTCGCGCATCGCGGCTCGGTGGGACGCGCGAAATTCGGCACACTGCATATCGTCGACGAAGACGACCGCGAGCTGCCCGTGGGCGAGATCGGCCGCGTGTTCTTCGAGGGCGGTCCGCCGTTCGAGTATCACAACGATCCCGCCAAAACCCGCAGCGTGCGCAACCGGCACGGCTGGGCCACCTATGGCGATATCGGCCACGTGGACGCGCAAGGCTATCTCTACCTGAGCGACCGGCGCACGGATCTCATCATCAGCGGCGGCGTGAACGTCTACCCGCAGGAGATCGAGAATGTGTTGAGCGAGCATCCGGCGGTGGCCGACGCGGCCGTGATCGGCGTGCCGCATGCCGAGTTCGGCGAGAGCGTCAAAGCCATCGTGCAGTTGCGCGAGCGCGACGCCGCCAGCCCGCAGCTCGCCGACGAATTGATGGCGTTCTGCCGCGAGCGTCTCTCGCATATCAAGGTGCCGCGTTCCGTCGATTTCGAGGACGCGCTGCCGCGCCACGACAACGGCAAGTTGCTGCGCCGGCTGCTGAAGGAGCGCTACCGGAGCATCGAGAATCCCGGCGCCACGATTTGATTCGGCATCCGAAATAGACTCAGACAATCAAGGAGACAACCCATGCGTAACGTATTCCGCGACGATCACGAATTGTTCCGCGAGCAGGTTCGCCGTTTCGTCGAGCGCGAGATCGTGCCGTTTCATCAGCAGTGGGAAAAGGACGGCATCGTGCCCAAATCAGTGTGGCGTCGCGCGGGCGAAGAAGGCCTGCTCTGCTGCACGATTCCCGAGGAATACGGCGGCGGAGGCGGCGACTTCGGCCACGCGGCGATCCTGATCGAAGAACTCGCGCGCGTGAACGCGAGCGGCATCGGCTTCCCGCTGCATTCGGACATCGTCGCGCCGTATATCCACGCTTACGGCACCGAGGAGCAGAAGCGCGAGTGGCTGCCGAAGCTCGCGAGCGGCGAGCATATCGGCGCAATCGCCATGACCGAGCCGGGCACCGGCAGCGACCTGAAGTCCGTGCGCACGACCGCGCGCCGCGACGGCAACGACTACGTCATCAACGGCCAGAAGACCTTCATCACGAACGGCCAGAACGCGAGTCTCGTGATCGTGGTCTGCAAGACCGCGCCGGACCTCGGCAGCAAGGGCGTCTCGCTGATCGTGGTCGAGGAAGGCACGCCGGGTTTCGAAAAAGGCCGCAAGCTCGAAAAGATCGGCCTGCGCGCGCAGGACACGTCGGAGCTGTTTTTCGAGGACGTGCGCGTCTCCATCACGCAGCGGCTCGGCGAGGAAAACGCGGGCTTTTCGTATCTGATGCGCGAGCTCGCGCAGGAGCGGCTGGTGATTGCCGTGCGCGCGGTGGCGTCCATCGAGGGCATGCTCGCGCGCACGATCGAGTACACGCGCGGGCGCAAGGTGTTCGGTCAGGCGATCTTCGATTTCCAGAACGCGCGCTTCAAGCTCGCGCACGCGCGCGCGAAAGCGGAAATGGTGCGCATCTACGTGGACGACTGCATCGCGCGGCATCTGCGTCGCGAACTGTCGCCCGTCGATGCGGCCATGGCCAAGCTCAACGCCACCGAATTGCAAAACCAGTTGCTCGACGAATTCCTGCAACTGCACGGCGGCTACGGCTATATGTCGGAGTACGTGATCGGCGGCGCGTGGGTCGATGCGCGCGTGATGCGCATCTACGGCGGCACCGACGAGATCATGAAAGAAATCATCGCGCGTACGCTCTGATGCCCACATTCATTTCACGCGGAGACCGCGCATGATCCAGCCGCTGCAAGGCGTGCATATCGTCGAGTTCGCGGGGCTCGGGCCCGCGCCGTTCTGCGGCATGCTGCTGGCCCAGATGGGCGCACACGTCACGCGCATCGGCCGTGCGGGCGAGGCGCTGCCCGACGGCCCGCTCGCGCGCGGGCGCGAGCACGTCGCGCTCGATCTCAAGTGCGCCGAGGACGTGGCGCATGCGCTCGATCGGATCGCGCAGGCCGACGCGCTGATCGAAGGCTTCCGGCCGGGCGTGATGGAGCGGCTCGGGCTCGGTCCTGATGCGTGCCGGCTGCGCAATCCGTCGCTCGTCTACGGACGCATGACGGGCTGGGGCCAGCGCGGACCGCTCGCGCACACGGCGGGCCACGACATCAACTACATCGCGATTTCGGGTGCGCTGCACGCGGTCGGCGAGGCGGGCGGCGCGCCGGTCGTGCCGCTCAATCTGGTCGGCGACTTCGGCGGCGGCGGCATGGTGCTGGCGTTCGGCGTGGTCGCGGCGATCCTGCGCGCGCGGGCGAGCGGCAAGGGCTGCGTGGTCGATGCGGCGATGACCGACGGCGCGGCCATGCTGATGAGCATGATGTACGGCTTTCACGCGGCGGGGCAGTGGCGCGACGCGCGCGGCGAGAATCTGCTCGACGGCGGCGCGCCGTTCTACCGGACCTATCGCTGCCGCGACGGCGGATGGCTTGCGGTGGGCTGCATCGAGCCGCCGTTTTATGCCGCGTTTCTGAAGGGAATCGGCGCGCAGGATCTGCTCGAACTGCCGCAGCGCGACCGGACGCATTGGCCCGCGATCGCCGCGCGCATCGAGCAGATCATCGCCACGCGCGAGCGCGACGCGTGGGTCGCGCTATTCGAGGGCAGCGATGCGTGCGTGTCGCCGGTGCTGGGCTTGAGCGAGGCGCCGCATCATCCGCATAACGCGGCGCGCGGCGCGTTCACGCAAACCGACGGCGCGTGGATGCCGGCCTGCGCGCCGCGCTTTGCGGCGTTCGATTAACTGCGTTCAGCCCGCCGCCGCATAACGGCTGCGCGGCTGCACCAGCTTGATCTGCCCGCTCTCCACCAGTTGCGCGAGCGGCGCGGGGCGGCCCAGCAGGAAGCCTTGCATCTCGTCGCAGCCCTCGCCCGCCAGCAGATCGAACTGATCCTGCGTTTCGATGCCTTCCGCCAGCACCGGAATGCCGAGGCTCTTGCCGAGCGCGAGCACCGCGCGGATGATCGCCGTCGCCTGACGGCTCGATTCGGCTTCGCTGATAAACGACTGGTCGAGCTTGATCTTGTCGAACGGGAACGTGCGCAGCGTATCGAGCGACGAATAGCCGGTGCCGAAGTCGTCGAGCGCGAGGCTCACGCCGAGCGCCTTGATACGTTGCAACACGTCGAGCGAGCGCTCGCGATCGGCGAAGATCGTCGATTCGGTCAGTTCCAGTTCGAGCCGGTCGGGCGCGAGACCGGTCTCCGCCAGCACTTCGCTGACGAGCGCCGGCAGGTCGGCGTGCGCGAACTGCACGGGCGACAGATTCACGGCCACCTTGTACGGCGGCTGCCACGTGACCGCGCGCGTGCAGGCCTCGCGCAGCACCCAGGCGCCGATGCTCAGGATCAGGCCGTTTTCCTCCGCGAGCGGAATGAACACGCCCGGCGAAATGAAGCCCTGGCGCGGATGCTCCCAGCGCAACAGCGCTTCGTAGCCGCAAATCGCGCCGCTCACCGCCGTCTGCACCTGATAGTGCACGCTCAACTGGCCGCGCGCGATCGCGTCGCGCAGATCGGCGGCGAGCGTGCGGCGCGCGCGCGCCGTTTCGTCCATCTTCGGCTCGTAAAAGCACACCGTGCGCGTGAGCGCCGCCTTCGCGCGGTACATCGCGAGGTCGGCGTTGTTGATCAGCACGGCCTTGCTGCTGGCGTCGTCGGGATAGATCGCCACGCCGAGACTCGCGCCCGACACCACTTCCCAGTCGTCGTAGCGGATTGGGCGGAACAAGGCGTCTTCGAGACGGCCGAGAAAGTCGTCGAGCGCGTCGCGATGGGAGTAACGATGCAGCGCCACGAACTCGTCGCCGCCCACGCGCGCGACGAATTCGCCCTCGCGCACGAGGCTCGTGAAGCGGCGCGCGAGAATGCGCAGCACTTCGTCGCCCGCGTGATGGCCGCGCAGGTCGTTGATCTCCTTGAAGCGATTCAGGTCGATGCCGACCAGCGCGAGCTTGCCGTGCTCGGCGGCGGCGCGCGCGATTTCCACGTCGAGCCGGTCGTTGAAGCTCGCCCGGTTCGGCAGGCCGGTGAGCATGTCGCTCAGCGCCATCGTGCGCAGATGCTCGACCGATTCGGCGCGCACGGTGTCGTCGAGCAGATAGCTCACGAGACCCGCGCCCGCGATGATGAACGCCATGCCCGCCACCGAGAGCGCCAGCGCCTGCAAGGCAGCCGGGTTCGAAAATTCGCCCGCGATCCGCAGCGGCGTGACCGTGAAGGCGCACATGCCCGTGAAATGCAGCGTGGCGATGGCGAGCACGAGCAGCAGCGTGACGCTGGCCACCGAACCCGTGTCTTTCGCGGCGGGTCTCGCGCTCTTGTCCATGCCCTTGTCCGCGCCGATATCCGCCCGCACGTTCACGCCGCGCGCCGCGCGGTCGAGCGCGAGCGCGCCGAACACGACCGACAGCACGATCGACGCGACCAGATAGGTGTGATTCCACGACACGACGCCCTGCACGCGGTACGCCATCATGCCCGTGTAGTGCATCAGCGAAATGGCGAGCCCGACCAGCGCCCCGCCGATGGCCGGCGCCGCGCGCGTGAAGCCGCTGCCCGCCACGGCGAAGGCCGCGAAGCTGCCGCCCAGCGCGATCAGCAGAGAAACGATGGTGAGCACGGGGTCGAAGCTGACGGGCACGCCCGGCTCGAAGCCGAGCATCGCCACGAAATGCGTGCACCAGATGGCGACGGCCGCCGTCACGGACGCAAGAAACTGCCAGCCCGCGCGCTGCAGGCCGCGCGTCGCGAACACGCGCCGCACGAGCCTCGCAGTGACCCACGAGCCACCGCCGCAGATCAGCACCGCCACGATCACGAGCCACAGATTGTGCTTGTAGACGATGCAGCCCAGCACATTCATCACAGGTCGGCCTCCTTTGAGCCTGAATTTTTGCGCGTCATGCGTTTGCATGAAGCGGCAGGACAATAGCATGGCTTCAGGCCATGCGCGGCGGTCTCTCATGGACCGGGCGGACGGCGCCTTCCAGCCTGGGCGCCGGGCCGCCTAGCCGCGCAAACGAACGAGGACTATCGGAGCGGGCGGATCGGACCTTCGAAAAACAGAGGAGCGCGAAACGACGCGCGCGCCCGCGCGCAAGTCTACGGCACAATCGCGTGAAAACTTTATAAAACCCCTTTTCCGACAAGCATTTGCAAACGTTTGCCGAAGTGAAGCCCGAAGCGACGCTGACAAATGACTGACGCGCATCGGCAATGCCTGGGGCGTTCGATGCGTTGCTGAGTTCAGCCCCTCGTTCAGGACGGGGCGACGCCGATGCGAGCCGCCTCGATCCGTGCACGCAAACGCGGCGTTGCGAAGTCGAGAAACGCACGCAGTTTGAGCGGCAGCGGCGTCTGTCCGCCGTGCACGAGGCTCACCGGCCAGGGCGCGGGCTCGTATGCTTCGAGCAGCAAGTCGAGCCGCCCCTCGCGCACCGCCTGCGCCACCTGATAAGACAGCACGCGCGTGACGCCCACGTTCATCAGCGCGGCGTCGATGGCGGCTTCGGCCGTATTCACCGCCAGACGCGAGGCGACCGGCTGCACGAGCGCGGTTTTCGCTGCATCCCTGGACAAATCCTTACCGCTGCGAAAGATCCACGTGCGCCCTTCCACGCCCTCGAAAGTCACGCACTGATGCGCACTCAGATCACGCGGATGCCGCGGCACGCCATGCCGCGCCAGATACGCCGGACTCGCGCACACCACGCGGCGGATCGCGCCCACGCCCACGGCGACGAGCGCGCTGTCGGGCATCGCGCCGATGCGCACGGCCGCGTCCACGCGCTCCTCCATCAGATTGACCACGCGGTCCGCCAGCGCCAGCCGCACGTCGATCTCCGGATACTGCGCCAGGAATTCGCTGACGACCGGCAGCACATGAAGCCGCCCGAACACCACGGGCGCGCTCAGCGCGAGTTCGCCTCTAGGCGACGCGTACTCGCCAGTCGCGGCGCGCTCGGCCTCGCCGACGTCTTCGAGAATGCGCCGGCACGCGGCCACATAGGACGCGCCCGCCTCGGTCAGCGCGAGCTGGCGCGTGGTGCGCGTGAGCAGGCGCGTGCGCAGATGCGCTTCCAGTTCGTTGACCTTGCGGCTGACGGTGGCGAGCGGCATGCCGAGCCGGCGCGCCGCCGCCGAAAGACTGCCCGCCTCGACCACGGCGACGAGCACGGACATGGCGTCGAGTCGATCCATCGACATCTCGCATTTCGGAAGGATGAGCGCCGATGATGCCGGATTCTCCCTCCGCACGGAAGCACGCTACGCGCGCGGCGAAGCTGGAGAAATCACCAATAGTACGGTCGTTCTATTTTAGGTAATCTAGACGCCTTCCCAACCGAGAGCCCGCCCGCCATGTCGCTGATCTTCTCCCGCCGTGACCTGAACTTCCTGCTCTACGAATGGCTCGACGTCGAGCGGCTCACGCGCATCGCGCGCTATGCGGATCACTCGCGCGAGACCTTCGACGCCGCGCTCGACACCTGCGAGAAGATCGCCACCGACCTGTTCGCGCCGCACAACAAGAAGAACGATCAACACGAACCGCATTTCGACGGCGAGACCGTCACCCTCATCCCCGAAGTGAAGACGGCGCTCAAGGCGTTCTGCGACGCGGGCCTGATGGCGGCGGGCCAGGATTACGCGTACGGCGGCATGCAGTTGCCGCTGGTGGTCGAGAAAGCGGGCTTCGCCTGGTTCAAGGCGGCCAACGTCGGTTCGAGCGCGTATCCGTTCCTCACCATCGGCAACGCGAATCTGCTGCTCGCGCACGGCAGCGAGAAGCAGATCGACACTTTCGTGAAGCCCGAAC
This sequence comes from Paraburkholderia tropica, assembly GCF_014171495.1. Taxonomy (NCBI): domain Bacteria; kingdom Pseudomonadati; phylum Pseudomonadota; class Betaproteobacteria; order Burkholderiales; family Burkholderiaceae; genus Paraburkholderia; species Paraburkholderia tropica. The sequence continues at coordinate 584,434 of NZ_CP049137.1, forward strand.
TCGAAGGCCGCTATTTCGGCACGATGTGTCTTTCGGAGCCGCAGGCCGGATCGTCGCTGTCCGACGTGGCCACGCGCGCCGACTTCGAGGGCGACTCGGCGCTCGGCGCGCAGTATCGGCTGCGTGGCAACAAGATGTGGATTTCGGGCGGCGAGCACGAACTCACGGAAAACATCGTCCACCTCGTGCTGGCGAAGATTCCGGGCCCGGACGGCAAGCTGATTCCCGGCGTGAAGGGCATCTCGCTCTTTATCGTGCCGAAATATCTCGTCAACGAAGACGGCTCGCGCGGCGAACACAACGACGTCGTGCTCGCGGGCCTCAATCACAAGATGGGCTATCGCGGCACCACGAACTGCCTGCTCAATTTCGGCGAAGGCACGAAGTACGCGCCGGGCGGCCGCGCGGGTGCGATCGGCTATCTCGTGGGCGAGCCGCACAAAGGCCTCGCCTATATGTTCCATATGATGAACGAGGCGCGCATCGGCGTGGGTCTCGGCGCGACCATGCTCGGCTACACCGGCTATCTGCACGCGCTCGATTACGCGCGCAATCGTCCGCAGGGGCGCGGCATCGCCGCGGCGGGCAAGGACCCGGCGTCGCCGCAGGTGAAGCTCGTCGAGCACGCCGACGTGCGCCGCATGCTGCTCGCGCAAAAGAGCTACGTGGAAGGCGCGCTCGCACTGAATCTGTGGTGCGCGAAGCTCGTCGACGAAGCGGGCGGCGCCGCCGACGACGCCGCCCGCGAGCCGCTCACGCTGCTGCTCGATCTGCTCACGCCGATTGCGAAAAGCTGGCCGTCGCAATGGTGTCTCGCCGCCAACGATCTCGCGATCCAGGTGCACGGCGGCTACGGTTACACGCGCGAGTACAACGTCGAGCAGTTCTATCGCGACAACCGGCTCAATCCGATTCACGAAGGCACGCACGGCATTCAGGGCCTCGATCTGCTGGGCCGCAAGGTGGTGATCAAGGACGGCGCGGCGCTCAGGCTGTTCGCGCAGCGCGTGCAGGCCACGCTCGACCGCGCGCATTCGAGCGGCGACGCGCAGGACGCCACGCATGCGCGTGCGCTCGACGCGGCCATGAAGCGCCTCTTCACGGTGACGCAGCAGTTGTGGGCCGCGGGCGATGCGAATGTGACGCTCGCGAACGCTTCGGTGTATCTCGAAGCGTTCGGGCATTTGGTGGTGGCGTGGGTGTGGCTCGAACAGGCGCTCGCGGCGCGCACGGCGCTTAAACAGGCACAAGGCGATGACGCCGATTTTTATCGCGGCAAGCTCGCAGCGGCGCAGTACTTCTTCGCGTGGGAGTTGCCGAAAACCGGCGCGCAGTTCGATCTGCTTGCTTCGCTTGATCGGACTACTTTGGATATGCAGGACGCGTGGTTTTGAAATGCCGGTTCGATTGACTGACTCGCGGCGCGCGAAGTCGTTCGGATGGTCGTACCGGCCAGGCCGGACGCGCCATTGAGCGGCGCGCTGAAAGAATCGAGCTTGTGGTGATCTGGCTGCAAACAAGGGACTGTCGCGCGGAGGTTTGCGAAACAGGCATCCGGCATTCGCCATGGACGTAACCGACTTAACCCTGCACGCCCGCACAGAGCGGGCTTGCCAGCCTTTTTTGAGCCCACGCAATGCGGTTTTTTGCCCGTGTGGGCGACGCACCACGTTTTGATTTATCGCGCATGAAACCGTTAAGACGTTTCCTAAAAGCGGCATGCGTTAACGATCATTGACACATATTTTCCGGGCATACCCCAAGAATCGAAAGCTGAATTCTTACGGGTTTGCTTCGATGAATCGCTGTTACAGGCTGGTCTATAGCCGCTCGCGCAACATGCTCGTCGCCGTTGAGGAAACTGCGACGGCAGCAGGAAAATCGGGGGAGACCCGCGCAACAAGGCTGTCCGGCGTGGGTCGCTCGCTGCGGCGCCTGCTCCCTGCTGCACTGCTGGCGCTCGCGCCCATGCTGTCGTTCGCGCAGATCGTCGCAGGCGGCGCACACGCGCCTTCGGTCATCCAGACGCCGAACGGTATTGAACAGGTCAATATCAACCGTCCGTCCGGCGCTGGCGTCTCGGTCAACACGTATAACCGGTTCGACGTGCAGCAGCGCGGCGCGATCCTGAACAACTCGCCGACGATGGTGCAGTCGCAACTCGGCGGCATGATTAACGGCAACCCGAACTTCGCGCCGGGACAGGCCGCGAAGGTCATCGTCAATCAGGTCAACAGCGCGAGCGCGTCGCAGTTCAACGGCGCGCTTGAAGTCGCGGGTCAGCGCGCGAATGTGATTCTGGCGAATCCGTCCGGGATTTCGGTGAACGGCGGGACGTTCATCAACACGAGTCGCGCGACGCTGACCACCGGCACGCCGAACTATGCGGCAGACGGTTCCGTGTCGGGCTTCAATGTCACGGGCGGCAACATCACGGTCAGCGGCGCGGGCCTGAACGCGTCGGGCGTGGATCAGGTCGATCTGCTGTCGCGCGCCGTGCAGGCGAATGCGGCGGTCTACGCCAAAAATCTCAACGTCGTGACCGGCGCAAATCACATCGATTACAACACGCTCGACACGGCCGCGATTGCGGGCGACGGCCCAGCGCCAGGCGTCTCGATTGACGTGAGCAATCTCGGCGGCATGTACGCAAACCGCATTGTGCTCGTTGGCACGGAGGCAGGCGTCGGCATTTCGCTCAAGGGCATCACGGCTGCACAATCCGGCGACCTCGTGCTGACCTCGGCGGGCAAGCTCGTGCTCGCTGGACAAACGAATGCAAGCGGCAACGTCGTCGCGAGCGCGCAGGACATCGACAGCAGCGGCACGACCTACGCGCAACAGAACGCCAACCTCTCCGCGTCTGGCGCGCTGACCAACAGCGGCATGATTGCCGCGCAGCAGAACACGAGCGTGAACGCCGGTTCGGTGAATTCGACCGGCACGCTCGCGGCAGGCGTGAACGGCGACGGCTCGCTTGCGCAAACCGGCGACCTGAACGTAAGCGCATCCGGCGCGATCACGGCGACCGGCCGCAATGTCGCGGGCGGCAACGCGAGCGTAAGCGGCTCGGCGGTCGATCTCGCGGGCGCGACGAATTCCGCGAACGGCTCGCTCATACTCGCGGCAAACAGCGGCGACCTGAACCTGTCCGGCGCAAGCACGACCGCGGGCGGCACGCTCGACGCACGCGCCGCAGGCACGCTCACGAACGACAACGGCGCGATGTCGTCGGGCAGCGCGCAAACCCTCACGGCCGGCGCGCTCTCGAACCGCGCCGGCCAGATCGTTTCAGGCAGCACGCTGACCGAAAACGTCGCGGGCGCGACGAACAACCAGGGCGGCACGATGCAGGCCGCGGGCGCGCTTGCCGCGTCGAGCGCATCGCTCGACAACTCGGGCGGCCACGTTGCGTCGCTGAACGCAGACGGCGTTTCCCTTACGACGACCGGCCTGCTGAACAACGGCGCGGGCGGCACAATCGGCGGCAATGGCGCGGTCAACGTGCAGGCCGGACAGATCGCTAACGCCGGGTCTGTCACGGCGGTCCAGAGCCTGATTGCGCGCGCCGTGCAGACCCTGTTCAACAGCGGCACGTTCGCGACCAACGCGGACATGACGCTGTCGGCCGGGTCGACGCTCACGAACGCGGGCCAGTTCGGCGCGGCCCGCTTGCTCACGTTGTCGGCTGCTACGTTCGACAACAGCGGCGGCGCATCGAGCGCCAGCCAGTTCACGCTGCACGCCGCCAACCTCGTGAATCGCGGCGGCACCCTCACGCAGACCGGAACCGGCGCGATGACGCTCGACGTGACCGGCACGCTCGACAATTCGAACGGCACGCTGCAAACCAACAGCACGGACCTGACGATTGCACCGGCTGCGCTCGATAACGACGGCGGCACGATCACGCACGCCGGGACCGGCAAACTGTCGGTCAATGCGGACAACGGCGCGGGCGCAATCTCCAACGTCGGCGGAAAGATCGCCACAAACGGCCAGGGCGTGATCCAGGGCGGCGCGCTGGATAACGCGTCCGGATCGATCATCGGGCAGAACGGCCTGACGGCAACGGTCGGCGGCGCGCTGAACAACACGAACGGCAAACTGCTGTCGAACACGGACACGAGCCTCACGAGCGGCGCGCTCAATAACAACGGCGGCCAGATCGGTGCAGGTACGAGCGCGAGCATCAACACGGGTTCGCTGACCAACAGCGGCGGCTCGATGGTCGCGCCGAATCTCACGCTGACGACCACGGCGACGCTCGACAACAGCAGCGGCGATATCGAAGCGAACCAGCTCGCGCTGAAAGCGGCCGACCTGCTGAATCGCGGCGGCACCATCACGCAATATGGCGCGTCGGCGACAGGCTTCGATGTCAGCGGCACGTTCGACAACTCGAACGGCGGCACGCTGCAAACGAACAGCACGGATTTCACGCTCGCACCCGGCGCATTGAACAACGATGGCGGCTCGATCATCGACGCCGGCACGGGCACGCTGACCATCAAACCCGGCAACGGTTCGGGCAGCTTCTCGAACGTCGGCGGGAAGATCATTTCGGCGGGCCAGATCGACGCCCAGGCTGCGAGCCTGAACAACGCGAACGGCGTGCTCGCTGCGCAAGGCCGGATTGCGGCGAACATCGCGGGCGATCTGAACAACTCGCAGGGCTCGGTTCGCTCGCTCTCGTCGCTGACGCTCGCGAGCGGCGGCACGCTGACGAACACCAACGGACAGATCCAGTCGGGCACAGGCGCGGCTGGCGACACCGGCACGTTCCGCATTCAGGCCGCAGCGCTCGACAACACCAACGGCCTCGTCAGCAATCTCGGCACGGGCGACATGAACGTGCAAGGCGGCAGCCAGACCGTGAACAGCGGCGGCGTGATCACCGGCAACGGTAACGTGGCCGTGAATACGTCGGCGCTCCTCAATACGCAGAACGGTCAGGTCAGCGGCGCGGGCGTCACGGTGCATGGCGATACCGTCGACAACAGCGGCGGCAAGATTGGGAGTTTCGCAGGTTCGAATGGCGATGTCGCGATTACGACGACAGGCGCGGTCACGAACGCAAACGGCCAGATTGGCGCGACGCATGATCTCGCCATCAACGCAGCCGCGCTCACGGGCGGCGGCAGCTACAGCGCGGCCAACGATGTCGCGATTAGCGTTCAGGGCGACTTTGCAACGACGCCGGATGTCCAGTTCAATGCCGGTCACGACCTGACCTTTACCCTGCCGGGCACATTCAGCAACAACGCGCTCGTCGAAGCGGCGAACAACCTGAACGTCAACGCGGTCGACGTGCAGAACCGCGGCGTCATGATGGCGGGCGGCACGCTCGCGACGCATTCAAACACGCTGGAAAACACGGGCACGATGGTCGGCGGCAGCGTTTCGCTCAACGCGACGCAATCGCTGACCAACACGGGGCCGACTGCGCTGATTGGCGCAACCGACAGCGACGGCACGCTCGAACTGCTGTCGAACGACATCGAAAACCGCGACGACACCACTGCGACCGATACGCAGGCGACGACGGCGATTTATGGGCTCGGCAAGGTGGTGCTCGCGGGCGGCAAGGACGCCAACGGCAACTATACGAACGCGGCCCTGATACGCAACCAGTCAGCGCTGATCGAATCGGCCGGCGACATGGAACTGCACGCGGGTCAGGTGACGAACACGCGCACGACGATGACGACCACCGGCCTGAACCAGCCGGTCGACCCGGCGCTGCTCGACAGCCTCGGCATCAGCCTGTCGGGCTGCACGTCTACCGTTGCCGCGGCCTGCTCGGCCGGTCACCCGTTCGTCGGCTGGACGAGCGGCGACGCGAGCCTCATCGGCGGTATGCCGGTCGATCCGCCGCACGGCGGCCAGTGGAACAGTGGCTGGCAGTACACGACGTACACGGGCGTGGCGGTCGCAAACCTGATTGCGGGCATCAGCCCTCAAGGCCAGATCATTGCCGGGGGCAATCTCGATGCCGCGTCGGTTGGCCTCTTCGAGAACCACTGGAGCGCGGTCGCGGCAGTCGGCAACATCGCGGCGCCGCAATCGCTCGACCAGAACAGCTGGCAGGGTCAGACGGCACCGGGCATGCAGGTCACGTACTCGGGCTACTTCCATTACACGAACTATGACCACAGCATCAGCGACTGGACGCTGCCGTTCGGCGATGCGCCGTTCAGCGGCTCGCGTCCGGGCGGCTATACGCAGGCCGCGCCCGCTGATATCCGCAATTACGCGCTGCCGTCGTATGAGTCGAGTTTCGTCGCGGGCGGCACGCTTTCGGGCAACGGCATCAGCATCGACAACACGGCAGGTAATGCGGGCGTGCCTTCGCTGAATCTCGCGCCGGGTCAGATGACTTCGGGCGTCAGCGTCAACGGCATCAGCGGTAACGCGAGCGGCGGAGAGTCTGGCGCGGCATCGGTGAATGGCGGCTCGGGCATGGTCAATCCGGCCATTGCCAGCGCCACCGCGCAGAACGTCCTGCAAAACCTGTCGATTCCCCAGGGCGGACTGTTCAGCCCCGCGAGCGCACCGGGCGCAACGTACCTCATCGAAACCAATCCGGCGTTCACGAACCAGAAGACGTTCATTTCGAGCGACTACTACCTGCAACAGCTTGGCCTGAATCCGCAGACGACGATCAAGCGTCTTGGCGATGGCTTCTACGAACAGCAACTCGTTCGCAACCAGATTACGTCACTGACCGGCAAGGCGGTACTCGGCCCGTACACCGACCTTCAGGGCATGTACGAGTCGCTGCTTGCAGCGGGCGCGTCGCTGTCGAAGCCGCTCGGCATGAGTCTGACGCCTGAACAGGTGGCGGCGCTGACCAGCAACGTCATCATCATGCAGACCGAGACCGTCAACGGTCAGCAGGTTCTGGTGCCCGTCGTCTATCTCGCGAAGGCCAGCCAGCAGAATGTGAACGGACCGCTGATCGCGGCAACCGACATCGACATCCAGAACGCGCAGACCTTCACGAACAGCGGCACCGTGCAGGCTGGAAACACGATGTCGATTCAGGGCGAGCAGATCGACAACGCGTTTGGCACGCTGCAAAGCGGCGGCCTGATGTCGCTGACGACCAAGGGGAATGTCGACCTGACTTCGGCGACCGTGAATGCGGGCAGTCTCGCGCTGAATGCGGGCGGCGACCTGCTGCTGAACACGGCGGTCAAGACGGTCGATCAGGTGAGCGCCACCGGCGCGACGCGCACCACGACGACGCTCGGGCCGATTGCGAACCTGAACGTGGCAGGCAATGCGGTCATCGTCACGGGCGGCAACGTCGAGCAGAACGCGGGCAACCTGAACGTCGGCGGCAACCTCGGCATGGCCGTGGGCGGCAACTACGACATCGGCTCGGTACAGACCGGCGAACACAAGATCGTCGAGCGCGCGAACGGCGTGTCGAATACCGATGTCAACCGGACGACGGGCAGTTCCATCAAGGTCGGCGGCGTTTCGCAGATTGGCGTGGGCGGCGACCTGACGGCGACCGGCGCAGACATCAACCTTGCGGGCGGCGGCGTCGTTGCAGCAAACGGCAACGTAACCTTGCAGGCCGCAAAAGCCACGTCGACCACGGACAGCAACAGTTCGGGCAGCGACAGCCACGGCAGCTATTCGGAATCGCTGCACCGTTTGGACGACGCGCTTGCAGCAACTACGCTCAACGCGGGCAATTCGCTGACCGTGGCATCGGGCAAAGACATCAACGTCACGGGCAGCGCAATCAGTCTCGACAAGGGAACCGCGATGCTTGCCGCAGCAGGCGACGTCAACATCGGCGCGGCGACGGAAACGCACGTCGAGAATTCACAGGAGCAGCACAAACACAGCAACGTCGTCAGCGGCAAGGAAGTCGCGAGTTCGAGCAATACCACGGCCACGCTCTCACAGGGCAGCATGGTTTCGGCCGACGCCGTTTCCATCGCGAGCGGCAACGATATCAACGTAAAAGGCAGCACGATTGTCGGTACGAACGATGTCGCGCTGAGTGCAGCGCACGACGTGAACATCACGACGACGCAGGACAGCACGCAATCGTCCAGCAGCTATCAGGAAAAGCGCACGGGCCTGGGCACAAGCGGCCTGACCGTGACGGTCGGCACCAACAAACTCGCGACCACGAATGAAGCAACCAGCGTCACAAACAACGCAAGCACGGTTGGATCGCTAAACGGCGACCTGTCGATCCAGGCAGGCAACACCCTGCACGTCACTGGCAGCGACCTTGTCGCGGGCGGCAATCTCACAGGCACGGCGACGAACGTCATCATCGACGCGGCAACCGATACGTCGCATCAGGCGCAAACGCAGAAGACGAGCAGCAGCGGCCTCACGATTGGCCTTGCGGGCTCGCTGGGCGATGCGATCAACAACGCGTATTCGGAAAGTCAGGCGGCGAAGCATTCGACCAGCACCGGCAACGACCGTGCGGCAGCGCTGCACAGCATCGCGGCGGCTGGCGATGTCGGTCTCGCGGCGCTCACCCCCGCGGCCATGACCAGGGACGGCAAGCCGGATATCGGCATCAAGGTCAGCGTCGGATCGAGCAAGAGCGAAAGCCAGTCGTCGGAAGACCAGACGATGCAACGTGGTTCGAACGTCGTCGCAGGCGGAACGGCGGCATTCGTCGCGACGGGCGGCGACCTGACCATCGCCGGGTCGAACGTGAGCGCGAACGATGTCGTTCTTGGGGCGAAAAATCAGGTCAATGTCATCAACACGACCGACACCGATTCGACGCGCAGTTCGAACAGTTCGAGCAGTGCAAGTATCGGCGTGCAGTACACCGCAGGCGGCGGTTTCGGTGTCTCGGCGGCGATGTCGAACGCGCACGGCGACGCGAACAGCGACGCGTCAATCCAGAACGCGTCGCATGTGAACGGCGCGAACAGTGTGACGGTCGTTTCAGGCGGCGACACGAACATCATCGGCTCGCAGATCAACGGCAGGCAGATCGCGGCGGACGTGGGCGGCAATCTGAACATCGTCAGCGTGCAGGACGTGACGAACAGCGCGGCGCACCAGAGCAGCACAGGCGGCGGCTTCACCATCAGCCAGGGCGGCGGCAGCGCGAGTTTCAGCGCGCAGAACGGTCACGCGGATGGTAGCTATGCGGGCGTCAATGAACAGGCCGGCATCAATGCGGGCGATGGCGGATTTAACGTCAACGTCAAGGGCAATACGGGCCTGACTGGTGGCGTGATTTCGAGCACGGCGGACGAGTCGAAGAACAGCCTGACGACCGGCACGCTGACATTCTCCGACATCGACAATCACTCGCACTACTCGGCGAACAGCAACGGAATCAGCGCGGGCGTGGGCGTCGGCCCGAACACAGGCAAAGCAGTTGGCCCCGGCTCCGTGGCCGGTTCGGGCGGCGTGACGCCGATGGTCTCGCAGAACGAAAGCGGCAACCAGAGTTCGACCACCCGCAGCGCAATCAGCGCGGGCACGATCAACGTCACCAACGGCGCAGGCCAGACGCAGGACATTGCGAGCCTGTCGCGCGACACGACGAACACGAACGGCACGATTGCCAAAACGCCGGACGTGAACGACATCCTGAACCAGCAGGCCGACACGATGGCGGCGGCACAGGCGGCGGGTCAGGTGGTGGCGCAAGGTGTCGGTACGTACGCGGACCAGAAGCGTGATGATGCGGCGGCGGCGTACAACGACGCATATAAGCGCGGCGACAGCGAAGGCATGGCTGCTGCTGCGGCCGACTACAACAACTGGAAGGAAGGCGGCGATTCGCGCGCTGAACTGCACGCTGCGGGCGGCGCGCTGATTGGCGGACTCGGCGGCGGCGGCGCGTTCAGCACGATTGGCGGCGCAGCGGGCGCGGGCCTGGCGTCGAAGATGGCCGGGACGCTGAACGACATATCGAAGGGTGTAGCGTCCGCGACAGGCTCGGACCTGATCGGCAACCTTGCGGCCAACATTGCCGCGGGCGTGGGCGGCGCTGCGGTCGGCGGTACGGCGGGCGCGGCGATGGGTTCGAATGTCCACCTGTATAACCAGACAGTCGACGATGAACGTGCGTTGACGGGCGAGCCGGGGACGAAGTCGCTAACACTTGCCGACTATTTTTTGGCAGGCGTCAAGACGGCCCTCGATTTGCTCCCCTTCGGATTTGGTGGCGGTCGGCCACCAGCCGCGGGGCCAGGCGCCGTGCTGGTGAATGGCGCTGGCCACGCGCTTGCAGCTGGTATAAGTTCCGGTTCCATTGCTGCGGGGTATGGGCCGGGGAATGCGACGCTCAATAGCGGAGATAACGAGCAGTCGTTCGGCGGAAAGAGTATTAATGAGCTGTCGGACGCAGGGAAAGTCCCGGACCCATCGGATAAATCCGGAGAGTTATCTGGTGCAGGTAGAGCATTGCAGAAGCATGGTGGGCGAGACGGTAGTGCATTCCCTTCTGCCAAGGGAAATCCCACGGCCATCAACGAGCAAGGACAGAAAATTATCGACGATATTCTGAATGATCCAGGCAGTACTGTGATTCATCGAAATACGGGCCGCTTCGGTGATGTGATCGACGTGACCGCACCTGATGGGCGTGGCCTTCGTTATAGTGCAGATGGGAAATTCATCACTTTCTTGGAGCCAAAAGCAAAATGAGAAAACTGGGCGCAATGGTGACAAGTCCACCTGATCGCGAAAATGTGGTCTTCGAAATATTTTACGAGGATCGGCAGGTTGCCGAAATATCGAGGGAGCCGGGTCGAGACTATGAGATCGAGATATATCCAGCGGCTAACAATGGCGCATGGCATTTCGACCTAAACGAATTCAAAGCGATGCTGGAAGACGGAATCAATGAGTTAGCTAGTAATCCGCGGTGACTTAAACAACAAACCCAGTCATTGAGCTGGATTTGTTGTTTGTAGCAGTCGTTCAAGCGGGCGTAATGACGAGCCTGCCATCTTCGACCTGCACGCACACGCGGCTATTGGGCGTGGTATCGGTGAGCGACGACGTGGCGACACGAACATCATCGGCTCGCAGATCAACGGCAAGCAGGCCGACACGATGGCGGCGGCACAGGCTGCGGGTCAGGTGGTGGCGCAAGGTGTCGGTGCGTACGCGGACCAGAAGCGTGATGATGCGGCGGCGGCGTACAACGACGCATATAAGCGCGGCGACAGCGAAGGCATGGCTGCTGCTGCGGCCGACTACAACAACTGGAAGGAAGGCGGCGATTCGCGCGCTGAACTGCACGCTGCGGGCGGCGCGCTGATTGGCGGACTCGGCGGCGGCGGCGCGTTCAGCACGATTGGCGGCGCGGCGGGCGCGGGCCTGGCGTCGAAGATGGCCGGGACGCTGAACGACATATCGAAAGGTATAGCGTCAGCGACGGGCTCGGACCTGATCGGCAACCTTGCGGCCAACATTGCCGCAGGCGTGGGTGGCGCTGCGCTCGGCGGTACGGCGGGCGCGGCGATGGGTTCGAATGTCCACCTGTATAACCAGACAGTCGACGATGAGCGTGCGTTGACGGGCGACCTTGGTAAGAAGTCGCCGACCCTGTTCTCGCTGGCAATGCAAGGGATTGTGAACGGCTTGAAGGCAATCCTTGGTACGGGTGGCGGCGGTCCTCCTGCTGCTAGTCCGGGCGTGGTGCTAGTGAATGGCGCGGGGCAGGCGCTTGCGGGTAGTATAAGTTCCAGTTTGACTGTCGCGGGGTACGTCCCGACTAATGCGACGTTCAGTAGCGGGAGTGGTGATGGCCAGTCCTCAGCGAACAACGGCAACACTAACGACCTTGAAAGCGCAGCAAACCAACCATTCAAGGATGGGCAGGCGATAACCAGCGCTGGTCGCGCCGTGACGAAACATCCCGAATACTTTGGTTTCGACTCTACTCAAGATTTGAGGCAGGTCTATCGAAGCGATGCGCAATTGAACGAAGTGGCGGCGAATGCTGTGCGCGATATTCTGCAAAATGGCACAAAGACCACAGGTGCTGGAGGCAGGTATCCGGATGGTTGGGTTACGTATACGCTTCCTGATGGTCGAGCAGCTTCAGGTGAGTTCATCGGATTTAGAGGGTTGCAGAAATGAGTTACGGTTTAGTCTTCGAGAAGGTCGGTGACATTAACAGTTTGTATCCTTACATCTGCGTCTATATGGATGGTGAAGAAAATCCGTTTATGGAAATAGGTGTTACCGAGAAAAAGCAGCTTGCTTTTACATTTTATGTAAATGGCAAGAGTGTTGCGCTATCCGTTGATCAATGGGATGAGATTGTGAGGCGTGGCCGAGAATTTTTGCCTAAGGCGATAGCTGACGAAGAAGCGTCTATGTAGCCACAAACAACAAACCCGATCGCGGCCGGGCTTGTTGTTTAGGGGCGTTGCTCCGTTTAGGGGCGTTGCTCCGTTGCGTGTGCTGCGTCGGTGCAGCATGGCTTCAGCTTCAGGCTCGGTCATATAGCTGCTGGCGATCCTGAAGTCATAGTCCGTGGTCGTGGTGATGTGGCCGTGCCGGTAGTTGATGCTGAACAGAACTTGGCTGCCCGGCAGAAAGCCCACGTGTTCGAGCATGGCATCGGTGACCCTCATCCAGGGAAAAGCTGTACGTCTGTCGTGTTCGTGCGCCGGGTCAGCTTCAAGCTCGACGGAAATGCATCGGCTCGCAGATCAACGGCAGGCAGATCGCGGCGGACGTGGGCGGCAACCTGAACATCGTCAGTGTGCAGGACGTGACGAACAGCGCCGCGCACCAAAGTAGCGCGGGCGGCGGATTCACCATCAGCCAGGGCGGCGGCAGCGCAAGTTTTAGCGCGCAGAATGGTCACGCGGATTCGAACTATGCGGGCGTGAACGAACAGGCCGGCATCAATGCAGGCGACGGTGGATTTAACGTCAATGTCAAGGGCAATACGGGTTTGACCGGGGGCGTGATATCGAGCACGGCCGACGAGTCGAAGAACAGCCTGACGACCGGTACGCTCACGTTCAGCGATATCCAGAACCAGTCACATTACAGCGCGAACAGCAACGGAATCAGCGCGGGCGTGGGCGTCGGACCGAGCACAGGCAAGGCGGTCGGCCCTGGCTCTGTGCCGGGTTCGGGAAGCGTGTCGCCGATGATCTCGCAGAACGAGAACGGCGATTCGAGCGCGACCACGCGCAGCGCGATCAGCGCGGGCACGATCAACGTGACCACCGGTGCAGGCCAGAAGCAGGACATCGCGAGCCTTTCGCGCGATACGACGAACACCAACGGCACGGTCTCGAAAACGCCGGATGTGAACAACATCCTCAATCAGCAGGCCGATACGATGGCGGCGGCACAGGCTGCGGGTCAAGCTGTGTCGCAGGGCATCGGCGCGTATGCGGACATGAAGCGCGACGACGCGGCGGCAGCCTTCAAGGCCGCTTCTGACCGCGGCGACAGCGCGGGCATGGCTGCGGCTGCTGCGGACTACAACAACTGGAAGGAAGGCGGCGATTCGCGCGCTGAACTGCACGTTGCAGGCGGCGCGCTGATTGGCGGGCTCGGCGGCGGCAGCGCATTTAGCACACTTGGCGGCGCGGCTGGCGCGGGCATGGCGTCGAAGATGGCTGGGACGCTGGACGACATATCAAAGGGTGTAGCGTCAGCGACGGGTTCCGACCTGATCGGAAATCTTGCCGCCAACATTGCCGCGGGTATCGGCGGCGCTGTGGTCGGCGGTACGGCGGGTGCGGCGATGGGCTCGAATGTCCACCTGTACAACCAGTCTGTCGATGACGAACGCGCGCTGACGGGCGACCCTGGGAAAAAGACAACGTCTTTGTTCTCGCTCGCAATGCAAGGCATTGCGAACGGCTTGAATGCAATCGTTGGCATGGGCGGCGGCGGGCCGCCCGCCGCGAGTACCGGCGCGGTACTGGTGAACAGCGCGGGTCAGGCACTGGCCGCCGGCACGGCTTCTAGCGGTAGCACGATTGCTGGCTATGACAATGGCTACGCCACGTTAAGCAAGTCTCCAAATTCAGAAATGCGCGACAAGGCAAACGCGAGCGGAACCTACGTCAATCCGCTTACTGGCGAGGTCACGCCCGCGCAAGGTCAATTGGCAGCAGACCATATCGTTCCGCAGAACTGGATCAAACAGCAACCGGGCTTCGATCAACTTACACCGCAGCAGCAAAGCGCGTTGTTGAACGATCCTGCCAATACACAAGGCTTGCCCGCGACCTACAATTCGTCGAAAGGCGCGAAAATGCCTGGGGATTGGACAACCTATAAGGGTCAACCTCTTGATCCGGGGTATGTTGAGACAAGCGCAGCACAGGCAGCGACGTTACGCGATTACCTCACGGGCCAGATTAAAACGATGCTTGGGAAATAAGATCATGACTGAATTGAAAACGAATTTTCAGGGAAGCTCGGCACACCCCAACATCGTCGTGTCGTTGCCGTCCGGTCTATCGTTCGCGGCGAATCCGATACTTTCCTACTTCGAAGACGAGGTACGTAAAGGCAAGGCTTTTCGCGCTGGCGAAACAGTTCAAATGGGTTGGTTGATGCTCATGCTTAAAGCGAACGATGCAGGCGAACTTGAAGTTTGGGAGCCGCGGTTTGGCGCGATACCGATCGCTTGGGAGCGCGGCGCAAGCAGGACGTATAGGCAATTGATCGTTCAGAAAAGCGTAGCCGAACTGCTGGGCGTTGAACCCTCGTTCCCTTCGCTCGTCCAGTCGGCAGTCGTTTCTCCAAAGTTCAAAACATCGCGGGAATTACTGATGTCGCGAGTGCCGTCAACCGGAACCGACTCGGGTTGGCTAATCGCCGCTGACTCAAACGAGTCAGACGGAGGCCGCTTGGCTTCGTTGTTCGAAATTGCCAGCGAACGCCCCGAAGTGATTCCGTACTTGGCGTTACCGCCATCAGCATCGGTGGTGCTTAAGGACGGTCACATAGCAATCAAGCATGGCAGCGAGCAAGTTAGTTCGGATACAAGTGAACTGCTGAGACGACTGCCGGCAAGCGACCTCATCGCCGCAACCTGAACAACCTAAATCTAGCTCCACGTAACTTCTCGCAACGAAAATCAGAAAGAGCCTGGCGGCGCTGCCGCTAACGGCTTTGGTCGCGCTCGCGCCCAACGTCCAGGGGCAAAGCCTCGGCGGTATTGAAACCGAACAGAACCAGCAGCAGCGCCGCGACGCGCAGCAGCGCCGCGACGCGCAGCAGCGCGAAGCCGCCGTATCGGCGCCCGCCGTGCGCTCGACCGTGACGAAGATCGAAGCCTATCCCGCGCTGCCAGCCGAAACGCCGTGTTTCCGCATCGACCGGTTTGCGCTCGACGTGCCCGACACACTGCCGGCCGCAGCGCACGCAAAAGGCGCATCCGCGCTGCCGCTCGCGTCGTCAGCGGCAAGGAAGTCGCAAGTTCGAGCAACACCACGGCCACGCTCTCACAGGGCAGCATGGTTTCAGCCGACGCCGTGACCATCGCGAGCGGCAACGACATCACCGTGAAAGGCAGCACGATTGTCGGCACGAACGATGTTGCCCTCAATGCCGCGCATGACGTGAACATCACGACGACGCAGGACACCATGCAGTCGTCCAGCAGCTATCAGGAAAAGCGCACGGGCCTTGGCACGAGCGGCCTGACCGTGACTGTCGGCACGAACAAACTCGCGACGACGAATGAAGCGTCAAGCGTCACGAATAATGCAAGCACGGTCGGTTCTATCGACGGCAATCTGTCGATCCAGGCAGGCAATACCCTGCACGTCACTGGCAGCGATCTTGTGGCAGGCGGTAACGTCTCGGGCATGGCGGCAAACGTCGTCATCGATGCGGCAACGGATACCTCTCATCAGGCGCAGACACAGAAGACAAGCAGCAGCGGCCTGACAATTGGCCTGGCAGGCTCCGTTGGCGATGCAATCAACAACGCCTATTCCGAGTCCCAGGCAACCCGGAACTCAAGCAGCAATGGCAATGACCGCGCAGCGGCACTGCATGGCATTGCTGCGGCAAACGACATTTACTCCGTTGCTGGAGCAGCGAATAGCGTTGCCAATGGCGGTAAGCCCGATATCGGCATCAAGGTTAGCATCGGGTCGAGCAAGAGCGAAAGCCAGTCTAAGGAAGACCAGACGACACAGCGGGGTTCGAATGCGCAAGCAGGCGGCACAGCGGCATTCGTTGCTACGAATGGCGACCTGACTATCGCCGGCTCGAACGTGAACGCCAATGACGTTGTTCTTGGGGCAAAAAATCAGGTGAACGTAATCAACACGACGGACACGGATTCGACGCGAAGCTCGAACAGTTCCAGCAGCGCGAGCGTCGGCGTGCAGTACACCCTCGGCGGCGGCTTTGGCGTCTCCGCCGCAATGGCAAACGCGCACGGCGATGCAAACAGCGACGCGTCGATCCAGAACGCTTCGCATGTAAACGGCGCGAACAGCGTCACGGTGATATCGGGCGGCGATACCAACATCATCGGCTCGCAGATCAACGGCAAGCAGATCGCGGCCGATGTGGGCGGCAACCTGAACATCACGAGCGTTCAGGACGTGACGAACAGCGCGGCGCACCAGAGCAGCACAGGCGGCGGCTTCACCATCAGCCAGGGCGGCGGCAGCGCGAGTTTCAGCGCGCAGAACGGTCACGCGGATGGCAGCTATGCGGGCGTCAATGAACAGGCCGGTATCAATGCGGGCGATGGCGGGTTCAACGTCGACGTCAAGGGCAACACGGGCCTGACGGGCGGCGTGATATCGAGCACGGCCGACGAGTCGAAGAACAGCCTGACGACCGGCACGCTTACGTTCAGCGACATCCAGAACCAGTCGCATTACAGCGCCAATAGCAACGGCATTAGCGCGGGCGTGGGTATTGGCGCAACAGGCAAGGCGGTCGGACCTGGCTCGGTAAGCAACGGCGGCGGCGTTTCGCCAATGCTTTCGCAGAACGAGAGCGGCGACGAGAGCGCGACCACGCGCAGCACAATCAGCGCAGGCGCTATCAACGTGACAAACGGCGCGGGCCAGCCGCAGGACATCGCGGGCCTCTCGCGGGATACGGCGGCCACAAACGGCACGGTTGCAAAGACGCCAGACGTGAACAACATACTGAATCAGCAGGCCGACCAGATGCAGGCAGCGCAGGCCGCTGGTCAGGCCGTGGCGCAGCGCATAGGCGACTATGCGAACGCCCAGGAAAAGGCGACCGGCGATCCCGAATGGGCGGAAGGCGGAAGCAAACGCGCGGCGATGCAGGCGGCTGGTGCGGCCGTTGTGGCGGGTCTCGGCGGCGGCGCTATAAGCGCTGTGGAGGGAGCCGCAGGCGCTGCCATTGGTTCCAAGATGGCAGGTTCGCTTAACCAGTTGAGCAATTCGATTGCTGGTTCTAACCCAACAGGCGATGCGAACTTGAATCAGGCGCTCGGGAACATCGTCGCGAACGTCATTGCGACTGGCGCGGGCGCAGTTGCCGGCGGTGCTGGCTCTTTCTCCAGTTCTGACGTCGACCGCTACAACCGCCAACTTCACCCTGACGAGCGGCAATGGGCAAAGGACAGCGCGAGCAAGTTCGCGCAGTTTTACAAAGATCAGACCGGACAGACGATCAGTGCCGATCAGGCACAACAGATGTTGCTCGCAAGCGGCTATCGGATGGTCGATGCAGCAGCGAGCGCGGGTCCGGCGCTGGATGGAGGCAAATACGCGACGGCGTTTATCAGCCAGAATGCCAGTGGCATGTTCCGCGCGACTGCTGCCGAGTACAACAATCCATTCCTGAATGGCAATGCCGATCATTCGCTGTCGCCGGAACAGCAGGCGCTTCCAGGCCACGAAGCGCATCCGCAACTTGGGGTAGCGGCCGGTGGAGCACTAGGTATGATCGCGCTCGGGACGGTTGCTCCTGTCGTTGCGACTGGTTGGGCGATCAACTCGCTATACGACTATGGCGGTGACACACTCGCATACGTGAGCGGACTCAGTAAGGATTCACCGAACACATCGAAGTCGCTGACGGTTGGCTTCGTCGCAGGGCTCGCCGGACCGGCCGCATTGCCTCTGGATACACTTGGCAACGGCGTCGGCACGAAGATAGCCGTCGGCACATACAACGGAATTTTGAACGGGACCGCGGCTTACGGCGGTAATGCAATCGCAAACCCTTCAAGCGATCCATCGGCAAATGCTGCAACCGGTGCAACCGCTTACGGCATTGGTACAGCGGCCCAGACTGTCCTGCCCGGTAGTGTTGGCGATATAGCAAACCATATCATCCAAACATTGTCCGGTCCGACGCAAACGGCAGTGCAGAACGCGGGCAAGAAGTGAATAACCTTGGCGAAATCTGATGAACTTTCCAACTATTCCGTTCGAACTAGCCGGCGTTGACGGAGCAGGCACCGCGCCTAAAGTGATCCTCGTTGCTGGAGCATGTCTTGTAGCGCTAGTAGCTGCATTGCTCATCAGGCGTCTGGTGCTATTTCTCTGGGCCAAAAAGTAATTGCTGTGGGAAATGTCTCTCGGAAATGGGTGATTCCTGAGCATCGGGAATGGCAAGCGAAAGCGTATGTCAAAGTGCCCGCAAAGAACATGATCGAGGTGTGTGTCGAAAATCGTACTCTGGAATTTGCCCCAATCGACTGGAAATATGACCGGGTTAGCGAAGGCGATCAAATCGAAGTTGCGCTTCAACGAGCGCGTCTCGGTGAGGAAATTCGAATTGTTGATATAGGGCCGTTTTGACATGGCGCAATTGGCTAGAAAAGATAAGTGAACGATGAAACAGCTACCTCTCGCCTACCTGATAGTTTTCCTGATTGCGTTTGCTGGTATCGGATTGGTGGTCGCTTTCGCAAAATTCATCGTTTATGTCTTCTACGGCGCTAATTTCACCTGGAGCAATGGCGACTTCTGGACTGTCGCAAAGCAAGGCGCGCTCCTTGGCACCGTGCTTTGCGTCTTTCTGACCGTGGCCCATGTAAGACGGAAAGGATAAGAGTTTCTAACTACCCGCACGCACGTTAATCAGGACGCCGGACTCCTGACGGGTCCGGCACTATCTCGCATCTCCTATGAAAATCAGAAAGAGCCTGGCGGCGCTGCCGCTATCGGCTATGGTCGCGCTCGCGCCCAATGTCCACGGACAAAGCCTCGGCGGTATCGAAACCGAACAGAACCAGCAACAACGCCGCGACGCGCAGCAGCGCGAAGCCGCCGTATCGGCGCCTGCTGTGCGCTCGACTGTGACGAAGATCGAAGCCTATCCCGCGCTGCCGGCCGAAACGCCGTGTTTCCGCATCGACAGGCTCGCGCTCGACGTGCCCGACACGCTGCCGGCCGCCGCGCACGCAAAAGGCGCATCCGCTTTACCGCTCGACCCGTTCGCCTTCGCGCGCGAATGGCTCGACCACTACACAGGGCAATGCGTCTGCAAGCAAGGCATCGACATACTGAGCAAGGCATTGCAACAGACCGTGCTCAATCGCGGCTATGTCACCACGCGCGTACTCGTGCCGCAGCAGGATTTGACGACCGGCACGCTGTCGTTCGCGCTTGTGCCGGGTCTCGTGCGTCAGATTCGTCTGGCCGATCCTTCGACGTGGGGGACGTGGAAGAACGCGTTTCCGGTCAGCGGCGGCGACCTGCTGAACATGCGCGATCTGGAGCAAGGTCTGGAGCAGATGAAACGCGTCGCGAGTCAGGACGTGGACATGAAGATCGAGCCGACCGACATCCCAGGCGAAAGCGATGTCGTTGTGTCGGTCAGACGTGCGAAGCCCTGGACGTTCGTGGCATCGGTCGATAACTCAGGAACTGAATCGACTGGCAAGTGGCAAGGCAACGTCAGCCTCGGCATTGATAATCCGCTTGGTCTGAACGACGTATTCACAGTCAGCGCGAATCAGGACTTATCGTTCGGCAACAAGGCGCTCGGTTCGCACGGGTTCAATGGTTCGTACTCCGTTCCGTTCGGCTACTGGACGGCGACCCTGTCGGGCAACACGAGCACGTACTACCAGAACATCGCGGGCGTGAACGAGACGTTTGTTTCGAGCGGCAATTCACAGACCGCCGCGCTGCGCATTGCGCGCGTGCTCTCGCGCGGCCAGAACGACGTGCTCGGCGGCTACGTGCAGCTATCGAAGCGTTTCGGCGACAGCTTCATCGACGACACGACGATACCGACACAGGCGCGCAACAACACGTTTCTCGAACTCGGCGCGACCGACCGGCATTACTTCGGCGCGGCGCAGTTCGACGGCACGCTCGCCTACCGTCAGGGCATTGGCGGCTTGGGCGCAACGCCGGACCCGTATATCGACGGCCCGACGTACCGCTTCCATATGGCCGTGCTCGATGCGAACCTGTCGGTGCCGTTCGCGATTGCAAACCAGCCATTCCGGTACGTCACGACATTCCACGGCCAGTTCACCAACGACACGCTTTTCTACATCGACGACCTGACCATCGGCAGCCGTTACACCGTGCGCGGCTTCGACGGCGAAACGATGCTCGCGGCCGAACGCGGCTTCTACTGGCGCAACGAGCTGCAATGGCCGATGTTCCAAACGGGACAGACGTTGTACGCGGGCATCGACTACGGGCACGTGTTCGGGCCGAACACGGCAGCACTGGCTGGAACACAACTGGCGGGCGCGGTGATTGGCATTCGCGGCGGCGTGCCGACGAAATATGTTGGCGTCACGTACGACCTGTTTGCAGGGACGCCGATCTACAAGCCCAAAAACTTCCCGACCTCGCGATGGACGGTCGGCTTCCAGATTACTGCTCAGTTCTGACTAGTGTTTCATCGCCTGATGCTTCGCCAGTACTCGTAAACTGCTCGAATTGAAGGCGCAACTGTCGCTTGCTGCATCATGATGCAGGGGCACGATGACAGGGTTGGCTGAGCGGACATTGGAGATCGACGTGTGGAAGCGAAAGCATCAACCGCTTTCGCAGGTGTGACGGCCTTGCTGCTCCCGGCCCATCCCGCGCGCGAAGGCCGCGTTCACCCCACCTTCGCGTATGCAGCACGAACACTCCCTAAACGCTGCTTCAAGCAACCTTGAACACGCCCACCGCGTCGCGCAACGCGTCGGTCTGCTCGGTCAGCGACATGGCCGCGGCCGCCGCTTCCTCGACGAGCGCCGCGTTCTGCTGCGAGACCTGATCCATCTGCGAGACGGCGAGATTCACCTGCTCGATGCCGTCGCGCTGCTCCTCCGAAGCGTTCGCGATCTCGGTCATGATGGTCGTCACGCGGCCAATCGACTCGCCGATCTCGGTCATCGTCGTGCCCGCCGAGCGCACATATTGCGCGCCCGTCGCGACGTGCTCCACCGATTCGCCGATCAGCGTCTTGATGTCCTTCGCCGCCGCCGCCGAACGCTGCGCGAGCGAACGCACCTCGCCCGCGACCACCGCGAAACCGCGTCCTTCCTCGCCCGCGCGCGCGGCTTCCACCGCGGCGTTGAGCGCGAGAATATTAGTCTGGAACGCGATGCCTTCGATGATGCCCGTGATCTCCGCGATCTTCTGCGAGCTGCGGTCGATGCGATCCATCGTCTGCACCGCGTCGCCGACCACCAGCGCGCCGCGTTCCACCACTTCCTGCGCACTGCCCGCGAGCGACTGCGCCGTGCGCGCGTGCTCGCTGTTCTGCTTCACCGTGGCGGTCAGCTGCTCCATGCTGGCCGCCGTCTGCTGGATCGACGCGGCCTGTTCCTCGGTGCGCTGCGAGAGATCGTCGTTGCCCGCCGCGATCTGGCGCGTTGCCGACGCGATCGACTCCGAACTGTGCGAGACCTTGCGCACCGTGCGCGCCAGTTCGTCCTGCATCGTCTGCAGGCCCGCGACGAGGCGGCCCATTTCGTCGTGCGAGCGCGCGTCGAGGCGCACCGTCAGGTCGCCTGCCGCGATGCGCTGCAGCGCGCCCAGCAGGTTCGCAAGCGGCGCGGCAATCGCGCGATGCAGACCGACCGCGCAGATCAGCGCCACGCCCAGACCGAGCGCGATCAGCGCGATGCTGCCCGCGCGCAATGCGGCGTAGAAGTCCTGCGCGCCGTCGAAGGTCTGCTGGCCGTGCGACTTCTGCCATTGCTCGAGCGCCGTCGAGGCCTTGGTGAGCGCCACCGACAAAGGCGGAATGCGCTTCATCGCGATGTCGTCCTGCGCGACGCGGTCGCCCTGCTTGACCGCGGCCATCAGCGGCTGAATGCCTTGTTCGAGCATCGCGCCGAGCGCGGTCTGCACCTGCTCGGCGAGCGCCTGTTCGTCGGCGTCGTGCGGCAGCGCGCGATAGCTCTCCCACGCCTTGTGCGAGGTGTCGAGATAGCCCTGCGCCTTGTCGAGCAGTTGCGGCACGTCGGGCGAGTCGGGATGCAGCAGGATGCGGTCGAGCGTGGTGCGCGCGATGGTCAGATTGAGATTGGACTTGCCGATGTCGATGGCGGCGGCAAGCTGATTGGAATAGGCATAGCCGAGCGCCGCGTTGGAATGCGACATGCCGATCAGGCCGGCGACACCGGCCGCCACGATCAACGCGGCCAGCACGCCGACCGCGATGCGCAGGCGAACCGAAATAGAGAGTCGGGCAAACACGGCGAGAGCTCCAGGCGCCTTTGTGGGGCGACGTTTATCGAATATCAGGAATGGGTGGTCTTGACGCGAGCGCGTGCCAACCGTCACACCGATGGACTCGCCCGCGCTCGCCTGTGTTAACGGCTTGCAAGGGAGGAACTGAAGCGAAGGAGAAAGGGACGGAAAGACCGGGTAAGACGCGAATTAGTCTGATGAAACAAGGGCGTCGCGACAGCCCAAAATGCGCGCGGCGCGCGGGCGTTTCCCCCCGCGCGCCGCGTCGGCGACGAAGCTGTCTGCGTGAACGACAGCCGGCGTTTTACCGCCTCGCTTTACGAGCCGAAGAACGGCACGCAGTAGTCGGGCGGTCCGACGCAATCACCGGGACCGTTCGGCTGCGGATGCAGGCTGGCGCAGCCCGACATGGCGGCGGCGGCGGCGACGCACAGCGCCGCACGCACAACATAAGTGACAATGCGTGATTTCATGGGTTCGAAACTCGAATTAGCGGCCGCGCCTGCGGATTGCCGTCACGACGCGCGGCCTGGTCTGTCGTGACGCTGCATGAAGTACGCCTCAACGTTTCATGTCAGTGATGCGCGTAAATCGTGCTGTTGAGCGTTTTCAGCTCGCCGTCCTGCTGCGCCTGCACGAGTTCGCGACGAACCTGCGCGCGCGTGACAGGCGCCGTGCCACCCGCATTCCACGACGCATTCGCGCTCGCCGACGTTTGCTGCACGGGCGCGTTCGCCGCGGCCGGCGCACTCGCCTGTGCATGCGCGAGCGCCGACATCGACACCATCAGCGCGGCAGCCGCGCCCTTCCAGCTCTTTTTCATCTCGTACTCCTCTGCGGCTTCTCGCCGTCGACATGGATCAGTGCCGTGCGCAACCTGCGCCGGTTCCCTGTGCATTGCGCTGTTGCAACGCAATTCATGGCGCAAGGATAGAGGCGCGAACCCTCGCGAATATCCGCAGGAAAATGAAGAAATGTTTAGACAAGACGATGCATTTCGATAGCGCATTGATGAAACTGCGCTAGCACCGCGCTTGCGTCCGGCTTTCATCGCGAAGCCGGTTATCGACGAATACGAATACGCTCAATACGCACTCGAATAACCTTCGCCGCCACGTCGATACGCGCTGAAATTCGCGCCGATCTGTGCGTATGCACCCATCGGCATGCTGCAAATCAGGCCTGAAAAGCCGCACGAATCTCGCGCGAACACCCCGCGAACAGCCGCAAAAAAACAACACCTACTCGATTTAACGCTTTGCGGCGCCGTCCACACGGCACCTGCACGCAGATGCATTTTCTGAAACTCAGTCTTTCCGTTTTTCAAATTCGCCAAACGGGCACCGTACGCATAATCGCCGCTGAATTCGGCTGGATTGCCTGCCTGGCCGTCTTTCAAATACATGAAGCACACGCTCTCTCACGCAACTTTTTAATGAAGACCAATCAATGAAAAAAACCGCTCTCGCCCTCGCCGCCACGCTGGCTTCGATCGCCGGCGTCGCGCACGCGCAAAGCAGCGTCACGCTCTACGGTGCACTCGACACGTCCGTCGCGTTCTTCGGCAATCAGAAGGGCAGCAACGGTTCGGGCAACACGTTCCAGATGATGTCGGGCAACATGTCGCCGAACCTGTGGGGCTTGAAGGGCACGGAAGACCTGGGCAGCGGCCTCTCCGCGATCTTCAAGATCGAGAGCGGCTTCAATATCGATAACGGCAAGTCGGGCCAGGGCGGCCGTCTGTTCGGCCGTACCGCGATGGTCGGCCTGAATTCGACGCAAGGCGGCACGGTCTCGCTGGGTCGTCAGTACGATCCGCTGATCGACCTGCTGCAGCCGATGACCGACGACGTCACGTTCGGCTCCGCGTTCGCCACGCCGGGCGACATGGACAACTACGACAACAGCTACCGCACCAGCAACTCGATCAAGTACACGAGCCCGAACTACGCCGGCCTGCAGGTCAGCGCGATGTACGCGTTCGGCGGCCAGGCCGGCAGCATGGGCGCGGGTCAGACGTGGGCCGTCGCGGCCGCGTACAACCACGGTCCGTTCGGCTTCGGCGCGGGCTACTTCAAGGCGAACAGCAACAGCGGCACGGCTGCGACCTTCGACGGCCTGAACCCGAACACCGACGTCAACGTCGACTCGTCGGCGATCACGGGCGGCTTCGTCTCGGCGAACTCGCTGCAGATCATCCGCGCGGTGGGCGACTACAGCTACGGCCCGATGACCTTCGGTCTCGCCTACAGCAACGTCGACTACGCGAACTACCAGAGCGCGGCCGGCGCGAACAGCGACACGAAGTTCAACACGGGACAACTGTTCGTGAACTACCAGGTCACGCCCGTCGCCGTGGTCGGCTTCGGCTACAACTACACGAAGGGTAGCGGCAACGGCGTGAACGCGAGCTACAACCAGTTCAGCCTCGGCGGCGACTACTTCCTCTCGAAGCGCACCGACATCTACGCGCTCGCGGGCTATCAGAAGGCGTCGGGCCGCACGATCGACGCGGACACGGGCGCGCTCGTCAACGCGAACGCTTCGTTCGGCGACTTCGGCAACGACGCGACCACCAACAAGCAGGCGATGGCGATGGTCGGTATCCGCCACCACTTCTGATCGCGGCTGACGGGTTTCCGTTGCTGTCCACGCGCCGGGCGTCCCACGACGCCCGGCGCGTTTTTCATTGTTGCGCCGATTTGTCGCCGACTTGCCAGCGACGCTCCACCGACTCGGCAACGCCATCAACCTCGGTTATAATGCGCGGGTCTTAGGGGAGTAGTCTGCTTTGCGCGCGACGCGCGAAGCGCCGCCGTCAACATAATTGGCACCCAATGCCATGGCGCCGGCAGCCGTTCTTCGGCCTGACGAGACCTATGACGTCTTCCTCCGCACCCGGGCTGGGCGGGAGGATTGCGTCATTGGTCCCAAACGTCCGGCCCGTGGAATGTCAAAACAATAATGTCCCCGACTCTCTGCACGGATCCCTGCAAGGATCTCCGCACGACCCGCAGCACGGCCGACCTGGAGCGCACGTCATGATCTGGACGTTCGCCCTGCTCATTGCCGCAGCCGGCATCATCTATCTGTCCTGCGAAACCTTCGTCAACGGCGTCGAATGGCTCGGCCGGAAGCTCAACATCACGCAGACCGCCACCGGCACGATCCTCGCCGCGTTCGGCACCGCGCTGCCCGAGAGCGTGGTCACGCTCGTCGCGGTGGCATTCGGCACCGACGCCGCGCATAAGGAAATCGGCGTGGGCGCGGCCATTGGCGGCCCGCTCGCGCTGAGCACGGTCGCCTACGCGGTGGTCGGCTTCGCGCTGCTCGCGACGGCCAGACGGGTGGGCCGCGCGCGCGCCGCCGCCGTCGACGCCGACACGCGCCGCCTGCGCCGCGACCAGCTCTGGTTCCTCGCGATCTTCGTCGTGAAGATCGGCATCGGTCTCGTGGTGTTCCAGTTCAAGCCGCTGCTCGGCATTGCGTTTCTCGCGGCCTACGCGTTCTATTGCTGGAAGGAACTGAGCGACGACAGCGGCGACGAGGAAGACGGCATCGAACTCGAACCGCTCAAGCTGCGCCCGCGCGACGCCAATCCGTCGATGGGCTGGATCGCGTTGCAGGTGCTCGGCGCGCTCGCCGTGATTTTCTTTGCCTCGCACCTGTTCGTGCAGCAGATCAGCGCGGTCGGTCCGTGGCTGGGTTTGAGCCCGCAACTGACGGCGCTGCTGTTCAGCCCGATCGCGACCGAACTGCCGGAAATCATGAACGCGATTATCTGGGTGCGCCAGGGCAAGGAGCGTCTCGCGCTCGCCAACATCAGCGGCGCGATGATGATTCAGGCGACCATTCCGACGGCGTTCGGCCTGTTCTTCACGCCGTGGCATCTCGGCGCGCCGTCGATTCTCGCCGCCACGATGACGATGCTCGCGATCCTGTTCCTGCAATGGTCGTTTCGCGCGCCGCAGGTCAAGAGCCGCCAGCTCACTTATGTGGGCCCGCTGTACGCGGTGTTCGCGGCGCTGCTGTTCGTGATTCCGCAGTAAGCGTGGCCACGCGCGGCGGCCGCTGCGTTCAGTTCTGCGTTCAGATTGTTTCCTGATCGCGTGAACGCGCCGCCGTCGCGCCGCCCGTCGCCAGCGTGGCGACGCCCGCATACGCCCAGCAATCGAGCGTCACGCGCAGACCCGGCCGCGCGTCCTCCAGTCCGAGGCCGAAGCCGTGCATGCGCATCACGGCCTGCACGAGCGAGAGTCCGAGCCCCGAGCCCGGCGTTTCGCGCGTGCGTTCGCTGCGATAAAAGCGCTGAAAGACGGCGAGGCGTTCGGCGTCGGGAATGCCGGGACCGTTATCGCTCACCTGCACGCTCGGCCCTTGCGCGCCAGTCGCGAGGCGCAATTCCACGCGACCGCCCGGCGGCGTGAACTTGATGGCGTTATCGAGCAGATTGGCGAGCGCCTCGAACATCAGCGCGTAGTCGGCGCGCACCGCGCTCACGCGCGTCAGTTGCAGCGACAGTTCGACGGCCTTGTCGGCGGCAAGCGGCTGATAGAGATCCGCCAGTTCGCGGCACAAGGTTTCGAGCGCGACGTCGCCGAATCCCGCACGCCGCCGCATGGCTTCGATCTCCGAAATACGCAGCATCGCCGAAAAGCGTTTGAGCACGTCGCTCACGCCATGCGAGGCCTTTTCGATCAGCGTGGCGTGCTCGCCGTCGAGCGTGTCGAGCGGCACGCGCGCGAGATGCGTGCGCACGTGCACGAGCGGCGTGCGCAGGTCGTGCGCGATGCCGTCGCACGCGCCCTTCACTTCGTGCATGAGACGCGAGACTTCGTCGAGCATGTGATTGACGATCTGCGAGAGCCAGCTGATTTCGTCGCGCCCGCCCGCGGGCAGACGCGCGTCGAGGTCGCCGTCGGCAATACGCTGGGCGACGCTGCGCACCGCCTTCACGCGCCGCAATTGCGCCGCCGACACCAGCACGCCCACGCCAAGCCCGCCGAGCATGACCATCGCGGCGCTGCCCGCGAGCCCGCCGAGCATGGTCTCGCGCAGCCGCGCCATTTCGCCCACGTCGCGCGACACCACCAGCAGATTGCCGTCGGGTAGACGCGTCGCGCGCGTGCGCAGATATTGCGGACGGCCCGACGTGGGACCGGTCAGCGTGAGCGGACCCCAGACGCCCACGCCGTTCGAGGCGAGCCGCGACGGAAACACGCCGATGTCGCCGGCCAGCCAGCGCCGGTCGGGCGAAAACAGGCCGTAGAAGTTCACGGGGCGCTGCAACTGGCTGCGGATGTGCGCGGCGAGTTGCGCCTCGACCTGTTGCGGCGGCAGCGCCGAGAAGTAGGCGAACTGCCAGTTGATGTTGTAGTCGGCTTCGCGCGCGGTATAGCTGGCCGACTGCCAGTAATTCAGATAGACCAGCGCGGACATCGAAGCCGAGAACACCAGCGCATAGATCATCAGCAGCCGAAATGTCGTACTGCGCCAGAGACTCATTTTCATCGTATTTCCCCGCGTAGCTGCCCAGTATCGCAAACCGGACTCACCCGAACATGAAAAAATATTTAATCTTCGATAATCAACGCAAATTCCCCGATTTGCGCCGAACGACACAATAAATAAAGTTTAATTCGCAGGCAATGAAGCCGTCGTGACCGAGGCGGACAATACCGAATCACGAGCCCCGCAATCGCGGATTTCGATCCGGAATATGACCCGATTTGAACGCCATATCGGCGCGGATTTGATCCGGATTTGATGCGCTTTCGCGCTCGTATTGGTGTCCGGTTTTCCGGGCCGTCCGCTTAATCGATCCACAGGAAATCCGTCATGAAACGCACGCTTATGCTTGGCCTGATCTCGCTCGCCACCGCCCTGCCCGCCGTCACCGCGCTGGCCGCCGCCAACCCCGCCGGGCGCCACGGCGTCGAGCCCATTCAGGTCAAAGCGCAGCTTTATCGCGCATGGCTAAGCGGGACCACCGCCGCCGACGAAAAAAATTCCTATCCGAATGCGCCTTCGGACCGATCCTCAGTATCGGCATCGCGTTGTGGTTATGTGCTTGACCATCCTGGTGCATCGGAATTTCCGGCGATCACACGATCGGTTTGCGCCCAATAACGGTGCGTTATTGAGCGTCTTTGATTATTGGCGTGCTAATTTGTCGCAGGTTTCCTCTGTCGTCATTCGATATATCCGATAAGATATCTCGATTTTCGGCAAGAGAGACTTGTCGATTCAAATAAGCATCATGGCGCTCGCGCGCCATATCGCCCGCCGCAATGCCGATATCGAAGACGCGTCAATTCTTTCAATTCGCTTTAAGCCCGTTTTATCAATCCGCTCGAATTGGCTCGCGCTGTGTTTCTCGCGTGATGAGCGGATTCGCGGCGCGATTCGGTGCGCGTCCCGCATTCGCGTTGAGCGTGGCCGCGCTGTGTGTGCCGCTGGCCGGCTTGATCGGTCTGTGCGCGGGACGCTACCCCCTTGCACCGGAGCAAGTGGCGTTGACGGTGCTCGCCGCGCTGCATCTGCATGCGTGGCCCGCGCACGGCGCGCTGCTGCACGCGGTCGTCATGGAGGCGCGGTTGCCGCGTCTCGTGGCGGCGGCGTTGATCGGCGCCGCGCTGTGCGTCTCGGGCACGACCTGCCAGGCGGTGTTCCGTAATCCGCTCGTCTCGCCCGGCATGCTCGGCGTGCTCAGCGGCGCGGCCTTCGGCGCGGCGCTCGCGATCGTGCTGGGCGGCGCTGTAGTGCATCGTCTCTGGGTCGAAGCGGGGGCGTTCGCGGGCGGCGTGGCGGCGATGGCAGTGGGCGTCTCGGCGGCCGCGATGCTCGGCGGCGAGCCGGAAGAAGGCGCGCTCGCACGTGGCGGCATCCTCGCGCTGCTGCTCGGCGGCCTCGTCAGCAATGCGCTGTTTTCCGCGCTGGTCTCGCTGCTCAAATACGTCGCGGACCCGCTCAACCAGTTGCCCGCCATCGTCTACTGGTTGCTCGGCTCGCTCGCGCAAACCGGCTGGGCCGATCTCGCGTGGGCCACCGCGCCGCTCGCACTCGGCACGCTGCTGTTGTGTCTCGCCGCCCCGCTGATCGACGGCCTCACGCTCAGCGACGACGAAGCCCGCAGCCTCGGCGTGCCCGTGCAGGCGATTCGCTTCGCCGTCATGGCGCTGGCCACCTTGATCGCCGCGCTGACCGTCGCGCTTGCGGGCATGATCGGCTGGATCGGGCTGCTCGTGCCGAATCTCGTGCGGCCGCTCGTCGGCGCTTCGAATCGCGTGGTCCTGCCGATGAGCGCGCTGGTCGGCGCAATCGCGCTGATGCTCGCCGACACCTGCGCGCGCAGCGTCGCGAGCGCCGAAATTCCGCTCGGCGTGATCACCGAAATGGGCGGCGCGCTCGCCTTCGTGTTCGTGCTGCGCGCGTTGCGCCGCCGTGCGCGCTGACGGCGAGGCGCGACGATGAACCTGCGCTCCAACTGGGACACGCTGCCCGCCGCACTCGCCTGCCGCGACGTGACGGTACGGCGCGCGCACGCGACCGTGCTCGACGGCGTGAGCTTCGCGGTGCGCGCGGGCGAACTCGTCTCGCTGCTCGGCGTGAACGGCGCGGGCAAGAGCACGCTGCTGCGCGTGCTGCTCGGACTGATCGCACCCGATGCCGGCGAGGTGCTGCTGCACGGCGAAGCGCTGCATCGCCAGCGGCGTCGCGCAATTGCGCGGCAGGTCGCGTGGGTGCCGCAACATCACGCGCCGCAATTTCCCTACACCGTCGAGCAGATCGTGGCGCTCGGCCGTCTGCCGCATCTCGGCACGGGTTTCGCGTTGTGGCGCGCGCCGCGCCCGCACGATCGCGACGCGGTGCACGCGGCGCTCGACGCCATGCAGATCGGCCATCTCGCGCAGCGCGATTACGGCGCGCTCTCGGGCGGCGAACGCCAGCGCGCCCTGCTCGCCCGCGCGCTCGCGCAAGGCGCGCGCGTCCTGCTGCTCGACGAGCCGTTCAGCGGCCTCGACTACGGCCACCATCTGCGTCTGCTCGATCGGCTCGCGCGGCTCGCGGCCGACGGCTACGCGATCGTCAACACCACGCACCGCCCCGACGACGCCTGCAACGTCTCCACGCGCGTGGCGCTGCTCGACGGCGGCCGCCTCGTTGCCGACGGCGCGCCGCGCGAGGTGCTCGACGCGCGCGCCGTGAGCGCGCTCTATCGCGCACACGTCGAACAGATCGACGTGGACGGCCAGCGTTTCTTTCGCGCGGCGACCAATACGTTCGCTACGGACGATGACGCCGACGCCACCGCCCCACCCGCTTCTTCCCACCCGCCAGCCTCCACCCGATGAATCACCGTCTCCCGTCCCGCTGTGCCGTTTTCGCGTTCGCCGCTACCTGTGCCTTCACTGCCTCACGCAATGCACATGCAGAGGATACCGAAACAACCCCGCCGGCAAAGCGCGTCACCACACCCACGCAGAACCAGGCGACCCAGACCGCCACACTGCCCACCGTCGCCGTGAACGCAAAGGCCAACACTGCCGATACAGCCGACACGCCGCGCAGCACCACCGCGAGCCTCGGCCCGCTCGGCAACGTCAAACGCGTGGACACGCCGTACACAGTCAACGTGGTGACGCAGGAAGTGATCGCCGACCAGCAGCTCAAGAGCATTCCCGACGCGCTGCGCCTGCTGCCTTCGGTGCAAGGCGACGGCGCGCGCCCGCAGAGCCGCGGCATTCAGGGCAGCGTGGTACAGAACAGCCGCATCGACGGCCTCAACGCGGTCTCGACCACCGACTATCCGCTCGAAGAATTCGACCGCATCGAAGTGATGAACGGCCTCGCGGGCGCGCTCTACGGCCCGGCAAATCCGGCGGGCACGTTCAACTTCATCCAGAAGCGTCCGACCGACGACCGCCAGCTTCACTTCATGCTCGGCTACGGTTCGCAGACGCGCTTCCTGCGCGGGCTCGACGTTTCGGATCGCGTGGGGCCGTCGAAGGCCATCGGCTATCGCCTCACGCTGCTCGACGAAACCGGCACGGGCTATACCGACCACAGCTCGCTGCGCCGCCAGCTCGCGAGCGTCGCGTTCGATTTCCATCTGTCGCGCGACACGGTGATCGAGGCCAACTACAGCCACTATCACTACGTGACGAAGGGCTTTCCCGCAACGTTCGCGCTCGCGAGCGGCGTGCATTTCCCGGCCGCGCTCGATCCCACCAACGCGGCCTACGGCTCGTCCAACGGCGGCAACGACGACACGACCGACACCGGCACGCTGCGTCTGCGTCACGACTTTTCGCCGAACTGGCATCTCGAAGCGGCCGTGCTGCGCCAGATCGCCGACCGCGAATCGACCACGCCCACCAACACGCTGATCGACAACGCGGGCGACTACAAGACCACGATCTCCACCGCAACCGCAAGCCGATTCACGATCACGAGCAACCTGCTCTATCTGCGCGGCCACGTGGATACCGGCGCGATCCAGCACGACGTGAGCATCGGCACGAGCGGCTTTCTGTGGGACAACTTCAATCCGGTCGCGGGCGGCACGGCCACGCTCGGCAGCGCGAGTCTCGCGAATCCGCAGTCGTTCGCGGTCACGGGCGCGCCCGATTTCGAGCATCGCTATCAGTCGGCGCAGAGCGCGCAGCAATCGCTGATCGCGAGCGACGACATCACCGTGTCGCCGCACTGGTCGGTGCTGCTCGCGGGCAGCCAAAGCTGGCTCTCGACGCACAACTACAACGTGAAGGGCGCGCAGACGAGCGAGTCGGCGAATCAGGGTCTCTCGGGCGCAGCGAGCCTGATCTTCAAGCCGCGCGCGAACCAGAGCCTCTACGTGACTTACGCGGACAGTCTCCAGCAAGGCGACACCGCGCCCGCCGGTTCGACCAACGCGGGCAACATTCTCGATCCGTATCGCAGCAAGCAGTGGGAAGTGGGCTACAAGCTCGCACTCGCGCGCCTGAACGCGTCGGTGGCGGCGTTCCGCATCACGCGCCCGTATGCGTACACGCTTGCAGACGGCACCTACGGCACGGCGGGCAATCAGGTGAATCGCGGCGTGGAAGTCATGCTCGACGGCAACGCCACGCGCAATCTCACGCTGTTCGGCGGCTTCACGTGGCTCGATCCGCGACTGTTCGATACGGGCAGCGCGAGCACCGAGGGCAAGCGCATCGTCGGCCTGCCCGAATTCGCGCTGAACGTGCTGATGCAATACAAGGTGCCGCAGGTGCCGGGGCTCTTCACGAATCTCAACGTGCACTACGTGGGCGCGCGTCCGACCGATAACGCGAATACGTGGTCGGTCGGTTCGTACACGACGCTCGATCTCGGCGTGGGCTATCTCGCCGACATCCTCGATCGCGCGGTGACGTTCCGCCTCTCCGTCGATAACGTCACGAACCGCCATTACTGGACCAATATCGTGCCGGGCGGCCTGAACGGCTATACGGGTTCGGGCAACGCCACGGCGCAGCTCGGCGCGCCGCGCACGGTGACGGCTTCGGTGGAGTTCGATCTGTGATGACGACCCGCTTTTTGCACCAACTCACGCGCGCCGCCGCCTCACTCGCGCTCTGCGCCGCGACGCTCGCCGGCAGTCTCGCGGCAACACCCGCGTTCGCGCAGCCCAAAACGCGTATCGCCGATCTCTGGTTCGCGCACAACGCGGTGGTGATGATGCTCGGCTCCGCGAACGACGTGGTCGCGACGGTCGCGCGCAAGCAGGCCTTGCCGTGGATGTTCCGCGTCGCGCCCGCGCTCGCGCAGGCGCAATCCGTGAATGGCGCGACCGCGAACGCCGAAGACCTGCTGCGCCTGAACGCCGATGTCGTGTTCGCCAGCACCGGCGACCCGACGATCGCCGCCATGCGTCGCCTCGGTCTGGTCGTCGTGCCCGTCGGTTTCGACGATTACGCGTCGATGCTCCGCTGCGTCGATCTCACCGCGCAAACGCTCGATACCCCGCTCGCACGCGAGCGCGCGCAGGACTATCGCGCGTATCTCCAGAGCACGCTCGACGACACGGCGCATACGCTCGCCACGCTCGCCACGCACGACTCGCACGCACAGCCGCGCGTGCTGCATGTGGCGTCGCTCGCGCCGCTCAAGGTCGACGGCGCGGATACGATCGTCGATCAGTGGATACACGCGGCGGGCGCGCGCAACGCCGCCGACGGCCTCACCGGCAATCTCAAGCCGGTCTCGATCGAGCAGGTGCTCGCGTGGCATCCCGACGTGGTGATCCTCGCGGCCAACGCGGGCTCGATCGCGCAATCGCCGCAACGCGCGCTGTGGGAGACGCTCGACGCCGTGCGCGCGCAGCGTGTCTATCGCAATCCGATGGGCGTGTTTCCGTGGGACCGCTACGGCCCCGAAGCCGCGTTGCAGATTCGCTGGGCCGCGCGCACGCTGCATCCCGAAGCGTTCGCCGATGCAGGCAAAAACGATACGCTCGTCGCGCAGACGCAGCAGTTCTACGCGCGTTTCTATGGCTACGCGCTGTCCGCGCAAGACGCGCAGCGCATGCTTGCGGGCGAACCGCCGCTGCCGGACTGAGGCACGCGCGCACAAACAAAAAGCCCGCGAACGCAGCACGTTCGCGGGCTTTTTCGTTGCGGCAACGAGAGATGAAAACCTCAATGCATCGCGTGCAGATACAGATACAGCGTCGAAGCGGCCACGCCGCCGACGAGCGGCCCGAGGACCGGAATCCACGCATAGCGCCAGTCGCTGTCACGCTTGCCCGGAATCGGCAGCAGCGCGTGCATGATGCGCGGCGAGAGATCGCGCGCGGGGCTCATCGCATAGCCCGTGGGACCGCCCAGCGAGATGCCGATGCCGAGCACCAGCAAACCGACCGGCAGCGCGTCGAGTGCGCCGAGGCCCACTTGCGGCGCGGCCAGATACAGCACGCCGAGAATCAGCACGAAGGTGGCGATGGCTTCGGTGATCACGTTGTGACGCACGCTGCGGATCGCGGGCGCCGTGCAGAACACCGCGAGCTTCAGATCGGCGTCTTCCTCGTTGGCGAAATGCTGGCGATACGCGAGCCAGACGAGGAACGCGCCGGCCATGCCGCCGAGCATCTGCGCGGCCACGTAGCCGCCCACTTTCGACCACGCGAACTTGCCCGCCAGCGCGAGGCTGATGGTCACGATTGGGTTCAGATGCGCGCCGCTGTACGAAGCCGTCACGTAGACGGCCACGAACACGGCCATCGCCCAGCCCATCACGATCACGATCAGGTCCGCGCCGCGGCCCTTGGTTTTCGCCAGCAGCACGTTGGCCACGGCGCCGTTGCCGAGCAGCACGAGAATGGCTGTGCCGATAAATTCTGCAATATAGGGTGACATGTCGTCTCTCTCTTCCGCGGCGGGCGTCTACCGTCTACCCGCTCGCGGATATGATTTTGATTATTTATTTCGGGTTACTGATCAATGGCGCGAATTGCGCCATGCCGGTTTCACTTCCCGTCGTCGGCCCAGGCCTTGGCGGCGCGCACCGCACGCTGCCAGCCCGCGCGGCAGGCGTCCACCTGCGAAGCGGCCATCGCGGGCGAGAAGCGGCGATCCACGTGCCACTGGCTTTGCAGCTCGTCCACGTTCTTCCAGTAGCCGATCGCGAGACCCGCGAGATACGCGGCGCCCAGCGCCGTGGTCTCGGTGATCTGCGGACGCACCGCGTCCACGCCGAGCAGGTCGGCCTGGAACTGCATCAGCAGATTGTTCGCGCTCGCGCCGCCGTCCACGCGCAGCTCGCCCACGCTGATGCCCGAGTCCGCTTCCATCGCGGCCAGCACGTCGAGCGACTGATACGCGATCGAGTCCAGCGCCGCGCGCGCCAGA
Organism: Paraburkholderia tropica; assembly: GCF_014171495.1. Classification (NCBI taxonomy): domain Bacteria; kingdom Pseudomonadati; phylum Pseudomonadota; class Betaproteobacteria; order Burkholderiales; family Burkholderiaceae; genus Paraburkholderia; species Paraburkholderia tropica. The sequence continues at coordinate 619,913 of NZ_CP049137.1, forward strand.
TGCGCCGAGCTCGTGCCGCGCGTCACGCCGAACAGCGAACCGCGTGCGCGGGCGTTCCAGTGCGGCGCGCCCAGACCCGCGAAGGCGGGCACGAGATACACGCCGTCGGTGTGCGGCACGCTCGCGGCCAGCGCTTCGATTTCCGCCGCGCTCTTGATGATGCCGAGGCCGTCGCGCAGCCATTGCACCACCGCGCCCGCGATGAAGATGCTGCCTTCGAGCGCGTAATTCACCTGGTCGCCGATCTGCCAGGCGATGGTCGTGACGAGGTTGTTCTTCGACTCGATGGGCTTGTCGCCCGTGTTCATCATCAGGAAGCAGCCCGTGCCGTAGGTGTTCTTCACCATGCCGGTGTGCGTGCACATCTGGCCGAACAGCGCGGCCTGCTGGTCGCCCGCGATGCCCGCGAGCGGAATCTTCGAGGCGAACACCGTGGTCTTCGTCGGCCCGTAGATTTCCGACGACGAACGCACTTCGGGCAGCATGCTGCGCGGAATGTCGAGCGCGTCGAGCAGTTCGCTGTCCCACTGGCGCGTGTGGATGTTGAAGAGCATCGAGCGCGACGCGTTGGTCACGTCGGTTACATGCAGTTCGTGCTTCGTGAAGTTCCAGACCAGCCAGCTGTCGACCGTGCCGAACGCGAGCTTGCCCTGACGCGCCTTTTCGCGCGCGCCTTCGACGTTGTCGAGAATCCAGCGGATCTTGGTGCCCGAGAAGTACGAGTCGATCGGCAGACCGGTCTTCGCGCGCACTTTCTCTTCGAGGCCTTGCGCCTTGAGCTGATCGCAGAAGTCGGCCGTGCGGCGGTCCTGCCAGACGATGGCGTTGTAGATCGGATGACCCGTTTCGCGGTCCCACACGATGGTGGTTTCGCGCTGGTTCGTGATGCCGATCGCGGCGATGTTGGTGCCGTTCAGGCCCGCGCGCGTGACGGCCTCGGCGGCCACGCCGGCCTGCGACGCCCAGATTTCCTGCGGATCGTGCTCGACCCAGCCCGGTCGCGGATAGATCTGTTCGAATTCCTTCTGGGCGCTCGACACGATGCGGCCCTGGCGGTCGAACAACATGGCGCGGGAACTCGTGGTGCCCTGGTCGAGCGCGAGGATGTACTGTTGATCCTGCATGTCTCTCATCTCCGTCCGTACGTAGTTGTGATTCGCGCCGCTTGAGCGCGGCGCGTTGGGGTTACTGCCATGCGGTACTTACTGCCGATGACTGCCGATGCAACCGCGGCCGCGTCAGTGCGTGACCGACACCGGCGGGAGCGGCGACATCGGCGCGCGGCGCGCGGCAAACCACGCTTCGAGCGCGGCGGCAACCGCGTCGAGCGTGCCGGGCGCCACGTGCAGGCCGAGCTTCGAGCGGCGCCACAGCACGTCCTGCGCACAGGTCGCGAACTCGGTGTCGCGCAGATAACGCAACTCGGCTTCGTAAATGCCGGGAGCGATCTGCGCGCCCAGACCGTCGAGCGACGCCGCGCCGCCAATCAGGCGTTCGGCGCGCGTGCCGTAAGCGCGCGCGTAGCGCTGCGCGAGCGGCGCGGGCAGCCAGGCGAAGCGCTTCGCGAACGCCGCGGCGAACGCGTCGAAACGCGCATTGGCGATATCGCCGCCCGGCAGCGGCTGGCCCGCCGTCCATGCGCCCGCCGTGCTGCCGAGCGCGCGGCACAGCATGTCGCCGGCTTCTTCCGCGAGCTTGCGGAAGGTCGTGATCTTGCCGCCGAACACCGAGAGCAGCGGCGCGCCGTCGGCTTCGTCGAGTTCGAGACGATAGTCGCGCGTGACCGCCGAGGCATCCTTCGCACCTTCTTCCTCGAGCAACGGACGCACGCCCGAGTAAGTCCAGTGCACATCGGAGGGCGAGATCTTACGCTTGAAATAGCGATTGATCGACTCGCAGAGGTAACGCGTTTCATCGCCGTCGATGGCAACCTTGGCCGGATCGTTGCGATATTCCACGTCCGTGGTGCCGATCAGCGTGAAGTCGTGCTCGTACGGAATCGCGAAAATGATGCGCTTGTCCGGGTTCTGGAAAATGTAGGCGTGGTCGTGATCGAACAGACGCTTCGTCACGATATGGCTGCCCTTCACGAGGCGCACGCTGTGTTGCGCGCCTTGTCCGAGCGCGCCGTGCAGCACCTCGCCCACCCACGGACCGGCCGCGTTGGCGATGGCGCGCGCGCGCACGTCGAAGGTGCTGCCGTCGGCGCGGCGCAGCGTGGCGAGCCATTCGCCGCCCTGCGCGTGCTTCACGCGGCGCGCGTCCACGAGCTGCGTGCGCGTGAGAATGCGTGCGCCGCGTTCCTGCGCGTCGAGCGCGTTGAGCACGACGAGACGCGCGTCGTCCACCCAGCCGTCCGAATAGACGAAGCCGCGCTTGATCGAATCGATCAGCGGCGCGCCGGCCGCGTGACGGCGCATGTCGATGCCGCGCGAGCCCGGCAGCAATTCGCGCTTCGCGAGGTGATCGTAGAGAAAGAGACCGAGGCGGATGAGCCATGCGGGGCGCAGATTCGGCATGTGCGGCATGACGAAACGCAGCGGCCACATGATGTGCGGCGCGGCGCGCAGCAACGTTTCACGTTCTTGCAGCGCTTTGCGCACGAGACCGAATTCGCGGTACTCGAGATAGCGCAGACCGCCGTGAATCAGCTTGGTGCTGGCCGACGAGGTATGCGAGGCGAGGTCGTCCTGTTCGCAAAGGAGCACGGACAGGCCGCGCCCGGCTGCGTCGCGCGCGATGCCCGCGCCGTTGATCCCGCCGCCCACGACGAGCAGATCGTACCGATTCTCTTGAGTCACCTGCGTTTCCTGATAGTGGCCGAGGCGGCACCCGGAGCGACGCAGTCGTCGCAACATCGAGTGCCGGATCGCCTTGCGCCCCATGTCGCCATGGGCGAACCCGAAATGTTCGAATCCGAAATCTAACGAACAAAATCGAAAAAGTAAAGTTCGTTTTGGCGAGCACAGGCGAAATGCGGGAAATGCGCCCGAATTGGCGCAGAATCAGCGGAAATTTAGGGGTTTTCCCGGAAGAAACACCGAAAGTGGCGCTACAAAAGACGCGCAAAGCGAACCGGATGGGCGCTGGAAAGGCGACAAAACGAACACATTCAGCTTTCGAATGTGTTCGTCTGATGTTCGTTTTGGGCTGAGGAAGTGCTTCAAGCAGCGTCCGCGCGCTTCGCGAACGCGCGCTTCGACCGCAGAGCGCGGTCGGTCGGGCAATGAATCAGCCTATGGATCGGGCGCTTAGGTCGAGCGCGTAATGAAATGATCGGCGGCGCCTTTGGGCAGTCGAATCGCGTCGACGATACTGCCGAGCGCCACGATGCCGATCAGCACGAACGCCACCCGATATTCGATGCCGCTGCCATGCCAATCGGCGTGAAGCGCAACGAAATGACCGAGCCGCACGCCCAGCGCGCCGAGCGTGATGCCGGCCGCCATGGCGATCTGCGATGCCGTATTGAAGAGACTGTTCGCGTCGGACATGCGTTCTTTCGCGACATCGGCGTAAGCGATCGTGCCGAGCACCGTGAACTGCATCGACCGCGTCATACCGCTGAGGAACAGCAACAGCACGGTGACAACCACGGGCGTGTCTTGCTGAAGCCACGCGCACGCCGCGAGGCACACCGCGCAGAACACGCCGTTCCAGATCATGACCGGGCGATACCCGAAGCGTTGCAGGATCGGCGTGGTAACCGACTTCATCGCGAGATTGCCCGCGAACACGGCGAGCACGAGCAGGCCCGAATGAAAGGCGTCGTAGCCGAAACCGACCTGAAACATCAACGGCAGCAGAAACGGCGCGCTGCCGATCGCCATGCGCGCGAGCGAACCGCCGCGCAGCGCGGCGCGAAAGGTTGGAATCGAACACGCGGACAAATCGACGAGCGGATCGCGCGCACGCATCAAATGGCGAATCGCCACGATCAGCAGCGCGATGCCGACGGCAAGCATGGCGAAGGCCATGGTGTCGAGACGCGCATCGGCGCGTTCGAGGCCCGTGAGCAGCGTGAACGTTCCCGCGCCGCTCAGCAGGAAGCCGGTCCAGTCGAAGCGGCGCTCGCGCGCTTCCCGCGCGTCGGGGATGATGAAACACGCGACGGCCAGCGCGATCAGACCGATCGGCACGTTCAGGTAGAAAATCCAGCGCCAGCCGAAATGCGTCGTGATAAAGCCGCCGACCGGCGGCCCGAGCACCGGCGCGATCAGCGCGGGCCAGATGAGCGACTGCATCGCGGCCATGAGCCGCTCCTTCGGCGTGGAGCGCATGACCACGAGCCGCCCGACCGGCACCATCAACGCGCCCGCAATGCCCTGAATCACGCGCAGGACCACGAAGCTCACGAGGCCGTTGGAGACGCCGCACAGCGCCGATGTCAGCGTGAACAGGGCGATCGCGAAAGCGAACACGCGCCGCGCGCCGAAGCGGTCGACCACCCAGCCGCTCGCCGGCACGAACACGCCGAGCGCGAGCAGATACGCGCTCACGCCGATGTTCAGCGCGACCGCCGTGGTGCCGAATGAACGCGCCATCGCGGGCAGCGCCGTGGCGATCACGGTGCCGTCGAGAATCTCCATGAAAAGCGCGCCGGTCACGAGAATCATGATCGCGCGCACGCGTGCGGCGGGTGGTAAGGGCGTGGCGGGTGACGGACGGGGCATACGGTCAGCGGGTCAGCGAGGCAGTGCGCAGGCGCGTCGATCCCTGAAGGGCCGCAGTCTGCGTATCGACCTGAATTATCGAAAAACATATCGTACGATATTTTTTCGTCTTTTGCTGCCGCGTGCGGGGGGATTCTTGCGACGACGCGCCGTGATCGGGCGATGATCGCGCCCCGATCGCGCCTCGGCTCCGCTGGAATCGATCGCAGTCCAAACCGATGATCCGAAAAATCGTACTCGCGTGCGACGATCGTCGTAGCAACGCTGCGAGCCTTGCATGCAACGAAAGCCTTCGATCAGAAAACGTAAGCCGGGCACGCATGCGCGACGACGAACAAACAGGGCCCGCGCTGAAAGCTAAAACACGGCGCTCGGGGTATATCGCCATTCGCTTGTCACGTCGTTTATGCAAAGATACGACGATATTCACAGCGCTTTTCTCAAGGCGCCAATCGAGAAAGTAGAGAAAGTCGCCCGCGTGCCTTGCCTGAAAGGCGCTGCGTACCGGCGAAGTTCCAAATGCAATGGCGGCCGCGCGTGACTGGCCGTTCAGGAGACAGCATGACCCACGGCGTAATAATCAGTAACGCCCCTCGCCTCCCACCCGACGAGCGCCGCGTCGGCGCGGTTCCCAAAGTCCGGCTCTATGTCGAGCAGCGCAAAGAAGAAAACTGGTTCGTGCACGTCGGTCACGTGACCGAACGCGGGCGCTGGCGCACCGAGCCGCACGCGCATCCGGGCTACGGACAATTGATCTTCGTGCGCAACGGCTGCGGCGTGATGAATCTCGAAGGCCGCAGCGTGGCGTTTGAAGGCCCCTGCGCGCTGATCGTGCCCACCGACTGCATCCACGGACTCGACTACAAGGTCGATGTCGACCGCTGGGTCGTCACGATCGAAGTGTCCTGGCTCACACAGGTCAACGCGAAGCTGCGCGAGTTCATCGCACTCTGGTCCGCGCCGTGCATGATTCCGTTCGTTCATTGCGGCGATGCCGCCAACGAAATCTACGCCATCGTTCAGCGCCTGAAACACGAAATCGAAACGAATGCGGTCGGCCAGATCGCGGGCACCGAAGCCTTGCTCACGATGCTGCTGCTGACGCTGATTCGCACCGCGCGCCTCGAACCGGCCACGCACGACAGCATGCCGCGCCACGACGTGCGCCTCGTCGAGCGTTTTCGCAAACTGATCGACGAGCATTACCGCAGCAATCTGCCGCTTCAGGACTACGCGTCGATGCTCGCGGTTTCGCTGGTGCAATTGCGCGCCGCGTGCGCCTCCGCGAAAGAAAAGAGCCCGACTAAAATGATTCACGCGCGCATTATTACCGAAGCGAAGCGCGAACTCATTTTCGGCGATATGTCGGTCGAGCAGATTGCGTTCTGGCTCGGCTTCGCGGATGCCGCCTATTTCACGCGCTTCTTTCGCCGCGAAGTCGGACAGACGCCCAGTCAGTTTCGAACCGAAGCACGGCGCTGATGTCGAAGCGCGGGTGACGCGCGGCAGGGCCACGTTCATCGCCTCACAGCCGGAACTGCGCGACGCAACCGACCAGATTGTCGGCCTGCTGTTTCAGGCTCTCGGCGGCAGCGGCGCTTTCTTCGACCAGCGCCGCGTTTTGCTGCGTGCTCTGATCCATCTGGCTGACCGCTTCGCCGACCTGTCCGACGCCCGCGCTTTGTTCCCCGCTCGCGTGGCTGATCTCGGCGACCAGCACGCTCAATCGCTGAATCGCCTCGACGACCTGCGTCATCGTCGCGCCCGCTTCGTCGACGAGCGCGCTGCCGCGATCGACGCGATCCACACTCGACACGATCAACGCGCGAATCTCGTGCGCCGCCTGCGCGCTGCGTTTGGCGAGCGAGCGCACCTCGGTCGCCACGACTGCGAACCCGCGCCCCTGCTCGCCGGCGCGCGCCGCTTCCACTGCCGCGTTCAGCGCGAGAATATTGGTTTGCGCCGCGATGTCGTTGACGATGCCGATAATCTCGCCAATCTTGCGCGAGCCCTCGTTGATGCCCTTCATCGTCTCGACGATCGCGCCCACCACGCTGCCGCCCTGCACGGCGATCGACGACGCGCCCGTTGCAAGCTCGCTCGCCTCAAGCGCATTCGCGGCGTTCTGCTTGACCGTCGCGCTCAACTGCTCCATCGAGGCCGCGGTTTCCTGTAGCGCGCTCGCCTGCTCCTCGGTGCGCTGGCTCAGATACGCGTTGCCGGACGCGATTTGCGCCGAACCGGTCGCAATGGCGTCGCTGCTCATCCGCACCTGCTCGACGATGCCCGCGAGCGAACCCGTCATCGCGCGCATCGCGGCCATGAGGCTGTCGTTGTCGCCGGGACGCACATGAAAGTCGACGTCGAGATTGCCCCGCGATATCTGGCGCGCGGCTTCGCACGCGTCGTCGGGTTCGCCGCCGAGCTTGCGCGTGATGGCCTGCGAGAATTTCAGCGCGGCGGCAATGCCCGCGAGCACGATGATCGCCATGACGCTCACGCTTTCGAGCATGGCGCGCGTTTGCTCGGCTTTCGCCCGGCCGATGGCGGCGGCGGTCTGCGCGACGATCGCTTCGCCGGATTCGCGCAAGGTAATGGCGGAATCGCGATCGAGGCCGTCGATCGCCCGGTCGCCCACGGCGATATCGAAGCCCGACGCTTCGAACTTGCCGAGCGCCGCGCGAAACGCCACGCCCATCTGCTTGTGCAACACGTTGAAGCGTTCGATCTTCTCGCGCGCCTCGCCGGGCGGCAATGCCTGCGCGAGCTTTTCCGTGGTGTCCTGCGCCGCCGCTTCGTACTTCTCGAACGCCCCCCAGTACTTCTGGAAGTGCGCCGGGTCCTTGCCGCGCACCAGAATATCCTTGCCGTTTTGCACCTGGTTCTTGAACGCGACCAGCGCCTCGTCGACCGCGCGGGCCTGCGCGTCGTCGACCGAAACGAGCCGCTCATAGGTGTGCGCGGCGCGGTTCATCTGCAACACGCCAAACAGCCCCGCGCCCGCGGCGACCAGCAGCGCGGCGCCCAATGCCAACGGCAGTTGATGGACCAGTTTCATGCTTGCCGTTCGCCGGATCGCGGTGCGCGGCGAGCGAGCCGTCGCGCAGGACGCATGTCGATGTCGTTCATAACGGGCGCGATTACAGGCCGCGGGACTTGAGAAGCGCATCGAGGCGCGGATACACACGGCGCGCGTTGCCTTCGAAAATCGCGTGACGGTCGGCATCGCTCAGCGCGTCGCAGGCGTCGACGTAGCGCTTGGTGTCGTCGAAATACTCGCCGGTATCCGGATCGCGGCCGCGCACGGCGCCGATCATTTCCGAACCGAACAGCACGTTGCTCGTCGGCACGACCTTGGTGAGCAATTCAACGCCCGGATGGTGATACACGCAGGTGTCGAAGAAGATGTTGTTCAGCAGACCTTCGAGCGGGCGATCCATCATTTCCAGCGACATGCCGCGATAACGACCCCAGTGATACGGCACCGCGCCGCCGCCGTGCGGAATCACGAGACGCAGCGTCGGGAAATCCTTGAATACGTTGCCTTGCAGCAGTTGCATGAAGACCGAGGTATCGGCGTTCAGATAATGCGCGCCGGTGCCGTGATGGCAGGCGTTGCACGACGCGGCCACGTGAATCATGGCGGGCACGTCGAGATCGCAGAGCGCTTCGTAAAGCGGATACCATTCGCGGTCCGTCATCGGCTTGCCGGTCCAGTAACCGCCGCTCGGATCCGGATTCAGATTGCAGCCGACAAAACCCATTTCCTCGACGCAGCGGCGCAGTTCGGCGACGGAGTTCTTCGGCGGCGCGAGCGGCGATTGCGGCAGCTGGCAGACCGGCACGAAGTTGTCCGGATAGATATCGCAGACGCGGCGCACGAGGTTGTTCGACACTTCGGCCCATTCGAGGCTGGTGCGCTCGTTGCCGAGGTGATGGCTCATCAGGCCGGCGATCGGCGAGAACAGCGTGAGGTCGCCGCCGCGCTCTTTTTGCAGGCGCAACTGGCCGTTGCCGACGCCTTCGCGGATTTCGTCGTCGCTCACGTGCGCGCCCGAAAGCGGCGGTGCGTTGGCCGGGTCGTTGGCGGCGGCGATCTGCTTCGCGCGCCAGTCGCGGAACGAAGCGGGAACGGTCGTGAAGTGACCGTGGCAATCGATGATCATGTTGGGTTCCATCCGGAAATCAAACGCAGCGTTTCCGAGTATTGAATGAGTTCGAGTGTGAGTCAGCCAGTGGCTAAAGAAACCGCCGGCACCGCGCGCGCGCTCACCGCCCCCGCTTCCAGCTGTTCGGCAATCTCTTCGAGGCACGACAGCATGCGCCGCGCGCCGGGCGTCAAGCCGCGATTGCGATTCCACAGCACGCCGGCGGGCCGCAGCAGCCGCGGCAGCCGCAAGGGCAGCGTGTGAAAAGGCTGGGCCGCGTCGCCGCCGGGCGTGCCCGCCATCACGGCGATGAAGTCGGAAATTTGCAGTTGCACGCGCGCGACATGCATCGAAAGCGTCTCGATGTAGTTGTTCGTCAGCGGCACGTCATGCGCTTCGAGCGCGCGTTCCAGCGGATCGCGCAATATCGAACCGGGCGGCGGCAAGATCCACGGAAAGGGGCGCAGATCCGACCAGTTCAACTGCTTTTTGCGCGCAAGCGGATGGTGGCGGCCGACCATCAGCGTCACGGGTTCCTCGAGCAGCTCCCGCTCTTCGAAACTGCCGAGCGTATCGGGCGGCGGCAAGCGGCCCACCACGAGATCGAGATGGCCTTGCCAGAGTTCGGGCAGCAGCGACGCCGTCGTGCCTTCGGTCACCATCACGTTGGTGCCCGGCGAACGCTGCTTGAGCAGGCTCAGCGCCTGCGGCAGCAACACCGAGGCCGAAGCCGGCAACATGCCGATATGGATCTTGCCTTCAGTGCCGGAACTCAACGCCTTCAGTTCGTCGCGAGTCTGATTCAGATTGGTCAGCAGTTCGCGCGCGTGGCGGATCAGGCAATCGCCGTACTGGGTGGGCACGAGCGCGCGCGCCGTGCGCGTGAACAGCGTGAGGCCGAGCCCGCGTTCGAGTTCGGCAAGGGACTTGGAAATGGCTGGCACCGTCACGTTCGTGACGTCGGCGACCTGAGTCAGATTGCGATAAGTGTCGATCGCCACGAGCAGGCGCAGATGCCGCGCCTTCAGGTTGGTCTGCAGGTACGAGTCGAGAGCGGACACGTCATGGACCTCAGCAATGTCACCGGTGCGTTAAAACGAGGCCCGTGGCCTTCGGCGGCGCGATGCCTGTGAGTCGCTTCTTCATCATTCCCATTCCTCTCTTTATTGTCGATTTTCGTCGGCGCCGGACCGATCGCATTGCCGGCCATCGCCTCCCAGTCCCCTGGGTCGACGATGGCCGCGTTGAATCGCGGACCGATCAGAAGTGGATTTCCGCCACGAACATCGGGACCGAGGTCTGCGTCGTGCCCGGCTGTTCCGAAGAGCGCGTGCCGTACATGTTGTGCCAGTATTCGTAACCGAGACCCATGTAGGCCGTGCGCGGATGACCGACGAAGGAACCGACGTCCGCCAGCAGATAGGCGCGCGTCAGGAATTCCGTCGTGGTCTCCACGCCGAAGCCATCGCGGCCCTTCGGCCCGGTGACGCTGGCGAAACCCTTGAATACCAGCGGCACGGGACCGAGACGGAACGCGTAGAGCCACGAACTTTCGAGGTGAACCGCCGGGTTGAAATGCACCTCGACATTCGTGATGCCGTCGTGATTGCTCTCGGTGCGCACGCCGAGCGTGACGTTCCAGAAGCCATTCGGAATCGCGAAGTCGATGGTCGGCCCGACCACCACCATGCGAGCCCGTTCGGCGTAGGCGTCGTTCTTGGTGCCGAATTCATAGCCCACGGTCAGCCCGAAATCGCGCATGACGCCATACGAAAACGGCCGGCCGAAAATCTTGCTCGCGCTGAACGTGACGCGGCCGACGCTATAGACTTCCTGCGCGCCGCCCGAACCTGCCGTCGCATAACCGTAGGCATTGGTCGGTCCCGCTTCCGGGTTCGCCATGCTGGAGACGAGGTAGTCCACGTTGAACGCGTAGCTGCCGTACTTGAAGCCGCCCGTGGTCGTCAGATAGCCGATGTTCTGCGTGATCTTCGCCGGCGCGCCGGATGCCGTTCGCACGCCGGGATAGTAGAAGTTGGTGCCCACGCGATAGCCGATATACGTGTCGTTCCACGAGGTCGGCGGCGTGTAGAGGCTCGGCGGCGGCGAGAGCGGCGCAGTCACCGTGCTGGCCTGGGAGAGCGTCAGAGGCGCGGCGCTGGAGATCGAACCGCCTGCCTGGGCGACCTGGGTTGCGCTCGATGAATTCGATGAATTCGATATGCTCGATGCAGTCGATGCGCCTGCTGACGGATCTGCTGCATGAGCGGCCCCCGCACCAGCCAGCAAGCCGACGAAAGCCACACCCAACATCGGCATGCGGGTAGCGTTTGATTTTTTCATGTCTCCTTCCATATTTGTCGATATGCAAGACGCGGTCGATTTTCGACTCGATTTTTCGCACCGTCGGCCACGCGTTCCGTGAAGTTTCGTGAATCGCGTTAGTCAAAGCCGGGCTGCGGTGATAGGCAATTTAAGCGATAGCAGCGTGGTTGCCTTTACACAAAAGTGATTTTCGCTGGCACTTTTTAGCGATCTGAAGGGGCATTCGGGTAAGTCTGGATTCGCGAAGGCGCCCATATTTCAGGCTATTTCAAGGCATTTTTTCAATTAATCAGGAATCCGATGCTATGGCGTCGATAAGAACGCGATGAAAACAAAAAGGCACCGTGCCTGAGCACGGTGCCTTTGCGGTTTAAAACTTCAGTGCGTTCTTATTGACGGGGAATATACAGCGGCATCGAGTCTTCCCACAGCGTGTCGGTAATCGCATGACGATCGCTGCCGTCCGCATTCATCACCCAGTTCTGGCCGTCGGGCTGGAACGTGTCGTCGTAGAGCGAGAGCTCGTCGCGGAAGCCATATTCACCCGAGCTGTACGCAATGCGGCCGTCCCACGTCCAGGTCGCGTGCGCCTGATTCGAACCCGGCGTCGTGACGCGCTGCACGTCGGAGCCATCCGGATGAATCGTGTACACGTCGTAATGGAACTTGTTCGGATCGGTCGGATTGACTTCCTTGCGCGTGAACACGATCCGCTGGCCGTCCGGCGACCAGCCGGGCAGATTGTCCGGCTCGGTGGTCAGCACCGTGGTCTTGTGCGTCGCGAGGTCGAGGATCCGCAGGCCCTTGTCCGTCTCGCTCCACACGCGGTAGACGATGCGCGTGCCGTCCGGCGAATAGCTCGGGAAGCCCGCGTTCTCCTTGCCGTCGGTCAGCACTTCCGGCTTGCCGTTCATGCTGCCGTCGGCCTTGATGCGCATGATGCGGCCCGGCATGTGATCGCGCGTGAAGAACCAGCCGCCCACGCCGAACGCCACCCATTGCTTGTCCGGCGACCACGTCGGCTGGAACGCGCCCGCGAGACCCATCTGAATCAACTTCGGATCGAGACCGCTGGTGGCCGGGTCGTAGATATGGCGCGCGTCGCTGAAGTCGGCATTCGACACCACGATCGACGAACCCACCGCCTTCTCCGTGTACACGAGCGACTTGCCGTCACGCGAGAGTTGCGGGAAGACATCGACGAAACGGTAGTTCCATTGCGGATCGAAGCTGTAAAGCGGCGTGCCGTTCGGATGGAACGGTTTTGCATACACCACTTTCTCGTAGACGACCTTCTTGCCGTCGGCCGAGTAATGCGGCGAGCGAATGCCGCTGCCCGCCGTCACGCGCGACTGGCCGCTCGTCGTGTAGAGGCCTTCCTGCGGGCCGTTCTTGATGTGCCACGCGACGTCGTTCGCGCCCACGTACTGCGGGAACACCTTGAAGCCCGGCGAACTCGTCAGCTCCTTGCGCTCGCCCGTCGCCACGTCGACCTGCACGATCTGCGTCTCGACCTTGCCGATGGCTTCGGGACGGTGTGCGCCCCAGGTCGATTCGACCGGCGTTTCGTAGAACACGACGTGCTTGCTGTCCTGCGACCACGACGGCGAACCTTCGGTATAGCCGGCGCGCGCGGAAATCTGCTTGAAGCCCGTACCATCCGGATGGATTTCGTAGATGCTGCCTTCCTGGGTGCGCTCCCACCCGACCGGCAGGTTGTGCCCGCGCCATTCGCTGCCGATATCCGACGACAGCGCAATCCACTTGCCATCCGGCGACCACGAAGGACGGAAGAAGCTGTGCGGCTTGTCCGGATCGAACTTGATGTTGCCGGTCACGTTATGCAGCGCGCCGGTCTTGATGTTGAGCGTCCAGATATTCGTGGTGCCCCACGTATTCTTGCCGCGGCGCGAGGAAACGAACGCGATGACATTCGAATCGGTCGGATTGAAGACCGCGGCGTCGCTGATGCCGGTCCAGTCGGTCAGGCGCTGCAGGCCCGTGCCGTCCACCCGCACGCGGTACAGGCTCGCATGGCCGAGGCCGTCGCGCTCGGACGTAAAGACGACCCACTTGCCGTCCGCCGAGAATGCACCGTGATAGTCGAAACCATCGGACTGAATGAGCCGATGTTCGTCGCTGGCGTCGGCATTGGCGACGTAGAGTTCGGAGGTGGTGGGGCCGATCCGGTAAATCAACAGGTCGCCTTTGGTCGTCGTCGCGGGTTCCGCTGCGTGAGCGAGCGCGACGGCGGTGGCAAGAGAAAGGCAAGTCAGGATTTTCGTTTTCAACTGAAGCGAAGAACGCACAGTACTAGTCTCCATTTTTTATCAGCGTCACAGCAAAGCGCAAACCGCCAGGCTGATAGGAAGATAGGCCCGAGGCGCGGACTTGTCCCTATACAAATTGCAGATTCGCTGGCACTTTTTGGGAACGGGCGTTGCGCGGCGGGGCCTGCCGAATCGGCTGGAAAATCCGCCGGGCGGGCGTTCCGGGGCGTGCAGGCGCATGCCCCGCGACGGTGCGGCGCGCGGGCAAGCCGCCGATGCTGGTACTTTGGTGCGGCCGGTGCGCCGCGCGCGCTTTCAGCAGGGCGAAGGCTGCGCCTGCGGGCTGAGCGCCCGGAGCACGTCGAGAACGATCCGGTCGAGCGGCGTATCCGGCCCGACGATCCGCGCCACGCCCGCCGCGAGCAGGGCCTCGCGATGCGCTTCGGGCACGATGCCGCCGAGCACGAGCGGCGCGTCGCAGCGATGCGCCCGCAACGCGTCGAGGAGTGTCGGCACCAGCGCGCCATGTGCGCCCGCCAGCGTCGATACGCCGACGATGTCGGGATCGCACGCGTGCGCCCACGCGGCCACCTCTTGCGGTGTCGTAAACAGCGGCCCGAGGCGCACATCGAAGCCCGCATCCGCGAGCCCGGCCGCCACCACGCGCACGCCGCGGTCGTGGCCGTCGAGGCCCAGCTTCGCGAGCGCCATGCGCGGCGCGCGCCCTTGCAACGCGGTCCACTGCGCCACGGCGTGGCGCGCCGCGTTCCACGCCGCATCGTCGCCGCGCGCCGCCGCGTAGATCTGCGCCTCGCTCGCGAGCGCCCGGTGCCAGCGCGGCCACACCCGTTCCAGCGCCGCCGTGCATTCGCCCACGCTCGCGCGGGCGCGCATGGCGTCGATCGTCAAGGCCAGCAGATTGCCCTCGCCCGTGCGCGCGCCATGCGTGAGCGCATCGAGCGCAGCGCGCACGCGGGCGGCATCGCGACTCGCACGTAACTGGCGCAGTCGGTCGATCTGCACGGCGCGCACCACGCGTGCGTCGACGTCGAGCCATTCGCTGTCCGTGGGCGGCGCCGCGCGATCGCGGTTCACGCCGACGATCACCTGCTCGCCCGAGTCGATGCGCGCCTGGGTTTGCGTCGCCGCGCGATGAAGTTGCGCCTGCACCCAACCCGACTCGATCGTGCCGATCACGCCGCCCTGCGCGTCGATGTCGGCGAGCCTCGCCTTCACGGCGTCGATCGTGCGCGCGGTCAGCGCTTCGACCATATACGCGCCGCCCAGCGGATCGGCCGTCTCGCACAAGCCCATTTCGTGCTGAAGCATCCGCTGGGTGTCGCGCGCCAGCGTCGCCGCGGCCTCGCCGGGCAGCGAGAGCGCTTCGTCCCAGGCGTTCGTATGCAGCGACTGCGTGCCGCCGAGCACGGCCGCCAGCGCTTCGATCGTCGTGCGCACGATGTTGTTGTGCGCATGCTGGGCGTGCAGGCTGGAGCCCGCCGTCTGGCAATGCATGCGCAACTGCGCCGCGCGTGCCGAACGCGCGCCCAGCGAACGCGCCAGCTCCGCCCACAACACGCGCGCCGCGCGCAGCTTCGCGATCTCGCCGAAGAAGTCCGGGCCCACGGCGAAAAAGAAACTCAATTGCGCGCAGACGCGATCGGCATCCGCGCCTGCATCGACGAGCCGCAGCACATATTCGCGCGCGTTCGCGAGCGTGAGCGCCAGCTCCAGCACGCCGTCCGCGCCCGCTTCCTGCAGGTGATAACCCGACACCGACATCGCGTTGAATTGCGGCAGATGCGCGAGCACGTGCTGCACCACATCCGTCGCGATGCGCATCGACGGTTGCGGCGCGAAGATCCACGTGTTGCGCGCCATGAACTCCTTGAGGATGTCGTTCTGGATCGTCCCGCGCAGGCGCTCAGCGGCGACGCCGGACTCCTCCGCCGCCACGATAAAGGCCGCGAGCACGGGCAACACCGCGCCGCTCATCGTCATCGAAACGGAGACTTCGTCGAGCGCGATGCCCTCGAACAAGCGCTTCATATCCTCGACCGAATCGATCGCGACGCCCGCCATGCCAACATCACCGCCGATTGATTCGTCATCCGAATCATGTCCGCGATGCGTCGGTAAATCGAACGCAACCGACAAGCCGCGCGCGCCGCTTTCTATCGCACGCCGATAGGCGAGATTCGTCGCGCTCGCGTCGGCGTAGCCCGCGTATTGGCGGATGGTCCACGGCCGCTGCGCGTACATCGCCGCGTGGATGCCGCGCACGAACGGGAACTCGCCGGGGCGCGCATCGAGCCACGGCACATCGGGCAGATCGGCGCGCGTGTAGAGCGGCTTGCGCGGCACGGAAAAGGCGTCATTCATGCGGATTTGTCATGCGGAATCATTCGTGCGACCAGCGCTTGTGCGTCACGACGTCGGCGATTCGCATGCCGTCCGCCGCGCGGGAAATGGCGCACCAGTGCGAGAGCCCCGCGTGATCCGCGTGACGCGCGCCGAACGCGAGCACGAGCTTGTCGCCGACATTCGCGTTGCCGTAGAACGCCATCTCGCGCTCGACGAGCGAAGGCGGCGCCGTGTGCTGCGTCGAGCGCCAATGCCACTCGGCGCGGTCGACCATCGACTGGAAACTCGCGAAATACAGCAGATGCGCGCCGTTGAAATCGAGCGTCGGGCACGGCAGATAGTCGACCACGTGCTCGACCGCGTGCGCGTTCCGGTCAAGGCGTCCGTGCTGCGTCCATTCGCCTGCGCGAAGCCGCCTGCTTTGTTCGAGCATGGCTTGCGCGGCGGCGGGCGGCGGCGCGGTCGTGACCGGCAGGCGATCGAACGAAGCCTTGCAGACCGAGCGGTTGTCGCCGCTCGACGCGCGCCGCACGAAGGTCGATAGCATCTCGACCTTCGCAATCGCGCTCTCGGTCGTGAACACGCGAAACTCGCCGAAGTGACGCGCGCCTGCAATGCGGCGCACGTCGGCCTCGATGGCGAAGCGCTGGTTCTCGCTCACGTCTTCCAGCCGCGCCTCGCGCACGCGTATCGCCGTGAACGCGGCGTAGGACTTGCGGCCCGCGTCGTCGTAGAAGTCGGGCGCGGCGAGGCGCACCTGATCCGCGAGACCGTTCCAGTGCAATTGCCCGCAGGTGCGCAACAGCCATTGCTCGGACAGCCCGGAAAAAGCCAGCTCGGGCATGCCCGCGAGATAGTGCGTGCGGCCTGGCGCGGGCGGCTTCGCGGGCGCAACGTCACGCCGCGCGCGCATCGGGCCGCGCCAGCTCGACAATACGATCGGCCAGAAACGCGGCGTCGCGCGCGATGCCGGAGAAGCGGCCCGAACCCCACGTATGCAGCCACGGCAGGCCCAGAAAATAGAGTCCTTCCTGCGCGGTGACGCCGCGCGCGTGGCCTGGATAGCCGCGCCCGTTGAAGATCGGCAGATCGACCCAGCTGAAGTCCGGACGAAAGCCGATGCACCAGACGATGCTGCCGATCCCGCTCGACGCGAGATCGAGCGCGCTGCGCTCCGCCTGCGGTTCCCACACGGCGCGATAGACCTCGCCCGGCGGCGCATCGATGCCCTTCTGCGCGATAAACTTGTCGATCGACGCGTTGATGCGGTTATAGGTTTCGTCGGCGCTATCGAGATTCGCGCGCAGATTCGGCCTGAAACGCAGCGCGCCATCGACGTAATCGTCGAGCGCGCCATAGAGCGCCATGCCCTCGCTCGCGAACTTGCGCAGGTCGATATCGCGGCCGCCGTCGCGGCCCGTCACATAGTGATTGGTGTTGTCGCGCACGCCTTCGCGCAACGGATGCGCTTCCACGGGCATGTCGTAATACTTCATGTCCGCGAGCCAGTCGACCACGTCGCGGCCGCGATAGAAACGCGCGCAACGCGGCGCTTCGCCGACCGCGAGCACGACCTTGCGTCCGGCCAGATGCAGATCCTCCGCGATCTGCGCGCCCGACTGCCCCGAGCCGACCACGAGCACCGCGCCTTCGGGCAGCGCGCCCGCATTGCGATATTCCGACGACTGGATCTGCACGACCGACGACGGCAGACGCTCGGCCATGCGCGGCACGATCGGCGTGTGATAACCGCCCGCGGCCACCACGACCTGATCGGCGCTCAGCGTGCCCGCGCTCGTCTGCACGACGAAGCCGCCCTGCGCGCGCCGCGTCACGCGCGTGACCGCCACGCCTTCGCGCACCGGCGCGTCGACGTGCTGCACGAAACCGTCGAGCCACGCGATGATCTCGTCCTTCTTCATGAAGCCATGCGGATCGTCGCCGCGATACGGATAATCGGGCAGCGCGCATTGCCAGTTCGGCGTGACGAGACAGAACGCGTCCCAGCGCTGTTCGCGCCACGTATGCGTAACCGTGTGTTTTTCGAGCATGACATGATCGATGCCGTACTGCTTGAGGCAATAGCTCATCGACAGACCGGCCTGACCGCCGCCCACCACGACGACGCTCACATGCTCGTCGCAAAGGGGCGTCGACGTCGGGGCGGACGTGGCCGCGTGCGTCTGGGTGGACATGCGTTTCTCCTTATGACGTTTCAATCGATCTGCACGACAGTGACGACCTGGGCGTCCTGTGTGCGAAAGGGTTCGGCGCGGCGTTCGAGCGCCGCCCATTGGTCCATCGCCGACGAGCACGCGTAACCGAACTTCGCGCGCACGCGTTCCGAGGCCGCCGCGAGTCCGTCGCGCGCCTGCGCGAGAAAGACGTCGAGCGGATAGTCGCCGGGGCGCAGATATTCGCGCACGACGGTCGACGGCGAATAGCAGCGCTCCTCTTCGCCGTCGGGCCAGCGCACGACGAAATGCGTAACGGGCATCGCGTTCTCCTGGGGTTCAACTTTCAAACGGTGGATTCAAAACGGTGGATTCAGACTGCCGGCGCGTCCCACGCGCGGGTCGCGCGCCGGTCGGCCGGAACGATGAAGGCGCGCTCGTCGAGACGCCATGCCGTGCGCGTCTCGCCGCGCCATTGCAGGTCGATCGTCGGTTCGGCGTGCACCTCGCCGATGCTCGCGCACGCGATGCCGCGCGCGCCGAAGCACGCGCGCACCGCGTCGACGTGATGCGGCGCGACGCTCAGCAGATAGCCAAAGCTCGGGAACACCTGCATCCAGCGCGACAGTGCGACGCCCGGCGGACGCGGCACGGCGTCGAGATCGATACGCACGCCCACCTGCGAGCACTCCGCGAGCATCATCGCGGTACCCGCGATGCCGGCCATGCTGATGTCCTTGGCTGCTTCGCACAGCCCGTTTTCGGCGAGTTGCGCGAGCACGGCGAGGTCGCCGCGAATGCGTTCGGCGGGCGCTTCCGTGGCCGCATTCCAGTACGGATACGGCTCCACGAACGCGCCGCGCAGATCGACCGCCATCATCAGCCGATCGCCCGCGCGCGCCGCGAAACTGGAGAGCAGCCGCTTCGCTTTGCCCAGAATCGCCACGGCAAGCTGCGTTCGTTCGCTGCGCGCGTTGCTGTGGCCGCCGACGATCGGCACGCCGAGCTGTCGCGCCGCCGCCGCCATGCCTTCGAGCACCGGCGTCGCGTTCGCCAGGCCGTCGCTCCAGATCACGTCGACGACCGCAAGCGGCCGGCCGCCCATCGCGCACACGTCGCTGACGTTGACCAGCACCGAGCAATAGCCCGCGAACCACGGCATCGCGTCGATCAGATCGCTCACCATGCCTTCCGCTGCGAACAGCAGATAGCCGTCGCCATCGGGCAGCGCGGCACAGTCGTCGCCCGCGCCGATGACGGCGGACGCGTCGGCGTCCGCGAACGCCGCGAGCACGGGCGCGATATCGGTCTTGTGCGCTACGCCTCGGCTTGCGCGCACGCTCGCCACGAGGTCGTCGAGCGTCGTTGTATCGACGGTCGTGTCAACGGTTGCGTCATCGGCCATCACGCGGCCCTCCGCTGATCGACCACGAAGCCGAGATAAGGCGTCGCGCACGGGGGTAGTGAGCAAGGTCGGCCTGCATCCGGTGATGCTCGAGTCCGAACAGCATCGCCACGTCGAGCGTGCGCCAATGCAGACGCTGAAACAGCGGCGCATTCTGCGCCTGCACGTGCGCGAGAAAGGTCTCGCAGCCGAGCGCGTGCGCGCTGCTGACCGCGAGCCGGATCAGCGTCGCGCCGATGCGTCCGTGACGGCGGAAGGCTTCGCTCACGGCGAGGCGCGAGCCGAACCATGTCGTGCCGCAATCGGCCGCGTCGCGCCGATGAATGCGCACGGTCCCCACCACGCGCGCGTCGCACACCGCGACGAGCAACTGCGCGTGGGCGTCGACGGCATCGAGATCGTCGTGCTCGAAAAGCCCTTGCTCGCGGCAGAACACCTCGCGCCGCAACGCATACGCGCCGTCGATCTCCCAGCGTTCGCGCGCCCAGCGCACCACGATTTCCGGGCTCGAATCGATTCCACGATAGACGCCGCTCATGCCGCCACCTTTTCGAACGACGACAACGACGAGCACGCGCCGCATTTGCCGCAACCGGCCTTGATCTCGTCGGCGCGCAAACCGGCTTCGCGCACCATCGCGCCGAGCGGCGCGAGAATCGCGCGCATGAAGTCGGGCGTGGGCGGCGCGTGATCTTCGAGCGGCGTGCCGGAAATCGGCACGAACGGCACCACGAACGGATACACGCCGAGCGCGACGAGGCGCTGCGCCGTGTCGAGAATCCGCTCCGGCGAATCGCCCAGACCGGCGAGAATATAGGTGCTCACCTGGCCGCGTCCGAACACCTTTACCGCCGCCTCGAACGCCGTCATATAGCGGCTCACGGGCACGGTCGCCTTGCCCGGCATGATGCGTTCGCGCAGCGCGTCGCCGAGCACTTCGAGATGCATGCCGAGCGTGTCGATACCGGCCTCGCGCATGCGCGCGAACCACGCGTCGTCGTCGGGCGGTTCGCACTGCGCCTGGATCGGCAGATCGACGGCGCGCCGGATCGCGCGCGCGCTGTCGCACAACACGGCCGCGCCCCGATCGGGCGTGGGCGGCGTGCCGGTCGTCAGCACCATGTGCTTGACCTTGTCGAGCAGCACGGCCGCGCGCGCGACTTCGGCCAGTTGCTCGGGCGTCTTGTGCGCGACCGTGCGGCCTGCCGCCAGCGACTGCCCGATCGCGCAGAATTTGCACGCCTTCTTGCGGCTTTCGTAGCGAATGCAGGTTTGCAGCACCGTGGTCGCGAGCACGTCGGTGCCATGCAGCGTGGCGATGTGCGAATACGGCACGCCGTCGAGCGTCTGCAGCTTGTAGAAGCGCGGCGTCTTCGCGAACGCGATCTGCGCGACCGGAATGGTGCCGCGCGCGAGCACGCTGACGCCGTTCGCATCGGGCGCCTCGGCCACGAACGCCGATTGATGCGCGCCGTGCGTATGCACCGGCACCATCAGCGTGACGCCGTCGATCACCACGGCCTTGTGATCGGACGGCCCCGCGCCGCCGCGACGCGAGAGCCCCGCCGCGTCCGGCGCGGCGAGCCGCAGTCCGCTCGACTGCAACTCAGTCAGCAGTTGCAGTTTCGACTCGGGCAGTATCGACTCGGGCCGTGTCGTTTCCGGCAGATTGACGCTGGCATTCATGCTGAGCACTCCAGGAAGGGGCGGCGCCCGCTTCGTCGAAAGAAACCACGGGCGCGGCGGGCCGCTCGTTGATCGCGAGACTGAGGAGTTCGGGGCGCGCGTAGTGGCCCACCGAATCCATCATGCGTTTGCGTTTGGTGATGAGCGCCATGTCGAGATCGGCGATCACCATGCCTTCGCCTTCGCGCAGCGGCGCGGCGAGATGCTGGCCCTCGGGCGAGACGATCGCCGCATTGCAGCCGCCGCGCAGCGCTTTTTGCAGTTTGGGATCGGGCGTGATCGATTCGATCTGCGCGTCGCTGAGCCAACCCGTTGCGTTGACAACGAAGCAGCCCGATTCGAGCGCGTGATGACGGATCGTCACCTCGATCTGTTCGGCGAAGATCGGACCGACCAGCGAGCCCGGAAACTGGCTGCAATGAATCTCTTCGTGCTGCGTCATGAGCGCGTAGCGCGCGAGCGGGTTGTAGTGCTCCCAGCACGCGAGCGCGCCCACGCGGCCGACCGCCGTCTGCGCAACCTTGAGACCGGCGGCGTCGCCCTGCCCCCAGATCATGCGTTCATGAAACGTCGGCGTGAGCTTGCGGCGCTTCACTTTGAGCTGGCCGTCCGCGTCGAAAATCAGTTGCGTGTTGTAGAGGCTGCCGTGATCGCGCTCGTTCACGCCGAGCACGATCACCATGCCGTGCTCGCGCGCGAGCGCGGCCACGGCGTCGGTCACGGGTCCGGGTATCGTCACCGCTTCTTCGTAAAGCCGCAGATGTTCGGCGCCCGATTGCACCGGCGGCAGCACGAACGAGAAGTACGGGTAGTACGGCAGAAAGGTTTCGGGAAACACCGCGAGCTGCACGCCCTGACGCGCGGCCTCGACGATGGCGTCGCACACGCGCGCGAGCGTGCCGGCGCCCGAGGTAAGATCCGGCGCGATCTGCACCGCGGCGGCGCGCACGATGCGCTTCGAAGATGGAGTCGACATGGCGATACCCGTGCGTGCTCAAACAGTCCAGGTATCGATCACGAGCGCGTTCGACTTGCGATGCAGCAGCTTCAGATCGAGCACGTCGAGCGGATTGATCGGGCGCACGCCTTCGATCAGCGCCTTCTCGGTCTGGCCGTAGAGCGCCTGCAAGGCGAAGCGGCAGGCGTAGACCTTGCCGCCTTCGGCCATGAATTTCATCAACTGGTTGTTGAAGTTCAGGTGGCCCGGAAACGCTTCGGCGCCGAGCGTCGGGAAGCCGCGCTGGACGCCGAGCATCACGCCGGGACCATAGAGCAGGATCGAGGTTTCGAAGCCCTTGCGTTGCAGACGCGTGGCTTGCAGCATGTTGACGAAGCCAATCGAGCCTTCGAAAGCAACGGTATGGAACGTGACGAGCGCTTTCTCGCCAGGCTCGGCTTTGACGTCCTCGAACACCTTCTCTTCGTAGTCGACGAGGAAGTCGCCGGTCTTGTGGGCAGGCGTGGTGATGGCGGGCATTGCGTGACTCCGTTCAATGATTGAGGACTGGTCCGACCGGTGGCCGGCGTCTCTCATTTCGCAACGGCTATGCCATCAAACGTCGTGTGCCATGCGATCAATTTCCAATCATTGCCGCCTGTCGCGAATGATCCAGGCGAATTTTTCTGCGCGCGCGGCTCGCGTGCACCGGCACACCGTGGACGCGGCGATGCGCTTGATTTAAAGGCCGCCCGCGCATGGGGCAGAGAATCGTCGAATCGGTGCCTGCATGCATCAATTCGGATCATTCGATGCAATCACGCGCGATCAATTGATTTATTTTCCGGCGACGATCGTCACTAGAATGAAGAGGCTCATTCTTCACGCGATTGCTCGCGCACGTCCATGTCGAACGTTACCGCCCATTGGCTCAAACGGCTCGCCGAAAGCGACAAGCCGGTTTATCAGACGATTCCCGATCTCATCGAGGAAGACGTGGCGAGCGGACGCCTGCGTCCGCGCGATCGGCTGCCGGCGTTGCGCGATCTTTCGGATGCGCTGAAGATCAACTACACCACGCTCGCGCGCGGCTATGCCGAAGCGCGCAAGCGCGGCCTGATCGATTCGCGCGCGGGCAGCGGCTCGTATGTGCGCGGACGGCCGCCCGCCGTGCCGCTGCGCGCGGGCACGGCGCTCGAAATGACGATGAACATGCCGCCCGAGCCGCCGGAGATGACCGCGCTGCTCGCGGAATCGGCGGCGCAGATCATCGGCGCGGCGGACGCCTGGTCGATGCTGCGTTATCAGGATTTCGGCGGCACGCAATTCGAGCGCGGCGTGGCGAGTCAATGGCTGCGCCATACGGTGCCTTCGCATCGCGCCGACGCCGTGCTCGTCTGCCCCGGCATTCATAACGCGCTGGTGGCGTTGCTGTTGCGGCTCGTGAAGCCGGGCGAGACGATCTGCGTCGATTGCGTGGCGTATCCGGGCCTGAAGGTCATCGCCACGCAGCTCGGCATGACGCTCGCGCCGCTGCCGCGCGACGACGAAGGGCTCGACGCCAACGCCTTCGAAACGCTCTGCAAGACGCGCAAGCCCGGTGTGCTCTATTGCAATCCCACGCTGCAGAATCCCACCACGCGCACGCTCTCGCAGAACCGCCGCGAACATATCGCCGATATCGCCCTGCGCTACAACGTGCCGATCATCGAGGACGACGCCTACGGCATGCTCTGCGAAGCGCCGCCCGTCGCGCTCGCGACGCTCGCGCCCGAACTCACCTACTACGTGACCGGCATGTCGAAGTGTTTTGGCGCGGGGCTGCGCGTGGCGTATGTGGTCGCGCCCAGTTCACGCCATGCTGAACGGCTCTCGGGCGCGCTGCGCGCGACCACCGTGATGGCGAGCCCGTATATGTCGCATCTCGCTGCGCGCTGGATCGAAAACGGCATCGCGCAGCAGATGCTCGCGGCGATTCGCGACGAGTGCGCGGTGCGTCAGCATATTGCGGCGCAGGTGTTTGCGTCGCGCGAGATCGAAACCTCGAAGCAGTGTTTTCATCTCTGGCTCACGGTGCCGCGAGAAACGGGCTGGAGCGCCTCGGAACTCGCTTCGCATCTGCGCACCAAACAGATTGGCGTGGTGTCGGGCGCGGCCTTCAGCACCGACGGCAATCCGCCCAATGCCGTGCGGATCTGTCTCGGCGGTCCCGGCGATGCGCTCGCGATGGAAGAGTCGCTGCATCTCGTCGCCGATATGCTCGATCATCCCGATCATCTGCATTCGCCGATGCTGTGAGCGCATGAGCGGCGCGCGCCGCAAAGTCAAACGTCGTGCCGTTCGCGAGCGCCGTCGTGAAACGGCGCACCCGCCGTGACGTCGCCCTGATAGAAGCCGCCGAATCGCATCAACTGCGTGCGCGCTTCCTCGCGCGACACGCCGTCTTGCAGCACCGCGCTCGAAAAGCCCGTGCGCGCGATCTGCAGCACCTGATCCGGCAACACGTCGCCGCATGCACGCAGATCGCCTTTGAATCCGAGGCGACGGCGAATCAGATACGCCTGGCTGAATGCGCGTCCATCGGTGAATTGCGGAAAATGCAATTCGACGCGCTGCGCGGCGAGAATCGCCTCGGCGTGCTCGAAGGGATCGGCGTCGTTCGGCAGCGTCACGACCGCGTCGCGTGCTTGCGCATCATGTTCGGCGCGATGGAGCAGCGTGAGTTCGAGACGCGGCTTCATGCGAGGCTCCGTTGCTGTGCGCGCGCGGCATTGGCCGCCGTCTTGAACGGCTCCAGTCCGACGCGCCGCACGGTATCGACGAACTTCTCCGCGCCTGTGCCGTCTAGCGGCTGGCGCGTTTCGCGATAGACGCGCAGCATCGCCTCGATCGCATCCGGCACTTCGCTCGCGGAGAACGACGGCCCGATCACCTTGCCCGCCTGCGCGACGCCGCTCGCGAGCGTGCCGTCCGAGCCGCCGAGCGTGATCTGATACCACTCCGCGCCGTCCTTATCCACGCCGAGAATGCCGATGTGTCCGCTGTGATGATGGCCGCACGAGTTGATGCAGCCGCTGATATGCAGATCCACTTCGCCGATGTCTTCCAGTTCGTCGAGATCCTGATAGCGCTCCATGATGGCGTCCGCGATGGGCAGCGAGCGCGCATTCGCCAGCGCGCAAAAATCGCCGCCGGGGCACGCGATCATGTTGGTCAGCAGATCGACGTTCGCGCTCGCGAGACCGGCTTGCGACGCCGCTTCCCACAACGCCGCGAGGTCGTCTTCATGGACCCACGGCAGCACGATATTCTGCGCATGCGTCACGCGCGCTTCGCCCGCGGAAAAACGATCGACGAGATCCGCCACGCGTTCGAGCTGCTCGGCCGAGGCGTCGCCGGGCGCCTGATGTAAACGCTTGAACGACAGCGTGACGATGCGCAGCGACGGCGCCTTGTGGGCCGCGACGTTGCGTTCGAGCCAGCGCGCGTAGCGTGGCGTTGTCGCTGTGCTTGCTGTAGCCGTTGCAGTCGCGCGCGAAGGCTCGGCAGCGTCGCGCGATGCCGTGCGCTGCGCGAGCGCCGCAGGCGGCTCGAAGCAGGCGCGCACGCGTTCGAGTTCGCTCAGCGGAATCGTGTGCGGACCGCCGTCGCGCTCGACGATCTGCCGGAACTCTTCCTCGACTTCGTCGATATAGCGCTGCCCTTCGGCCTTCACGAGCATCTTGATACGCGCCTTGTATTTGTTGTCGCGCCGCCCATACTGGTTGTAGACGCGCACGATCGCCTCGATGTAATTCATGATCTGTTGCCACGGCAAAAACGCGCGGATCACGGTGCCGATCATCGGCGTGCGTCCCATGCCGCCGCCCACGCGCACGCGAAAGCCCAGTTCGCCGGCCGCGTCGCGCACCAGTTCGAGGCCCACATCGTGCCAGGCCGTCGCGGCGCGATCGTCGTGCGCGCCGGTGATCGCGATCTTGAACTTGCGCGGCAAAAACGCGAACTCGGGATGCAGCGTCGTCCACTGACGCATGATCTCCGCGAACGGACGCGGGTCCGCGATTTCGTCGGGCGTCACGCCCGCGCGTTCATCGCAGGAAATGTTGCGAATGCAGTTGCCGCTCGTCTGAATGCCGTGCATATCGACGGTCGCGAGCAGATCCATGACGTCCGCCGCCTTCGAGAGCGGAATCCAGTTGAACTGCACGTTGGTGCGCGTCGTGAAATGCGCGCAATGCGTCGGCAGGCGCGTGGTGCCGAGTTGCCCTTGCGCCGCCATGGCGGACGCGTAGACGTCAGCCGGTGGATCGTCGTACTCGCGCGCGATCCGTGCGAGCACACGCAGTTGCGCGCTCGACACTTCGCCATACGGCACCGCCACGCGCAACATCGGCGCATGGCGCTGCACGTACCAGCCGTTCTGCAAACGCAGCGGGCGGAACGCGTCTTCGCCGAGACGGCCGTCACTCCAGCGTTCCAGTTGATCTCTGAACTGCGCAGCCCGTTGCCGGAGAAAGGCACGGTCGAATTCTGTGTAGCGGTACATGTCGCGCGTCGAACCAAAATGAAGCGCAGAAGTTACGCCGATTCGCCGCGCCGCGACAGTAGCAGTTGGCGACGAAATGAGCGCAGCAGATTCGGCTCACGAGCACGCGCACATAACGTAGCGCCCACGAAAAATGCCCTCGGACATCGCTGTCCGAGGGCCGGCGTTCGCCGCGCTACAGGCAATACAGAGCCGCGAACACTGCGGGTTTGGGTGATGAACCGGGCACTCGCGCAGTAATCCCCGCCCCTTGCAGAACAACCTCAGTGCGTCGGGGCGCTGAACGGCATCATGCGCGCATTCGAGATCCACGCACAGAAGCAGTCGGCGATAAAATCGCCGTAGCAGATCGATCTCGCACGCCTTCGCTCACACCGACACCTATGACCCGCTACGAACGCCTCGCGCAAATCATGGCGACCGAAATTCGCTCAGGCGACGTAGCCGCCGGCTCGCGCATGCCGTCGCTGCGGCAGATCATCGCCCAGCACGGCGTGAGTCAATCGACCGCCGCGCGCGCGTATTACCTGCTCGAACAATGGGGACTCGTGCGCGCCGCCGAACGCTCGGGCTACTTTGTCGCGCCGCGCCCCGTGAACGGCAAGGCCACGCAGGCGGTCACGGCCGATGAAGATGAAGCCACCACGGTCGATATCAGCGAACTGGTGTTTTCCGTGCTCGATGCCGCGAAGCAGCCGGGCATCGTGCCGCTCGGTTCCGCGTTTCCCTCGCCGACGTTTTTCCCGCTGTCGCGTCTGGCCAAATCGCTCGGCCACGCGGCGCGCAGCGTGAGCCCGTGGAGCACGGTGGTCGATCTGCCGCCGGGCAACGAGAATCTGCGCCGCCAGATTGCGCTGCGCTACATGCGTATCGGCATTTCGCAGCCCGCCGACGAAATCGTCGTGACCAATGGCGCGCTCGAAGCGCTCAATCTCTGCCTGATGGCGGTGACGCAGCCCGGCGACGTCGTCGCGGTCGAATCGCCCGGTTTTTATGCGGCGCTTCAGGCGGTCGAGCGGCTTGGCTTGCGGGCGGTGGAGATTCCCGTCGATCCGCAAACGGGCCTCGATCTCGACGTGCTGGCGAACACGCTGCGCAAGCATCCGGTGCGCGCCTGCTGGTTCATGACCAACTTCCACAATCCGACCGGCGTCACGCTCAGCGATGCGAAGAAGAAGGCGCTGGTCGACCTGCTCGCGCAACACGACGTGCCGCTCATCGAAGACGACGTGTACGGCGAACTGCATTTTTCGCCGGACTATCCGAAGCCCGCGATGGCCTTCGACCGCCACGGCCTCGTGATGCATTGCAGTTCGTTTTCGAAGACGCTCGCGCCCGGCTATCGCGTCGGCTGGGTCAGCGCGGGCCGTTTCGCGGAACGCGTGCAAAGACTCAAATTGATGACCACGCTGTCCGCGAGCATTCCGGCGCAGGCCGGCATCGCCGACTATCTGGAACACGGCGCGTACGAGCGCCATCTGAAGAAAATGCGGCTCGCGCTGCGCGACCAGCGCGACGCGCTGTGCGCCGCGATCCGCCGCTGGCTGCCCGCGGGCACGCAATGGACGATTCCGGATGGCGGCTACTTTCTGTGGCTGCGATTCGACAAAGCGATCGACGCGATGGAGTTGCATCGGCGCGCGATCGGACGCGGCATCAGCGTGGCGCCCGGCCCGATTTTCTCGGCGACCTGCGCGTTCGAGCATTGCATCCGCCTGAACTACGGGCATCCGTGGTCGCCTCGCATCGACGCGGCGATCCGCACGCTGGGGGAAATACTCTCGGAGACGGTGAAGGGAGCTTGAGCGGTCGTCAGACCTTTGCGCGCGCTTCCGACGCTTCCGACGCGTCGATCGCCTTGCCCAGCGCGATCAGATAGCGCTTCGCCGCAGCGACATCGCCGCGCCAAAGCCATTTCAGGCAAGTGAGCAGTTCCCACGCGAGACCGCGATCGCCATAGCCATACGCCGACGACGCGTCCCCGACGCTCGCTGCCAGGCGGCTCACGCTGCGCGACTCCAGATAGCGATCGCGATTCACGATCTCCACGAACGGCTGTTCCAGTACGAGTTGCGTGGCCGGCGCGATGACGTGAAATTCAATCGACGTCATATCGTCGAAGATGAGCTTCTGGAACGGGCTCTCCGCATCGTGCGCGCCATCGAGCGTGAAAAGCGCCTGCGACGTCGCGACTTGCTGCCGGATCGCCTCGAACAGCACACGACCATCGCCTGGCGCGCAAAAGGCGACGAGGTCGAGGTCCGAGAGCCGGTCAGCGGATTGCTTCGCAAATGAACCGACCAGCACCGCGCCGAGGCATTGCGGCATCTCGCGAAGCGCGGCCGCCATCGGCACGAGCCGCTCGATCTGCGATGACGTCGAGGGATCGTTTTGCCACTTCCGGAGAAACGCTTCGAAGTCCATCGCAGGCTCCCTGGCCGTGACGCGTCACGTCACTGCGCGATATACACGGCCGTGCCCGCCTGCGCGATCGTCTCGCTCATCGCGTCGGGCAGCGGTTTATCGGTGAAGAGCGCGTGAATCTGGCTCAAATGTCCCTGGCGCACGAGCGCGGGGCGGCCGAACTTCGAATGATCGGTCACGAGATAAACGGTGCGCGCATGCTCGATGATCGCTTCGGCCACGCGCACTTCGCGCGTGTCGAAATCGCGCAGCGTGCCGTCGAGTTCGATCGCCGAGGTGCCGATGATCGCGTAATCCACCTTGAACTGGCGGATGAAATCGATCGTCAGTTCGCCCACGATGCCCTTGTCCCACGGCCGCACGATGCCGCCCGTGATGAGCACCTCGCATTCGGGGTAGCCGCTCATCATGCTCGCGACGTTCAGATTGTTCGTGATCACGCGCAGTCCGCGATGGTGATTGAGCGCGCGCGCGACCTCCTCGGTCGTGGTGCCGAGGTTGATGAACAGCGAAGCCTGATCGGGAATGTGCGAAGCCGCGAGCGCCGCGATGCGCCGCTTCTCTTCGTGGAACATGTGCTGGCGCGCGCCGTACGAGACGTTTTCCGAACTCGTGGGCAGACTCGCGCCGCCGTGATAGCGGCGCAGCAGATTCATGTCGGCGAGCCAGTTGACGTCGCGGCGAATGGTCTGCGGCGTGACGTCGAAATGCGCGGCGAGATCGTCGACGGTCACGAAGCCGTCACGCTGCACCCATTCGAGCAGCTCCTGCTGGCGCGCGTTGAGGGTGAGGCGGGGGTCTCGTGTCATGGTCTCGGAACGGGCGGGTGAGCAACGCCCCTATTGTAAGGGGTGACGCGGCCGGCGTTGCGCGGCTTAGCAGTTCTCGCGCGAAGCAACTGACGAATCGGACTTTGGCACGCACACAGCCGCCGATAAGATCGCCGCTCCAACTTACAAAAAGTACTACAACAACGATGAGATACCCGGCCGCCCTTCGCGCATCCGCGCGTGCGTCACGTCGCGCACGCGCCACGCAATCCTCCGATACCGTCACCATTCGATCAGCACACGCAGCGGCAACGAACGCCTCGCTGCGTCTGCGCGTCGCCGCGGCCTCCATCGCGGGCGCGCTCGCGCTCGGCGCATGCGGCGGCTCGGATACGGTCACGACGCAGGCGAGCGCGTCGGCGTCGTCGCACAAACAGCCCAATATTCTCTACATCATGGCCGACGACCTCGGCTACTCGGACATCCACGCGTTCGGCGGCGAAATCAGCACGCCCAACCTCGACGCGCTGGTCGCCTCGGGGCGCATTCTCACGAACCATCACGCGGGCACGGTCTGCGCGATCACGCGTTCGATGCTGATTTCGGGCACCGATCATCACCTCGTCGGCGAAGGCACGATGGGCGTGCCCACCGACGAGCGCAAGGGTCTGCCCGGGTACGAAGGCTATCTGAACGATCGCGCGCTGTCGGTCGCGCAACTGCTCAAGGACGCGGGCTATCACACCTACATGGCGGGCAAGTGGCACCTCGGCTCGGGCATCGTCGGCAGCGCCTCGGGCAGCGGCCAGACGCCCGATCAATGGGGCTTCGAACACAGCTACGCGCTGCTCGGCGGCGCGGCCACGAATCACTTCGCGCACGAACTCGCAGGCTCGCAGAACTACACGGAAGACGGCGTGTACGTGCAGCCGGGGCAACCGGGCCAACCCGGCGGCACGGGCGGCAATCCGGCCGTGTTCTATTCGACCAACTTCTATACGCAGAAGCTGATCTCCTACATCGACTCGCACAAGGGCGACGGCAAGCCCTTCTTTGCCTACGCCGCCTTCACGTCGCCGCACTGGCCGCTGCAGGTGCCGGACCCGTGGCTGCACAAATATGCGGGCGTGTACGACGCGGGCTACGACGCCATCCGCAACGCGCGCATCGCGCGGCAGAAAGCGCTCGGCCTGATTCCCGCCGACTTCCAGCCCAATCCGGGCCTGCCTGAAACGCTCACGCGCTCGGCCGCCACGGCCAACAACGGCACGGCGAGTGCGAAGTACATCAGCGCGGTGCATCCGGCGTCCGCAGGTTACGTCGATTACGGTCAGGGCAACGTCGACAAGGCGTGGTCGAGCCTGTCCGCCGACGAGCGCAAGTCGCAGGCGCGCTACATGGAGATCTACGCAGGCATGGTCGAGAATCTCGACTACAACATCGGACTCCTGATTCAGCATCTGAAGGATATCGGCGAGTACGACAACACCTTCATCATGTTCCAGTCCGATAACGGCGCCGAAGGCTGGCCGATCGACTCGGGCGCGGACCCCACCGCCACCGACACGGCCAACGCGCAGGAGCCCACCTACTCCGCGCTCGGCACCGACAACGGCAAGCAGAGCGCGCAGCGTCTGCAATACGGCCTGCGCTGGGCCGAAGTCAGCGCCGCGCCGTTCCGCTACACCAAGGGCTATTCGGCGGAAGGCGGCGTGTCCGTGCCGACCATCGCGCATCTGCCGGGACAGACCACGCAGGCGGCGACGCTGCGCGTCTTCACGCACGTCACCGACGACACCGCGACCTTCCTCGACGTCGCCGGCGCCACGCCGCCGAGCACGCCCGCGCCCGCACTCGTGAGCGCGCTCACGGGCGTCGACCAGAACAAGGGCAAGGTGGTCTATAACAACCGCTATGTCTATCCGGTCACGGGCAAGTCGCTGCTGCCGCTGCTCGACGGCACGAGCACGGGCGAAGTGCACACGGCCGCATTCGGCGACGAAGCCTATGGCCGCGCCTATCTGCGCAGCGCCGACGGCCGCTGGAAAGCGCTCTGGACCGAGCCGCCGCTCGGCCCCGTGGACGGCCACTGGCAACTCTACGATCTCGCCAGCGACCGCGGCGAAGTCAACGACGTATCCACGCAGAATCCCACCGTCATCCAGCAGTTGATCCAGCAATGGAACGACTACATGACGAACGTGGGCGGCGTCGAACCGCTTCAGCCGCACGGCTATTACTGAGGAAGCGGCAATGCGTTTCTGGCTCACCGGCGCGGCGGGCGGCGCCGCGATCTTCGCGGCGGCGTTCGCCTGGTCGTATGCGTACCAGGCAAGCGCGGGCGCGGGCGGCTTCGACGCGCTCAACACCGGGCGACCGCTCGCGGCGCTCGGCAGCGAACGTCGGTGCGAGCGCTACGGCGGCCTGCCCGCGCGCTGGCGCGACGATCCGAAGGCGGGCATGGTGCATCTGCACGGCGGCGCGTTCGTGTTCGGCAGCACGCGCGGCTATCCCGACGAGCGTCCGGCCGGCGACGGCAACGCGCGCGTGAGCGGCTTCTGGATCGATCAGCACGACGTCACGATCGCGCAGTTCGCGGCCTTCGTCGCGGCCACGGGTTACGTCACGGAAGCCGAAAAACAGGGCGGCGCGGCGGTCTTTCACGTGCCCACGCGCGAGGAGATGAACGCGCGCGATCTGGCGTGGTGGTCGTGGGTGAACGGCGCGACGTGGCGGCATCCGCAAGGGCCGGGCAGCAATGTCGACGGCAAGGGCAACCTGCCCGTCACGCTCGTCACGCTGCACGACGCGCTCGCCTACGCGCACTGGCTCGGCCGCGATCTGCCGACCGAAGCCGAATGGGAATACGCGGGCAAGGCGGGCCATCAGGACGCGAGTCTCGACGCCGCGCCCGCCGACGCAAACGGCAAGCCCGCCGCGAACTACTGGCAGGGCGTGTTCCCGGTGCTGAACACGGCCGAGGACGGCCACGCGGGCCTCGCGCCCGTGGGCTGCTACGCGGCCAACGATTTCCGCCTTTACGACATGATCGGCAACGCGTGGGAGTGGACCCGGGACGCCTACAGCGGCCCGCATCAGTCGCACACCAACGGCGACACCTTCGCGGTCGCGCCCGCCGGCCGCCGCCACGACACGGCGATGGTCATCAAGGGCGGCTCATATCTGTGCTCGCGCGATTACTGCGTGCGCTATCGCGCGTCGTCGCGCGAGCAGCAGGAAGCGGATCTCGCGGCATCGCATATCGGCTTTCGCACCGTGCTGAGGGATCCGGCATGAGGCGCGCGATGGGGGTATCGACGATGATGCCGGCCGTGGCCTTATGCCTGGCAGGCGCGCTCGCGCACGCGGCGGAACCGGCGCAAGCGACGCAACCAACGTCATCGCCCGCGTCCGCCGCAATCCGCGTGGGCGTCACGCCCGGCACGCACGCGCAGATCATGGACGAGGTCAAGCGCGTGGCCGCCGCGCGCGGTCTGCCGCTCGACGTCGTCGTGTTCGACGACCCCGCGCGCATCGACACGGCGCTCGCCGCGCACCGCATCGACGCCGCCAGCTTCGAGGACGCATCTAGCCTCGATGCGACGCGCGCGGCGCACGGTTACGCGCTCGCGAGCGTCGCGCCGACCGTCACCTTGCCGATGGCGCTTTACTCGCGGCGTCTGCGCAATCTGAGCCAGTTGCGGCCCGGTGCGACCGTGGCGATTCCCGCCGACGCGCGCGGCGCCGCGCGCGCGCTCGTGCTGCTGCAGAACGACACGCTCGTGACGTTCCGCGACAGCGCGGGCCTGCACGCGAGCACGCGCGATATCACCGGCAACCGGCTCAAGCTGAAGCTCGTCGCGGTGCCGCGCGCGCAGTTGTACACGGCGCTCGATCACGCCGATCTCGTCGCGATGCCGAACGAGGACGCGGCGCGCGCGGGCCTGCAACCGGCGCGCGACAGCGTGAGCTACGAAGACGCGCGCTCGCCCTACGCCGACGTGCTGACGGTCCGCGAGTCCGACCGCGCGCAACCGTGGGTGCGCACGCTGATCGCCGCGTATCACTCCGACGACATCGCGCATTTCCTGCTCACACGCTACGCGGATTCGGTGCGGCGGCCGTGGTGATCGACACCGGCTCGCTCGCCTGCACCGCCTGCGGCCAATGCTGCAACAGCCCGCCCGCGCTCTCGCTGCGCGAATGGTTCGCGCAGCGCGCGGTGTTCGTCGGCAGCATTGCGATCGAGCGCGTGCCGCGCCGTCGCGCGGGCGAGCGTCTGCACGCTGAAACCGACGCACGACTTCTCGACGATGACGACGTCGCGGACCACAACGCGCTCGCCAACGCGCTGTTTCATCGCGCGCCCGACGGCGGCTGGCTCGCGGTGACGCTGCAAGGCTACGACTATCCGTCGACGGCGCGCTGTCCGGCGCTCGCGGCCGATGGCGGCTGCACGCTGCACGACGCGGGCAAACCCGCTCGCTGCGCCGCCGTGCCGCTCGATCCGCTCGTGCCGGACCGCTGGCAGCCGCTCGTGCTCGCCGCGCGGCGCGCGAGCACGCAGGCGCCGCATTGGCGCGGCGCGGACTGCATCCGCGACGGGCTCGAAGCGGGCGCGACGCCGCTGATCGAAGCGGGCCGCGTGATCGACACACAGGCGCTCGCGCGCGAGCGCGATGCGCTGGTGTTCGAACGCGCGCTCTGGCGCGATGCGGTAGCGACATCGCTCGTCGGGACGGCGTCGGCGCGCGCCTCGCTCAACGCGCTGCGTCCGGGCGCGCGGCTCACGATTGCGCCCGTTCCCGCGCTGCTCGCCGTCGCGCGGATTTCCGCGGCGTGCCGCGCCGCCGCCATCGACGTGATCGACCGCCAGCGCGCGCTGATCGACACCACGGTCGCCGCCGCGCTCGCGCGCCGCCGCCTCGACGAACGCGCCATCACGCAGGAATTGCGCGGCTTCGCGCTGGTTCTCTCGCGCGCACGCGATGAACTCGCGAACGCCTTCGTGCAACCGTCCGCACCCTTCGCGCACGACGCCGAACGCTGGCTCGGTCTGCGCTGATCGCGCCACATCGCGCACACTCGCGCACACTTCCCCCGCCGATCCCACCCCAAATCGCGCCGCCGGGTTGTCCGTCGAGCCGCCCTCCGAGTCACTCGTCGAAAGGGTAAATACCGAGAAAATCCTTCGGCGCCGGAAAGCAATCAGAAGGGCTTGCTTTTTTATACTTGCACCCATTCGATCACAGTACCGCCACGAGGAGACACCCCCGCATGCTTTTCCGCGCCCAGCAACTCGGCCGCGCGCTGATGCTCTGCATCGCGCTGGGCGCCGCCGCGCAAGCGCGCGCGGAGCCGATCCGGCTGATGATGGGCGGCATGTCGAAGATCGTCTATCTGCCGGCCGTGCTGGCCGCGCAGCTCGGTTATTTCCGCGACGCCGGGATCGACGTCCAGGTCGTCTCGCTGCCCGCGGGCATCGACACCTCTACCGAACTGATCGCGGGCGCCATCGAAGGCGCCGTCGGTTTCTACGATCACACCATCGATCTGCAAAGCCGCGGCGAGGATGTGCTCTCGGTCGTGGTGTTCCAGCGCGCGGCGGGCCTCGCGGAACTGGCGTCCACGCGCTCCGCCGCCGGCCGCGCGATGCAGTCGATGGCCGACGCGCGCGGCAAGCGCTTCGGCGTGACCGGCTTCGGTTCGTCCACCTGGGTGATCACGCGCTATCTCGCCACCCGCGCGGGCGTGGCGCCGGGCGACTACACCGTCGTGCCGCTCGCGACCGACACGCGCTTTGCCGACGCCATCGAGCACGGCAGCATCGACGCGGGCATGGTCGAGGAACCCACGGCCACGCGTCTGCTGACGAGCGGCGCGGCGCGCGTGCTGGCCGACATGCGCAGCGTCGAGGGCACGCAGCACTGGCTCGGCGGCCCGTATGCGGGCGCGTGCCTCTATCTGCGCCGCAGCTGGGTGCGCGAGCATCGCCGCGAAACACAACAGATGGTGCAGGCGCTGGTGCGCGCGCTGCGCTACATCGGCTCGCATCCGGCCGCCGACATCGTCGCGCTGCTGCCGCCCGGCGTGACCGGCAGCGACCGCGCGGCCTACACGCGCGCGCTCGCCGACGCGCAGCCCGCGTTCTCGCCCGACGGCACGATGCCGCCCGGCGCGCCGCAAACCGTGCTGAACGTGCTGATGACGGCCGGTTCGCGCGTGAGCGCGAAGCACGTCGACCTGTCGCAGACGTGGACCGACGAATTCGTGACCGGCGTGCAGCCTGGCGTGCAGAGCGCACCGACGCCGACGCCGACGCAGCAAACCACGCAGTAGAGACAGCAAAAGAATCACGCTAAAACGCACATAAAAAAGACCACCCCGGCAGACGGGACCCACCCGCCGCCCCCACCGACCGAACACGGCAGATCAACGCAACCGGCCCGCAAGACGGGCCGACACACCGGGCAACACCGGGATGCATCCCGCACCGGCGAGGCAGCCACGACGCATGCCGCGCCGCCCACGGACGCGTCCTTCAACCAAAGGTATTCGACATGACACCAGCCAGCAGCAGCGCCGCTCCGGCCCGCCCGACCTCCGGCACGGCCGCCCTCGCGCCCGAATCGAAAGCCCGCACCGTGTTCCGCGCGGTCAGCGGCAACTTCCTGGAAATGTACGACTTCATGGTCTACGGCTATTACGCAGCCGCGATCGCGTCGACGTTCTTCCCGGCCGACAGCGAATTCGCCTCGCTGATGCTCGCGCTGTCCGTGTTCGGCGCGGGCTTCCTGATGCGTCCGCTCGGCGCGATCGTGCTCGGCGCGTACATGGACCGTCACGGCCGCCGCAAGGGCCTGATCCTTTCGCTGTCGCTGATGGCCGTCGGCACGCTGTGCGTCGCCGTGGTGCCGGGCTACGCCACCATCGGCATCGCCGCGCCGGCCATCGTGCTGATGGGCCGTCTGCTGCAAGGCTTCTCGGCGGGCGCGGAACTCGGCGGCGTGTCGGTCTATCTCGCCGAAATCGCCACCAAGGGCAACCGCGGCTTCTATTGCTCGTGGCAGTCGGGCAGCCAGCAGGTCGCCGTGGTGTTCGCCGCCGCGCTCGGCGTGGCGCTGCACGCACTCGTGCCCGCGCCGGAAATGCATAGCTGGGGCTGGCGCGTGCCGTTCGTGGTCGGCTGCATGATCGTGCCGTTCCTGTTCTACATCCGCCGCACGCTGCGCGAAACCGAAGAATTCGAAGCGCGCCGCCATCATCCGGGCATCGGCGAGATCGCGCGCGCCATCGCGAGCAACTACGGCATCGTGCTCGCGGGCATGGGCCTCGTCATCATGACGACGACCTCGTTCTACCTGATCACCGCCTACACGCCGACCTTCGGCAAGGTCGAGCTGAATCTCTCGTCGCTCGACGCGCTGCTCGTCACGGTCTGCGTGGGCGTGTCGAACTTCATCTGGCTGCCGATCGCGGGCGCTGTGTCGGACCGCGTCGGCCGCGCGCCGGTGCTGATCGCCTGCACGGCGCTCGCCATCCTCACCTGCTATCCGGCGATGCAGTGGCTCGTTGCCGCGCCCTCGTTCGGCGCGCTGCTCGCGGTCGAACTGTGGCTCTCGACGCTCTACGCGTGGTACAACGGTGCGATGGTCGTCGCGCTGACCGAACTGATGCCCGCGCACGTGCGCACCACGGGCTTCTCGATGGCGTACAGCCTCGCCACGCTCATCGGCGGCTTCACGCCGGCGATCTCCACGTGGCTGATCCACCTCACCGGCGACAAGGCCGCGCCGGGCGCATGGATGAGCGTCGCCGCGGTGTGCGGCCTCGTCGCCACGCTGTTCCTGTATCGTTCGAAGGCCACGCGCGAACAGTACAAGACCGCGTAACCCGCAACGGAAGGACCGAAGGACCGCCTGGGCATGAGACTTTTGCTCGTCGAAGACAACGAACAACTCGCGCATTGGCTCACGCGCACGCTGACCGATGACGGTTTCATGCTCGACCACGTCGGCGACGGCGAGGCGGCCGAGGACGCGCTGCGCGCGTCGTCGTACGACGTGGTGCTGCTCGATCTGAATCTGCCGCGCATGTCGGGCAAGGCGCTGCTGCGCCGCATGCGCTCGCGCGGCGACGCCACGCCCGTGCTGATCCTCACGGCCACGGGCGCCATCGACGAAAAAGTCGTCTGTCTGGGCGCCGGCGCCGACGACTACATCGTCAAACCCTTCGACGCGCGCGAGCTGGTGGCGCGCGTCAAGGTGCTGGCGCGCCGCCAGGCGCCCTCGCGCTCGAACCGCATCCGCTGCGGCGACCTGCTCTACGACATGGACAGCCGCCGCTTCTACGTGGATGAAGACGCGCTCACGCTCACGCCGCGCGAACACGCGGTGCTCGAAACGCTGATCCTGCGCGCGAAGAAAACCGTCTCCAAGGCCACGCTTGCCGAATCGGTCAGCGACGCCGACGCGCCCACCAGCGAGGACGCGATCGAAATCTACGTGTCGCGTCTGCGCAAGAAGCTCGAAAAGAGCAGCGCCACCATCATCACGCTGCGCGGCCTCGGCTATCTGCTCGAAGACGCCGAAGCCGACGAATAACGCGCACGATGCACGCGCACGATGCCCTCCGCGGATGAAACCCACCAATAGCCTGCGCGTTCGCCTGCTGCTCTGGCTCGTGCTGCCGATGACGGTGTTCATCGCGGCGGCGGGCGTGATCACGCACGGCAACGCGTGGCGCACCGCGAATCTCCTGCAGGACGACGCGCTGCTCTCGGCGGCGCGCGTGATGGCGGGCGACATCGGCTGGGAAGGCAACACGCTGTCCGCGCCGATTTCGCCGAGCGCGATCGAAATCCTGCGCACCGCGAGCCGCGATCAGGTGTTCTTCCGCGTGCAGGAAATCGGCGGGCCGATCATCGCGGGCACGTCCGATTTTCCGCAGCGCGTGCCCGATGTCTCGCCGCAGTGGTACGACGCGAAAGTGGACGGCGTGCCGATCCGCGCGGTCTCGCTGATCCGGCCGATGTACGACGCGGGCGTGACGCGCCGCGTGGTGATTTCGGCGGGCCGCACGCTCAACGAACGCGACGCGCTGGCGCTCGCGCTCTGGCGTCCGCAGATGTTCTATTTCGCGGCTATCGTCGCGGCGGCGATCGTGCTCGTGAGCGTCGCACTCACGCTCGAACTGCGTCCGCTCACGCGGCTCGCGCGCGGGCTGCCCGAGCGCGTGCGCACGTCGTCGGTGCGCATCGACACCGAGCCGCTGCGCACCGAACTGCGCCCGATCGTGAGCGCGTTCAACGAATGTCTCGACATCATCGAGCGCAAGACGGCCATGCAGCGACGCTTTATCGCCGATGCCGCGCATCAGTTGCGCACGCCGCTCACGCTGCTCGGCACGCAGTTGCAGTACGCGCGCCGCCAGCAGGACCCCGAGCGCCTGCACGAAACGCTCACGGCGATGCATCAGAGCAATCGCTCGCTGGTCGGTCTGACGAACCAGTTGCTCACGCTCGCGCAGGCCGAAGCCGCCGATTACACCCAGTTCGAGGGCGTGCGCGTGGACATGCGCGCGGTGGCCACGGGCGTGATCGAACAGCTCGCGCTGCTCGCGCAGCGGCGGCGCGTCGAACTCGTCGCCACGCTCGCCGAGCAGGCCGTGGTGATGGGCAACGAGCAGTTGCTCACGGTGCTCGTGTTCAATCTCGTCGATAACGCCATCCGCTATTCGCCCGAAGGCGGCACGGTGGCGGTGACGCTGGTGGGCGCGTCGGCGTCGGTGACGCTGTCGGTCGCCGACGAAGGCGCGGGCATTCCCGACGCGTTGCGCGACAAGGTCTTCGAGCCGTTCTTCCGCGCGTCGACGCAGCCGGGCAGCGGGCTCGGTCTTGCCATCGTGCGTGAAATCGCGCGCGCGCATCGCGCGGAGATCCGGCTGGAGCGCGGCGTGGAAGGACGCGGGACGGCGGCGGTGGTGCAGTTTCCGATGGGGTGAGAGGACGCGCTGCGGCTGGATCAGCCGCAGAAAGCGAGCCCCGACAGCAGGCTCAAAAGCGCCGCAGGCGTCAGATAACCGACGAACGCATACGCCACGAGCACGCTCACGAGCGCAAGCGCGCAGACGCCCGAAACGTGCCGCTTCACACGCCCGCTCGTACGGGCTGCGCCGCCAGCCTCGCCACGCGCCGATCGTCGATCGGCATATGCAGCAAGCCGGATATCACGCCCAGCGCCACCGATCCGTACCAGAGCGGCGCATACGAATGCATCGCGTCAAACACCACGCCGCCCAGCCACACGCCGAAGAAACTGCCGAGCTGGTGGCCGAAGAACACGAAACCGAACAAGGTCGCGATATAGCGCACGCCGAACACCTGCGAGACGATGCCGTTCGTCAGCGGCACGGTGCCGAGCCACGTGAGCCCCATCACCGCCGCGAAGA
This sequence comes from Paraburkholderia tropica, assembly GCF_014171495.1. Lineage (NCBI taxonomy): Bacteria > Pseudomonadati > Pseudomonadota > Betaproteobacteria > Burkholderiales > Burkholderiaceae > Paraburkholderia > Paraburkholderia tropica. The sequence continues at coordinate 660,084 of NZ_CP049137.1, forward strand.
CGTAGAGGCTCGCGGTCGTGAGCGGCAGCGTCGCGAACAGCGCCATCGCCGCCGCGCGCACGAAGTAAATGCCCGAGAGCAGCCATTTGCGCCGCAGCAATCCGCCCGCGTAGCCGCATAAAAACGTGCCCGCCGTGTTCGCCAGCGCGATGATCGCGAGCGCCATGCTCGCCTCGCGCGCGTTCATGCCCTTGTCGAGCAGATACGCGGGCAGATGCGCGCCGATGAACGCGAGCTGGAATCCGCACGCAAAGAAGCCAAGATTGAGTAGCCAGAAGCCGCGATGCGCGAACGCCTCTTTCACGGCGGCGCGGATGCCGGTTTCGGATTCGGTGTCGTCCTGTCCATGCGTTGCGTCGGTGGCGTGGCCCGCCGGCCGGTCTCGCAACCACGCCGCGAGCGGCGCGCTCGCGAGCATCACGGCGGCGAACGCGAGGATCGCCGTGGTCCAGCCCGCCGCGCCGATCAGCGTCTGCGCGAACGGCACCATCACGAACTGCCCGAGCCCGCCGATGGTGCCCGCGACGCCGAGCGCCCAGCCGCGCCGATCGGCGGGAAAAAGCCGCGACAGCGCGCCATAGACCGCGCCGAACGCCGTGCCCGACAAGGCCACGCCGATCAGCACGCCCACGCCGAAGGTGTAGACGCCCGTCGACGCCGCCAGCGCCATCACGACGAGTCCGAGCGCGTAGAGCAGCGCGCCCGCGAAGATCACGCGCGCCGAGCCGTAGCGGTCGGCGATCATGCCGGTGAACGGCTGCGCAACGCCCCAGAGCAGATTCTGCAAGGCCAGCGCGAGGCCGAAGGTTTCGCGCGGCCAGCCGCGCGCGAGCGTGACCGGCAGCAGAAACAGGCCCTGCACGTTGCGCACGCCCAGCGCCGCGCCCATCACGATGCCGCCCGCGCCCACCAGCAGCCAGCGCCGCCGCCATGCTTCGTCTCGATCCCACACCGTCGCTCTCCTCGCGCGTGCTTGATTCACGCAGTAAAGCGCGCGAACGGGGCGGCGTTCAAGCCAGTTTTTAGCGCGATTCGCATGCATGAAACGCATGCGAAAGCCGTTCAGACGACGCCGGGCCGCGCCTCATCGAGTATCCAGTCGATAACGGCGCGCACGTCGTCGCGCGGCGCTGCGTCGGCGCGGCAGAGCCAGTAGGCGTAGCCGGTCGGACGCGTGGGCCACGCCGCGCCGATGGCGACGAGCCGTCCGTCGGCCAGCATCGGCTCGACCAGCGCCTGGCGTCCGAGCGCGATGCCGCGTCCCGCCAGCGCGGCCTGGATCACCTGATCGTATGTGTTGAAGCGCAGCACGCCGCGCGGCTGCGCCGCGTCGAGGCCGAGTTCGCCGAGATGATCGGCCCAGCGCAGCAACGGACGGCGCGGGCCGTCGAATTCGAGCAGCGCATGCTGTGCGAGCGTGGCCGCGTCGAGCGCCGCGACGCCCAGCGACGGATGCGCGACCGGCATCACGTACTCCTCGTAGAGCCGCGTCGCGTCGGGCAAGGCCGCGCTCGCGCCCGCATAGCGCAAGGCAAGGTCGATGCCTTCGGCGCGCAGGTCGAGCACTTTGTCGGAGGCCGCGACGCGCACGTCGATCTGCGGATGCCGTGCCTGCAGACTGCCGAGACGCGGCAGCAGCCACAGCCCCGCCACGCCCAGGCTCGCGGTGATCGTGACCGGCTGGCGCGCGCGCGGCGCCATCAGCGCGCCCATCACGTCCTGCAACTGCGCGACCGCGCTTTCGGCCGTGCGAAACAGGCGCTCGCCCTCGGGCGTGAACGCGATCGAACGATAGCCGCGATGAAAGAGACGCACGCCCAGCAGGTCTTCGAGGGCGTTGATCTGGCGGCTCACCGCCGACTGCGTGAGACACAGATCCTCGGCGGCGAGCGTGATGCTCATGCGCCGGCCGACCGCCACGAAACCGCGGATGAAGTCGAGCGACGGCAGTTTGACGAGCGGCACTGGCATGCGTGTTCCTCATGCGAACGGTGCGAGAAGATTGATTGATGCACGGCGCGGGGTCAAGTGCAATGTCGGTTCCCGAATCGCTCCTGAAACGCCATGGATTTCGACGACTACGACCCGCCGCCCGAGCGCATCGCGCTGATCGCCGCCGACGGCTACCGCCTCGGCGCTTATGTCTGGCGCGGTCGTCCATCGAGTGAGGCGAGCACGCGTCCCGTTGTGGTCGTCAATCCCGCCACGTCGGTGCGCTGCCGCTACTACTTCCGCTTCGCCGCCTGGTTGTGCCGGCACGGCTGCGACGTGCTGCTCTACGACTATCGCGGTATCGGTGAATCGCGTCCGCCCGACCTCGCCGCGCTCGACGCCAGCTGGCTCGACTGGGGCGAACGGGACTGCGAAGCCGCGCTGCGCTACGCGCGCGTGGCGTTTCCGGGCCAGCCGATCGACGTGGTCGCGCACAGCATCGGCGGCTTCGCGCTCGGGCTCGCGCCGTCGAACCGCTACGTGCGCCGCGTCTTCACGATGGGCGCGCAGTACGCCCACTGGCGCGATTACGCGCCGCGCAGCCGCCTCGCGATGCGGCTCAAGTGGCACGTCGCGATGCCCGTGCTCGCGCATCTGTTCGGCTATGTTCCGGCGGCGCGGCTCGGCTGGATGGAAGACACGCCGCGCGGCGTCGCGCTCGCGTGGAGCCGCAGCCGCGCGCGTTTCGAGGATACCTACGCGCGCGCGCCCCTCGCCCGCACGCCGGAGCAACGCGCCGCGCTGGTCGCGCGCTTCGCCGGACTGCGCGCGCCCACGCTCGCACTCAGCGTCACCGACGATCCGTTCGGCACGATTGCCGCCGTCGAACGCCTGCTGCGCTATTTCACGCACAGCCGCGCGACGCATCTGCGGCTCGCGCCTGCGCAGATCGGCGCGGCGCGCATCGGCCATTTCGCGTTTTTCAATGCGTTTTTCAATGCGCGTTTCGACGCGACGCTCTGGCCGATCGCGCGCGACTGGCTGCGCGACGGGCGCCTGAGCGCGGCTACGCCCGGCACGATCGTGTCGGGCGGCTTCGACGGTGAAGCCGAAGCCGAGGCCGAAGCAAACTGCGCAAGCGCCGACGCCCTCGCCGACCCGCGCCCGTGGCGCTGACGTCATCGGCGAAATTCGACCGGTCGTTCTTTTTTTCACCGATTCTGCTATCGTGCACGAACCGTCCCGGTCGCGACGGATTGAATCGCAGCGTCATCAAAACGCCATCGCGCCGTCGCCAGACTGCTTCGGTCGCCCGACGCGCGTGGACCATTCGAGGACCTCATGAGCGCAGACTTCCAGCATCGTTACGCGTACACCAACGGCATCCGCATGCATTACGTCGAGCACGGCGAAGGTCCGCTCGTGCTGCTCTGTCACGGCTGGCCCGAGTCTTGGTACGCGTGGCGGCATCAGATCGAGGCGCTGGCGGCGGCGGGTTATCGCGTCGTCGCCCCCGATCAGCGCGGATACGGCGACACCGAAACACCGCTCGACACCGCCGCCTACGACATCCTCCATCTGACCGGCGATCTCGTCGGGCTCGTCAACGCGCTGGGCGAGCGTCAGGCGACGATCGTCGGCCACGACTGGGGGTCGATCGTCGCGGCCCACGCGGCGCTGCTGCGGCCCGACCTGTTCCGCGCGCTCGCGCTGTGCAGCGTGCCGTATCTGCCGCGCTCGCGCGTGCGCCCGGCCGTGCACTTCGCCAGCAACACGCAGGAGCATCACTTCTACCAGGAGTATTTCCAGACGCCCGGACGCGTCGAGCGCGAACTCGAAGAGGACGTGCGCCGCGCGCTGCTCGGCGTCTACTACACGGCGGGCGGCGAGAGCCGGCGTCATCCGGAGCACGCGCGCATCGGCTTCATGGCGTTCCCGAAAAGCGCGCGTTTCGTCGACAGCCTCGCCTATCCCGACACGCTGCCGCCCTGGCTCAGCGACGCCGATCTCGACGTGTTCGCCGCGCAATTCCGCAAGAGCGGCTTTCGCGGCACCGTCGACTGGTATCGCAATCTCGATCGCAACTGGGCACTCACGCCTTTCCTCGACGGCGCGCGCATCCAGCAGCCGACGCTGTTCGTCGCGGGCGAGCAGGACGGCGTGATCCGCATGACGGCGAAGGCCTACGAAGCGCTCGAAACCAACGTGCCGCGCCTCTCGCGCAAGGTGCTGCTGCCCGAGGCGGGCCACTGGATCCAGCAGGAACGTCCCGCCGACGTCAACGCGCTGCTGGTCGATTTTCTGCGCAGCGAGGCCGTGCAGCGCGAGTTCGGTTAAGGCGCGCGCGGGTCGCGGCCGGGTCGTGCCGGGTCGTGCCGGGTCGTGCATTAGCAGAAAAAATCCGCGGGAAACCCGAAAAAAAACCGCCGTCGCGTGCGCCCCACGCGACGGCGTTTATGCGTTGCGCAAATCCGCCCGTCAGGTTATAAATGAAAATAATTCTTATTCAGTATCATGACTGAGCCGATCCATCGGCTGATGCGCCGGCCTGCCGCGCGGGGTGAAAAGGGGAAGTTCGATGTCCGCCGTCCAACTCGACGTGCAGCGGGAAGTGCATGCGCTCTACCGTGACCATCACGGCTGGCTGCATGGCTGGCTGCGCCGCAAGCTCGGCAACGCCTTCGAAGCGGCGGACCTCGCACAGGACACGTTCTTGCGCATTCTCGGCGCGCACGAGCGGCTTGGCGCGCTCGAACTGCGCGAGCCGCGCGCCTACCTCACCACGGTCGCGCGCCGCGTGCTGCTCAATCACTACCGGCGGCTGTCGCTCGAACAGGCCTTTCTCGACGCCCTCGCCTGCCTGCCGGAGCCGCAGGCGCCCTCGCCCGAAGACCGCTATCTGATCCTCGAAACGCTGCACGAAGTCGATGCGATGCTCGACGGCCTCGCGCCGCGCGCGCGCACGGCGTTTCTGCTCGCGCAGCTCGAAGGGCTGACCTACGCGGAAATCGCCGAGAAGCTCGACGTCAACGTGCGCACGGTGAAGCGCTATATGGCGAGCGCGTTCGAAGCCTGCTTGCTGATGACGCTGTGAAGCCGCCGTACGTCACGCATGCCGACGCGGGCGGCAACAGCGCCGCGCACGCCCAGCCCGAGTCCCTCAACGCGTTCGATTCACTCGACGACGACGCGCGTCCGCTCGAACGCGCCGTCGCGCGCGCGGCCGCGCAATGGCTCGTGCGGCTCGCCGACAACCCGACGCCCGAGGACATCGCCGCCTGCTCGCGCTGGCGCGCCGCCGATCCCGAACACGCGCGCGCCTGGCGCCGCGCCGAACGCCTGAACGCGAAATTCCGCGCCGTGCCCGCGAATCTCGGCATGCCCGCGCTCGCGCGCGCCGAGCGCCGCGAAGATGGCGAGCGCGTCGCGAACGGCGCGCGCCGCTCGGCGCTCAAGGCGCTGACCGTGCTGCTGGCCGCCGGTCCGAGCGCGTATCTCGCGTGGCGCGCGACGCCGTGGCGCGTCTGGACCGCCGACGCGCGCACGGCCACCGGCGAGCGCCGCACTCTCGTGCTCGACGACGGTTCGCGCGTCGACATGAACACGGCCACCGCGCTCGACGTGGCCTTCGACGCGCACGAACGCCGCGTGCGGCTCGACGCGGGCGAAATCTTCGTCGAGACCGCGCCCGACGGTGCGACCAACCATGCCGCCGATCGCACAGGCACGACGCCCGCGCAAGGCCGGCCGTTCATCGTGCAGACGGACGACGGCCGCATCCGCGCGCTCGGCACGCGCTTCGTCGTGCGCCAGCTCGGCGATGCGGCCACCGCAGGCGACGGCGACGGCACGCACGTCGCCGTGCTGCACGGCGCGGTCGAGATCACGCCCGCCGACGCGCCGCATCTCGTGCGCGTGGTCAAGGCGGGCGAGCAGACGCGCTTCACGTCGCGCACCATCGACGCCCTCACGCCCGCCGATCCGCACGCCGCCGACTGGACCCACGGTGTGCTGTTCGCCGACCACGTGCGGCTCGCCGACTTCCTCGCCGAAATCGGCCGCTATCGCAGCGGCCTGCTGCGCTGCGACCCGGCGGTGGCGGACCTGCGGATCTCGGGCGCCTTCCAGCTCGCCGACACCGACAGCCTGCTCACGGCGCTGCCCTCGACGCTGCCCGTGCAGGTGGTCTGGCGCACGCGCTACTGGGTGACGGTGGCCGCCGCGCCTGCTGCTGCCTCCATGCCCGCCGCGGGCGACAGCGCCGCGCGTCGCGAAACGACCTGACTCTCCGCGCCTGACCTGCCGACGCGCATTGACGGCGCGTCGTTCTTTCGCCGTCTTCGCACCGCTTCTTTTGCCTCCTGGCTCGCGCGCCTCACGCCATCGAAAAAAAATCGTCGCGCGCATGTTCCGCGTGTCCCCTTTCCGGCGTTCGCGTGTCAAGCACGTATCGACTCACCCAATTCAATTCGAACGATCAGGAGTTTTCATGTCCGAACGCCGGCCCCGCCGCGCCGCCCAAGCCGTTGCGCGCCACGCCGCCCGCTGCCGTCTTCACACGCTCGCCTTGCGCGCGATTCCGCTCGGCCTCGTGCTGGGCGGCCTCGCTACCGCGCCCGCCGCGTTTGCTGCAACCCCTGCCGCCGATCCTGGCGCTGCCGCCGCCAGCACGACGGCCGACGCCGCGAAGGCCTACGACATTCCCGCCGGACCGCTCGGCACCGCGCTCTCCAATTTCGCCGTGCAGGCGGGCGTGAGCGTGCAGCTCGATCCGCATCTCGTCGACGGACTCAACACGCGCGGCCTGCGCGGCAACTACACGGTGCACGGCGGCTTTAGCGCGCTGCTCGCCGGCTCGAATCTGGAAATCGCGCAGAGCACGCCGGGCGTCTGGTTCGTGCGCCCGCGCAGCGCCCAGTCCGCCGCCGCCGACGACGCCAGCACGCTGCCCGCCGTGACGGTCGCGGGCCAGACCGACAACGCCTACGGCCCGACCGACGGCCTCGTCGCGAAGTGGAGTTCGACGGCCACCAAGACCGGCACGCCGATCGTCGAGACGCCGCAATCGATCTCGGTCGTCACGCGCGACCAGATGAATCAGCAGAACGCGCAGACGCTCAACGCGGCGGTGCGTTACGAAGCGGGCGTCACGCCCGAAACGCGCGGCAGCGTGGCCACGCGCTACGACATGCTCAACGTGCGCGGCTTCAGCGCCGACACGTACTGGAACGGCCTCAAGCAGATCGGCAACGGCATGTACTCGACGCCGCAGGTCGATCCGTATCTGATGGACCGCATCGAAGTGCTGCGCGGACCGACCTCGGTGCTCTACGGCCAGGCGCAGGCGGGCGGTCTGCTGAATCAGGAAAGCAAGCTGCCGACCGTCACGTCGACGCACGAGCTGGGCGTGGAGTTCGGCAACTATCGCCATCAGCAATTGCAGGCCGACTTCTCCGGGCCGATCGCCGGCGACCAGCATTACCTCTATCGCTTCACGGCCATCGCGCGCCAGGAAGACGGTCAGGTGGAAAGCACGCGCAACGAGCGCATCGCCGTCGCGCCGTCGTTTACGTGGCGTCCGGACGATAAAACGTCGCTGACCGTCTACGCGCTCTATCAACGCGATCCGGCCAGCACGTCGTATGGCAGCGTGCCTTCGGTGGGTACGGCGCTCTACGATCCGCTCGGCACCATCGCACGCAACTTCTACGACGGCGAGGAATCGTTCGAACGCTTCAGCCGCACCCAGGAAGCGCTCGGCCTGAAATTCGAGCATCGCCTGAACGACACCTGGCAGGTGCGCTCGAACGCGCGCTACTACCACATCAGCCAGGACTACCGCAGCGTCTACGGCAGCGGCCTCGAAGCCGACGGCTACACGCTCGACCGCGCGTCGATCGCCTCGTATGAACAGCTCAACTCGTTCGCGATCGACAACCAGGTGGAAGGCAACTTCTCGACCGGCCCCGTCGATCACACCGTGCTCGCGGGCTTCGACTATCAGCACTTCGGCACCAACTACGCGACCGGCTACGGCAGCGCGCCGTCGATCAACGTGTTCGATCCGGTCTACGGCGCGGACATCGACATGCCCGCGCTCACGAAGACGCACGCCACGAGCAATCAGTACGGCATCTACGCGCAAGACCAGTTGCGCTACAAGAAAGTGCTGATGACGCTCGGCGTGCGCCAGGACTGGGCCAACACCACGACGCGCGACGTCACCGACAACGGCACGCCGCAATGGCAGAACAATCACGCGTTCACGTGGCGCGGCGGCCTCACGTATCTGTTCGACAACGGCGTCGCGCCGTACTTCAGCTATTCGGAGTCGTTCGCGCCGCAGTCGGGCACCGACATCAACGGCAAGGCCTTCGATCCCGAGCGCGGCCACCAGTACGAACTGGGCATCAAGTTCCAGCCGAAGCGCTACAACGCGCTGTTCACGGCGGCGATCTTCGATCTCACGCGCAAGAACCTGCTGACCACCGACCTCGCCAATCCGAACTATCAAACGGAAGCGGGCGAGGCGCGCTCGCGCGGTCTGGAACTCGAGGCGAAGCTGAGCCTGACGAAGTCGCTCGACGTGTCGGCGAGCTATACGTATCTGAACACGGTCTACACGAAGGACAACAGCGGGCTGCAAGGCAAGCATCTGGCCGCGATTCCGTCGAACCAGGCGTCGCTGTGGGCGTACTACACGATCCACGGCGGCCCGCTCGCGGGTCTGTCGCTCGGCGGCGGCGGACGCTACACGGGCGCGACGTATAGCACCGATAACAGCTTCGAAGTCCGAAGCTTTTTCCTCGTCGATGCCTCGCTGCGTTACGACCTCGGCTACGCGATCCCGCGCATGAAGGGCGCGGAGCTGTACGTCAACGCGCAAAACCTGTTGAACAAGACCTACGTGGCCTCGTGCTACTACGGCAACTGGTGCGCGTATGGCTACGGCCGCCAGGTGTTCGCGGGAATGAACTACCGCTGGTAAGCGGTGGATGCGATTGATGCGATTGATGCGGTCGATGCGCGAGCGCACCAACCGCGCGAGCGCTCAGCCGGCCTGCGCAAGCAGGCTGGCCGCGCCCGCGTGACGATGCAGCCAGCGGATCATGTCCGAGTGCCTGACGACGCCGACGAGCCGCCGCGCGTCGTCGAGCACGGGGACTTCGTAGTACGCGTGATCCGCGAAAATCGGCACGAGGCTCGCGAGCGGCGCGCCGCGATGCACGGCGTGCACGCCCGCCGCCATGACGGCCTCGACCGTCTCTTCCATCTCGAGCGTGCGGCGGCGCAGGACGCGCCATAACGCTTGTCCCAGACCCAGCCCCAACGCCAGCCCAACCCCTCCCTCAGGCCGCCGCGCCGCCAGTTCCCGATGCGTCACCACACCGACCACGCGACGCGCCTCGTCGACCACGGGCAACGCATGCGCGCCATGCCGATGGAGACGCTCCCACGCGGCGTGGCGCGCCATCGTCAAGGGCACGGCGTGATCGGCGGCTGTCATCACGTCTTCGCAGGTTAGCGCGTCGAAGGTTTTGGCTTGTTGTGCCGCTTGTTGTGCTGCGTGTTGCGCCACCTGCCGCGCCGACGCCAGCGCAGCCACCACGTCGCGCGGATAGCGGTGGCCCGTGAGCGCATGAAAGCACAGCGCGGCGCCGAGCAAGGCCATCGACTGAAACGCGATCGGCGTGGCCACGAAGCCGAAGCCCAGCGCATGCACCGACGGGCCGCCGAGCACGGCGGTCAACGCGACCGCGCCCGAAGGCGGATGCACGCAACGGCACACGAACATCGCGCAGATCGCGAGCGCCACCGCGACCGCCGCCGCCGCGACCGGCACGCCAATCCAGCGCGCGCACGCCACGCCCACGAGCGCCGAGACGAAGTTGCCGCCGAGTATCGACCACGGCTGCGCGAGCGGACTTTCCGAGGCGCCGAACAGCAGGACCGCCGACGCGCCCATCGGCGCGACGAGCATCGGAATGTCACGCGTGCCGCCGAACACCAGATGCGTGGCGACGCCCGTAACCGCGATGCCCACCAGCGCGCCCGCCGCGCGCCGCACGCCTTCGCGCCACGACGGTGCGGCAGGGTGCGGCCTGAAACGCCTGAGCCAGGCGAGGAGCGCGGTGCGCGACATGCGGGTATCCGGTAAAGATGACGTGGACTCAGCCTACCCGTTCGCCCGGCCTGCCAACAATTGAACTTTCTGAGCGGATATATAATTCATTGTTAATGCATGTTTAAATGCGCGCGATGAATCCCGAGCTTTCATTTACGTTTCGACACGCGGAAATTAATTCGGATTCCAGATTATTAAGCCACGAGCGAGGCTAGGCATTGTACCTGCCCGCGGCGCGCCCGCTACGCGCTACGACGCGCCACACTTACTAACGTTAGGAAACGTCACACATCAAACTAAAAATACCGACAAAGAATGTTAGCCTTGGTGTGCAATGTCTGGTCAGCATGTGCAGCGTTCGGATCATCGAATACAGGGAAAACAACAGGAGCTAGACGGTGACGATCAGGAGGCAACCTACTCGGAATACGCAGCGGAATACGCAGCGCCGTGCCACGCAAACATTCCAGCGCACCTTCAGGCGCACCGCCTGTCAGGCCGCCGTCGTCGCACTCGGGCTGGCCGGAGCCACCACCGGGCACGCCACGGAAAGCGCGCTCGGACGGCCGGTGGCCGGCACCAGCGTGCTCACGGGCGTGGGCGAGGTGCCGCCGGCCGGCATCTATGTCGTCAATATCGAGGACATTTATCTCGACGGCTCGATCTCCGGTTCGCGCACGGTGCCGCTCAACGGCAAGGCCTCGCTCGGCATCGACGCCAAGATCAACTTCACGCTCGCCTCGATCCTGCGCGGCTGGGGCAGCCTGGGCGGCTGGAGTTTCGCCTCGGGCATCACCGTGCCCTATATGTGGACCGAAGTGACCGGAACGGCGAGCGTCGGCCGGTTCGGGAATTCAACCAAGCAAACCGCGTCGAACTTCTACGACCTCTACTTCACGCCCATCGAAGCCGGTTACAGCTTCTCGGCAAACTCGCATATCGCGCTGAGTTTCAACTTCTGGGCGCCCACGGGTTCGTACAATTCCAGCGCACTCGCCAACACGAGCCTGAACAACTGGACCTTCGTGCCGCAGGTCGCATGGACGCAACTCGTGCCCGAATACGGTCTGGAATTCGACGTGGTCGCCGGGCTGCAGTTCTATACGCGCAATCACGCGACCGATTATCAGAACGGCACGCTCTTCACGCTCGACGCGCTCGCGCTCAAGCGCTTCGCGAACGGCGTGGGCGTGGGTGTCGTGATGGGCACGGTCCAGCAGCTCGCCGACGACACCGGTCCGCTCGCCGACCGTCTGAATGGCTTTCGCGGCCACGACTTCTCGCTCGGCCCGATCATCACGTACGACACCAAGCTCGGCGGCAAAGCGCCGTTTTCGGCGAGCCTGCGCTGGGTGCCGAGCATCGCGAGCACCAATCGTCTGAAGAGTACGTCCACCGTCATGGCCACGGCCACGCTCGCATTCTGAAGGCTTCATCGAACGGACGAAAACCGTCCGTCTCGCGCACGCGCGTCCATCCGCCGCATGAGTCGTGCTTGACCCGGTAAGTTAAATGACACGGCTGTCATGCAACGCCGCGTGCGCCTGCGATTTTCACGTCGCGCGCCCTCCCGTCGTCACGTTCAAGCCACTCGCGGAGTCCGCGCAACTTAACGCTTTCTAAATTAGTTTTCATGTTTGGTGCGCGGCAACTTAAAACACCGCAACCGTACCGGAACCGATAATCCTCTACAGATTCAGGACTGAGAGGAATGCACCATGCAAAAGCCGATGTCGGTCGAACTCGTAAATGAATATGGCGAGCAGGCGCTCTGCGTGAAAGTCGACGGCAACACCGCGCTGCTCGACGCCGCCGAAGTCGATGGCTTCATCGAGGAACTCAGCAAGCTGCGCGCGTCGATGCGCCCCGCCGTGCCCGATCAGCCTTTGCGCTCGCATCAATATGTGATCGAAATCGATCCGTGCTGGTACACGGAGCGCAATCCGCTGTTCGACGGCGCGGTGCTGTTCCTGCGTCACACCGGCCTCGGCTGGGCGGGTTTTGCGATTCCCACCGAAAGCATGCATCGACTCAAGGACGCACTGAGCGCGCACGAAGCCGCCGCGCAGCGCGAGTCGCACCTGCCCATGCACGCGCTGCCCAACTGAGTGCGTGCACGGCGCGCCGCCGGGCGTGCACCGTCCCGGTTCGACGCAGTCCGCCGCAGTCACTGTACTCCGCCACATCCCGTGAATCCTGGCCGCGCGTCGCGGACCGGGCAAGCGCGTTCGCCTGCTCGTCCCTGCATTTCAGGGCATGTTTTACGGACCCATTCGCGCAGCCTCGTTTTGAGCCTTTACCGGCACGGACTCGTCACATGAACCAGCTACAAGCCATGCGCGTGTTCACGCGCGTCGTCGATCTGAGCAGCTTCAGCCTCGCGGGCAAGCAGCTCGGCATGTCCGCCGCGGCCGTCACGCGCAGCGTCGGCATGCTCGAAGCGCATCTGAACATGCGCCTGTTGAACCGCTCCACGCGCAGTCTCTCGCTGACCGAAGCGGGCCGTCTCTATCTGGACGGCTGCCGCGCGGTGATCGACAAACTCGACGAAGTCGAGTCGGAACTCGTGCGCGCCACGCGCGATCCGAGCGGCGTGCTGCGCATCGCCGCGCCTTCGGTGTTCGCCAGCGGCGCGCTGACCACGCTGCTGAGCGCGTATCGCGACGTGAACCCGCGCGTCGATTTCGACGTGACCGCTTACGACACGCATATCGACATGATCGAAGGCGGTTTCGACGTCTGCTTCGCGACCGACCGCCAGCAGGTGAACGCGTCGCTCGTGAGCCGCAAGATCACGTCCGTGAAAGAAATCGTGGTCGCCACGCCCGCTTATCTGTCGCGCCGCGGCGTGCCGCGCACGCCCACCGATCTCGCGCAGCACGATCTGCTCGCGGTCTCCGATGCGCCGCGCTCCTGGGAGTTCGCCGACACCGACGGCGTGCAGCGCGTCAGCACGAACGGTCCGCTCACGGCGAGCGGCTATGCGACCGTGCGCGCGGCCGTGCTCGCCGATATGGGCGTGGCGCTGCTGCCGCTGCCGCTCGTCGCCGACGACATCGCGCGCGGCGTGCTTCTGCCGGTGCTCAACGCCTTCGACGTGAACGGCGGCATGCAGCACGTCTCGATCGTCTATTCGGGCCGCAATTATCTGACGATGAAGGTGCGCAGCTTCATCGACTTCGCGGTCGAGCAGTTCCGCTCCCAGCACGGTCACGCCGCCGGTAACCTGCACGCCCCGCCGCTCGCACTGCGCGCCGTAGCCTGACGCGCGGCGCGCGGCAACGCGGCTTGCTGTTGCATCTGTATTTGCGAACGGCCCGCGTGCGGCTGCGTTTTCGCCTGCGTTTTCGTCTGCGTTTGCACCCACGTTTGCGCCCACGTTTGCCCTCGCATTCGTGCCGCTTTCGCGCGTCCGCCCCGTGCGTTCCGATTGCGCGCGCGGCCCGGCCCGCGCGACTCCCCGACTCCGTTTCCCCTGCCACGACGCCTGGAAAGCCATGCCCAGAATCCTCACCATCGAAGACGACGCCGCCACCGAGGCGAGCGTCGTCCCCACGCTCGCCTCCACCGGCTTCACCGTCGATGTCGCCCGCTCCGGGCGCGAGGGCATCGCGATGGTGATGGCCGGCGACTACGACGTGGTCGCGCTCGAACGGCGCCTGCCCGATCTCGACGGCCTCACCATCGTCACCACCATGCGCGGCGTGGGCATCGAAACGCCCGTGCTCGTCATGAGCTCCACGACCAGCGTGGAAGAACGCATCCAGGGCCTGCGCGCCGGCTGCGACGACTACCTCACGCGGCCCTTCTCGATCGATGAAATGTCGGCGCGCGTCGAAGCGCTCGTGCGCCGCCGCACGCGTCCCGCGACCACCGAAACCGTGCTGCGCGTCGGTCCGCTCGAACTCGATCTCGTCAAGCGCAAGCTCACCTGTCGCGACAAGGTCCTGCGTCTGCGTCCGACCGAACTGCGCGTGCTCGAATTCATGATGCGTCACGCGGGCCAGGTGCTCACGCGCACGATGATCTTCGAAGGCGTGTGGGGCGGCCGCTTCGATCCGGGCACCAATCTCGTCGACGTGCACGTGGGCCGCCTGCGCAATCGCGTCGATACGCCCGGCGAGCCCTCGCTCATCCGCACGATCCGCGGCTCGGGTTATCTGCTCGGTTGACGTTTTCGATCGCATGGCATACGGCTATTTTCCTTTTAGCGTTTCGTAGTCCTTTTTTTTAAAAAAACTGGCCGATAACTAAAACTTGTTTCATTTGTCTGGTTGCCGGACGTTACAACCCGCCCGCCACAATACCGGCGTCGGACTCCCCCGAGGAGGGCAAGCCTTGCCCGCTTTCGCCACGAGGGATCCGACGCCGATGTTCTGAACGGAGCCCCTTCTGATGCTGAAAATCGTCCGGCTGGCCTTGAACCGACCGTACACGTTCATCGTGCTGGCCCTGCTGATCCTGATCGCTGGCCCGCTCGCTGCGTTACGCACGCCAACCGATATCTTTCCGGATATCCGCATTCCCGTGATCAGCGTGGTGTGGAACTACGCCGGTCTGCAACCCGACGACATGTCGGGCCGTATCGTCACTTACTACGAGCGCACGCTCGGCACGACCGTCAACGACGTCGCGCACATCGAATCGCAGTCGTTCCGCGGCTACGGCATCGTGAAGATCTTCTTCCAGCCGACCGTGGACGTGCGCACGGCCACCGCGCAGGTGACCTCGGTGTCGCAGACCGTGTTGAAGCAGATGCCGCCTGGCACCACGCCGCCGCAGATCCTGAACTACAACGCGTCCACCGTGCCGGTGCTGCAACTCGCGCTCACGAGCAACACGCTCAACGAGCAGCAGCTCGGCGACTACGCGACCAACTTCATCCGGCCGCAACTGCTTTCCGTGCCTGGCGTGGCGATTCCCACGCCGTACGGCGGCAAGACGCGCGAAGTGCAGATCGACCTGAATCCGCAGGCGCTGCAGGCGCGCAAGCTCTCCGCGCAGGACGTGGCGAACGCGCTCGCGCAGCAGAACCAGATCATTCCGGCGGGTACGCAGAAGATCGGTCAGTTCGAGTACAACGTGCGCCTGAACAACAGTCCGCTCACGATCGACGCGATCAATAATCTGCCGATCAAGACCGTGGACGGCGCCGTGATCTACATGCGCGACGTGGCGCACGTGCGCGACGGCTATCCGCCGCAAGGCAACATCGTGCGCGTGGACGGCCACCGCGCGGTGCTGATGTCGATCCTCAAGAACGGCTCGGCATCCACGCTCGACATCATCGCGGGCGTGAAGGCGAAGCTGCCGCTGATCGAACAGTCGCTGCCGCCGAGCCTCAAGCTCGTGCCGCTCTCGGATCAATCAGTGTTCGTGAAGGGCGCCGTGAGCGGCGTGGCGCGCGAAGGCATCATCGCCGCCGCGCTCACCTCGGCCATGATCCTGCTGTTCCTCGGCAGCTGGCGCTCGACGCTGATCATCGCGGCCTCGATTCCGCTCGCCGTGCTCGCGGCCATCGCGGGTCTCGCGGCCTGCGGCGAAACGCTCAACGTGATGACGCTCGGCGGCCTCGCGCTCGCGGTGGGTATTCTCGTCGACGATGCGACCGTGACGATCGAGAACATCAACTGGCACCTGGAACAAGGCAAGGACGTGCGCAGCGCGATTCTCGACGGCGCGGCGCAGATCGTCATGCCCGCGCTGGTTTCGCTGCTGTGTATCTGTATCGTGTTCGTGCCGATGCTGCTGCTCGACGGCATCGCGCGCTACCTGTTCGTGCCGATGGCCGAATCGGTGATCTTCGCGATGATCGCCTCGTTCGTGCTCTCGCGCACCTTCGTGCCGATGATGGCGCGCTATCTGCTCAAGCCGCATGCGTCGCAAGGCCATGCGTCGGGCGAACTCGCCGCCGTGATGGCGCCGCATGGCGCGCACGATCACGTCGCGCCGTCGCGCAATCCGCTCGTGCGTTTCCAGCGCGGTTTCGAGCGCCGCTTCGAACGCGTGCGCGCCGGCTATCGCGGCGTGCTCGGTCTCGCGCTCACGCATCGCAAGCCGTTTATCGTCGGCTTTCTCGCGATCGTGATGCTGTCGTTCGCGCTGGTGCCCTTCCTCGGCCGCAACTTCTTCCCGAACATCGATTCGGGTGAAATCGAAATTCACGTGCGCGCGCCGATCGGCACGCGCGTGGAAGAAACCGCCGACCTGTTCGATCACATCGAAGACACCGTGCGCGAGGCGATTCCCGCCGACCAGCTCACGAGCATCATCGACAACATCGGCCTGCCGAACAGCGGTATCAACCTCACGTATAACAACAGCGGCACGATCGGGCCGCAGGACGGCGACATCATGATCTCGCTGTCGAAGGACCACGCGCCCACCGCGCAATACGTGAAGGCGCTGCGCACGCAGTTGCCGCGTCTGTTCCCGGGCACGTCGTTCTCGTTCCTGCCCGCCGACATCGTGAGCCAGATCCTGAACTTCGGTGCGCCCGCGCCGATCGACGTGCAGGTCAGCGGCCCGAACATGACGGCGAACCGGCACTACGCGAACGAACTGCTGCGCCGCGTGAGCAAGATTCCGGGCATCGCCGATCCGCGCATCCAGCAGGCGTCGACCTATCCGCAGCTCACCGTGGCCGTCGACCGTTCGCGCGCCGACGAACTCGGCATCACCGAACAGGACGTGACGAACTCGGTGGTCGCGAGCCTCTCGGGCACGAGCCAGGTGTCGCCGACCTACTGGCTCAATCCGAAGAACGGCGTGTCGTATCCGATCGTCGCGCAGACGCCGCAGTACCGCATGACCACGCTTTCGGATCTGCAGAATCTGCCGGTCACGAGCAAGGGCGGCGGTTCGCAGATTCTCGGCGGCATCGCCACGATCACGCGCGGCACCGCCGACGCCGTGGTCTCGCACTACAACATCGAGCCGCTGTTCGACATCTACGCGACCACGCAGGGCGCCGATCTGGGCGCGGTGTCCGCGCAGATCCAGAAGGAGATCAAGGCCACCGTGAAGGACGTGCCCAAGGGCTCGACCGTGACGATGCGCGGCCAGGTTCAGACCATGAACAGCGCGTTCGCGGGCCTGCTGCTCGGTCTCGCGGGCGCGGTGCTGCTGATCTATCTGCTGATCGTCGTGAACTTCCATTCGTGGGCCGACGCGTTCGTGATCGTCTGTGCGCTGCCCGCCGCGCTCGCGGGCATCGTCTGGATGCTGTTCACCACGCACACGCCGCTGTCCGTGCCGGCGCTCACAGGCGCGATTCTCTGCATGGGCGTGGCGACCGCGAACGCGATTCTGGTGGTGTCGTTCGCCCGCGAACGCCTCGCCGTCACGGGCGACGCCATGCGCGCCGCGCTCGAAGCGGGCTTCACGCGCTTTCGCCCCGTGCTGATGACCGCGCTCGCGATGATCATCGGCATGGCGCCGATGGCGCTCGGTCTCGGCGACGGCGGCGAACAGAACGCCCCGCTCGGCCGCGCCGTGATCGGCGGCCTGATCTGCGCGACCTGCGCGACGCTGCTCTTCGTGCCCGTGGTGTTCAGCCTCGTGCACCGCAACGACAAGCGCGATGACGACAACGACATCGCCGACGCATCCCACCATTCGGAACACCTTGCCCTCGAGGGAGAATCCCATGTCCACTGAAGTCGACATCGCCTCGCCGCAACCGCTGCGCCATCTGAAAACCGTCGCCGCCGTGGCGCTGCTGGTCGCCGCCGGGATCGTCTCCGGCGGTCTGTTCAGCCGCGTGCACGCGCATCAGGAACTCACCTCCTGGACCGACGCGCAGGCCGTGCCCACGGTCGCCACCGTGCTGCCGGAACCGAGCCCCGCTTCGCAGATGCTGGTGCTGCCCGGCCATCTGGCGGCCTACATCAACGCGCCGATCTACGCGCGCGTCTCGGGTTATCTGCACGCCTGGTACGCCGATATCGGCACGCACGTGAAGGCCGGGCAACTGCTCGGCGTGATCGACACGCCCGATCTCGACCAGCAATTGCAGCAGGCGCGCGCCGATCTGCAGAACTCGATCGCGAACGAAAAGCTCGCGGCCACCACGGCGAAGCGCTGGACCGAAATGCTCAAGCAGGATTCGGTCTCGCAGCAGGAAGCCGATGAAAAGACCTCGGACCTGATCGCCAAGCAGGCGACCGTGGAAGCGAATCAGGCGAACGTGCGCCGCCTCGAAGCGCTCGAATCGTTCAAGCGTTTGACGGCGCCGTTCGACGGCGTGGTCACCGCGCGCAAGACCGACGTGGGCGCGCTGATCGACGCGGGCAGCGGCAGCGGTCCCGAACTCTTCACGGTCTCGGACGCGAGCACGCTGCGCGTCTACGTGAGCGTGCCGCAGAGCGACGCGGCGTCGATCCAGCCCGGCATGCACGCGACGCTCACGGTGCCCGAGCGCCCCGGCATGAAGTTCGACGCCAAGCTCGTGGACACCGACCAGTCGATCTCGCCCGCCTCGGGCACGATGCTCGTGCAGCTCGCCGTCGACAACAAGCAGGGGCTGCTGTTCCCCGGCGAGTACACCGAGGTCCATCTCGCGATGCACGGCGACGCGAACGCGCTGTTCGTGCCCGCGAGCGCGCTGATCTTCCGCGCGCAGGGCATGCAGGTCGCGGTGGCCGGCGCCGATCACAAGGTGCAGCTGCGCGACGTGACCATCGGCACCGATCTCGGCACGCGCGTGCAGATCATCGCCGGTTTGAAGGCGGGCGAGCGCGTGATCGACAATCCGCCCGATTCGCTCGCGAACGGCGACGTCGTGCGCCTCGCGGCCACGGCGGCCACGAACGCGCCGGGCGCGGCGAATGCAGCGAATGCGTCCGCGAAAACCCCCGCGACCCAGGCCACGCAGACCGCGCAGGCGGCGGAGCCGGCGCATGGTTAAGGCGTCCGGTTTGCACACCAAGGTGAGGCTCGTCGCGCTTGCGGGCGCAATGCTGCTGAGTGCGTGCTCGTTCGCGCCCGCGTATCACGCGCCCGCCGCCGCGATTCCCACGCACTTCAAGGAAGCCGGCGACTGGCAGACGGCGCAGCCCGCCGACCAGATGCCGCGCGACGGCTGGTGGAAGGCGTTCAACGATCCGATCCTCGATCAGTTGGAACCGCAGGTCCAGAAGGCCAATCCGAACATCGCCGCCGCGCTCGCGCGTCACGACGAGGCCGATGCGCTCACGTCCGAGGCCCGCTCGGCGCTGATGCCGACCGTCGGGCTCGGCGCGCAGGTGCAGCGCGACCGGCAGTCGGCGCTGCGTCCGCTGCGCGGCTCCGACCAGCCGAACGTGTACGAAACCAACACGCTCGGCGTGAGCATCGGCTACGACCTCGACTTGTGGGGCAAGGTGCGCAACGAGGTGAAGGCGGGTCAGGCGAACAGCGAGGCGAGCGAAGCCGATCTTGCGTCGCTGCAACTGAGCCTGCAGGCGAAGCTCGCGACGACGTGGTTCGACCTGCTCGGACTCGATCAGCAGTCGCGGCTGCTCGACGACACGATCGCCGCCTACCAGCGCGCGTTGAAGCTGACCGAGAGCCGTCATCGCGGCGGCATCGCCTCGGACCTCGATGTGTCGCGCGCGCAGAACCAGCTCGCCGCCGCGCAGGCTTCGTCCGACGACGTGAGCGCGCGCCGCGCGCTTTACGAGCACGCGATCGCCACGCTCGTGGGCGTGCCGGCTTCGGAGTTCAACGTCGCGCCCGACACGCTGCGTCCGCGCCTGCCGAACCTGCCCGTCGGGCTGCCTTCGGCGCTGCTGCAACGGCGTCCGGACATCGCCGCCGCGGAGCGTCGCGTGGCCGCGGCGAATGCGGAGATCGGCGTGGCCAAGGCCGCGTTCTTCCCCGACATCTCGCTCGATCTGCTCGGCGGCTATCAGAGCGACACGTTCAATCCGTGGCTGTCGGCGCCCAACGAGATGTGGGCGATCGGCCCGTCGCTGATGGAAACAATCTTCGACGGCGGCCGCCGCGAAGCGCTCGTGCGCGGCGCGCGCGCGAAGCTCGCGGAGAGCGGCGCGGACTACAAGTCGGTCGTGCTCAACGCGTTCCAGCAAGTGGAGGACAACCTCGCCCTGCTCCATCACCTCGGCGACGAGGCGCAGCGCGAGAACGAGGCGCTCGACGCGGCGCAGCGCACGCTCACGCTGTCGATGTCGCGCTATCGTGACGGCGTAGTGAGCTATCTCGACGTGGTGACGGCGCAGACCACCGCGCTCTCGACGCAGATTTCGTCGCTCGAACTCGACACGCGGCGGCTCGACGCCACGGTCGGTTTGATCCAGGCGATCGGCGGCGGCTGGAGCACGAAGCAGCTCGATGGCGATACGGCGGCGGCGGCTTCTGCGCCTACGAAGGCCGCTACCGCGATAGCACCCGCAGCGACGAAAACCGAAGCGAGCGCCGCCGCGCCCGCGAAGGCGTCGTAACGCGCCTTCATCGGTTCATCGACGCAGCGCCCCAAGCGGCGCACGCGGCACGCCACACAGAGTGGGCGCGCCGCGTGCGCCGCTTTTTCGTGGGCGGCCGCGCGGCCGTCGGTCGGCGATGTCATCGCACGGTCATGTAAGGCAGCCATCGTTTCGCCGACACTCCACGAAGCTTGCGACGAAGCGTGCACGATCCGCCGCGCATTTTTCGCACGGCAGCGCTCGCTTCGACGCTCCATTCACGAGGCGATGGCAGATGACCCAGAAAAACAGTCCCGACACCGAGAACACCGGCAGTAACAGCAGCAGCACCACCGGCAGCTACCTCAACGCGGAAAACGCCGCGAACGTCTCGCGGCGCGGCTTCCTCAAGCTCGCGGGCGCGTCCGGTTTCGCGAGCGCGGCAGGCGCGGCCGCGGCGCTCGCGGGCGTCGCGCGCGCCGACACGACCACGCCCGACGGCACGCCCGAGCAGATCCACCTCACGTGGGGCGCGGACCCGACGAGCGAAGTCGTGATCTCGTGGGCCTCGCTCGCGGCCGCCACGCATCCGCGCGTGAGCTACGGCGCGGACCGCGGTCGCCGCGAAAACGTCGACGCGCTCCAGCGCACCTACACGGACGGCCTCACCGGCGTGGTCGTGTTCACGTATCACGCGCGCCTGCGCGGCCTGCACGCCGACACGACCTATCGCTACGAAGTCACCGCCGACAACGACAGCCGCGCGGGCAGCCCCTTCAACGCGACCTTCACGACCGCGCCGCGCGGCCGCAAGCCGTTCCGCTTCACGAGCTACGGCGACCTCGCCACGCCCAATACGGGCTGGGTGCTCTCGTCGCCGCAAAGCCGCTTCGCCGTCGAAGCCGTCGAGCGCTTCCAGCCGCTCTTTCACCTGCTCAACGGCGACCTCTGCTACGCGAACCTGAACCCCGCGCATCAGACCGAAGTGTGGCGCGACTTCGGCAACAACGCGCAGACGTCGGCTTCGAACCGCCCGTGGATGCCCTGCCCCGGCAACCACGAAATCGAGTTCTACAACGGCGCGCAGGGGCTCGACTCGTACCTCGCGCGCTACACGCTGCCCGACAACGGCTCGCGCTTCGCGGGCCGCTGGTATCGCTTTCGCGTGAGCAACGTGCTGTTCATTTCGCTCGACGCCGACGACGTCGTCTATCAGGACGCCGCCGCCTTCGTCGCCGGCCCCGCGCCGCTCGTGCCCGCCGCGAGCACGGGCAACGCGCCCGTCGCGCCCGGCACGTCGTTCTACGTGCGCGGCTACAGCGACGGCGAGCAGACGCGCTGGCTCGAGCGCACGCTGAGCGAAGCCGCGCACGACGAGGACATCGACTGGATCGTGGTGCAGATGCATCAGGACGCGCTCAGTTCGTCGAAGACGGGCAACGGTTCGGACAAGGGCATCCGCGAGGTCTGGCTGCCGCTGTTCGACCGTTACGGCGTCGATCTCGTGGTGTGCGGCCACGATCACGACTACGAGCGCAGCTATCCCGTGCGCGGCTGCAATCATCATGCGGGCACCGATGCCAAGACGGGCGCACCCGTCGACACGCTGCAGCCGAAGCCGGTCACGCACGCGCAATCGGCGGCCAACACCTTCGACACGCGTCACGGCACGATCCACCTGATTCTCGGCGGCGGCGGCACCAGCGCGCCGCTCGACGTCTACGGCGTGGATGCGGGCAATGGTCTGCCGCAGGCGCAGATCTTCACGAAGCCCAATCGGCCGGTGGCGGGCGCGACGGCGGGCACCTTCGTGCGCCCCGCCGCCGACGCGGTCGAGGACGCCATCTGGTCCGCGCAGCGCGATACGGGTACCGGTTATGGGATCGCGGTGTTCGACGTCGATCCGGGCGCGCATGGCGGCAAGACCACCATCACGATGAACTACTATCACGCGCCGGGCGCCGACCAGACGCCCACGCCGAACTACGAACTGTTCGAGACGATCACGCTCGAGAAGTCGCGCGGGTAGTCGTACGGGTCGCTGTACTTCCGCGTCAAAGAAAAAGCGCCGCGATGTGCGGCGCTTTTTCTCTTCAGCGCACGGCAAGCGGCGCGCGTCGTCACGCCACGCCGGGCGCCGCCGCTTCGTACACGTCGATGCGCCTGGGCACGAGGCCGAGTTCGAGAAAGGTATCGGCGATCTTCTGCTGCTCGCCGAGTATCGCCTTCGTGATCGGCACCGTGCCGAACTGCGTGCGCGCCACGGCCTGCTCGACGATCGGCGCGGGCAGGCCCCAGAGCTTCGCCAGTTCCCCCGCGTACTCGCTGCGATGCTGCTTGCCCCAGTCGTCGGCCTTGGCGATTTCGTCGATCAGCGTGCGAATCACGTCGGGATTGCGCTTCGCATAATCGAGCGACGAAAAATAGTAGCCGCGATTGCCGACCACGCCGCTCGCGTCGGCGAGCACGCGGGCGCCGAGCTTCGCCTGCGCCGCCGCATAGAACGGGTCCCAGATCACCCAGGCGTCGATCGAGCCGTTCTCGAAGGCCGCGCGCGCGTCGGCGGGCGCGAGAAACACCGGGCGCACGTCGCGGTAATCGAGGCCGTGGTGGCGCAGCAACTGCACGAGAAAATAGTGCACGTTGCTGCCCTTGTTGAACGCCACGCGCTTGCCCTTGAGATCGGCGACCGTGCGCAGCGTCGAATCGTGCGGCACCAGCACGGCTTCCGATTGCGAGCGTGGCAGCGTCGCGGCCACGTAGGCGAGCGGCGCGCCGGCGGCCTGCGCGAAGATCGGCGGCGCGTCGCCGACGTCGCCGAAATCGATCGAGCCGACGTTGAGCGCTTCGAGCTGCACCGGTCCCGCGTTGAACTCGGTCCACGTGACCGATACGCCGAGCGGCGCGAGCCGCGTTTCGAGCGTGCCGCGGCCTTTCAGGATGCTCAGCGCGCCCTTCTGGTTACCAATGCGCAAGGTGCGCGCGCCGCTCGCCGCGAACGCGCGCGAAGGAGCGAGGGTGCCCAGCAGCGGCAGCGCCGTCGCGGCGGCGCCGAGCGAAAGTTTGAGGAAATCGCGGCGTGTGCTCATGGGATCGGGCTCGCTTTTCGTATTGGCTGTTATCAACAACGGCATCGGATTGAAAGGTCCGATCGATTCTACGAAGCCGCGCGCCGATTCAGAACGATTGAGTTTTGCGATTCAAATCAGCCACAGGACTTAAGCATCGCGCTTTCTCAACGATTCCTCGCTCCCCGATGAACGTTTCTTCATATTGCTGCATCGGGTTCGATAGGCTGACCTAACTATTCTCTCTCTACCGGGATGCGATTTATCGCATTCGCTTACCGGCCAATCGAATATGTTCTCTGGAGGATAGTCCCATGAAATCGCTCATGATCGTTGCTGCGCTCGCCGGTGCCTTCGTCACCACGTCCGCCTTCGCGCAAACCACCAATCCCGCCGCGTCGCAAACGCAGACGCAAACGGCGGCCGCCACGCAAGTCGCCGCGACGAGCACCGCGCCCGTCGCGCAAGCCGGCGGCTGGGTAGCGCCGTATGGTGAACCGGTGCATCAAAAGACCCGCGCCGAGGTGTATCACGAACTCGTGCAAGCCGAGCAGGACGGTCAGCTCGCGTACCTCAATTCGACGCTCTACGCGCATTGAGCCCTTGCTGCGCGGTGTTTTCGCGCACATCGGCACGCAGACAAACGGCACGCGAGGTTCGCGTGCCGTTTCTTTTTCGGGTGCACAGGTGCACGGTGCATCGCGCGCACGTGACCTCAGTTCCCACAGATGGTTACCTTGCGCTTTCGCGGAGCGAAGGCGGATGGACGATCAGGCGCGCGCGCCGTTCGCGCCCGGCAGCGTGAGTTGATAGCCGTAACGGCTGATGGTTTCGATGCGCATTTCGATCGCTTCGCGTTCGAGCTTGCGGCGCAAGCGCGAGACGACGAGATTCACGGTCGACGGATCGATATCGTCTTTCTCGGGCCACGCATAGCGGATCATCTGATCGCGCGGCACCGGCATGTTGGCCTGGCGCAGCAGGCATTCGATCAGCAGATATTCGCGCCGCGTGAGTTCGGCGCGGCGCGCGCCTTCGACGATCTCGCGCGTGCTCGCGTCGAGCAGCGGCGTGGCCGCCGCGTTGTCGGCCGCCGGCGAAACCGCAAGCGCGGGCCCGATGCGCAGCAGCGCGAGCATGCGCTCGTGCATTTCGATGAACGAGAACGGATAGCGGAAGCACGCATCGGCGCCCGCGCGCAGCAGTTGCGAGCGATCGTGCGCGCTCGCCTCGATGCCGAGCACGGCGATGATCGTCGCGCCGTTGGTGACCTTCGCGAGCGAGGGCAGGAGCGCGTGCAATTCGGGCAGCAGCGCGCGTTCGAGCGCGACGGCGATCACCACGTCGAACGGTTCTTCGCCCGCGACGTAGAGACCGTCGCGCAGTTCTTCGGCGCGTTGCAGACTGTGCGCGCTTTCCTGCAGGGCCTTTTGCAGCCACGCGGCTTCGGCGTGGCTCGGCGAAATGAGGAGAATGCGCATGGGTTCTTCTTGAGGGTGACGACGGTCAGGTGAGCGCGCGCGGCCAGCATTCGACGCTCATGCGCACGCCGTGACCGCCGGGGCGGCGAGGTGCGCTTTGCGGGGCGTTGGCCTGGGTGCCTTCCGGTGCGCCTTCAGCTGCGCCTTCGTGCGCCTGCGCGCCGGCATCGGACGCATCAGCTGCATCGATTGCATCGTGGGACCTGGCGAACTCGGGCGCGTCGTCGATGCGCAGCGTGAAATCGTGCACGCGCATCACGGCGGCCACCACGCTCAGGCCGAGGCCGGAGCCTGCGATGTGACGCACGGCGTCGCCGCGATAGAAACGTTGCAGCACGGCCGCGCGTTCGGCGGGTGCGATGCCGGGGCCGTTGTCGGCGACTTCGAGCTGCGGACCGAGCGCCGTCGCGCGCAGCGTCACGCTGACGACGCCGCCTTCCGGCGCGAACTTGATCGCGTTGTCGATCAGATTGCTGAACGCCTCGAACAGCAGTGCGCGGTCGCCGTGAATCTCGCTCACCGTTTCCGCGCTCACGCGCCATTCGATCTCGCGGCTTTCCGCGAGCGGTTCGTAAAGCTCGGCCAGTTCCTGCACGAGCGACTGCAGATCGACGGTCGCGAAACCGCCGCGACGATGCAGCGTGCCGATCTCGGAGATGCGCAGCATCGCGCGAAAACGTTCGAGCAGCTGGCCGGTTTCGGTGCGCGCGCGCTCGAGCATGTCGGCGCCTTCTTCATCGGCACGCAGGCTCTCGCGTTCGGCGATGCGCGCGAGCAGCGTGTGCAGATGCACGAGCGGCGTGCGCAGATCGTGCGCGATGCCGTCGCACGCGCCTTTCACTTCGCTCATCAGCCGCTCGATTTCATCGAGCATGTGATTGACGAGATGCGCGAGCATGTCGAGTTCGTCGTCGCCGCCCACGGGCAGACGCTGGTCGAGATCGCCGCGCGCGATGCATTGCGTGACGCGGCGGATTTCGCGCACGCGCCGGATCTGGCGCATGCCGAGCACGAGACCGCCCGCGGCCGCGCCGAGCAGCGCGAGCACCGCGCCCACGGCGAGCGTGCGCACCACGAATTCGCGGATCTCCAGCACGTTGGTCATGTCGCGCGCCACCACGAGGCGCATGCCGTTCGGGCGGATCTCACCCATCGCGCGCACGATCGGCGACTGCTTGCGATCGCGCAGCTTGAGCGTGTGCCTGAGCGTGCAGCCCACGCGATCGTAGGTGATGTTGGGCGGCACTTCGAGCAGGTCGCCGGCCACATAGCGGCCGTCGGCGGTGAACAGGCCGTAGTAGTTCACGTGCATGCGCTCGTGCTCGAGGCGCTGATAGATCGCGTCGGGCAGTTGCGCGTCGGGAATGGAATCGAAGTAGATGAGCTGCCAGCTCATGATCGAATCGGTATCGCGTTCGATCGAACTGGTCGCGCTCCACGCGATGAAGCCGACGAGCAGCGTGAGAAACACGCCGAACATCGCGGTGTAGGCGCACAGCCAGCGAAACGTCGTGGTGTGCCAGCGCCGGCGCGGCAAGGCGGGCGCGGCGGCGGGGGAGGGACGGCTGGACACGCGGGATTATCCGAGAATGTAGCCGGAGCCGCGCACGGTCTGGATGAGCGGCGGCACGCCCGGCGGATCGATTTTCTTGCGCAGACGGCCCATGTGGACGTCGATCAGGTTGGTGCCCGGATCGAAGTGATAGCCCCACACGGCCTCGAACAGCATGGTGCGCGTGATGGTCTTGCCCGCGTGGCGCATCATGAATTCGAGCACGCGGTATTCGGTGGGCAGCAGCGCGACTTCCTCGCCGTCGCGGCGCACCTTGCGCGAGATGAGGTCGAGTTCGAGCGGCCCGACGTGCAGCGCGGTTTCGCGCGCGACCGTCGCGGCCTGGCGGCGGCGCAGCAGCACTTCGAGCCGCGCCGTCAGTTCCTCGGGATCGAAGGGCTTGGTCAGATAGTCGTCGCCGCCCGCACGCAGGCCGCGCACGCGTTCGTCCACGTCGCCGAGCGCGCTGAGCATCAGCACCGGCGTCTGGATGCCGACCGTGCGCATCGCCGTGAGAATCGACAGGCCGTCGACGCCCGGCAGCATCCGGTCGAGCGTGATGGCGTCGTATTCGTCGCTCATCGCGCGCGCCATGCCGTCGCGGCCGTTGTCGACCCAATCGACGGCAAAACCGCGCTGTGTCAGTTCACTGACGATTTCGTTGGCTGTGACGGCATCGTCTTCCACCGTCAATACACGCACCTGGCTCATGTCCTCGCACTCCGCCGCGCGCCCTCGCGCAGCCTCTCTCGAAATGCAAGTTTACCGTCGTGAGGCCGCCGTGCCGCGTTGGCTTTCATTAAATTAAATTTAAGTTTGCAAACAGCGAAACAGTGGCGGCGGCGGGCGGGCCCGCCGACATCGGCTTGCAACGGGCTTACGGACCGACCTCCCTACGTCGGCGCGGGCGTGCCGCGCAGATCGAGCTGATAGCCGAAGCGGTTGATCGTCTCGATCTGCGTGCGCGCGCCGTGCGTGATGAGCTTGCGGCGCAGCCGCGAGACCACCAGATTGACGCTCGACGGCTCGACGTCGCCCTTTTCCGGCCACGCGTAGCGGATCAGCTGCTCGCGCGCGACCGGCGCGTTGGCGTGCCGCAGCAGGCATTCCACGAGCAGATATTCGCGCGTGGTCAGCGAGATGCGGCGCTCGTCCTCGACCAGATCGCGCGTGAGCGGATCGAGGCGCGCCGCGCACGGACCGGACTGCGCGAGCGCGGTGCGGCGCAGCGCGAGCATGCGCTCCTGGATTTCGAGGATCGACCAGGGCTGCACGAAACAGGCGTCGGCGCCCGCGCGCAGCAGACGCGCGCAATCGGCGGGCGTGCCGCGCGTGAGCGCGATGACCACGGCGGGCGCGTCGGGCAGACGCGTGAACGAGGCGAGCGCGTCGTGCAGGCCCTCGGGCGCGTTGACGCTGGCCGCGCACAGGATCACCGTGTCGAACGGCTCGTGCGAGGCGAGATAGACGGCGTAGTAGAGGTTGTCGGCAACCTCGACGCTATTGAGGCTTTCGCTCAGCGCCTTGTATAGATAGCCCCGCTCCGCGTCGGAGGAGGAGCACAGCAGAACTCTCATTGATAACGCGTCTTGGGCCAGGAGTGGAAGGGCCAGCAGTCGATGGCGACCGTGGTGCCCGTGGAGATGGCTGCTGTCGTGGGCGCGTCGGCGAGCGTGGCTGCGCCGGCCGGCGACGCGGTGTTCGTCGCGTTCATCGTGCTCGTTGCGTTCATCGTGCTTACGGCGAGCGTCTGCGGGTCGGCATCGCCGATCGACAGGCGAAAGTCGTGCAGACGCAGCACGGCGGCCACGATGCCGAGCCCGAGTCCGGTGCCAGGCACGTGGCGCGCGGCTTCGCTGCGGTAGTAGCGGCCGAGCACGGCGTCGCGTTCTTCGGGGGCGATGCCGGGGCCGTTGTCGGTGACGCTGAAGCGCGGGCCGGCGTCGCTCGCGCGCAGCGTCACGCTGACGAAGCCGCCGCGCGGCGCGAACTTGATCGCGTTGTCGAGCAGATTGCTGAACGCTTCGAAAAGCAGCGCGCGGTCGGCGTGGATCGGCGCGACCTCGGCCACGGCGATGCGCAGCTCGACGTCTTTCTCCTCGGCGAGCGGCGCGTAGAGATCGCAGAGTTCGTCGACGAGCGCGGGCAGCGCCACCTGCGCGAAGCCGCTGCGCCGCTTGATCGCGCCGATCTCCGAAATGCGCAGCAGCGCCGCGAAGCGCTCGAGCACCGTGTCGGCCTCGTTACGCGCGTCGACGAGCACGTTCGCGACGGCCGGTTCGCCGCGCCGCTGCATCGAGTCGGCCGCGTGCGACAGGCGCAGCCGCAACCGCGTGAGCGGCGTGCGCAGATCGTGCGCGATGCCGTCGCAGGCGCTCTTCACTTCGGCCATCAGGCGTTCGACTTCGTCGAGCATGCGGTTGACGAGGTCGGCCAGCATGTCGAGTTCGTCGCGGCCCGCGACGGGCAGACGCTCGCCCAGCTCGCCGCCCGCGATGCGTCCGGTCGCGCGACGGATCTCGGCGACGCGCCGGATCTGCCGCATGCTCAGCAGCAGGCCCGCGCAGAGGCTGCCGCACAGGCACAGCAGGCCGCCGCCGAACAGCGCCTTGAGCAGTTCGTCGTGGACGTGGTGGACATCGGTCAGCGAACGCGCCACGACGATGCGTGCGCCGTCCGCCCGCACTTCGCCCATCGCGCGCAGGGCGGGGACGGGCGTGCCGGTATCGAGGCGCACGGTCTGGCCGCTCGCGTGTTCGTGCGAACGGCCCCAGGGATCGAGCGTCAGTCCGGCGGGCAGGCTGTGGATGTCGCCCGCGAGCCAGCGGCCGTCGGGCGCGAACAGACCATAGAAGTTCTCGCGACGGTTTTCGCGATGCAGGCGCGTGTCGATGGCGGCGGCGAGCGCATCGTCGCTGCGCGAATCGAAATAGCGCAGTTGCCAGCGCAGGCCGCTGTCGGTCTCGCGGATCATCGCGCGCGTGACCGAGAACTCGATGAAACCGAGCAGCACCATGAACGACACCGAGAAGATCGCGGCGTACGCGGCGAACCAGCGGAACGTGGTGGTCTGCCAGCGATCGTGGCCGATGGCCGCCGGGGCGGCGCCCGAGCGCGGCGCTTCCGGTACGAACGCGCCCGCGCGGCCGGCGACCCAGCCGGGGAGATTCATCGCGTGCCTCGCGCCGGCGCGTGCAACGCCGTGCCGCGTGCGAAGCATGCGGCGCGTTCTGCGCTTGCTGTGCGCCCGGCGTATCCGGCCCGCGATCGCGGCGTGAATGCGCTGACTGACATGATGACCTCCCCGATGGCTTGCTCCGCCGACGACAATCGATCGTCGCGCGACGGTCCGATCAGGACGGTTGCGCGCGTGCCCGGTCATGATAGTGGGGACTTCACCGCGCAACGGCATCAAGACCATGAAGAGCGAGTCATGTTCTTACCGGCGGTTGACGCGTAGCTGTCAGTTTGTCAATGCGGGGGAACGCGAGGAGGACTTGGGTGCGGGGGCATCGATCGGCGTGCGAGGCTGCGCCGGTGCTTTTCGCCGATGTTCGGCTCGCGCTCATCCATGAACGTTGTTTCATCCTGCTGAGCGGATTGCGAAGTGAGCGGCTGCTTATTCTGGATTTCGCATGGGTGTCTGTACGGATGGGGATCGGGCGTAGCGGTGCTGTGCATCCTGCTCGGCCTTGCCATCGCCATCGTCATCGAACCGGATACCGATGTGTTCGTCCAGTCCGCTCACATTCAAAGGAGACAGCCGTGAAACCTCTGCTCAAGTTCGCGTTACTTCCACTCATCGGCGCGGCGAGTGCGAGCGCCTTCGCCGCCCCGCATCTCACGCCCAGGGAATGTCATGGCTATCCGTTCGTGCGGCCCGCGCACGAGGTCACGCATCAACAGTTGATGCAGGAGCTTCACGACCTGTCGCTGGTCGGTTACGACGAGCACGCCGTGGACAACGATTACCCATCCGATCTGCAAGCGGCCGAGCAACGGCTGGCCGAGCTTTATCGGCAGGATTGCGGCGCGCGCCATACCGCGTCGACCGCGCAACCGACTCGCTCTGCTCAAGCCGATTGATTGATTGATCGGCGACGGTGCGGTCGCCGTCAGGTCACCGCGCCGGATTTTGCAGTGCACCTTCAAGGTGACCACCGGTCCGCAATGAGGTCGCGCTGCGCTTTTCTTCTCCTCCGATCGCTATTCATCACTCTCGATCCCATATTCGGGTACCTGGCCCGGGTAACCGGATATGGGATCCGGCTACCTTTGCTTGAACTCCGCAGCCGCAAAGGTCAGTGTGATCGGCAAAGCCGCAGCTCAAACGCTCCCATAGGCGGTGACCTCATCTGCAGGTTTTCTCCCATAACTTGCAACCACACAAATTTTCCTCCTTAATAATCAATGTATTAGTACGTATACTGAAAGTGGTTAACGAGGTAAACACGCCAAGGTAGCGCAATGTGGGAGCCTTCCAGCGGTTCACGCTCACAAGGTTACCGGCTATGGGGCCACGGAAGTTGGTGATCACTTACATTTGCAAAGGGTACCGGTTTTGGGAGATGTCTCTCTTATCGGACGCGGGTTTTAGTGTTTACCAAATACGCTTTAGAACCTTTAGTAAACCTTTAGGCGGCTGGAATCCTTGCCTGGCGTGGGTTTGCGGCCGAAAAGGTGTCGCACTATGGGGACTGCGGTACCGGCTATGGGGGCTCGGGGTTGTGGATATGGGATTTCGGTGCCCGCGGATGGGGATTTGAGGGTGTGGATATGGGAGCAAGGTCGCCCGGTATGGGAAAAATGCCCGGAAAGTCCTCAAGTCCACGTTTATGGGAAGCCTCGAAGGTCGCGTTTTATGGGACTTCTTGACTGCGTCGAGCCTGATTTCAGTCGCTGAATGGCCCGATTGGGTCACGTGTTATGGGAGATTCGAAAGGTAACCCCTTATGGTGGGCGTCGATTGACGCTCACACAGGTAGCCGAGATCGCATTTCCCGTGAACTCCAGCTGACGTGACCTGGAGAACAGGGCCTTTTCAAGGGTATCCAGTTATGGGATCGATTGAAGGTAGCCAGTTATGGTGGATCGAACGGCATCGACGTGCTGGAAACGGGCCGGTGCGGGCTGTTTCAGGTCGCCATTTATGGGGACAAGCAAAGGTTACCGCCAGTGGGACGATTCTCCAGTGCGAGGCACGGCAGACGTCGACCGCGCCTGAATGGCCAAAATCCCATATCCGTGCACCTGTGGGTAACTTTGTTTCGAGAGTGAGTACTCACATCTTTTCTAAAGGTTGCCGAATATGGGACGAGAGACGAGCGTTTCAGTCCAAAAGGTCACTGGATTTGGGATCGTTTCGTTGCAAGCTGGTCCGGGAGGAACTCGGCCCGGCGGCCTTCCCCACCGGGTTGAGTACTGCATCTGTCAACTTTTCCGACACACGATGTCGTGCTCTCGCACAGACGCGACGGCGGCCTTGAGTCACCTGGTCGCTTGGTATACAGTTACCAACCGACCAGGTTCCCTTTTTACGTGGGTCATATGGCAAGAAAAAAGGCCGACGCCGGCGATGCCGACAAGCAAGGCGCACTCGTATTTCAAGGCCAGCCGCCTGATCTCTTCCGCAAAGCGGTCCCCGCGATTCACATCGCCCCGAAGTCCGGATCGATCAGTCTCCAGCAGCGCAAGATGTTCAGCTCGCTGATCAAGAACGCGATCCGTCAGGACTCACTCGAGCCCGGCCGCTCCTCGTTCGAGATCACGATTTCCGCCCTGTCGCAGGACGTCGATCTGAACAGCAACAACACCGAATACGTCAAGGAAACGATCAACTCGTTGATCAGCACTGTCGTCAACTGGGACTACCTCACGCAGGATAAACGCAGCATCTGGAAGGCATCCGGTCTGCTCGCGGGCGCCGAACTCGAGCGTTCGGTGCTGCGCTATACGTTCTCGGAACAGATTCGCGGCGAACTGCTGAATCCCGAAATCTACGCGATGATCGACATGCGGATCACGCGTCAATTCAGGAAAGCGCATTCGCTGGCGCTCTGGGAAAACGTCGTGCGATACGAAGCGGTCGGCGTGACTGCGCGCTTTCCGCTCGCGACCTTGCGCGATCTGATTCTCGGCCAGGATACGTCGGCGCAATCGTACAAGCTCTACAAGCAATTCAAGAGCCGCGTGCTGGTGCCGTGCATCAAGGAAGTCAACGAGATTTCGGATCACAACTTCGAGCTGATCGAGCACAAGGTGGGGCGCTCCGTCGTCGCGTTGCAGTTTCGCGTGACGCGCAAGCCGGAGACCGATCCGTCGCAAGAACTGCGCGCCAATGAGACGCTGCTGATCGGCGAGATGTCGAAGTTCAGTATTCCGGTCTCGGAAGCGCGTCGTCTGTTCAAGCAGTACGGCGAGGAAAAGATCCGCACCGCGGTGGCCTACACGGCGGCGCGCGTGGCGCAGAAGAATGCCGCGCCGCTCGCGAATGTCGCGGCCTACTTCCGCAAGGCGTTGATGCAGGGCTACGAGTTGCCGGGCGCGAATGCCGCGGCCGGCGCCGCTCCCGATGCAGGCAAGGCGCGCGAAAGCCAGGATCAGGTGAAGGACCGCTACATCGCCGCGAAGATCAACGAGGCGCGTTCGTACTTCAACGAGCTCGAATACGACGATCAGACGGCGCTGATCAAGCGCTACAACGAGACGGTCGGGATGGACAAGCTCAAGGTCTCG
This sequence comes from Paraburkholderia tropica, assembly GCF_014171495.1. Taxonomy (NCBI): domain Bacteria; kingdom Pseudomonadati; phylum Pseudomonadota; class Betaproteobacteria; order Burkholderiales; family Burkholderiaceae; genus Paraburkholderia; species Paraburkholderia tropica. Next base: position 693,380 of record NZ_CP049137.1, read on the forward strand.
ACGTCGAAAGTGCCGAGCAAGATGGCATCGACGAACTTCTTCCGTTGGGTTGTCCTGGACACCTGGGGCCAACCGACGGCGACCGATCTGCTCGAATTCCTGCTTAGTGGACAGCAAGGCTCGGGTGCCGGCGATACGCAAGCGATGGGCGATATCGAACTCGCGTTGAAGACGCGCGAAGAGTGATTGGCGAATCGGGGTAGTGGTTTTGCCTCGGCGCATATGGGCACCATCGAGATGCTCAGTCTCGCAAGAAAATCTGGCGAAATTTACCCAATAAAAATACATAGGTAAATTTCACCTTCTCTATTTTCCCTGATCTTCTGATAGTTGGATGTTGCGTTGGCGGCAAGTTCGGATCGAGCACAGGCGTTAGTGCTCGCTTTGGCGTGGCTGTAGATTCCTGACGAGTGGCGCCTTTTAATCTCCACGTGGAGATTGAGTTGAGTATGTGGCGCTGACGATAGTACGGCGGCATAGGCCTACGCAGCGTGTCTTTGAGTAAGCGCGTCTGGTTAAGTCGCGAAATCGTGGATGGCTGTTGTATTGTCGTGGGACGTGATTCTCCACGTGGCGAATCACGTCCCACGTTCGAGGGCATCAAACCACACAGGTGATCTCTTTGATTTGATCCGCGCGATGATGGTCTGGCGGCGGCGATTTCCGGGATATTAGGCTGATGTGATCCCTTGATTGGCGCAAGCAGTTACTAGGCAGGAAAGCGCTGTTCTCCACGTGGAGAAAATCGTCTGAATACAATTGCATTAGGCAATCGATACTACTTGAGGCTAACCACCAAGCACATGTCCTGAGCGCCGCAACACAACTTAGGAATTCTGCGCCCCTGTTCCTTCAATCTCAAATCTATTTCAAACGAAGCGCGCTCTCCACGTGGAGATTGCCGTCCGTTTCACGCGTAAGCCGCGTTGACACTGAGACTCCCCAGTACGCACGCAATCTAGTCTGTTTCTCAATTCCTCATAGAACACGCAGGTCTGTGCAGATGGCGGCGCTAACATAGCCGACCCCGAGCCCTTCGTCGCCAAAGCATGAGCCATACACCTGATCTCCACGTGGAGATCAGACCTACGCCCTTAGCCTTCGCCAATCCGTTCCCAACCGCCTCGGCGCCTACAAAAAATAGCAAAACCCATTCACTCTCTTATCCCAATGGCCATTTTGGTGGTGAACAGGCAACGATTTGAGCCTGGAAGCTAGAATTTACTTTAACTTGCCGTTAGACTCCCAAAAGACTTGCTGGAGAGTCTCCACGTGGAGATTGAGCGTGGTGCACTTCTCCGTTGAACTTTGCATGGAGAACCGAATGGGTCTGGTCATCGCCGTAGCGAACCAAAAGGGTGGGGTCGGCAAAACCACCACCAGCATGAATTTGGCTGGTGCATTTCAAGCCGAAGGCTACAAAGTCTATGTCGCCGACGCCGACGGCCAGCAATCCTGCATGAGCTGGTGCGCGGCTGCGGGTCCGGAAACACCGCTTCCATTCCGCGTCGGTAGCATCAACAAGCTCGAAAAGATGATCGGGCCTGAAATTGCCGCATTGGCGAACGACTACGACGTCGTCATCGTCGACTGTCCGCCGAACATCAACGATCTCACCACCGCGCGCGTCCTTGCTGTCGCTGATGCAACCGTCATTCCGACTGACGCTTCTCCGATCGACATCTGGAGTAGCGAAGGGATGATGGAGTTGGTGGAGCGCACGCGCGTCGCGAATCCGGCCGGGAAATTCGCAATTTTGCTGAATAAATCGAATTCGAAAACGCTCCTGCATACGCAGATGAGCGCAATCCTGGCTGAGAGCAACGTTCGCGTGCTCGCTGCCACGGTCAAGCAACGCGAACTGTATCGTCAGGCCGCTGCACTCGGGCGCACCGTCTTCGACGTGCGGGGCGTTCGCGGGACGAAGATCGCCAAGGACGAGATCACGGCCGTCTACAACGAAATCATCGCGCTCGTTCAGGAAGAGGAGGTGGTCGATGGCAACTAAGCTCAATTTCACGAGCAAGGTTCGCGCGGGCATGGCGGTCGAGCGCGCTTCGGCTGGCGAGCGTCTGGCCGATGGCGACGTCGTCGGCATCGCGCAGCGCGACGCGGGCGCGGCCCCCGCCCCCGCCGAACAGGCTACAGCCCCGACCGCGCCACAAGTCGCACCGCAACCGGAGATCGCCGCAGTCATCGAGACGGTGGCAACCCATGCCGTGACGCGGATCTCCGTCGATGACGTCGTGTCGAATCCGTACAATCCGCGCGCGTTCTATAGCGCCGAGACGATCGATGAACTCGCGGAGAGCTTCGCGAGCCAAGGTCAGATTACGCCGATTCTGGTCACGCGCCTGCCGCAGTTCCCCGGTAAATACGTGATCGTCGACGGTGAGCGCCGGATTCGCGCGGCCCGTTCGCGCGGCGACAAGCTCATCGATGCCGATGTGCGTGACGGCCTCGACAACCAGAATCTCTATCTGCGCGCGTATCACGCGAACAAGGAGCGCGAAGAGCAGACCGTTTTCGACGACGCGCTTGCATGGAAAAAGCTCCTCGACGACGGCGTCTATGTCGATCAAACCGAACTGGGCGTCGCTGTGGGCGAGGACCCGAAGCACATCAGCAAGGTCATTTCGCTGACGTCGCTGCCGCCGTATCTGCTTCAGCGCATGGCGCAGAATCGTCAGGACATTGGCCTCGGGCATGCCTACAACATCAAGCTGATTTTCGATCGCGCGGGTGCGAGCGTTGCCGAGCATTGGCTCGAACAGGTAATCGAAGGGAAGGCGAGCGTGCGCAAGCTCGAAGCCGCTGCGTCGGCCGAGGCGGGTGCTCGGCGCGTGGGTCCGCGTCGCACGCATTATCAATCGCGCGTGCAATTCAGCCGTCCGGACGGTGTGGCGCTCGGCGAACTGAAACTGTTCGGCGACGGTCGCGCGGAGTTGAACCTCAAGGGCATCGCTGCAGCGGATCAGCAGCGCCTGGCCGAACGGATGAAGGCGGTCATCGACGAATGGGCGTCGGAAATGGAGCCCGTCGCCGTCGGTTGAGCGGGCGTCTGGCAATAATTTCGCACTAGACGCACGAGGAAGAGGGCAGGGCCGTCAGGTGCCTGCCCTCTTGCGTTTCCAGGGAGGTTTGCGTGCTTTCGCATCGATTTTCCGCGTCTTGTGACGGCGAGGGTCGAATCCGTGGAACACCGACCGATCATTTTGAAATCGCCGAAAACCCCGTCAAATCAAGGGGATATGAGACAATTCCTAGAATGTTTCACGCTCAGACGCGTTTCGCTGAGGGTCAAAGTGGGTTTATCCGCACCAAGCGACGCTTCCCGGCGCTCAAGGCATTGAAGTGTAATGATGTGAATGTATTTTGTAGTTATCTGAACATTTATGCGCGAATTACCCGTGGATTGACAATTCTCGCTGCCTACGCCATGCTTGTAGGAATGAACCGTCGCCAATGCCCGATTTCGCTGATTATTCGCACCATTCCTCGAATGGTGGGTTAGCGTACGACTGGCAAAAACGACAACGACCCGCCCCACGAGGCGGGTTTTTTATTTCCGCCTCCTGGCTAAACAAGTATCACAAGAGACAGCACAGGAGCCGTCATGCAGGCCAATTCGCGCCAAACCGCAGTCCAAGCCGACGCACACCACCCGCAGCAGACCGATTACCTCCGTTTGATCCTCACCGCGCGCGTCTATGACGCGGCCCGCGAAACCGAGCTCGAACCCGCGCCGAACCTCTCCGCGCGCATCGGCAACACGGTGCTGCTCAAGCGCGAGGACAACCAGCCGGTCTTCTCGTTCAAGCTGCGCGGCGCGTACAACAAGATGGCGCATCTTTCGCCCGAGCAGCGCGAACGCGGTGTGATTACCGCGTCGGCGGGCAATCACGCGCAGGGCGTCGCGCTGTCGGCGGCGCGGCTCGGCGTGAAGGCGGTGATCTGCGTGCCGGAAACCACGCCGCAGGTGAAAGTCGACGCCGTGCGCGCGCACGGCGGCCAGACCGTCGAAGTCGTGCAGGCGGGCGAGTCCTACAGCGATGCCTACGCCCACGCCGTGCGTCTGCAGGAAGAACGCGGCCTGACCTTCGTGCATCCGTTCGACGATCCGCACGTGATCGCCGGCCAGGGCACCGTCGCGATGGAAGTGCTCAGCAAGCATCAGGCCCCGATTCACGCGATCTTCGTGCCGATCGGCGGCGGCGGTCTGGCGGCGGGCGTGGCCGCGTACGTGAAGGCCGTGCGCCCGGAGATCCGCGTGATCGGCGTGCAGACCGACGACTCGTGCGCGATGGCGCAGTCGCTGAAGGCAGGCAAACGCGTCGAGTTGAGCGAAGTCGGCCTGTTCGCGGACGGCACGGCCGTGAAACTCGTCGGCGAGGAAACCTTCCGGCTGTGCCAGCAGTATCTCGATGAAGTCGTGACCGTCGATACGGACGCGCTCTGCGCCGCGATCAAGGACGTGTTCCAGGACACGCGCAGCGTGCTCGAACCGGCGGGCGCGCTGGCCGTGGCGGGCGCGAAGAAGTACGCCGAGCGCGAAGGCATCGCGGGCCAGACGCTGATCGCGATCACGTCGGGCGCGAACATCAACTTCGACCGCATGCGTTTCGTGGCCGAGCGCGCCGAAGTGGGCGAGGCGCGCGAAGCCGTGTTTGCCGTGACGATCCCCGAAGAACGCGGCAGTTTCAAGCGTTTTTGCGAACTCGTCGGCACGCGCAGCGTGACCGAATTCAACTACCGTATCGACGACGCCGAGCGCGCGCATATCTTCGTCGGCGTGCAGATCCGCAATCGCGGCGAATCGCGGCAGATCGCGCAGACCTTCGTCGAGCACGGTTTTCCGTGCGTCGATCTCACCGGCGACGAACTCTCGAAGCAGCACATCCGCTACATGGTCGGCGGACGTTCGCCGCTCGCGCACGACGAGCGGCTGTTCCGCTTCGAGTTTCCGGAGCGTCCGGGCGCGCTGATGCGCTTCCTCTCGTCGATGGCGCCGAACTGGAACATCAGCCTGTTCCACTACCGCAATCAGGGCGCGGATTACAGCTCGATTCTGGTCGGGATTCAGGTGCCGGCGGCGGAAGACGCGGAGTTCCGCCGCTTCCTCGCCACGCTCGGCTATCCGCATTACGAAGAGACGCAGAATCCGGCGTATCGGTTGTTTCTCAAGTAATTCGACATCCTGAGTACTTGATGAGTGTTCCCGAGCCTCTTGCTCGACGCGCTGCGAGGCCGGGAACACGACGCCGCAATTCGCGGCAAAATATCGATTCGATCTTCCGCTGGATTCCCGCACTCCCGTTCTTCAGGCGCCTCACCATGAATCGAATCGATCCCACTGAAATCACCGGCTGGCACGCTCACATTTATTTCGATGCCGATACGCGCGACGCCGCGTGGGCCTTGCGCGAAATCATCGACGCGCGTTGGGGCAATACCGTGCAAATCGGTCGTTTCCACGAGCGTCCGGTTGGGCCGCATCCGATGTGGTCGTATCAGCTCGCGATCGCCAACGCGGACTTCGCCGACGTCTTTGCATGGCTTACGCTTAATCACGGTCGTTTCGACGTATTCGTGCATCCGAATACCTCCGATTCTCTGCGCGATCATCGCGATTCCGCGGTGTGGATCGGCCGTTCGCACACGCTCAATCTCGGCGCATTCGGCGTGTGAGATTTCTTCGCGCACGTCGCGACAGCAACACATTGCGCTGATCCGTTGGTTCGGATGCCAAATAAAACGCGCTAATCGTGTGAATAATAAGTCTTTAAAGCGGCCGTAAAGAGCCGCACAAATTCCGCCAATGGGCACGCTGTGCACCACAATAAATCGCGCCAAACGACTCAATAACGACGTAATTTTTACCGCTAAACCACAGTTAAAGCGACGCTAATTCGTCAGTCGAAACCGGTGCGTCAATTCGCTGTTCCAGCCCTCTTTGCATTCCTGCATAATCGCGCGTTTTGCCGGAAAAGCCCGGCAGAAACGCGTTCCGACGCTCTCCCGCAGCAATGCTCAAGTTCATTCGTGTTCTGCCGTTAGTCAGGACGCGCAATCAATTTTCTGCAATCGAATGGCGTTGCCGGATTGAAAGCTGCCGAACGATGTTCGCATCGTGACGCAGAGGGAGTAAGGGCATGAATGGACGCGCCAGCAATAACCGGCATTACACCGGCCGGGGCGACTTCTCGAATAAACAACAAAAGGCTTGTCATGCGGTTTTCCACACTCAAACTCGAAGCGGCTGCCGTGCTGGCCGCTGCGCTTCTCGCTGCTTGCGGCGGCGGCGGTGGCGGTGATTCGTCCGCCTCGTCCGGCTCGTCGTCCACCAACTCGTCCGGCAGCAGTTCGTCGCGCTCCTCCGCGACCAGCGTGCCGACCACGTCCAGCTCGGGCTCGAGCGATGTTGTGCTGCTCGCGCCTGCCGCCACCGCCACGACGTTGCCTTCGGCCAGCGGCAATGCGACCACCGACGGCATCGCCTGGCTGAACGCCGTGCGCCAGAACGTCGGCCTCGCCACGCTGCCGACCGACGCCGGGCTCGCCACGGCGTCGCTCGACCACGCAACCTATCTGGTCGACAACCAGACCTACGGCCATACCGAAGTCTCCGGCAACACCGGTTACACGGGCGCATCGCCGTTCGACCGTATCCAGGCCGAAGGCTCGTACTCGATGATGGGCGAAGTGGTGGTGGCCGGTCAGCCCGCCGCGTTCAACGACAGCCTGTCGCCGGTCGAAACGCTGTTCGACGCGCCGTTCCATCGCATCGTCATGCTCGCCGACTTCACGCTGATGGGCGTCGGCTCCATGCAGAACGCGAGCTGGGAAGCATTCAACATCGACTTCGGCAGCAAGGGCGCCGACACGATGTCTGTCACCACGCTCGTCGCGTATCCGTACTCCGGCCAGCAGGGCGTGCCGACGAGCTGGTTCTCGAACGAAGATCCGAACCCGTTCGCGAGCCAGCCGACTTACGAAAATGCGACGGTCGGCTATCCGGTGACGATCCAGAGCGCCTTCGGCACCACGCTCAGCTCGTTGAACTTCACGATTACGTCGGCGAGCGGCGCGAGCGTTTCCTGCCTGCCGCAGACGCCGCAAACCACGCCGTCCGAACTCAGCAACGCGGCGATGTGCGTGCCGTACACGGCGCTCGCGAGCGGCACGACCTACACGGTGCAGGTGACCGGCGTGCTGACCGATTCGTCGAGCAAGACGTACTCGATCAACGTGGCGTGGACGTTCACGACGGCGGCGTCGGGCATCGCGCATTCGGCGGTGCAAAGCACGCAAAGCCGTCCGCTGCCGAAGTTCTGATCGCCGCGAACGCAGCGCGCAGCACGTAACACGTAGCACGCAGCAAAACAAAGGGGCCGCATCGAGCGACCCCTTTTGTTCATGTGCGCGCGTCGAGCGCGCGCGATCTTGCCGTGCAGATTGCGCGACTCAATGCCCGAACGATTCGGTTTTCGCCGCGCGCGTCGCTTCGATCGCCTGCGGCCGGGCCGCCGGTTTCACCAGCAGCGCCGCGCACGCGACCAGACCTGCCACGGCGATCGTCGCGAAGATGCCGGCGAACGAGAAATGACGGCGCGCGAGTTCGGCCACGAGGAACGAGCCCGCGATGCCGCCGAAGCGTCCGATGCCGAGCATCCACGCGACGCCGGTGCCGCGGCCTTGGGTCGGATAGAAGGCGGCGGCGAGCGCGGGCATCGACGACTGCGCGGTGTTCATCAGCACGCCGGCCACGAACACGATCAGCACGAGCGCGCCGACGTTGCCCACCGCCTGGCCGATCAGCCAGACCGACAGCGCGGTGAGCGCGTAGCAGGCCGCGATGATGCGATTGGCGTTGAAGCGATCCATCAGCACGCCGCACAGCACCGCGCCGATGCCGCCGAGCGGGAACAGCGCGGCGATCAGCGTCGCGTGCGCGGGCGGCAGGCCGGCGTCCTTGAGCAGCAGCGGCATCCAGTTGATCGACGCGTAGAAGATCACGAGGCCCATGAAATAGGCGATCCACAGCATTACCGAGCCGATCAGATAGCGGGCCGAGAGCACCACGCCGAGGCCCCTGCCTTCTGCGTGCGGCGCGGTTTCGGTCATCGTGAACGACTGGGCCGCGAGCGCATCGGCGGAAATGCGCGCCAGCGCGGTGCGGATGCGTTCGGCCGGTTTCGCGTTCGCCACCATGTAGCGCACCGACTCGGGCATGCGCAGCGCAAGCGGCACGGCCAGCACGAGCGGCGTGACGCCGCCTAGCACGAGCACGCTGCGCCAGCCGAAGTGCGGGATCATCCACGCGGCGAGAAAACCGCCGAACGCCGCGCCGAGCGGGAAGCCGCAAAACATCAGATTGATGATGGTCGCGCGGCGATTGTCGGGGCAGTACTCGCCCATCATCGTGACCGCGTTGGGCATCGCCGCGCCGAGCCCCACGCCCGTGACGAAGCGCAGCCAGGTCAGATGGTCGATGCTGGTGGCGAATGCCGAGCCGAGGCACGCGATGCCGAACACCAGCACCGAGCCGAGCAGCATCGCGCGGCGGCCGAGCCGGTCGGAGAGCGGGCCCGAGGCGAGCGCGCCGAACGCGAGGCCGAACAGCGCGGCGCTGAGTACCGGCGCGAGCGCGGGTTTGGCGATGCCCCATTCGCCGAGCAGCGACGGCGCGATGAAACCGATCGCCGCCGTGTCGAAGCCGTCGAGCAGGACGATCGCGAAACACATCGCGAAGATGAACCACTGGAACGGAGAAAACGGATGCTCGTTGAGAAACGTCTGAACGTTGACGGCGGGACTGCGACTCATGAATGTCTCCTCGTTGCGTGAGCGCGCGCGTGGGTTCGCGCGGAGCACGCTTCTTATGCTTGAAATGCCGAGCACGAATAGTACGCTCGTGCGTGCGCGGCCGATATCGGGGACATTATCGAGTGAGGGCGGCGGGCTGGCGCGCGAGACGCATCCGCGAGACGGTGCGCTTCGTATCTTTGCAGACGGCCGGTGCGCGCAGGACGGGCGCGCCAACCCGAACGTGCGCGAGCGTGTCGAACACACCATTTGTTGGCGTGTCGAATCAGCATCGAGCCTGGCGTAGTCTGGAGTAGCGATCTGGCCTGGATGGCCAAAGGAGTCCGACGTGAAGATCCCGGCGTTTTTCCCCAAGGCGCGCACCGGCGCGCTCGTTCTCGTTGCCGCCACCGTTGCGGTGGCCGCCGCGCTGCCCGCGCGTAGCGCCTTCGCGCAGATGTCCGCCGCGGACGATCTGCGTTCGCCGCAAAACGGCCTTCAGCTGATGCCGGACGCCCCGCGCGGCAGCGAATATCCCACGCACGGCAATCGTCAGGCGGGCGAGTTGCCGGTCGGGCCCACCGATCCGCGCGGCCAGTTGGCCAACGGTCTGCCGAACAATGCGCAGGCGGGCGGTTACGGTGCGCCGCAAGCGGGCGTGCGCACGTCGTCCGGTATGTAAGGTGGCGCGATGCTCGGGTCAATGCCTCCGCGCTAGATCCGTCCGGGCAGCCAGGCGAGGTGCGCTTCAACGCTCTCGCCGGGCGCGAGCACGGTGCCGCCCACGTCGAGCCGGCCCGCGAGTCCGTCGAGTTGCAGATTCAGCCAGTCCGTCGTGTTGCTGACGGGCTCCGCACAGAACCACGGCAATCCCGCCGCGCTATAGAGCACGAAGTAGTCGAGCGGCGCACTCGCGCGCAGCGTGAGGCGCCGCCCTTCGGCCGGCCACTCGATCAGCGCCTCGCGACGCCAGCCGGAAAAATTGTTGTCGAGATCGAATTCATCGACGACGAGACCGTCTTCGAGCGCCTCCACGGCCGGATGCGCGCTGAGCGTGACCGGCAGCACCTCGGCGTCGATCTCCCACATCGCACGCACGCGCGCGGCGATGCGCGTGCCGGGCGGGCGCGGATAGTACGGGTGATGGCCGAAGCCGAACGGCATGGCGCGCGTGCAGAGATTGCGCGCCCACAGCCGCACGGCGAGCCCGCTTTCGTCGAGCGTGATGTGCTGGCGCGCCTCATAGCTGAACGGCCAGCCCTCGCCGCCGCGCGCGGGCGCGTCGTGCACGAAATGCAGCGTGACCGAACCGGCGTCGCACGATTCGACGTTCCACGGCCGCCGCCACGCATGGCCATGCAGCGCGTGACGCAGCGCGCCCGTGCCGCTCGGCAGATCGATCATCTCGCCTTCGAAGCGAAAGCGTCCGTCGCGGATGCGGTTGCAGTACGGCATCAGCGGAAAACTCGCCATGCCGAGCGGATCGCATGCGTCGAGCGCCTCCGCTGTCGCGGGGCGCAGCCAGTGTTGCGCGCCGTGGATCGGATCGTCGTCATAAAAGGCGGCAATCGAGCCGCCGACGTGCGGGGCGATCAGCGCGCGCGAGGCGCCATGCGCGAGCGCGATGAGCTGGTTGTCGTCGAGCGCGGCGGCGTCGAACGGCGTTGGCGAGGCGGCGCGGGCGATCGAGGCCCGGCGTGGCGAGGAGGCGGTCAAAGGCGCGGTCTCCGGAAGCGGGAAAAGCGGGGAAGAAGCGAGTCGGAATAGTCGTGTACTTATTACTAATAAAAAATAATATAGTCGCGATCGATGAGAGATGGAGAGGATGTCGTATGGCGACTTACGCTAATTGTTTGACCTAAATATTAGTGCTACGCTTCGGCCCAACAGCGCGGGCCCGGCCCGCGCCGCCTTCCGGCCGCCATGCGGCGAAGCGTGACGCCGTTCGGCAACGCGCTTCGCGGCACGCCTGGCGGCTCGATTTGCGGACAATCCGCACGATCCGCGGCTCACCTCGCATCCGATGAAAAAATCGACCCAGCGCCGTCCGACCATGACCGATATCGCGAAGACCGCGGGCGTGTCGCAATCGACGGTCTCTCTCGTTCTCAATGGCGCGGTCGGCGCCAAGCTCTCCGAGGCCACCCGCAACAAGGTCCACGAAGTCGCGCAGCAACTCGGCTATCAGTTGCCCGTGCGCGCCGCGCAGCCGCCCGCGCGCGCGGGCGATCGCAACCTGATCGTCTATGTTGCCGACGAGGTGTCGACCAGTCCGCATCCGGTCGTGAGCATCGACGGTGCGCGCGACGCCGCCTGGAACGCGGGCTGCGTGCTCGCCGTGTTCTCCACGCACGGCAACGCGCAGATGGAGCAGCAGGTGTTGCAGACGCTCGCGATGCCCAACGTGCTCGGCGTGATCTACGCCACGGTCTACACGCGCAAGGTCGCGGTGCCGCCCGCGCTGCTCAAGGTGCCGGCGGTGCTGCTGAACTGCTACGCGTCGGACCACGCGCTCTCCTCGGTCGTGCCGGCCGAAGTCGCGGGCGGTCACACGGCCACCGACTATCTGATCGCGGCGGGTCACCGGCGCATCGGCTTCATCAACGGCGAGACCTGGCAGGACGCTGCGAAGGATCGCCTCAAGGGCTATCGGCAGGCGCTTGCGACCGCCGATCTGCTATTCGACGAGCGCCTCGTGCGCGACGGCGACTGGAGCCCGGATCAGGGTTTCGAGCTCACGCTCTCGCTGATGCGCGAGCCGCAGCCGCCCACGGCCATTTTCTGCGCCAACGACCTGATGGCGATCGGCGCGATCGAGGCGCTCAAGCAACTCGGTCTGCGCGTGCCCGAGGACGTCTCCGTGATGGGTTACGACGACCAGGAAATCGCGCGTCACACGCACCCGGCACTCACCACGGTCGTGCTGCCGAACTACGAGCTCGGCCGCTGGGCCGTCGACACGCTGCTCCAGGAGGAGCAGAACCGCAGCGCCGGCGCGCCCGTGCGCCATCGCACCGTCAAGCTCGACGGGCCGCTCATCGAGCGCGCCTCGGTCTGTGCGCCCAGCACCGCCGCGGCACCCGTGAATACCCTCATTAATATCTCCTGATTCCGACTGGTAATATTAGTTGAAGCAGTGGCCGTAATATCCGTCGCACGCACCATGCAGATGCGTGTGGCGGAGATCAGGAAGACAGAAAGACAACAAGGCAGCGGGAGGGCGCGCAGCCCGTACCGTCCACGTCATTTCACCGCTTTGCATGGGACCGCCCCAAGAGCCTCAGTGCCCCCGCGGTCAACAGGAGACAGCCATGCGTCATCAACGAATCCAGTCCGCCCTCTTTGCCGCCGGTCTGTGCGCGGCGCTTGCCGCGTTCGCTTCGAGCAGCGCCTATGCGCAGTCCGACGCCGGCGCGCAGAAGGTCCAGGCCAATTCCAGCGAGACCTGCACGAATCCCAAGCCGTCCAACCTGAAACTGAGCGGCATGGTGGTCGGGTTCTCGCAATCGGAGAACGAACAGAATCCGTTCCGCGCGACGGAAACGGCTTCGGTGCGCGCGGCCGCGAAAGCGGCGGGCGTGAAGCTGCTGTATACGAATGCCAACGCGAACCAGGCCAAGCAGGTCGCCGACATCGAAAGCATGATCAATCAGGGCGCGCAGGCGCTGATCGTCGCGCCGAACGACTCGACCGGCCTGCAACCCGCCTTCGCGCAGGCGCGCGCCAAGGGCATTCCGGTCGTGACGATCGACCGTCAGACGGCGGGCACGGTCTGCGAGGATTTCATCACCTTCCTCGGCTCGGACTTCTACAAGCAGGGCGAGCGCGCGGCCAAGGCGCTCGCGGACGCGACCGGCGGCAAGGCCGTGATCGCCGAAATCCAGGGCGGCTACGGCAACACGGTCGAAAGCCAGCGCACCGACGGTTTCGCGGCGGGGCTCAAGGCCTATCCGAACATGAAGATCGCCGCCGCGCAGACGGCCAACTGGTCCACGACCGAAGCGCAGAAAGTGATGGAGCAGATCCTGCTCGCGCATCCGGACGTCGACGCCGTCTACACGCACGCCGACACCATGACGGTCGGCGCGATCACCGCGCTGCGCCAGGCGGGCAAGCTCAAGGGCGTGAAGATCGTGTCGATCGACGGCACCAAGGAAATCGTCACCGATATCGATCAAGGCAGGGTGGCGGCGGACGTCGAAACCAATCCGCGCTTCGGGCCGCTCGCGTTCAAGTCGCTCGAGGACTGGCTCGCGGGCAAGCCGGTCGCGCAAAAGCAGATCATGGACGACGCGCTGTTCGACAAGACCAACGCGAAGCAGTCGCTCGCGGCGGGCAAGGTCTACTGAGCGGCGGCCCGGCGATGACGACGGACGCAGCTCCCGCTCACCCGGTCGCCGACGCGACGCCGCGCGCCGTGCTCGACACGCGCGGCGTCTCGAAGACCTTCGGCGTCGTGCGCGCGCTGCGCGACGTCTCGCTCACCTTGCGCGCGGGCGAAGTGCACGGCCTGGTCGGCGAGAACGGCGCGGGCAAGTCCACGCTCATCAAGGTGCTCACGGGTTTTCATCAGCCCGACGCAGGCACGCTCGCGCTCGACGGCGCGAGCGTCGCTTTCGACAGTCCGCGCGCCGCGCAGCGCGCGGGCGTGTGCGCCGTGTATCAGGAAATCAACCTGATTCCGGAGCGCAGCGTCGCCGACAATATCTTTCTGTGTCACGAGCCAAAACGTTTCGGCATCCTGACCGATAGAAAGCAGATGCTCGAACGCACCGCGCAGATCGTGCAGCGTTACCGGCTCGCGGTCGATCCGGCGGCGAAGCTCGGCACGCTCGGGCTCGGCGCGCAGCAGATGGTGGCGATCGCGCGCGGCGTCTCGCTCGGCGCGCGTGTGCTGATTCTCGACGAACCGACTTCGGCGCTTAGTGGCGCGGAAGTGGACGTGCTGTTCGATGTGGTCGACGCGTTGCGCGCGGAAGGCATTGCGCTGCTGTTCGTGAGCCATCGGCTTTCCGAGTGCTATCGCCTGTGTGACCGTTTCACCGTGATGCGCGACGGCGCGGTGGTGCGCACCGGCACGCCGCAGGAGTTGCCGCGGGCCGCGCTGATCGCCGCGATGCTTGGCCGTGAAAGCGCGGGCGAGCACGCGTGGACCGACCGCTCGGGCAAGGCCGACGCCGGCGCGAGCACGACGCCCGCGCTCGAAGTCGACGGCCTGCAATGGGGCAACCGCGTGCGCGACGTGACGATGCGCGTGGCGCCGCGCGAGATCGTCGGGCTGGCCGGCTTGCTCGGCTCGGGCCGCACGGAAACCTTCAAAACGATCTTCGGCGCGCAAAAGCCCGATGCGGGCGACGTGCGTCTCGCGGGCCGCGCTCTCACGCACGCCACGCCCGCGCGCTCGATCGGACGCGGTCTGGCGTTTCTCTCCGAGGACCGGCGCGCCGAAGGGATCTTTCCGCGGCTGTCGGTGCGCGAGAACATCGTCGCGAGCCTGCTGCCGCGGATTTCGCGCTTCGGTTTCATCTCGCGCGCGAAGGAAGCACAGGTAGTGCGCGAGGCGATTGCGCGGCTCGGCATCAAGACGGCGGGGCCGGGCGCGCTGATCACCACGCTCTCGGGCGGCAATCAGCAGAAGGCGCTGATCGCGCGCTGTCTGTCGACGCAACCCGACGTGCTGCTGCTCGACGATCCGACGCGCGGCATCGACGTCGGCGCGAAGGAGGAAGTGCATCGCGTCGTGCAGCAGCTTGCGCAGGAAGGGCTCGCGGTGGTGGTCACGTCCTCGGAGATGGAAGAACTGCTCGCGCTGACGGACCGACTCGTGATGCTCAACGAAGGCGCGACGCACGGCGGCATGCCGACCGCGGGCGCGCATCCGGACGACGTGCTGGCCGTACTGGCGGGCCAGGCTGCGGACGCTGGCCCGGACAGCGGCGGCGCGTGAGCGCGTCTGACCGTCTCGCTTACCGCTGAACCTCCACGCGCTCGCATCCCCAGGAAGCGCCTAAACGACGCACAATCGACGAATCCCGCACCGATGGCGACCAACATTGAATCGAACGAGGAACGCTTGAGCCCCTCGAACTTCCCCGCGCCGCGCGCCGATCAGCCCGAAGCCGCGTCGCGCGGCCCCGCCGCCTGGCGCGTGGTGCTGCGCGAGCACAGCGTGTATTTCGCACTGGCGGCGCTCGTCGTGTTCAATCTGATCGTGACGCCCGGCTTCAAGAATCCGTTCGCCGCGCGCAGCCTGCTGTTCGAGGCGGCGCCGATCGTGTTGATCGCGCTCGGCCAGAACCTCGCCATTGCGACGCGCGGCATCGACCTCTCGGTCGGCTCGGTGATGGCGCTTGCGAGTGCTTCGATCGCCGTGTTCCTGCCTTATGGCGTGGGCACGGCGCTCGTCGGCGCGATTGCGGTGGGCGCTGTGGCGGGCTTGTGCAACGGCGCGCTGGTGGCGCTGCTGGCGATCGATCCGCTGATTTCCGGGCTTGCGCTGCTGGTCGCGGCGCGCGGGCTCGCGCAGGCGCTGCTCGGCGGCTCGCGCGTGAATTTGCCCGATGCGCCCGCCTTCGATCTGCTCGGCGCGGGCGCTCTCGGACCGGTGCCCATCGTCATGCTGATCGCGATTGCGCTGGCCGTGGTGGTGGCGTTCGTGGTGCGCCGCACGACCTTCGGGCGCTACACGATTCTCGTCGGCGCGAGTCGCAGCGCGGCGTTTCTCGCGGGCATTCCGGTGCGCCGCACGCTGTTTCTGGTCTACGCCGTGAGCGGCACGCTCGCGGGACTGGCGGGGCTGTTCGCGTCCTCGCGGCTCGGCGCGGCCGATCCGAATTACGTGGGCGTGAACTTCGAACTCGATGCGATCGCGGCTTCGGTGATCGGCGGCACGCCGCTGTCGGGCGGACGCATCTCGATCGTCGGCGCGGTGTTCGGCGTGTTGCTGCTTCAGGTGCTCGATGCGAGCTTCATCATGAACAACATCAGCTTTACGTATGCGCAGATCCTGAAGGCGGTGTTCATCGTCGTCGCGCTGTATCTGCAGCGCTCGGGAGCGTGAAGCGATGGCACACGAAACGACATCGACTCCCGCTAACGCCACAAACGCCGCGAATGGCGGCCGGCGCGCGCGGATCATCGCGCTCGTGCAGTCGCGCGGCGCAATCGGCATGCTGGTGGTCGTCGCGCTGATCGCGGGCCTTGTGTTCCCCGACTTCCTGCACTTCTCCAATCTCGCCGATATCGTCTCGAACAGCGCGTTCCTCGGACTCGTCGCGGTCGGGCAGAGTCTTGTGATCATTCTGGGCGGCTTCGATCTGTCGGTCGGCTCGATGGTCGGGCTCGGCACCGTGCTGTCGGCGTATGCCGCGCCCTACGGATGGGGCGCCGCGCTGCTCGCGCCGGTCGCGGCGGGCTTCGTCATCGGACTGGTCAACGGTCTGCTGATCGCGCGCGCGAAGATGGCGCCGTTCATCGTCACGCTCGCCGCGTTGCTCGGTTTGAAGGGCTTCGCGCTCGTGCTGGCGAGTCAGGATCTGCTGATCGCGAATCCGGGTTTCTTCGCGCATATCGCGAACGGCGCGATTTTCGGCATCAGCAATCTGATCTGGGTGCTCGCGGTGGTCTACGGGCTCGGCGCGGTGCTGCTCAATCACACGCGTTTCGGCGCGGCGATCTTCGCAATCGGCGGCAACGAGGAGGCGGCGCGCATGCTCGGCGTGCGCGTGGAGCGCGTGAAGGTGCTCGCTTATGGGTTGTCGGGTGCGCTGGCCGGATTGTCGGGCGCGCTGCTGGCCTCGCATCTGGATTCGGGGCTGGCGGCGGCGGGCACCGGTTACGAGTTGCAGTCGATCGCGGCGGCCGTGATCGGCGGCGTGCTGTTGACGGGCGGCGTCGGGACGATGGCGGGGCCGCTCGCGGGCGTGCTGTTGCTCGGCGTGATCGATAACGTGATCAATCAGGTCGGCACGCTCAGTCCTTACTATCAGAATCTCGCGAGCGGCGCGTTCCTGCTTGCGGCGGTGATCGTCCAGACCGTGCTGACGGGGCGTCGACACGGCGTCGCGCGTGCGACGCCGGGATCGGGCAAACCGCGCGGCGGTGCAAGCAAGGGCAAGGCAAAAGGCGCGGCGGGCTGAGGCCGGCTGCGGCTAACTCTCACTTATTGATGAGAGACGGTCAGCTTCACGCGTGCGCCGCCGTCGGTCTGGGCGGTGATTTCGGTGCGGCTGCCGCGGGCGCCCAGATAGAAGTGCTGGCGGTTGGGCGAGTTGACGTCGTGTGTGGCGTCGGGCAGACACGAGGCGATGTCGGCCCCGACGCCTTCCAGCGCGTTGGTGCCGGAGCCGGCGTCACGCCCGCTCCACATGCACTGATAGGTGCCGCGGCTGGCGGCGCATTGGGCGTCGTCGCCATAGGGTTGCGCGACGGCGCGGCCATCGTCGGCGCGCAAACCGGCGAAGTGTTGCGGCGCGGCGGCGACGATGCGTTTGAGCGCGGCGCAAGGGCTGGCGCTGTCGTCGGCGTGGACGGTGAGCGGCGCGGCCAGGGCAAGCGCAAGGGCGGCGCCGGTCGCGAGACGTTCAATCGCGGTCTTCATGGTGGCTACGCTGCGGGGCAGCGCCTCGTCGTGAGATCTTGCCGGGCACGCAAACGGCGTGCCGGGAACGCGCTTTGCAATCCGTCGCTGACTACGCTCAACGAGGACAGCGATATGACAAAGCACACTCCCACCCTGCGAGCGGCCGCCTGGATGCTCGGATTCGCGTTGATCGGCGTGGCGGGCGCGAGCCACGCGGCGTCGCAAGACGAACAGGAACACGCGTGCCGTGGTGACGCGTTCCACTTCTGTGCGAGCGACATTCCTAATAAAGAGAAGATCACCGTGTGCATGAAGCAGCACTACGACGAGCTGTCGCCGCCGTGCAAGGCGATGTTCAAGAAGCCGCCGAAGGGCAGCAAGTCTTAGAGAACGGAGAGGCCAGGTGCTGGCGGTGTAATTGGCTGAAGCTGGCCGAAGGCGAGAGGCGCGGAGCGCCTCTATTTTTTTGCGGATTATTTTCGCGATGGGGCTTGCGTGAATGGTATCGCCTCGCTAAGATTCGCCCCCTTCGCTGCACGCAACAAGCAATACGCCGCAGCGAAGCCCGCGACGAAACGAGCGGGTTCGCAGGATCAACAAGCTTTTTAAGCGGCGACGTAAAAAAGAAGTTGACGAAACGAAAAAGAGACTTCATAATCTCGTTTCTCTGCTGCTGACGCAGCAACGCAGCAAACGCCGGGTAGTAACAGTGCACTACGGTGCGGCAGTCGAACCGGGCAGTTTGCGCGACGCGATCTTTAAAAATTTACAGCCGATAAGTGTGGGCGC
This sequence comes from Paraburkholderia tropica, assembly GCF_014171495.1. Classification (NCBI taxonomy): domain Bacteria; kingdom Pseudomonadati; phylum Pseudomonadota; class Betaproteobacteria; order Burkholderiales; family Burkholderiaceae; genus Paraburkholderia; species Paraburkholderia tropica. Next base: position 711,555 of record NZ_CP049137.1, read on the forward strand.
TTGATAGGTGATGCGACCTGACGGGTTCTTCGGAGCCGGTCAGGAGAAGCAAAAGTATCAAGAGTCTCACACTAAAGTAAGTCAGGTTTTTGAAGTAATTCAGATACCTGTCAGCTTTGAGTGAGCGACCGGTTCGAGAGAACCGAAAACAGTAACAGGTTTAAACTGAAGAGTTTGATCCTGGCTCAGATTGAACGCTGGCGGCATGCCTTACACATGCAAGTCGAACGGCAGCACGGGTGCTTGCACCTGGTGGCGAGTGGCGAACGGGTGAGTAATACATCGGAACGTGTCCTGTAGTGGGGGATAGCCCGGCGAAAGCCGGATTAATACCGCATACGATCTACGGATGAAAGCGGGGGATCTTCGGACCTCGCGCTATAGGGGCGGCCGATGGCGGATTAGCTGGTTGGTGAGGTAAAGGCTCACCAAGGCGACGATCCGTAGCTGGTCTGAGAGGACGACCAGCCACACTGGGACTGAGACACGGCCCAGACTCCTACGGGAGGCAGCAGTGGGGAATTTTGGACAATGGGCGAAAGCCTGATCCAGCAATGCCGCGTGTGTGAAGAAGGCCTTCGGGTTGTAAAGCACTTTTGTCCGGAAAGAAATCCCTGGTCCTAATATGGCCGGGGGATGACGGTACCGGAAGAATAAGCACCGGCTAACTACGTGCCAGCAGCCGCGGTAATACGTAGGGTGCAAGCGTTAATCGGAATTACTGGGCGTAAAGCGTGCGCAGGCGGTGATGTAAGACCGATGTGAAATCCCCGGGCTCAACCTGGGAACTGCATTGGTGACTGCATCGCTTGAGTATGGCAGAGGGGGGTAGAATTCCACGTGTAGCAGTGAAATGCGTAGAGATGTGGAGGAATACCGATGGCGAAGGCAGCCCCCTGGGTCAATACTGACGCTCATGCACGAAAGCGTGGGGAGCAAACAGGATTAGATACCCTGGTAGTCCACGCCCTAAACGATGTCAACTGGTTGTCGGGTCTTCATTGACTTGGTAACGTAGCTAACGCGTGAAGTTGACCGCCTGGGGAGTACGGTCGCAAGATTAAAACTCAAAGGAATTGACGGGGACCCGCACAAGCGGTGGATGATGTGGATTAATTCGATGCAACGCGAAAAACCTTACCTACCCTTGACATGTACGGAATTCCGCTGAGAGGTGGAAGTGCCCGAAAGGGAGCCGTAACACAGGTGCTGCATGGCTGTCGTCAGCTCGTGTCGTGAGATGTTGGGTTAAGTCCCGCAACGAGCGCAACCCTTGTCCCTAGTTGCTACGCAAGAGCACTCCAGGGAGACTGCCGGTGACAAACCGGAGGAAGGTGGGGATGACGTCAAGTCCTCATGGCCCTTATGGGTAGGGCTTCACACGTCATACAATGGTCGGAACAGAGGGTTGCCAAGCCGCGAGGTGGAGCCAATCCCAGAAAACCGATCGTAGTCCGGATCGCAGTCTGCAACTCGACTGCGTGAAGCTGGAATCGCTAGTAATCGCGGATCAGCATGCCGCGGTGAATACGTTCCCGGGTCTTGTACACACCGCCCGTCACACCATGGGAGTGGGTTTTGCCAGAAGTGGCTAGTCTAACCGCAAGGAGGACGGTCACCACGGCAGGATTCATGACTGGGGTGAAGTCGTAACAAGGTAGCCGTATCGGAAGGTGCGGCTGGATCACCTCCTTTCCAGAGCTCACGCACTCGCGTATCAAAGCGCTCACACTTGTCGGCTGTAATAAAGACAGACTCAGGGGTCTGTAGCTCAGTCGGTTAGAGCACCGTCTTGATAAGGCGGGGGTCGATGGTTCGAATCCATCCAGACCCACCACTTTGTCTGCAAAGGCGAGACAGATCCCTTGAGTTGTTTTGACTGGGGGATTAGCTCAGCTGGGAGAGCACCTGCTTTGCAAGCAGGGGGTCGTCGGTTCGATCCCGTCATCCTCCACCAATCCTCAATGCCTAGTGTCCGGTGAAACACAAGCCGGGTATTACGCATTGGCGATTGAGCCAGTCAGAGCGATGTGAGTAAAACCATGTCGGCTGTCGTTCTTTAACAATCAGGAAGAAGTAGTAAAGAGATTCATCTGAAAGCACTTAGAGATGGGTGCGAGTAGGTGAATCAGGGTTGTGATTGTATCAATGTATTTTTAAGTGATCGAAAGATTGCCTTGAAATACGGCGCAACACGAATACTCAACCTGTAGCGAGTGGATTGAGTGGTTCCTCCGGGGATCATGAGACACACCCGTTATAGGGTCAAGCGAACAAGTGCATGTGGTGGATGCCTTGGCGATCACAGGCGATGAAGGACGCGGTAGCCTGCGAAAAGCGGTGGGGAGCTGGCAAACAAGCTTTGATCCACCGATATCCGAATGGGGAAACCCACTCCGTATGGAGTATCCATGACTGAATACATAGGTCATGCGAAGCGAACGCGGCGAACTGAAACATCTAAGTAGCCGCAGGAAAAGAAATCAACCGAGATTCCCAAAGTAGTGGCGAGCGAAATGGGATCAGCCTGTACTCTTTATCTTTGTTGTTAGCCAAACGCTCTGGAAAGTGCGGCCATAGTGGGTGATAGCCCCGTAGGCGAAAACAGCGAGGAAGAACTAGGTGTACGACAAGTAGGGCGGGACACGTGAAATCCTGTCTGAAGATGGGGGGACCATCCTCCAAGGCTAAATACTCGTGATCGACCGATAGTGAACCAGTACCGTGAGGGAAAGGCGAAAAGAACCCCGGGAGGGGAGTGAAATAGATCCTGAAACCGCATGCATACAAACAGTCGGAGCCTCGCAAGGGGTGACGGCGTACCTTTTGTATAATGGGTCAGCGACTTACATTCAGTGGCAAGCTTAACCGAATAGGGCAGGCGTAGCGAAAGCGAGTCCGAACAGGGCGTTCAGTCGCTGGGTGTAGACCCGAAACCAGGTGATCTATCCATGGCCAGGTTGAAGGCACGGTAACACGTGCTGGAGGACCGAACCCACTAACGTTGAAAAGTTAGGGGATGAGCTGTGGATAGGGGTGAAAGGCTAAACAAACCTGGAAATAGCTGGTTCTCTCCGAAAACTATTTAGGTAGTGCCTCGTGTATCACCTTCGGGGTAGAGCACTGTCATGGTTGATGGGTCCATTGCGGATTACGTCGCCATAGCAAACTCCGAATACCGAAGAGTGCAATCACGGGAGACAGACATCGGGTGCTAACGTCCGGTGTCAAGAGGGAAACAACCCAGACCGCCAGCTAAGGTCCCCAAATATGGCTAAGTGGGAAACGAAGTGGGAAGGCTAAAACAGTCAGGAGGTTGGCTTAGAAGCAGCCACCCTTTAAAGAAAGCGTAATAGCTCACTGATCGAGTCGTCCTGCGCGGAAGATGTAACGGGGCTAAGCCATATACCGAAGCTGCGGATGCACATTTATGTGCATGGTAGGAGAGCGTTCTGTAAGCCTGCGAAGGTGCGTTGAAAAGCGTGCTGGAGGTATCAGAAGTGCGAATGCTGACATGAGTAGCGATAAAGGGGGTGAAAGGCCCCCTCGCCGTAAGCCCAAGGTTTCCTACGCAACGTTCATCGGCGTAGGGTGAGTCGGCCCCTAAGGCGAGGCAGAAATGCGTAGCTGATGGGAAGCAGGTCAATATTCCTGCACCATTGTTGAATGCGATGGGGGGACGGATCGCGGAAGGTTGTCCGGGTGTTGGAAGTCCCGGTCCTTGCATTGGAGAAGGCGCTTTGGCAAATCCGGGCGCGGAATTCAAGGGTGCGAGGCCATGCTCTTCGGAGCAGAAGCAACTGGAAGTGGTTCCAAGAAAAGCCTCTAAGCTTCAGTTCAACAGTGACCGTACCGCAAACCGACACAGGTGGGCGAGATGAGTATTCTAAGGCGCTTGAGAGAACTCGGGAGAAGGAACTCGGCAAATTGGTACCGTAACTTCGGGATAAGGTACGCCCTTGTAGCTTGACTGGCCTGCGCCAGGAGGGTGAAGGGGTTGCAATAAACTGGTGGCTGCGACTGTTTAATAAAAACACAGCACTCTGCAAACACGAAAGTGGACGTATAGGGTGTGACGCCTGCCCGGTGCCGGAAGATTAAATGATGGGGTGCAAGCTCTTGATTGAAGTCCCGGTAAACGGCGGCCGTAACTATAACGGTCCTAAGGTAGCGAAATTCCTTGTCGGGTAAGTTCCGACCTGCACGAATGGCGTAACGATGGCCACACTGTCTCCTCCCGAGACTCAGCGAAGTTGAAGTGTTTGTGATGATGCAATCTCCCCGCGGCTAGACGGAAAGACCCCATGAACCTTTACTGTAGCTTTGCATTGGACTTTGAACCGGTTTGTGTAGGATAGGTGGGAGGCTGTGAAGCGGGAACGCTAGTTTCCGTGGAGCCGTCCTTGAAATACCACCCTGATCTGTTTGAGGTTCTAACCTTGGTCCGTAATCCGGATCGGGGACAGTGCATGGTAGGCAGTTTGACTGGGGCGGTCTCCTCCCAAAGGGTAACGGAGGAGTACGAAGGTACGCTAGGTACGGTCGGAAATCGTGCTGATAGTGCAATGGCATAAGCGTGCTTGACTGCGAGACTGACAAGTCGAGCAGGTGCGAAAGCAGGTCATAGTGATCCGGTGGTTCTGTATGGAAGGGCCATCGCTCAACGGATAAAAGGTACTCTGGGGATAACAGGCTGATACCGCCCAAGAGTTCATATCGACGGCGGTGTTTGGCACCTCGATGTCGGCTCATCTCATCCTGGGGCTGTAGCCGGTCCCAAGGGTATGGCTGTTCGCCATTTAAAGAGGTACGTGAGCTGGGTTTAAAACGTCGTGAGACAGTTTGGTCCCTATCTGCCGTGGGCGCTGGATATTTGAAGGGACCTGCTCCTAGTACGAGAGGACCGGAGTGGACGAACCTCTGGTGTACCGGTTGTCACGCCAGTGGCATCGCCGGGTAGCTATGTTCGGAAGAGATAACCGCTGAAAGCATCTAAGCGGGAAACTCGCCTTGAGATGAGATATCCCCGGGGCTTCGAGCCCCTTGAAGGGTCGTTCAAGACCAGGACGTTGATAGGTCAGGTGTGGAAGCGCAGTAATGCGTTAAGCTAACTGATACTAATTGCCCGTAAGGCTTGATCCTATAACAGGTGTGTCTTTGCGAGACGCACGGTTGAGAGATCAGTGTTGTGCCGATATAAACAACACAACCCGAATTCAGTAAAACTCTTTACGCTTCTTCCAGATTGGCTGTGGCGCCCCGAAAGGCGACGCAGCAACCCGTCATGCCTGATGACCATAGCGAGTCGGTCCCACCCCTTCCCATCCCGAACAGGACCGTGAAACGACTCTACGCCGATGATAGTGCGGATTGCCCGTGTGAAAGTAGGTAATCGTCAGGCTTCTTATGCAGTACGTCCAGAACCCCGGCTTCTCCAGAAAGAGAGCCGGGGTTCTGGCGTTTGGGCGTGGGAAATACGCGTCGCCAGAACGCTCAGGCAGGAACAAAAAAACGGCCGTCCCTTGGGACGGCCGTTTTGCCTTCGACATCTGCATTCTTAGCCCTCCCTGTGCGCAATTGCGCTATCTTCTAAAGCCAATTTCAAGACGACATTAAATCGCTTTAAGAATCAGTGAATTAAAATATTTAAATAGCATCAAATTGCTTATTTGTTGAAGTTTCGCAAAATTCCGTCGATATATACTCGTGGGTAGCTTTTTGCTACGAACTTAAAATAACACGTTATACCGACAAGAATCCGGGGAGCTTCCGCGCACGCGTTCGCGTGCAGGAAGCGCGAAACATGCAACGCCGATGGAATGACCACGCGCGCAGCACTGTACTGCGCCATTCATTTTCGCCGCGAAACGACACACGGCGCGTTCACACGCGCCGTAGTCGCACAGCATCTCATCCAGCGCCGCATCTCGCAGCCGCACTCCAATCTCCTGTCGCTTTATTCGCGCGTGCCGTCCTGTGCACGCGCGTCGTCGTTTCAGTTCCTTCTATTACCCAAGGAGTCTCCATGAAGTTGTCCCTGACCTGCGGCGCGGTGCTCGCCGCTGCTGCGATCGCGGCGCTGAGCGGCTGCGCGACGGAGTCGTCGCGTACCTTGCCGGTTCCTCCCGTTGCGAGCGCGCAGCGTCCGCCCGTCGGCCAGCCGGTGAAGATTGCTGTCGGCAAATTCGATAACCGCTCGGCCTATATGCGCGGCATCTTCTCCGATGGCATCGACCGTCTCGGCGGCCAGGCGAAGACCATTCTGATCACGTCGCTGCAGCAAAGCGGCCGTTTCAACGTGCTCGATCGCGACAATCTCGACGAGATTCGTCAGGAAGCCGGCTTCGCGAAGCAAGTCCAGACGATCAAGGGCGCCAACTACGTCATCACGGGCGACGTCACCGAATTCGGCCGCAAGGAAGTCGGCGACCACCAGCTGTTCGGCATTCTCGGCAGCGGCAAGAACCAGATCGCCTACGCGAAGGTGAGCATCAACGTCGTTGATACCACGACGTCGGAAGTGGTCGCCTCGTCGCAAGGCGCGGGTGAATACAGCCTGTCGAATCGCGAAATCATCGGCTTCGGCGGCACCGCGAGCTACGACTCGACGCTCAACGGCAAGGTGCTCGAGCTGGCGATCCAGGAAGCGGTCAATCACCTGGCCGATCAGGTCGACGCGGGCGCGCTGCGCACCGCGCACTGAGCATCCGCATCCACCGATCAAAACAACTACGCATACGGGGTTTAACCATGAAATACATCGGCACGCTTCGGGGATTGTGTCTGCCTGTCACAGCAGCGACGCTGCTGCTCGCGGGCTGCGCGCCCGCCACGCCGCCGCTCTATCAGTGGACCGGCTATCAGCCGGGCGTCTACGACTACCTGAAAGGTCAGAAGTCGCCGCAGGAACAGATCGACGCGCTCGAGAAGTCGCTGCAGGAAATCCGCGCGAAGGGCAACAAGACGCCGCCGGGCTTCCACGCCCAACTGGGCTTGCTGTACGCGAACGTCGGCAACGACACCCAGGCTATGCAGGAATTCGACGCCGAGAAAAATCTCTTTCCCGAGTCGACGACCTACATGGACTTCCTGATGAAGAAACCGAAGCAACAATAAGCGAGCGCACCGACATGTCCCGAATCCTTTCCCTCAAGCTCTGGCTCGCGGTCTCCGTGCTCGCCCTGCTGTCCGCCTGCGCGCAGCCCGTCAAACACGTGGATTACACGGCGTTCAAGAACGCGCGTCCGCGCACGATTCTCGTGCTGCCGCCCGATAACTCGACGACTGACGTGACCGCGTCGGACAGCATGCTCTCGCAGATGACGTTTCCGCTCGCCGAAGCCGGTTACTACGTGATCCCGGTCGCGGTCATGGAGGAGACGTTCAAGCAGAACGGGCTCACGACGCCGGCCGACATCCAGAAGACCTCGCCCGAGAAGTTGCGCGAGATTTTCGGCGCGGACGCGGCCGTGTACGCGACGATCACGCAATACGGCACGAAGTATCGCGTGCTCGACAGCGCGACGGTCGTCACGGCATCGGCGAAACTCGTCGATCTGAAGAGCGGCGACGTGCTCTGGCAAGGCAGCGCGAGCGCGAACAGCAACGAAGGCAACAACAACAGCGGCGGCGGTCTGATCGGCATGCTGGTGATGGCGGCGATCAAGCAGGTCGCGAATTCGCTGACCGACAAGAGCCACGATATCGCGGGCGTGACGAGCTATCGTCTGCTGCACGCGGGTCCGCCGACGGGCCTGCTGTACGGTCCGCATTCGCCGAAGTTTGGCACGGACTGAAGCCGTACGCCGCAATCACGCGGCTATAAAGCGGCAATAACGCAGCCGCAAATAAAAAGGCCCGTCACCGAAGTGACGGGCCTTTTTCATTCCGGCGCGCTCAACTGCCGCGCGGCGGAAAAGCGCTTAGCGCTCCAGGAACGGACGCAGCTTGTCGGCGCGGCTCGGGTGCATCAGCTTGCGCATTGCCTTGCTTTCGATCTGGCGGATACGCTCGCGCGTGACGTCGAACTGCTTGCCCACTTCCTCGAGCGTGTGGTCCGAGGTCGTGTCGATGCCGTAGCGCATGCGCAGCACCTTTGCTTCGCGCGGCGAGAGCGCCTTGAGCGCCTCGTCGATCGCAGCGCGCATGTTCGCATGGATCGCGGCGTCGGCCGGCGATGCCGAACCTGCGTCCTCGATCATGTCGCCGAGCGTGGCGTCGCCATCGTCGCCCACCGGGCTTTCGAGCGAAACCGGCTGCTTGGCGATCTTGAGGATGCCGCGCACCTTCTCTTCGGTCATGCCCATGCGTGCGGCGAGGTCGGCCGGATGCGCTTCCATGCCGGTCTGCTGCAGGATCTCGCGCGAGATGCGGTTCAGCTTGTTGATCGTTTCGATCATGTGCACCGGCACGCGGATCGTACGCGCCTGGTCGGCGAGCGCACGCGTCACGGCCTGGCGCACCCACCACGTGGCGTACGTCGAGAACTTCCAGCCGCGGCGATATTCGAACTTGTCCACCGCCTTCATCAGGCCGATGTTGCCTTCCTGGATCAGGTCGAGGAACTGCATGCCACGGTTCACGTACTTCTTCGCGATCGAGATCACGAGACGCAGGTTGGCCTTGACCATCTCGCCCTTCGCCTGGCGCATCTTCGCTTCGGCGGCCGTCATGCGACGGTTGATCGCCTTGATCTGCTGCAGCGACAGCGAGGCTGCGGCTTCGATTTCGGCGAGCTTGCGCTGTTCGGCCTGAACGGCCGGCAGGCTGCGCTCGAGCGCGGGACCGTACTTCGTCGAGGCGGCGGCTGCGCGCACGCCCCATTCGAGGTCGGTTTCCTTGCCCGGGAACTGTTCGATGAACGTCTCACGCGGCATGCCGCAGCGGTCGACGACGATCGCCAGCACGTTGCGCTCGATTGCGCGGATCGCCGCGACCTGCTCGTGCAGCAGCGTGCACAGGCGGTCGATCGTGCGGGCCGTGAAGCGGATCGGTGCGAGTTCGCTCTGGATGTCGGCGCAGATCTGCATTTCGGCGGCCGTCGCGCGTGCATTGGCGTCGCCGGTGCAGGTCATGGCGTCGAACAGCGTGCGCACGCGCGCGAAGATCGCCAGGCTGTCCGCCTTGAGCTGCGCGAGCAGGGCTTCGTTCGCCTTGGCGTTGTCGGCTTCCGCGTCTTCTTCGCTGTCCGAGTCGTCCGAGTCGTCGTCGTCGCCGGCCTGGGCTTCGACGTCGTCGCTCGAGTCGGCTTCGGCGGCGGGCGCCGGTTCCGCAGCGGCTTCGTCGCTGCCGATGCCGTCGACGAGCTCGTCGATGCGCATTTCGTCGGCCGCGACGCGATCGGCGTCCGCCAGAATGGTCGCGACGATCGACGGGCAAGCCGCGATCGCCTGGATCATTTCCTGGAGGCCGTCTTCGATGCGCTTGGCGACTTCGATTTCGCCGGCACGCGTGAGCAGCTCGCTCGAACCCATTTCGCGCATGTACATGCGCACTGGGTCGGTCGTGCGGCCGAATTCCGAGTCGACCGTCGAGAGCGCGACTTCGACTTCTTCGTCGGCTTCGTCGTCGGCCTGGCGGTCGGCGCGCGAATCTTCGTTCAGCAGCAGCGTGTCGGCGTCGGGCGCCTGCTCGTAGACCTGCACGCCCATGTCGTTAAACGTCGCGACGATGGTTTCCAGCGCGGCCGTCTGCGCGAAGTTGTCGGGCAGGTGGTCGTTGATGTCTGCGTGCGTCAGATAGCCGCGCTCGCGACCGAGCTTGATCAGCGCGCGCATCTGATGCTGGCGCTTTTCGAGTTGCGAGGCGCCGTCCAACGGAGTCGCATCGCCGGTCTTGTCCTTGGAACCGCGGCGGGCGGTGCGGGTAGACGTGGGCGCGTCTTCCCGGTCATGGCTTGTCAATACATTCTCCTCGAAAGGAATTGCCCCACGAGGGCAAAAAGGGTCACGCGCCAGCGGCTTGGCGTCCTGGCGATGACGAAATTGCAGGGGAATGGGCGGGGGCGCGAGGTCCCGCCGAGCGAGCGCCAACACACGACGGCGTGGCGTCCTGGATTTTCGTGCAATGCAGAAAGATCGCGTATGGTAGTGCGTTACGCCATGCGAAGCAACCCGAACGTGGTGTTGGCGCACCGCGCCATAGTCCGCGCCGCCCTTTCGGGGTCGAAGCGCATTCGAAATGGATGAAAGCCGCGTGGGAGACTTCGTTGCCGCATCGCTTTTCTACGTTGGATTTTCCTGTTTGACGTTTCTCTGCGCGTGTGAATTAGACAAGTATCCGGGTTCCCGGTTCTCCGTTTTTCTATCGATGAGCGAAACGGATAGTTGCACGTCGTATCACAATCGCCAGCCGCCGCAATCGTTCCCCGTTAAACCGGTCGCGGCGCTCGCAACCCACACTATATAGAACGTGCTGTGCTCATAACCGTTGACGGGCGCTGATGCCCGTCTTTACGCGTGTTGCGCCCGCCGGTTACGGCGGAAAGGTGTCGTACTGCGGCAGCGTATCGGTGATGTCGTGCCACGGTGCCTTCGAGCCGACAAACAGGTGACCTTGTGGCCGGATCGTGGGCGCGTCGACGAGCGTGCCCATCGTCACGTGCACAAATGCGCCTTCGCGCACCACTGAATAGAGCAGCGAGCCGCACTGGCGGCAGCGGATGTCGTGCGCGGCCTGTGGATCGCCGTAGACGAGCACGTCGGCCTGATCGGCTTCCAGACGCAGCTGCGCGCGCTCGATGCCCGCAAACGGCTTGAACGCCGCGCCGGTCGCGCGTCGGCACTGCGAGCAGTGGCAGTTGAAGGCGTAGCCGAATGCGTCGTTCACGCGGTAGCGCACCGCGCCGCACAGGCACTGCCCGCGCAGCGAGGCGTGGGGCTTGGAGGGGGCGATCGTGTTCATGGCACCCTTTGGCAGGTCGGGCGAGCAAACCCGGCGAAACGTTACGGAACAGCGCAAGCCGGCGCGCGAGGCGTGTGTTTCGCGTTTCCCGGTAACGTGCTGTGGCCCAAAGGTTACCGCTTATGGGGCTTTTCGCGCCGAAATACGCCCTGCGACGCGCATCCCAGACGCCACAAGGCCTCCGAAGCCCTGTTGACCGCGAAAAAAACGTACTTTCCGTCAGATTTTGGCGCCGAAGGGGACCATCGACAGGTGACGTCTCCCAAATCCGGTTACCTCAAGCGCTCGACGCGCTCATCCGGGCCGATCCCGCAGTTCCTTCAAGCCGTTGATCACGACCAGCAGGGCGCGGCCGTGCTCTTCCGAGCCGTCCCACGCCTCAACGATAGCGTTGCGCAGCAGATCGTTATAGGCGCCCGCCTGACGCGCGGCCGCCTTCACGCCATAGAAACTGCATAGCTTATTGAATGACGCGCTACGGCGCAGCCTGCGCCCGTTCGAAGCGCGAAGCCGCGAAACGGTAGGCTGGCTGACGCCGGAAAGCCTTGCTATCTCGCTGGATGAGCGGCTATCTGCCGTCAGCCGGCGCAGCAGTTCCTGCACGGGAAAATGAGTGTCTGGGGCTTCCATGTCATGCATTATACCTATACAGTAACGCTTATTGAATTGCTCGCCGAAACTGGCGGGCTGGCTGTATTTCCGAGGATGTCGATGGCGCTCAATCACCTACCCCCACGTTTTGCTGGTCCAGGATCGGATCGGAGACGGGAGAAGATCTCCCGACGATCGTCCTGCGCAAGGAGTGGGAGCGCAGGCTGGGCGGCGGCCGGTTCCTGTGGGGCATCAATCAGCCGCTCGGCAACAGCGCGCAGGTTGCGGCGTTGCGCACCGGTTCGCTGCTCGCGCTGTTTTCGGCGGCGGCCAGCCGTCCGCGCATGACCGAGCTGCGCCGCGAGGGCGCGCTGGTCTGGAATGCCTGGGTCGATGCGAGCGGGCAGGTGCGTCCGCTGCCGCCGCATGTGTTTGTCACGAGCCGTCTGCGTTTTCCGTCCGGCAAGCCGCGCGATCATCACTACGCGCTGGTGTGCGCGTCGCCGACCGAGCTCACGCTCGGCAGCAGCCTGCGCGTGCAGCCCGAGCGTCTGCGCAGCGTGAGCACGGGCAAGGCGCCGTCGCCGTCGCAGGGCACGGTGGTCGTGGACCGCGCGGAGCGCTCCGGCGCGAAGGCGGCGAACAACGCGGGCGCGGGCGATGGAAAAGCCGCCAAAACCTACGCCGTCGCATTCGGTGTGGAACTGGAAGCGCCGTATTTCGTGCGTCTCGCGCAGCCCACGCGCGTGAAGGCGCGCGACATGGCCGCGCTGCACGACGCCGCGCGCAACGCCGACTTCGACGCCTGGGTCGAGCTCACGCGCCGTCTGCGCAGCGCGCCCGCGCAGCCCGCGCGCGGCGTGACGAGCGATCTGTTCGATCTCGGCGCGAAGGCGCGCGAAGCCGGCGCGCTGCGCGAAGCTGAATTCACGCTCGGCGCGGAAACGTCGCGCTGCCGTATGGAAGCCGCGCAGCCGAACCCGCGCGGCGTCACGCGCGAGCTGTTCGCGCGCGATCTCTTCGATCTGCTGCCCGCCGACTGCGCGCCCGCCCGGCCGCCGCGCGCAGCCCGCAACGACCTGCTGCGCGGCGTGCGCACGCGCACGGTCTCGCGCGGCCCCGCGCAAGGCGACCTGCTGCACGACGTCGCGCAGGGCGATCTGCTGTTTGGCGCCGATCCGGCGCAATCAACAATGGAACTCTTCCATGGCGATACCCACCCATTCGCGCGAGGCCGAAGCCGCCCGACGCTTTCTTGAGGCGAGCCGCAACGTCGACCAGGCGTTCCGCGCCGCGCAGCAGGCCGCGTTCGGCGACCTCGATCCCGCGCGCTCGCACGGCGCGGCGCAGTCGCGTCTGGACTTCGCGCTCGACGAACTCGCACGCGCCGAGGCGCTGTTCGATTCCGTCACGCGCGTGCAGGGGCGGCGGCGCGCGCCCGCATCGTTGGACGCCTGATCGCGCTCGACGCCCATCAGCCGTGAAGCAACGATGACCCGCGAAGCCGCGCAAACCGGCATCGGTCCGATGGCGCTCGTGGCCGTCGAGCAGCGCTTGCCGGCCGAGCGCCGCATCGTCGTCGACGATCTGGCGGCCGCGCTGCTGCCGACACCCGCACGCTGGCTCATTGCGCTGATGGGCACGCGCACCGCGCTTCGGCTCGTCGCGCTGGCCGAGCGTCGTTATCCGGGGCTGTGGGGCGGCATGCTGTGCCGCAAGCGCTTTATCGACGACGCGCTGACGGAAGCGCTCACCGACGCGTCACCGCAAATGGAAGCGTTCGTGAACCTCGGCGCGGGTTTCGACACGCGCACGTTCCGCCTGCTGCGCGGCACGGGCGTGCCCGCCTGGGAGCTCGATCAGCCGGCGAATATCGAAGCCAAACGTCAGCGCCTGTTGCGGCGCTTCGGCAAGCTGCCCGCGAACGTCACGCTCGTGGCCGTCGATTTCGAGCATCTCGCGCTCGACGCGGTATTGGCTGCGCAGGGCTATACGCGCAGCCGCCGCACGTTTTTCGTCTGGGAAGGCGTCACGCAATATCTCGACGGCGCGAGCGTGCACGCGACGTTCGAGATGCTCGGCCGCGCCGCGGCGGGCAGCCGCCTGGCGTTCACATACGTGAGCCGCGATTTTCTGGAAGGAAAAGTGCCGCCGGGGCAGGAGGGTGTGTACCGGCGATTCGTCGCGCCGAGGGCGATCTGGCGATTCGGCATCGATCCCGAGGCGATGCGCGCCTTGCTCGCCGGTTACGGCTGGCGCGTGATCGCGCAGCCGGAGCCCGAGGCGCTGGCGCGCCGTTATATCGCGCCCACCGGCCGCCTGCTGGGCTGCATGCCGATGGAGCGCGTGGTGCTCGCCGAGCGCGTGTAGCTCACGCGGTGCGTCCGGCTGCACACCGTAGCCGCCGTCTTACGTCGGCGTAGCGTCCGGCGAAGATGCGGCCAAAGATGCCGCCAAAGGCGCGGACTCCAGCTCGAGCACGGCCGCGACGAGCGGCCAGCGCGCCGCCGCGTCCTGCCAGGCGTCCTGCGCCTGCACGTCGTAGTAGCGATCGGCGTCCACGCCGTCGACGAGCCGCGCGAGCGCGTCGATATCGCTCGGCAGCAGCGGATTGCGGCGCGCGCGCTGCCCGTTCAGCCAGAGTTTCAGCGACATTTACTTGCCCTCCACCCAGACGCCGTCCGGCGTGTGGATCACATAGCCATTCGGCGTCGTCATCGACACGGTGCCTTCGTTCTCGCCCACCATGCGCGTTTGCGGCAGACCGTTCGCGTACTGCGCGAGCGGTTCCGCGCCCGGCGCGAACGGGCTCTTGGCCACCAGATTCGCGAGCAGTTGCGCGAGCGCGAGATAGCTGGTCGGCGTATCGATCGTGACCGGGCCGCCCGCGTGCTCCGTGCCCGCCGGCAAGCCGACGATCTTCACGCCCACCGGCACGTGCACGATGCGCGGCGTCGGAATTTCACGCATGCCCGCGATCTGGTTCTCTTCGCCGCGCAGCGCCGCGCCGTGCTCGGGCACGAACACGATCACGGCCTTGCGGCCCGATTGCGCGACGAGGTCGATCAGCTTGTCGACGTCGCCGAGCAGGGTTTGCAGACGGATCGGATACGACTCCAGGCTCGTGAGCTTGCTGTTGGGCAGGCGGTTGCCGTCGTGCATCGACACCGTGTTGTAGTAGAGCGCGACCGGCCCGCCGCCCGCCGCGAGCCGCTGCTTGTACCAGCGCGCGAGCACGTCGTAGTCGTCGACCAGCGGCGAGTTGTCGAATTCCTTCATGAACACGGGCAGGCCGTCGTTCGACGGAATCGTCACGCCCGGCACGCCGATTTCCTTGAGCACGGTGCCGCGGAAGTCGTCGAAACGGCCGTTGTGGTTGAGCAGCGCCTGCGGCGTGTAGCCGGCCTGCGCAAGCTGCGCGAACAGATGGCATTCGGCCGGCGCCGGATCGTAGAGCGCCTTGTGCGCTTCCTGTCCGCAGGTCGCGCGCAGCACGCGGATCGCGGCCGGGCCGCTATAGCTCGCGCCCGAGCTGAAGTTCTGGAAGATGTAGTCGAAGCGCGAGAACAGCGGGTTGTTGCGCGCCTTCACGACGTCCATGTCGTCCCACGAGAGCGAGCAGATATGCACGACGATGATGTCGAACTGCGCGTTGGCGTCCTGCGTGAGCGGCGTGAAATTCACGTGGCGGCCCGCTTCGTTCGCGCGGAACGCCGCGAGCTGCTGATCGTAGGTGCCGGCCTGCTCGTTGCGCGGCTCGTTGGCGTTGCGGCTGTCGCCATCGGCGTTGTCGCCCGAAGCGCTTTGCGCGAACGCGCTGCTGGCGTTCGCGACCAGCGTGCCCGCGCCGTGCCATATCGGCACCACGACGAGCGCGATCAGCACCAGCGTCGTCACGCGAATCCAGCGGTTGATCAGGAAGTAGAGCAGGATGGCCAGCACCGTGCTCACGATCATCTTGAGCGAGACGAGACGCCCGAGCAGTTCGAGCATGTACGACGGCGTGAAGGTCAGCAGCACGGGGATCTGCGAGATCGCGCGGCTGATCGGCGGCCAGCCCGACTCGTGATAGAACAGCGCGATGCCCGCGAGCACCGCGAGCACGTTGCGCGTGATGCGCAGCCAGCGCACATGCAGCGGCACCAGCAGCGCGGCCGCGAACACGATGTTCAGCAGCCACAGCGGGCTGAATGTGCCCAGTGCGTACAGGTACAGCTTGGCGGCGAAGTAGAGATTCCAGAGGCCCATGGTGTGTCGCGTTCCCGCGTTGCGCGGCTAAATGTCGGTCGTGAGGTCGGTCGTGCGTTCGTACGGTCGATCGTGGCCGACGGGGTCGTATCAGGGCTGGCCGGCCGGGTCGCCCCGTCCGGCTCGCCGCCGCGTGAAGATGTTTTCGAGCGCGTCGAAGAAGGCATCGGCCAGACGCAGATAGCCTTGCCAGCTCAGCATGATCAGCTCGACGAGCCCGTTGAGCGGCGCGTCCTCGGGCGGCACGTCTTCCCAGTCGAGCCACGCATCGGCGCGGCCGAACGTGCATTCGACGAGACGCCGCTCGCGCTCGATGCTCATGTCCTCGAAACGCACGCCCAGGCGCCGGTCCGCGAGCCGCGCGACCACCGCCGGAAAGTCGTGCTCCACCGCGCCGCGCGCGAGACACACGCTCACGCGCTCGCCCGCGGCGAGCGTTTCGAGGCCCGAGTCCGGCGGCAGCACGAGGCCGAGACCGCCCATCGAATAGTTCTCGGTCTTGCAGGCGAGCGTGCGGCCGTCGGGCAGCGTGAGCATGGCGGGCACGCGCAGCGGAATGCGGTGCGCCACGCGCACCTGGCGCGCTTCCTTCGCCACGCCCACCGCGAGACCGAGCACCGTGAGATTCACGCCGGCCCAGAACAGGTTCATGAACACGGTCGCCGGCTCCTCGCTCTGCCAGATCGTCAGCCGCGCGAGCCCGGCCAGCACGGCGCACACGTTGATGCCGAGCAGCACCAGATACGGCGTCGAGATCGTCCAGTCGAGATAGTCGTGCTCGATGTGGCCGCCCTTGGACGTCACGTTGAACTTGCCGAGCTTCGGATTGAAGAACGCGATCGTGGTTGGCAGCACGATGTACCACGCGAGCACGCTTTCGTAGGCTTCGGCCCAGAACGAATGGCGATAGCGTCCCTGAATGCGCGAGTTCGCGGTCGCCGAAATCACGAGATAGGGCAGCACGTAGGCGAGGATCACGGGCGCCGGCGTGTTGATCACGTGCAGTCCGAAATACAGGTACGCGCAGGGCATCACGAGGAAGATCAGGCGCGGAATCCCGTAGAAGAAGTGCAGCATGGCGTTGCTGTAGCACATGCGCTGGAAGAACGAGAGGCCTTTGCCGAGCCACGGATTGTCGATGCGGAAGATCTGCGTCATGCCGCGCGCCCAGCGGATGCGCTGACCGATGTGGCCCGCGAGGCTTTCGGTCGCGAGGCCCGCCGCCTGCACCGTGCGCAGATACGCCGAAGTGAAGCCGTGGCGATGCAGGCGCAGCGAGGTGTGCGCGTCCTCGGTCACGGTTTCCACAGCAAGGCCGCCGATCGACTCGAGCGGGCCGCGCTTGATGATCGCGCACGAGCCGCAGAAGAAGGTCGCGTCCCAGAAGTCGTTGCCGTCCTGGATCAGGCCGTAGAACAGGCTGCCTTCGTTCGGCACGCGATGGAACGTGTCGAAGTTGCGCTCGAACGGATCGGGCGAGAAGAAGTGGTGCGGCGTCTGCACCATCGCGCATTTCGGATCGGCGAGGAACACGCCCACGGTCGTCTGCAGGAACGAGCGCGTCGGAATGTGATCGCAGTCGAAAATCGCGATCAGCTCGCCGTCGGTGAGCTTGAGCGCGTGGTTGATGTTGCCGGCCTTCGCGTGGTTGTGCTCCTTGCGGCGGATATAGCCCACGCCCACTTCGGCGGCGAAGTCGCGGAATTCGTCGCGGTCGCCGTCGTCGAGGATATAGATGCGCAGCTTGTCGCGCGGCCAGTCGATCGTGCTCGCGGCGAACACGGTCGGGCGCACCACCGACAGCGGCTCGTTGTAGGTCGGAATGTACAGGTCGACGGTCGGCCAGTCGGCGGGATCGTCGGGCAGCGCGCCGGGCTTGCGGCGCAGCGGCCACGCGGTCTGCACATAGCCGAACATCAGCACGACCCACGTGTAGACCTCGGCGGCGAACAGCACGTAGCCGACGATCGCTTCGGCGGGCGTCGTGAGGTGCAGCGTCTGCGTGCTGCGCCACCAGACATAGCGGCCCGTCATGAGGATCGAGAGCATCACCATCAGCATGGTCGCGAGACGCCCCGGCACGCGGCGCGCCAGCATCACCATGAGCCACACGAGGAAGAACAGCAGCACCTGCGAGCCGAGCGGCAGCGGCGTGGTGCAGACCGCCACGGCGGCGATGAAGGCGAACAGAAGCAGGCACTGGCGCAGGAACGGCACGCGGTCGAGCGCTTCGGAGAGCTTTTCGAGGCGCGCGCGGATGCCGTCCCAGTCGACGGCGGGCAGGCGCGCGGCCACGGCGTCGCTCGCACGCGCGGCGCGCCGGTAGAGCGGTTCGAGGCGCTTGTCGAGCCAGACGCGCAAGGCGATGCGGTGCGGATGCGGCTGCTTGTGCAGCTTGCGCAGATCGGCGGCCAGACGACGGCGCGCGCGGCGCGGGCGCAAGAACAGGCGCCAGATCCACGCGCCGGCGCTGCGGTCGCCGCCCATGTTCAGGCGCTCGACGATGTCGTTGCCGAGCGTCGTGAAGACGAGCGCGGGCCAGTCGCGCTTGCCGGGGCGCGGCGGACGGAAGAACAGGCGCAGCAGCCACTGGCCGCGCGGCGCGTCGGCGGCGAGGTCGAGCTGCGGCGCGCCTACGCGGCGCACGGTGGACCAGATCGCGGCCCAGAACGCGGTCCACCGCGCCGAGAAAAATGCGGCGATGCGCGCGCGACTCATCGCGCCGCTCCCGTCGCCCGGTCGGGCGGCGCGGGGCGCGCGCCTTCGGGCAGGCCGCCGTGCGTGTCGATGGGCGTGCCGGTCGCCCAGTGCGAGAGCCAAGAGGCGACGCCGTTCAGATCGTGCGCCGCCTGCGAGCCCGGCGAGCCGAGACAGAAGTTCGCGCCGCTTGCGAGCGCGGCGGGAATGCCCGTGTCGGCGTGCACGATGTACGGCAGCATGGCCGCGCCGAGCCGCGCGCGCAGCAAGGCGATCAGATCGGTATGCAGCGGCCGCGCGGGCACCACGGCGTTGGCGACGAAGGCGGTGCGCTTGCCCGCGCGCACCAGCGCGGCGCTCAGGCGCGGCAGCGTCGCGCAGGCGGTGGCGTCGGGCGCGATCACGCCGAGCACGAGGTCGGCGGCGGCGATCGCCTGGCGCGCGTGCGCCGACGGCCACGGCGCGCAGTCGATCAGCGCGATCGCGTTGCCCGGCAGATCGACGCGCGCGAGCAGTCTGCGCAGCCATTGCGGATCGGCATCGAGACGCGACGCGCCGTCGGCGGCGCTTTCGTCGACCTCATGGCCGACCTGATCGGGCGCGCTGCCCCACGGCAGCACGAGCACCTGGTCGTCGCTTTGCAGCGCGGCGCGCGCCCACGTGTCGCCCGACGCGCTCGCGTCGTGCAGATGCGTGACGAGCCCTTCGCGCGCGCTCTCGCGCAGGCCGAAATGCAGGCCCAGCACATTGCGCGGATCGCATTCGACGGCGAGCACGGGGTGCGAGCGCGACGCGAGCAGGCTCGCGAGCGCGGCGGTGAAGGTCGTGCGGCCCACGCCGCCGACGGAGGAAACGATGGCGACGGTCTTCATGAGCGCGGCTCCGCGAGCGGAGCGGAGGGGTCGGAGCTGGCGGACACAGCCGGCGTGACAGACTTGGTAGACGAAGCGGCGGACGCCGGCACGGCCGACGGACGGCGCATCGCGACTTCCTTGCGGCGCTTGCCGCGGATCACGAGCGCACCCAGTTGCGGCGGCAGTTCGAGCGGGCGCTGACGCGCCGGTTTGGCCCAGTCGGGCACGAAGCGTCCGAGACGCAGACGCCACGCGAGCCACCAGAGCGGTGCGGCGAGGATCAGCCCCCAGACGAAGTAACCGAAGAAAATATCCATGGCGTTAGCGGTCCTGGGCTTTGAGCGGCAGCGCGGCGCGGCGCGGTTCGGCGCGCGTGGCTTTCGCCCGCGGCGCGCCCTCGGCGGTGGCGGCGGGCGGCGCGTCGTCGAGCACGGGCAGCGCGGGAAGCAGATCGGGGTCCTGCACGGCCTGAGGCGCGGGAGCGGGCGAGGCGGCGGCCGCTGCGGTTGTCGCTGCGGTTGTCACATCGTTCGCGGAAGTCCCGGCCGCCGCCGCCGCAGCGCTCGGCGCCGACGCGGCCCCGCGCGGCGTTTGCGGCGCGTGAATCGCGAGCCAGCCGGAATAATCGGGCGGCGTCTGCGCGTCGATTTCGTCTTCGAGCGTTTCGAGCAGCGCGCCGATCGAATTCGGATCGCCGCAGCGCTGCTCGCCCTGGAACAGCTCCGCGAGCGGATTCTTGAACACGCGCTGCAGCACCGCGTCGGCGTCGCCGAGGCGGCAGGCGAAGAAGAACACGTACAGGCTGTCGCCGGCGGCGGTCGCGATGTCGCCCGCGCGGCGCAACTGACACGCCTTGAGCGCGTCGACGTGCGCGACCTCGGGCATCAGCGCGAGCCGGATCAGCACGCTCGGCAACTGGATCACGCGGCTGCGTTCGACGGCCGCGCGCACCAGCTCGACGAAATGCGCCGCGCCCACGTAGCCGCTTTCCTCGCCGTGCATGACGCCCGCGAGCGCCTGGCGATAGTCGGCGGGCACCGGACGCGAATACACCTGCCCCTGCAGACTGTCGACGATCGCTTCCACCTGCGAGAGCGTGGTGTGACGCGCGATCACGCGGTTCGCGCCCAGATTGAGCATGAGCGACTCGTAGCGCATCGCCACCGCTTCCTCGCGCACGATGATCTTGAGCGCGTTGCCGCATTGCAGCCGCAGCGTGTGGACCTGTTCCGCGAGCGATTCGAGCTGGCGGCTCGTGCCGAAGTCGAGGATCACCGTCGCGGCGACGGCGGTGCGCGAGGCGCCGAGCGCCGCTTCGTTGTCGTCGACGACCTGCCAGGCGGGCGGCAGCACGCGCTCGTTGATCACGGCGTCGCGCGAGACGATCACGCGGCCTTCGTCGGGCGCGAGCAGGCCGACTTCGGTCGCCGTTTGCGCGAAGGTGCCGCCGTCCACGGTCAGACGGTGATCGAGCGCCGAAAAACGCAGCGGCAGCGACTGGCTGCCGAGCACGGCGTCTTCGGAGCGCCAGAACGCCACTTCCCAATGGAACTGGCCCTGCGTCTGCAGTAGTTGCGCCGCGCCCGCGAAGCGCGCCTGGAAGGCGGTCAGCTCGGGATGCGCGTTGTCGTCGCCGAGACCCGGCGGTTCGGCCAGCAGCAGCACGCCGTAACGATGCTGCGCGCACCAGCTCGCGAGCAGCGCGCCCTGGCGCGCGAGCGACGCGGCGTCGTGCCAGTCGAAGAAGGCTTCGGCGCCTTCGAGATAGAACTGGCTCGCGGGCGCGGCGCACTGGTTGGCGAGCGCGTCGAGCGCCTCGATCAGCACCTGCGCGCCGTCGCGGCCTTCGAGCGGCGCGAGCGAGCAGACGTTGGCCCAGTGATGCGTCGAGCCGGGCCGGTCGATGTCGATGCCGCGCTCGCGCAGCATGGCCGCGATGCTCGCGCCGTCGCGCGTGGAGAGCACCGTGGCCGGACCTTCGAGCGCGGCGGCGGCGGTTTCCCAGAACAGCGCGTCGCGCGCGGGCGAGGCGTTCGCATAGACGATGTGCACCTGGCCCGAGCCGAGCGCGGCGAGCGCGGGCGGCAGGCCGTCGATCGCCAGCGGCTCGCGCTGCGACAGGCGCGCGAGCAGCGATTGGCGCGGCGCGCGCGCATCGGCGGCCGGGCTTTGGGGTGCGCGGATAGGCTCGTTCATCGGGTCGCCCGGTTCGCGGTGGCGATGACGGTTCGGGTCGAAGTCTTCATACGATGCCTCAATATTCCGAGTATGGCCTGACAGGCGTCGGCGGGTAAGGCACCGGGCCATGCTGCGGCGAGAAGAAATAGCGCAGGTACACCAGGCCCACGTTCGGCGCGTAGTCGCGCGAGCGGTCAAGCCGGAAACGGCCGCCCACCACGAAGTGCGGCGTCACGCGGTATTCGAGCGCGGCTTCCGCCGTGTAGCTGAAGCCGCCGCCCGAGCCGCCGCCGAAGAACGGATCGCCCGCGAGCGCCTGCAGATCGGGGCGCGTCGGGAAATAGGGCGAGCGGTCTTCGTTGGTGAACGACACGCCCACCGAGCCGTCGATTTCCCACGAAAGCTTGCCCCAGCGTCCGGTCCAGTCGAGCGGCAGGCTGAACGACAGATAACTCTGCGGGCTGTAATAGCCGCCGTTGCCGAAGGTGTAGAAGTGCTCGTTCTTCGAATACTTCCAGTAGTTGATCGTCAGGCCGCTCGACACCGACTGGTCGGGCCGCCGCCAGACCGTCCAGTCGTAGCCGCTGCGCACCTTGAATTCCTGGTTGGTCGGCACGTTGGTGCCGGTCAGCAGGCCGAAGCCGAGGCTCGTGAACAGCGTGCCCGGCCCGAAGTCGTGCGCGCCGCGCACGGTCAGGCCGTTGCGGACCACACCGCCCCAGGTTTCGCCGGTGATCGGATCGCGTCCGCCCGCGTAGGACACGAGGCTGCTCGTCATGGCGCGCCGCGAGAGGTCCACCGACACCGACGCATGCTGGAAGTCGTAGCGATACAGCAGGCCGCCCAGCACGCTCGAGATCGGGAAGCCGATCGGCGTGCTGCCGATGTCGGCGCGCCAGCTCGTATTCGCGCCGCTGAATTCGTAGCCCGCCGCGAGCGCCACGCCGGTGGCGGTCTCGTTGATGGCGGGCACGTTCGCGTTGCTGAGCGCGGGCGACTTGCCGTAGTCGTACACGCCTTCGCTGCCCGCGGGCAGCGTGCCCGCGTTCAGGTAGACCGTGTCGGCGTGGAAGAAATAATGGCCCGAATAACCGTTCGGAATCCGCACGTAGAGCGGCACTTCGGTGGCGTGCAGCTCCGAGATGCCCGGGTCGCCCGACAGATTCGACTGATACCACTCGGTCGCGATCTGCCCCTGGCGGCGGTCGTCGAGACCTTGCAGCGCACGCGCGCCCGAGGTCAGACCGTCCGGACCGGCCTGTTCGCCTTCCGCCTGTTCCTGCACGAGCGAGCTGCGATAGAGGCTGGCGGCATCGTTGTAATCGCCGCGCGACTGCGCCACGCGGCCCGCCTGGATCGTCACGTCCGAGCGGTCCGGATAGCGCTCGCGCAGCGGATCGATCACGTCCTGCGCTTCCTGGTTGCGCCCTTGCGCGGTGAAGCGCCGCGCGATCGCGAGGCGCGTGTCCACGTCGTCCTCGGGCGTGTCGGCGAGCACGTCGCGCACCAGTTGCGTGGCTTCGCGGTCGCGGCCCATGCGCTCGTACAGACGCGCCACGGTCAGGCGCGCGTCGGCGTCGTCCGGATTGGCCGCGAGCACCTTTTGCGCCGCCGCCAGCGCGCCCTTGTAGTCACCCTTCGCTTCGAGCAGATCGGCTTCCTCGAGCAGCCAGCGGCGGTTCGACTTCAGGCGCGACGGCACCGCGTCGAGCGTGCGCTGCGCGCTGCGGAAGTCGCCGTTGTCGATCTGACGGTCGGTCGCGCGCACGGCCAGACGCAGTTCTTGATCGTCGAGATCGGCGCGCTGTTCGTCGGTCAGGCCCGGCTGCGCACGCGTGGCGTCGATCCACTTCGACCAGTCGTCGTCGCGGTTGGCGGCGCCGAGCAGTTCGCCGTAGCGCACGCGCGCGCCGTTCGCGCCGTCGTCGGACGGATGCGCGGCGAGCCAGTCCTGCACGAGCTTGAGCCCCTTGTCGGTTTCGCCGAGCGCGATCCACTCGCGGCCCACCGAGGCGAGCATCTGCGGATCGTTGGCCGCACTGGCGTCCGCGGCGGCTGAGTCGAGCAGCGCGCGCGCCTCGTCTTCCTTGCCTTGCGCGATCAGCTGGCGGGCCTGCGCGAGCTTCTTCTGCGCGGCGAGATTGCCCATCAGCTCGCGCATGCCGTCGCTGCGTTCGGCGGCCGGCACGGCATCGAGCTGCGCGGCGGCGCCGCCGATGTCGTCGACGGAATTCAGATACAGCGCCGTCGCGTAACGCATGTCGGACGCCTGCGAGGCCTTCAGGCCGTCCTCCATCACCTGACGGCCGAGCGCGGGCAGATTCAGGTCGCGATACTGGCGCGCGAGCGTGAAGCGCGTCCAGGCGTCGTCGGGCGTGAGGCGCACGGCGTCTTCGAGCTTGGCGATGGCCGGGCTCTTGCGGTTTTCGGCGAGCAGCTGGTCGGCCTGGATCGCCAGCAGTTCGGCGTGCAGACGTTTCAGTTCCGCTTCGGAGCCCGACAGGCGCGGCGCCGTCGCGGTGATCAGCGGACCGATCTCGTTGTCGCGATGGGTTTCGCGCAGCACGGTGACGAGGCTGCGCAGCGCGTCGAGATCGGGCTCCTTCGCCGTCACGAGCGGACGCAGCACGGCCTCGGCCTCGCTCCACTTCTTCTGCGCCATCAGCGAGTCGGCGAGCAGGCGCGTGGCCGTGGCGTTGCCCGGATCGAGCTTGAGCGCCTCGCGCGCGAGCGCTTCGCCCTGCTCGGGCTTGCCTTGCGCGTTGGCGTCGCGAGCGCGGCCGATGGTGCCCCAGATGGCCGCCGTGTGTTCGAGACTGCGCCACTTGCCGGCGTTGTCGGGATCGAGCTTGATGGCGCGCGCGAACAGGGCGCGCGCCTCGTCCTGACGGCCTTCTCGCAGACGCACGAGGCCGAGCGCGCCGATCGTCTCGCCGTCGTTCGGGCTCGCGCGCTGGGCGGTTTGCAGCGACGCTTCGGCATCCTTGAGATCGCCGCGCGCCAGTTGCGCGAGACCCTGGTTGCGGGCGCGCGCGCCGGGACCGGCCACGCGCACGCGCGACGTACCCGATGAAGCCGACGAGCGCGCCGAACCTGACGAGCCGGTGCCGCTCGACGCCACGTTGTAGGGCTTGCCGTTCGCCGCCGCCGCATTGGCCTGCGCGACGGCCTTCGGCCCGAGCTTCTTCGCGAGGTCGGCGACGGTTTGCTGCGCGTCGGTGTCGTCGGGGACTTCCTGCAGATAGCGCAGATACCAGACGTAATAGGCCGGATCGTCGCGTCCCGCGCTGCCGAGCGCGCGGCGCCAGCGCTCCAGCGCGTCGGCGCGATTGCCGTCCTGACGCTGATAGACGGTGTACAGCAGATTCAGCCCTTCCATGCGCGTGCTGGCGCGGTCGGTCAGCATGTCGCCGAGAATCAGCGCGGCGTCGGTGTCGTTCGGATTGCGCTTCAGACGCGCGCGCAGTTCGTCGATGACCTGCACGCGGCCCGCGTCCGTGCCCGCGACGATACGGTAATAGTCGCGCGCGAGGTCGCCGCGCGGCGCACCGCCCGGGAACAGCTTCTTCATGCGCGCGGCGGCTTCGTCGGACTTGCCCGCGCTGGAAAGCAGGCGGATCTGCGCGAGTTCGTTCTTGTCGCTGGTCGCGACGCGGTAGGCATCGGACAGCTCATGGGTCGCGGGCGCGTTCGGCGCGACTTTCTTCAGTTGCGCGAGCAGTTTGGCGGCTTCGGCCGTGTGGTTCGAGCGCAGTTCGATCTCGCCCATCAGCGCGAGCGAGTCGGGCTGCTGCGGATCGAACAGCAGCGCCTTCTGCACGAGACCGCGCGCGACGTCGGGACGGTTCTTCGCCATCCACATGCGCGCTGCCGAGAGCAGTTGCGCGGCCTGCGCGGCGGGCGCGGCGGCGTTCGCGGCGGGCTGGCGCGTGTTCTGGGCGTTTTGCACGATCGGCGTGCTCTGGCCACTCTGCGCGCGCACGGCCAGCGGCGACGCGGCGATCAGCAGCGCGAGCATCGAGGCGATGCGGGCCGACAGCCGCGGCGCGAGCCGACGCGCGCGCGAGCCGGCGCGCGGAGCTTTCGCGAGGGCGTTCATCGCGCTGCCGGGCATTGAGCCGTCCATGCGGGGATCACGCGGCCTTGCGCATCGAAGTGATAAAGGCCTTGCAGATAGCCGAGGCCGAACAGCATCAGCACGCTGCTGTAATAGCCGGGCGGCGATTTTTGCGCGAGCGTGCGGCTGCGTTCGACCTGCGCGTCGGACAGATCGGTGCGGCCGAGTGCCGACAGATACGGCGCAACTGCCGCCGAAAAGCCGCCGTTGCCCTCGTTCGGGCCGGGCTCGCCGGTCTGCGTATTGACGCGCTCGGGCGGAAAGCCGTGCGCGGCCACGAAGGCGGAGAGCGGCGCGAAGGTCGCGAGCGTCGCGCTGCGCGCCGGGTCGTCGTAGGCGAGCATGCCCGCCCACAGATAGACGCGGATCGCGTTATAGGCGCTTTCGGCGTGCGTCGGTTCGTCGGCGCCGAAATCGCCCTTGTTGCCCCGCGCGCGGTAGACGACCCAGTCGGGCGAAAAGCCTTTCGGCGCGGTGCCGTTGACGAGCTTCGCCGAGCTGCCGAGCAGCGACTTCCACTCGGGACGTTCCTTCTCGGGCATCGCGAGCGTGAAGCGGCGCATGACCTGCAGCGGCACGTAGCTCGGGTTCAGACGCCACGTGTTCTTGTCGAGCGTGAAGCCGACCGGGCCGGGCAGCACCGTGCGCCCGAGGCCGGGCAGCGCGGCCGTCTCGCGGCGCAGGACGTTGCGCGCCATCACCGTGCCGATCGCCGTGTAGCGGCGCACGTTCCAGAGGCGGCCCGCTTCGAGCAGCGTGTAGGCGATCCAGAGATCGGCGTCGCTGGCGGAGTTGGTGTCGATCACGCCCCACGTGCCGGTTTGCGTCTGCGTAGCGGGGCTGGACGACGCGGCCGACGCAGCCGAAGCCACGACCGGCGCGCCGTTTTCGTCGATGTCGGTGCGCCCCCAGATCCACGCGGGCAAATGCGCCGCGAGATCGCCCTGGGCGAGATTGTTCTCGGTCCACGCGAGGATCTTGTCGAAGGCCGCGCGGTCGTTCGCGACGAGCGCGAAGAAGAGCGCGTACGACTGGCCTTCGGAGACCGTCACCTGACGCGGCGAACTGGCGTCGATCACGCGTCCGTCGGCGGACAGCAGCGCGCCCTTGAACGCGGTCCAGTCGGACCACGCGCAGGCGGGCGCTTGCGGCGCGGCAGCCGACGTCGTCTTCGCAGCAGGCGTCCTCGCGTTCGCGTTCGCCGTCGCGGCAAGCGCGGACGCGGGCGCGCCGAGCAGCAGCGGCGCGAGCGCGCAGGCGCTGGCCGCGAGCCAGCGCGTGAGGCAGGGCTTGGCCCTCAACCCGGTCGGCACGTTCAGTCTCCGGTGCGGCGGGCAGCCATGCGTCCGAGCGCCCAGAACACCGTCAGCGCGACGATCAGGCCCGCGAGAATCCCGGCCACGGCCATCAGCGACGGATAGCGCGAGATATGCACCCAGGCGCGCGCGTACCAGGGCAGATCGCCGACGAAATAACGCTCGCCCACGCGCAGCCCTTCCACTTCGTTCTGGCGCACCACGGTCAGGTCGCCGTGGATCGCCGCGACCTTGCCGCTGTCGTCGAGCGCGTCGAGCACGTCGCCGAGCTGCGCCGACGACGTACTGGACAGCGCCACCACGCTGCGCCCCGATTTGAGCGGCGACTCGAAGCCGATCAGCGCCGCCATCGGACCGCCGAGCGTGACGATCGAGCGGCCCGCGGGCCTCGGCTCGTCGTCGTCCTCGGTGCCGCCGAGCCAGCCCGGCCAGCCGCTCTTCTGGTCGCGCGTCGTCACTTCGGTCTTGCCGCGCTCGATCAGCAGCGGCAGGTCCTTGCCCCATTTCGCGAGCAGGTCGGCGGCCGAGCCCGAGCCGATCACGAGCAGGTCGTCGCCGCTCACGCTGTCGATCTTGCTGGCGGGCACGAGCGTCGCGCGCAGCGCGGGCAGACCGGTCCACTGGCCCATGTGGCCGAGCATCGTCAGCACGGCTTCCTGGTCCTGCGCGTTCGGCGTGTCGGGAATCACGATGGCCGTCTGCGCGAGATCCGCCATGCGCGTGAACGGATAGCCGCTGTTGGCGAAGAAGGCGAGGTTCGGCAGCGCCGTGTAGTGCGCGAAGCCGCTGAAATCGATCACCGAATCGGGGTCGATGGCGGCGCGCGCCACGTCGGCGGCCGTCGAGGTGCACAGGCCGGTCTTCTGCGAATCGATATGGAACTGGAACTGGAACTGGTTGTTCGAGCCCACGCGGAAGGCCGGGATTTCGATGTTGCTGGCGGCGCGCGCGTCGGTGCCCGAGAGCAGCGGCACGCTGATGCGCGTTTCGTCGGAGGCGCGCGTGACGGGCTTCAGGCGCTGCGAGCGCACGAGCTGGTCGTTGATGCTGACGTTGAGGATCGAATCGTTCCAGGTCGACGGCGCCGTGTAGCGATAGCGGATGTCGAGCGGCACATTGGTGCGCGCCCACGCGTAGAGGTCGGCGGGCACGCGCATGTTCACGCGGATCGCGGGCGGGTTGTAGCCCGACACCTGCAACTGCTGAGGATCGCTCACCAGCTCGCGCATCAGCACGGGGCGGTCGGTCGGCACCCAGTTCGGCGCGTCGTAGGGCTTGCGCGCCGGACCCAGATCGACCGACTGCACGATCACGCTGCTGCCCGCCATGCCGGCCTGGCCGAGCACGAGGGCGTCGGCGGCCTTCTCCAGTTCCTCGGGCGTGCGGCCCGCGAGCACCAGCAGCTTGCGGCCCGACTGCGGATCGGCGGCCGGGTTGTTCATCACGCTGATCGTCGGGCCTTTGATTTCAGGCAACGAGATGCCTTCCGGCACCTGACCCGGCAGCGCGAGCACGACGGCGTTGGCGTCGGCGGGCGCCGTGCGCGTGACCGGGAAGCGTGCGCCGCGATAGCTCGCGAGTGCGCCGAGCCACGACGACACCACGCCGGCCGCATGCAGCGTCGGCACGCCCGCGTTGGCGGCGAGCACGAACGGCACGCGCAACAGGCGGTTGTCGTGACGGTCGAAGAACGGCACCGGCAGCAGCGCGAGGCTGTTGGGCAGATTGATGCCCGCCGTGTTCAGCGTGAGCGTGGTCTGCGGCGCGACGTCGGTCCACAGCGTCGTGTGGTACGGGTCTTCGCAATGATCGAGCGTGTAGTGCGCGATCATTTGCACGCTGATGCGGTTGTAGTCGGTGAACAGGCGCGGATCGAGATTGATCTCGCTCGTCACGAGCTGGCCGGCGCTTTCCTTCACAAGCGGAATGGTCGCGACCACTTCGCCGTTGACGAAGACTTTCAGATGCGAAAGCGGATAGATCAGCGACGGCGAGTACGTATACATGAGGCGCAGCTTTGCGCTCGTCACGACTTCGTCGGTGCGCACGTCGACGTTCATGTAGCCGGTCGGATCGAGGCCGCGCAATTCCATCGGCCCGTACACGCCCATATCGCGCAGCGAAAACACATGCGTGCGCGGCGGCCCGAGCGGCGCCGGATTGGCGTTGTCGTTGGGCATCGCGACGGTGCCGGGCGCGGTCTGGATCACGGCGGGACCGGCGCCTTGCGCGGACGGGCTCGCCGCGGTCGCGGCGATCGTTGCGTTCGCCACATTCGCAGCGGAGGCTGGCGCGCCGCCGGGCGGATGAGCATTTGGCGTGCCTGGTGCGGCGGCTTTGCTGGCGGCGGTTGCGGGAGCGGGCTTGTCGGCTGCGAGCAAACTCGATCCCACCAACAGCCCGGCGATCAACGCACCCAGGCGGACATGAACGGAAACTCGCATCGCAAACGGCCCTTTGTCTTATTCGCGACGACTGCCCCCGATTCGCACAGTCAGCCGTCTAGTGATGTTGGCGGTCTCGAAATACCCGCCTTATCCGGGAACAGCGCCAGCGCGTTATTTTGAGATTCGTCGGAGTTTATCTGAGTCTGCTCAATAACGACATGGGATTGAGCACTGTTTATCCAACTTGAATTGTTAAACAACGTCATTGCGTGCCTGGTAGTCGTTTTCGCGCAACGGAAATTGACTCATGCGATTTAAAGCGATACCGATAATCCCTGGTATGACGGCGCTGGATGGCACATTGCGGTTCGCTTTCATTGCGAACCCGAATGAAAAAAGCGCGCGCAGATTGGGGGCAAAGGCGCGAGTATGAGTTTGCCGAATGCGCCATGTGTTTGTCAGATGAATGCCATGCGCGAACGTTTGCGGCGACCGCATGCAGCGTGCCAAACGATTGCGCGGCAGTTTGGCTTGCGCTTCGAGCTTCACCGACCGACGGCGATGCGCGATCTTCCACAGCGCATGAGCGCCGCCAGGTTCGACGGGATCGTGAGCGCAGCCGGCCAGACGAAACGCGGCGCAACAGCGCACATGATTGCGCAAACGATTGCGTACATTGACACGCAAGCGCGGCCCGCATGGCCCGCCCTGAGCCGCTTTCGAGCGCATCCGCGCCGCCTGGCGATCACCGGACGGCCGTGACGCATGCCGCGCGTGTTCGCCGAACACGGCGAGGTCGGCAAGCGCGAACGCGGCGCGCGACGAACGCCGACTCCGCGCCCCACCATCGCGAACCCGTCAATCGACAGCGGCAGCAATCCGGGCGCGGAACCGCCGCGCTCGCTTCGCGAGTCAATCGGTTCGAGCATGCAGATTCAATTGATTAGCGATCCTGATTGGATGGCGAGGAAAGCGATTCGTTTGATTGCGTAAAACCGGCGATCGAATTCGACGCAGCACACGCTCTGGTTTCGTCGGCGGCGTCCTGGCGTGAATGCCGCAATGAATCGGGAAAAATCATTCAGACGAATCGCGCGTTGCTTGCGGATGCGAATGCGCGCTTGCCGAATTATTTTTTTCGATGCGCAAAGCGCGAATGGCTTCTGCAATACGCCGCGCACAAAAAAGCGCCAAGGTTGGCGAGAACCTTGGCGCTTGTTTTTCAGCCGTTCTTAATCCGTCGATTAATCGACAGGTTTGATCAGCCCGGCGATGGATTCGCGCGCGCGCGCGGCGACATCATTCATATCCGGCGTCTGCCGATAGCTGATAGCGGCAATCAAATGCGTGCCGATCACGGCGCCGAACAGCATGTCGGCCATGCGATCGATATTCACGGGCGCAATACGTCCGCGTTCGATCAGCAATGCGAGCCGCGATTCCAGAAACTGCTTGCTGCGATGAATGCCCTGATCGTAATAGTGCTGGCGAATCTCGGGAAAGGCATTCGATTCGGCAATCACCAGACGGCTCACGGTCACATGCCGCTCGCTCAGCACGTAATGCGCCATTTCGGCGAGTGTGGCTTCGAGCACGGCTTGCGGCGAAAGCGCGTCGTCGATTTCGTGCTGCACGTCGGGGAACGACTCCGCGTCGGCCACCAGTGCGCGAAACAGTTCTTCCTTGGTGGGGAAGAGTTCATAGATCGTGCGCTTCGAGGTTTCGCACACGCGCGCGATATCGGCCATGCTGGTCGCGGCGTAGCCGGACAGCTTGAACAGGCCCTCGGCCGCCTTGAGAATCTGCTCGCGGCGCGCCTCGCGCGTGATCGTTACCGGCCGGCCCCTGCCGCGTGCGACAGGAGGAGCTTCGGCGGGCATAGTGGTATCGGTATCCAAGGGGCACCTTGATGGTAGAACGAGGTTCTCCGCACGCTTCGTACTGCACAGCGAATCCTGCGCGTGCACCAGGACGATGCGCAATGCGTCGCCGGTTCATGGCTGCAAATCCAAAGCATTTGGAGAACAAACGCGTGAATACTATCAAAGATGCTGCATTGAACGGATGAAAACGTCTTTCAATTCCTTGTGAAAGGTTATGTAAGGATAAGTGTGCGCATGACGGCAATTCATCCTTGCCTCAATCGAAAGCGAATGCCGATTTAATCCGTCACGAAATCCCGCGAAAAAAGCACCGAGTCGCAGTGAGTCGCCGCACAGCGAATACGAATCGGCATGAATGGCGGCTTAGGGTCGCGCGCGAACCTGCGCGCCTCGCGACGACTGCGCTAAGCTTGCCGCGTCCACCTGATTGCACACCGCACATCACCGCACGATTCCGAGGAGCGCAGCAATGAACGAGCAAACCTGGCAAGCCGTCGACGACTGGTTCACCGAACGCCTGATCGGCGCCGACGACGCCCTCGACCACGCGCTCGCCGCGAGCGGGAAAGCGGGGCTTCGGTCCATCAACGTCGCGCCGAATCAGGGCAAGTTCCTGCATCTGCTCGCGCGTATCCAGGGCGCGAAACGTATTCTCGAAATCGGCACGCTGGGCGGCTATAGCGCGATCTGGCTCGCGCGTGCGCTGCCGCCCGGCGGTCAGCTCGTGTCGCTCGAATACAGCCCGGAAAACGCGGCCGTTGCGCGTGCGAACATCGCGCATGCGAATCTCGCGGACCGCGTGAGCGTGATCACGGGACTCGCGCTCGACTCGCTCGACGCGATGCTGGCGGAGCAGACGGCGCCGTTCGATTTCGTCTTTATCGACGCGGACAAAAGCAATAACGCGAACTACCTCGACCGCGTGCTGAAACTCTCGCGCCCGGGCACGGTGATCGTCGCCGACAACGTGGTGCGCCGCGGCCGCATCGCCGACGCCGACGATCACGACGCCGATGTCACGGGCTTGCGCGATTACTTCGATAAGGTGAGCGCCGACGCGCGGCTCGACACCACGGCCGTGCAGACGGTGGGCAGCAAAGGCTGGGACGGTTTCGCGATCACGATCGTCGGCGCTTGAAGGAGCGCGCGCACAATCAGCAACACGCCATCAGTAACGCGCCATAAAAAAAAGCCGGGCTGCCTCCGCAGCACCGGCGTTTTTCATGCCTGGGCGAACAGCGCCCGAGGCGGCCTTAGAAGTCCGTCGTCATCGAGAACAGCACCGTGCGCGGCGCGCCCATCGTCAGATAGCCGCCGGTCGTCGAGCTCCAGTACGCCTTGTTCGTGAGGTTGTAGACGTCGGCGCGGAAGGTGGTCGGACGGCCGAACACGCTGGTCTTGTAGCGCGCGCCGAGATCCACCGTGTCCCACGCCTTGATCGACAGCGTGTTCGTCGCATTCAGATACTGCGGACCCGTGTGCGTGTAGCGCGCCGAGAACGTCAGCCCCTGCACCCACGGCAGATCGTATTCCGCGCCGAGGTTGAACATGAAGCTCGGCACGCCGATCGGACGATTGCCGTCGTTGGTGCCGGTGTCGAGCTGCACCGCGTTGATGTAGGTCGCGCCCGCCATCAGACGCACGCCCTTGTAGACTTCGCCGAACACCGACGCTTCCACGCCGCGATGACGCTCGTTGCCGTCGGCGACGAAATAGCCGGACGAGTTGGTGTAGGTCTGCGGCTTTTCGAGCTGATACAGCGCCAGTTGCGCGCCGAACTTGCCGCTGTCGTACTTCGCGCCCACTTCATATTGCTTGGTGCGCTCCGGCGCGAGCAGCGCGTTGGCGTTCATCGCCGTGGCCGGCGCCTGGCTGCCCGCGGCGAGCGACTCGCTGCGGTTCGCGTAGATCGCGATGTGCTCGGTCGGCTTGAACACAATGCCGAACAGCGGCGTGGTGATCGAATCGTTGTACGCCTCGGTTTGCAGCAGCGTCGACGACGAATACGCGTTCGAGACGATTTCCTGGTGACGCACGCCCACCGTGAACAGCACGCGGTCGTGGAAGAAGCCGAGCGTGTCCGACGCCGCGACGCTGCGCATCAGGCTCGTCGACGTGAGCGGCGGATTGCCGTCCAGACCCTGCGAGTAGTACTTCGACGGCGGAAACGCCACTTGCGGCGTGTCGTAGAGGTCGGTGTTGAAGCTGCCCGACATGTTCCACGCGGACTCCGTGTGCACGCTCACGATCGACGCACCCGCCGTCACGAAATGGCTCACCGGACCGGTGTTGAAGTGGCCGCGCACGCCGACTTCCGCCGAGGTCGCGTCTTCCTTGCGCGGCACGTACATGCGCGAGGCCGTCGTGAGCGTCGGGTCGGTGTAGTAGGGCGACGAATACTGGCCGCTTTCGGTGCTGTGCCGCGCGCCGCCCGCCACGTAGGCGGTCCAGCCCGGCAGGAAGTAGTATTCGGCGCGCAGGATGCCGACCGTGTCTTCGGTCTGGCTGGCGGACCACGTCTGGCCGTAGTTGTAGCTCGCCGAGGGCACGGCAGGAATCGAGTCGCCGGAGACGTACGCGACCGGACGGCCATCCGACACATGCTGGCGCTGATAGAGGAAGTCGGCTTCGAGACGCAGCTTCTCGCCCCGATAGTCGAGCGCGACGGCCGTCTGGTTGTTGCGGCGGTGCTCGCCGTCGATGCTCGTTTCGCCGTCGCGGTTCGCCTGGTTCACGCGAATGCCGAACTGGTCCTGATCGCCGAAACGGCGGCCGACGTCGACGTGCGTGCCGAACTCGCCCGAGGCGCTGCCGTCGAGCGTGACTTCGGTCAGCGGCTTGTCGTCGGCGCGCTTCAGTTGCAGGTTCACGCTGCCGCCGATCGAGCTGCCGTTCGGCGACGCGCCGTTCAGGAACGCGCTCGCGCCCTTGAACACGTCCACGCGCTCGATGGCGGGCGTTTCCACCATCTGGCGCGGCGTGATGCCGTAGAGGCCGTTGAGCGAGACGTCGTCGCTGTCGAGCTGGAAGCCGCGGATGACGTAGACCTCCTGGAAGTTGCCGTAGCCGTAGGCGGTGCGCACGGCCGGGTCGTTCGAGAGCACGTCCGCGATGGTGCGCGCCTGCTTGTCCTGAATCGCCTTGGCCGTGTAGGTCGTCATGCTGAACGGCATGTCGATGTTCTTCTGCTGGCCGAGCGCGCCGAAATTGCCGCCGCGCGCGACCTGACCGCCGCCGTAAGTCGGCGCGAGGTCGCCGGGCAGGGCGTCTTTGGCCGCCTGCACCTTGACCGTGGGCAGCGTGGCGTTGCTCTTGCCGGCGGTGGCGGCGTCGTTGCCCGTGTTGCCGGCGTCGGCGTTGCCGCTCGTCTGCGCGAACGCGGCGGCGGGCAGCGCGAAGGCTACGGCGATGGCGGCGAGGATGGCGTGACGCGAGGCGTGACGTGTAGCGTGGCGGGAGACAGAGGCGGCGGGCGGGAACGGCGACTTCGGTGCATCGGCCGCAGCAGGGCGCGGCACGGACAAACGGGGTGCGGACATAAAAAATCGAAACGGTGTGTGTCGTTATTGCCGCGCCGCGATGCCAGCGTGAAGACGTGGCTCCCGGGCGGTGCTTTGGTCTGGCGAGCGCGCGCCGCCGCGCGGGAACGCGTGCGGGTGGCCGTCAAAATGTATGCAGATTGTATATGCTAATGAGAACGATTGTTATTTGAAATTACAAAGGACCTGCGCCGATAGGGTGTTTACCCAACACTGACGGCGGATTTCAGTCGATCGACGGCAAGAAAATGTCAGAAACCAAATCAGGGGCGGTTCTTTGATAGAGCGCGAAGACGTGGTAGACGCGTCCCGAAGCGTGCCCGCCGGCCAGCCGCCGATCGGCCAATCCGCGCGTTCGACCGGTTTCGGCCGTTCGTCAGCGCCTGAGACGCGGCACGCGAACGCCGCACGAACGGCCTCGACGCAGTCCTCGCCAGCGTGCGACGCGCGTCGCGTACATGGCTCATAAGCAGATTCGATGGCATTCGCCGCCAGTTTCGGTGGTGCGCGCCCGCCCGCGCTCCCTAAAATGAACCGAAGCGCGCCGCGCGTCATGCGGCGCCGTACGATCGACGAGACCAGGAGGGGCGGTGGCAACGAGCGCAGCAGGCAGTCAGCAACAAGGCACGACAGGCGGGACGGAAATCAGGACGGCGCAAGCACAAGAAGGCGTCGGCCAGACGCGCATCCGCTGCATGCAGATGCGCGGCGGCACCTCGAAGGGCGCGTACTTTCTCGCCTCCGACCTGCCCGCCGATCCGGCCGCGCGCGACCGCGTGCTGCTCGCCGTGATGGGCTCGCCCGATCCGCGCCAGATCGACGGCATCGGCGGCGCCGATCCGCTCACCAGCAAAGTGGCGATCGTCTCGCCCTCCACGCGCGCCGACGCCGACGTCGACTATCTGTTCGCCCAGGTCGTGGTGGACGAAGCGCGCGTCGACTACGGTCAGAACTGCGGCAACATTCTCGCGGGCGTGGGCCCGTTCGCGATCGAGCGCGGGCTCGTCGACGCACGCGACGGCACGACCGCCGTCGCCATCCACATGCTCAATACCGGGCAGATCGCCGTGGCGAGCGTGTCGACGCCCGGTCGTCAGGTGCAATACGACGGCGACGCGCGCATCGACGGCGTGCCCGGTACGGCGGCCGCGATTCCGCTCGCGTTTCGCGACACGGCCGGTTCGACCTGCGGCGCGCTGCTGCCGACGGGCAATCTCAAGGACACGATCGACGGCGTCGAAGTGACCTGCATCGACAACGGCATGCCGCTCGTGCTGATCCGCGCGCGCGATCTCGACCGCACCGGCTACGAAACGCGCGACGAGCTCGACGCCGACGAGGCGCTCAAGGCGCGCGTCGAAGCGATTCGGCTCGCCGTGGGTCCGCGCATGAATCTGGGCGACGTGAGCGCGCGCACGGTGCCGAAGATGTGCCTGATCGCGCCGCCGCGCGCGGGCGGCGCGATCAGCACGCGCAGCTTTATTCCGCATCGCTGCCACGCGTCGATCGGCGTGCTCGGCGCGGTGAGCGTGGCGACGGCGGCCGTGCTGCCCGGCACGGTCTGCGACGGCATCGCCGAACTCGGCGACGCGAGCGGCGTGAAGCGCCTCGCGGTCGAGCATCCGACCGGCGAATTCACCGTCGAGCTGACGCTCGCGCACGAAAACGGCGCGACCGAGGTGACGGGCGCGGCGCTGCTGCGCACGGCGCGCTGGCTGTTCGACGGCGTGGTGGGCGTGCCGTCCGCCGTCTGGCGCGCCTGATCGTGAACGCGCCGCCCGCCGCCTTCGAACGAGTCGCTTTCGTCGGCTTCGGCGAAGCGGGCGGTGTGCTCGGCGCGGCGCTGGCCGCGCGCGGCGTGAGCGTCTCGATGCACGACCTGCGGCTCGACGCGTTGCGCGAGAAGGCGCGCGCGGCGCAGGTGCGGGCCGCTTCCACGCTGGAGGACGCCATCGACGGCGTGGAGCTGGTCGTGTCGGCGGTGACGGCGCAGTCGGACATGGACGTCGCGCACGCGTTGGCCGAACGTCTCGCGCAGGGGCAGATCGTGCTCGACATCAATTCGGTTTCGCCGCAGACCAAGCAGCACGCGCAGTCGTGCATCGAAGCGGGCGGCGCGCATTACGTGGAGGCCGCGGTGATGGCGCCGGTGCCGCCGTACGGACTCGCGGTGCCGATGCTGCTGGGCGGCGCGCAGGCGCGCGAGGTGAGCACGCGGCTGAACGCGAGCGGCTTGCGGACCGAGGCCGTGGCGGAGCGCGTCGGCGTGGCGTCGGCGGCGAAGATGTGCCGCAGCGTCATGATCAAAGGCATCGAAGCGCTGACCGTGGAATGTCTGCGCGCGGCGCGCCGCTACGACGCGGAAGCCGTGGTGCTTGCTTCGCTATCCGAAACATTGTCAAGAATGCAGCGTGACGCCGATCTCGCGGGCTATCTCGTCAGCCGCGTCGCCGAACATGGCCGCCGCCGCGCGAGCGAAATGCGCGAAGTCGCGCAAACGCTGCGCGACGCGGGCGTGGAGCCGTTCATGAGCGAGGCGTGCGCGCGCTTGCAGGACGGTTTCGTCGAGGCGATGCAGGCGCGCGACATCGCGTATGACGATCTGGACGCGCCGTTCGACTGGCGCGCCCTGTTCGACCGCCTGCTTTAGTGCGTCTGCGGTAGTGCGTGCGCGCTAACGCGCCTGCGCCGCCATTCTTCCTTCGATCACCCGCACGGCCGGCGCAGCGTCGGCGACCGCCAGACGGATCGCGTCGATCAGCGCGCGCGCGGCGGGCGAGGGCGCGCTCTGCGCCCGCAAGGTCAGGCCGATTTCGCGCCGCGTGTTGTGCAGCGGCACGTCGAGCACCACGAGCTGCCCCGACTCGATCTCATAGTGCAATTGCTGCGCCGACAGCGCCGCGATCATATCCGTGCCCATCAGCAGACCGCGAATCACGGCGAGGTCGGCGGTCTCGACGGTCGGCATCGGCGGCTTCAGTTTCAGGCGCTTGAACTGCGCCTCGAACAAGCCGCGCGCGGGCGAGTGCACGCGCGACAGAATCCATTGCGCGTTGCGCAGATCGCTCACATTCAGCGCGTTCTGCTGCGCGAGCGGATGACCGCGCCGCGCGAGCACGACCATGTCTTCGGCCATCAGGCGCTCGTTCGTGAGACCGCTCGCGGCGTCGTTCTCGCGCAGCGCGCCGAGCACGAAATCGACATCGCCCGCGCGCAAGCCCGCCACCAGCAACTCGTACGCGCTTTCGTCCGTGACCACGCGCACGCCCGGATGCTGCGCGCTCATGCGTGCGATCGCCGCGGGCAGGATCAGCGTGCGCCCGAGCGGCAGCGCGCCCACCGTCACCGAACCCTGAATGCTGCCGTGCAGGGCGGCGATATCGTCGGGCACGTGGCGCAGTTCGTTGAGCGCGCGGCGCACGTGCAGCAGGAAGGTTTCGCCCTCGGCCGTGAGCTGCACGCCGCGCGGGCTGCGGTGAAACAGCGTGACGCCCGAGCCGCTTTCGAGCACGCGCATCGCGCTGCTCACGGCGGGCTGGCTGATGCCGAACGCGCCGGCCGTACTCGGCATGTGCCGGTGCCGTGCGAGCGCGACGAACAATTGCAGGCGGCGCGTGTTGAGCAGATAAGCGGGCAGCGTGCCTTCGCCGAGCGCGCGGCGGCGCGTCTGCCGCGCGGCGCACCAGTGCGCGAGTTCTTCGAGTTCGCCGAAGATCCGCGCGCAGCGGTCGAGCACCACGCGCCCGACGGCCGTGGGCAGCATGCCCGAGGGCTTGCGCTCGAACAGCGGCTCGCCGAGCGCGGTTTCGAGTTCCTGCACCGAACGCGTGACGGCCGATTGCGCGCGATAGAGCGCGGCGGCGGCGCGCGTGGCGCTGCCGGTGTCGGCGACCAGGCGGAACGCGCGCAGATGCGCGAGGTTGAGCAGGTCGGGCGCGTTCATGCGGCCCCCGCGATCAGATGCAGATGCTCGACCGAGAGATTGAGACTCTCCTTCGAAATATGCGTGTGCTCTTTCATGAGCGCCTCGACGCGCGCGCCCTCGCCGTTCAGCAACGCGCCGACGATGGCGTGATGCTGGCGGTGCGCGTAGGCGAGCATCATGTATTGCTGCTGGCGCGCGGCGTCGTCGAACACCACCGTGCCCGGCGAGACGAACGGAATTTTCTCGTTCAGGCCGAGCGCCGCGCTGATCGCGTGGCTGTCGGCGGCGGCCACGATCAGCGCGTGAAAGCGGCCGTTGACGTCGGCGTAACGGGTTTCCGCGGCGTTGTCGAGCGCGCCGGGGCGGAAGATGTCGTCGCCTTCGCGCAGGCAGTCCTGCAGCGCGCGCGCGAGCGCCGGGTCGACGCCGCGCTCGGCCACGCGACGCGCGGCGAGCCCTTCGAGCACGCCGCGCACGTCGATGGCGTTGAGCACGTCGGTCACGCTGAAACAGCGCACGGTGTAGCCGCGCGCGCCCGAGCGCTCGACGAGGCCTTCGGTGGCGAGCACGCTCAGCGCGTAGCGCAGCGGCGTGCGCGAAATGCCGAGCCGTTCGGCGAGCTGCGCTTCGACAAGACGCTGCCCCGGCGCGAGTTCGCCGGAAAGAATGCGCGTGCGCAGCGCCTGCACGATGGTTTGCTGGGTTGTCTCGTTCATGTCGCTATCTTGCGCGCGGCCGGGCGCCCGGCTTGGGGCCCGGCCTTGCGAGTTTGTTCTTTTGGTATCTGTTTCGTTTATGGCGGGCTTGCGCCGCGTGGGTCGGGCACGGTATCCCGAGGTCGGTTCAGGATACCAAAAAGCGTTATGGCGCGCGGGTTTCGGCGCGCCGCCACGCAGCGGAAAATGCAGAAAACCCCTGCTTTCATGCGTATTGGCATCAAAATAGTGGATAACCCTGACTTACCGCCGCACCCTGCGTTCTGTAATTTCGTATCCCAATTGATGGGCTCTTGCGAAAGCGAGAGCGTGAACTGCGGTAATCGAGGAATAACAGCATGGCAAGGATTGTGGGCGGCATCGGTACTTCGCATGTACCGACGATCGGCTTGGCGTACGACAAGGGCAAGCAGAACGAACCTGCCTGGGCGCCGCTCTTCAAGGGGTACGAACCCGTGGCCGAGTGGCTCGCGCAGCGCAAGCCGGACGCGCTCGTGATGTTCTACAACGATCACGCCAACAGCTTCTTCTTCGACTGCTATCCGACCTTCGCGCTGGGCGTGTCGCCGCAGCACGAATTCGCCGACGAAGGCGCGGGCAAGCGTCCGCTGCCCGATATCGCCGGGCATCCCGATCTCGCGATCCATATCGCCGAGCAACTGGTGAACGACGAGTTCGACCTCACGGTGTTCCAGGACAAGCCGCTCGACCACGGCTGCAACTCGCCGCTCTCGCTGATGCTGCCGCACGACGGCGGCTGGCCCACGGCGCTGGTGCCGTTCGAAGTCAACGTGCTGCAGTATCCGCTGCCCACGGCGAACCGCTGCTACCGGCTCGGCCAGGCGCTGCGCCGCGCGATCGAATCGTTCGATCAGGATCTCGACGTGGTGGTGGTCGGCACGGGCGGTCTCTCGCATCAGGTGCACGGCGAGCGCAGCGGCTTCAACAACACCGAGTGGGACATGGAGTTTCTCGACCTGATCGTGAACGATCCCGAGCGGCTCGCGCGCATGAAGCACGTCGATTACGTGCGCCTCGGCGGCGCGGAAAGCGTCGAGACGATCATGTGGCTCGCGATGCGCGGCGCGCTGGCGCCGACGATCCGCGAGGTGCATCGCAACTACTATCTGGCGACCAGCACGGCGATGGCCGTGACGATCTACGAGAACGTCGAATCGGACGAAGACAAGAGCGGAGCCGCGCAATGAATCCGCAACTGATCGGCATCGAGGAACTGACGGGCACCTACCCGTTCGACATTCGCCAGAGCATGAAGGCGATGCGCCTGAACCGCTTCTTCTGGATGATGCGCACGCCCGCCGCGCGCGAACTGTGGCTCAACGACCGTCCTGCCGCCTATGACGCGGCGGCGCTGACGCCGCAGGAACGCACGCTCGTCGACAACACGGACTGGCTCGGGCTCATTCAGTACGGCGTGTGCTTCTTCGTGCTGGAGAAGTTCGCGCGCGTGGTGAAGATCACGAACCTGGGCATGTACGCGAGCATGCGCGGCGAGACGCTCGAAGCGTTCCTGAAAACGCGACAGGTGCCGGACGCCGTCTGATCTCCGCATGGCGCGCGCCGCCCCCACGGCGCGCTGCTGAATCTGCTTCGCAGCACAACTCACGTACCGACGAAGTGCGCGAGCGGGGAAATATTTATCTCGGAGACACGCATGAATTCTGCCGACGCAGTGGATATCAAGGGCTTCATCGACGGACGGCGCATGTCGGGCTGGCAATGGCTCGTACTCGCGCTCTGCTTCCTGATCGTGACGCTCGACGGCCTCGATACGGCCGTGATGGGCTTCGTCGCGCCCGTGGTCATGAAGGAGTGGGGCATCTCGCGCGCCGCCTTCGGACCGGTGATGAGCGCCGCGATGGTCGGCCTCGCGATTGGCGCGCTGGTCGCGGGCCCGTTCGCGGATCGCATCGGCCGCAAGAAAGTGCTGATCGGCTCGGTCGGCTGCTTCGGCCTCTTCAGCCTGCTGTGCGCCTTCGCCCACACGCCGACGGAACTCGTCGCGCTGCGCTTTCTCACGGGCCTGGGTCTCGGCGCCGCGATGCCCAATTCGACCACGCTGCTCTCCGAGTACGTGCCGTCGAAGAGCCGCTCGCTGCTGCTCACCATCATGTTCACCGGCTTCAACTTCGGCTCGGGCGGCGGCGGCTTCATCGCGGCCGCGCTGATGCCGCACTTCGGCTGGCGCGGCGTGTTCGTGTTCGGCGGCGTGCTGCCGATCCTGTTCGTGCCCGTGCTGATGCTGCTGCTGCCGGAATCGGCGCGCTTCCTGCTGGTGCGCCGCTTCTCCGCCGAACGCATCGCGGCCACGCTCTCGCGTGTCTGCGGCCAGCGCTTCGCACAAGGCACGCGCTTCACTTCGCCGGAACCGGCCGTGATCGCGAAAGCGCCCGTGCGCATGCTGTTCTCGGACGGCTACGCCATGAGCACGCTGATGCTGTGGGTCACCTACTTCATGGGTCTGCTCATCATCTATCTGCTGACCGGCTGGCTGCCCACGCTGATCAAGGACGCGGGCCTGCCCGTGGAGCGCGCGGCGGCGATCACCGGCATGTTCCAGCTCGGCGGCACGGTGGGCGCGATTGTCGTCGGTTTCGCGATGGACCGCATGGACCGCAACGTGGTGATCGGCGCGGCGTACCTGCTGGGCGGCGTGTTCATCTTCGCGCTCGGCATGGGCAGCCTGCAGTCGAGCATGCTCACGCTGCTCGTCACCTGCGCGGGCTTCTTCATGAGCGGCGCGCAGACCGGTCTCAACGCGCTCGCCCCGTCGTGCTACCCGACCCGCGCCCGCGCCACCGGCGTGAGCTGGATGCTCGGCTTCGGACGGCTCGGCGGCATTCTGGGCTCGTTCGTGGGCGGCGTGCTGCTCTCGCTCGGCTTCAGCTTTGCGGCGGTGTTCTCGGTGCTCGCCGTGCCCGCGCTGATCGCGGCGGTCGCGATCCTGCTCAACCGGCTCGCGCTGCGCTTCATCAGCGTGCCGGTGGCGGACGCCTGAGCATCGCGCTTCGCCGCACATAACAAAAAAGACGTCGCTTCTCGCACCAATCAGAAAGACCGCGGCCGCGAGGCCGCACCCACCGACCGGCCATCAAACGGGGCGGCTGGCGGATACAACATCGATAAACGCTGAACAACACACGACGTTCAATCAGGAGGCTTGGAGAATGGCAAACAATAAGCAGTACAAAAAAATCGTGATCGCGCTGGCGGGGCTGGCGTGCGCCGGATCGGCGCTCGCACAGAGCAGCGTCACGCTGTACGGCATGATGGACACCGGCATCACTTACGTGAGCAACCAGGGCGGCCATCACAACCTCAAGATGGACGACGGCGTGAACGGCCCGAATCTCTGGGGCTTGCAAGGCACTGAAGACCTCGGCGGCGGTCTGAAGGCATTCTTCCAGCTGACCAACCAGTTCCAGGTCGACAACGGCAGCTTCATGCCGAACAAGAGCCTGTTCAGCCGGACGTCGATCGTGGGTCTGAGCGACGAGCGCTTCGGCAAGCTCGCGCTCGGTAACCAGTACGACTTCATGACGGACGCGCTGTACTTCTCGGGCGACGATCCGGCCGAACT
This sequence comes from Paraburkholderia tropica, assembly GCF_014171495.1. NCBI lineage: Bacteria > Pseudomonadati > Pseudomonadota > Betaproteobacteria > Burkholderiales > Burkholderiaceae > Paraburkholderia > Paraburkholderia tropica. The sequence continues at coordinate 754,509 of NZ_CP049137.1, forward strand.
CTCGGGCCACTTCTACGACTTCCGCGCGGGCCCGTTCACGAAGCTCGCGCTGCCGAGCAACGCGACCGGCGCGTTCGACTGGGACCGCATGGCCGGTGAAACGGTCAACAACTCGGTGAAGTACACGTCGGCGGTCTACAACGGCTTCAGCGCGGGCGCGATGTACAGCTTCGGCAACGTGGCGGGTTCGATCGGCACGGGCAACGGCCAGAGCTTCGCGCTGAACTACGCGCAGAAGAACTGGGGCGTGAATGCCGCGTACACGAACCTCAAGTACGTCGTGTCGGGCGAAGGCGATGTGAGCGTGCGCAACTGGGGCGTCGGCGGCCATTTCCGCTTCGGCAACTGGATCACGAACGCGCTGTTCACGACGGTGCACAACTCGTACAACGGCGGCTCGGTCTACGAAGGCTCGGTCGGCGCGCACTACTACTTCACGCCGGCGCTGAGCGCGGGCGCGTCGTATATGTACATGAAGGGCAACGACGTCGTGGATAACAACCACGCGCATCAGGTCGCGGCGATCGTCGACTACGCGCTTTCGAAGCGCACGAGCGTGTACGTGCTCGGCGTGTATCAGCGCGCAAGCTCGGGCGGCTACGCGCAGATCAACGGCATGAACAGCTCCGATGGCGCGTCGAGCGGCCAGACCCAGGCTGTCGCGCGCGTGGGTCTGCATACGAAGTTCTAAGCGCAGCGCAGTTTTTTCGCGTGTGAAGGCCGCGTCTTCCGGAAGGGGGCGCGGCTTTTTGTGGTTGCGCGGCGGGTGGCGTCGATCGTTCGGCATCCTGATCGAATATTGCCCGATCAATCCCTGCGCGTGGCCGGGTCTTTCTCCCGCACCCGGACGTTCGCGTGAATCATCGGGCGCAGGCATCGCGCGCACAACCGCATTTTCTTCGCGGTCGATCGGCGTGAAGTGGCCGCCGTCGTCATCCTCGGCGACAACCAACTTATTCCCCTGTCCCTATGAAACGCGGACGCACGGCCAGACCGTCGCCGCGCGTCCGCCTGCGCGTTTGACGCCGCTTGCGTGCCGCCTGCGTGTCGTCTGCGTGTGCCAGGTCTCACGATAGAGCTTGACGGATTATCGTAAGATATATATCTTAAGATATATATCGTCGCGGAAAGCGACATCGCCCAGCGTAGAAAATCGGGCGAATGACTCAGGTCGGGCGCTGTTTATGCGCCGACTCCGCCATGCAAGCACGCGCGAGCACGACCGCGCACACACGCGCGCTTCCGGCACACCAACCCGAACCTCGCGAGTGCGGCGCCCCGCGTGCGCCGCGCCGCCCAACCGGAGGAACTCCGATGACCGATCACAGCAATCCGAGCAGCAACAGCAGCACCAGCAGCCACAACGTCAACAGCGTCGCCGCGGAACGCACGCCCGAGCGCGTGCGCCATGCGCTCAAGCGCCGTCTGCTACAGGTGGCGCGCGTCGACATGATCACGCCGCATCTGAAGCGCGTCACGCTCACGGGCGAGGATCTGCACGACTTCGTGTCGGCGGGTTTCGACGACCACGTGAAGGTCTTCTTTCCCGAGCCCGGCGCGGATCGTCCGGTGCTGCCCGAAGGCGGTCCGGGCACGCCGCCCGCGCCCGGCGAGCCGCGTCCGACGATGCGCGATTACACGCCGCGCCGCTTCGATACCGAGGCGCGCGAACTGGCCATCGACTTCGTGATCCACGAAGCGGGACCGGCCACGGAATGGGCATCGCAGGCGCAGCCGGGTCAGTATCTGGCCGTCGGCGGACCGCGCGGCTCGTTCGTGATTCCGGACGGTTTCGACTGGTACTGGCTGATCGGCGACGAAAGCGCGCTGCCCGCCATCGCTCGCCGTCTCGAAGAACTGCCCGCGGGCGTGCAGGTCGTCGCGACGATCGAAGGCCGCGACGCGCAGGCGCGCTTCGCTTTCGACACGCGCGCGAATGTGCAGGAGCAATGGTGCTACGCGAACGAGCAGGGCGAGAACGCGCTGCTCGACGCCGTGCGCGCGACGCGTCTGCCGGACGGTCAGGGCTACGTGTGGGCGGCGGGCGAGTCGGCGGTGATGCGCGCCGTGCGTCAGCATCTCGCCGAGGAGCGCGCGATCCACAAGTCGCGTATTCGCGCGTCGAGCTACTGGAAGCGCGGCGCGACCGGCGTGCACGAAACGCTCGATGATTGAGCGCTCACTCACGCCGATGGAGACCCCGCCGCGCATGAACGACACCCGCAAGCACGCGAACAAGCAAACGAGCTCGCAAGCGAACCCGCTCGAACAGCAGCTGCGCAACGCGGGCCTCAAACCCACGTTGCCGCGCATGGATATCCTGCGCGCGTTCCGCGCGGACGATCGTGCGCACGTCACCGCCGCCGAGCTGTATCTGGAGTTTCAGCGCAGCGGCAATGCCATCGGCATCGCCACCGTGCATCGCGTGCTCGCGGATCTCGAATCGCACGGCATCATCAAGCGCGTGCAGATCGGCAACGGCAAGGCGCGCTTCGAACTGGCGAACACGGGTCGCCATTTTCATATCGTCGATGTGAACGGCGGCGAGATCGTCGAACTCGCCGATCAGGTGCTGCTCGCGCGTCTCGACGAACTGGTGGCGCAAGAGGGCTACCGCATCGTCGATCTGCAACTGAACGTGTACGTGCAGCCTGTTTGACGCAATAGCGCGGCGGCGCGCGCGCTCCGCATCAAATCTTCCTTCGTCCGTGACGAACGCGGCACAATAGCGCCATCGCGGACATCTCGCGTCATGAGGAAGGAAGGTCGATGACTGACACGGTCGATTGCGTCGTGATCGGTGCGGGCGTGGTCGGGCTCGCCGTCGCGCGCGCGTGCGCGCAGCAGGGCTGGGAGACCATTCTCGTCGAGGCGGAAAACGCCATCGGCACCGGCACCAGTTCTCGCAACAGCGAGGTGATCCACGCGGGCATTTATTATCCGCAAGGCTCGCTCAAGGCGCGGCTCTGCGTGCAGGGCAAGCAGCAGCTCTACGCGTATTGCGCGGAAAAAGGCGTGCCGCACGAGCGCTGCGGCAAGTTCATCGTCGCCACGCATGACGGGCAACTCGACGCGTTGCGCGCGATTCGCGCCGCCGCCGCCGCCAACGGCGTGGACGATCTGCGCTGGCTCGAACGCGACGCCGCGCTCGCGAAGGAACCCGCGCTCAATTGCGTGGCGGCCCTCGAATCGCCGTCGACTGGCATCGTCGACAGTCACGCGCTGATGCTTGCGCTGCAAGGCGACATCGAAGCCGCGGGCGGCATGCTCGCGTTCTGTTCGCCGCTTGCGGGCGGCGTGGCGAAAGCGGGCGAACCCATTTTGCTCAAAGTGGGCGGCGACGAGCCGATGGAACTGCTCGCGAAACGCGTGATCAACTGCGCGGGGCTTTACGCGCAGCAGGTCGCGTCGGCCATCGAGGGCGTGCCGCGCGAGTCGATTCCGGCGGGCCGCTATGCGAAGGGCAATTACTATTCGCTGGCGGGCGCGGCGCCGTTTTCGCGGCTCATCTATCCGATTCCCGAAGCGGGCGGCCTGGGCGTGCATCTGACCATCGACCTCGGTCATCAGGCGCGTTTCGGCCCGGACGTCGAATGGATCGACAGCATCGATTACACCGTCGATCCGCGCCGCGCGGCGAGTTTCTACGCGGCGATCCGCACCTACTGGCCCGCGCTGCCCGACGGCGCGCTGCAACCGGGCTACGCGGGCATCCGGCCGAAGCTCGCGGATGGCGCGTACGGCGGCGACTTCGTGATTCAGGGCGCGGACGAACATGGCGTGAGCGGGCTCGTCAATCTGTACGGCATCGAGTCGCCCGGACTGACCGCCTCGCTCGCCATCGCCGACGAAGTGATCGCACGGCTACGCGCAGCGGCGTGATAACGTGTCGGGCGCGCGTGCCATGTGTTGATGCGCGCGCGCTTTCATAACAGCAAGCGAACAGTAAGGAGCGAAACGTGGTCTACGAAATGGCGCACATCACGGTGCAGGCGGGCAAGAACGCCGAATTCGAAGCAGGCGTGGCGCAGGCGCTGCCGCTCTTTCATCGCGCGCGCGGCTGCCGGGCGGTCGAGCTTCAGCGCGGCGTGGAAGAGCCGAACCAGTATGTGCTGGTCGTGCAGTGGGAAACCATCGAGGACCACATGGTGCACTTTCGCGAGTCCGACGACTTCCAGGAATGGCGCCGTCTGGTCGGCCCGTTCTTCGAAAAGCCGCCGGTCGTGGGCCACACGGAAGTGGTCGTGAAGTAACTCGTGAAATAACGCTTGCCGATGTGTCTTTAGCGCGGCAAGCCCTCAAGCTCGCCGCGCGTTCGAAACCGGCTCAAGCCTTGATTTCGAATCCATCCACATAGCCCGCCGGATCGGCGCTATCCCACTTGCGCCCGTCGACGAACACGGGCGCGTCGAATGTTTCCGGCACCGCCACGCCAATCGCGGCCGCCGCTTGCCGGTACAACGCCGTCTGATTGATCGCCGCGGCAAGCTGCCGATAATCGTTGCGTCGCGCCATCATCCCCCAGCGTTCGAACTGCGTGAAGAACCACATTCCTTCGGATTCCAGAGGAATATTCACCGTGCCATCCGAGAAGAACTTCATACGCACGGCATCCGGCAGACCTTCGCCTTCGAGCCGTTCCGCGATCAGCGCGGCATCCACGCCCAGCATCTCGGGCCGCGCGAGCCATTGCGCGATTTCCTTGCGATGCCCCGCGCCGTCGAGCCATCGGCAGGCTTCGAGCATCGTGCTGACGAGCGCGCGCGCGGTATTCGGATAACGCGTGACGAAATCGCGCCGGCAGGCCAGCACTTTCTCCGGATGATCGGGCCAGATTTCGCCGCTGCGGATCACCGTGCGTCCCATGCCGCGACGCTGCGCGAGCGACGGCCAGGGCTCGCCGACGCACAGACCGTCGAGGCGTTCCTCCGCGAGCGCGGCCACCATTTGCGGCGGCGGAATCACCACGCTTTCGATGTCCCTGAGCGGATGCACGCCTTGCGAAGCGAGCCAGTAATACAGCCACATCGCATGCGTGCCGGTCGGAAAGGTCTGCGCGAACACGGGCGTGCGCCCGAGCGTGGCGAGCGCGCGCGGCAGCGTGCCGTGTTCCGCGAGCGCGTCGGCGAGACGGTTCGACAGCGAGATCGCCTGGCCGTTGCGGTTGAGCACCATCAGCGCGGCCATGTCGGTCTGCGGGCCGCCGATGCCGAGCTGCACGCCGTAGACGAGGCCGTAGAGCGAATGCGCGGCGTCGAGCTCGCCGGCGAGCAGCTTGTCGCGCAGCGCGGCCCACGAGGGCTGGCGCGAGAGTTCGAGGGTGAGCCCGTGCGCGTGGCCGAATTCGAGCAGCTTGGCGGCGACCACGGGCGCGGCGTCGGCGAGCGGCACGAAGCCGATCTTCAGATGGGTTTTTTCGGGCGGCGCGGCCGCGCGGGTGGATTCGTTCATGACGTTCGACGCTTCAATCCTGCGACCCGGCGGCGGCCACGATCTGGCGCGCGACCTCGGCGAGCTTCAGGCTCTGGTTCATCGCCCGCTTGCGCAGCAACGCGTACGCGGCGGGCTCGGTCAGCTTCTGTTGTTCCATCAGGAGGCGCTTCGCGCGATCGATCAGCTTGCGTTCGGCGAGTTCGTTTTCGGCCTGCGTGAGACGTTCGCGCAACTGCGCTTCCTGCGCGAAGCGCGCGAGCGCGACTTCGAGGATCGGCGCGATGCGCTCGCCCGCGAGACCTTCGACGAGATACGCGGTCACGCCCGCATGCACGGCCGAACGGATCAGCTGCTGATTCGCGTCGTTGCTGAACATCAGCACGGGGCGCGGCGCGGTGGCGTTCATCACGGCGAGCTGTTCGAGCGTATCGCGCGAGGGCGATTCGGTATCGATGATGATGACGTCGGGCCGTTCGCGCTCGACCACGCGATGCAGCGCCTGCGGCGTCGCGGGTTCGGCCAGCATGTCGTAGCCGAGCCGCGCGAGCGCGTCGCGCAGATCGCCAATCGGCTTGTCGGTATCGGTTACGAGCAGGACGCGCAGCATGGTGTTTCGTGGGTCGTCGGCATGGTGGGGTCGACGGTTGTCGGTTCTTGTCTGGCAAGCCGCGTCGAGGCGGCTTCGCGCGTCAGTGGGGATTCGCCTCTGTTTCAGCAAGGTGCGTGCCAGTTGCGCTGCGGTGCACAAGAGCGGGATATGAAGCGCGGCGCGATGCGAATGCGCGATCACGGTGCATGAGGTGGCGCACCGCAGCAGTGCGCGCGTCGAGGGTGCACAGATGTGGCGCAGTGACGTGAATCGGCACGCTTCGCTCATTTGCAACTAACAGCCAAGCTGGGGCGGCGTGGGCGAGTGGGCCGATGGCTGCGCTCGCCGAAAAGCAAAGAAGCGGCGCTCAACCTCTGCGCCGCTTCTTTGCGTTCACTTCATCCGCGCGACGGGGTTCAGTCGCGCGATTCAGTCGCCCTCAACCCGCTTTGCGCACGGGCGGAAAGCGCCGCTTCGGGTTGCCGATCGCAATGCGCCGGAAGCGCTCCTTCTTCGTCTCCTCTTCGAAGTGCGACAGCGAGAGCTTCACGAAGTCGCTGCGCGAGACGATGCCGACGAGCCGCATCGACTGACGGTCGCTGACCACGGGCATCCGTTCGAGGCCGTGCACGGCGAGACGCGTCGCGATCTGGCGGCAGGTTTCCTCGGGCAGCGCCACGTCGGGCACGCGTTGCGCGAGCAGCTTGCCGAGCGGTTGATCGAGCGCTTGATCGAGCGCGCCATCCACGCCGCCTGCGCGCAATGCGTCGAGCGCCGCGCGATCGACGACACCGAGCACCACGCCGTCGCGGACCACGGGCCACGCGCGGCGCTTCTGCGTCGGACCGAAATAATGCGTGAGCGCGTCGCGCGCGCTGAGGCTCGCATCGATCGATTCGACGTCGCGCGTCATTACTTCGTCGGCGTAATGACGTTCAAGCGGATCGACGCCGTACTCGCGATAGATGTGATAGCCGCGCCGCGCGATCTTCTCGGTCATGATCGAACGCTTCATCACGACGGTCGCGAAACCGTGCGCGACCAGCGTGGCCGCGAGCAGCGGCAGCAGCGCGTTGGCGTCGTGCGTGAGGCCGAAGGCGAACACGATGGCCGTGAGCGGCGCGCCGAGCGTGGCGCCCAGCGTCGCGGCCATGCACACGAGCGGCCAGAGCGCCGGCTCGTTGCCAGGCAGCACGTGGCCGAGCACCGTGCCGAGCCCCGCGCCGAGCATCAGCAGCGGCGCGAGCACGCCGCCCGAGGTGCCCGAGCCCAGCGCGACCACCCACATGACGGCCTTGACAACCAGCAGCGCCACGGCCACTTGCACGACGATATGCTGATGCAGCAGATCGCCGATCACGTCGTAACCGACGCCGAGCGCGCGCGGCTCGATGAAGCCGCCGATGCCCACGACGAGACCGCCGATCGCGGGCCACCACGACCAGTGCAGCGGCAGGCGGCCGAACAGGTCCTCGACCTTGTAGAGCGCGGCGGAAAGCCCCGAGGCGAGCGCGCCGGACAAAAGGCCCGCGATCACGCACGAGAACAGCGCGACCGCTTGCGGCGGACTCGTCTGGAGTGCGAACAACGGCGCGGTGCCGAAGAACACGGCGCGCGTGAATCCGGCCACGGCGCACGCGAGCGCGACCGGCAGGAAACTGCGCGGACGCCATTCGAACAGCAGCAGCTCGACCGCGAGCAGCACGGCGGCGACCGGCGTGCCGAACACCGCCGTCATGCCCGCGGCCGCCCCCGCCACGAGCAGCGTCTTGCGCTCGGCGGAGGTGACGCGCACGCATTGCGCGACGAGCGAACCGAGCGCGCCGCCCGTCATGATGATCGGACCTTCCGCGCCGAACGGCCCGCCGCTGCCGATCACGATGCCCGACGACAGCGGCTTGAGCACGGCCACTTTCGGCGACATGCGGCTCTTGCCGAACAGGATCGCTTCGATGGCTTCGGGAATGCCGTGGCCGCGAATCTTCTCGGAGCCGAAGCGCGCCATCATCCCGACGATCAACCCGCCCACCACCGGCACGATGATCACCCACGCGCCGAGCGTGTTGAGCGCGGGCGAGCGGTCGGCGAACGAAAGCTGGCCGAAGAAGAACAGGTTCGTGAATCCGTGGATCAGGCTCAGCAGCACGAAGGCGGCGAGCGTGGCCAGCGCGCCGATCACCGCGGCGAGCGCGCTGATGCCGGGCAGCCGCGCGTTCGTCGAAAAGTCGCGCTTGTGGGAGTCGTCGGAATGCATGGTCGTCAGAGATCGATTTGCGGGATGGTGAACCGGCCGTCGAGCGTGCGCAGCTCGGCGCGATGGAGTTCGGCGAGGCGCGCGAGCAGCGCTTCGCCCGCGGGCAGCAGATGGACTTCCACCTGACGGCGATCGCGCTCGCTCACGCGCCGCTCGACCAGCTCGATCGCCTCGCAGCGCGACACCAGCGCCACCGCGCCGTGATGCTGCGCCTGCAAACGTTCGGCCAGCTCGCCGATGGTCGCCCATTCGCGGCCCGGATAGCCCTTGATATGCAGCAGCAACAGATATTGCAGCGGCGTGATGCCCTCGTTTTGCGCCGCTTGTTCCGAGAAGCGCTCGAAGCGCCGCATCTGGTAGCGGAACTCGGAGAGCTGTTCGAAATCGGTTTTGGCCAGGTCGCGGGTGCGGTGCTTCATCGGGTATCCGTGTGATGACGTTGCGTGGTGCGAATATATCACAACATGATATTTATGATCGAACGAGGCCATAAAACAAGGCCTCGCGTGCATCCGTATCGCGGGGTCAGGCGCTTTCTGGTTGCAGCGGACTGGCCTGGCGATGCAGACCGGAAATCAGGTCGGCCTGCGTGACGATGCCGACGAGCCTTCGTTGGGCGTCGACCACGGGGACGTGATGGTGTCCGCGCCCCGCGAACAGGCCGAGCAGCTCGACGATCGGCGTGGTCGCCGCCACGGTGCGCACGTGCGTCGACATCAGCATGGCGACTTCGAGGCTGTTCGCGTGCGGGCGCAGTGTGGGCAGGATCGCGTAGAGCAGCACGCGCAGCGGATGCAGTTCGGCGCCGTCGTCGGCGAGGTCGGCGCGCGTGACGATGCCCTTCACGTGCTGCTGCGCATCGATCACGGGCAGCGCCTTGACGTCGTGCTGTTTGAGCAGCGCGCGCGCGGCTTCGACGGTCGTTGAGGGCGTGATGCTCACCACGTTGCGCGACATGACGTCGGCGCACGTGAGTTCGCCGAAGCTGCGGGCGTAGGCGCGGATTTCGGTTTCGCGCAGCAGCGCTTCGAGATCGTCGGTGTCGATGTCGAGCAGTTCGTTACGCTCGCGCAGCACGGCTTCGAGATCGGCGCGCGAGATCTTGCCCGCGACGCCGCCGGCAGCGGACACGGGCGGCGCGGCGCCCGCATCGCCCGCGGCGGGCTGCGCCGGTTTTGCGGCGGGCGCGGCGTGCGGATAGCGGTGGCCGGTGGCGGCGTGATAGACGAGCGCGGCGGCGAGCAGCATGACCGATTGCAGCGCGACCGGTTCGAACACGAATTCGTAGCCGAGCGCGCGCACGGCGGGGCCGCCGAGCACGGCCGTGAGCGCGACCGCGCCCGAAGGCGGATGCACGCAGCGCAGCGTGAACATCGCGCAGATCGCCACGCCGACGGCCACGGCGGCCGCCATCACCGGATCGGGGATCAGCAGCGCGGCCGTCACGCCCACCGTGGCCGACACGAGATTGCCGCCGATGATCGACCACGGCTGCGCGAGCGGGCTGGCGGGCACGCCGAACAGCAGCACGGCGGAGGCGCCCATCGGCGCGATCAGATACGGAATGCTCGATGCGTTGCCGAGCAGATGATGCGACAGCGCGCCCGTGAAGCCGATGCCGATCAGCGCGCCGACGCCCGAGCGCAGGCGCTCGCGCCAGCGCAGCGTGTTGGGGTTGGGCGCGAAGCGCGCCAGCCAGCGGAGCAATCTGTAGCGGAGCACGGTCGTCATGGCGATCGAGGGGCGGAACGGGCGTCCGGCCGGACGCAGGCTTTCAGAAGTCGGCGATTATATCGCAGCGTGATATATATCGTGGGGACCGGTTATTCCAATTGTCTTGATAGGGCAATTCATCGGATCAAAGCGTTGCCTGGCGAATCGATCAGGAATTCGAACTAAATGGCCGATAAAAAAACGCCGACGCGCAGTGAGCGCGCCGGCGTTTTTATGTGCAGCGGTGCAGGCCGATCAGCGGACGATCAGGCGGCGGGACGTTGCGTCGACGCCATCGGCGGCGGGTTGCCCGGTCGTCCGTTCTGCGGACGGTGGCCGTGGTCGTGGCCGTGGTCATTACCGGCCTGACGGTTTTGCGCCGGAGCGTGATGCGATGCGTTGCGATTTTGCGCTGCGGACACATTGGGCGCAGTCGGCCGATGCCCGGCGTGCTGAGGTGCCGGCGCATGCGCGGGCGGGCGCGGCTGATACGCCGCCTGACGCGCCATCGGACGGCCATGCGGCGTCATTTCCACGTGCACGCGATGCGCGGGCGGTTCGCCGTGCGGCGGCGGTGGCGGCACGAACGCGTTCTGCATCGGCAGATGGCCGTCGTGATGCGCCATCACGTTGCGCAGTTCCGCGCGGCGGTGAATGACCTCGCCGCGCAGATCGCCGCGTCCGTAATAGTGTCGATGACGATGGCCGTCGGAGCCGACGAACCAGATATAGGTCGCGCCGCCGGTGTACACCACGTCGCGGTCGGCCACGACCGACACGTAGGCGTCGTGCGGCTCCGGCACGTAGACCGGCGCGGCTGCCACGACCGGCGGCGGCGGCGCGACGACGGCGACGGGCCGGGCGGGCGTCGCGGCGACGCGCGTGTCGGTGAAGCAGCCGCTGAGCAGCAGGACGCCTGCGAGCGGCACGAATGGCACGAGCGCGCCGAGCGAGGCCATGCGGCGCAGCGGGGGGAAGGCAGTGAGGACGCGCGTTTTGCCGTTCAAACGTTGCTCCGGTGTGGGATGGTTGAAAGCTCATCCGGTTAACGGCAACTTTGAACGGCGTCTTGAGGGTGAAAGGGCGCGCGGGCTGCGCCGTCAAGGCGCCTTGCTGCCCTCGATCTCGCGCAGGATCTCGTCGAACGGCGCGGGCTTGACGAGGTGGCGGTCGAAACCGGCTTCGGTGGTCGCCTGGCGGTCGCGTTCCTGGCCGTAGCCGGTCAGCGCGATCAGTTGCGCGTGCGCCGTCGCGGGCTGCGCGCGCAGCGCCTTGGCGAGCGCGTGGCCGTCCATGCCGGGCAAGCCGATGTCGAGAATCGCCACGTGCGGCAGGAAGCTTTGCGCGATCGCGAGCGCGGTCGGCCCGTCATGCGCGACGCGCACATCGTGGCCTTCGAGTTCGAGCAGCATCAGCAGCGAGGTGGCGGAATCAACGTTGTCGTCGGCGATCAGCACGCGGCGCTTCGAAGTCATCGTTTCGGTATCCGAAGCAGGGGCGATGGCGACCGGCGGTGCGGCGTCGGGCGCGACGCTCAAGGGCAGGCGCACTTCGAATTCGGAGCCGTGGCCGACGCCCTGGGAATGTGCGGCGACCGAGCCGCCGTGCAATTCCGCCAGTTCGCGCACGAGCGCGAGACCGATGCCGAGGCCGCCGTCGGCGCGTTTGAGTGCTTCGCGTGATTGCATGAAGAGTTCGAAGACATAAGGGAGTTCGTCGGGAGCGATGCCGATGCCATTGTCGCGTACGCGGATCGCCACGTCGCGCGCGCCCGCGTCGAGCCGCAGGCCGATCTCGCCGCCCTCGGCCGTGTATTTCGCGGAATTCGACAGCAGATTGCTGATGATCTGCGCCACGCGGATGCCGTCGCCGACGATATGAATCGGCCCCGGCGTCATCTCGACGCTGAGCCGCTGCTGCTTCGAATCGAGGAACGGGCGGCTCGTTTCCACCGCGATTTCCACGATCTGGCGCAGGTCGAGCGTGCTCATCTGCAAGGCGATCTTGCCGTGCGAAATGCGCGAGACGTCGAGCAGATCGTCGACGAGACGGCCCAGATGCTCGACCTGACGGCTCGCGATCAGACGCGCGTCGGCGCGTCCGGTGTCGCTCGCGCCGTGACGCGGATCGAGCAGTTCGATGGCGTTGCGGATCGGCGCGAGCGGGTTGCGCAGTTCGTGCGCGAGCGTGGCGAGGAAGCGGTCCTTGCGGCGGTCGGCGTCGCGCAGCGCCTTTTCGGCGGCGTACAGGCGCAACAGCGCGCGCACGTTCGCGACCAGTTCGGCGGGCTCGACCGGCTCGGTCAGATAGCTGTCGGCGCCACCGTCGAGCGCGCGAATCTTGTCGCGCGCCTGCACGGCCGCCGCCGAAGTTTGCAGCACGAGCGTGGAGTTCGTGAGCGGATCGCTCTTGATCAGGCGGCAGACTTCAATGCCGCTGATGTCGGGCAGCTTCACGTCGAGCAGCACGAGCGCGGGTTCGTGCTCGCGCACGGCGTCGAGCGCGGCCTGGCCGGTGGCGGCTTCGATCACGTCGAAACCCACGTGGCGCAGCACGCGCGATTTCACGTAGCGCGCGCCTTCGTTGTCGTCGACGTTGAGGATCAAGGTGGCGGCGGGCGTCATGATGCGCCGTCTCCGGAGGTGGCGCGCTCGGCGGGCGCTTCGCTTTGAGCTTCGGTCGGAGCGGACGGTGCGCCGTCGTGTGCCGCTTCGCCGGTATCGAGCTGCACCGGCACGCTCACATAAAACGTCGAGCCCACGCCCGGTTCGCTTTCCACGCCCACTTCGCCGCCGAGCAGCGCGGCGAGCTTGCGGCACAGCGGCAGGCCGAGGCCCGTGCCCTTGACGCGTTGCTGCAGGCGGTTCTCCACCTGGCCGAATTCCTCGAAGACGATCTGATGATGCTCGGGCGCGATGCCGATGCCGGTGTCGGCGACGAAAAACGTCATGCGCTCGCCGTCCGCTTCGAGCTGTCCGCCCACGCGGATCTGGCCGCGCTCGGTGTACTTGAGTGCGTTTGACACGAAGTTGCGCAGGATCTGCGTGAGCTTCGGCTCGTCGGTGTAAAGGCGCGGCAGCTGCGCCGTGGACGCGAATTCGAGCGAGACGAGCGGCGTGGTGAGAAGCGGCATGAGCATGGTGCGCAGCGCGCCGAACAGATCGGCGGGATCGAACCAGGCGGGCGACACCACGGTCTTGCCCGCTTCGATCTTGGCGAGGTCGAGCAGGTCGTCGACGGTCTCGCCAAGCGTTTCCGCCGACGAAAGAATCAGCTTGACCTGGCGATCCTGCTCCTCGCTCAGATCGCCGTCGAGCCGGTTCAGCAGCAGGTTGGCGAGCGCGCGGATCGAGCTGAGCGGCGTGCGCAGTTCGTGGCTCATGTTGGAGAGAAAGCGCGTTTTCATCATGTCGGCGCGGCGCAGTTCTTCGGCGCGCTCGTCGAGTTCGGCATAGAGCGCGACGACGCCGCGATTGGTCGCTTCGAGTTCCTGCGTGAGACGCGCGAGTTCGTCCTGGCGCTCGCGCAGTTCGTCGAGCGTGGCGACGAGTTCGCGGTTCTGCTGACGCATTTCTTCTAGCGAATCGGATTGCAGCGCCTGCGGTTCGCCCGCGCTCACGCCGCGCACGATGCGTTCGAGTTCGGCGCCGCGCAGCGCGGGACGCTCGGTCGGCAGGGAGCGCGCCATCGTGACGGTCGTGCCGCGCGACGTCGAGTCGATTTCGAAGCGGTCCATCAGGCGGCGGCTGCCGACGATGCCGAGCCCCGTGCCGCCGGGCGAGCGATAGGTGCCGTCGAGCACGGACTCGATTTCGCGCACGCCTTCGCCGCGATCGCGCACGACGATCTCGAAGGCTTGCGGCGTGCTCGTGCTGTCGAAGGCGAACAGCGCCTCGCCGCCGCCTGCGTAGTCGACGGCGTTGCGCGCGATCTCCGAGACGGCGCTCGCGATGCGCGTCTGGTCGAGCGGCGAAAAGCCGAAGCCGGCCGCAAGCTCGCGCGCGCGCCGGCGCGCGGCGACGACGTCCTGGGCGGCCTCAAGCCGGATGCGCAACAGTGGCGTGTTCATGATTCAACTGTACTCCCGGCTGCGCCTTGACGACGACGACGGTGGCGTCGTCGTTGCGGCGCGAGAAGTCGCGATAAAGCACGGCGGCGATCACCACGGCGGGCTGATGCGCGAGGCCCGGCCACGCGGCCAGATCCCAGCGCGTGCCCACGCCGTCCGAATGCAGGATCAGCATGCCGCTCGCGCGCCACGCGAACTCGAATTCCTGGGTGCCGCGCATCGTATGACCGACGATGCCGTTGCGCGAGACGAGCTGGTAGCTGTCGCGCGCCGCGCTCGCGAATCCGGCGGCGGCGCCCATGACAGCAGTTTCCGTGCCGCGCGTGCCAGCGCTGGGCGCGCTGGCAAGATTGGCCGATGCGCGCGGCGAGCCGGGGCCGCTCATGACGGGTTTGTCGCTGCCGAATGCCGCCGCCGAAATATTGCCGGTGCCGCAAAAACTGACCATCGAGCGCGCGAGGTCGAAGCGCGCGAGCGCGAGCGCCGCGCCGCGCGTCGGGCGCAGGGCGGCGTCGGCGAGCGCCATCAGCGCGGCGGGCGCGAGTCCGGCGCGGCGGCGCAGCGTGTCGAGCGCGGCGGTGGCGGCCACGTGCGCTTCGGCGCCGTGACCGAGGCCGTCGGCGACCGCGACCGTGAAACCGTGCTGGTCGGCTTGCGCGCGCCAGCCGTCGCCGCAGACTTCCTCGCCCGGATAGGGCACGCACACGCCGCCGATCTCGGGACCGGAGAGCGGCGCGGCGCGCGTCGCGCCTTGCGCCACCAGCGCGCGCAGCACGGTGCCGTGGCCCGGCTGCGACCACAGCGCGAACTGGTCCGAGAGCCGCTGGATGGCGCCGAGCCCGTTGCCCGGCGTGCCGGCGGTCGAATGGCCGTCGGCGAGCGCCGCGCGCACGTCGCTCATGCCGGGGCCGCTGTCGAGCGCGATCAGCTCCACGCCGTTGTCGAGCGCGCGCACCAGCAGTTCGCCGTGACCCGCGTGCTTGAGGATATTGGTGGCCGCTTCCGTGAGCACGATCGCGAGCCGTCCGGCGCGCGTGGCGTCGAGACCGGCGAGTTGCGCGGCCTGAGCCGCGCCGCGGCGCGCGAACGCCACGCCGCTTGCGTCGCCGATCTCAAAGGAGCGATGCGTGCCTCCGGCCATGCCGGAGGCGCCGTCTAGCGTACTTTCCATTTCGTGATGGTGACGGTCGTGCCGTTGCCGGGCGACGAGTCGATGTTGAATTCGTCGCACAGGCGGCGCGAGCCGCCAAGTCCCAGGCCGAGGCCGTTGCCGCTCGTGAAGCCGTCCTGCAGCGCGCGGTCGATATCGGCGATGCCGGGGCCGCGGTCCATGAACGTCAGCCGCAGGCCCACGCGCACGCCGGCCGTCAGCACTTCCACGCGCGCGTCGCCGCCGCCGCCGTGCTGGAGCGTGTTGCGCGCGAGCTCGCTGGCCGCCGTCACGAACTTGGTCTGTTCGATCAGCGAAAAGCCGTGAGCGATCGCCTGATCGCGCACGATCTGGCGCAGCCGGACGATTTCCTCGTCCGAGCGCAGGCTCACTTCAGCCACGGTCTGTTCGCTCGCGCCGGTGCCGTTCATGTCGAAAGCAAACGCCATGCTAGACGCGACGCTGCTTGAGCAGCGCCATGCCCTTTTCCACGTTCAGGGCGGTGCGCACGCCGTCGAGCGTGAGCCCCAGTTCGACCAGCGTGATCGCCACCGACGGCTGCATGCCGACCACCACGGTCTGCGCGTCGAGCACCATCGCCATCGCGGCGGTGTTGCTGATCATGCGGCCGATGAAGGAATCGACCACGTCGAGCGTGGAGATATCGATCAGCACGCCCTTGGCCGAGTCCTTGACGATGCGCGCCGTGAGGTCGTCCTGCAGCGCCATCGCGAGACGGTCGTGCATGTCCACCTGGATCGTGACGATCAGGCAGTCGCCCATGCGCAGAATCGGAATGCGGTCCATCGCGCGTCCTCGTATCTATCAGTGCGCGCGCGCCCGTGCGCTCGCGGCGGTCGTGGCGCCCACGCGGTTCGCGTGATTCAAACGGCGGCCTTCGGCGTGACGATGGTCGAGCCGGTGCGTTGCAGCGCGACCGTGAAGGCGTCGGCGAGCGTGGATTTGGTGGTGACGTTGCTCAGATCGACGCCCAGATGCACGATGGTCTGCGCAATCTGCGGACGGATGCCGCTGATGATGCAGTCCGCGCCCATCAGGCGCGCGGCGGCGACAGTCTTGAGCAGATGCTGGGCGACCAGCGTGTCGACGGTCGGCACGCCGGTGATGTCGATGATCGCGAGACTCGCACCGGTATCGACGATCTTCTGCAACAGGCTCTCCATCACCACCTGTGTGCGCGCCGAATCGAGCGTGCCGATCAGCGGCAGCGCGAGAATGCCTTCCCACAGCTGCACGACCGGTGTCGAGAGTTCGAGCAGTTCTTCCTGCTGGCGCGCGATGATCGCCTCGCGGCTTTTCTGGAAGGCTTCGGTGGTGTAGAGGCCGAGGCCGTCGAGCAGCAGATTGACCGACCAGCTGAGGTCGGCGAGTTCGGCGGGCTCGCTCGCGAACGCCTCGCGCAGCCGCGCGTAGAGCGGCTGCTTGAGCGAGAACACGAAGGTGGCGGTCTCGACCGGCGTGTAGCCCTGACGCGCGCGGTGCGCGGACATGTCGGCGAGAAAGGCGCGCACCGGCTCCCATTCGGGACGCGTCGCGTCGAGCGTGTCGGCGCGCGAGAGCGTGTCGAGAAAAACGTTGAGGAAGGCGGAGAACTGCTCGCGGATTTCGGCTTCCATCGCCAGACCGCGGCGCAGGGCGATCGGCAGATGCAGGCGGATCCAGTCGGCCAGCAGGGCGTCGCGATGCTGATTCAGGACGTCCGCGAGGCGGCTCCGATCGGGCGTGGTCATACGATCTCTCCTCTCGTTTTCGGCGGTCTCATTTTCGAGACGAACCGCTGCACCTTACACCATCCACGAGATTGAAGCTATTACGCATCCGGAAAAAGGTTCGCGATCGCAAGCGCCTCGATACGTGCCGCAGCTCACCTTCGCGACACGCCGGGCGTGCTGTAATCACGGGGTTTTTCGCTTTTTCACGCCATGCTTGTAGTTTTTACAGTGTCGGGGTGTAACGGCGACGAGGAAGCGGGCGCGCGGCTTCCGTGCGGTGGCGCACGCAGGGCGGACGAAGCCGCTTTTCAGCGCTTCGCGGCGGCTCGCGCGCGACCCGATTCGGGCTGGTACGGACATTGCTCCTTATAGCCCGCCACACACAAAAACGAGGAGAGGGGTGCAACATGAAGATCGATCCCGTTTCACGACAGGAATCGACGCCGGGGAGTCTTGCGAGCGGAACGGCAGGGGCCGTGTTTTCCGCATCGGGACTGCCGGACGCGCAATCCGGGGAAGTTCAGGGGGAAGACAGTGTTTCTGGCGGCGTGCTGTCTCGTTTGCTGTCACGCCTGTCATGGTGTGTCGCCTGGCTGTTCGGGCTCGAGGCGTTTTTCGCCGAGCCCACGGCGCAAGGCTGGCCGGGCGGCCGGGAGCAGGGTAGTGAGGGGAGGAAGCGCGATTGAGTTGTCGATAAGCGCGCAAACAGGGCCGGCGCGGCGTCAGTCGCGCCGGTCGTCACATGCGGCCACGGTCGATCAGTTTTTATCGACTCTGGTCACGCCGGACAGATGCCGACAGATGCTTTCCACCACGGGGAAACATCTGTAACAAGTTTTCTTCATATGTAACGTAACGTAACAGCGCGCCCCGGATCACGCGCGGCGTTGCGTTACGCTTGCGCACTTCCGCTCTGCAACGCGCTGCTCCGGTTCGCGTTGAGCCGATTTCGTCACCGCCGCGTCGACCGCGGATTTCATCCCGCTTGCCTGCCGTCGCGCGCCCGCTCGCTGCCCGCGTCGCGGCCGCTCCGGCGGCGACCCTTTAGACTGGACGCCAGCGGCCCACGCGCCGCCAACGTGTCGCCAACGCGCGGTTTGGTCGCCGCGCGCCCCCGGGCAGCGTCGCGCACCGGCCCGCTTCCCACGATCGAGACGGACGAGATATCGAATGAAGAAGCTCCTTTTGCTTGTCACGCTGTTTGCCTGCGGGTTCGGCGGCTTCGCCACGGCCGCGCGCGCCGCGCAGGGCGTCGACCAGTCGGACCCGCAGGCGCTCATCAAGACGGCGACCCAGCAGGTGCTCGACGAAGTCCGCTCGCAGTCGATCGCCCCGGGCGATATCGCGCGCATTCGCGACATCGTCGATCGCGACATCCTGCCGTACGTCGATTTCCGCCGCACCACGCGGCTCGCGATGGGGCCGCACTGGCGCACCGCCACGCCCGCGCAGCAGCAACAGGTGATGGACCAGTTCCAGCTCCTGCTGATTCACCTGTACGCGGGCGCGCTCGCGCAGCTCAAGCCCGATCAGCAGATCGAGTATCAGCCGATGCGCAATGCGCCCGGCGACACCGACGTGGTCGTGCGCACGCTCGCGCAGACGAGCGGCAAGCCCGTCGAGATCGATTACCGGCTCTACAAGACGCCGCAGGGCTGGCGGCTCTACGATCTGAATGTGCTGGGCGCGTGGCTGATCCAGACCTATCGCGCGCAGTTCAACGAGAAGATCCAGCAGGGCGGCGTGGACGGGCTGATCCAGTTCCTCAGCTCGCGCAATCAGGAACTGCAGGCGGGCAAGCCCTGATGTTGCGTACCGCGTTTGCGCGCCGCGGCCGTGTCGAGCTGCGCGCCGTCGTCGGCATGCGTTACGCTCACGTCCCGGCGCACGTTCTGCCCGGATGCGCCCGATGACCGCGAAGTATTTGCCAACCCGCGCCAACCCGCCCAAGCCCGCGCGGCTACGATGAAAACCAGACGGGCGCTGCTGCCGCCCGATCCCTTACCGCAACGCTGACCGCATCGCCATGAATTATCCGCAGCCGCCCGACGCGTCGTCTCGCCGACCGTCCGATTCCGCTTCCGACGGTCCGCATGCCGGTTCCGACGGCGCCTCCGAGCGCCTGTCCGACGACGGGTCCGGCCGTCCGTATGTCATGCCCTGGCAGGTGCCGCATCCCGGTTCCGCCGCGGGCCGCCGCAACCGCGTGTTCCCGCCGAGCACGCCCACCATCCACACGCTCGCCTCGGTCATTACCGGCGTGGCGGTAGTCTGCGCACTGTACTTCGGCCGCGCGGTGCTGATTCCGATCACGCTCTCGGTGCTGCTGAGCTTTCTGCTCGCGCCGCTCGTCAACACGCTGCGGCGCGTGCGTCTGCCCGAATTCCTCTCGATCCTGATCGCCGTGCTCGCCACGGTGCTCGCGCTGGCGGGCGTGAGCGCGCTGATCGGCGCGCAGATCGTGCAGCTTGCCGCCGACCTGCCGCAGTATCAGGAAGAGATCGAGCAGAAAGTGCAGACGGTGCAGGAAAAAACCGTCGGCCGCGCCGATTCGCTGATGACGCGCGCCGCCGTCGCGCTGCAACGCGTGACGCCCACGCCGCCGCCCGCGCCGCCGCAGCCGCGCGGGCGCGCCGCGCGCAACCAGCCGCAGCAGCCGATGCCGGTGGAAGTGCACACGCCCGCGCCGACGCCGCTGCAACTCGCGCAGCGCGCGTTCTCGCCGGTGATCGCGCCGCTGGAGACCGGCTTCATCGTGCTCGTGGTGACCATCTTCATCCTGCTGCAGCGCGAGGATCTGCGCGACCGCCTGATCAGCGTGTTCGGTTCCGACGACCTGCACCGCACGACCACCGCCATCAACGACGCCTCCGAGCGCCTGTCACGCTACTTCGTCGCGCAACTGGGCGTGAACGTTTCGGTGGGCGCGGTGCTGGCGATCGGGCTGGCGGGCATCGGCGTGCCGGGTGCGCTGCTGTTCGGCGCGCTCGCGGCGCTGCTGCGTTTCGTGCCGTACATCGGCATCTGGATCGCCGCCGTGCTCGCCACGCTGCTCGCGGCCGCCATCCAGCCGCAATGGACGATGGCGGTGTGGACGCTGATTTTCTTCATCGTCGTCGATGTCGTGGCGGGCCAGTTCGCCGAGCCGATGCTCTACGGCCGCCGCTCGGGACTCTCGCCGCTCGCGGTGGTGGTGGCGGCGATTTTCTGGAGCTGGCTGTGGGGGCCGATCGGGCTCGTGCTCTCGACGCCGCTGACGCTGTGCATCGTCACGCTCGGCCGTTACGTGGATCGTTTGAACTTTTTGACCATCCTGCTCGGCGATCAGCCCGCGCTGACGCCCGCGCAGACCTGCTATCAACGTCTGCTCGCCGACGATCCGCACGAAGCGCTGCTGCAGGCCGACCGGCTGCTCAACGAGATGCCGCTGATCGACTATTACGAGCAGGTCGTGTTCGAGGGCTTGCGCTTTGCGCGCAACGACGTGCTGCGCGGCGTGCTCCCCGCCGAGCAGATCGCGCGCATCAATCAGGCGCTGCTCGATATCGTCGAGGACCTCGAATCCGTCGACGATTCGCGCCATACGCGCAATGGCAACGGCAACGGACATGGAAGCAACGGCGGGCGCAAACAGGACGCAACCGAGCTGACGCCGGAGCTGCGCGCAGAGATTCCCGACGACGGCCGCGCGCTGCTCTGCGTGCCGGGGCGCGGCGCATTCGACGACGTCGCGGTGGCGGTCGTCTGCCAGTTGCTCGGGCGCGCGAAGATTCCCAGCACGGCGACCACTTACGAGGAAGTGCGCGCCACGCGCGCGGGCATGGTGGATGCGCAGACGGCAGCGATCTGCGTGGTGTCGCTCGATGCCGCGGAGTCGCCGCCGTACCTTCGCAACCTGGTGCGGCGGCTGCGCGAGCGTGCGCCCGACGCGTCCATCGTCGTCGGTGTGCGCGCCGTGCGCAGGGACGAAGGCATGAGCATTGCCGATGACGCCCGCACGCAACTCGCACCGACGCTGCGCGATCTGGTGGATGCGTGCGGCGTGGCGCTCGCCCAGCGGCAAGGCTGAGCGGCGCACGGATCGACGCGGCGGCGAACTCGACGGCCTGATCGACGGCCTGATCGGCGGCGACGACGAATGTGGCGCGAACGTTGCGATGACTGTGACAAAGTTTGTGACAGTCACGCGCGCGTCACACATTCCCCCGATCATAAGCGGCCCTGCGCCCCTGGTTGCATTCCCAGCGGTGCCGATCAAGGAGAGGAGAAGTGCTAAGCCCCCATGAGTTTGCCACGTTGATGCTGATCCGCCACGCGCCGGAGCAGATCGATATGAACCGCCACGAACTCGATATTCTGTTCGAGCGTCAGCTCGTCGCGCTCGAACAGCGCGCCGAAGGCATGCGCCGTCTGTCGCTCACGTCCGCCGGCCGCTCGCTGCTCGAAGCACTCGGCCGCGCCGAACCGCGCCTCGCGCCGTACGAAGAGTCCGGCAGCTACGACGCGCATTGATGCGCATGTCCGAATCGATGCATTGAGCACGCGGCGAACTTCGTTCGTCGTTCGAAATGTCCCTGCGGTTTGCTTCGCTTTAGTTAGCGCTCGATTCTTCCCGCAGCCACCACCCGGGCACGCAAAAAAAAGCGCCGACGGATTTCCCGCGGCGCTGAATACTTCGACTCTGCATGGTCCCTGAATGAACGGGGACAGGGTATGGCACGCGGCGCCGGACCGGCAAGTCGGTCGAGCCGCCGCCGCGCTCCATGAACGGATTAACGGATGAGCCCGCGATTCGGTGCATCAGGACAAACCCGTCCTCGTGCAGGGAATCGCGGCGCACCGTATTTATTCTGCAACGCTGAACGTTCCCCGCTTAGCGGCGGTCGGTCCAGACCGTCTGAACATTGCAGAACTCGTGCATGCCGAAGCTCGACAGTTCGCGTCCGAAACCGCTCTTCTTCACGCCGCCGACCGTCACGCGCGGGTCCGTCGCCACATCGCCGTTGATGAACACCGCGCCGGTTTCGATCTGTGCGGCCATCGCGTCCGCGCGCTCGAGATCGCGGGTCCAGATCGTGCCGCCCAGACCGAACTCGCTGTCGTTCGCCATCTCGACGGCGTGCTGCGCATCGCGCGCGACGATGATCGAGGCGACCGGCCCGAACAGCTCCTCGCGGAACGACGTCATGCCCGGCTGCACGTCGGCGATCACCGTCGGCTCGTAGTAGTTGCCCGGGCCTTCGACCTTGTGGCCGCCCAGCACGAGACGCGCGCCTTCGGCGAGCGTGCGCTCGACCTGGCCGTGCAGTTCGTCGCGCAGATCGTAGCGCGCCATCGGACCGATGAAATTCGCCTCGTCGCGCGGCGAACCCATGCGCAGCGCCTTCACGGCGGCGACGAAACGCGCCTCGAATTCGGCGGCCACCGGCGCTTCGACGATCAGACGCTTGGCCGCGAGGCAGACCTGCCCCGTGTTGCCGAAGCGGCCCAGCACGGCGGAGCGCACGGCATCGTCGAGATCGGCGTCGGCGAGCACGATGAAGGCGTCCGAGCCGCCCAGTTCCAGCACGCACTTCTTGAGCGCCGCGCCCGCGAGCTGGGCGATGGCCGCGCCCGCGCGCACGCTGCCGGTTACGGCCACGGCGGCGATGCGCGTGTCGGCGATCACCGGCGCGACGTCTTCGGGCGGCAGGTTCAGCACTTCGAACGCGCCGGCGGGCAGGTCGGTGGCGGCGAGCGCGTCGCGCAGCAAATAGGCGCTGCCCATCACGTTGGGCGCGTGCTTGAGGACGTAGGTGTTGCCCGCGAGCAGCATGCTCACCGCGCCGCGCAGCACTTGCCAGATCGGGAAATTCCACGGCATCACCGCGAGAATCGGGCCGAGCGGACGGAATTCCTGACGCGCCGTGCCTTGCAGCACCGGCACGGAAGTCGGCGCGAGCATGGCCGGGCCGTTTTCCGCGTACCACTCGCAGAGCGCCGCGCACTTCTCGACTTCGCCGCGCGCCTGGGCGACGGGCTTGCCCATTTCGTCGGCCATCATCAGTGCGAATTCGGTCTTGCGCTCGCGCAGCACGCGGGCGAGTTGCACGAGCACGTTCGCGCGCTGTGCCACGGGCGTGTCGCGCCAGACGCGCGCGGCGGCGGCCGTGCGCACGAGCGCCGCCTCGACGGCCTCGCGGTTGTCGAACGCGTGGCGGGCGATGACTTCGCCGGTCGCGGGATTGAGCGAGACGGCGTGTTCCGTGCGGGTTGCTTCGGCCATGTTGGGCTCCTTGAAGGGGTGATTGCCTGCAAGGATACGGGCTGGTAATGCTCAGTGAAAGTGAATAATATTTAACAAATTGTTCTCTCGGAGCGAATGCATGGAACTGGCCCAATTGCAGATTTTCAGGGAAATCGCCGACGCGGGCAGCGTGCAGGCCGCCGCGCAGCGCCTGCATCGCGTGCCGTCGAACCTCACCACGCGGCTGCGCCAGCTCGAAGAGGAACTGGGCGCCGAACTGTTTATCCGCGAGAAGATGCGGCTGCGGCTCTCCGCGACGGGCGCGGCGTTTCTCGAGTACACGCGCCGCATTCTCGATCTCGTCGACGAGGCGAAGCTCTCCGTGGCCGGCGACGAGCCGCGCGGGGCGTTGCCGCTGGGCTCGCTGGAGAGCACGGCGGCCGTGCATATTCCGCCGGTGCTGGCGGCGTTTCACCGCCGTTATGCCGACGTGACGCTCGATCTTTCGACGGGCCCGTCGGGCGAACTGATCGATCGCGTGATCGAGGGCGAACTGGCGGCGACGTTCGTGGACGGGCCGGTCGCGCATCCCGCGCTCACGGGCGTGCCCGTTTTCGACGACGAACTGATCCTGATTTCAGCCGCGAACCGCGCGCCGATCAAACGTGCGCGCGATGTGAACGGCGCGAATCTCTATGCGTTCCGCTCGAACTGCTCGTACCGGCGCACTTTCGAGCGCTGGTTCGAGGAAGACGGCGCGGCGCCAGGGCGCATCTTCGAATTGGAGTCGTATCACGGCATGCTCGCGTGCGTGTCGGCGGGCGCGGGGCTCGCGCTCATGCCCGCGAGCTTGCTGGAGAGCCTGCCGAATCGCAGCGCCGTGAAGGCGCACCGGCTGCCGGCGGCGTATCGCAAGGTGAAGATCTATCTGGTCTGGCGGCGCGATCTGCGCTCGCCGGCCGTGCAGCGGCTCATCGAGATGCTGGAGGCGCAGCGCAAGGCGGGCACGCAGCCCGAGGAGGCGGAACGCGCGTTGGCTTGAAGCTCGGGCGGATGCGCCGCGTGGCGTCAACGTCAGCCGTGCTTGGGCGGCAAAGGCTGGTCAAGCCCCGGTTCGGTGGGCGCGGGGACGGCGTCGCCGAACGGCCTCGGCAGGTCGGCGGGCGGCGCGTCTTGCGCGGGGGCGGGTTCGGGCGTTGGGTCCGGCGTGTCGCCGGGTGCGGGCTGATCGCCTTTCGGCGGCAGCGGCTGATCGAGACCCGGCTCGGTGGGCGCGGGTATGGCGTCGCCGATGGGTTTGGGCAGCTCGGTGGGGGGCGCGTCGGCGTGCTCGTGGTCTTGCGTGCTCATCGTCTGTCTCCCGGAAGCGGGTGATCGTCCCCGAGTATTCGCAGAGAACGTGCCACCTTCGGCCAGCCGGGCGGATCGGCGGATTGCAAACGCTGCGGCGCGCTCGAAAACGGTAAGCGCTGCACGCCCGCTTGAAAAATCTGCGCGCGCAGGGCGATCTGGGTCCGGCTTGCTCCGATCCGATATAGTGTCGGCGCGTGGTGTTCCCGCGCCGTGTTCCTGGCCGTAGCGCCTGCCTTCCCGAAATCGAATCCCCATGCAAATTCTCGTCGATGCCGACGCCTGTCCCGCCGTCGTGAAGGACATCCTGTTTCGTGCGGCGCGCCGTGTCGAAATGAACGTGACGCTGGTCGCGAATCAGTATCTGCGCACGCCGCCGTCGCCGTTTATCCGCTCGATTCAGGTGCCTGCCGGTTTCGACGTGGCCGACCAGCGCATCGTCGAGATGGCCGAACCGGGCGATCTGGTGATCACGGCGGACATTCCGCTCGCGGCGGCGGTGCTGGACAAGGGCGCACGCGCGCTCGATCCGCGCGGGAGCTGGTTCACGGCTGAGAATATTCGCGAGCGGCTGACGGTGCGCGAAGCGATGGAGCAGTTGCGCAGCGCCGGGATCGACACCGGTGGTCCGGCGCCGTATGCGCTGCGTGACAGCCGGACCTTTGCGGGCCAGCTGGATCGATTTCTCGCGACGGCCGCCACGCTGAAGCGCGGGACGCCATGAATCGATCTGAAGAATGCCGCCGATACTGACGGCACAAACGCAACGTGCCCGCGCCGCGCGATACCGGAAGGTATGCGGGTGAGCGGGCACACGCTGACGACGACCTCGCCCGGGCAATCGCGCCGGGCAGGGCCGTGTGCGACTGCTGGCTAACTGCTTAGCGGCGGCGAGCTTGCGCCGGACGCGGGCCACCGCCCGATGCGTCCTTGTGGCGGAAGTTGATGCGGCCCTTCGTCAGGTCGTAGACCGACAATTCGAGCGTGACGCGGTCGCCCGCGATGATGCGAATGTGGTTCTTGCGCATGCGGCCCGACGCGTAAGCGTTCACGACCACGCCGTTTTCCAGCGTGACGCGATACTTGCTGTCCGGCAGCACTTCGTCGACGACGCCGTCGAGTTCAAGCAGTTCTTCCTTCGCCAAATCCATTCCTCCTGAAATACACAATGCCGCGCTCGAGCGGAGCGCGCTGAGATGCCCTGTGCGAACGCCGTCGGCTCGCTGCGGTTCTTGGCCCGGCTGCCCTGCGCCCGCGATGCTCGCGGACGAACTGTACAGAAGCGCTCGGAAACCGGCAACGGCGAGGCTCACGGCCGCCAAAAGTCAGGCGATCCCGCACCGCGACTCGCGTCCGCCAATGCGTGGGCAACTAGTGCTCGTGATGAGCCAACCGGGAACGCGGAAGAGTTGGCCAGAAGCCAGATTCATCCGCCGGTACGACCATCGGGCGCGTGTGCACACCAGGTGTCCGGGCTGCGGGCGCAGTGAACACAAACGCGGGAACACGCACAAGATACGCGTGGCATGTGACTGCCACGGTCTGAGACAGGGCAATCGCGTCCAGCCAGGGCCGGACGCGATGCTAACACCTTACAGCGGCGTGATGTTCGAAGCCTGGAGGCCCTTCGGACCACGCTTGGTTTCGTAGCTGACCTTCTGGCCTTCAGCCAGGGTCTTGAAGCCCGTGCCACGCACTTCCGAGAAGTGAGCGAACAGGTCGTCGCCGCCCTTGTCCGGGGTGATGAAGCCAAAGCCCTTGCTGTCGTTAAACCACTTGACGGTACCGGTTTCCACTAGAAAATCCTTGAATAAACAAATAAACACACATGCGCCCCGGGAAAGGGCGAATAAAGTATCAAGCAGGAGAGGTCAACGAGAGCCGCTGTTTGACCTCTCACTGATACAAGCGATTGGCAGCGGCAAAAGATGAGCAGACACAGCTGAAAATTTACCTTCCGACATTACACGAATCCGATCGTCCGGTCAAGTATCTCGTATTCGTGCAGTGTCGTGGAGGGCCGGAAGCAACGGCATCGATCAGGCGAAGAATCAAGCGGGGCGGGCGATCCGGGCGTCGTGCGGCAGAACGCCGCTCTCGACCTTGAACCCGGCGATCAGCGTATTGAGCGAATTCGCATGCTCGGCGAGCGACGAAGCCGCCGCCGCGCTTTCCTCGACCAGCGCCGCGTTCTGCTGCGTGACTTCGTCCATCTGCGTGACGGCGAGGCCGACCTGCCCGATGCCGTCGCTCTGTTCGCGCGAGGCGGCGGCGATTTCGTGGATCAACGTGGCGACGCGCGTCGTGGAGGTCTGGATTTCGGCCATCGCGCCGCTCGCCTCGGTGACGAGTTCCGCGCCGCTCGCCACGCGCCCCGTCGACCCGGCGATCAGCGTGCCGATCTCGCGCGCCGCCGCCGACGCGCGCTGCGCGAGATTGCGCACCTCGCCCGCGACCACCGCGAAGCCGCGTCCTTCCTCGCCCGCGCGCGCCGCTTCGACCGCCGCGTTAAGCGCGAGGATATTGGTCTGGAACGCGATGCTCTCGATCGTGCCGATGATGTCGGTCATCTTCGACGAACTGGCATGGATCTCGTGCATGGTCTGCTCCATGCGCGTGACCGCGTCGCGCCCGCGCACGGCCACGTCGGAGGCGCCGAGCGCGAGTTCGCGCGCCTGCTGCGCGTGGACCGCGTTGGCCTCGACCGTGCCGATCAGCTCCTGCATCGCCGACGCCGTCTGCGCCAGCGACGACGCCTGCTCCTCGGTGCGCTGCGAAAGATCGAGATTGCCGGTGGCGATCTGCTGCGTGGCGGTCGCCATCGCGTTCGCGCCGCTTCGCACCTGCTCCATCGTCGAGCGCAGGCGCGTCTGCATGGCGGCGAGGCTGTCGAGCAGCAGGCCCATTTCGTCGGCGCGATGCGCGGTGACGCGGGTCGTCAGGTCGCCGGCCGCGATCGCCTCGAAATGCGCCATCGCCGCGCGCAGCGGGTCCATCACCGCGCGACGCAGACCGCGCCAGCTCAGAAACGCGATCAGCAGCGCCAGCACGATGCTCGCGCCGCACACCACGCCGAGCGTGTGGAAGCGCGCGCTCGATTGCGCGTCGGCGCGGCGCGCGGCTTCGTCGAGATAGTTTTCGAGCGCGCCCTGGCTGGTGTTCATCGCCGTGTAGAGGCCGATCAGTTCGGCGGCGCGGTGCTCGTCCATCCAGCTCGTGTCGCCGCTGCGGATGGCCGTGATCAGGCGGTCGATCGCGTCGCGCCGCACGGCGCTGCGTTTGGCGTCGAGGTCGTCGGTGAGCGCCTGGAGTTCGGCGGTCTTGGGCAGCGCGCGGAATTGCTGCCACCAGCGGTCCGATTCGGCGAGCAGCATTTGCGCGCGGTCGAGCTGCGGACCGAGTTGCGGCGAATGCGGATTCGCCACCGCCCAGTCGAGACCGAAGCGCGCGCGCGACATGGCCGTGCCCGACTTGCCGAGCGCTACCGCCGACGCGAAATGCACCGCGTACGCATCGTGCTGCGCGCGATTGGTCAGATCCATGCCGATCAGGCTGACAACGCCCATCGCCACCACCAGTGCCCCGAGTGTGACGACCGTCAGCGCGAGTCGCAAATTGATAGTCAGGCTTCTCATTATTGTTCCATATACGAAACATCATGCCGTGTATGGAAAGTATAACGGCACGTTCGCGCCGGAAATTAATCGGCTCCGGTGGGTGTTTACCCTTGGCATGTAGCGGACGCCGCCGACAATTTATGCAGTTTATATGTACAGTTTAACTGTGCATATGCTAGTCTTCGCCGATGACTACCCGATCCCTTTCCCCCTCCGCCGTCAGCGCGACCGATCTGCCCGTGCTGGCGGGCGAACTGCGCGTCGCGGTCGGCAAACTGGTCCGGCGCGTGCGCGGTCAGGCGCAGGCCGGCGATTTCACGTCCTCGCAGAAGTCGGTGATCGTGCATCTGGACCGCAGCGGTCCGGCGACGGTTTCCGAGCTGGCGCGCGCCGACGCCGTCAAGCCGCAATCCATGCGGATCACGGTGGCCGGTCTGGAGGCGCTTGGCGTGGTCGAAGGCAAGCCCGATCCCGACGACGGCCGCAAAACGCTCATCGGTCTGACATCCACGTTCCGGCGCAAGCTGCACGCGAGCCGCGCGGCGAAGGAGGACTGGCTCGTGCAGGCGCTGCAGGCGCAGCTCTCGATGAAAGAGCAGTCCGCGCTCGCCGACGCCGTGAAGCTGCTCCAGCGTCTCGCCGACTTCTAAACGTTCTTCCTCACGCCACGGAACGCCATGCCTTACACCGCGCTCGACCCCAACACGGCGCTCATCGTCGTCGACTTGCAGAAGGGCATCGTGGGCGCGCCCTTCGTGCATCCCATCGAACCCGTGATCGAGCGCACCTGCGCGTTGCTGCGCGCATTTCGCGCACGCGGTCTGCCCGTCGTGCTGGTCAACGTGGCGGGCGTCGCGCCCGGACGCACGGAGCGGCCGCGCCGTCACGACGTGCTGCCCGAAGGCTGGACCGATTTCATCGACGAACTCGACCGGCAGCCCGGCGATATCGTCGTGACGAAACGCACGTGGGGCGCGTTCGCCCACACCGCGCTCGACGCGCGCCTGAAGGCGCTGGGCGTCACGCAGGTGGTGATCACGGGCGTGGCGACGGGCACGGGCGTCGAATCGACCGCGCGTCAGGCGTACGAACTGGGCTTCAACGTGAGTCTCGCGATCGACGCCATGACCGATGCGCGCGCCGAGGCGCACGCGTACAGCATCGAGCACGTCTTTCCGCGCCTGGGCGAAACCGGCGTTGCGCAGGACATCATCGATTTACTCGCCGCGAGGAGCATCTGAAATGGTGTGGTCACATGTTGTTGCGTACTTTTTTGGTGGCGCCTTGCTGTCGAATGCCGTGCCGCACTTCGTGGGCGGCGTGATGGGCGAACCGTTTCAGACGCCGTTCGCGAATCCGCCGGGCAAGGGCTTGTCGTCGTCGACGGTGAATGTGCTGTGGGGTTTTCTGAATCTCGTCGCGGGCTATTTGCTGCTGTGCCACGTGGGCGATTTCGCGATCAAGGCGAACGCCGATGTCGTGCCGTTCGGCCTCGGCGTGCTGGCGATGGGGTTGTTCGGCGCGCGTCACTTCGGCGCGCTGCATGGTGGCAATACGCCGGAAAACCCTTGATTCGAAGCGTTCGAAGCAAATAAAAAAACGCGCCTCGTCACTGACGAGGCGCGTTTTTTATGACCGTCGAATCAATACTCAAGCCGCCGCGATTTCAATCACCTCGTTCGCTTCGGCGATTGCGGCACTTTTTGCCGCGTGTTCGCGAATCAGGCGATACACCGTTTCGCCCGGCACGGTTTCTTCTTCGAGCAGCCGGTCGGCGATCGCGCGCAATACCGGTTCGTTCGCGCGCAGCAGCGCGAAGCAGGCGTCGTTGAGTTCGTGCAGCAGCGCGTTCGCGTGTTCGATCGCGCTTTTCAATTGCAGCCCGGCCACCTGTTGCGGCAACGCGGCGAGACTGAACAGATTGCCGTCGGCGTTAAAGCCGTGCTTCGACACCATGTCGAGCCCGATGCGCGACGCTTCCTGCAAATCCTGCGCCGCGCCGCTCGAGGCTTCGTCGAACATCAGCAGTTCCGCGTTGCGGCCGCCGAGCAGCACCTGAATCTCGTTGCGCATTTCGGTTTCGCGATACAGATACTTGTCCTGCATCTTCGTGATGAGCGCCACGCCGAGCGCGCCGCCGCGCGGCAGGATCGTCACTTCTTCGAGCACGCCGGTGCCGAGCAGCGCGGCCACGAGTCCGTGGCCGGCTTCGTGAATGGCGATGCGCGTGCGTTCGTCGTCGGACAGCGCGCGCTCCGCGCCGTTGATATCGCCGATACGCGCGATCTTGATCGCTTCGAGAAAATGCGTGGCGCCCACGTGGCGATCGCCTGCCTTGCGCGCGACGAGGCCCGCCTGATTCACGATCATCGACAGCGTGGCGGGCGAGAGGCCGGTCGTGAGCCGCGCGAGTTGTTCGAAGTCGATGTCGTCGGTTTTCGTCTTCAGATTGGCCGCGTAAAAACGCAGGATTTCCGCGCGGTCTTCGAGGTCGGGCAGGCGCACGGCGACAGTGCGGTCGAAGCGGCCAGGACGGCGCAGCGCTTCGTCGAGATTGTCCGGATGATTGGTCGCGGCCACGATGATGATGCCTTCGTTCGAGGCAAAACCGTCCATTTCCGCGAGCAACTGATTAATGATGCGGTTGCTCTCCGCTTCGACCGGGCCGCCGCCCGTGTCGGTGCGCTTGCCGAGGCCGTCGGCTTCGTCGATGAAGATGACCGTGGGCGCGTTCTTGCGCGCGAGTTCGAACAGGCGCTTCACTTTCTGGATACCGACGCCGTAATACTTCGCGCTGAAATAGCTGCCGGTAATGGCGATGAAGCTCGCGCCGCATTCGCCCGCGAGCGCCTGCGCGAGACGCGTCTTGCCGACGCCGGGGCCGCCCGTCATCAGGATGCCGCACGGCGCGCGCACGCCCATGCCGGTGAATTGCGCGGGCTCGGTGAGCCAGGCGCGCACGTCGGCGAGCGCCGATTTGGCTTCGCCCGCGCCGATCACGTCGTCGAAGCGCAGCACGGGCGGCTTGCCGAGCAGTTGCGCGCCGCCCGCCATTTCGCGGCGCACGAACCACGCGAGGCCGCCGAGCATGAGCACGGAGAGCAGCAGGCTCAGCGCGTCGCGTATGTGGTCGAAGGTGTCGCCCCAGCGCGCGAGACCGGTGCGCAGGTTGGCGTCGGGTAGCCAGACGAGTTGATAGGGCGCGGCGCCGTCCGGCTTCAGGTCGCCGAGCAGCAGCGCGTTGGAGAACGCGCCGTTGTGATCGGCCACGTAATACTTGTCGCCTTGCAGGGTCGAAACGAGAATCGCGTCGCGGCTGACGCCGATCGCACGCACGTCATGCGCGCGGATATCGCCGAGCATCGCCGACACGTCTTTCTCGCGATGCGTCCACGCGGACGCGTTGTGACGCATGTCGCTCGCCACGCCGCTGAGCGCTTCCGGCTGTGCTTCGGATTGAGACTGCGTGGCCGGCTGCTCATGCCGCCAGTGCAGAAAACCCACGGTTGCCGCGAGCGCGGCCACGGCCGCTGCGCACGCCACATAACGGCCAACGCGTGACCAGAGCGAATTCCTTGCCGGTTTCATCGAACACTCTTCCTGCGCGGGCCCGCTGGCGCGGCGCCCGAAAAACATCGTACGGGAGGGACGGGTGGCGCGAGCGTCTTGCGGACAAGCGATCGGGCGGGAGGAGGCCGATTGAAAAATCGGAATTCAATCAATTCCGATCAATAAATCGTTAGCAATGCGAACACGACCCTTTTTACTCGCATTTCTCCATTGGCATTATGCCCGCGTTACCGCGTAATCAAAAACCGGGAATGACGCAATAAGCGGTTTCAATCCGCGCTTTTGATTGGCGGCGGCTCGTTGTCGAATGATCTCGAATGGCGGGCACAGCGTTTGCGCATGCTTCCGGACCGCCCGCACATAGTCGGGCGCACGGCACAACCCACACCGGACGGAGGTCACATCATGCTGTATTACGCGCTGGTCTTTTTCATCGTCGCGATCATTGCGGCGGCCCTGGGCTTCGGCGGCATTGCGGCAGGCGCCGCGAGTATCGCGAAGGTGCTGTTCTTCATCTTCCTCGTTATTTTCCTCGTCACGCTCGTTATGGGTGTCGTGCGGCGGTGAGGGGGTATCCTCGATTTAGTAGTAGTTCGAAGTAATTTGTCGTGATCGTGCGGGCGACGCCAGACGATTGATGTCGTCTGGCGTCGCCCGTTCGCCTGTGCATGTCGCGCTCTTGACCATTTAGTCCGTTCGACGTTAGCATCGGCTACATGAATCTCACCACTTCCTCCCTCGCTTTCATCCAGCGCGCATGTTGTCAGCACATGCCGGGGGCAGGCTGCGTCTAGCGTCGGTACACGTCGCGCTTCACGTCGATTCATGCCAACTGGCCGCCCGTTGAAAAACCGGCGGCCTTTTTGTTTTTCTTTCCTGTTTATCGACACCGTTTAACCGGAGAAACCCGATGCCCCTCGCGCTCTACGACACCTGGTCGCGCGCCTTGCGTCCTTTTACGCCCATTCGAAGCGAGCGCGTGGGGATGTATTGCTGCGGGCCGACGGTCTACGATCACGCGCATATCGGCAATCTGCGGACCTATGTGTTCGAGGACGTGCTGCGGCGCGTGCTCGCGCGTAACGGCTACACGGTGCGGCACGTCGTGAATATCACCGACGTCGGCCATCTGACTTCCGATGCCGACGAAGGCGAGGACAAGATGGAAAAGGGCAGCCGCCGCACGGGCGAGTCGGCGTGGGCCATCGCGCGGCGCTATACGGAAGCCTTTGTCGACGACTGGCGCGCGCTGAATCTGCTGGAGCCGGATGTCTGGTGCCGCGCGACCGATCACATCGCCGAGCAGATCGCCTTCATTGCGGAGATCGAGCGCGCGGGCTACGTCTATCGCACGGACGACGGTCTCTATTTCGACACCGACAAACAGGACGATTACGGCTTTCTCGCGCGTCTCGACCGCGCCGGTTTGCAGGCGGGCAAACGCGTGGCGATCGGGGCGAAGCGCAACATCACCGACTTCGCGCTATGGAAGTTCAGCCCGCCCGGCGTGCAGCGTCAGATGGAATGGGACAGTCCGTGGGGGCGCGGCTTTCCGGGCTGGCATATCGAGTGCTCGGCGATGTCGGCGAAATATCTGGGCACGTGGTTCGATATTCATTGCGGCGGCGAGGATCACATTGCCGTGCATCACAGCAACGAGATCGCGCAGACGCAGGCCGCGCACGGCACGCGCCTCGCGAACTTCTGGTTGCACGGCCACTTTCTGACGCAGCAGGGCGACGCGAAGATGTCGAAGTCGGCCGGCGATTTTCTGCGTCTGCAAACGCTGCGCGATCGGCAGGCGGAGCCGCTTGCGTATCGCTATCTGTGCCTGAGCGCGCATTACCGGAGCACCTTGCAGTTCAACTGGGACGCGCTGCGCGCCGCGCAAACCGCGTTGAATCGCTTGCGTCGGCTGTATGCGGGCTGGCCCGAAGGCGGTGTCGCCGACGCCGCGTACGTCGCGCGTTTCGACGCCGAAGCGAACGACGACCTGAACCTGCCGAAAGCGCTGGCCGTGCTTTGGGATTGCGTCAGGAGCGGCTTGCCGGGCGCGACCTTGCGCGCGACGGTCGATCAGTTCGATGCGGTGCTGGGTTTTCGGCTGCGCGACTGGCGGCTGGTCGAAGCCAAGGTTCCCGCCGAGGTTCAGGCGCTGGTGAACGAGCGCGAGGCGGCGCGCGCATCGAAAGACTGGGCGCGGGCCGATGCCTTGCGCGCGGCGCTCGACGCGCAGGGCTGGCGTATCGAGGACGGCGCGCATGGGCCGCAACCGGTGCGTCGTGCGCCTCAGGCGGCGGCGATCGATCCGTGAACGGTCAGTGAACGCGAGTGCCGTGCATCACGCCGGCTGCGGATGCAGGCGTCGATGCATCGGCCCGAGCGCGAGCGAACTCAGCACGCAGACGCACAGAATGCCGACCAGCGCGAACATCGAAACGCGAAAGCCCTGCACGTAATCGAGCGCGACGGGATGCGCGCCGAGGTGCGAGAAGAACACGCCGCCGAGCGTCGCCGCGCCCACGGCCGCGCCGATCTGCAAGGTCGCCGTGACCATGCCCGAGGCCACACCCGCGCGCGCCGGGTCGACTTCCGCGAGCACGATGCGCACGACCGACGGCAGCACGAGGCCCTGGCCCATGCCCATCGCGCCGAGGCCGAGGTAGAAGCCCGCGCCGGGCGCGCTCACGCTCGCGAGCGACGCCGCCGCCGCGAGGCCGAGCGCGATCAGCACGAAGCCGAGCGTCAGCACGCGATAGCTGCCGAGGCGGAACACGAGGCGCGGCATCAGCAGCGGACTCGACAGAAAGCCCAGCCCGAACGGCAGGATCGCCACGCCCGAGGTGAGCGGCGTCCAGTGCAGCGCGCCTTGCAGATAGATGCCGTAGCTCAGGAAAAACGCGCTCAGCGTGTAGAACAGAAACGCCAGCACGAGGCCGAGCGCGATCACGGGATTGCGGAACAGCCGCACGTCGAGCAGCGGATCGTGGCCGCGCGCGAGACTGCGCGCTTCCACGCGCAGCAGTGCGCCGAGCATCGGCACCGAGGCGGCGAGGCAGATCAGCATCCACGTGGGCCAGCCTTCCTCGCGTCCGCGCGTGAGCGGATAGACCAGCATCAGCAGAAACAGCGACAGCAGCACGGTGCCCGGCATGTCGATACGTGCGCCGCGCGGCGGACGGCTCTCTGGAATGAAGCGCCAACTGCCCAGCAGCGCGAGCACGCCGATCGGCAGGTTGACGAGAAAGATCGCGCGCCAGCCCAGCCCGAACGGATGCAGGCTGATCAGCGCGCCGCCGCCGAGCTGGCCGATCACCGCCGCCACGCCGAACACGAAACCGTAGAAGCCCATCACGCGCACCTGTTCGTGCGGCGTGAACACGCTGCGGATGGTCGCGAGCACCTGCGGCGCGAGCACCGCCGCGAACAGCCCCTGGAGAATCCGCCCGGCCACCAGCATGGCGCCGGAAGTCGCGAGCCCGCACAGCGTCGAGGCGAGCACGAAGCCCGCCATGCCGATCATGAACATGCGCTTGCGGCCGTAGAGATCGCCGAGACGCCCGCCCGTGATCTGCGCGACCGCGTTGGCGCAGGCGTAGGCGGACACCACCATCTGCAATTGCGCGGCGCTGGCGCTCAATCCCGAGTGGATGGCGGGCAGCGCGAGATTCACGATGAAGTAATCGATGGGCGGCAGGATGGCGCCGACCAGCAGCACGACCAGCGCCCAGCCGTGATGGCTGCGCGCGGCGGCGGCTGAAGTCGGGGCCGCGAGCGGCGGCGCGGCGGCGAGCGAGTCGTCAGTCATGATGAACCTGTATCGAAAGCGGGGGCGGATCGATGGCGACGGGATCGCCGCCGATGACGCCGGAACGAACCGGTATCTTAGGCGCGGCGCATCCTCCAGAAAAGCCGGAATTTGCGGTAGTATTCATCGAGTAATTCGATGGATAGGAGCAAGCCATGCGAGGCTTCGAACTCGACCAGTTGCGCACCTTCACTGTGGTGGCGGAAGCGGGCAGCCTGACGGCGGCCGCGCCGTCGCTGAATCTTTCGCAGTCCACCGTTAGCGACCAGATGCGCAAGCTGGAAGCGCGCGCGGGCGTGCCGCTGTTCGTGCGCAGCAAACGTGGCGTCGAGCCCACGCCCGCGGGTTCGCGCCTGCTCGCACACGCGCGGCGCATCGTGGCGCTCAACGAAGCCGCCTTCGACGAAGTGCGCGGCCAGGCGATCAAGGGCGAGCTGCGCGTGGCGATCACCGACTATTTCCGCACGCACGAAGTCGCGGGCATGCTCGCGCGGCTGCGCGAGTGCTATCCGCAATTGAGCCTGCACGTGAGCACGATGAAGAGCACCGAGATCGAACTCGCGCACGCGCGCGGACAGATCGATCTGGGCGTGGTGATGAACATGTCGATCGGCCCGGTGCGGCCCGCGCAGGGCGATCCGCGCTGGGTGCTGCGCCGCGAGCCGCTGTATTGGGTGGCGTCGCCGACGCTCGCCGAAGCGCTGCCCGAGCCGCTGCCGCTCGTGCTGCTGCCCGGCGACTGCATGCTGCATCAGATCGCCGTGAGCCTGCTCGAAGAACACCGCCGTCCCTTCGTGATGGTGCATAGCGCGTCCGGCGTGGCGGGCCTGCAGTCGATGCTCGCGGCGGGGCTGGGCGTGGGCTGCCTGTGCGCGTCGGCGATCACCGACGGGCTGATGAAGCTCGGCACGCGTCACCGTTTGCCCGCGCTGCCCGAGGCCGTGTTTTCGCTCACGCCGCCGCTGCCCGGCGAACGCGAAACGGTCGCGCAGGCGCGCGAGGTGTTATCGCGGCAATTGCTGGTCTGAACAGCGCGCTGAAATACGCGCCGCGCACCCTGACGACTGAACTTCGAAACCATGCCCCCGAGCCAGGACGCACTGGAACAACCGGCTGAAGCGCACGCCGAAGCACGCGCCAACGCACCGCAAACCTCCGCGCGCGAAGTCCGCCGACGCGTCGCGAGCGCCTCGCTCGTGACGGCGTTCGAGATGTTCGACTTCACCGTGTTCGGCTATTTCGCGGCGATGATCGGCGCGAAATTCTTCCCGGCGGGCGACCCGATGACCTCGCTGCTGCTCGCCGTCGGCAGCTTCGGCGTGGGCGCTTTCATGCGGCCGCTGGGCGCGCTCGTGCTGGGCGCGTATGCGGACCGCGTGGGCCGCCGCGCCGCGCTCACACGCACCGTCTGGCTCGCGGGACTCGGCACGGCGGTCATTGCGGTGTGCCCGGGTTATGCGGCGATCGGCGTGGCCGCGCCCGTCGTCGTGGTGCTGGCGCGCGCGCTGCAAGGCTTCGCGCTCGGCGGCGATATCGGCGTGGCGGCGGCGTATCTGATGGAGGCGGGACCCGCCGCGCGGCGCGGCGCGCGCGTGAGCTGGCAGGTCGCGAGCCAGGGCGCGGCGGCGTTGCTCGGCGCCACGTTCGGCCTCGTGCTCACGCATCTGCTTTCGCCGCAGGCGCTCGACGCGTGGGGCTGGCGCGTGCCGTTCTGGTTCGGCCTCCTCGTGCTGCCGGTCGGCGTGTATCTGCGCAGCCGTCTGCATGACGGGGACGACACCGCGCGCGCATCCGCCGCGCCGCCCTTCGTCGAACTCCGGCGCGAGCACGCCCGCACGCTCGTCCTCGCGATGCTGATGATCATGGGCCAGTCGATTCCGGTCTACGCCATCGTCTATTTCATGCCCAGCTATGTGATTCGCGTGATGCATCTGCCCGCGAGCACGGGCTTCGCGGTGTCGGCGTCGTCGGCGTTGCTGCTGTTCGCGCTGCCGCCGTTCGTGGGCCGTCTGCTCGACCGCCTGCCGCGCCGCAAGCCGGTGGCGCTCGCGGGCGCCGCGGCCACCACGTTGTTGAGCACGCCCGTGTTCGTGCTGATCGACAGCGCCCGCAGTCTGCCCGCGATGCTGATCGGCGTGGGCCTGATCAGCGTGTCGATGGCGTTCAGCGCGGGCACGGTCGCGCTGCTCGTGCTCGAAGCGCTGCCCGCGCGCGTGCGCGCCAGCGGCCTCGCGCTCGCGCACGCCTTGAGCGTGGCGCTGTTCGGCGGCACGGCGCAATTCATCGTCACGGCGCTGGTGAAGTGGAGCGGCAATCCGCTCGCGGCCGCCTGGTACGTGACGCCCGCGTGCTGCGTGAGCCTGTGCGCGGTGGCGCTGTTCAAGGAGCGCCGCGCGCCGCGATAGACGTGTTCGCTGCTACCAGTCGATGCGGTGTTTCGCTTCGGTTTCGCGATGGCGGCGGTCGTCGTCGCTATGCAGATACAGGCTCGTCGTGCTGATCGACGCGTGGCCGAGGTTGTCGCGCACCATGCGCAGATCGACGTCGCCATCGGCCATATGCGAGCCCGCGCTGTGACGCAGCCAGTGCGCCGACGCGCTCTCCAGCAGCGCCGCGCGCGCCGTGCCGCCGGCCGCGCGCGCGGGGTCGGCTTCCTGCGCCGCCGCGTCGCGCAGACGTTGCGCCGCGCCCGCGAAAATCCCCTTGACGATGGTGTGCAGCGCCGCGCGCGTGAGCGGTTTGGTCGACTGGCCGATCGGCAGCACGAGCGGCGTCGCTTCGTGCGGCGCGGGCAAGGCGCTCAGGCCGCGCTGCTCGCGATAGCGCGCGAGTTCGGTCATCAGTTCGGCGGTCGCGGGCACGAGACGGCGACGCTCGCCCTTGCCGAGCACGTCGAGCCACCAGCGTTCCTCGCCCGACGCGTCGCGGCGCGCGAAGAAATCGCCCATCGTGTTGATGCCGACTTCGGAGATGCGCAGGCCGCCGAGATAGAGCAGCGTGAGCAGCCAGCGCGCGCGGCCGTGGCGTTCGCGTTCGCGGGCGCTTGCGCGCGGCAGGGCGTCGACATAGGCCTTCACTTCGTCCCAGAGACCGCGTTCGAGATAACGCGTGATGCGCGGCTGCGCGCGGCGCGCGCGCTGGCGTGACAGCGAAAGCGGATTGCCCGCGAGATAACCGGCGCTCACGAGCCACGAAAACAGCGCGTTGAGAATGACCATCGCCTGACGCTGGCTGGCGGCGGACAGCGGGCCGTAGAACGGACGCCAGCGCGGATCGTCGCGCGCGTGCTTGCGGCCGCCGCCCGCGCACCAGCGCGCCGCCGGTTGCGGATCGGCGAGAAAACGCTGATAGGCGAGCAGGTCCTCGTGCGTGAGCGAGGAGAGCGGTTTGCCGAGTTGCACGATGGCCCACAGCAGCAGACGCTCGGCTTCCTTGCGATAAGTTTCGAAGGTCGCCTTCGAGTCGGCGACGCGCGCGAGCCAGGCGCGGATCGCGTCGAGATCGTTGGCCGCCGCGATCTGCATGCGGCCGTTGGCGCGGTTCACGCCGTCGCGGCCATCGAGATCGGCGGGCAGTTCGAGCGCGTCGAGCGGACGCGGGGCGAGGAGGGCGGTGTGCATGGGTGAAGCGGTGGCGCGGGAGGCAAAAGGCAAAGACGCTGCCGACTATAACGCGGATCGCGCACGGCGACGCGCGTCGCGCCATAATCGTGGCCGCCGGATCGACTTTGCGTCACCGGCAATCAGCCGCTACCAACCGCCGCCAACCGCCGCCAACCGCGATAAAACAAGCGATGAAACTCCTCGCCCCGATTCCCATCCTGCGCATGTTTTCGATCGAGAAAGCCTACGCATTCTATTGCGACTATCTGGGCTTCAAGCCCGACTGGGAACATCGCTTCGAAGCGGATTTGCCGCTCTACGTGCAACTGCATCGCGACGCGCTCGTGCTGCATCTGAGCGAGCATCACGGCGACGGCACGCCGGGCACGGTGCTGTTTCTGCCCGTGGAGGATATCGAGGCGTTCCATCGCGAGCTGGCCGCGAAGCCTTACGCCTATGCGCGGCCCGGCGTGGAGACGCTGTCGTGGGGCCGCCAGATGCAGATTCACGATCCGTTCGGCAATATTCTGCGGTTCTGCGAGTTGAGCTGAATGCGCCGAATGTGTGGAATGCGCTGAACGGATCGGGCGAGTGCGTTTAAGCCGCGGCGTGGCCGTCGGTGAGGCGCGGTTCGTGCGGCGCGGCCAGCGTGGCATCGACGCCATTCGCGCCGCTCGTGCCATTCGCCAGATTCGCGAGCCCCGGCACCATCGCCGGCAGCGAGCCGCCGGCCAGGCCGATTTCCTTGAGCAGCGAATCGACGAGCGGCGCATGCGCGCGATAGGTCAGCGCCGCCGACATGGCCTGCTCGGCCAGATTGCCGCCCGCGCCCAGTCCCGAGCCATTCGTGGCCGCGCCGTCGGCGGCCACGCCGACCTGGCGGTTGAGGCCGTCGACCTGAATGATCTTGATGCCTTCGATCGACTTCATCGGCTCGACGGTCTGCTCGATGATGGCCGGCAGCGCCTGCAGCAACGCGAGCCGGAACTTCAGGCTGGTCTGATCCGATGACAAAGTGTTGATGGCGTCGTTCAGCGCGCGCTGCGCCTCGGCTTCGGCGAGCCCCTTCTTGCGCTCGGCCTCGGCCAGTTCGACGATCGCCGTGGCCTGCATCTGCGCGGCCTCGCGCTCCGCGCGCGCCTTGGTCGTGACGTGCACGGCGTTGGTTTCGGCTTCCTGCGCGGCTTCGATCAGCGCAACCTGCTTCGCGCGGTCCGCCTCGGCGGTGCGGCGCGTGGTTTCCACGAGCTGCTCGGCCTTCACGGCTTCGGCCAGCGATTCGTTGGCGCGCGCCTGAGCCTGCGATTGCGCCTCGGACTTCTGCGCGATGATGATCGCGCGCTCCTGCTCGGCGATCTGAGTGACCTTGGCCTGCTCGATTTCCTTCACGCGAATTTCGCGGTCGGCTTCCACCTTGCGCGAACGCACGGCCTGCTCGCGCTCGATCTCCGACTCCTGCACCTGACGCTCCGCGCCGATGCGGCTCTGCTCGGCCTCCTGATGGCGCTGCGCCTCGAACGCCGTGATGCGCGCGTTCTGCTCGGCCGTGCGCGTCTTGACCTGCTGCTCCTGTTCGAGCTTCATGAAGGCTTCCTGCTGGTCGATCTCGAGACGCTTCGACAGCGCGTCGCGATTCTTCTCGCGTACGGAGACTTCGGTATCCTGCTCGACCTCGTTGCGCTCCTTGCGGCGGCGCTCGGTTTCCTGCGTGAGCTTCGTGAGACCTTCGGCGTCGAACGCGTTATTCGGATCGAAGTATTCCTTCGAGGTCTGATTGAAGTTGGTCAGCGAGACGCTTTCGAGTTCGAGACCGTTTTTGGTCAGATCTTCGGCGACGGTGTTCTGCACGCCCTGCACGAACTTCTCGCGCGCGTCCTGTAGATCCTGCATCGTCATTTGCGCGGCGGTTGAGCGCAGCGCGTCGACGAACTTGTCGTCGACGAGCGCGCGCAGATTCTCGGGCGCGAGTGTGCGCTGGCCGAGCGTCTGCGCGGCTGTTGACACGCCTTCCGCCGTGGGCGCGACGCGCACGAAGAACGCCACCACCACGTCCACGCGCATGCGGTCCTTCGTGATCAGGCTGTCGCGCGAGGCGCGGCTGACTTCGAGCTTCAGCGTGTTCATGTTGATCGGGATGACCTCGTGGAACACGGGCAGCACGACCGCGCCGCCGCTCATGATGACGCGCTGGCCGCCGAGACCCGTACGCACGAACGCGCGTTCGGCCGAAGCGCGCACATACAGGCGCGCGAAAATCAGGCCGATCAGGCACAGGCCCACGATGACCGCCAGACCGGCGGCGCCCCAGAAAATGATCGTATCCATAGCGATGGTTGACTCTTGTCGGTGTGAAAAACGAGGTGAAAAAGCAGCGAAGCCGGCGCGCGCGCGGCAAACGCAACGCAGGCCTCAGGCGTCGTGACGCGGGCTTTTGATGGCCCGATAGAGCGAGCCGGACACCCGCGCGACGATCAGCACGGTTTGCCCGCGCACGAAGCGGTGATCCGCATCGTCCGGCTCGATACGGACGTAGTGCGGCTGACCGAATTCGTCGACGAAACGCGCTTCGGCCGGCGTGTCCTGTGTGGCCTCGCCGGTCACGATGCGCACGGCGCGGCCGATGAAATCGATTTCCGAGAGCGCGCTCGACTCTTCCTGCGGCACGAGGCGGCCGATCGGTTTGCCGGTCTTGCGCACGAATCCGAGCGCGAGCGGCAACGCCGCGCAGGCGGCAATGGCGGGCGGCAGCATGAAATGAGCGAGCGCATGCAGAAGCGCTTGCAGCAGCAGGCCGGCAACGGCGAATCCGGTGAGGAACAGCACGAGCAGAATGAGAAACGGCACGCGGCCCACGTGCAGCCAGCCGAGAAACTGCCCGACGACGCCCGGTTCGGCACTGGCGCCCGCGTGGTCGATATCGAATTGATGCGCGAGCAGATTACCCGCATGCGTGGTGACGCTAAATCCGAACAGCAGCGTAATGCTTTCGAGTATGGCAATGACGATCATGATGCCGATCGCCATGATGAATGGCGCATATCCCGGTTGCAGCAATGAGGTCATGAAATTGTTCTATTCGGTGTTATTCCGCTGCGAGTCTATATCGAATTCACGCGTCATATCGAATGTCCCTTAAATAAAGGGATAAACGCAGTGATGCGCAATGCATGACGCAGTACATGAGTCTATCGCTTTGCGCGGATTGAATTGTCAAGGTTCGACAATTTAGCGGAGATTACGTGAGCGCGAATGACGTTTGCGTGGATTTAAATGCAAACGCTGAGCGCGATCATATTGCATGATCGCGCGGAAAATCCGTGGCGGCTTATCGCAATTAAGGCGATTGCCGTATTCATCCCGATCATCGCGCTTAAACCTTCGCCACCAGAAACGACTCGCCCTTGGCCGGTTTCAAACCGTCGCTGCGTTTCGCGAAATACTGTTCGATCAGATCGGCGGTGCCCACGTGGCTCACTTCGGAGAAACCGGCTTCGCGCGCGAGCGCAAGCATCTCGTCGGGGCGAAAGAAGCTGACGAACGGCGTGCCCGCCGCGCGCGCCCGCTCGTAGACGGCCGCGTGCTGCGAGCGCTCGGGTTCGTCGATGAGATCGAGCGGCAGCGTGAAGGTCATCGCCAGCGTGGAGCCCGGCGCGAGTTGCGCGATCTGGCGCAGCGTGGCGAGATTGGCCTCGCGCGTGAGATACATCGAGACGCCCGTCGAGGCGATCACGGCGGGCTGCCGCGCATCGAAGCCCGCTTGCACGAGCTGTGTCCACCACGATTCGCCCGCCTCGAAATCCACGGGCACGAAACGCAGCCAGTCCTGCTCGCGAAAGCCGAGTTCGACGAGCCGTGCGCGCTTCCACGCCTGCGTGCCCGGTTGATCGACTTCGTACAGGTGCAGCCATGACGCGATCTCGGGGCGGCGCTGCGCGAAGGTGTCGAGCCCCGCGCCGAGAATCACGTACTGCGTCACGCCCGCGCTGGCCTGAGCGGTCACGAGATCCTCGATGAAACGCGCGCGCCCGACGATCGACGCGCGATAGCCGCGCGTGCCGTCGGGATCCATGTCGCCCCGCTTGCGCCAGTGGACGTCGGGCGCGGCCAGTTGCATGCCGAGTTCGTCTTCGAGCACGTGCGGCGCGGCGTCGACCTGCACGTGCAGCGCGCGCCAGAGTGCGACGCGCACGGCGGTGCTGTCGGGGGCGGCGGTGTGAGGCATGGCGTCTCCTTCATGGTCCTGCTGG
This sequence comes from Paraburkholderia tropica, assembly GCF_014171495.1. Taxonomy (NCBI): domain Bacteria; kingdom Pseudomonadati; phylum Pseudomonadota; class Betaproteobacteria; order Burkholderiales; family Burkholderiaceae; genus Paraburkholderia; species Paraburkholderia tropica. Next base: position 797,870 of record NZ_CP049137.1, read on the forward strand.
CTGTGTCAGTGTAGCGAGACTGTCGCAGCGTCGCGCGACGCGTGCATTACGCCGCGCCGCGCGGCCCGTAGATCTCCGCGCTCACCGCGCGCAACGCCTCGATCATGACACCGGCTGCGGGCGAGAGCAGTTTGTCGGCGCGCGTGATGATGCCGAAATCGTCCATCTGGCAATCCATCGGCAGCGGCAGGATCGCGACCATGCCGTGCACCGCGTAGTAGCGCGCGACGTCCTCGGTGAGCACGGCGATCATGTCGCTCTGCTCCAGCACGCGCGTGATGAACAGCAGCGCGGGCGTTTCCACCACGTTCGAGGGCGGCGCGAGGCTCGCGCGCTGGAACATCAGTTCGAAGCGATGGCGCAGCACGCTCGCGAGCGGCGGCACGACCCAGGTGGCGCGCGCGACGTCCGCGAGCGCGAGTGACGTGAGCGGCGCGCCCGGCGCGTTGGCGTTCGTTTCGAGCAGCGGATGCCCCGGCCGCACGACCGCGCAGACCGGCTCGCCCGTGAGCGGCTCGTAGCGCAGCGCGAGCTTGTCGTGCTCGGCGGACAGACGCCCGAGCACGATGTCGAGCCGGTCCTGCGCGAGATGTTCGAGCAGCACGTTGCTCGCGTCGATCTCCACCGAGATGCGCATGTTCGCGTGCGTGCGCTTGACGGCGGCCACCGCCGCGGGCAGCACGCTCACGCCCGGCGAGGTGATCGCGCCGACCGCCACGTGGCCGAGCCGACCGGCCTTGAGCGCCGTGAGTTCCGCCTGCGCCTGATCGAGACTGCCGAGCACGGCGCGCGCGTGGCGGATCAGCGCGTCGCCGTAAAGTGTCGGCTTCATGCCGCGCGGCATGCGCTCGAACAGCAGCGCGCCGAGCATGTCCTCCAGCTCGCGCAGCAGCTTCGAGGCCGCCGGCTGCGTCATGTTCAGCGCCGCCGCCGCGCGATGAATATTGCCTTCCTCCGCGAGCGCCACCACCAGCAGCAACTGACGGGTTTTCAGGCGCGTGCGCACGTACCAGGGGCTTGTCTTCAGCATGGTGTTTCGCCTCGTTTCCCAAATAGTTTTAAGTGTTTATACCAATGCCGAAAACGATATCGGAAAAGGCAAATATTTCATTAGAAGGTTATCAGAGATCTCCTTAGACTATCTCGAACATTTGGCCCTCACAGAACCTGAGAATGTCGGCAACGAAACCCAAACTTCGCTCCCAAGAGTGGTTCGGCACCACGGATAAAAACGGCTTCATGTATCGGAGCTGGATGAAAAACCAGGGTATTCCCGATCATGAATTCGATGGTCGCCCGGTCATCGGCATCTGCAATACCTGGTCGGAACTCACGCCCTGCAACGCGCACTTCCGCAAGCTCGCGGAACACGTCAAGCGCGGCATCTACGAGGCGGGCGGTTTCCCGGTCGAGTTCCCGGTGTTCTCGAACGGCGAATCGAACCTGCGTCCCTCGGCGATGCTCACGCGCAATCTCGCCTCGATGGACGTCGAGGAAGCGATCCGCGGCAATCCGATCGACGCCGTCGTGCTGCTGTGCGGCTGCGACAAGACCACGCCCGCGCTGCTGATGGGCGCGGCGAGCGTGGACGTGCCCGCCATCGTCGTGACGGGCGGCCCGATGCTCAACGGCAAGCTCGAAGGCAAGGACATCGGTTCGGGCACGGCCGTGTGGCGTCTGCACGAATCGCTCAAGGCGGGCGAGATCGACCTGCATCATTTCCTCTCGGCCGAAGCGGGCATGTCGCGCTCGGCGGGCACCTGCAACACCATGGGCACGGCCTCGACGATGGCCTGCATGGCCGAGTCGCTGGGCGTCTCGCTGCCGCACAACGCCGCGATTCCGGCCGTGGACGCGCGCCGCTACGTGCTCGCGCACATGTCGGGCATTCGCATCGTGCAGATGGCGCTCGAAGACCTGAAGCTCTCGAAGGTGCTCACGCGCGAGGCGTTCGAGAACGCGATCCGTACCAATGCGGCGATCGGCGGCTCGACCAACGCGGTGATCCATCTGAAGGCGATCGCGGGCCGCATCGGCGTGCCGCTCGAACTCGAAGACTGGCAGCGCGTTGGCCGCGACACGCCGACCATCGTCGATCTGCAACCGTCGGGCCGCTTCCTGATGGAGGAGTTCTATTACGCGGGCGGTCTGCCGGCGGTGCTGCGCCGTCTGGGCGAAGCGAACCTGCTGCCGCATCCGGACGCGCTCACCGTGAACGGCAAGTCGATCTGGGACAACGTGCGCGAAGCGCCGAACTACAACGACGAAGTGATCCGCCAGATCGACAATCCGCTGATCGCGGACGGCGGCATCTGCATCCTGCGCGGCAATCTCGCGCCGCGCGGCGCGGTGCTCAAGCCGTCGGCGGCCACGCCCGAGCTGCTCAAGCATCGCGGCCGCGCCGTGGTGTTCGAGAATTTCGATCACTACAAGGCGACCATCGCCGACGAATCGCTCGACGTCGACAAGGACTCGATCCTCGTCATGAAGAATTGCGGCCCGCGCGGTTATCCGGGCATGGCCGAGGTCGGCAACATGGGCCTGCCGCCCAAGCTGCTGCGCCAGGGCGTGAAGGACATGGTGCGCATCTCGGACGCGCGCATGAGCGGCACGGCTTACGGCACGGTGGTGCTGCACGTCGCGCCGGAAGCGGCGGCGGGCGGCCCGCTCGCGGCGGTGCGCAACGGCGACTGGATCGAGCTCGACTGCGAGAACGGCCGCCTGCATCTGGACATCAGCGACGAGGAACTGCAACGCCGCCTGAGCGACGTCGATCCGGCGGCGGCGCCGGGCGTCGCCGAGCAGCTGGGCAAGGGCGGCTATGCGCGCCTCTATGTCGATCACGTTCTGCAAGCCGACGAAGGCTGCGACCTCGACTTCCTCGTGGGCAAGCGCGGCTCGGCCGTGCCGCGCCACTCGCACTGACGCGCACTGACGCGCACTGACGCATAGGCAAGGACTGCCATCATGACGACGACTCTAACCGGCGAGCTGCTGATCGGCGCGCAAGCGAAACGCGGCGAAGGCGCGGCGTTCCAGGCGATCGACGCCGCGAGCAACACGCCCATCGCGCAACCGGTTTTCCACGGCGCGCGGCAAGGCGATGTCGAACGGGCCTGCGAACTCGCGGACGACGCGTTCGACGCCTACCGCACGCTGCCCGCCGAACAACGCGCGCAATTCCTCGACGATTGCGCGGCGCGCATCGAAGCGCTCGGCGAGCCGCTGATCGAACGCGCGATGGCCGAAAGCGGCCTGCCGCGCGCGCGCCTCGAAGGCGAACGCGCGCGCACCGCGAATCAACTGCGCATGTTCGCCATGCTCGTGCGTAGCGGCGACGCGCTCGACGTGCGCATCGAACCCGCGCTGCCCGAACGCCAGCCGCCGCGCACCGACCTGCGCTTCTGGCGCATCGGCGTGGGCCCGGTCGCGGTGTTCGGCGCGAGCAATTTCCCGCTGGCGTTTTCGGTGGCGGGCGGCGACACGGCGTCGGCGCTGGCCGCGGGCTGTCCCGTGGTCGTGAAGGCGCATCCGGCGCATCCGGGCACCTCGGAACTCGTCGGCCGCGCCATTCAGCAAGCGGTCGCGGCGGCGGGTCTGCCCGAAGGCGTGTTCTCTTTGCTGTTCGACGCGGGCCACGAAGTCGGCAGCGCGCTCGTGCAGCATCCGGCGATTCGTGCGGTCGGTTTCACCGGCTCGCGCGCGGGCGGTCTCGCGCTCGTGAAGCTGGCGGCCGCGCGCAGCGAGCCGATTCCCGTCTACGCCGAAATGAGCAGCGTGAATCCGAACCTGCTGATGCCGGGCGCGCTCGCCGCGCGCGGCGAAACGCTGGCGCGCGACTACGCGGCATCGACGACGCTCGGCTGCGGCCAGTTCTGCACCAACCCGGGCCTGATGCTCGGCCTCGCGGGCGCGGACTTCGAAGCCTTCGCCACGAACGCCGCGCGCGAATTCAGCGCGGCGGCGGCGGGCGTGATGCTCACGCCGGGCATCCTGCGCGCCTACGAGCACGGCATCGGCCGCCTGGTCGAGCATCCGAAGGTCACGACGCTCGCACGCGGCGCGGCGGCGCCCGGCCGCGCGCAGGCGGCGCTGCTGCGCGTGAGCGCGAGCGATCTGCTGGCGGACGCCTCGCTCGGCGAGGAAGTGTTCGGCCCGAGCAGCGTGCTGGTCGAATGCGCGGACGAAGCCGAACTGCGCGCCGTGCTGCGCCATATCGAAGGCCAGTTGACGATCACGCTGCACGCGGACGCCGCCGACGGCGATCTCGTGCGCGCGCTCCTGCCGCTCATCGAGCGCAAGGCGGGCCGTCTGCTGGCGAACGGCTTCCCGACCGGCGTCGAAGTGTGCGATGCGATGGTCCACGGCGGCCCGTTCCCGTCCACCTCGGATGGCCGCAGCACCTCGGTGGGCACGGCGGCGATCGAGCGTTTCCTGCGCCCGGTCTGCTACCAGAATCTCGCCGACGGCTGGCTGCCCGACGCGTTGCGCGACGCGAATCCGCTGCACGTGAAGCGGCGTTTCGCAGGCAGGCCCGAGGTCGCCTGACCGGCAACCGAAGGTCACACGAAGCGCACCGCCGCAAAAAGAATCAAGGAGACAGGATGACGAATTCGCAGGCGCTGAATGCCAGCAACACCGGGGCGCACGCGAGTGGCTCGAGCGAGGAAGAGAAGCACATCGTCGGCCATATCGCGCGCCGCCTCGTGCCCTTTCTCGCGCTCATCTACGTGGTCGCTTACGTCGACCGCACCGTGGTGGGTTTCGCCAAGCTGCACATGAACGCGGCGATTGGCCTGAGCGACGCCGCGTACGGCATGGGCGCGGGTCTGTTTTTCGTCGGCTACTTCCTCTGCGAAGTGCCGAGCAATCTCGCGCTTTCGCGCTTCGGCGCGCGCGTGTGGTTCGCGCGCATTCTCTTCACGTGGGGCGCGATTACGATGGCGATGGCCTTCGTCAGCGGTCCGAAGAGTTTCTACGCGCTGCGTTTTCTGCTGGGCGCCGCCGAAGCCGGACTCTATCCCGGCATTCTGTATTTCCTCACGCACTGGTTCCCGATGCGCCATCGCGCGCGCGTGATCGGCCTGCTGGTGCTCGCGCAGCCGATCGCGGGCATCGTCACCGGTCCGCTCGCGGGCGCGCTGCTGGAAACGCATGGCTTTTTCGGTCTGTCGAACTGGCAGACGCTGTTCGTCGTGAGCGGCCTGCCCGCCGTGCTGCTGTGCATTCCGACGCTGCGCCTGCTGCCCGAATCGCCCGCGCACGCGCGCTGGCTCGACGACCACGAACGCGCGTGGATCGAACGCGCGCTGGCCGCCGATCGCCGCAGCTACGCGCTCGATCCGCATCGCAATCCGTTCGCGGCGCTCAAGGACCGGCGCGTGCTGCTGCTCGCGCTGTTGTTTCTGCCGTTTCCGCTGAGCATCTACGGTTTGTCGCTGTGGCTGCCGACCATCATCAAGGCGTTCGGCGTGACGGATTCGACGGCGGGGCTGCTTTCGGCGGTGCCGTATCTGTTCGCGGTCGCGGGGCTGCTGATCGTGCCGCGTCATTCGGACAAGCGCCGCGAGCGTTACGGCCACATCGTCGTGGTCTCGGCGTTCGCCGCGCTGACGATGGCCGCGAGCGCCTGGTTCCGCACGCCCGCGCTGCAACTCTTTTTCATCTGCCTGACCGCGTTCTCGATCTACTCGATCCAGGCCGTGGTGTGGGCGCTGCCCGGCGAGTTTCTGACCGGCGCGAGCGCGGCCGTGGGGATCGCGATGATCAACTCGCTCGCGAATCTCGGCGGCTATCTCGGCCCGTATGGCATCGGCATCATCAAGGACGCGACGGGCAGTCTCGCCGCCGGTCTGTATTTTCTCGCGGCGACGCTGCTGTTCGCGGTGCTCATGACCTTCGCGGTGCGCGCCGCGCTGCGTCCGCAGCCGCCGGCATCGGGTGCGCTCGCGCGCGAGTCGTAAGCGTGGCCCGATAACGTACACAGCAGGCGTGCCCGCGCGGCACGCCGACATTTTCAAAGCAGGACAGACATCATGACTACGAGCCGTACGCCCCGTTACACGGGCATTTTCCCCGTCGTGCCGACCACCTTCACCGCCACCGGCGAACTGGATCTGGCGAGCCAGAAGCGCGCCGTCGACTTCATGATCGACGCGGGTTCGGACGGCCTGTGCATTCTCGCGAACTTCTCCGAGCAGTTCTCGGTCACCGACGACGAGCGCGAGCTGATCACGCGCACCGTGCTCGAACACGTCGCCGGCCGCGTGCCCGTGATCGTGACGACCACGCATTACGGCACGATCGCGTGCGCGGCGCGCAGCAAGCGCGCGCAGGACCTCGGCGCGGCGATGGTGATGGTGATGCCGCCGTATCACGGGGCGACCTTCCGCGTGCCCGAGCAGCAGATCTACGAGTTCTACGCGCGCGTCTCGGACGCCATCGACATTCCGATCATGATTCAGGACGCGCCCGCGAGCGGCACGGTGCTGTCCGCGCCGTTCCTCGCGCGCATGGCGCGCGAGATCGAGCAGGTCTCGTACTTCAAGATCGAAACGCCGGGCGCGGCGAACAAGCTGCGCGAAGTGATCCGCCTCGGCGGCGACGCGGTCGAAGGTCCGTGGGACGGCGAGGAAGGCATCACGCTGCTGGCCGATCTGCACGCGGGCGCGACCGGCGCGATGACGGGCGGCGGTTTCCCGGACGGCATTCGCCCGATCATCGTGGCGCACCGCGAAGGCCGTCTCGACGACGCCTTCACGCTCTATCAGAAGTGGCTGCCGCTCATCAATCACGAGAACCGTCAGGCGGGGTTGCTCGCCTGCAAGGCGCTGATGCAGGAAGGCGGCGTGATCGACTGCGAACTGCCGCGCCATCCGCTGCCCGCGATGCATCCGGAGACGCGCAAGGAACTCGTCGATATCGCGCGTCGCCTCGATCCGCTGGTGCTGCGCTGGGGCAAGTAAATAATCGGTTCGTGATCCGAAATAAAACAAGGTTGGGAGATCGGTATGAATGCGTCGTACAAGCTGGGCATCGTCGGCGTGGGCAAGATCGCGCGCGATCAGCATCTGCCCGCCATCGCGGGTAACGCGGGCTTCGAGCTGGTGGCCGCCGCGAGCCGCAACGCGCAGGTGGACGGCGTGCGCAATTACGCCGATATCGGCGCGCTGCTGGCTGCCGAGCGCGACCTCGACGCCGTGTCGCTGTGCGCGCCGCCGCAGGTGCGCTACGAACAGGCGCGCGCCGCGCTCGAAGCGGGCAAGCACGTGATGCTCGAAAAGCCGCCGGGCGCGAGCGTGAGCGAAGTGGAAGCGCTGCGCGAACTCGCGAAGCAGCACAAGCGCACGCTGTTCGCGACGTGGCATTCGCGCTGCGCGAGCGCGGTCGAACCGGCGCGCGCGTGGCTCGCCGAACGCACGATCCGCGCCGTGCATGTGCGCTGGAAGGAAGACGTGCGCCGCTGGCATCCGGGTCAGCAATGGATCTGGGAACCGGGCGGCCTCGGCGTGTTCGATCCGGGCATCAACGCGCTCTCGATCGTCACGCGCATCCTGCCGCGCGAGGTGCTGCTGCGCAGCGCTTCGCTGCACGTGCCGTCCGACTGCTCGACGCCGATCGCGGCCGAACTCGATTGCATCGACACCGACGGCGTGCCGGTGCGCGCCGAATTCGACTGGCGTCACGGTCCGGTCGAGCAATGGGAAATCGACGTGGAGACCACCGAGGGCCTGCTCTCGATCTCCGAAGGCGGCAAGCGTCTCGCGATCGCGGGCGAGCCGGTCGAGCTGGGCGCCGAACGGGAATATTCGGCGCTCTATGAACGTTTTCACTGGTTGATCGCGCACGGCACCGACGACGTGGACGTGCGCCCGCTGCGCCTCGTGGCCGACGCGTTCCTGCTCGGCCGCCATATCGAAGTCGAGGCCTTCGGCCACTGAGACATCGTCGCAATCGCCCTATAAACCGCTTCACCACACGCAACAGCGCTATCAGAGGAGACATCAGCATGACCAGCAACATCCGCCGCTTCACCCTTCGCGCCGTGCTCGCGGCCCTGTGCGTCGCGCCGCTCGGCATGAACATGGCGGCGCACGCCGACTCGCCCACCAAGATCGGCTTTCTCGTGAAGATGCCCGAGCAGGCGTGGTTCATCAACGAGCAGAAGGCCGCCACGGCGCTCGGCCAGAAGGAGAACTTCTCGGTCGTCAACATCGGCACGCCGGACGGCGAGAAGGTGCTGGCCGCGATCGACAACCTCGGCGCGCAAGGCGCGCAGGGCTTCGTGATCTGCGCGCCCGACGTGCGTCTCGGACCGGCGATTCAGGCGCGCGCGAAGCGCTACAACATGAAGTTCGTGACGGTGGACGATCAACTCGTCGACTCGTCGGGCAAGCCGCTCGGCAACGTGCCGCACCTCGGCATGTCGGCGTTCAAGATCGGCAATCAGGTCGGCACGGCGATCGCCGACGAAATGAAGAAGCGCGGCTGGAAGCCGGAAGAAGTGGGCGCGCTGCGCATCACCGACTACGAACTGCCGACCGCCAAGCTGCGCACCGACGGCGCGACGGCTTCGCTGATCGCGGGCGGCTTCAAGAAGGAAAACATCTTCGACGCGCCGCAAAAGACCACCGACGACGAAGGCGGCTTCAACGCGGCGTCGCCCGTGCTCGCGCAACATCCGAACATCAAGAAGTGGGTGATCTTCGCGCTCAACGAAGAAAGCGTGCTGGGCGCCGTGCGTGCGACCGAGCAGCTGCATCTGCCGGCGTCGGACGTGATCGGCGTGGGCATCAACGGCGCGGGCGAAGCGTTCGCCGAGTTCCAGAAGAAGGCGCCCACGGGCTTCTACGGCACGATCGCCGTCAGCTCGACGAACCACGGCAAGGACAGCGCGCAGAACCTCGTCGAATGGATCCGCACCGGCAAGCAGCCGCCCGCCGATACGCAGACCACCGGCAAGCTGATGACGCGCGACAACTGGACGGCTGTGCGCAGCGAACTGGGTATTTAAGGCATCCGTAGCGATACGGAGGCGACGGCAAGGGCAGAGATGCAATGACTGAAACCATGACACAGGCAGATGCCGCGAACGCGGCCGGTACGCGCCAGGCGGGGAATCAACAGGGGAAGCGCGCGTATCTGGAGCTCGACGGCATCACCGTGAGCTTTCCGGGCGTGAAGGCGCTCGACCGCGTGGCGCTCGACGTGCGCGCGGGCGAGGTGCACGGCCTGATGGGCGAGAACGGCGCGGGCAAGTCCACGCTGCTCAAGGTGCTCTCGGGCGTGAACCAGCCGCAGGCGGGCACGTTGAGCCTGAACGGCGTGGAGCAGCGCTTCACGACCACGCGCGCCGCGCTCGACGCGGGCATCGCGATCATCTATCAGGAATTGCATCTCGTGCCCGAGCTGACCGTGGCCGACAACCTGATGCTCGGGCAGTTGCCCAACCGCTTCGGCGTGCTCGACGAGCAGACGCTCGTCAAGCGCGCGATGGCGGAACTTCAGCGGCTCGGCGAGCGCATCGATCCGCGCACGCCGGTGAAGAATCTCTCGATCGGCCAGCGCCAGATGATCGAGATCGGCAAGGCGTTGATGCGCGACGCGCGCGTGATCGCCTTCGACGAGCCGACGAGTTCGCTCTCGGCGCGCGAAACCGAAAACCTCTTTCGCATCATCAACGCGCTGCGCGCGGACGGCCGCGCGATCATCTACGTCACGCACCGCATGGACGAAGTCTACGAGCTGTGCGACCGCGTGACGGTGTTCCGCGACGGCAAGCGCATCGAGACTTTCGATTCGGTCGCCGACCTCGACCGCAATCGGCTGATCGCGGCGATGGTGGGGCGCTCGATCGAGGACGTCTACGGCTATCGCGCGCGCAAGGCCGGTCCGGTGCTGATCGAGGCGAAAGGGCTGATGGGTCCGGGGCTCGCCGAACCCGTGTCGTTCCAGGCGCGGCGCGGCGAGATCGTCGGCTTCTTCGGGCTCGTGGGCGCGGGACGTTCCGAACTGATGAAGCTGCTCTACGGCGCCGAGCGCCCGAGCGCGGGTCACGTCGAACTCGACGGCAAGCGCGTGAATTTCGCGAGTCCGCGCGACGCGGTGCGGGCGGGCATGGCGCTGTGTCCCGAGGATCGCAAGCAGGAAGGCATCGTGGCGATCGCCTCGGTGGCCGACAACCTGAACATCAGCGCGCGCCGCCATTTCAGCCCCGCGCGCTTCCTGCTCGACGCGAAGCGCGAACGCGCGCTGACCGACGACTACATCAAGAAGCTCGCGATCAAGACGCGCAATGGCGACACCGCGATCGGCACGCTCTCGGGCGGCAATCAGCAGAAGGTGATTCTGTCGCGCTGGCTCGCCGAGCGCATCGAAGTGTTCCTGATGGACGAACCCACGCGCGGCATCGACGTGGGCGCGCGCGCCGAGATCTACAACCTGCTGTACGAACTCGCGGAAGCGGGACGCAGCGTGATCATGGTGTCGAGCGACCTGGCCGAAGTGATCGGCGTGGCCGATCGCATCATCGTGATGCGCGAGGGGCGCATCGCGGGCAGCGTCATGAAGGCCGACGCCTCGCCGGACGAACTGATCAAGCTGGCGTTGCCGCGCTAAACCCCTTAATTGACGTTGTTTTCCGGACGCACGCCACCTTACGCAACACGCGGCGAAGCGCGCGTCCGATCCGTAACGATGAACCAGAGATGAGTGAAGCCATGCAGCCACAGGGCACGCCTACCGTCAACGAAGCCGCCGCGCCGATCACGCCCTCGCGTGCGCGCGCGTGGGACATGATCAACAAGTCGGGCATCGTCGTGGTGTTCGTGGTGCTGTTCGCGGTGCTTTCCGCGACGGTGCCGGATTTCCTCACGACCCGCAATATTCAGGGCCTTTTGCTCTCCGTGACGCTGATCGGCTCGATCGCCGTCACCATGATGTTCGTGCTCGCGCTGGGCGAAGTCGACCTGTCGGTCGCGTCCATCGTGGCGTTCTCGGGCGTGGTCGCGTCCACCGTCATCACGCAGTCGCATAGCGTGATCCTCGGCATCGTCGCGGGCGTGCTCGCGGGCGGCGCCGTGGGTCTCGTCAACGGCGTGCTGATCGCGCGCTTCAAGATCAATTCGCTGATCGCCACGCTCGCGATGATGGAAGCCGTGCGCGGTCTCGCCTTCCTCACCTCGAACGGCGACGCCGTGATGATCTCGGAAGAGCGCTTCTTCGATCTCGGCGGCGGCTCCTTCCTCGGCATCTCGTTTCCGATCTGGAGCAACATCATCGGCTTCGTGGTGTTCGGCTTTCTGCTGAAGAAAACCGTGTTCGGCAAGAACGTGCTCGCGGTGGGCGGCAACGGCGAGGCCGCGCGTCTCGCGGGCCTGCCGGTCACGCGCATCAAGATCACCGTGTTCGTGCTGCAAGGACTCGTCACGGGCTTCGCGGGCGTGATGCTGGCGTCGCGCATGAGCCTCGGCGATCCGAAGACTTCGGTCGGCCTCGAACTGGGCGTGATCTCGGCGTGCGTGCTCGGCGGGGTGTCGCTCACGGGCGGCGTGGCGACCATCTCGGGCGTGCTGGTGGGCGTGCTGATCATGGGCGCGGTGCAGGACGCCATGAGCCTCATGAACGTCCCCACGTTCTATCAGTACCTGATTCGCGGCGGCATTCTGCTGCTCGCCGTGCTGTTCGACCAGTTCCGCCGCAGCAAGCGGGCAGTCTGAGCATGACGCACGGCGGCGCACGCATGAACGCCCACCTGAGCAGCGCAGCTTGCTCAGGTCGTTCAGCTCGCTCAGGTTTCGAGCGCCGCGCCGCCGAGTATGGAATTGGCGTCCTGCCGCGCGTTGTCGAGCTGCACCACGCTCGCCTGGCGCGCGGCCAGCGCGTCGCGATGCTCGATCGCCGTGAGGATCGCCTTGTGACGCGGCAGCGACAACGCGTGCGTGTTCGGATGCCGGCTCGTGAACTTGATCGACTCGGTCAGTGCGAGCGACAGCATGTTGCCGATGTAGGCGAGCATGTCGTTGTGCGTCGCGGCCATGATCGCGCGATGGAATTCGAGGTCGGGTTCGAGCAGATCGGTGGCCGTTTTGGCCTGCTCCATGCGCGCGTAGGCCTTGGCGATGCGCACGCGTTCCTCGTCGGTCGCGGAGATGGCGGCGAGCGCGGCGGCCGCCGGTTCGATGATCTGCCGCACCGTGAGCAGCGCGCGGAAGAACTCGCCCTCGGGAATGCTGTTGACGGTCCAGAACAGCACGTCGGGATCGAGCATGTGCCATTCGTCGCGCGGACGCACGATGCTGCCCACGCGCGGCTTCGACACCACGAGACCCTTGGCCACGAGCACGCGCGTGGCTTCGCGCAGCACCGGGCGGCTCACGCCGTAGGTTTCGCACAGGCTGGGTTCGGCGGGCAGACGCTGGCCCGGCAGCAGCGTGCCGCCGACGATCTGCATGCCGAGTTCCTGCACGATGCGCCCGTGCTGGCTCTTGCGTTTCTCTAGATTGCGGTAATCCATATTCGTCCTGCCGGAAGCCCGGCGAGGGGTTCCGATCAGGCGTCCCCCTGTTGTGAGAGCCTACGGCGCGCTGGTAGCGCGCATGGCCCGATATTCCCGCCGCACGATGTCCATGAGCTCCGCCACCGAAGTGAGCGCGCTCTTTTGTTCATAAGTTACACGGCCACGCTGCATCAACATCACGCGATCCGCGATATCGAGGGTCTGCGCATAGTTGTGCATGATCATGATAATGGATAGCCCGCCTTTTTCCTTCAGACGAAGGATCAGGTCGATGATGAGCCCCGCCTCGCGCGCGCCCATCGCGGCGAGCGGTTCGTCGAGCAGCAGGATTTTCGCATTCGAGTGCACGGCGCGCGCCACCGCGATCGCCTGGCGCTGACCGCCCGAGAGCCGTTCCACCGGCAGATCCACCGACGGCACGTGCACGCCGATATCGTCGAGACATTGCGCCGCGCGCTCGCGCATCTGCTTGTGATCGAGCAGCTTGAACGGACCGCGCCGCACCAGCTCGCGGTTCAGGAACATGTTGTGATAGATGCTCAGCGAATTCGCGAGCGCGAGATCCTGATAAACGCATTCGATGCCGAGCGAGCGCGCGTGATCGACGGAACGCAGCAGCGTTTCCTGGCCGTCGATAGAGAGCGTGCCGCCGGTCTGCTGATGAAAGCCCGTGAGGATTTTCACGAGCGTGGATTTGCCCGCGCCGTTGTCGCCGAGCACGCCGAGAATCTCGCCCTTGCCGAGCGTGAGCGACACGCCGTCGAGCGCGGTCACCGCGCCGAAGCGCTTCACGAGCTTGTCGCCGCGCAGCGCGAGCGGCGCGTTGGCCACATCCGTGGCCACGTCCGCGCTGCCCTTGAATGCCTGCGATTCGTCCATCAGCCTGCTCCCCGGCGGCGAATGCGGCCCACGTGGATATTGAAGATCATCGCGGCCAGAATCGCGGCGCCGAGGATGATGTTGAACGTGAACGCGTTGATGCCGATGAGCGTGAAGCCGTCGTTCAGAATGCCGAGCACCGCCGCGCCGATCAGGCCGCCCACGATCGTGCCCGAGCCGCCCGTGAGCGGTGTGCCGCCGATCACGGCCGCCGCCACGGCGAGGAACATGATCTGGTTGCCGCCCGCCTGCGGATCGATCGAGGTGATGCGAAAGCCTTCGAGGATGCCCGTGAAGCCCGCGAGCACGGCGGCCAGCACGAAGTTGCCGAGCCGCAGCCGGTTCACGCGGATGCCGGCCTCGCTCGCGCCGATGGGATTCGCGCCCGCCGCCTGCGTATGCAGACCCCAGCGCGTGTGCCGCAACAGCACGTGCATGACGAAGGCGAGCGCGATCGTCCAGAGGATTTCGCTGTAGCCCCACGCGCCCATGAAGTTCGCGAACCCGGGCGACCCCGGCGTGGCGGCGGGCGTGCCGCGCGACACGGTCAGCGTGATGCCGTTGATGAGGAACAGCGTGCCGAGCGTGGTGACGAAAGAGGGCAGGCGCAGCCACACCGTCACCGCGCCGTTCACGAAGCCGATCACGGCGGCGGCCACGAGCCCGGCGATCACGGCGAGCCACATGGGCGCACCCGCGTCGTTCGCGAACACCATCATGAACGGCGCGAACGCGAACACCATGCCCGCCGAGAGATCGATGTCGCCGCCGATCATCAGCATGATTTCGCCGAACGCGATGATCGCCACCGGCGCGATGAACTGCGAGAGGTTGACGAGGCTCGCGTTGGTGAACAGGAAGTCGTGGTTCGCGAATTCGAACCAGGCGGCCAGCAGCACGGCCACGAGCAGGATGCGCAGCTCGGGCGCCCAGTGCGATGCGAACGAAACCCCCGCGCGTTTCGGCGCGCGGGCGGTATCCAGCTTGCGAGGTTCGTTCACCGTATCCATCACGACTTGATCGCGCCGCTCATCGGCACGATTTGCGGCTTGGTGGTCTTGCCTTCATAACGCGTCGAGGTGTTCAGGTACGGCTCGACGGTCGCCTTCGTCACGAACTTCAGACCCGTGTTGATGTTGGCCGGCCCGACGAGGCCGCCCGAGGCGAGGAACACGAACGCCTCCATCACGGTGTAGAAGCCTTGCACGTAAGGCTGCTGGTCGATGGTGAAATCGAGGAAGCCTTCGTGAATGAGCTGGATCGTGGTGGGCAGCAGGTCGAAGCCGCCGCCGTGCACGCCCTTCGAAGGCAGATTCGATTCCTTCATCACCTGCGCGACGCCCTGCGTGCTGCCCGCATCGACGGCGAACATGCCTTTCAGATCCTGGTGGCCCAGATAGAACGACTTGATCTTCGAGAGTTCTTCGTTGACGGTCGCGCCGGTGGCGACGGTCTGAATGTCGATCTTCTTGCCGGACTTCTTGATGGCGTCGCTCGCGCCGTCCAGACGCGGCTGGATGTTGAGCTGACCCGGCGTGGCGATGAACAGCGCGACCATGCCGCTGTCGATCAGACTGACGATGCGCTCGCCCATCTGATACCCCGACAGATACAGATCCTGGCCGATATACGCGAGACGCGGATTGGTCTTGCCGCGCGGTGCGTCGGCGTTATAGGCGAACACCGGAATGCCGGCATCGAGCGCGGCCTGAATAGGCTTGTCGAAGGCGCTCGGATCGACGATCGGCACGGCGATGGCGTCGGCCTTCGCGGCGATCGCCGAGTTCACGGCACGCACCATTTCGCCCGCGTCGGAGGTGGCCGAGCCGGTCCACTGATAATCCATGCCGAGCAATGAGCAGGCATCCTGAATACCGTACTGCGTGGGCACGAAGAACGGATTCGTCGTGACGTGATTCACGAACACGATCTTCCATTTCTTGTGCGAGGGAAACGCCGCTTCCGCCGCTTGTGCCGACGAAATCAGTCCGCCCGCGCCGCCTGCTGCGCCGAGCAGCGAGAGCGCCGCGCCCAGTCCCGCGCCTTGCATGAGGCCGCGCCGCGCGCTGCTGAACACGCCGCCTGGCGCGCTGTTGTTTGCGCTGTTGTTTGCATTGTCTGCGTTGTCGTTGTTGCCTTGTTTGCCGCTGTGCTCGTCATCCCGTTGCTGCGCCATGTCTTCCTCCGGCTCTCTTCTTCGTGGTCGATGTGGTCGACTGTGCGTCGATCGCGTGCGTGCAGATGCTGGACGGCACCGGGAACTCGCAGACGGTCGGCTTTCACGGCGCAAGCGCGGCGAAAGCACCGAAAGGATCGTGAGCAGGACAGCGGCGCGTGTCGCGTTCAGGCATGTTCGGCAACATGCGTCGTGCGCCGTGCGGTACCGCAAAAAATCTTAGTGCAGCGCTGATGCGCCTCCTAATCCATGTATACCCCTAACTAGTCCGACTATTGGCTTGCAGCGCGCCGGGGCGATCACATGCTGGGACAACACGACGTTCAAGCCAGTGTGTTTCAAGCGCGATGCGGCGGCGGCGGCGCGGCGGCCAGCTTCGCCTGATCGAGCGGCGCGGCCGGTTGCGTGCGCGCGTTGCGCGTGCGCGGCGCGCTGCGTCCGCCGCCGGTCGATTTGCGCCGCGCCGCGTGGCGTTCGGTGGCGCGCTGCATCAGACAGAACGCGCAGAGCAGGGCGCCGATCACGATGCGCGTCCACCACGAACTGAGCGTGCCGTCGAAGGTGATCAGCGTCTGGATCGTGCCGAGAATGCCCACGCCGAACACGGAGCCGATCACGTAGCCCACGCCGCCCGTGAGCAGCGTGCCGCCGATCACCGTCGCGGCGATGGCGTCGAGTTCCATCCCTTGCGCCTGCAAGCCGTAACCCGAGAGCACATAGAGCGTGAACACCACGCCGCCGAGCGCCGAGCAGAAACCGGAGAGCGCATACACGCCGATCTTGGTGCGCGCGACCGGCAGACCCATCAGCAGCGCCGAGCGCTCGTTGCCGCCGATCGCGTAGACGTTGCGGCCGAAGCGCGTGAAATGCGCGATCACGATGGCCGCGGCCAGCATCGCCAGCGCCGTGAGCGAACCGGTTGTGAGCGAGCCGCTGCCGACCGCAATGTTGAATTCGGAGAGCGCGTGAAAGCCGGGGTCGTTGATCTGGATGGATTCGGTCGTGATCAGGAAGCATGCGCCGCGCGCTAGGAACATGCCCGCGAGCGTGATGATGAACGGTTGCAAACGAAAGAAGTGAATCAGCGCGCCCATCGCCGCGCCGTAGAGCGCGCCGCACAGCAGCACGAGCGGCACGACCACGTAGACGGGCCAGTGCAGTTTCTCGGTGCCGACGGCGCACAGAATGGTCGTGAGCGCGACGACCGCGCCCACCGACAGATCGATGCCGCCCGAGATGATCACGAACGTCATGCCGATGGCGACGATCAGCAGGAAGGCGTTATCGACGAGCAGGCCGAACAGCACTTGCAGCGAGAAAAAGCCGGTGTACATCACCGAGCCGAAACCGAACAGCGCGGCGAACAGCACCACGGTCACGACGATGGGCAGCACGCGCGGATCGACGACGCGCGCGACGCCGCGCCGGAGCGCGGCGAGCGGGTTCGAATCGGTGGCTTGCGGAGGGCGGTTCATGCTTGACATCCCCGAAATAGTCCTTGTTTGATGCGGTATTTCATGTGGAGGCCGGTCAGGCGCGCGCCCGGCGGCTCACGGCGAGACGCTTGAGTTGCAGCGCCGCGAAACCGCGCGCGGCCGGCGACTGGATCACGCAGACGCAGAGCACGACAATCGCCTTGACGACGAGCGTCGCCTCGGGCGGCACGCCGATCGAATAGGTGGTGTAGGTGAGCGTCTGGATGATCAGCGCGCCGAGCACCGTGCCCGCGAGGCTGAAGCGCCCGCCCGCGAGCGAGGTGCCGCCGAGCGTCACGGCGAGGATCGCGTCGAGTTCGAGCAGCAGGCCCGCGTTGTTGCCGTCGGCGCTGCGCACGTTCGAGCTGATCAGGATGCCGGCGATGGACGCCGTCAAGCCGCAGAACGCATATGCGCCGAACACCACCGCTTGCGAGGACAGACCCGCGAGCCGCGCGGCGACCGGATTCACGCCGATCGAGCGGATGAAGAGGCCGAGCGCGGTGCGGTTGACGATCAGCACGGTCAGCAGCGTCACGGCGATGGCGATCCACACGGCGCAGGGCACGAGCGCGAAATAGCCGCCGCCCGCGTACAGATAGCCCTTCGCGCCGATGGGGATGATCTGGCCGCCCGTGAGCAGCTGCGCGACGCCGCGTCCGGCCACCATCAGGATCAGCGTGGCGATGATCGGCTGCATGCCCACGAAGGCGACCAGCAGGCCGTTCCACATGCCCGCGGCGAGGCCCACGAGCAGCGCCGCGCCGAACGCCACGCCCACGCGCGAGGGGTCGGCGGCCAGCACTGTGGCGGCCGCCGCGCCCGCGATGGCGACCACGGCGCCGACCGAAATGTCGATGCCGCGCGTGGCGATCACGAGCGTCATGCCGAGCGAGACCACCACGAGCGGCGCGGCGCGCATCAGAATGTCGATGGGTGCGCCGAACAGATGGCCGCCGAGCAGCGTGATGGACAGAAAATTCGCGCGGTGGATCACGTCCACGGCGAACAGCGCGATCAATGTGAGCGCGGGCCACACGAGCGGATGCTTGAGCAGCAGCGAGAGCCACGCGGGCAGTGCGCCGCGTTTGGGCGGATCGATGGGCGGCAGGGTCATCGGCGATCTCCGGCGATGAGGTCGTAGACCTCGTGTTCCGAGCGCTTCGCGCCCGCGAGTTCCGCCACCTTGCGGCGGTCGCGCAGCACGGCGATGCGGTCGCTCACGCGCACCACTTCGCTGATCTCCGACGAAATGAACAGGATGCCCAGCCCTTTCGCGCAGAGCGCGCGCACGCGGTCCATGATTTCGAATTTCGCGGCCACGTCGATGCCGCGCGTGGGTTCGTCGAGAATCAGCAGGCGCGGGTTGGTCGCGAGCCAGCGCGCGAGCAGCACCTTCTGCTGATTGCCGCCCGACAGCAGGCCGATGGGCTGTTCGGCGTCGCGCGCCTTGATGCCCAGTTGCTCGATGTAGTCGTTGGCGAGTTCGCGCTGACGCGCGCGGCTGATCATGCGCCACCAACCGCGCTGCGCCTGTAGTGCGAGCACGATGTTTTCGCGGATCGACAGATCGGCGACGATGCCCTCCTTTTTGCGGTCCTCCGGGCAATAGGCCATGCCGTGGCGCACCGCGTCGCGCGGCGAAGACAGCTTGACGGTCTTGCCGTCGATACGCACGTCGCCCGCATCGGCGCGGTCGGCGCCAAACAGCAGACGCGCCGTTTCCGTGCGCCCCGAACCGAGCAGGCCCGCGAGGCCCAGAATCTGCCCCGGCTGCACTTCGAGATCGAGCGGATTGAGCACGCCGCGTCGCGCCACGCCCTGCGCGGCGAGATAGGGCGCTTGCGCCTGCGCGGCTTCGTTTGGCGTCTCGGCGCGCGGCGGTTCGGGATGCACGAGCCGCTCGCCCGCGTCCTTCAGGCCCACCATCTTCGCGACGAGCGTCTGCACGGGCAGATCGGCTGCGAGATATTCGCCCTCGCGCTCGCCGTTGCGCATCACCGTGATTCGGTCGGAGATCGCGTAGGTCTGCTCCAGAAAATGCGTGACGAACAGAATCGCGATGCCCGACGCCTTGAGCTTGCGCAGCACGTCGAACAGGCGCGCGACTTCGCCTTCGTCGAGGCTCGACGTCGGTTCGTCGAGAATCAGAATGCGCGCGTCCACCGACACCGCGCGCGCGATCGCCACCATTTGCTGCATCGCGATCGGATAGGTGTCGAGCGACTGCGTGACGTCGAGCGAGAGATTGAGTTCGGCGAGCGCCTCGGCGGCGCGACGGTGGATCGACTTCCAGTCGATCAGGCCGCGTTTGCGCGGCTGGCGGCCCGCGAAAATATTCTCGGCGACCGAGAGATTCGGGCAGAGATTGACTTCCTGATAGAGCGTCTGGATGCCCGCCGCCTCGGCCTCCTGCGGCGTGGCGAAACGCACGGCCTGGCCCGCGAGACGGATCTCGCCCGCCTCGGGTTCGTGCACGCCGGTGAGCACGTTGATCAGCGTGGATTTGCCCGCGCCGTTCTGGCCCATTAGCGTGTGAATCTCGCCGGGGAACAAACGAAAATCGACCCGGTCGAGCGCACGCACGCCGGGGAAAGTTCGCGACAAACCGAGGGTTTCGAGTAGGGGCGGGGCGCTCATGGGCAGGAACGGAATGATCCGGAATGATCCGAAGTGCTAATCAAATTCTGCGGATGCTGAAATCGGGCGGCGAGCGGCATTGCGTGTTCAGCGAGCGCCGAAAAAATCCGGGCGCGCATCACGCCATGCACGTGACGCGCGCCGGGCGCGTAACTTCCGCGCTCAATGATCGCTTGCTACCTGGTACAGCCTGCTGCGCTTCAATTTCGCTTCAAACTGGCTACAAACTCGCGTGAAGTTTAGTACTTGCGCGACGGCAGCACTTGCGCCGCCACGTCCATCGGGAACACCGTTTCGTTGGTGACGATGCGTTTGGGCAGCTGCTTGCCCGCGACGATGTCCTTCACCGCCGACATCAGTTGCGGCCCGAGCAGCGGGCTGCATTCCACGTCGACGTTCATCTTGCCCGCGATCATCGCCTCGAAGCCACCCTTGGTCGCGTCGAACGACACCACGCTCACGTCCTTGCCCGGCTTCATGCCGGCTTCTTCCATCGCCTGGATCGCGCCGAGCGCCATGTCGTCGTTATGCGCGTAGACCACGTTGATCTTGTTGCCATACGTCTTGGCGAACGCTTCCATCACCTGCTTGCCGCCCGCGAGCGTGAAGTCGCCGCTTTGCGACGCGATGATCTTGAACTTCGGATCGTTCTTGATCACCTCGATCAGACCGGCATGACGGTCGTTGGCGGGCGCCGAACCCACCGTGCCCTGCAACTCGACGATATTGATCGGGCCGGGGTTGCTCTTGTAGTGATCTTCGAGCCATTTGCCCGCGCGGCGGCCTTCTTCCATGAAGTCCGAGCCGATCATCGTCACGTAGAGCGACTGGTCTTTCACGTCGATGTTGCGGTCCGTGAGAATGACCGGAATCTTCGCGCGTTTGGCTTCCTGCAGCACCGGCTCCCAGCCCGATTCCACGACCGGCGAGAACGCGATCACATCGACTTTCTGCGCGATATACGAGCGAATCGCCTTGATCTGGTTTTCCTGCTTTTGCTGTGCGTCGGAGAACTTGAGATTGATGCCGGCGTCCTTGGCGGCGGCTTTCACCGACACCGTGTTGGCCGTGCGCCAGGCGCTTTCGGCCCCCACCTGCGCGAAACCGAGCGTAATCTGTTTATCTTCGGCGTGGGCGACGCCCGCGGCCATCGAGAAAGCCGCCGCTGCAGCGACGAGCCCGCTCACCATACGTGTAGCGAATTTCATGCGTGTCTCCGATGTGTAGCTCTGTAGTTTTTTAATTCATGGCGCTACACCCGCGTCCATCACGGCCGGACAGTGTCACGAGTATGTTCGCGCCATCCCACGCCGCCGGTTGGAGACCGGCAGCCGTTCGCCTGCAATTTGAATAGCCAAACTATATGCGACGCTATTTGCGGTTTTTATTAGCGTTTTCCCGATCCTCGTGACTTATATAGTCATGCTATTTATGGGACTTTCTCACTAAGTGGGTCACGCCATGAACACTCGCAAGACGCGCCTGCGCTCAGCCGCGTGGTTCGGCACCACGGACAAGAACGGCTTCATGTATCGAAGCTGGATGAAGAACCAGGGCATTCCGGATCACGAGTTCGCGGGCAAGCCGATTATCGGCATCTGCAATACGTGGTCCGAACTTACGCCGTGTAATGCGCATTTTCGTAAGCTCGCTGAACACGTTAAGCGCGGTGTTTATGAAGCGGGCGGATTTCCCGTTGAATTTCCCGTGTTTTCGAATGGCGAATCGAATTTGCGGCCCACGGCGATGTTCACGCGCAATCTCGCATCGATGGATGTGGAAGAAGCGATACGCGGCAATCCGGTCGACGCCGTCGTGCTGCTGGTGGGCTGCGATAAGACCACGCCCGCGTTGCTGATGGGCGCGGCGAGCTGCGATGTGCCCGCCATCGTCGTGACGGGCGGGCCGATGCTCAACGGCAAGCACGAGGGGCGCGACATCGGCTCGGGCACGGTCGTGTGGCAACTGAGCGAGCAGGTGAAGGCGGGCAAGATCTCGCTGCACGAATTCATGTCGGCGGAAGCGGGCATGTCGCGTTCGGCGGGCACCTGCAACACCATGGGCACCGCGTCGACGATGGCGTGCATGGCCGAGGCGCTCGGCGTGTCGCTGCCGCATAACGCGGCAATTCCGGCCGTGGATGCGCGGCGCTACGTGCTCGCGCAGATGTCAGGAATCCGAATCGTTGAAATGGTGTTCGAAGATTTGCGGCTCTCGAAACTGCTTACGCGCGCGGCGTTCGAGAACGCGATTCGCACCAACGCGGCGATCGGCGGCTCGACCAATGCGGCGATTCATCTGAAGGCGATCGCGGGACGCATCGGCGTGCCGCTCGAACTCGACGACTGGACCCGCATCGGGCGCGGCACGCCGACCATTGTGGATCTGCAACCTTCGGGCCGCTTTCTGATGGAAGAGTTCTATTACGCGGGCGGTTTGCCGGCGGTGCTCAGACGTCTCGGCGAAGCGAAGCTGCTGCCGCATCCCGACGCGCTCACGGCGAACGGCAAGACGATCTGGGAGAACGTGCGCGAGGCGCCCAATTTCAACGAGGAAGTGATTCGACCGCTCGGCGAACCGCTGGTGCACGACGGCGGCCTGTGCGTGCTGCGCGGCAATCTCGCGCCGAACGGCGCGGTGCTCAAGCCTTCAGCGGCGACGGCGAAGCTCTTGAAGCATCGCGGACGGGCGGTGGTGTTCGAGAATTTCGACGACTACAAGGCGCGTATCGCCGATCCCGATCTCGACGTCACCGCCGATTCGGTGCTCGTGATGAAGAACTGCGGACCGAAGGGCTATCCGGGCATGGCCGAGGTGGGCAACATGGGCTTGCCGCCCAAGCTGCTCGCGCAAGGCGTGACCGACATGGTGCGGGTCTCGGATGCGCGCATGAGCGGCACGGCGTACGGCACGGTGGTGCTGCACGTCGCGCCCGAAGCGCGCGCGGGCGGACCGCTGGCGATCGTGCAGAACGGCGACTGGATCGAACTCGATTGCGAGCGCGGCACGCTGCGTATCGATATTACGGATGCCGAAATAACTGCGCGGCTCGATGCCTGGTGCGCGGCGCAACAGCCCTTGCCCGCCGATGGCAGCGGTTATCGCAAGCTCTATGTCGAACACGTGCTGCAAGCCGACGAAGGCTGCGATTTCGACTTTCTGGTGGGTTGCCGGGGCGCGGAGGTGCCCCGGCATTCGCATTGAGCGAGGCGTCGCGCGGCGCTGACGCGCCGTGCGCACAAACTTTGATCGTGCCGATTAAAGCTGCTGGATACCCGGAATCGCGACGTCGGGGTTGACGTCGGCGGCGTAATCCACGCCTTCGATACCGAAGCCGAACAGACGCAGGAACTCGGCCTTATAGCCCGCGAAGTCGGTGATCTCGTAGAGATTTTCCGCGCTCACCTGATCCCAGGCGGCCTTCACCTGCGCCTGGATTTCGGGCGCGAGTTCCTTGTAGTCGGCGCGCAGACGGCCTTCGTCGTCGAGCACGGGCGCGGCGTTGTAGAGCGAGTCCTTGTACAGACCGTAGACCTGCTCGATGCAGCCTTCGTGCGAGCCGTTTTCCTTCATCGCGCGGAACAGCAGCGAGAGGTAGAGCGGCATGATCGGAATCGCCGAGCTGGCCTGCGTGACCACGGCTTTGAGCACGGAGACGCGCGCATCGCCGCCGCCATGCGCCGCGAGCTTCTCGCGCATGCCCAGCACCTTCTGGTCGAGATCCTTCTTGGCCGCGCCGATCGAACCGTTCCAGTAGATGTCGTGGGTGATTTCCGCGCCGAGGTACGTGAACGCCGTGGTCTTCGCGCCGGGGGCGAGCACGCCCGCGTCGAGCAGCGCGTCGATCCACATCTGCCAGTCTTCGCCGCCCATCACAGCCACGGTGCCGTCGATTTCCGCCTGCGAGGCGGCTTCGAGCACGGTTTCCTTGACGATTTCCTTGTCGGTGTCGACGCCGCGCATGCGCAGCGTCTTGCCGACCGGCTTGAGCGTCGACGCGTGCACTTCGCCCGTGACCGGGTGCGTGCGGCGCGGCGCGGCGAGGCTGTAGACGACGAGATCGACCTGGCCGAGATCGCGCTTGATCGTCTCGATCGTGGCGTCCTTCACGGCGGTGGAGAACGCGTCGCCGTTGATCGATTGGGCGTACAGGCCCTGTTGCGCGGCGAACTGCTCGAACGCGGCGGTGTTGTACCAGCCGGCGGTGGCGGGGCGCGTTTCGCTGCCTGCGCGCTCGAAGCACACGCCGAGCGTGGCCGCGCCGCTGCCGAACGCCGCCGAGATGCGCGCGGCGAGGCCGTAGCCCGTCGACGCGCCGATCACGAGCACGCGTTTCGGGCCGTTGGCGATGGCGCCGTTGGCTTTCACATATTCGATTTGCTGGGCCACGTTGGCTGCGCAGCCGGCGGGATGCGCCGTCACGCAAATAAAGCCGCGAACGCGCGGTTCGATAATCATCAGACTTCTCCGTCTATCTCAGGTACTTGCAGGGACGGGGCGCATTGTACGCGAGCCAGCGCGGCGCGGCGCGCCAGGCGGGTGTTTATGGGGGCGTTCGGGGCGCGTTGATGGTGCGTTGAGGGCGCGTTGACGGTGCGTTGACGGTGCGTTGAGGGTGCTCCATCGCTTCCCAGCGCTTTCGGGAGCTTTCCGATGCTTGCGCAGGGAAGCCGCGCCAAAACGTGCCGGAACGCGATAGGGCGCGATATCGCTCGACTTGGCGCGATGACAGCGCGATGAAAACCCCCTCAATGCCCCGCCGCGAGCGCCGCAACCGGCGCGCCCAGGCAGCCGAGCCCGGCGAGCGTGGCCTCCAGCGCGGTATCGAGCGGCGTATGCGGCTCGCGGCCGAGCGTGCGCACGAGGCGCGCGTTGTCGAGTTCGAGCGTCTCGCGCCACAGATAACGCATTTCCAGCATCTCGCGCAGCGTGGTCGAAAACAGCGCGCCGATCCAGACCAGCGGCCAGGCGAAGGGCTTGCGGCGCGCGGCGAGCCCGTGCCGTTCGGCGACGCGGCAGAGCGCGGCGGCCATCTGCGTGCCATCGGCGTCGCGGTGGCCTTGCATGTGAAAGCGGGCGAACGGCGCGAGTTCGGCGCGCTGTTCGATCAGTTCGACCATCGTGCGCGCCACATCGGGCACGTAGGCCCACGTATGGCCGATGCCCGGCCGCCCCGGCTCACGCACCGTGCGCACCGGCCGTCCGGGCTGCACCATGCCCTGCGCGAGCCAGCTATTGCCCACGCGCGGACCGAAAAAGTCGCCCGCCCGCACGATGATGGCGCGCGTGCCTTGCGCGGCGGCCGCCTCGATGCGCCGCTCCAACTCCACGCGGATCGCGCCCTTGCGGGTGCGCGGCTGCTGCGGCGCATCCTCGCCGACGCGCGGCAGCGTTTCCGGCCCGAAGTTGTAGACCGTGCCGGGCAGCACGACGGTCGCGCCCACGGCACGCGCGGCGGCGAGCGTGTTGTCGATCATCGGCAGGACGACTTCGGCCCAGCGCTTGTAGCCGGGCGGATTCACCGCGTGGACGATCACCGCGCAGCCCTGCGCCGCACGCAGGACGGCCGCGCGGTCCAGCGCGTCGCCCTCGATCCAGTCGATGCCGTCCGCGTCGCGCGAACCGTGCTCGCCAGCCGCGCCGCCGAGGTTGCGCTTGAGCGCGCGCACCTGCCAGCCCGCGCCGCGCAACTGGCGCGCCACTTCGCCGCCGATGCCGCCGCTCGCGCCCAGCACCAGTGCGGTGCGCGCCGTGTCAGGAATTGCCGCCATTGCCGTTCTCCGTTGTGGATTCGATGGCTGCATTCTGCGCGGTTCGGCGATCATAAAAAATTACCGAAGATGGTCGATCGGCTATACATTTCTGTATGGCCTCGAATCTGAACTGGGAACTCTACCGGACCTTCCTCGCGGTGCTCACCGAGGGCTCGCTCTCGGGCGCGGCGCGCGCGCTCGGCATCACGCAGCCCACGGCGGGGCGACACGTGGTCGCGCTCGAAGCCGCGTTCGGCCAGCCGCTCTTCACGCGCTCGCCCGCAGGCTTTTTGCCGACCGAAGCGGCGCGCGCATTGCGCGGCCACGCCGAAGCCATGCGCTCCACGGCGGCCGCGCTCGAACGTGCGGCGGCGGGGCAAGGCGACGGCATGCGCGGCGTGGTGCGCGTCTCGGCGAGCGAAGTGGTGGGCATCGAAGTGCTGCCGCCGGTCCTCGCGCAACTGCGGCGCACGCATCCCGAACTCGTCGTGGAACTGGTCGCGACCAACCGCGTGCAGGATCTGCTGCAACGCGAAGCGGATATCGCCGTGCGCATGACGCAGCCGCAGCAGGAGATGCTGATCGCGCGGCGGATCGGCGAAACGGAAGTGGGGCTGCACGCGCGCGCCGATTATCTCGACGCCAGCGGCACGCCGCGCACGCTCGCCGACCTCCCGCAGTTCGCGCTGATCGGCTATGACACGGTCACGCCCTTCGTGCGCGAGGCGACGCGCAAGTGGCCGTTCTGGAAGCGCGAGGCGTTCGCGCTGCGCACCGACAGCGACGTCGCGCAGTTCGCGATGATCCGCGCCGGTTGCGGCATCGGCGCGTGCCAGGTCGGCATCGCGCGGCGCGACGCCGCGCTCGTGCGGGTGTTGCCGCGCGCGTTCGCGATCCGCCTGCCGGTGTGGATCACGATGCACGAAGACCTGCGCGGCAATCGCCGCTGCAAGGCCGTGTTCGATGCGCTCGCGAGCGGCCTCGACGCCTATCTTGCGAGCGCGCGGGCGTGATCGCCCGGCTTACGCGTCCGCCTGTACGATGACCGGCTCGCAGCGAATCGGGAAATTGACCGAGTTCGCGACGTAGCACTTCTCATGCGCCGTGTGATGCAGATGTTCGGCGCGCGCGCGGTCGTCGCCGGCGCGGATCGTCACGCGCGGATGCAGCACGATTTCCTTGAAGCGGCCTTCCTCGGCGGTGTCGATCATGGTGCCTTGCGCTTCGTCCACGTAATCGAGCACGGCGATGCCCGCGTCGGCGCACAGATGCAGATACCAGAGCTTGTGACAGGCGCTCGCCGACGCGACGAGCAGATCTTCCGGATTCCAGCGCGCGGCGTCGCCGCGAAACGCGGGATCGGCCGAGCCGGGAATGGCGGGCTTGCCGGCCGATTCGATCAGGTGGTCGCGGTCATAGTCGCGATAGCCGCTCGTGCCGCTGCCGCGATTGCCGGTCCATTGGACTTTCACTGTGTACGTGTGTTCGCCGTGCGCCATTGTCGTTCTCCGTGTGGTCGGGTGGCGCTATTGTCTCATCGACGGATGAATCGGTTGGCGTTGAATTATTTAATTCGGATGCCGTAATAATTTGCGCGATAAAAAACATGCGATATTCACGCGAATCGCCACGATTTTTACGGGATTTTTGCTTGAGGCATGCCGGGGCCGACCCTAGACTTCGGTTCAGCACAACGACAGGAGAGGCCATGTCCACACGCCGAGCCCCGCAAGCTCAAGACGAACGCGACGAGCGCATTGTCTGCACGCCGCCCGGCATGGGCCGTCTGGTGCTGCGGCGCTTCGATCCGCAGCGCGATTCGTGGGAGCAGCTTACGCAACTGTTGCACCGCGCCTTCGCGCGGCTTGCGTCGCTCGGGCTGCATTGCGCGTGCGCGGATCAGGGCGCGGGCGCCACGCGTCAGCGCGCGCTGGCGGGCGATTGTTTCGTGGCGGTGTGCAGCGGGCGGATCGTCGGCACGTTGACCATCGAGGGCCGCGACAGCGCATCGCCCTGTGAGCAGTATCGTTCGCGCGGCGTGGCGTCGGTGCATCAGTTCGGCATCGAGCCGACGTGGCAGAGTCGCGGCATTGGCCGTGCGCTGCTGGCGTTCGCGTCGCACTGGGCCGCCGCGCGCGGCTGCACGCAACTCGCGCTCGACACGCCGTTTCCGGCCGCCGATCTGATTGCGTTCTATCGCGCGCAGGGTTTCAGTCTCGTCGATGTCGTGCGCTTCGCGGGCCGCGGCTACGACAGCGCCGTGCTCAGCAAACCCGCCGCCGCGAATCAGCCGTTCGCGCCGGCGAGGCCCGGCATCCGGTCCATTCGGCCCATTCAGCCGTCCACCGGCTGCGCGGGCGTGGCCAGATTGAGCTGGTAGAACGCGGCGTCGAGCCATCGGCCGAACTTGAAGCCGACTTCCTTGATCGTGCCCGAGTGCGTGAAGCCGAGGCGCGTATGCAGCGCGATACTCGCGGCATTCGTGGCGTCGATGCAGCCCACCAGCACGTGCAGTTCCTTTTCCTGCGCGCGGCGGATCAGCTCGCGCAGCAGGCGCTCGCCGAGCCCGAGGCCGCGCGAGTCGCGATGCACGTAGACGCTGTGCTCGACCGTGTACTTGTTGGCCGGGAACGGGCGGAACGCGCCCCAGCTCGCGAAGCCGAGCAGCGTGCCCGCTTCGTCCACCGCGCCCACGACCGGGAAGCCGTTCGCGCGCTTGACCTCGAACCACGTGCGCATCGCTTCCGGCGCGCGCGGCTTGTAGTCGTACAGCGCGGTCGAATTGACGATGGCGTCGTTCAGAATCTCGAGAATGGCGCCCGCGTGCTCAGCCTCGGTGCATTCGATGAACTTCACGCTGTCGCGCGGCGATTCGGTATTCATAAGGATTCCTGTGCAAGCGTGATGAAAATTCGGCGACGCCGCGCCGTGTCAACTGCCGCGCGCGTCGCAAATGGCGACGAGGTAGCGCGCGGGCAGGGAAGCCGGATTGCTGAAAATCAGCGGCTGGTCGAGCCGCATCGCGAGGCAGTCGCCCGCTTCAAGCGCGTGCAACTGATCGCCGAGTTCGACGTTGAGGCGGCCCTCGAGCAGCCAGACCTGCTGATGAAACACGTGCTCGCGGCTACCGGTTTCATAGGCCACGCGCGCGCCGGGCGGAAAGTCCACTTCGACGAGCTGAATGGGCGAGGGCCAGTTGGCCGGCGAGAGGCTGCGGCGCGTGTAGCCCGATTGCGGGTCGCGCCATTGCGTCTGGGCGTCGCGGCGCGCGAGCGGCTCGGCGGGCGCGGACTCGCTCGCGCCGCCGAACAGGCTCGCCATCGACACGCCGAGGCCCGACGCGAGTTTCTCCAGCACGACCGCCGTGGGGCTGGCCGAACCGCGCTCGATCATCGAGATCATCGAGCGGCTGACGCCGCTGCGCGTGGCCAGCGCTTCGAGCGTGAAGCCGCGCGCCGCGCGCAATTCGCGCACGCGCTGGGCGATGCGCTCGTTGATGCCGGTGTCGGTCGGGCTGTGTTCTGACATAGTGGACGCATTATCCACTAAGTTGGAATTTGTGGTCAATATGCTGGAAATGGGGCGCGGATCAGGCGCGCGGCGCGGCGTGCGCCGCCGCTTCGTCCTCGCGCTTTGCGGCGGAAGGCCCGGATGGCCCGGACGTCTGCGCGGCCTCGACCCAGCGCGCGAACTCGGCGGCGGGCATGGCCTTCGCGTAGAGCCAGCCCTGCGCGAACTGCACGCCGCGCTCGCGCAGATACTCGGCCTGCTGCTCGACCTCCACGCCCTCGGCGATCATCATCAGCCCGAGCTCGTGCGCGATGCCGATGATGTGCGGCACGATCGCGTTCACTTCCGCGCCGGTCGCGAGCGCGTTGACGAAGGCCTTGTCGATCTTGATGCCATCCACGGGCAGGTCCTGCAGATACGAAAGACTCGAATAACCGGTGCCGAAATCGTCGATGAGGATCTTGTGGCCCGCGTCGCGATAACGTTGCAGCACGGGCGCAGCCTCGCTCGCGTCGATGAACGCGCGCTCGATGCATTCGAACCAGATCTGGTCGCGGCGCACGTCGTGCTTCGCGAAGCCGCTTTGCAGCGTTTCCAGCGCGCGTGAGGAAATCAGGTCGTCGCGCGTGAGGTTGATCGACACGTGCAGATCGCGGCGCTTCGCGAGCAGCGCGCCCGCGCCCTCGAACACCGACTCGATCACGCGGTCGGTGATCGCCTGGATCAGACCGAGCGATTCGGCCATCGGGATGAAGCTGTCGGGCGCGATCACGGTGCCGTCGGCGAGCGTCCAGCGCACCAGTGCCTCCGCGCCCACGCAGCGTCCGCTTTGCAGATCGACGATCGGTTGCAGCCACGCCGCGAACTGGCGCCGCCGGATGCCTTCGAGCAGGGCGCTGCGCGGCGTGCGCAGCTTGCGCCGCCAACGCAGCACGAGCCAGGTCAGCAAGCCGCTCGCGAGCAGCGCTGGCGCGGCGAACAGCCTGAGTTGCGCGAACATGTCGGGGCGCACGCGGTCGGCGGGCTCGTAGGCGATCACCGCAATCGGATAGCGGCGCGAGCGCTCGACCACGTAATAGCGTTTTTCGAAAAAAGGCTTGCCCGCTTCGCGCGTGAAGGCGGCCTGCACGAGCTCGGCATTTGCGCGCGGCCAGCGCGCGATGATCGTGCCGTCGCCCGATTCGAGCAGCGCGATTTCGATGGTGTCGTCGAGCGGGACGATGTCGAGATAAAAGCGCGGATCGATCACCACGATATGCGCGCCGAGGCGGATATTCAGCATGCGTATTTCATTGCCGCGTTTGCCGATTTCCGAATGCCACGCGCTGAAGCCGCCGCCATACGACCATTCGGCCGGCGGCAGCGTGCGCTCGACGTTGCCGTGCAGCGACGAGCAGCGGATGGTCTGGCCGTCGGTCCAGGCGACGTTGCGGATGTAGCGGAACTGCTCCTCGGTTTGCCGCAGCGCCTGCAGATGGGCGGGCGTGCACGGCGTGCTGTCGAGACTCGTGAGCGCGTGCAGGGCGGAGACGGCTTCGTTCGTGACGAGTTCGGCGCGCATCAGCGCGCGGCGCGAATATTCGTCGACCTGCTGGCGCTGATTGCGCTCGACGACGGCGTCGGACGCGTACGTCACCGCCGCGAGCGTTGCCGAGAGGGCAAGCGCCACGAGACAGAACGTCGTCAGCGCGGTCAGTCGTCGTTTCATGCGGGGAGCGGACGCGAGGGTGAAGCGTTGCGCCCGATGTTAGCGGTTTTCGCGTTGGGCCGATCCGGCACTGCGCGCCCGCGCACGGGCGCATGATTCGGGCGATTCGTCGCGCATGAATTTGCCTGGCAAAGCAGGCGCGAATTCATGCAGGAATGCGAACACCGCATCGTGCCCTGAATGGTGCCTACGTTTGCGCTCGCATGCCCTCGCTACGCGCCGAGCGTCTGCGGATCGGCGATCACGACGCGGTTGCGCCCGCTTTCCTTCGCGACGTAGAGCCGCCGGTCGGCGACTTGCAGCAGCGGTTCGTAGTGCGCGGGGCCGTCGGCGGGACAGACCGCCACGCCGATCGACACCGTGAACGGAATCGCTTCCGGATGCGCCGCGCTCGCGGGCCCGGCGAGATGTTGCGCGTGCACCTCGACCGCGAGTCGCACGCGCTCGGCCACGGCGCTGGCGGTCGCGAGATCGGCGCCCGGCAGCAGCGCCGCGAATTCCTCGCCGCCGAGACGCGCGGGCACGTCCACGCCGCGCAGGTTCGCGCGCAGGATCTGCGCGAGCAGCGTGAGCACGGCGTCGCCGGCTGCGTGGCCGTAGCGGTCGTTCACGCGCTTGAAGTAGTCGATGTCGAGCATCAGCACGGCGAGCGCGGAGCGATCGGACGCGGCGCCTGCATTCGCCATGTTCGCGTCCTGCGTGTCACGCGTATCGTCGGCGCGCTGCGCGCGTTCGACGGTTTCGGCAAACGCCTCCTGAAAGCGGCGGCGATTCGCGAGGCCCGTGAGCGGGTCGCTGCGCGCGAGCGTTTCGAGTCGTCCGCTCGCCTCCACATAATTGCCGAAGATATTCTTGACGATAAAAAGCGTGCCGACGAGCAGCAAGACCAGCACGGCCCACGCGGCGATCAGCGGGCTGCTGAATACGCGGCGCGCGGCGGCGAGCGTGAGTTCGCGGTCGTCGGTGGCGGCCATCAGCATCCAGTGCGTCTGGCCGATGCGCTGATACAGCAGGTAATCGCCGCGCCGCTCGATATAGCCCGAGCCACGCTGCATCCAGCGCCCGGTGGAGTCGCGCGCGATCTGCAGCAGCGCGAGGCTGAAACGACGCGGGCGTTCCTCGGTGAGCACGCCGTTGCGAAAGTAGACCACGTTGCCGTTATTGTTCAGGAGGCCGAATTCAACCGGCGGCGCGTTTTCCAGTACGTCGCCGGGGTCGGCCGTCGCCAGTTGCAGCGAGAGCAGACGCGACTGCGTGATGTCCATGACCACCGCGCCGCGAAAACGGTCGTTCAGATAAATGGGCGCACTGAGCGTGGAGATGGCCTCGCCTTTTTGCAGGCCCGTATAGACCGGCGTCCAGAGCACGTCGCGCGATGGATTGCGGTCGGGAAGCTGGCCGCGATAGTAGTTCATGCTGCTGAAGCGGCGCAGCAGCGCGGGCACGCTCATGCCGTGCTGCTCGGGCGAGATCACGAAGACGCCGTTCGTCGAGATGAAGGCGACGGTGCTCTGCACGGCGTCGGCGTGCTGGCTGATGTCCACGAGCGGACTGATCGCGCGGGCGAGCGCGATGTCGCCGGGCAGGTCGACGTCGTCGCGATGAAAACCGGGCAGCCCCGCGAGCGTCGCGGCGTTGGTGCCGAACACGGGCGGACCGTTCACTTCGCCGGTCGTCTGCCAGGCGACTTGCGTGCTGGCTTGCAGCGCGCGCTGCACGGCGGGGTCGAGCATGCTGCCGCGCGCCTCGGGCGCGGCGGCGAGCACGTGTTCGGCGTAATTACGCAGGAAGGTCAGGCGGCGGCGCTCGGCTTCGATCAGCGCGTCGACGCCCACGGCGCGCACCTGCAGATCGCGCAGACGGCTTTGCAGGTCGTAGCGCGTCATGTTGTAAAGCTGGCGCAGGCCGACGAGCGCGACGAGCAGCATCGCCACGCCAAAGCAGAGCGTGACCACGAGATGCGGCCGCTTCATGATCATGCTGGAGAGAACGCGCACCGACGTGCGGTTCGCGGTGTCCTGCGCGCTGCGCTGCATCGTGCCCGGCCCCTTCGGAGATGTGCCTGTCTGCGGGAATGCGCGGCGTCAAGCATAGCATCGGGTCGCGGCGCGGGCTTGGTGCGTGACGTGGCCGAACGCGCCCGGCTTGACGGCTTCAGTCGCGTCCGGCGTGCTGCGCCAGCGCGACGAACTGCCGAAGCGTCGCCGAGGTATCGCCTTCGCGCCAGCCGAGCGAGAGCTTCGCGCTCATGCGCACGCCGGTCACGTCGAGATAGCGCACGCCCTTGACCTGCACCTGCGCGATGGCCGCGGGCACGATCGACACGCCGAGGCCCGCCGCCACCAGATTCACGACCGACGCGATCTGCGGCGCGGGCTGCGCGAGCCGCGGACTGAAGCCAGCTTCGGCGCACGCGCGCACGATTTCCTCGTTCAGCGTGATGCCCGCGGGTCCGGGCACCAGCACGAAGGGCTCGTTGGCGAGTGCGGCCAGCGGCAGCCGCCGCCGTGCGGCCAGCGGATGCGCCGAGGGCAGCACGATCTTCATCGGCTCGTCGGGCAGGCGCTGGACCGCGATGCCGTCCAGCTCGGTCAGCGTCGTGCGGCCGGGGCGGAAGAACA
Source organism: Paraburkholderia tropica (assembly GCF_014171495.1). Lineage (NCBI taxonomy): Bacteria > Pseudomonadati > Pseudomonadota > Betaproteobacteria > Burkholderiales > Burkholderiaceae > Paraburkholderia > Paraburkholderia tropica. The sequence continues at coordinate 831,149 of NZ_CP049137.1, forward strand.
CGGCATCGTGACGGCCTTCGGCGAGACCTTGCACGAGGATCGGCGTGTTGGCTTCGTCGAGCGTGAGCTGCACGGCGGGGAAGCGCTGCGTGTAACGCTGGATCAGCGTGGGCACGAGCGGATTGAACGCCGCCGAGCCGGTGAAGCCGATGCGGATCTGTCCCGACTCGCCGCGCGCCGCGCGTTGCGCGGCCTGGGCGGCGCGCGTGGCGTCGTCGAGCACGCGGCGCGCCTCGACCAGAAACGCCTCGCCTGCCTGCGTGAGCGCGGCGCCTTGCGGCGTGCGCACGAACAGCTCGACGCCCAGCTCGCGTTCGAGACTCTTGATCTGCTGGCTCAGCGGCGGCTGGCCGATGCCGAGCTTTTCGGCGGCGCGGGTGAAGTTGCGTTCGGCGGCGACGGCCACGAAATAGCGCAGATGACGGAGTTCCATGCGATGCCTCGGGTTCCGGTGGGCGTGCTCAGGCGTGACGCGCGTGACGGATGTGCTGGCGAGCCAGTGCTAAAACATATCGCGTTAGCCAGTTCCATATATTGGACAGTATAACGACGCGGCGGGACAATTTGCCTCGTCATTGCAGCTTGCCGCGAGGCCCCGTCATCATGAACACCCAATTCGCCGCGACGCGCCGCGCGTCGCCGGCCGCTTCATCCGCACCTTCGCCAGCCTCCACCCGCACGGGCGTCGATCCCGGCTCGTCCGCGTACCGGCGCATCAGCATCGCGTTGTTTCTCGCCGGTTTTGCGACGTTCTCGCTGCTCTATTGCGTGCAGCCGCTGCTGCCCGTGTTCGCGAGCGAGTTCCATATCGGCGCGGCACAAAGCTCGCTCGCGCTCTCGCTCTCGACGGGCCTGCTCGCGATCTCGATCCTCTGCGCGGGCGCGTTGTCCGAGCGCGTCGGACGGCGCGGTCTGATCTTCGTATCGATGACACTGGCCGCGCTCTTCAACGTGATCGCCGCGCTCGAACCGTCGTGGCACGGCATTCTGATCGCGCGCGCCTTCGAAGGCTTCGCGCTCGGCGGCGTCCCGGCGGTGGCGATGGCATATCTCGCCGAGGAAATCTCCGCGGGCGGCCTCGGTCTTGCGATGGGGCTGTACGTGGGCGGCACCGCGTTCGGCGGCATGATCGGGCGCGTCGGCATGAGCTGGCTCGCGGAGCATCTGTCATGGCGCACGGCCATGCTGACGATCGGGGTGATCGACGTGATCGCGGCGCTGGCGTTCTTCGCGCTGCTGCCCGCGTCGCGCCACTTCGTGCGCCGCGCCGATCTGAGCCCCGCGCATCATGTCGCGCTGTGGCGCAAGCATCTGTCCGCATCGACGCTGCCTGCCGTGTTCGCCACCGGCTGCCTCGCGATGGGCGTGTTCGTGACGGTCTACAACTATGCGGGCTTTCGTCTGCTCGCGCCGCCGTTCGATCTGAGCGCGACGCAAACCGGCATGATCTTCTGCGCGTATTTCGCGGGCATCGTGGCGGCGTCGGCGGCGGGCGCGCTCGCGGATCGCTGCGGACGCGCGCCGGTGCTGATCGGCGGCGTGATCGTCGCGGCCGTCGGGCTGGCGCTCACGTTGTCGAGCGCACTGGCGCTGGTGGTGATCGGCATCGTGGTGCTGACCGTGGGCTTCTTCACGACGCATTCGGTCGCGAGCGGCTGGGTCGGGCAACTCGCGGACGGCGCGAAGGGGCACGCCACGTCGCTCTATCTGCTGGCGTATTACCTGGGATCGAGCGTGCTGGGTTCGTGGGGCGGCTGGTTCTGGCAGAAGGGCCAGTGGCCTTCGGTGGCGGGTTTTGCGTTCGCGTTGCTGGCGGCGTGCGGCGCGCTGGGCATCGTGATCGCACGCAGACAGGCGCTCGCTCGCGCGCCAATCTGAAGCCGCGAATCATAACGAGCATCGCCGATGCAAACAGGCGCGCGCCGGCTTCACCGGCTGCGCGCTTTTTTTATTCACGCGAACCTCACGAGAACTTCACGAGGACTTCACGCGGCCCAAGCCGAACAGCGGATCACGCTGCAGAAGTTGCCTGCGTGGAAATGCGGGTCCTTGTCGGCGAGCACGTCGGCCTTCACGTTGCCGAAAGTCGTCTCGGGCTTGTGCTTGATGCCGTCGTAGAAGGTCTGAATGATGTCTTCCTTGAAATGCGGCGTGCGCGGATGCGCGTGCACCACGGCGTCGCGCTCGGCGTGGCTGTACTCGTGATACGTGAGGCCGAGCACGTCCATTTCGACGCCCGCCGTCACCAGCGCGATCACCGGATGCATGTGCTGAGGGATGCCAGGCGTGGTGTGAAGCGCGATGGACGTCCACACGAGATCGATATCCTGTTGCGAGATGCCGCGCGCGCGCAGGAAGTCGCGCGCCGCGTTCGCGCCGTCCACCTCGAAGCGCTCGTGCGCGCTGCTGTGCGCGTGCGTGAGGCCGACGTCGTGGAACATCGCGCCCGCATAGAGCAGTTCGCGGTCGAACTTCAATTCGCGCTTGAGGCCCGCGAGCGCGCCGAAGTAATACACGCGGCTCGAATGGTTGAACAGCAAGGGCGATTCGGTATCGCGCACGAATTCGGTGATTTCGCGCGCAAGCTGGCTATCGGGGATGGCAACGTCTGCGAGTTCGAGGCTCATGGCGGGACTCCGTCGGGTGGGTGTGGAAGTCATTGTGGACTGTGCTAGCATTGTCTTGATTCGACTGAGAGCGTCGATTTCTGCCATTTCACGCGGAATCAGGACATAGCGCCCGCGTGCCCTCCGGAGCCCGATCTTCATGCCCAGAATCGTTGCCATTCTCGCGCTGCCCGGCGTGCAGCTGCTCGACGTGAGCGGCCCGCTCGACGTCTTCGCCCAGGCCAATACGGAGTCGGGCCGCGCGTTCTACGACCTGCGCGTGATCGCGTGCCGCGCGGGCCCGATCCGCAGTTCGTCGGGCGCGCGTCTGCTGCCCGACGCGGTGGCGGGGCAGACGACGGAGCGCATCGACACCTTGCTCGTCGCCGGCGCGCCCGACGCCGCCACCCAGCAGCTCGCGCCGCGCGTGCGCGACTGGCTGCGCACCACGGCGGCGCGCTCGCGGCGCTTCGGCTCGGTCTGCACGGGCGCGTTCGCGCTGGCCGCGAGCGGCCTGCTCGAATCGCGTCGGCTGACCACGCACTGGGCGTCCGTGGACGCGCTTGCGCAGGCGTGTCCCGGCGTGGTCATCGAGCCCGATTCGCTCTACGTGCGCGACGGCAAGCTGCGCACGGCGGCGGGCGTGACGGCGGGGCTCGATCTCGCGCTGGCGCTCGTTGAGGAGGATCTCGGGCGCGAGATCGCGCTGCGCGTGGCCAGTCAGCTCGTGATGTTCTTCAAGCGGCCCGGCGGCCAGCTGCAATTCAGCCGCAAGGGCGAGACGCAGCCGGCCGGGCGCTCGGCGTTACAGGAATTGCAGCGCTGGGTGGCGGCGAATCCGGAGTTGCCGCATCGCGTGCCGGAACTGGCCGCGCGGGTGAACCTGAGTCCACGCCATTTCGCGCGGCTCTTTCAGGCCGAAGTGGGCGTGACGCCCGCCGCGTGGGTGGAGACGGCGCGCGTCGACGCGGCGCGCGCGCTGCTCGACACGCAGGACGAAGCGCCCAAGCGCGTGGCCGCGCGCTGCGGTTTCGCGAACGCCGACATGCTGCGCCGCGCCTTCCTCAAACACGTGGGCGTGACGCCCGCCGAGTACCGCCGCCGCTTCGCGGGCGCGGCGCACGCGGCGGCATAAAAGGCCGTTTATCGCGAACCTGACCCGTCGCGCATCAAAGCGCCAGCCCGCGGGGCATCCGGCGCGTGGAACGCGGGAATATTTCATACAGAAGGCGACGATCCCGGCGATAATCGCGGAGTTCGAACGGCGCGCGCCGTGGCCGATGCGGCGTGCATGAAGGCGGCGGGCCCGGCCCGCGAGCGAGATTCCGGGGCACCGCTCGAAGCGGCTCAATGGCGCAATCCGGCACGCAACCGAACTCGCAATCGAACTCGCAAGCGAACTCGCAGTCAGGCACGCAGTCAATTACGCAATCAGGCAGCAAACGGAACGGGCCGCACGGGGATATCCCGTCAACGGGAGACGCGGCCAGGGCGCCACGCGCGAACGCGCATCGTCGCGCGGCATCACGCCGGGGCGTGCATGATGCGCGTACGGAGCGGGCGCGAAGGTTGCGCAGGAAACGATGTGCGATGCAGGCTGAGTCCGCGCCGTGCGCCGTTCAGCAAAAACAAAAACCCACGCGACATATTTTTATGTACTCGATCTTGCCCGCGTTCGTGTCCGCGTTGTTTCTCGGATTCGGCGTGTACGTACTGCTGACGGAAGGCGTCACGCGGCTCTCGGTGCCGTTCGCATCGATGTGCGCGACCACCTTCGTCTGGCAAGGCACGTGGGCATTCCTGTTCCAGACCTCGGACCCCGAACTGGCGGGCGTGCTGGTCAAGTTCGGTTATCTCTTCATCCTGTTCCTGCCCACCACGTTCTATCACTTCGTGATCGAAGTGAGCGCGCGGCGCAGCGAACGGCCGTTGCTGCTCGCGTCGTACGGGCTGAGCGTCGTGCTCGCGATGCTGCTCGCGGTCAGCGACGAAGTCGTGTCGGGCTACGGCACGTTCTTCTTCGGCAAGTATCCGCATGCGGGACTGCTGCATCCGCTGCACGTCGCGCAGACCGTGCTGCTCGCCTTGCGCAGCGGCTGGCTGCTGCTCTCGGCGCGACGCCAGACCGAGGCGCGCGACCGCCGCAAGCTGCTCGATCTGTGCCTGCTGAGCCTCGGGCTCTATGGCGTGGCGGCGACCGATTACGCGGTCAATTACGGCATCGCGTTCTATCCGGTGGGCGCGGTGTTCATCGCCGTGAGCCTCGGTATTCTCGCCGTCACCATCGTGCGCTACGGGCTCATGCGGCCGTATCTGCTCGCCGCCACGGTGGCGCATGAAGTGGCCACGCCGCTCGCGGCCATCGGCATGCATGCGGAGGAAATCGGCAACGTGCTGCCCGAACTCATGCGCGGCTATCAGCTCGCGGTGCAGCACCAGCTTTGCGTCGATGGACTGTATCCGGGGCAGTCGGAACGTTTGTCGACGCTGGCCACCTCGATCCGCCGTCAGGTCGACAGCACCAGCACGGTGGTCGAGATGTCGCTGGCGTCGTTCACGCTCGACCGGCTCGACCGGCGCAGCTTCGAGGCCTTTCCGATCCGCTCGTGCGTCAACGCGGCGCTCGAGCGCTTTCCGTTCCGGCCCGGCGAACGCGAGATGGTGCAGGTCGAGGCCATCGATCCGCAACTGTGCTTTTCGGGCTCCGATTCGCTGGTCGTGTTCGTGCTGTTCAATCTGCTGAAGAACGCGCTGTTCGCGATTCACGCGGTGGGCGCGGGGCGCGTGGAGATCAGCGCGGCGAGCGAGAACGGCTACTGCGTGCTGCGCTTCACGGACAGCGGCCCGGGCATCGCGCCCGATGTGCTGCCGCATATCTTCGAGCCGTTCTATTCGACCAAATCGCACGGCAAGGGCGCGGGCATGGGGCTGGCGTTCTGCCGCCGCGTGGCCGACGCGCTGGGCGGCACGATCGTCTGCGAGTCGGTGCCGGGGCTCGCGACCACCTTCACGCTGCAACTGCCCGAGCCGGGTTCCCCGGCGGACCGCGCGCTGCACGAGTCGCCGGGGAAGCCCCGCCGCACGGCGGGGCAGGACTACGCGGGCTGAGCGTATCCGGCAGTTTCTACCGGATGACCGCCTGCCTCGGTTTCAGACAGCATGCCGCCGCGTTGCCGCTTTCCTGGCGCGGCGAACGAAGCACCGGACGCGCTCAATTCGCGCTGGTCGGCAGAACGAGCTCGTATTCCTTGACGCGCTCGATGATCCCCGGCGGGAAACGGCGAATCCGCTTGTCGGTGCCGGCAAAGAGAATCTGCTGGTAGCCGAGCGAAACGGGCCGTCCGTCCACGCAAAAGCGGAACACGAGATAGGCCGAGCATTGGCGCACCTGGAAGGTGTTCATGTAGCAGTCGACGCGCTGAAACGGAAACGTCTCCTGCACATATTCCTGATGCGCGCGCTTCGTCACGAAGACGCCGCCCGCCGCGAGCAGATTGTTATGGATGCATTCGTGGAACCAGCGCTCGCGGCAAATGCCCTGCCACTCGAAATAGCGGGCGAAATACGTGTTCATGAAAGCATTCGAGTCCTTGAGATAAATATCGATGACGTGATGGAAAGTCTTGCTCGGCTTAGCCTCCATGATTTCGTCGGAAAATCCGTTGGCGCCACGGGAGAGCACTGCGGGGATCGATTCACGGGCATTCATGCGATTGACTCCAGATCGGAATGGCCGCTTGCGGCGGCCGCGCATGTCTTCGATGTTTGAAGACATGCCCCCAATTCTGTGCGCGTTCCCCGGCAGCCAATACCGCTGTGGCCACATACTCGAGGCGGCGCTCGAAGGTTTGGCTGGATTGGCGCGCAATGGCGATGCGCGCAAACGTTTTCTGCGCGATCGCGCATGGAGCCGGGGTTGTGGCGTCGGCGCAGCGGCGTGGCCTGGCTCTGGCCGAATGGTTGCCGAGTGCGCCCGCGAGGCCCCATAATCACCGGGCGGCGGCAAGGCGGTGCAGCTTGCCGTAATGCCGGAGCCCGCGCGAGGCTCCTGCCGCCATCGCATCTGTTCTTCGAGCACGAGACGTGAAAGCGCGGCGCATGACGGCGCGTTCACCGAGGCAAATACATGAGTTCCATCGTCAGACAGCCGGTTTTTTACCCCGTATCCGTGGTCTTTCTCGACGACAGCGCGGATTTCCTGCACGCGTTGCGCGGTCTCTTTCCGAACCTGCCCACGCATCATTTCTTCACCTCGCAGCAAGAGGCGCGTGCGTTTATCGAACAGCGCGGCGCGCGCGGCGTGGCCCATAGCCCGATGTCGGGCGAGGCGTGGTCGGAATTCGAAAAGAAAGGCGGCAATGCGCTCGGTCACGACGCGCTCGCCGACGCCTCGCGCTTCGAGGAAGTGGCGGCCATCGTCGTCGATTACGACATGCCGGGCCAGGACGGCCTCGAATTCCTCGACTCGGTGAAGGACGTGAACTGCACGCGCATCCTGCTGACCGGCACCGCCGACGAGTCGCATGCCGTGGACGCCTTCAACGCGGGCCTCATCCACTTCTACCTGAAGAAGTCCGACCCGGGCATGACGCGCAAGCTCGCGCACGCGCTCGCCAACGCGCAGCAGAAGCATTGCGCGGGGCGCGGACATATCGGCGTGCACGGCGTGGGCGCGATCTACGCCGACCGGCGCACCAACGACGCATTGCATGCGCTCGCGCAGCGCGAACGGCTCGTCGAATACTACTGGCGGCCCGAGCAGAACGCCGTGCTCACGTTCGACGCGTCGGGCAATCCGGGCGTCTTTCTCGCGTGGGACGCGCACGACTGGGACGCGCAATGCGACGTCGTGACCGACGAAGGCGGTCCGTCGGCGCTGCGCGAGGAAATGGAAGGGCGGCGCATCATGCCGGTGTTCTGGCCCAACGAGGCGTACCGTCCGGGCATGGCGCGCGTGGAGTTCGCCGAGCCGCAGCCGCTGCCGGGTTCGCCCGACGCGCACTATAGCTGGACGCGCATCGAAGGCGTGGAGCTCGCGCAGGAGTGCGTGACGTTCGCGCAATGGATGCGTTCGCGGCGCGAGGCATGAGGTATCGATCCGCTCGATGCGGACGATAAAAAAGGCGCACGCCGTGAAGCGTGCGCCTTTTTTTATGGGTGTTTTGCGTTGATCGCGTGAGCGATTCGTGAAGCGCTCACGCGAGACTTAAAAGGCTTAAAACGTTTCCCAGTCCTCATCGCTGCCCGCAGTCGCGGCGACGGGCGAGGGCGAGGAGGCAGGCGAAGCAGCCTTCGTTGCGCCGACGCTTTTCGCGCTCGCAGCGAGATTCGGACGCTTCAGCACTTCGTTCGATTTCGCGGTTTGCGGGGCTGGCGTGGCTTGCACGGATTTCGCGGATTTCCCGCCAACCGGCGCGCTGCGAACCGCTTGCGCACCGCGTGCCTGGCGTGCGGGCTGCGTTGGCGTTGTCGGCGCGCTCGCGTGCATCGCCGTCTGCGAGCCGATGCGGAACACCGCCACCACGTCGCGCAAACCGTTCGATTGCGCGGCCATCGACTGCGCCGCCGCCGACGCTTCTTCTACCAGCGCCGCGTTCTGCTGCGTGACTTCGTCCATCTGCGAAACGGCGCGGTTCACCTGCTCGATGCCCGTGTGCTGCTCCTCGGACGCCGCCGCGATCTCGCCCATCAGATCGGCCACGCGGCGCGCCTGCTGGACCACTTCGTCGATCGTCGAACCTGCTTCGTCGACGAGCTTCGAGCCTTCGACCACCTGCGCGACCGACTGCCCGATCAGTTCCTTGATTTCCTTCGCCGCGCCCGCGCTGCGTTGCGCGAGTGTGCGCACCTCGCCCGCGACCACCGCGAAACCGCGTCCCTGTTCGCCCGCGCGCGCCGCTTCCACGGCGGCGTTCAGCGCGAGAATGTTGGTCTGGAACGCGATGCCGTCGATCACGCCGATGATCTGCTCGACGCGCTTCGAGGTTTCCGAAATATCGTGCATGGTCTGCACCACGCGGCGCACCACGTCGCCGCCGCGCGCCGCCACGTCCGACGCGTTGACGGCGAGCGTGTTGCCCTGGCGCGCGTTGTCGGTGTTGTGCTTCACCGTGGTCGTGAGCTGCTCCATGCTCGCGGCGGTTTCCTGCAGCGAAGCGGCCTGCTCCTCGGTGCGCGAGGAAAGATCGAGATTGCCCGCGGCGATCTGCTGCGCGCCCGTGGTGATCGATTCCGCCGAAGTCTGAATGCGCTGCACCGTATCGACGAGCTGACGCTGCATCTGGCTCATCGCATGCAGCAGGCTGCGATCGTCGCCGCTCGCGACCTGCACGCGCGCCGTGAGATCGCCCGAGGCGATGCGCTCGCAAATGTCGGCCGCATAATCGGGCTCGCCGCCGAGGCTCGCGCGGATGCTGCGGATCAGCCAGAACATGCCGAGCGTGAGCGCCGCGCCGATCAGCATCACGAGCGCGAGATTGCGCAGCAGCGAGGCGAAGAAGGCATCGTCGATATCGTCCACGTAGACGCCCGTGAACACGTGCCAGTCCCAGTCGGGCACCACGTCCGCATAGGTGATCTTGCCGACCGGCTTGCTGTGGCCCGGCTTGGGCCAGACGTAGGTGCTGAAGTGATTGCCGCCCGCCGACGAACTCTTGACGATCTCCGCGGCGACCGGCGTGCCGTTCGGATCGGTCATGTTCGCCTGGCTCTTGCCTTCGAGTTCGGGCTTGGGCGGCACGAGCAGCGCGAGCACCGCGCTGTCGTAAATGCCGAAATAGCCGCTCTGGTCCGCGCCGTAGCGCATGCCGCGCAGCGCGGCGATGGCCTGGCGCTTGGCCTCGTCGACGGACAGATGGCCCGCCGCCGCTTCTTTCTGGAAGTAAGCGACCGTGCCGAGCGCGGTCTGCGTCTGCTGCGCGAGCGACGCCTTGCGGTCTTCGAGCATGCCGGTGCGCGTCATGATCGCGTTGACCACGACCAGCACGATGAGGGCGATCCACAACAGCGCGACGATGCTCCACGCCTTCTGTTTCAACGATAGTCGCTTCACGTTTTCTTGATTTCCCGTGCGGCTCCAGATGGAGCGGTCTCCGTTCCGTGGCGGGCCGGCGCGATCGCGTGCGTCGCCGGCGCCAGGTGCATGGCGGGAAGGCGATGCATGGCCGCCTTCCCGACCTGTTTATCGGCGCGCCGGATGGGAACTGAAGGCGCGCGATGCGCCGCGCATGACATTTCGCAAATCGTTTGCGATCTTCCGGATCGGCGCCATTTTTAGGGACGAAACGTTTGCCGTGCCGAATTCGGCGGCGCATTCAGGCAGCCGCTTCGATCGCCTCGATCAGCGCTTTCAACACGCTTTCGATCGCCGACGACAGGCGCCGCTCGCGCATGGTCGTGATGCAGAGGCTGCGCTGGCTCAGCTCGGGTTCGTCGATGGGGCGCGCGACCAGCGCGAGATCGTCGCTCAGATGCTGGAGGCCCGCGAGCGAGAGGCGGCTGCCGAGCGTGATGGCGTTCGCGAGCGCGGCGAATGCATGCAGCGCGCTCGAATTGTTGCTCGTGAGGATCGGCGCGAGCTGGACGCCCTGGCGCGCGCAGCATTCGTCGAGCAGCTGACGCGCGGTGTTGCCGCGTTCGAGCAGCGCGACCGGATAGTCGCGCAGATCGGCGAGCGTGAGCGACGCGCGTTGCGCGAGCGGATGCGCCGGATTGAGCAGCGCGCAGACGCTCGCGCGCGCGGTGTATTCCACGTGCACTTTCGCCGGATCGCCGCCCGAAAACGCGAGGCCGAGATCGACTTCGCCCGCCGCGACCCAGTGCTCGACCTGAGCGGGCGTGCCGGCGCGCAACATGAACTGTACGTGCGGCACGGCCGCGTGATGGCGCGCGAGCACGCTCGGCAGGAACGAGCGCGTGAAGCCCTCGGTGCAGCCGACGCGCACGATGCCGCGTCCGAGCGCCTTGGCGGCGGCGATTTCGGCGAGCACGGCGTCGCCTTCGAGCAGCGCGCGGCGCGCATGCGCGGCGAGGCGCTCGCCGGACTCCGTGAGCACCATGCCGCGCGGCATGCGCTCGAACAGCGGCGTGCCGACGTCCTCTTCGAGCTTGCCGATCTGGCGGCTGATGGCCGAGACGGCGACGTGCAGCGTCTGCGAGGCGGCGGCGAGCGAGCCGGTGCGCGCGACCTCGACGAAATAGCGCAGGGCGATGCCGTGCAGCATGACGAACTCTCCGGGATGCGATCGATGTGTGCGTTGCCTTTTCGGCAATGCTATCCGCAAAATTTGAAATTGTTGCGAATTTTTGACGTTCCTAGACTGCTTTCATTCCGCATCCGCGAAACGCTTTGATCGACGCTCGATCGACATGAAAGGAGACTCCGTGAACGCTCACCTCAACGCTCACGTCAAGGCCGATGAAACGTCGGGGCAACGCCAGCAGGCCATCGACGCCGCGCTGCGCCACTTCGATTCCGGCGACTTCCTGCGCGACCTCGAACGCCGCGTGGCGTTTCGCACCGAAAGCCAGAATCCCGCTCAGGCCGATGCGCTGCGCGCCTATCTGAGCGACGAGATCGCGCCCGCGCTCGCGCAACTGGGCTTCACGAGCCGCCTCGCGGCGAACCCGGTGAACGCGCGCGCGCCGTTTCTGATCGCCGAACGCATCGAAAACCCCGCGCTGCCGACCGTGCTGACCTATGGCCACGGCGACGTGGTGCGCGGCTACGACGACCAGTGGCGCGCGGGCCTCGCGCCGTGGCGCGTGAGCGTGGAGGGCGACCGCTGGTACGGACGCGGCTGCGCCGACAACAAGGGCCAGCATTCGGTCAACTTCGCGGCGCTGGCGGCGGTGCTGGCCGCGCGCGAGGGCAAGCTCGGCTACAACGTGAAGGTGATCTTCGAAACCGGCGAGGAAATCGGCTCGCCGGGCCTCGACGCAGTCTGCGCCGCCGAACGCGACGCGCTGGCCGCCGACGTCTTCATCGCGTCCGATGGTCCGCGTGTGAGCGCGCAGCGCCCGACGATCTTCCTCGGCTCGCGCGGCGGCGTCACGTTCGAGCTTCTGATCGATCTGCGCGAGGGCGCGCATCACTCGGGCAACTGGGGCGGTGCGCTGCGCAATCCGGCCATCGTGCTCTCGCATGCGATTGCCAGCCTCGTCGACCGGCACGGCGCGATTGCCGTCGAAGGGCTGCGTCCGCCGCCTGTGCCCGCAAGCGTGCGCGCGGCGCTCGCCGACATCGAACTGGGCGGCGACGACAACGCGCCTGCCATTGACGCCGATTGGGGCGAACCGGGCCTCACGCCCACCGAACGCGTGATCGCCTGGAACACGCTCGAAGTGCTCGCGTTCAAGGCCGGCAATCCCGATGCGCCCGTTAACGCGATTCCGCCGCGCGCGCAGGCGACCTGCCAGTTGCGCTTCGTCGTGGGCACCGATTACCGGCGCGTGGGCGAGCATCTGGAGGCGCATTTCGCGCGGCTCGGCTTTCCGGAAGTGCACGTGCGCGTGATGCAGACGGCGGCCGCCACGCGTCTCGATCCGGACGACGCGTGGGTGCATTGGGCGCTCGATTCGCTGCGCGCGAGCACCGGCAAGAAGCCCGCGCTGCTGCCGAACCTCGGCGGCACGGTGCCGAACGATGTGTTCGCCGAAACGCTCGGCCTGCCCACGCTGTGGGTGCCGCATTCGTATCCCGCGTGCGCGCAGCACGCGCCGAACGAGCATCTGCTCGGCAGCGTCGCGCGCGAGTCGCTCGCCGTGATGGCGGGACTCTGGTTCGACCTCGGCGCGGATGCGCAGCGGCTCGCGGCGCGTTCCGCGAGCGCTGCGGATCACGCCGCCCGCTAGCCGTCATCGTCACTTTTTGCCTGCGCCGCGCGCGCCCAACATCATGTCCACGAAACGCACGCCCAGTCTCATGCAGCTCGTCGTCGCCACCTCGGTCGGCAACGCGCTCGAATGGTTCGACATCGCCATCTACGGCTTTTTCGCGGTCTTTATCGGCAAGCACTTCTTTCCGGCCGCGAACGAGACCGCCTCGCTGTTGCTGACTTTCGGCGCGTTCGGTGCCTCGTATCTCGTGCGCCCGCTCGGCGGCATGGTGCTGGGCGCATACGCCGACAAACGCGGCCGCAAGGCGGCGCTGATGCTCTCCGTGAGTCTCATGATGCTCGGCACGGCGATCATCGCGCTGGTGCCCGACTACGCGTCGATCGGCGTGGCCGCGCCGTTGCTCGTGCTGGCGGCGCGCCTCGTGCAGGGCTTCTCGGCGGGCGGCGAATTCGGCGCGTCGACGGCGCTGCTGATCGAACATGCGCCGCATCGGCGCGGCTTTATCGCGAGCTGGCAGTTCGCGACGCAAGGGCTCGCGACCTTGCTGGCGGCGTCGTTCGGCTACGGCCTCGCGAAGACGATGGCGCCCGCCGATCTCGCCGCGTGGGGCTGGCGTCTGCCGTTCTTCTTCGGCTTGCTGATCGGCCCCGTGGGGCTGTATCTGCGACGCTTTCTTCAGGACGCCGAGGACTTCACGCAGGCCGAGCACAGCACATCGCCCGTGCGCGCCGTGCTCGCGCAGCAAAAACGTCTCGTGCTGACCGCGATTGGATTGCTGACCGTGTCGACGGCGGTGAACTATCTGCTGCAATACGTGCCCACGTTCGCGATCCGCGAGCTGCATCTGCCGGCGACCACGGGCTTTGCGGCGACCATGCTGGGCGGCGTGATCCTCACGGTGGTCACGCCGTTCGCGGGCCACGTCTCCGATCGCATCGGCCGACGCCGCCAGATGACGTGGATCGCGCTCCTGTTCGCCGTGAGCGCGTACCCCGGTTTCGTGTGGGCCACATCCAGCGGCAGTGCGTTCGCGCTCTATGTGCTGATCGCCTGGCTCGCGCTGCTCAAGTCGATCTACTTCGGCGCCTTGCCCGCGCTGATGGCCGAAATCTTCCCGGCCGCCACGCGCGCGACCGGCATGGCGATCGGCTACAACGTGGGCGTGACGGTGTTCGGCGGCTTCACGCCCGCCATCGTCACCTGGCTGCTGGGCGCGACCGGCGACAAGAGCGCGCCGGGCTACTACCTGATCCTCACGGCGATCATCAGTCTCGGGGCGCTCGCGTGGGTGAGCCGCGTGCCGATGGAGCCGCTGCCGCGCCGCGCGGCGGCGTGATGAGCGTGCGTTGCACGCAGCGTGGTTCGTGCACGATGCACGCGCCGAACGCGGACTTCACGCTGTCACCGCCGATGTGTTAGGTTGTCCGACGATGCGCGCGACGGCGCGGGCCAGCGCCCGTGCCGCGCGGCGAGAGGACAGGGCATGCAGACAACCGAACTCACCGACTGGAATCAGTTCATGGCGCTCACCACGCAACTCGACGGGTGGGCGTTTCGCGGGCAACAGAATGCCCAATGGCGGCTGGAAAGCTCGCTGTCACGCTATATGCGCGACTATGTGGGCGACCACGACGAATGGCGCTCGCGCGAGGAACGCGCGATTCGCGTGTTTCGCCGCAAGGCGCATAACTTTCTCGCCCATCCGGCGATTCTCGAAGACGACCTGCGCTGCCTCGCGCTGATGCAGCATCACGGCGCGCCCACGCGTCTGCTCGACTTCACCAAGAGCCCGTTCGTGGCCGCGTTCTTCGCGCTCGAACGCGCGACCGGCGACGCGGCCGTCTACGCGCTCAACACGCCCGCGCTCTGGAACAATCGCGCGCGTCCGAAAACCGATCCCGTCCTCACGCGCGACGTGATCGATCCGCGCGTGCCCGGTCATTTCGAGCGCTATTTCTTCTGCAATACGAATGAAATTCTCTGGTCCGGCGAGCCGACCGAAATGGACGACCGGCTGGTGGCGCAGTCGGGCACGTTCGTGGTGCCGGGTGTGATCGACAAGCCGTTGCAGGCGATTCTCGATGGCTACGAGAGCAACGAAGAACTGCTGCATCAGATCGTGCTGCCCGCGCGCATCCGCATGGACGCCATGAAGTGGCTCTACCGGATGAATATCACCAACGCCTCGCTGTTTCCCGGCCTCGACGGGCTGGCGCGCTCGATTGGCGTGGAGCTGGAGATTGTCTGGTCGGGGATGAGTCAGGCGCAATAAAGCGTCGCTCACGCCGGACACACCAGCCCCACTCCCGGCTCCAGCAGATTGCGCAGCGTCTGCAGCGAGACCGGCCGCGAGAACCAGAAACCCTGCGCTTCGTCGCAGCCGAGTTCGCGCAGCCGCTGCGCCTGTTCGGCGGTCTCGATGCCTTCGGCGGTCACGCTCAGTTCGAGCGCGTGGCCCATCGAGATGATCGCGCCCACCAGCGCGTCGCTGCGCGCGTCGGCGCCCATCTTCGCGATGAACGAGCGGTCGATCTTGAGGCGGTTCAGCGGCAGACTCGCGAGCCACGCGAGACTCGAATAACCGGTGCCGAAATCGTCGACGGCCACTTCGATACCAAGCGCGCGCAACGCATGCAGCGTGCGCACGGTGCGTTCGGTGTCGGTCAGCAAGAGACTCTCGGTGATTTCGATTTCAAGCTGCTCGGGCGCGATGGCGGCCTTTTCCAGCGCGCGTTCGATCTGTTCGAGCAGGCGCGGATTGGCGAACTGCTGCGGCGACACATTCACGCCCACCTTCGTGGCGGTGCGCGCGAGGCGCTGCAACTGGCCGGTCTCGCGGCAGGCCGTATCCATGACCCACGCGCCGATCGAGTCGATCAGCCCGGCCTGTTCGGCCACGGGAATGAATTCGGCGGGGCTCACGAGGCCATGCACCGGATGCCGCCAGCGCAGCAAGGCTTCGGATTGCAGAATATGTCCGGTCTTCAGGCAGACGCGCGGCTGATAATGCAGAAAGAATTCGCGGGCGTCGATGGCGCGCCGCAGCGCCTGTTCGAGTTCGAGCTGACGCGTGGCGCGCGTTTCCTGCGCGCGCACGAAGCGGCATAGCTGGCCGCGTCCGGCGCGCCGCGCTTCCGACACGGCCACGCCCGCACGGCGCACGAGCGTGGCGGCATCCGCGCCATCGGCGGGAAAGCGCGCCGCGCCCACGCTCATGGTCGCGCCGCGCGTGGGCTGTGCGCCGTCCGTGCGCGCGAACGCGTCGATCAGCTGCTGCGCGAGCGGGCTCGCATCGTCGCCGTGACCGGGCAGCGCGATCGCGAACTGGTCGCCGCCAATCGAGCCGACCACGCTCTCGCTGCACTCGGCCTGCACGAGCCGCCGCAGGCGTTCGCCCGCGTATTCGAGTACGAGATCGACGCCGTCGGGACCGAGCGTTTCGCGCGTTTTCTGCAGATCGTCGATCTCGACCACGAGCACGGTGAGCGCCGTGTCCGCGCGCCGGCAGCGCGCGAGCGAGAGATCGAGCCGTTCGAGAAACAGATCGCGATTGGGCAGGCGCGTGGCGCGGTCGTGATACGAGACGTACCAGAGCCGCGCCTCGGCCTGCGAGTGACGCGTGGTGTCGACGGCAATGCCGATGTAGTGCGCGTCGAGCGCGCCCGGCAGCGGTGCGAGCGCGAGCGAGACCGGCACGCGCGTGCCGTTGCGCTTGACGTAGGCCCATTCGCCCTGGAATCGCTCGATGCCGTGCGCGCCCTGCGCGCCCTGCGCGCCGTTGGCGTCGTTGAGCGGTCCGGCGCGGCGCACGAGTTCGGCGGGATCGTGCAGGGCGATGAATTTGCGCTGGCCGATCAGGTCCTGCGCGCGATAACCGGTGAGCTGTTCGTACGCGGGATTCACGCGTGCGAAGACGCCATCGGCGCGGCACAGAAACGCGCCGAAGGGCGCGGCAAGAAAGGCCGTTTCGTAGACGGTGGGCGTGCTCATCGAAGTCGCGTGGTCGGTGCCCGCGCGCGCCGCAATCCGTGACTGCGCCGCGCGCCGTGCTTGTGGTTATGCGCTTCATTCAAGCAGGAGCCATGCCACGGCGCGGCGGCATCCGATGCGCGCGCAACGGCCCGATTACGTTCCCGCGCGCGTGGGGGTTACGTAACGCGGCGCGCGTGTCGCGTGACGGCGTTACGTAACATCGGTAACGTCGGTAACGTCGGGCGAGCGTGTCGCGTGCGGGCGTGTGTGCGCGTGTGTGCGCGTGTGTTACGACGCCTCGGGAACCGGCAGATTCAGACCGGGCGCGAGCCGCGTGGCCTTGAACTCCGTGACCGCGTAGGTGGCGAGTTCCTGCTGCGCGAACGGATCGGCGGCGAGGATCGTGTCGAGACGCGCGCGATCCATATTCGACGCGACGATCACGCCGCCGTCGCGCGGCAGCTTCGGCCCGGCGGCGATGAAGTTGCCGGCGGCGAACTGCGCGTCGAGATAGACGCGGTGCGCGGGCAGGGCGTCGTCGATGCGTTCGTGCGAGACGCAATAAGTGAGGGTGACGATGTACATGATGATTTCGTGACAGTGAAGGACAGCGGTTCAGGCGGCGCGCGCGTGACCGGCGAGACCTCGCAGCGCCGCGTACTGCAGCAGCATGATGGTCTTCCCATCCACGATCTCGCCGCGCTCGATCATCGCCAGCGCCTCGCCGAGCGGCAGTTCGAGCACGTCGAGATCCTCGCCTTCCTCCGCGATCCCGCCGCCCTCGCCGGTGCGCAGCGACGCGTCGTATTCGCCGAGATAGAAGTAGAGCTTCTCCGTGACCGAGCCGGGGCTCATGAACGCCTCGAACACCTTGCGCAGATTGCGCACGCGATAGCCGGTTTCCTCCTCGACTTCGGCGCGGATGCGCGCCTCGGGCGAGGCGTTGTCGAGCAGGCCGGCGGCCGTTTCGATCAGCATGCCGTCGTGGCCGTTGACGAACGCGGGCATGCGGAACTGGCGCGTGAGCACGACGTTGCCGGTCGCGGGATCGTGCAGCAGGATGGTCGCGCCGTTGCCGCGGTCGTAGGTTTCGCGGCTCTGGCGCTGCCAGGTGCCGTCGCGGCGCTGGTAGTCGAATGTGACTTTCTTCAGCACGTACCAGTTGTCGGACAGCACGGTGGTATCGACGATGCGGATGCGGTCGCGGGTGGCGGTCATGGGCGTCTCCTGAGGCGGTTTTCCGGCATTTTGGGGGCGCGGCTCGGCGTGCGGGCAGCACGAATCCGGCGCGATCTGCTTCGCATGGTAACGTGCAGACTCGTGCAAATTCAAGAAAATTCGTGCAAATGTGCGGATCGACGCGACGCGCTTATCGCCCCCGATTCGCGCGGCCGCCGGCAGCACCCGCTTTCACACGCCCCTTCGCCGCAGCCGTCTCCGTCGTGCCCGTCACCTCGTCGTGCTGCGCGCGCACGATCTCGATCAGCCGCCGCGCGGCGGGCGACAGATAGTCGTCGTTGCGATGCACGACGCCGAACTCGCGCGTCATCGTCGTGACCGGATTCGGCAGTTCGACGAGCGCGGGCGTGAAGCGGCCCGCCTCCAGATTGCGCCGCGAAATAAAGCTCAGCAGGCCGGTTTCGGCGATCAGGCGCGGCACCGCCGCGATCGAACTCGTCATCACGGCGGCGCGCGGCGCGGGCAGGCCGTGGGCCGCGAACACCGCTTCGAGCCACTGCCGCGTGGCGACCGATTGCGCGGGCAGCACCCAGCCGCACGCCGACATCGCTTCGAGCGTCGCCCGCTTGCCCGCGAGCGGATGCGTGGCGCTGGCGGCGACCACCACGTCGTCGGCGAGGATGGGGATCTGCACGAGTGCGTCGTCGTGGCGGCCGAGCGGGCCGATCACCACGTCGAGCTGGCGCTTGCGCAAGGCGTCCTGCAGCACGTCGTTCATGCCGATCTGCAGTTCCACCACCACGGCGGGCGCTTCTTCGTGCAGCACGCGGCACGCCGTCGGCATGATGAATTCGGCGATGGTGGCCGCCGCGCCCACCTTCACCAGCCCCGAGAGCCCCGCGCCGAGCGTCGCGATTTCGCGCTGCGTCTCGTCGAGCGTGCGTTCGACGAGACGCACGCGCTCCTGTAGCAGCCGCCCGGCGTCGGTCAGGCGGATGCCGCGTCCGCTGCGCTCGAACAGCGCCGCGCCGTAGTTCTGTTCGAGCCGGTCGATGCACTTGGACAGCGCGGGCTGGGTGACGTGCAGCGCCTCGGCGGCGCGCCCCAGATGGCCGAGTTCGGCCACTTTCGCGAAATACATCAGGTCGCGGACCTGCAGATTCATGACCATGGCGACTGCCTTCCGGCGCGTGCGCCGCGAGGGAAATTCATAGCTGACAGGAATGGGAAGATGAAAAATCGAAAATAGACATTATGAGTCGAGGTGTCAACAATGACGACAGGAAGCAGGCGGCCACCGACCAGGCGCCCGCCTTCGAGATCATCAAGGAGACACCCGATGTCGTATCGCATTCTCGTCACCGCGCCGCGTCTGGCGCCCGCGGGGCAGCGCGTGCTGGCCGCCGCCCAGTGCGAGACCGTCTATATCGACGACGCCCAGGACGCCGCGCAGGTCGCGCGCATTCTCGCCACGCAACCCATCGACGCGGTCATCTCGCGCACGGTCGAGCTGAGCGGCGCGGCCATCGCCGCCTGCCCGACGCTGCGCGTGATCTGCAAGCACGGCGTGGGCGTGACCAATATCGACGTCGACGCCGCCACGCAGCGCGGCATTCCCGTTTTCACGACGCCCGGCACGAACACGCATTCGGTCGCGGAACTCGCGATCGGCCTGATGCTGGCCGCGGCGCGCAAGCTCAACTTCTTCGACAGCGAACTGCGCGCGGGCCGCTGGACCCGCACGGGCGACGGCCGTCAACTGCATGGCCGCACGCTCGGTCTCGTCGGTTACGGGCAGATCGGCAAGCGCGTCGCGGCGATCGCGCATGCGCTCGGCCTGCACGTGCGCGCCTTCGATCCGGTCGCGAAGCAGGCCGACGCGCAGCCGTTCGTCACGCTCGAAACGTCGCTCGACGCGCTGCTCGCGCAGGCCGACGTGCTGAGCCTGCATTGCCCCGTCAACGCGCACACGCGCAATCTGCTCGACGCCGCGGCGATCGCGCGTCTGCCCGATGGCGCGATCGTCGTCAACACGGCGCGCGGCGAACTGATCGACGAAGCGGCGCTCGTGGCCGCGCTGCGCAGCGGCAAGCTGGCGGCGGCGGGCCTCGACACCTTCCGCCACGAACCGCTGCCCGCCGACGATCCGCTCGCCGCGCTGCCCAACGTCGTGCTCACGCCGCACGTGGGCGGCTCGACGCCCGACGCGCTCGACGCCGTGGCCGTGTCCGCCGCCGAAACCTGCCTGCGTTTTCTGCGCGGCGAGGCGGTCGATGCCGCCGCCTGCGTGAACGGCGCCGTGCTTCAGAATCCTCACTCAGATCTCAAGGTCATCGCATGAACTCCCTTCAGGACCGGGCCGGCTGGCCCGCAGGTTTCTTCGTCGGCCAGCGCACTTCGCTGCCCAGCGCCGCGCAGATCGAAGCGTTCCGCAGCGTGCCGGTCGCGCACGCGGGCGACTGCATGGGCCGCAGCACGGGCGCTTACGGCCTGAGCGCCTATCACCATTCGGTCACGCTGACGATGTGCGGCCCGGCCATCACGGTGCGCGTGCGTCCCGGCGACAACATGATGATCCACAAGGCGATCGAGCTGGCGCAGCCGGGCGACGTGATCGTCGTCGATGGCGGCGGCGATCTGACCCAGGCGCTGATCGGCGGACTGATGCGCACCTCGGCGCTCACGAAGAAGATCGGCGGCTTCGTGATCGACGGCGCGATCCGCGATCTCGCCGAATGGGCCGAAGGCGGCATGCCGGTCTACGCGCGCGGCCACACGTTCCGTGGCCCGAGCAAGGAAGGCCCGGGCGAGGTGAACGTGCCGATCGCGTGCGCGGGCATGGTCGTGAATCCCGGCGACCTGATTCTCGGCGACGCGGACGGCGTGATCGCCGTGCCGGTCGACCGGCTCGACGCGCTGCTGCCGCTGGTGCGCGCCCACGCGGACAAGGAAGACACGATCCGCGCGACCAACGCGGCGGGCAGCGCGGACCCGGAACGCTTCAACGCGCTGCTGCGCAAGAAGGGCTGTCCGGTTTAAACGACGATCGGTCGAACGCAGCGACACCAAAAAACAAGACAGGAGACAAGGCCATGCAATCGAGCACCCCCGTCGCCGGCGCGCGTGACGTTCATGACGCGCGCACGGCGGCCGATGTGCCGCGTGCCTCGGAGGGCGCGCACGAAGTCCCTCGCGCGTATGCCGCGCCCGAGGCCCACGCGCGCCAGATCTCGGCGCGTCTCGACCGGCTGCCGCCCAGCGCGCCCGTGTGGCTTCTGATCGGCGCGCTCGCGCTTGGCGGCTGGTTCGAGATCTACGACATGTTCCTCACGGCCTATATCGGCCCGGGACTCGTCAAGGCCGGCATCTTCACGAAGACGACGGCCTCGCTGTTCGATCTCGGCGGTCTCGGCGCGTTCGTCGCCGCGCTGTTTCTCGGGCTCTTTATCGGCACGATCGGCGTGGCCTTTATCGCGGACCGGCTCGGCCGCCGCCGCGTGTTCGTCGGCGCGCTGCTCTGCTACACGTTCGCCGCCGTGATGATGTCGCTGCAGGACGCGCCCGGCTGGATCGTGTTCTGGCGCGTGATCGCGGGCATCGGCGTGGGCGCGGAACTCGTGACCATCGACGCCTACGTCTCCGAGTTCGTGCCCGCGCGTCTGCGCGGCCGCGCTTTCGCCTTCGTGCAGGCGATCCAGTACACGTCGATTCCCACCATCGCGTTTCTGTCGTGGCAACTCGTGCCGATCGCGCCGTTCGGTCAGGACGGCTGGCGCTGGGTCGTGTGGATCGGCTGCTCGGGCGCGGTGTTCGTCTGGCTGATTCGCCTGGGTCTGCCGGAAAGCCCGCGCTGGCTGATCCAGCACGGCCGCGTGGCCGAGGCCGAAGCGATCGTCGCGCGGCTGGAAAAGCGCATCGAGCGCGCGACGGGCAAGCCGCTGCCGGTGGCCCGCGTCGAGCCTGTCCAGAACGTTGCGCACGCAACCGTATCGGCGGAGAACGACAGCCCGTGGAACGCGCGCTATCGTCGCCGCACGATCATGCTGCTGGTGTTCAACTTCTTCCAGTCGATCGGCTATTACGGTTTCGCGAGCTGGGTGCCGACGCTGCTCGCCGAAAAAGGCGTGACGCTCACGCACAGCCTCTGGTATTCGTTTCTGATCGCCATCGCGAGTCCGCTCGGGCCGCTGCTGTCGATGCTGATCGCCGACCGCGTCGAACGCAAATGGCTGATCGTGGGCGCGTCGGCCGCGATGGCCGTGCTCGGCATCGTCTTCGCGCAGCAGCGCGAGCCGATGCTGCTCGTCGCGATGGGCCTGCTGATGACGCTGGCGGGCAACTGCATGACGTTCTCGTACCGCACCTACCAGGCCGAGCTGTTCCCGACGCGCATGCGGGCGCGCGCCATCGGCCTCGTCTATTCGGCGAGCCGCATCAGCGCGATGCTCTCGGGCTTCCTGATCGGCTTCTTCCTGCGTCACCTGGGCGTGCCCGGCGTGTTCGCGCTGATCGCCGGATCGATGTTCGTGGTGATGCTCACGATCGGCCTGTTCGGCCCGCGCTCGCGCGGCCTGAGCCTCGAACAGATCTCTGGTTAATCTCGCCTTGCCTGAGGGCACCGCATGTTCTATCTCGATGAACCGCCGCGCGTCGTGCCGACGCGCGTGTTTTCCACGATGCCGGCGCGCTTTCGCCAGACCGGCGTAAGCTCGGCCTG
Source organism: Paraburkholderia tropica (assembly GCF_014171495.1). NCBI lineage: Bacteria > Pseudomonadati > Pseudomonadota > Betaproteobacteria > Burkholderiales > Burkholderiaceae > Paraburkholderia > Paraburkholderia tropica. The sequence goes on from NZ_CP049137.1 coordinate 853,460, forward strand.
GGCCAACGCCAACAAGGCGGGGCAGAGCGTCGACAGCTTCCTCGAAGGTCCGGCGTTCGACGCGCAAGGGCGGCTTTATGTCGTCGATATTCCGTTCGGCCGCATCTTTCGCATTGAAGGTGGCGAGGGCGGCGGTGAACGCGACTGGACGCTCGTCGCGCAATACGAAGGCGAGCCGAACGGCCTCAAGTTCCATCCGGACGGCCGCATTCTGATCGCCGATTACCGCAACGGCGTCATGCAGCTCGATCCGCAAAGCGGACGCGTCGAGCCGCTGCTGACCTCGCGTAACGGCGAGTCGTTCAAAGGCTGCAACGACCTCGCGATCGCCGCGAACGGCGACATCTATTTCACCGATCAGGGACAGACGGGGCTCCAGGATCCCACGGGCCGCGTCTACCGTCTGCGCGCCGACGGCCGCCTCGACTGCCTGCTCTCGAACGGCGTGAGCCCGAACGGACTCGTGCTCGATCCGTCGGGCCGCGTGCTGTACGTGGCGATGACGCGCGACAACGCCGTCTGGCGCGTGCCGCTGCTCGACAATGGCGGCACCGCGAAAGTCGGGCGCTTCTGCTCGCTGTTCGGCACGAGCGGCCCCGACGGTCTGGCGATGGACGAAGCGGGCAACCTCTACGTCGCGCACGCGTCGCTCGGCCATGTGTTCGTGTTCGCGCCGAACGGCGCGTGCATCGCGCGCGTGAAATCGTGCGCGGGCGAGACGGTGACCAATCTCGCCTTCGGCGGCCACGAACGCAGGCAGATCTTCATCACCGAATCGAAGAGCGGCAATGTGCTGGTCGCCGACGCGATCGCGCCCGGCATCGCCTTGCCGCGCGTGGCCTGATCCGCAGCGAGGAGCGCGCCATGACCGCCGCCTTCAGCCTGAGCGACTATCCGCTCGCCAACCATTCCGCACCGCGCACGGGCACGTCGTCGCCGATTCCGCGCCGTCTCGCGCGCGTGCTCTCGCTCGCCGACTTCGAGGTCGCGGCGCGTCGCCATCTGCCGCGCCCGATCTTCGCCTACGTGAGCGGCGGCTGCGAAACCGACCGCTCGCTGCGCGAGAACCGCGCCGCGTTCGAGGCGTACGACTGGGTGCCGCGCGTGCTTGTCGACACCTCGCAGCGCACGCTCGACACGACGCTGTTCGGCCACAGCTATGCCGCGCCGTTCGGCATCGCGCCGATGGGGATCAGCGCGCTCTCGGCGTATCGCGGCGATCTGATCCAGGCGCAGGCGAGCGCGCTCGCGAACCTGCCGATGATCATGAGCGGGTCGTCGCTGATCCGCATGGAGGAGATCGCGCAGGCGAATCCGCAGGCGTGGTTCCAGATGTACGTGCCGGGCGAGCCGAAGACGATCGCGGCGCTCGTGGACCGCGTCGCGCAAGCGGGCTTTCGCACGCTGGTGCTGACCGCCGACGTGCCCGTGTCGGGCAATCGCGAGAACAATCTGCGCGCGGGATTCTCGACGCCGCTGCGTCCCGGCCCGCGTCTCGCGTGGGATGGGCTGACGCATCCGCGCTGGCTGTTCGGCACCGCGCTGCGCACGCTCTGGCGTCACGGCATGCCGCACTTCGAGAACTCGCGCACCACGCGCGGCGCGCCGATTCTCTCGTCGAACGTGCTGCGCGACTTCGGCGCGCGCGACCATCTGAGCTGGGAGCATTTGCGGATGATCCGGCAGCGCTGGCGCGGCACGCTGGTGCTCAAGGGCATTCTCGATCCGGACGACGCGCGCCGCGCCCGCGAACTCGGCGTGGACGGGCTGATCGTGTCGAATCACGGCGGACGTCAACTCGACGGTTCGATCGCGCCGCTGCGCGCGTTGCCGCGCGTGGTGGCGGCCGTCGACGCGGATTGTCCGGTGATGATCGATAGCGGCTTCCGACGCGGCGGCGACGTGCTGATGGCGCTGGCACTCGGCGCACGTGCCGTGTTGATCGGCCGTCCGTTCAATTACGCCGGCGCGGTGGCGGGGCAGGCGGGGCTGCTGCACGCGTTCGCGATCGTCGCGGCGGAAATGCGCCGCAATATGGCGCTGCTCGGCGTGACGCGTGCCGACGAAGTCGATGCGAGCCGCTTGCGGCGGCGCGGCGAGTGAGGCGTTGCTGACGCGCGCGGCGCTCAGGTGAGGTTCAGGCCGCCGTCCGAGAGCAGAATCTCGCCCGTCAAATAATCCGAGGCGACGAGCAGCGACACCGCCTGCGCGATGTCCTCGGGGCTGGCGGCGCGGCGCATCGGCGAGCGTTCTCGCCAGAGTGCTTGCGCCTGCGTCCACTGCGCGGTGAGCGGGGTATCGACGAGACCGGGCGCGACGGCGTTCACACGCACATCCGGCGCGAGCGTGAGCGCGAGCAGACGCGTGACGTGGTTCAGCGACGCCTTGCTCGCGGCATAGGGAATCGACGCGCCCTTGGGGCGCACGCCCGCATGCGAACTCACGTTGACGACGCAACCGGCCTTGCCGCGCGCGGCGGCTTCGCGCAGCATCGGCAGCGCTTCGGTGACGAGCCGGAACGGCGCGACCACGTTCACCTCGTTCAATTCCTGCCAGACCTCCGGCGTGGCCGCGGCGAGATCGTCGTGCGGGATCACGCGGCTGATGCCCGCGTTGTTGACCAGCACGTCGAGGCGGCCCCAAACCGCAGCGGCTTCGCGGATGAGGCAGGTTCGATCGGCGTCGTTGGCGAGATCGGCTTGCACGTAGGCCGCGTTGCCGAGTTCGCGGGCCATCGCCTCGCCCGTTTCCGCCGAGCTGCGGGAATGCAGGATGACTGAATAACCGTCGGCGTGAAGGCGGCGCGCAATGGCCGCGCCGATGCCGGAGGTCGAGCCCGTGACGAGGGCGACGGGTTGCGGGGTTTTCATCGGGAATGCTCTGGACAAGGCCGGTCGATTCGTATCAGCGGACGATTGTCGGTGATTCGGCGGGTGGTGTCACGCGATGCACACGCACACTCGAATGCGCACGGGCGAGCCGCCGCTCGCCCGCTTTCAGACGGCTTCCAGTCTTATTGCAGATTGCACACCTTGCGCGACACGAGTGCGCGATCGTACGCCGCGAACCATCCGGTCGTCTCGCGCGTGAACAGCGCGGTCAGGAAGAGCGCGATCACCATGAGTCCGGCGATGAAATACAGCGCCGTGTTATAGCCGCTCGCGTTGCCGAGACCGCCCCCGCGTTGATGAGCGCGCCGATCACGAACGGACCGAAGCCGCCGAGATAGATGCCCACGTTGATGATCGACCCTGCGATGCCGGTCGTGCCCGGTTTGGTCGAATCGAATGCAATCGCGTATACGAGCGTATAAGGCGCATTCAGCGCGAAGCCCGCGAATAGCTGAATCGCGACGAGCGTGCCGAGACTCACCGACGAATACTTGAACAGCAGCATGCCGACCGTCAGCCAGACAAACAGGATCATGAGGCACAGCTTGCGGCCGAGCCGGTCCGAAATCCATCCCCAGACGATCTGGCCGATGCCGCCCGTGATCGTGAACAGCACGCTATACGCGGCCGCTTCCGCGAAGTTGTAGTGTGCGACGAACGCGAGATATTGCGGCAGCCAGAAGCTGATCCCGAAGTAACCGACGATCGCGAGCAGCGAGATCAGACCGATCACCGAGATGTTCGGATTGCGCATCGCGACGCCGAACGAACCGGGAGGCGCGCCCGCGCCGTGTTCGAGATCGGGCGACAGCGGCGGCGTTTCGCCGATGCTCTGGACGTGCGCGTGGAACTGGTCGTAGCGCTTCGCGTTGCAATAGATCCAGTACCACGCGAACACGACGATCATCGGAATCGGAAACAGCAGGAACGCGAGACGCCAGTTCTGCGGACCATACACGCTGAGCAGTCCGCTGATGGCGAAACCGCCGAGCAGCGAGCCCCACGGAAAGCCGGTGTGGTGAATGCCGAGTGCGAGGCCGCGGCGTTCCTTCGACCACCATTCGGCGAGCGACGTGACTTCGATCGATTCACCCGCGCCGCCAAATGCATGCGAGAGCACCTGCATCGCGATGAGCACGCCGATCGAGGCGGTCAGGACGGTCACGCCGGAGAGGCAGGTGAACAACGTATAGCCGATGACGATCGGCAGATGCCGGTACTTGCGTCGCCAGCCGTGGCCGCCTTTGTCGGCCCATATCATCGTCGGGATGGCGATCAGCGCCGTCGACATGGTGATGATCGTCGCGTAGAGACCGATGGTCTGCGCGCTCGTGCCGAATTCCTTGGTGATCGACGGCAGCACCGCGAACAGCATGCTGCGCGAATTCGCATCCATCGCGTAGACCAGCCATAGCAGCAGCAAGGCCATCCATGATTGCGGCGCGACCGCGCGCCGTTTTGCGGGTGAGGCGACGCGCGCCGGCGCCAGCCCCTTATCTGCCGTTTCCATACCCAACCTCCTGAATGATCTCTGACGAATCGTGAATTCGCGTGTTGTTTGAATGTTATGAAGCGCTTCAAATTTGGCGGCGGCTAACGCGGCGGATGGGCTCGGTTATGCGTCGATATGAAGCGCTTCAATTGTGATCCTGGAAAAATGCAATTGGTATAGAGGGTTTTCCCTGTGCGTTGGAAATGGCGCGTAATTGATGGGTATTTCTTGACATCTCGAACCGGATGCGCAATTCTGAAAGCGCTTCAAATTTATCCGATGAGTAGCCGTGATGACGAATCGGGGTCGCCCACGCGGCGCAGCGTCAGACGAATTTATAGCGTTTCATAACCGATCGGGCGGCAAGACGGATGCCGACCCCGGCAACTTATTCCCTGGAGGAGCGTCACATGGCGCAAGCAGAGACGACGCAAGGCCGCGCGTATGCGGTCAACGGCACGGAGCTTTGGGTGGAAGACACGGGCGAGCAGGATTTGCCGGTGATTCTCTGTCTGCATTCGTGCTTTCTCGACAACTCGATGTTCGACGGTCTGGTCGAAGCGGCGGCGGGCAAATTCCGTGTGGTTCGACCGGATTTTCGCGGGCAGGGCAAGAGCCGGTATCACGATGTCGACATCATCACGATGGACGAGTGCGCGGACGATATCGCCGCGCTGATCGACCGGATGGCGCTGCGCGACATCAACGTCATGGCGCAGTCGATGGGCGGCGACGTCGCATTCCGCCTCATCGCGCGCGACCAGGCGCTGTTTCGTTCGCTGATCGTCGCGGGTTCGTCCGCGTGCGGCGAGCCGCCGGGGCAGGGTGCGCAATTCGCACAGTGGGTGGTCGACGCGGGCGAGCGCGGATTCACCGGCGATGTGCTCGAACTGACGATGGTCGTGATGTTCGGCAAGACCACGCGCGCGAATCCCGACAAGCAGGCGCTCGTGGGCTTCTGGCGCGAACGCATTGCCGCGCTGCCGAAGACGTTGCGCCCGGCGATGAAGGGCGTCATGCATCGCGAGACTTCGGTGCCGCTGCTGGCGTCGATCCGCATTCCGGTGCTGATCATCAATGGCGAAGAAGACATGCCGCGTCCGCCCGCCTGGTCGGACGAGATGAAGCGCGAGTTGCCGAATTCGCGCCTGATGCGTCTCGCGAAGATCGGCCACAGCCCGACGCTCGAAGCGCCGGACGTGGTGCTGCCCGCGATCGTCGACTTCTTCACGACGCCGCGCGTCTGAAGGCGCGGGTCGGCGCGGTGCAGCGCCGTCGTTCGCAGCGCGCTCGCGATGCTCGTGCGCGGGCCGCACGGCCGACGGCGAGGCGGCAGCCGATTCAGGCCGTCATCACGCCGCCGATTTTTCGTTGCAAATATGAAGCGCTTCAAATAAACTTCATCGAGTTCTTTTCGCATCATGCGGATTGGGTTAGGTTAAATATGAAGCGCTTCATATTCACTCTCTTGCGATTTACCCGTTAATTCTGGAGTCTTTATGTCGTCACTACTCGAACGCCGGCCCGACGAGCAGGCCATTCCGTATGCGCTGCCGCAGGTTCCGTTCATGTCGCCGGACCTCGTGCACCTTGGCGTGCTCGATCAGTGGTTGAAGGACGACGCGCTGTGGGTGCCCACCACGGCGACGGTCTCGTTCAAGCCGCTGCTGTTCAGCGCGAGCCAGGGCTATTACGTGAATCTGCTGCGCGTGCGGCAATCGGGGGTGTTGTCGCGGCACCGGCATACCGGCCCGGTTCACGCGATCGTGCTGAAGGGGCGCTGGTACTACCTCGAACACGACTGGATCGCGGAGCAGGGTTCGTACGCGCACGAGCCGGCCGGCGAGACGCACACGCTGTACGTGCCGGAAGGTGTCGACGAGATGATCACGTGGTTCCACGTGACGGGCGGCTACACCTACGTGGACCCGCAGGGCGTGGCCGTGGGTTACGAGGATGTGTTCACGAAGATCGAGGCCGCGACGCGCCACTACGAAGCGTCGGGCCTCGGCGCCGACTATGTGAAGCAGTTCATCCGCTGATCGGCCGGCCTCGGCGCGGGTTCAGGCCTTTCGCGCCGCGCGCTTGCGTGACGGCGCCGGACGCGCCGGTGCCTTCCCGAGGCTTTCGCGCAGCACGATTTCGCAGGCAACGGTAGCCGGATCGTCGAATTTGCGCTGCTCGGCCATGCCGACGATACGGCGCGCCGCGAGTACGCCGATTTCCTTGGTGGGCACGCGGATGGTGGTGAGCGGCGGATTCATGAGCGCGGCGAGTTCGATGTCGTCCATGCCGGTGATCGAGAGATCTTCCGGCACACGCAGGCCGAGCACGCCGCATTCGTACATCGCGCCGATGGCTTGCAGGTCGGCATGGCAGATGAGCGCCGTGGGCCGCTGCGCCATGGCGGCGAGGCGGCGCACCGCGTCGCGGCCGCCTTCGAGCGAGAACGGTTCCTCGATCACGCAGTCTTCCGTGAGTTCGAAGCCCGCCTCGCGCATGGCGTCGGCCGTTCCGGCCACGCGTTGCACCGCGCGCGGATTGTTCGCGCGCGTGCCGCACACCACGGCGATGCGCTCGTGGCCGCGCGCGAGCACTTCGCGCGTCATGTCGTAAGTGGCTTGCCGGTTGTCGAAACCGATGCACTCGCCGTAACGCGATTCGCCGATCTGCCAGGTCAGCACGAGCGGGATGCGGCGCTGGCGCATGAGGTCGAACACGCGGTCTTCATGCGAGGTGCCGACCAGCACGACGCCGTCGACGCCGCGTTCGACCACCGCGCGCACCACGTCGTATTCGCGCTCCGGCTTGTATTCGTGGATCGCGAGCACGACCTGGTAATTGAGGCCCCAGAGCGTTTGCTGAAGCGTTTGCAGCGAGTCGACGAACGCCGGGTTGTACATCGTGGGATAGATCGCGCCGATCGTGTGCGTCTTGCGCGACGCGAGCGCGCGCGCCGCGCCGTTGCTCACATAGCCGAGCTGCTCGACCGCGCGCTTCACCAGGGCGAGCGTCTTGGGCTTGACCTGGTCGGGGACGGAGAGCGCACGCGACGCACTTCCCAGCGACACGCCGGCAAGTTTCGCGACGTCTTCGAGGGTCGGGCGGGGCGGATCGGATTTCGTCATGGAGTTCGGCGGCGCCAGCAAGGAAACAGTCGTTCACTATTGTGCCTTACGGGTAAACGTTCGTGTTGACAAACCTCAAACCGGACTCAATAATTGAAGCGCTTCAAATATGGATTGATCGAGCAATGTGCGAATAATCGCGCAGGAGAAACGAGGCGATTCAATTCATACGAACAAAAAATGAAGCGATTCATATTCGACATGGAACACATGCCGCGTGGGCCGCGAAGCCGGCGCGGCCGGACGAATGGAGGAGACGCATGAGACATCAGGATCGCGTGGTGCTGGTCACGGGCGCGCTGGGCGGCATCGGTTCGGCGATCGTCGAGCGCTATCTGGCGGAAGGCGCGCGCGTCGGGATCGTCGATCTCGACGCGGCGGCGGGCCGCGACCGGGCCGCCGGATGGACGCGTGCCGGCGGCCGCGTGCATTTCGCCGCCGCCGACGTCGGCCGCTACGACGACTGCGCGCGCGCACTGGCCGAAGTGTCCGCCGAACTCGGCGACGTCGACACGCTGGTGCTCAACGCCGGCATTTCGCCGAAGCACAACGGCGCGCCCAGACGCATCTACGAAATGAGCGAAACGGAATGGGCGCGCGTCGTCGACGTGAACCTGAACAGCGCATTTCATTTCAGCCGCGTCGCGTCGCCCGCGATGGTCGCGCGCGGATTTGGACGCATCGTGACCATGTCGTCGGTGGCGGGCCGGGCGTACCTCGATATCGTCGGCGCGCATTACAGCGCCACCAAGGGCGCGCTGATCGCCTTGACGCGTCATCTTGCGGGCGAGCTCGGGCCGCACGGCATCACCGTGAACGCGCTCGCACCGGGGCGCATCGACACGCCGCTGCTGCGCACGGTGTCCGGCGACGCGAATGCGGCGGTGGTCGAGGCGACGCCGTTGCGCCGCCTCGGCACGCCCGACGAGGTGGCGTCGGTGAGCGCGTTTCTGACCTCGGCGGACGCGAGCTTCGTCACCGGCCAGGTGATCGACGTCGCGGGCGGCTGGTTGATGACCTGATGGCCTGTCCTGGGAGCGCACCATGTTGAGAACCGTCGGTTTCCCCGGCCAGTACACCCAGGGCCCGGGCGCGCTCGATGCGCTCGGCGAGCAGCTTGCGCGCGCCGGCTTCGCGCGCGCCGTGGTGCTGTGTGATGCGGCCGTCGGCGAGTCGCTGTGGCCGCGCGTCGACGCCTCGCTGCGTCGCGCCGGACTCGACGCGCATCGCGCGATGTTTCCGGGCGAATGCACGAAAGGCGCGATTGCGGATCTCGCGAACCGCGTGCGTGCGTTCGTGCCGGACGTCGTCGTCGGGCTGGGCGGCGGCAAAGCGATCGACTGCGCGAAAGGCGTGGCGATGGCGCTCGACGCGCAGGTTGCCGTCTGCCCGACGATCGCCTCGAACGATGCCCCGACGAGCCGCCTGATCGTGCTCTACGACGACGATCATCGCGTGGTCGGCGTGGACTATCTGAGCCGCAATCCCGTGCTCGTGCTGGTCGATACCGACGTGATCGTGCGCGCGCCCGTGCGTTTTTTCGCGGCGGGCATCGGCGACGCGATCAGCAAGCGGTTCGAGGCGGCGCAATGCTGTGCGTCGGGCGGCCATAACTCGTTCGGCACGCCGCCGCTCGATACCGCGCTGCGCCTTACGAACATGGTGTACGACGTGCTGATGAGCGATGGCCGTGCGGCCTGCGCGGCCGTCGCCGCGGGACGGCTCGACGCGACGGTCGAACGCGTCGTCGAAGCGACCGTGCTGCTGAGCGGCGTCGGATTCGAAAGCGGCGGCTTGTCGCTCGCCCATGCGCTGATTCGCGGGCTCACGGCGATCCCGTCGATTTCGTCGATGCTGCATGGCGAGCTGGTCGCGTTCGGCACGCTCGTGCAGATGGAAGCCGAAGGACAAAACGATCAGGATATCGAAGCATTGATCGAATTGCTTGTGGCGGTGGCGCTGCCCGTGACGCTGCGCGAGCTGGGCCAGCGCGATGCGCTCACGCAGGCCGAGCGGGACACGATTGTCGACGCCACGCTGGCCGCCGCGTACAGCCGCCACATGACGCCGCCGCTGACGGCCGGGCGCCTTGCGCGCGCGCTGCACGACGCGGACCGGCGAGGCGAAGCGGCGCTGCGGCGACGCGCCGCCACCACGATTGCGCCGGTCGACGCGCCCGGCCTCGTATGACACTCACACGGAAGGAGACATCGATGGAAGCCAGAAACGTACCGCATGTGAGCGAACTGCTCGCGAATTCGCCGAAAAACTGGGGCAAATGGGGTCCCGAGGACGAGGTCGGCTCGCTGAACTACCTGACCGCCGAGCAGATCCTGAAGGGCATCGCCACGGTGCGTCAGGGCAAGACCTTCACGCTGCAGGTGCGCATGGGCGACCCGGACGGCGATCCGGTCTGGCCGGGCCGCCAGGGCGCGAAGCGGATGAGCGTGATGGATCGCGGCCACTACAACTGCGGCAAGGGGCCGGTTTTCCCGGGCTCGTATCAATACGCCGACGACGTGATGTTCATGTATCTGCAAGGCTCCACGCAGTACGACGCGCTCGGGCACGTCTGGTACGACGATCAGATCTGGAACGGCTACGACGCGGATACGACGATCGGCGGCCTCGCCAAAGCCAGCGTCTGCCCGATTGGCGAGCGCGGGGTGGTGGGGCGCGGCGTGCTGATCGACATCGCGCGCCATCGCGGCAAGGACGTGCTCGATCCGGGTGAGACTTTCACGCATCGCGATCTGCTCGACGCGGCGCAAGCGCAGGGCGTGACGATCGAGAAGCGCGATATTCTCGTGATCCGCACCGGCTGGATCGGCTCGTTCTACAAGCGCGACCGCGCGGAGTTCTACGCGAATTTCAAGGAGCCGGGCTTGACTTATAGCCCGGAACTCGTGCAGTGGTTTCAGGACATGGAGATTCCGAACCTCGTGACCGACACGATCGCGAACGAAGTGACGACCGATCCGGTCTCGGGCGTCGATCTGCCGCTGCACAACGCGCTGATGCGCAATCTGGGCATCGCGCTGACCGAGATCGCGCAACTCGACGCGCTCGCCGACGATTGCGCGCAGGACGGCCAGTACGCGTTCCTGTACACGGCGGCGCCGCTGAAGGTCGTGGGCGGCACGGGCGCGCCGGTCAATCCGATCGTGATCAAGTAGGCGCGCGTTCTTGCGTTGCGTTGCGTGGTGTTCGTGCGGCCCGCGTGGGCCGCGCGACGCCGCTCATCGTGCGCCGCTTTCTTCCCGCTCCGCCCGCACCACCTCGATCAACGCCCGCAACCCCGCGGGAATATGCCGGTTGCCCGGAAAGTACAGAAACAACCCAGGTATCGCCGGACACCAGTCTTCGAGCACGGCCACGAGCCGCTTGCGCGCCAGCGCGTCGCGCGCGTAAGGCTCCGGCACGTAAGCGATGCCGAGCCCGTCGAGCGCGGCTTCCACCATCAGCGTGTTGCTGTCGAGCGTGAGCGCGCCGGGCGGATCGATCGCGACCGCCTCGCCATGTCGCGCGAATTCCCAGCGATAACGCCGCCCGCCCGGCAGCCGCTGGCGGATGCAGCGATGCGCCTGCAAATCGCCGGGCAGCGCCGGACGCCCATGCTTGCGCAGATAGCGCGGCGAGGCCACGGCGAGAAAGCGCAGATCGTCGCTGATGCGCACGGCGATCATGTCCTTGTGCACGGCCTCGCCGAGCCGCACGCCCGCATCGAAACCCTCCGCGACGATATCGACGAAACGTCCCTCGGACACCAGATCCAGCTCCATCTGCGGATACTGTGCGAGAAAGCGCGGCACGACGGTTTGCAGCAGATGGCGGATCGCGCCGTCGCTGCCGTTGATGCGCAGCGAGCCGCGCAGCGCCTCGTCGTCGCGCGCCACGTCGTCGAGCGCGTGATCGAGTTCGCTGAGCACGGGTCGCAGGCGGCCGAGCAGCCGCTCGCCCGCTTCGGTCAGCGAGACGCTGCGCGTGGTCCGGTGCAGCAATCGCACGGACAGCGTGTTTTCGAGCCCGCGCATCGCGTGGCTCAGCGCCGAGCGCGACACACCGAGTTCGCCCGCCGCCTGCACGAAACTGCGCCGCGCGGCGACCGTCATGAACGCCTGGAGATCGGCGAGCGTCGGCTTGCCAGGCGGTTTGCTGGTGGACTTGCGCATTGGTGAATTTTCCTCAACACGAGATGCCGATTGGCGGGGCTTCTGCGACGAATCATACCGCTCTAGCATGAAGCCAACATTCATCGACGGAGCGCAAACATGACGAAGAACTGGCTGATTACCGGCGCGTCGAGCGGCCTTGGGCGGGGCATGACGGAGCGTCTGCTGGCGCGCGGCGACGCCGTGGTCGCGACGCTGCGCAAGCCCGGCGCACTCGACGATCTGCGCGAGCGATATGGTGAGCGTCTGCACGTTGTCGAACTCGATCTGACGCGACTCGACACGCTGCGCACCGCGGTGGCGCACGCGTTCGCGGCGCTGCCGCGCATCGACGTGGTGGTGAGCAACGCGGGTTACGGCCTGTTCGGCGCGGCGGAGGAACTCGACGACGCACGCATCGAGCAGCAGATCGCGACCAATCTGACCGGCTCGATGCAGTTGATTCGCGCGGCCGTCCCGCGTCTGCGCGAGCAGGGCGGCGGGCGCATCGTGCAGGTGTCGTCGGAGGGCGGTCGCATCGCCTATCCGGCGTTCAGCGCGTATCACGCGACCAAGTGGGGCATCGAGGGTTTCGTCGAAGCGGTCGCGCAGGAAGTGGCGCCGTTCGGTATCGACTTCGTGATCGTGGAGCCGGGCGCGACGCGCACGAATTTCGGCGCGGGCCTCGATCGCACGCAGCCGATGCGCGTCTACGACGCCACGCCGGTGGGCGAGATTCGCCGCGCGCTCGACGCGGGCTATTTCGAATTCGCCGATGCGGCGAAGACCGTCGACGCCATGATCGCGTCGATCGACAGCGCGTCGCCGCCTTTGCGTCTCGCGCTCGGGCGCTCGGCGTACGAATCGATTCGCGCGTCGCTGATCCGGCAGCTCGAAGCGCTGGAAGCGCAGAAGGAGATCGCGCTATCGGTGATGGAGAAAGCGTGAACGGCGAGCGTTGGCGCTCGCCGTTCATTTCACGTTGATACGCTTGCGCGTGGATGCGCCCGCTTACTTGAGCAGATCGCGGATCGCTTCGCCCACGCCGGTCGCCGATTGCGGATTCTGGCCGGTCACGAGCTTGCCGTCGACGGCCACCGTGCGCGTCCATTCCGCGCCCGGCTGCATCTGCGCGCCGCGCTGCGCGAGCGTGCTGGAAAGCAGGAACGGCACGACCTGCGTGAGGCCGACGGCTTCTTCCTCGGCATCGGTGAACGCGGCGACCTTGCGGCCCGCGACGAGGTAGCGGCCGTCGCTGAGCGTCACGTTGACCATCGCGGCGGGACCGTGGCAGACCGCGCCCACCACGCCGCCCGCTTCCCACACGGCGCGCGTTTTATCGTTGACGGCCGCGCTGGTCGGGAAGTCCCACATCGCGCCGTGGCCGCCCGCGAAAAAGATCGCGGAAAGCGTGCTCGGGTCGACATCGGCGAGCGCTTTCGACTGCGCGATCGCGGCGCGAAAACGGGCGTCGTTCCAGTAGCGCGCGTTCACGGGATCGTCGAGATCGAGGCCGTCGACGGGCGGCTCGCCGCCCTGGATCGAGGCGAATTCGACCGGAATGCCGGCGGCTTCGAGGACGGCGAGCGGATGCGTGACTTCCGACAGATAGAAGCCCGTGGGATCTCCACCTTCGCCCTTGCTGCCGTGGCTGGTCATGACGATAAGAACCGGTTTCATGTCGATGCTCTCAAGAATGTGAGTGTGGGGAAAATCAGGCCGTGACGTCGTGCGCGGCTTCATTGGCGCTGTCGTGCGCGGCGTCGCCCGTGTAATGCGGATAGTCGGTGTAGCCGTGCGCGTCGCCGCCGTAGTAGGTGCTCGCATCGACCTTCGCGATCGCCCAGCCGTGGCGGAAGCGCTCGACCAGATCCGGATTCGCGATATACGGTGCGCCGAACGCGGCGAGGTCGATCGTGCCGCTGGCGAGCAGCGCACTGGCCTTCTGGAAATCGAGGCCGCCCGCGAGGATCAGCGTGGCGCCGGTTGTGCCGCGCGTTTCGCTGCGATACGCGGCGCGGAAGCGTTCGAGAAAACCGGCGGGCATGGCGGGCGCGCCGCGGCTGGCCTGATCCATGATGTGCACGTAGGCGATGCCGCGCGCGCCGAGTTCGCGGGCGAGATAGAGGAATGTGTCTGCTTCGCCGTCGAAGTCGCCGAGTTCGTGCAGTCGGCCAAACGGCGAGAGCCGGATGCCGACGCGCTCGCGCCCGATGCGCGCAATGCAGGCGTCCACCACGGCGAGCGCGAAGCGCGCGCGGTTTTCCACCGTGTCGCCGCCGTAGGCGTCCGTGCGGTCGTTGACCGCGCCGTTGATGAACTGCTCGACCAGATAGCCGTTCGCGCCGTGAATTTCGACGCCGTCGAAACCGGCGTCCACGGCATTCTGCGCGGCGTTCGCGAAGTCCTCGATCACGCGCGCGATTTCGTCGAGCGTGAGCGCGTGCGGCTTGCTCGCGGTTACGAAGGCGGGCTGGCCGTGCTCGTCGTAACCGAACGCGGAACTCTTCGCGGCCTGCGCGGTGGTCGAGCTGACCGGCGCCGCGCCGCCCGGTTGCAGCGAGACGTGGCTCATGCGGCCCACGTGCCAGATCTGCGTGAAGATCGTGCCGCCGAGGTCGTGCACCGCATCGGTCACGTCGCGCCACGCGGCCACCTGCGTGTCGTTCCAGATGCCGGGGCAATCGACGAAACCATTGCCTTCGGGGCTGATCGGCGTGCCTTCCGTGACGATCAGGCCCGCACTCGCGCGCTGCGCGTAGTAGCGCACGGTGGCGGCGTTGGGCACGTTGCGGGGCGCGCGGGCGCGCGTCATCGGCGCCATCACCACGCGGTTGCGGAGCGGGCGGCCTGCGAGATCGTAGGCATCGAAAAGTGTCGTCATGGTGCTGGCTGTCCTTGGCTGCGGCGTGCGCGCGTCTTCGAAACAACCATTGTGAGCGCCGTGGATTCCTTTTCCTAGCTGGTGCAATGGAATATCATTTGTGAACTAAATTCTGGAATCAAACGTTCACATGGACAGTCGAAGCGGCGAAATGCGGGTGTTCACGCGCGTGGTCGAAACCGGCAGTTTTTCGGCGGCGGGCAAGACGCTGGAGCTCACGCCTTCGGCGGTCAGCAAGGTGATCAGCCGCCTCGAAGAACGGCTCGGCGTGCTGCTGTTTCAGCGCTCCACGCGGCATCTCGCGGTGACCAACGAAGGGCGGCTGTTCTACGACAGCTGCGTGCGCATTCTCGACGACATCGACGAAGCCGAGCACGGCATCGCCGAGGGCATCACGGCGCCGCACGGCGCGCTGCGCATCAACGTGTCGATTCCGATGGGCACGCATTACATCGTGCCGCTGATGCCGCTGTTTACCGCGCGCTATCCCGGCATTCGCGTCGATCTCTCGTTGACGGACGCGGTGGTGGATCTACAGCGCGAACGCGTCGACGTGGCCGTGCGCACGGGGCCGTTGTCGGATGCGAATTTTCATGCGCGCAAGCTCGGGTCGACGGGACGCGCGGTGGTGGCCGCGCCGCGTTATCTCGAAGCGCACGGCGTGCCGCAAGCGCCCGAAGATCTCGCGGGCCATCGCTGTTTCAACTTCAACTTTCGCCGCGCGATGGACGAATGGCCGTTTCGCATCGACGGGCGCGTGTTTCACTTTCCCGTGCGCGGCGACATCCTCACGAACAACGGCGCGACGATGCGCCAGATGACGCTCGAAGGTCTCGGCATCAGCCGTCTGGGCCTCTTTCATATCAAGGACGATCTCGCGTCGGGACGCCTCGTCGAACTGCTGCTCGACTACAACCCGGGCGACATCGAGGACATCCACGTGATCTTCAGCAATCAGCGTCATATGACGGCGCGCGTGCGCGTGTTCATCGACTTCCTCGTGGAGACGCTGAGTCCCAGACTGGAAGCTTGAGTTGCAGACGTGAAGCACCGCGTGCTACCGTGCACGTTCGTGAAATTACAAGAAAATTCGTGCAAATCATGCTGACGAGTCAACGCAAGAAAGCGATTCTCGACGCACTCGAACGCGACGGCCAGGTGCTGGCGGGCGCGCTGAGCGTGGAGTTCGGCGTGTCCGAGGACACGGTGCGGCGCGACCTGCGCGAACTGGCCGCCGAAGGGCGCTTGCAGCGCGTGCATGGCGGCGCGTTGCCCGCTTCGCCGGCCGTTGCGCCGCTTGCGCAGCGTCAGGATATGGATGTGGCCGCGAAGCAGCGCGTCGCGCGCAAGGCCGCCGCGATGGTCGAGCCGGGGCAGGTCGTGATCGTCGATGGCGGGACCACGTCGGCGCTGCTGGTGCAGTGCCTCGCGCCCGATCTGCAGGCGACCGTGGTCACGCACAGTCCGAGCGTGGCCGTGGCGCTGGCGGCGCATCCGTCGATCGACGTCGTGCTGATCGGCGGCAAGCTCTACAAGCATTCGCTCGTGGCAGTGGGCGCGGCGGCCGTCGAGGCCATGTCGCACATACACGCCGATCTCTACTTCATGGGCGTGACGGGCGTGCATGCGAAGGCGGGGCTGAGCACCGGCGACTTCGAAGAGGCCTACGTCAAGCGCGCGCTGGCGCAGCGCGCGGCGGAAACGGTCGTGCTGGCGTGCGCGTCGAAGCTCAACACGGCGTCGCCGTATCGCATCGGCGAACTCGATCTGGCGCAGACGCTCATCGTCGACGCGGGCGCGGATGCGCGGCTCGTGAAGCCGATCGAAAAGGCGGGCTTGACGGTGGTGAAGGCGTAACGTGTGTTTCGAGCCTGAAAACGGGCTCGAAACGTTCTATCAGGATGCCGAAGTAAATTGGAGTGACGGCCGAACGTCGTAAAGTCATCCTGATTAATTGGCGCGAATTCAACGCCAGTCGAATAACCCTTCGTGTTGCGAAATAAGCGAGAAAATCACCGGTTTCACACCGGCAATGGGCATTTAATTACAAATGCGTTACATATTTCGCTTTTACACGCCGAAATCCTTTTAATGCACCAATATGTGGCGTTTTAAAGCCATCGCACCAGTTTGATTCATTTCGCTTAAATTGAAATACAAAAGAAATGTTCATTCTGCTATTTGTAAGATATCGCATTTCCTGCATTTAAATTTAAAGCGGGTCAATATCCAGGACGCGCTCCGGGCGGGATTTGTGGCGATTTAGAATGATTTTTCTAATTTCGGTAATCTCCCATCAAAAAAAGTTTACTGAGCTTTTTTTACTTGCTATCGTTCAGTCCGCCACACGCGTTACTGAACTTCGACACACGTTTGTCACCGCGCCATGCGTGAGGATGCTGTCGAAGCGCCGGAAATGACGCGATGCCGCAGACCGCTTCCGTGCCAGCGCATGAATCGGGTTTCCCACAACGGATCCCGATGCCATGCATGCCATTCGGACTGCGAAAGAAACACCTGACTTGATGCAACGCCCGCGCCGGATCGGCGCCGGCGTTGCTGCACAGCGGAAAGTGGGCGCAAGACGCCCGAGGGAGCGAAGGTGGTGATGAAAGGGGAAGTCGGTTTGCAATCGGCGGGCGCCGCGCTGCAACGGCCCGCGCGGCCTCGCGAGTTCGGCCGCAAGCAGCAGAACCCGGTGCGCCGTTTTGGCGGCATCGCGATCGTCCTGTTGCTGCACATCGTGCTGATCTACGCGTTGATCAACGGTCTCGCGACCAAGGTCGTGCAGGTCATTCAGCATCCCATCGAAACGAAGATCATCGAGCCGGTGAAGCCGCCGCCTCCGCCGCCGCTGCCGACCGTGCAGCTGCCGCCGCCGAAGTTCACGCCGCCGCCGCCGCCGTTCGTGCCGCCGCCCGAGGTGCCGGTGCAGGCGCCGCCGCAGGCCACCATCACGCACGCGGCCACGCCGGTGCAGAGCGCGCCCGTGACGGCGCCGCCCGCGCCGCCGGCTCCGGTAACGGCGCCGGCCAAGCCGGTGAGCCACGAGGTGGGCGTGGTGTGCCCGAACTCGGACCAGATCCGTTCGTCGATCAAGTATCCGCAGGAAGCGCAGGAAAACAACGTGACGGGCGATGTGCTGATCGAGTTCGTCGTCGACGCGCAAGGCCATATCACGAACGAGCGCGTGGCGAAGTCCGCCGACGACGACAGCCTCGATCGTGCGGCATTCAACGCGGTGAAGCAGTTCAATTGCATTTCGCAGGGGCAGCCGGTCCGCGTGCAGGTGCCGTTCTCGTTCAACCTCAACTGAGGCGCGGGCGGCAGCATTCGGGTGGCGATTCATTAGTCACGATTCACAAGTTCAACGATTGAACTGGAGCAGGCATGAAGAAGCGTTCTTTCGCCGCACTGGCGGCCAGCATGTTGTTCGCCGTAGCCACGGTCGACACCTTTGTTGCACCTACGCTCGCCAATGCGCAAGCAAGCGACACGAGCGCCACGGCTTCGGCCGGCGCAACCGCAAGCGCGCCGGCCACGGCCGCCACGGCGCCCGCGCCGGTCCCGGCAGCGGACCAGCCGCCGCCGCCGCCCGCCACGTCCGAGACCGTGAGCAACCCGTATGGCCTCGGCGCGCTGTGGAAGAACGGCGACTTCGTCGCGCGCTTCGTGCTGCTGCTGCTCGTGATCATGTCGATGGGCAGCTGGTACATCATGATCACCAAGTTCATCGAGCAGGCTCGTGCGAACCGCCGCGCGAAGGTCGCCGACGACCAGCTCTGGAACGCGCCCACGCTCGCCGACGGCGCGAAGCAGCTCGAAGAAACCTCGCCGTTCCGCTTCATCGCCGAAACGGCCATCGAAGCGGGCGAGCATCACGACGAAGCGCTGCTCGAAGCGGTCGACCGCAACACGTGGATCGACGTCTCGGTCGAGCGCGCCATCACCAACGTCTCGAACCGCCTGCAGGACGGCCTCGCCTTCCTCGGCACGGTCGGATCCACGGCGCCGTTCGTCGGCCTGTTCGGCACGGTCTGGGGCATCTATCACGCGCTGACCGCCATCGGCATCGCGGGCCAGGCGTCGATCGACAAGGTCGCGGGTCCGGTGGGCGAAGCGCTGATCATGACGGCCATCGGCCTCGCGGTCGCGGTGCCGGCAGTGCTCGGCTACAACTTCCTCGTGCGTCGTAACAAGGCCGTGATGGAGCGCGTGCGCGCCTTCGGCGCCCAGTTGCACGCAGTCCTGCTCGCCGGCGGCAAGCGTGGCGCGCGCGCCGCGTCGCGCGCCGTCGCGATGGCCGAATAATCCCGTCGAACGAGGTACGCCATGGCCATGAGCGTGGGGCAGGAGGACGGCGACGACGAAGTCATCTCCGCCATCAATACGACGCCGCTCGTCGACGTGATGCTGGTCTTGCTGATCATCTTCCTGATCACGATTCCGGTGGTGACGCATACCGTGCCTGTGCAGCTGCCCAAGCAAACGGTGCAGCCGCTGCAGACCACGCCGAAGAGCGTCGAGATCGCCATCAATCGCGACGGCAACTTCTTCTGGAACGAGTCGCTCGTCGACGCGCCCACGCTGCTCGAACGCCTGAAAACGGCCTCGCAGCAGACGCCGCAGCCGGAAGTGCACGTGCGCGGCGATCAGGGCACGCGTTACGAGTTCATCGGCCGGGTGCTCACGTCGTGCGAGCGCGCGGGTATCGCGAAGGTGTCGTTCATCACGGAGCCGCCCGCACGCGGCGGTTGAGCGCGATGAGCGGGTTCCATCCGCCGGTTTGAGGGCGGGGGTTTCATTGAGCAGGGGAAAGTCATGGGTATGAACGTGGGGTCGGGCGGTGGCGGCGGCGAGCCGGAAGTGATGGTGGACATCAACACCACGCCGCTCATCGACGTGATGCTGGTGCTGCTGATCATGCTGATCATCACCATTCCGATCCAGATGCATTCGATCAAGATGAATCTGCCGGTGGGCAATCCGCCGCCGCCCGCCACGCAGCCGCAGATCGTGCAGATCGACATCGACTTCGACGGCACCACGACGTGGAACGGCCAGCCCGTGCCCACCGAGGCGGACCTCGAATCGCGGCTCGCGCAGGCGGCCGCGCAGCCCGATCAGCCGGAGATTCATGTGCGGCCGAACCGGCTCGTGCCGTATCGCGACGTGGCGGCCGTGATGGCCGCGGCGCAGCGCGAAGGCGCGACGAAGATCGGCCTGATCGGCAACGAACAGTACATGCAGTGAGGAACGACGTGGCGCGTATTTCCCGACGATTCAGACAGGCCGTGCTGGCCGCCGCGCTGGGCGGCGCCGGCGTGTTCGGCGCGGCGCCGTTCGCGATGCAGGCCGCGCAGGCCGCGCCGACCTTGCGTCCCGAAGTGGCGAAGCCGCTCAACGACGCGCAGACGCTTTATCGCGCGCACCGCTACAGCGAGGCGCTCGCGAAGATCGCTCAGGCGGCCGCGGTGCCCAACCGCACCGACTACGAGACCTTGATGGTCGAAGAGATGCGCGGCGCGGCAGCGGCGGCGGCGGGCGACAACGCCACCGCCGAGCGTGCGTACGAAACGCTGCTCGCGGGCGGCCAGGTGAAGGGCGAGGACGAGCAGCGCACGGCGGCCGCGCTCGCCGGGCTGTATTTCCAGCAGAAGGATTACGCGAAGGCGATCCGCACCGCGCAGCGCTATCAGAAGGCGGGCGGCACCGATCCGCAGATGCAGACGCTGCTGATCGAGGCGTATTACCTCTCGGGCGACAACGCGGGCGCGCTCGCGTTGCTGCGTTCGAGCGTCGATGCGCAGGTGCGCGCCGGTCACGCGCCCGAAGAAGCGCAGTTGCAGCTGCTCGGCACCGTCGCGCAGAAGGCCAACGATCAGGCGGCTTATCGCGGCGCGCTCGAAAAGCTCGTGGCGTATCACCCGAAACCCGCTTACTGGGACGACCTGATTCACGCCATCCGCGCGAAGCCCGGTTATCTCTCCGCGCTCGATGTCGACGTGTACCGGCTGCGTCGCGCCGCCGGTTCGTTGTCGGACGCGAACGATTACATGGAGTTCACGCAGCTCGCGATCATGGCCGGGTCGACGGCGGAAGGCAAGCAGGTCGTCGATCAGGGCTTCACGAGCGGCGTGCTCGGCCACGACGCGCAGGCGGACCGCGAGCGTCGGCTGCAGGCGCTTGCCGCCAAACGTGCGAGCGCGCCCGCCGATCCGCAGAATCCGCTCTCGCCGTTCGATCTGGGCTTCAATCAGGTGTTCGCGGGTCAGCAGCAGGCCGGCTTCGCGGCGATGGACGCGGCGCTCGCCAAGGGCGTCGATCATCCGGATATGGCGCGTCTGCGGCTTGGCGAGGCGTACTACTTCGCGGGCCAGAAGGCGCGCGCGGTAACGGCCTTCAAGGCGGTCAAGGGCAATGACGGTTCAGCCGATCTCGCCCAGCTCTGGCTGCTGATTGCGGCGAAGTAATCGCGATAGCGGCGCGGTGAGGTAATCGCGCTGTTATCTCGTTGTTATATCGTCGTTATGGCGATGTAATTGCATCACCGTAATTGGGCGCGATCCGCACCAATTGCAGGCGCTTTACGCAGTACGTTTCTCTCGTTGTGCGTTCAAACCGTTCGAAATAAAAAGCGGCTCGTTTTTTGGGGCGAGCCGATGGAGGTGTCGCGCCATAAAAAGAGGTTCGATCTAATCAAACAAATTTTGACGCGTTATTTTGTCTTGCTATGGTTTCGCCACTTGACGAGAAGGCATACGTTGCAGCAACCACCGGCCGCCGCATTCGCGCCCTGCGTCAGCGCCTCAGGCGCACGTTGCAGGAGACCGCGGAGCTGGCGGGAATATCCAAGCCTTATCTCTCGCAGGTGGAACGCGGGCGCGCCACGCCGTCATTGCGCTCGTTGATCGGCATCGCGCGGGCGCTGGGCGTCACCTTGCAGTACTTCATCGAAACACCGGCGGAAGAGCAGGTCGTGCGCCGCGCCGAGCGCCTGAAGTTTTTTGGTTTCACCGGGTCGGCGAATCAGTATGGCCGGCTGACGTCGACGGGCGGCGACCGCAAGCTCGACGCGCAGCTCGTGAAGATGCCGGCCGGCGCACAACGTTTCGACGTCGTTGCGCAGGCAACGGAAGAGTTCCTGTATGTCATGAGCGGCGAAGTGTCGCTTACGCTGGAAGATACGACGTTCGTGCTGCGCGCGGGCGACACCGCACATTTCGAATCGGCGGTGCCGCACGCGTGGGCCAATCCCTCGGATACGGAAAGCGTATTCGTCTGGGTGGGGACGCCGAAGCTGATTTGAGAAACGCCGTTGCAACAGAAAAAATCGCTTCACGGCAATACAGAAATATTAGTAGTCCAAATGTAATGTGAAGACTTCACCCGCGCGGCGCGCAAGCATAAACAGGGGTTGCCGCGCGGGACAGAAGGCGTCCGCAACGAAAGACGTAGTGCTGTGATTGCGTGGCGCACATGCTTTGAAAGCCGTTAGCAGTCCGATTTCAAAAGGGGTTTGGGTGAATCGCCGCGCCGGATGCAACCGCGCCGTCGGGGCGATTCGCACAATGGGCGCGACGCGACAGCGTCGTCAATCGACGGCGGGGTTCACAAGACCTCGCCCCGCGTGACGCAAGTGGGCGTGACTGACGAGTGAGAAGGGGAAAAAGTGAAACAGAGGGTTTTGGCGCTAGCCATCAAAAGGATAATCTGGGCTGAAGTCGCACTATCGGCGGCCATCGCGGCGCCGGCATTCGCACAAAGCCAGCCTGCCGCCACGAGCGGCGCGACCGCCGCCGCGGCGGCCACGGGTGCGTCCGACGCTGCGGCGTCGACGGCGCCCTCGGCTTCGTCGTCGACGACGACCAAGGCGAACGGCGACAACGTCGCGCAGCTCAAGAAGTTCGAGGTGACCGGCTCGCTGATCCGCCAGTCCGACAAGACCGGCTATCAGGCGGTGCAGACGATCACGCCGCAGCAGATCCAGAATTCGGGCGCGACGAGCGTCTCGGACTACATGCGCACGATCTCGGCGAACTCCGCGAACAGCTGGGGCGAGTCGAACGACGACAGCTTCGCGGCCGGCGGCGCCGGTATCGCACTGCGCGGCCTGAGCGAGAAGTACACGCTCGTGCTCGTGGACGGTCAGCGTGTCGCGCCGTACGGCTTCGCCGTGAACGGCACCGACACCTTCTTCGACCTTAACGCCATTCCCCTGAACGCCGTCGACCGCATCGAAGTGGTCAAGACCGGCGCCGTGTCGCAATACGGTTCGGACGCTATCGCGGGCGTCGTGAACATCATCACGAAGCACGACTTCCAGGGCCTGCAGCTCGACGGCAGCTACGGCGGCGCCACGCAAGGCGGCGCGGGCACGACCAAGTTCGGCATTCTCGGCGGCTTCGGCAATCTCACGAGCGACCGCTTCAACGTGACTGCTACGGCGAGCTACTACAAGTCGAATGGCTTCACGCTCGCCGACCGCGACACCACCGAAAACCAGGACTTCAGCAACAAGGGCTTCGGCGGCTCGGTCCTCTCGCCGTCGTACTGGCTGAACCCGACCTCGGGCCTCGCGGAAGCCGTCGGTCCCTGCGGCGGCGTGGTCCAGCCGTACGGCAGCAACATCATCGCGTCGAACACGGGCGCGGCCTCGGGCGGCACGGTGTGCGGGCGCAACACGGCCGAATCGGGCTCGATCGATCCGTGGACCGAGCGCTGGAACGCCAAGGTTCACGCGGACTTCAAGGTCAACGACAACACCACGGCCTGGGCTGACCTCTGGGAAAGCAACATCAAGACGGTCACCAACGACTTCACGTCGTACCTTGGCAACAAGACGGTCTACGACCCGGCCACCGGCACGCTCTCCGCATGGCAGGCCGTGGTGCCGGCCAGCAACAAGTACAACCCGTACGGCACCGACGCAACGATCTTCACGTGGCTGCCGAACACGGTCTCCGATACCACCGAAGCGAACTTCTACCGCGCGGCGATGGGGATCAAGGGCAACTTCTCGGTCTCGAAGGAAGACTGGGATTGGGCGTTGTCGTACGGCCACTCGCAGAGCACGGTCACGAACACCACGACGGGCCAGTTGAGCGTGGCGGGCGTGGAGAACATGCTCGCGAACGGCACCTACGACTTCGCGAATCCGTCGGCGACGCCTAACGGCCTGAACGGCGTGTTCACCGACACCAACAACATCGCGGTGTCGAAGCTCGACGTGGTGGACGCCACGCTGTCCACGCCGAACCTGTTCCACATCCCGACCGGCGACGTGGGTCTCGGCCTCGGCAGCCAGTTCACGCACCAGAGCGAGCGTATCAACCAGGGCGCGAACACGATGGACGGCTCGGTGCTGAGCCCGGCGCTGCAGACCGTCGACGGCGAGCGCAACGTCGCGGCCGTGTACTACCAGGTCGACGTGCCGCTCTGGCAGCACATCCTGACCTTCAGCCAGTCGGGCCGCTACGACCATTACAGCGACTTCGGCGGCGCGTTCTCGCCGCGCTTCGCACTGCGCTTCCAGCCGATCCAGCAGTTCACGATGTACGGTTCGTACAACCGCGGCTTCCGTGCGCCGAGCTTCGTCGAGAACACCAACTCGACCAGCACGGGCATCTCGCCGGTCGGTCCGAATGGCGCGGATGAAACCGTCGTCACGACCGGCAACACGAAGCTGCAGCCGGAACGCACGAAGAACTACAACATCGGCTTCCAGCTCTCGCCGGCCCGCGGCACCGATGTGGGCTTCGACTTCTACAAGATTCACGTGGATAACGCGATCGGCGCGGTGGTCGACCCGAGCAAGACGGTCTACAACTCGGACGGCTCGATTGCCTACATGGTCGAGCCGTACCAGAACCTCGGTTCGTTCGACACGTCGGGCTTCGAAACCACCTTCAGCCAGTCGATCAACACGCAGATCGGGCGCTTCACGCTGTCGGCGGACTGGGCCTACGTCTGGCACTTCAAGATGGACGGCATCGGCGGCAGCACCGGTACGATCGACGGCGCGGGCAACGACTCGACGCTCGCACAGCCGTTCGGCGGCTCGTTCCCGCGCTGGAAGGGCACCACGGATCTGTCGTGGAACTGGCACAAGTGGAATGCGACGCTCGACTGGCAGTACGTCGGCCCGTATTCGGATGCGCTGGGCTACAACTACTCGACGGGCTCGTACAGCCAGTTCAACCTGAACGTCGCGTACTCGGGCTTCAAGCACTGGACCATCTACGGCGGCATCAACAACATCTTCAACAAGGCGCCGCCGTACGATCCGCTCTGGCTCGGTTCGATCGACCAGACCGGTTACGACCAGTCGCTGTACAACTACGTGGGCCGTTACCTGCAGATCGGCGCAACGTACAAGTTCTAAACGCAGTGGGCTAGCAGCAAGGGCCGGGCAACCGGCCCTGTCCTCACGAAGGACGCATCAAGGCCGCGGCGCGCGCATCACCTGCGCGCGCCGCGTGCCGCAACGCAAACCATGCGGACAGAAAGACCGAAGATGAGACTGACGAAGTGTGCGCGCGTCGTGGCGGCAGCCCGCGCAGCGCTTGCAGCATGCACGCTGGGGGCGGCGTTCGCCGGCGCCGCGCAGGCGGCCACGGCCATCGCGCAGTACGACTCGCCCAAATACCCGGCCAACTTCACGCATTTCGATTACGCCGATCCCGACGCGCCCACCGACGGCACGCTGAGCTTCCAGAATTTCGATCAGGCGCAGAGCTACGACTCGCTCAATCCCTTTCTCGTGCGCGGCTCGCCCGCACCGGACATCAAGAACCTGATGTTCGACACCCTCATGCAGCGCAGCTGGGACGAACTCGCCTCCGAGTATCCGCTGATCGCGCAGAGCGTGGACGTCGCGCCCGACCTCACGTCGGCGACCTTCCATATCGACCCGCGCGCGCGCTTCTCGAACGGCGACCCGATCACGGCCGCCGACGTCAAGTATTCGTTCGACACGCTCACGAGCCCGCAGGCCTCGCCGCTGTTCAACGCGCAGTTCGAAGTGGTTCGCGACGTCGTGGTGATCGACGCGCATACGGTGCGCTTCGATTTTCGCCGCGCCGAACGCGACGCGCCGCTGATCGCGGGCGACCTGCCGGTGTTCTCGCCGAAATGGGCGAAGAAGGCCGACGGCACGACCATCGCGTTCAACCAGCTCTCGAACGTGCCGCCGATCGCGAGCGGCGCGTATCTGATCGAGTCGCGCAAGAACGACAAGCAGATCATCTACCGCCGCAATCCCGACTACTGGGCCGCCGATCTGCCGACGCGGCGCGGCATGTACCGCTTCCAGCGCATCGTCTTCAATCTGTATCTCGACCTGTATACGCAGCTCGAAGCGTTCAAGGCCGGCGACGCCGACGTGCACGTGGAGTACAGCGCCACGCAATGGGCGCGCAAATACGTGGGCAAGAATTTCCGCAACGGCATGCTCGAAAAACGCGATTTCGCGACGAGTCCCGCGCAGTTCCAGGGCATGCTGATCAACACGCGCAAGGACCGCTTCAAGGACGTGCGCGTGCGTCATGCGCTTTCGCTCGCGTTCGATTACGACTGGATGAACCGCATGATGTTCTACGGTCAGTACACGCGCCTGAAGAGCTATTTCGACGTGAGTCCGTTCGCGGCCACGGGCCTGCCGTCGCCGCAGGAACTCGCGCTGCTGGAGCCGTATCGCGCGGGTCTGCCGCCCGAGGTGTTCGGCCCGATGATGCAGTTGCCGAACACGCTGCCGCCCAATTCGCTGCGCGGCAATCTGCGCGAGGCGCGCGATCTGCTCGCGCAGGCGGGCTGGCACTATCGCGACGGCGCGCTGCGCAACGCGGCCGGCGAGCCCATGACCGTCGAGATCATCGACGACGAGCCGGGCATGGACCGTCTGATCCTGCCGTACACGCAGGCGCTCGGCATGCTCGGCATCCAGGCGCATCTGCGCGAGATCGACAGCGCGCTGTATCAGAAGCGTATCGACAATTTCGATTACGACATGACCACCTACATCTACGCGCCCACCACGATTCCGGGCGCGGAACTGGTGCGCCGCTTCGGCAGCGCGGCGGCCAGCCAGGTGGGATCGGAAAACTATCCGGGCGTGCGCATGAAAGTGGTCGACAAACTCATCGACGCCGTGCAGAAAGCCAACACGCTCGCCGATCTGGAAACGGCCACGCATGCGCTCGACCGCGTGCTGATGAACGAATACTTCCTCGTGCCCGAATACTACGCGCCGAACGAGCGTATCGCCTTCAAGACCACGATCGGCCGGCCGGCCATTTCGCCGCTGACCTACGTGCCGGAAGAGTGGGCCATCGACTACTGGTACCGCAAACCCGGCGCGCCCGATCCCGCGCGCGCGGGCGGCGCTTCGTCCACCCACACCGCCGCCGTGCAGTAAGGAGCCGCATGTACGCCTATATTCTCAGACGTCTTTTGCTGATGGTGCCGACGCTCATCGGCGTGGTCACGGTCACGTTCATCGTCACGCAGTTCGTGCCGGGCGGTCCGGTCGAACAGGTGCTCACGCAGTTGCGTCACGGCAGCGGCGCGCGCGGCGGCGAAGTGGGCGCGGGCGGCGGCGGGTATCACGGCAGCCAGGGCGTGGACCCGCAGCAGATCGAGCAGATCAAGAAGCAGTTCGGCTTCGATAAACCGCCGCTCACGCGCTACGTGATGATGCTCAAGGACTACGCCACCTTCGATCTCGGCCAGTCGTACTATCAGCACGCGAGCGTGTGGCAGGTGATTCGCGAGAAGCTGCCGGTGTCGATCTCGCTCGGCTTGTGGACCGTGATCCTCACGTATCTGATCTCGGTGCCGCTCGGCATTGCGAAAGCCGTGCGCAACGGCTCGCGCTTCGACACCGTCACGAGCGTGCTGGTGCTCGCGGGCTACGCGATTCCCGGCTTCGTGCTCGGCGTGCTGCTGCTGATGATGTTCGGCGGCGGCACCTTCTGGCAGGTGTTTCCGATGCGCGGCCTCACCTCCGACAACTTCGACGACCTCAGCGCGATCGGCAAGGTGCTCGATTATCTGTGGCACATGGTGCTGCCGGTCACGGCTTCGGTGGTGGGCAACTTCGCGATCGTCACGATCCTCACGAAGAACACCTTCCTCGAAGAAATCGGCCGCCAGTACGTGCTGACCGCGCGCGCGAAGGGCGCGCCCGAGCGCGACGTGCTCTGGAAGCACGTGCTGCGCAACGCGGCGATTCCGCTCGTCACCGGTCTGCCCGCCGCATTCGTGGGCGCCTTTCTCAACGGCAACCTGCTGATCGAAACGCTCTTTTCGCTCGATGGCATGGGGCAGCTTTCGTACGACTCGGTGATCCGCCGCGATTACCCCGTCGTGCTCGGCTCGCTCTTTCTGTTCACGCTGATCGCCCTCGTCACCAAACTCATTGCCGATGTCTGCTATGTCCTCGTCGACCCCCGCATCCAGTTCCACCGGCTGGACCGCTGATTCCGCCACGCTCGCGCACGCGCAGCCGGTTTCGCCGTGGCGTCGCACGTGGCTGCGTTTTCGCTCGCAGCGGCTCGGTTACTGGAGCCTCGTGATCTTCATGGTGCTGTTCGTCGTCAGCCTGTTCGGCGAAGTGCTCTCGAACGACCGGCCGCTCGTGGTGCGCTATGACGGGCACTACTTTTTCCCGATCGTGAAGGATTATCCGGAGACCTTGTTCGGCGGCGATTTTCCCGCGCAGACCAATTATCTGGATCCGTACATTCGCTCGAAGCTGACCTCGCACGGCAATTTCGCGGTCTATCCGCCGAATCCGTACCGCTACGACACGATCGACTATTTCGCGGCACGTCCGTATCCGGCGCCGCCGTCGTCGAGCAACTGGCTCGGCACCGACCAGTTCGGCCGCGACGTGGTCGCGCGCCTGCTGTACGGCTTCCGCCTCTCGGTGCTGATGGCGTTCGCGCTCACGGTCTCGGGTGTGCTGCTCGGCGTGCTCACGGGCGCGGTGCAAGGCTTCTACGGCGGCCGCACTGACCTGATCGGCCAGCGCCTGATCGAGATCTGGAGTTCGATGCCCGATCTTTATCTGCTGATCATCTTCGCGTCGATCTTCGAGCCCACGCTGTGGCTGCTGTTCATCCTGCTGTCGATGTTCGGCTGGCTCGTGCTGTCCGATTACGTGCGCGCCGAATTCCTGCGCAACCGCTCGCTCGACTACGTGAAGGCCGCGCGCACGATGGGCCTCACGAACTGGCAGATCATGTGGCGTCACGTGCTGCCGAACAGTCTCACGCCGGTCATCACTTTTCTGCCGTTCCGCATGAGCGCGGCGATTCTCTCGCTCACGAGTCTCGACTTCCTCGGCCTCGGCGTGCCGCCGCCGATGCCGAGCCTCGGCGAGTTGCTGCAGGAAGGCAAGAACAATCTCGACGCGTGGTGGATTTCGATTTCGGCGTTCGCGGCGCTGGTCATCACGCTGCTGCTGCTGACCTTCATGGGCGACGCGCTGCGCAATGCGCTCGACACGCGCGCACGCGGCTCGGCATTCGGCGGAGGCAAATGATGAGCGCACCGTTGCTGGATATTCAGGACTTTTCGGTGCGCTTCGGCGACAAGCTCGCCGTGCGCGATCTGAGCCTGTCGATCGCGCGCGGCGAACGCGTCGCGCTGGTCGGCGAATCGGGCTCGGGCAAGAGCGTGACGGCGCTGTCGATCCTCGGCCTCGTCGCGCAGGCGGAACTCGGCGGGCGCATGCTGCTCGACGGCGTCGATCTGCTGCAACAGAGCGAGCGCCAGATGCGCGGCATTCGCGGCGGCGACATCGCCATGGTGTTTCAGGAGCCGATGACCGCGCTCAATCCGCTCTTCACGATCGGCAAGCAGATCGCGGAAAGCCTGCGCCTGCACGAAGGTCTGCGACCGAACGCGGCGCGCGCGCGCGGCATCGAGCTGCTGCGCCGCACCGGCATTCCCGAGCCGGAGCGCCGCATCGACAGCTTTCCGCACCAGCTTTCGGGCGGCCAGCGTCAGCGCGCGATGATCGCGATGGCGCTCGCGTGCCGTCCGCGTCTGCTGCTCGCCGACGAACCGACCACGGCGCTCGACGTGACGGTGCGCCAGCAGATCGTCGATCTGCTGCTCGAATTGCAGGAGCAGGAAGCAGCCGCGCGCGGCATGGCCGTGCTGCTGATCACGCACGATCTGAATCTCGTGCGCCGCTTCGCGCAGCGCGTGGCGGTGATGGAAAAGGGCGTGCTGGTGGAAACCAACACGACCGAGGCGCTGTTCTCGAATCCGCAGCATCCGTACACGCAGCGTCTGCTCGACAGCGAGCCGTCGCGAGCGGTGCAGCCGGTCGCGCCCGACGCGCCCGTGATTCTCGACGTGAAAGATCTGGCCGTCGATTACCGCACGGCGGGCAAGGGCTGGCGCTCGCTGTTCGGCGGCGACGCGTTTCGCGCCGTGCACGAAGCGAGTCTCACGCTGCGGCGCGGTGAAACGCTCGGCGTGGTCGGCGAATCGGGATCGGGCAAGTCCACGCTCGCCTCGACGGTGTTAGGCTTGCAGGGCGCGGCGGAGGGCGAGATCCGTATCGACGGGCAACCGCTCGCGGCGCTGCGCGGCGCGGGCGAGCGCCTGTCGCTCTACAAGCGCATGCAGGTCGTATTTCAGGATCCTTTCGGTTCGCTCTCGCCGCGCATGACGATCGAGCAGATCGTCGGCGAAGGGCTCACGGTGCATCAGCCGCAACTGAAGGGCGAGGCGAAGCGCCGCCGCATCGGCGGGCTGCTGGAGGAAGTCGGGCTGCCGGCCGAGTCGATGCTGCGTTATCCGCACGAATTCTCGGGCGGCCAGCGTCAACGCATCGCGATTGCGCGCGCGCTCGCGGTCGAACCCGAGATGATCGTGCTCGACGAACCGACCAGCGCGCTTGACGTTTCCATCCAGAAACAGGTGCTGGCGTTGCTCACGGACCTGCAAAAGCGGTATCGTCTGAGCTATCTGTTCATCACGCACGATCTCGCGGTGATGCGCGCGATGGCGCATCGCGTGATCGTGATGAAAGCGGGGCGCATCGTGGAGCAGGGCGACACGCTCGCGGTGCTCGACGCGCCCACGCACCCCTATACGCAGTCGTTGCTCGCGGCATCGATGCTGGCGAATCCGGCATCGGCCTCCGCCGCGCTCAAGGAGAACATTGCATGATCGATGAAAGCTGGACGTTGGCCGTACGCGGACTGCGCAGTTCGGCCGATTTCTGGTCGGTGCGTTTCGTGGACGAACGCAAGGACGATCACGTCGTGCGCAACGACGTGGCGCTGCCGCTGCGCATCGCGCGCGAGCGCGGCGCGATGGTGACGGCCTGGGCCGGCGCGGGCGCGGGTTACGCGGCCACGGCGGACCTCACGGCGAGCGGTCTGCAACGCGCGCTGGAGATTGCCACGGCGCGCGCGCAGGCGAGCGCGGCGCACGCGCTGATCGACCATCGCGAGGTCGCGCGGCCCGCGCAAAGCGGTGAGTATGTCTCGCCGAACGCGCAGGCGGCGCTGCCGTCGCGACGCGAATGGCTCGACCGCCTCGCGCACGAATGCGCGGCGGCGAAGCTCGATGCGCGCATCGTCGAGCGCCAGGCGGGCATGGAAGTCACGCAGTGCGACCAGCTCTATCTGACGAGCGACGGCGTGCGCATCGAACAGCGTTTCCGCTTTCTGATGCCGGCGCTGTCCGTGGTCGCGCACGACGACGGCGACACCCAGGAGCGCACGCTCGGCGGCCACTACGGCTTGCTCGCGCAGGGCGGCATGGAAATTCTCGCGCGCTACGGTTTCGACGGCGCGGGCGCGCGCGTCGCGAACGAGGCGCTGCAACTGCTCGCCGCGCCGAACTGCCCCACGGGCAAGCGCGACCTGCTGCTGATGCCCGACCAGATGATGCTGCAGATTCACGAGTCGATCGGCCATCCGCTCGAACTCGACCGCATTCTCGGCGACGAACGCAATTTCGCGGGCTGGAGCTTCGTGAAGCCGGAGATGTTCGGCAGCTATCAGTACGGCTCCGAACTGCTCAACGTGACCTTCGACCCGGACACGCGCGAGGAAGCCGCCGCCTATGCCTTTGACGACGACGGCAGCGCGGCCAGCAAGGAATATCTGATTCGTGCGGGCATGCTGGAGCGTCCGCTCGGCGGCGCGCTCTCGCAGCAGCGCGCGGGCCTGCCCGGCGTGGCGAACTCGCGTGCGGCGAACTGGAACCGGCCGCCGATCGACCGCATGGCGAACCTCAATATCGAGCCGGGCGACCAGTCGCTCGACGCGCTGATCGCGGGCGTCGAGCACGGCATTCTGATGAGCACGAACACGTCCTGGTCGATCGACGATCATCGCAACAAGTTCCAGTTCGGCTGCGAGTTCGGGCAACTGATCGAAAACGGCAAGCTCACGGAGATCGTCAAGCGGCCGAGCTATCGCGGCATTTCCGCGAGCTTCTGGCGCAGCCTCGCGGCAGTGGGCGACGCGTCCACGCGCGCGGTCTACGGCACGCCGATGTGCGGCAAGGGCGAGCCCGCGCAGGTCATTCGCGTGGGCCACGCTTCGCCGGCCTGCGTGTTTTCCAACGTCGAAGTGTTCGGAGCCGCCTGATGACCGATTTGCTTTTTGCAGGCTCGGCTGCCGCCGCTGCTGCCACGCGTGCGCCGGGCGCCTCGATCGACTGGCACGCGCATTTCGCGATGCTTGCCGACGCCATCGAGCGCCAGCGCCAGCCCGGTGAAACCGTGCTGAGCGCGTTCGCGGGCGAGCAGTCCGATTTCATCCGCTTCAATGCGGGCAAGGTGCGCCAGAGCGGCCAGGTGGAGCAGGGGCGTCTGACGCTGCGGCTCGTGCACGGCGCGCGTCAGGCCTATTCCACGCTCGACCTGAGCGGCGACGCGAACGCCGACGTGCGCCACACGGCCGAGGCGCTCGCGGCGCTGCGCGAAAGTCTGCTCGACGCCCCGGACGATCCGCACGTGCTGTTCGACACCACCTCGTGGTCGCGCAGCACGCGCCGCAACGGCAAGCTGCCGCAACCGCAGGCGCTCGTCGAACGGGTCGCGCAATGCGCGCAGGGACTCGATTTCGTGGGCTTCTACGCGGGCGGCACGCTCTCGCGCGGCTTCGCCTCCACGGCGGGCAGCCGCGGCTGGTACGAAGTGGAGAACTTCAATTTCAGCTGGTCGCTGTATCAGCCGAACGGGCGCGCGATCAAGACGCGCTATGCGGGCGACAACTGGGACGACGCCGTGTTCGCGGCCAAGGTGAGCGAAGCGGCCGCGCGTCTGCCGGTGCTGCTGCGCGCGCCGCGCGTGCTCACGCCGGGCGGCTATCGCGCGTGGCTCGCGCCGGCGGCGCTGTCCGAGTTCGTGCAGTCGATGGCGTGGGGCGGCTTTTCGGCGCGCGCCCAGGCGGCATCGACGAGTCCGCTCTACAAGCTCAACACGGGCGCGGTCGCATTCGATTCGCGCGTGGCGTTGACCGAGTCGCTCGAACTCGGCATCTCGCCCGCCTTCAACGACGACGGCTATCTGCGCGCGAGCGTGCCGCTGATCGAGGGCGGCCGTGGCGTGGGCCAGTTGACGAGCGCCCGTTCGGCGCGCGAGTACGGACTCGAACCGAACGGCGCGCTGCCGCAGGAAATGGCCACGACGGTGTCGATGGCGACCGGCGACCTCGCGCCCGAAGACGTGCTCGCGCGTCTGGGCACCGGGCTCTACATCGGCAATCTCTGGTACGTGAACTTCTCGGACCGCATGAATTGCCGCCTGACCGGTATGACGCGTTTCGCGACCTTCTGGGTGGAAGACGGCGAGATCGTCGCGCCCGTCGACGCCATGCGTTTCGACGACAGCCTCTACGGCCTGCTCGGCGAACGCCTGGAAGCGCTGGGCGCGCAGTCCGAACTGCTGCTCTCCGATTCCACCTGGGGACAGCGCGCGACCGGCGGGGTGCAACTGCCGGGCGCGCTCGTGAAGTCGTTCGAACTGGTGTTGTAGCGCGCAGGGTTGGAAGCGGCGCGCACGAGGGCGCGCCGCAGAAAGCAGCGAGGCAGCGAAACTGGAAAGCGCAGTACGGAAGTGCAGCAAACGTAAAACAACAAGGATGCACAGATGTCGAATAACGCAAATCCGCAGACGGGCGGGCCGCTCGTGCTGCGCGGCATAAGAGAGCGAGACGCGGAGCAGTTGCACGCGCTCATTTACGCGCCTTCGATGGCGCACGGCGATCCGCAAACGCCGTTTCGCACGCTGGAATCCACGCGCGAATGGATCGCGAAGCGCACGCCGCAACTGATCATGATCGGCGCATGGATGGGCGAGGAACTGGTCGGCGAAGGCCAGGTGCAGGTCGGCCGCATGCGCCGGGCGCACGTCGCGGAAATCGGCGTGGGCGTGCACGGCGACTGGCAGCGGCGCGGCGTCGGCTCGCGGCTCATGGCCGAGATGCTCGATCTCGCCGACAACTGGCTCGGCCTGCGCCGCCTCGAACTCAAGGTGTTCGTCGACAACGAGGGCGCCATCGCGCTCTATCGCAAGTTCGGCTTCGAGATCGAAGGGCGGCTGCGCGGCAACATGCTGCGCGACGGCGCGTACATCGATTCGTTTCTGATGGGGCGTCTGCGTGCGCCGCTTCCCTACATCGACAGCGAGGCATCATGAATCTTCCTCACGATGCGGCGGCGCAACGCGCCGCGTTCGCGAAGGCGCTGCGCGTGCGCGCCGCCGAACCCGACGACAGCGAAGCGATGGCCGCGCTCATGAACCTGCCGGGCGTGCGTCCGGGCACGCTCTCGCACGGCTATCGCACGGGCGAGGCGGTGCGCGCGTGGCTGGCGACCCAGAAGGCCGACTCGATGATGATCGTCGCCGAATACGAAGGGCAGATCGTCGGGCAGTCGGAACTTCGCGCGTACGACGGGCGGCGCTCGCATTGCGGCTCGATCGGCATTTCGGTGCACGACGCGTATCATGGGCGCGGGGTGGGCTCGCTGCTGCTCGCGGGGCTGCTCGACGCCGCCGACAACGCGTTCGGGCTGCGCCGCGTCGAGTTGCAGGTGTTCGCGAACAATACGCGCGCGCTCGCGCTCTATCGCAAGTTCGGCTTCGTGGTGGAAGCGCGCGCACGCGGCGACGCGATCCTCGACGGCGCGCTGCACGACGTGCTGCACATGGCGCGGCTCGTCGAAGCACCGGTGTTCGCGCCGCCGGTCGTCACGGACGGTCCGCAAGCGCCCTGAGCCCGCGCGGCCCCTTGGGCCATCCAAAGCCCCTTCAGCCTATTCAGCCAGGACGCCTCGCGTGCCCTTCTTCTTTATCGACCGGCCGGTCTTCGCGTGGGTGATCGCGCTCGCCGTCATGGTGGCGGGCGCGCTCGCCATCACGCAGTTGCCCATCGCGCAGTACCCGCGTCTCTCGCCGCCGCGCATCGTGATCGTCGCGCAGTATCCGGGCGCGTCGGCGCAAACCGTGGATGACAACGTCGCGAGCATCATCGAGGAAAGCCTCGATGGCGCGGACGGCATGCTCTACTACGAAACCAGCAGCGACGGTCTCGGCAATCTGGAGATCGACGTGACCTTCGCGCCCGCCACGAATCCCGACATCGCGCTCGTGGACGTGCAGAACCGCATCAAGCAGATCGAGGCGCGTCTGCCGCAGGCAGTGGTGCAGCAGGGCGTGAACGTGGTGAAGGCGTCCAACACGTTCCTGATGCTGGTGGCGCTCACCTCGACGGATGGCTCGCGCGACTCCGCGCAACTCGCCGACTATCTGAACCGCTACGTGCTGCGCGAACTCAAGCGCGCGCCCGGCGTGGGCTCGGCCGAGCTGTGGGATTCCGACGAGGCGATGCGCATCTGGCTCGATCCGTACCGGCTGCGCGAATACGGGCTCGCGGCGAGCGACGTGACCACGGCGATTACCGCGCAGAACGCGCCCGTGACGGCGGGCACGATCGGCGACGCGCCGTTCGCGGCAGGCCAGCAGACCAATGCGTCGGTCGATGTGAAGGGGCAACTGGACACGCCCGAGCAGTTCGGCGAGATCGTGCTCAAGGCGAAAACCGACGGCTCGATCGTGCGTCTGCGCGACATCGCGCGCGTGGAAATCGGCCGCAGCGATTACTCGTTTTTCTCGCGCCTGAATGGACGGCCCGCCGCGACGGTCGGCATCCAGCTCGGCCCGCGCGGCAACGCGCTCGAAACCTCGGACGCGATCCGCGCGCGCCTTGCCGAACTCTCGAAGCGCATGCCGCCCGGCATCGCCGTGGAGATTCCGTTCGACAGCGCGCATTTCGTGCGCGTGGCGATCCGCGAAGTGGTCATCACGCTGCTCGAAGCCATCGTGCTGGTGTTCTGCGTGATGTGGCTGTTCCTGCGCGATCTGCGCGCGACGCTCGTGCCCACGGTCGTGATTCCGGTCACGCTGATGGGCGCGTTTCTCACGCTCTACCTGGGCGGCATGTCGATCAATGTGTTCACGCTGTTCGGCCTCGTGCTCGCGATCGGCATTCTCGTCGACGACGCCATCGTGGTGGTGGAAAGCGTGCACCGTGCGATGCACGAAGAAGGCTTGCCGCCGCGCGAAGCCACGCGCCGCGCGATGTCGCGCATCGGCGGGGCGATCGTCGGCGTGACGGCGGTGCTCACGGCCGTGTTCGTGCCGATGGCGTTCTTCACCGGCAACGTGGGCGGCATCTATCGTCAGTTCGCCGTGTCGATGATTGCGTCGATGCTGGTGTCGTCGTTCATGGCGCTGTCGCTCACGCCCGCATTGTGCGCGAGCATG
This sequence comes from Paraburkholderia tropica, assembly GCF_014171495.1. Lineage (NCBI taxonomy): Bacteria > Pseudomonadati > Pseudomonadota > Betaproteobacteria > Burkholderiales > Burkholderiaceae > Paraburkholderia > Paraburkholderia tropica. Next base: position 889,808 of record NZ_CP049137.1, read on the forward strand.
CTCAGGAAACCGAAGCATATCGAAGCGCACGGCACGTCGCGGGTGGCGCGCGTGTCGCGCGGCTATCGCGGCATCGTGATCAAGCTGCTGCGCCGCAGCCGCCGCGTGCTCGCGATCTACGCCGTGCTGCTCGCCGCGGGCGCGTGGCTCTACTGGCAGATGCCCGAAGGCTTTTTGCCCGCTGAGGACGAAGGCCAGTTGCAGGTGATGATCCAGTTGCCGGCGGGCGCGAATCAGGCGCGCACGCTCGACGTGTTGCAGCACACGGAGCAGATTCTGCGCAGCGAAAGCGCGGTCGAAAACGTCACGGGCGTGGTCGGCTGGAGCTTCGCGGGCAGCGGCCAGAACGTGGGCATGGCCTTTGTCGATCTCAAGGACTGGGACCGCCGCTCGATCAGCGCGCAGGCGCTGCGCGACCGCCTCAACGAGAAATTCGCCACGATCCTGGACGGCGACGTCGAGGCGACCTTGCCGTCGCCGGTGCCGGGCATCGGCCACTCGGAGGGCTTCACGTTCCGGCTCGAAGATCGCGGCGGCGTCGGCATGGACGCGCTCAAGGCCGCGCGCGGACAGTTGATCGACGCGGCCACGAAAAGTCCCGTGCTGGCGGGCGTGCATTCGGAGGATCTGCCCGATGCGCCGCGCGTCGATCTCGACATCGATCGCGCCAAGGCCTACGCGTTCGGCGTGCCGTTCGACCGTATCGCCGATCTGCTGAGCACCACGTTCGGCTCGACCTACGTCGACGACTTTCCGGCGGGCGGACGCATGCGTCGCGTGATCGTGTCCGCCGATGCGAACGCGCGCATGGCCGACCGTCAGTTGCTCGATCTGCCGGTGCAGACCAGCACGGGCGCGACCGTGGCGCTGTCGTCGCTGGCGAGCACGCGCTGGACGCGCGGTCCGGTCATGCTCGCGCGCTACAACGGCTATCCGTCGCTCGACGTGAGCGGGCGCGAATCGCACGGCCACAGTTCGGGCGAGGCGATGGCGGAAATGGAGCGGCTCGCGCTCGATCTGCCCGAGGGCGTGGCCTACGAATGGACCGACACCGCGTTCGAGCAGATCGAAGCGGCGCGCGACACGCCGCTGCTGCTCGGGCTTTCGGTGCTCGCGGTGTTCATGGTGCTCGCGGCGCTTTACGAAAGCTGGATCACGCCGCTCGCGGTGCTGCTGGTCGTGCCGCTCGGCACGCTCGGCGCGGTCACGGCGATGCTGCTGCGCGGCCTGCCCAACGACATCTACTTCAAGGTGGGGCTCGTGACGGTGGTCGGGCTCACGGCGAAGAACGCGATCCTGATCGTGCAGGCCGCGAACGCGCGGCGCGAGCGCGGCATGCGGGTGGCGACGGCGGTGGTGGCGGGTTGCGCGGAACGTCTGCGTCCGATCGTGATGACCTCGGCGGCTTTCGTGCTCGGCGTGGTGCCGCTCGCGCTCTCGCACAGCGCGGGCGCGGAGAGCCGTCATTCGATCGGCACGGGCGTGCTCGGCGGCGTGCTGGCGGCGACGGCGCTCGGCCTCGTGTTCGCGCCGGTGCTCTATTGCGCGGTGGCCGCGCGCTCGCCGGTACGGCGCGCGCCCCGTTCGCGACGCGGACGCGGTGCGGCGCGTGGCGAAGCGGTGTTCGAGGAAAACGCGCAGTAAGGCGGCTGGTAAGACGCGATCATCGGGACGCATGAAGGTGCGCGAACCGGCGTGCACCCGCGCATGATCGACGCGCCTAGAACAGCCGCGGCGTGCCGACCCAGACCAGCACCGCTTCGTCGTCGCGCGCGTTGGTCCAGCTATGCGGCACCGTCGATTCGTAGTGCGCGCTGTCGCCCGCGCCGAGCACGAACGACTTCCCTTCGAGCGTGATGGTCACTTCGCCGCTGAGCACGTGGACGAATTCCTCGCCCGCGTGCGTGGTCACTTCACTGGGCCGCTCGCCCGGCGGCATGCGCACGAGAATGGCTTCGAGTTGGCGGCCGCCTGACTGATTCGACAGGCGTGCGAACAGATCGGCGGAATCCGCGAAGGCGAAGTACTGCAGATCTTTGCGGCGGCGCACGCAGCCTTCCTCGGTCGGCGTATCGACGAAATAGCTGACCGGCACGCCCAGCGCTTTCGCAATGCTCACGAGCGAAGTGATGGACGGGCTCGCGTGATCGCGTTCGACCTGCGAGAGAAAGGGTTTCGATAGCTGCGAGACGGTCGCGATGTCGTCCAGCGTGCGCCCCTGGCGCTGGCGCAGCGAGCGGATCTTGCTGCCGACGGAGACGACGTTCTGGGTTTCGACGGTTTTCGATGCCATGTTGGGGGCGAGTCGTTGGAATGGGTGCGAGAAGAGGCTTGCCGCTATGCCGGCGCGCTAGCGATAATGATTTGTCTGATGGATGCGAATGCCGGAGCATTCGATGTGGATTGTTGCGCGGAGTGTTGAAAAAACTGCGTATTCCGGCTGGATTTCCCCGCTGCGAATCAATTCGCTTCTCCATCGATTTCGTTCTAGTAAATGTGCGCGTGAAAACCCGCCGCCGCGCATTAGCGAAAATGGGCGATGTCGTGTGCATCGCATCACTTCACTGGTGTCCCAAGCATAACATCGCCATTTTTCTGAGGGTATCGGAGTTTGTTTCTTATTCTTTCCCTTACATGTGAGCGATGTAAGACGCGCGCCCCGAAACGCACGCTGAGCGCCACATTGCGCATTATTCGGCGCAGACTGAATTAGAAGGGCGCAGTGCGCGCATAAATCGGCGATTCAGGCGAGACGAAATCGCTTCTGAATGGCGCCCGGATTAGCATGAATTCCGCATGAATCTCGTCCGATTCCGCGCCTAATGCCCGCGACTGTGTTCCAGCGCACGTTGATCGGTAATTCGATGTGACGTCGCGGTCATATTCAGACTGATTTTTATTCTGCGCGATGCGGGTGCGACGGCGCGCAACGGCGATCGCTCGCGATCGCAACATGGGGCGTCATCCAGATCCGCCATCGTGGCCGAATCCGCCGATTGATCTTCACGGCGAAGCGGCGCATATTCGTTTCCACTTTCTCGCCCATCCTCCCTCGCGCATTCGCGCACCTGACGCAACGGTACGCCAATTGCGTGCCTTCGCCACTCGCCATCCGCCGCACCTGGCCTTCGGGCCGCGGCGGCCCTGAAAGCTTTCGAAGCCCTAGCACGTCCATGTTCAACGAACCAGGTCGAGGCGCCCCCGGTCCGAGACAGTGTCCCCACTGCGGAAACCGGCTGAATGCGCCATTAATATTTTGTCCCCATTGCGGCACGAATCAATTGTCCGGCGCGATGCGCGGTTCGGGCGCGGAGCCCGAGCGGCCGCGCGTGGCCGCGCAGCGTTTTCCGGCTGAACGCAGCGCGGTGCCGGCGGGTTTCGGCCGCGAACGCTATTACGCCGATTACGACGGCTATCGCGCGCACGGAGGGCACGGCTCGCACGGCGGCCACGCAGCGCACGGCGCGCGCCGCTCGCGTCTGCCGCTGTATGCGTTCGGTGCGGTCGCGCTCGTGGCGACGGCGCTGACCGGCTATGTGATTTCGCATCGCGACAGCGGGTCCGGTGCCGGCTCGGGTCCGATAATCGGGCAGACGGTGGAAGGCACAGTGTCGTCGCAGCAGAACGATGCGACGCCGTCTTCGAAGACCGTGGGCGCGATCCATGCCGCGCCGCCGACGGCGCCTGCGCATCGCGATCCGGTCTCGCCGCGCGCCGCGCCCGCGCTCGCCGCCGTTGCGCCCGGCGCGATCCAGAATGCCGCCGTGGACGCGCACGCAGCGGCCGGAAAAGCGGCGGCGCAGAACGGCGGCACGGCGACGCGTGGCGACGTCGCGCGCAATCTCGCGACGGCGCGCACGAGTCTCGACAAGAACCGTTTGTGGCCTGCGCGCCGCGCGATCATGAGCGCGCTCGCCGAGCAGCCGGGCAACGCCGACGCGCAGCAGATGAAAGCCGATCTGCTGGCGCGCGAGCAGGAGCGCGACGCCTTGCTCGGTTACGGCCGGCTCTGCGCGCGCGAGGGCAAATGGTCGTGCGCGTGGCAGAACGCGGGCCATGCGGTGACGATCGACGCGTCGAGCCAGGAAGCGAAACGCCTGCTCGCGCGCGCCATCGCGGCGCAAGGCGCGGGCACGGCGGGTCATATCGATGCGGGTTCGCCGGGACCGGACGACGATCAGTAAGCGCGAGGTAGCGCTTCAGTGCGCTTGCGCGTCGCTCGATTGACCGGAACGCGCCGCGTGTTGGGCGAAGAGCCGCGCGTGGCGCGCTTCCGTCGCTTCGTCCACGGGAAACAGACACTCGATGCGCAACTCCTGCGCGGCCACATGCTGCGGCGTGCCGAGCGTGCTCACCAGCGAGAAGTAGCGCAGCACCTCGCCCGCGTGTTTCAGCCCGATCGGCACCATCGGCAGATCCGGCGCGGCGAGGCGCGCGGGCGGGCTGTTCCAGTCGCGCGGCACGTCCGGATACGCGAGCAGTTCGTCGAGCAGCCGCTGCGTGCCGCCGTCGATCACGTGTCCCACGGCTTCGCGATGCACGCGTTGCAGCGGGCTGCGCGCGACGCGTTCCCAGTCGTCCACATGCGGGCGCAGGCCGTGCGGATCGAACATCAGATGCAGCATGTTGCGCGGCCCCGTGCGCGCGGCCATGTCGATGAAACAACCGAACAGGCGCGGCGCGGCGTCGTTCGTCATCAGCACGTTCCAGTGACGGTCCATGACGATGGCGGGAAACGGTTCGTGCTGGTGCAGCACGCGTTCGAGCGCGCGCGTCACGCCCTGCATGGCCTCGGCGTTCCACGGCGCTTCCGGATAGAGGGGCGCGTAGCCCGCCGCGAGCAGCAGGGCATTGCGTTCGCGCAGCGGCACGTCGAGCGTTTGCGCGAGCGTGAGCAGCGTGTCGCGGCCCGGCACGCTGCGCCCGCTTTCGATGAAGCTGATCTGCCGCTGCGAGATGCCCGCGTCGAGCGAGAGATCGAGCTGGCTCACGCCCCGTGCGTCGCGCCAGTAGCGCAGCAGTGCGCCGAGCGGCGTACCGGTGTCGCGCGGCGAGCCGGACGCATCGGGACGGGTGGCGTTCATCGTTTTCCCCAGAGTGAGACGAACGAATATAGCCGGTTCAGCGCGTATTCGTCCGCCAAATGAAGGCCTCGAATGGCGCTTCGAGCGGCGGCTGCGTGACGCTGCCGGTGTAGTTCGTGATCGTCGACGCGGCCACGACGGCGATGACTTCGAGCACCTGTTCCGCGCGGAATCCCGCATCGAAAAAACGCTGCTGATCGGCGTCGTCGATGCGGCCGCGACGCTCGATGAGCGTGCGCGCGAGTTGCGAAAGCGCGGCCAGGTTGTGGTCGGCGGGCAGCGCGCCGTCGCGCATGGCATCGACGTCGGCGCGCGTGACGCCGGCTTCCAGCGCGAGCGCCGAATGAAACGCGACAGCCCATTCGCAGGCGTTCGTGACCGCGTTGGTCAGCAGCAGCGTCTGGATTTGCAACTCGCTCAAACTGCTCGCATGCACGCGCTGAAACAGGCCGATGAAGGCGTTGATCAGCACGGGCGAAGCGGCCATCGTGGCGGCGATGTCAGGAATCCGACCGAATGCCTGCTGAAGTTGCGTGAGCGCGGGGCGCGAGGACTCGGGGGCGGTGTCGAGCGTGAGGACGGGATAACGAGACATGATGGCTCCTGGCTGTCGAGGTGTGGCAGCGCCATCCACCGTGGATGACGCGACAGCCCAAGCGTAATGGCGCGTGTGCGGCGGGCCAATGACATGCGATGTAATCGCTCGCGTCGTGAAGCCGCGTTTTGAGCGGTGTCGCCGAGTCTTGGCGCAGTGAGAAAGGGCCAGGCAACACCGGTTCGCGCATCCGTGTTGCACTCACGCCTGGCGCGCCGAGCGCAAGCGCAGATGCAAACCGACGCGCGAAAAAAAAGCCGCTCCGAAGAGCGGCTTTTTCATCAGCGAACGATCCACGAAGGATCGGCCAGCTTAGTCTTCGAGCTGCGAAAGGTCGCGCACGGCACCCTTGTCGGCGGACATCACGAGCTTGGCGTAGGCCTTGAGCGCGGCCGACACCTTGCGCGGACGCGGCAGCACCGGCTTCCAGCCCTTCGCGTTCTGCTCTTCGCGGCGGCGCGCGAGTTCCTCGTCGGACACCAGCACGTCGATCGTGCGGTTCGGAATGTCGATGCGGATCTTGTCGCCGTCGCGCACGAGGCCGATCGCGCCGCCCGCTGCCGCTTCCGGCGAGCAGTGGCCGATCGAGAGGCCCGAGGTGCCGCCCGAGAAGCGGCCGTCGGTCAGCAGCGCGCAGGCCTTGCCCAGACCCTTCGACTTGATGTAGCTGGTCGGGTAGAGCATTTCCTGCATGCCGGGGCCGCCCTTCGGGCCTTCGTAGCGCACGATCACCACGTCGCCGGCCTTGACCTTGTCGGCGAGGATGTTCGCGACCGCTTCGTCCTGCGATTCGGTCACGTGCGCCGTGCCTTCGAACACGAGGATGCTGTCGTCCACGCCCGCCGTCTTCACCACGCAGCCGTCGAGCGCGATGTTGCCGGTCAGCACGGCGAGGCCGCCTTCCTTCGAGAACGCGTGCTCGTACGAGCGGATGCAGCCTTCGGCGCGGTCGGTGTCGAGGCTCGGCCAGCGCGTGTTCTGGCTGAACGCGACCTGCGAGGGCACGCCCGCCGGACCCGCCATGTAGAACGTCTTCACGGCTGCGTCGTCGGTGCGCACGATGTCCCACTGGTCGAGCGCGTGCTTGAGCGAAGGCGCATGCACGGTCGGCACGTCGGTGTGCAGCTTGCCGGCGCGGTCGAGTTCGCCGAGGATCGCCATGATGCCGCCCGCGCGATGCACGTCTTCGATGTGGTACTTGTTCGTGTTCGGCGCAACCTTGCAGAGCTGCGGCACGATGCGCGAGAGGCGGTCGATGTCGCGCATCGTGAACTCGATGCCCGCTTCCTGCGCGATCGCCAGCAGGTGCAGGATCGTGTTGGTCGAGCCGCCCATGGCGATGTCGAGCGTCATGGCGTTCTCGAAGGCCTTGAAGCCCACCGAGCGCGGCAGCACGCGTTCGTCTTCCTCTTCGTAGTACTGGCGCGCCAGTTCGACGATGCGGTGACCTGCGCGCTTGAAGAGCTGTTCGCGGTCCGCGTGCGTGGCCACCACCGTGCCGTTGCCCGGCAGCGAGAGGCCCAGCGCTTCGGTCAGGCAGTTCATCGAGTTGGCCGTGAACATGCCCGAGCACGAACCGCAGGTCGGGCACGCCGAGCGCTCGACTTCAGCCACTTCGGCGTCGCTGTACTTGGTGTCGGCGGCGATCACCATCGCGTCGATCAGGTCCAGCTTCTTGACTTCGATGGCCTTCGTGACCGGGTTCGCGAGGCGCGTCTTGCCCGCTTCCATCGGGCCGCCCGACACGAAGATCACGGGGATGTTCAGGCGCATGGCGGCCATCAGCATGCCCGGGGTGATCTTGTCGCAGTTCGAGATGCAGACCATGGCGTCGGCGCAGTGCGCGTTGACCATGTACTCGACCGAGTCGGCGATGATGTCGCGGCTCGGCAGCGAGTAGAGCATGCCGTCGTGGCCCATCGCGATGCCGTCGTCGACCGCGATGGTGTTGAATTCCTTGGCGACGCCGCCGGCGGCCTCGATCTCGCGCGCGACGAGCTGGCCCAGATCCTTCAGGTGCACGTGGCCGGGCACGAACTGGGTGAACGAGTTGACCACCGCGATGATCGGCTTCTGGAAGTCTTCGTCTTTCATGCCGGTGGCGCGCCACAGGGAGCGCGCCCCCGCCATGTTGCGGCCGGCGGTGGAGGTTTTGGAACGGTATGCGGGCATCGTGGGTGCTATGAAAAGGTCGAAAAGGTCGCAGGAAAACAGCGGGCCACGGGAATAAAGGCCCTTCGCGCGCCCGTGCGGACAACCTTTTGAGCTGCGCTTTGGGCAAACTCAGCGATTATCCCACACCCGCAGCAGGGCCGCCCGGGCCGCCCGCCGGGGCGTTTTGCGGGGCCGCCGCCTGCTTTCCGGCGGATTTGTTCCTGATTTGCCGCCCGCTGGCCGCTCGTGCCGGAAAGCGGATTAGTCCCGCGCGGAATATCGATGTGCCAATCTCTCGGTTGGGCCGCGCCGGGCGCGCTGCTAGATTGGCTGCGCATGCCTTGCGTATGCCTTCCTTCAACGATCGATCTCATCACGCGGAGCCCTCCATGGCAGAGACCGGAGACCAGGCCGCGCGCACGACCGCGCGCGTTATCGCCGACGACAACGAAGCGCTCGACGCCGCGCGCGAACTGGCCGCGCGCCTCGCCGAAGGCGCCGCGCAGCGCGACCGCGAACGACGGTTGCCGCGCGAGGAAATCGAGTGGTATTCGCAGTCGGGCCTGTGGGGCATCACGGTGCCGAAGGCCTACGGCGGCGCGGGTGTTTCGTTCGTCACGCTGACCGAGGTCTTCAAGCTGATTTCGGCCGCCGATTCGTCGCTCGGACAGTTGCCGCAGAACCATTTCGGTCTCGTCGATGTGATCGCGCTCACGGGCACCGAGGAGCAAAAGCGCTTTTTCTTCGGCGAGGTGCTGGCGGGCAAGCGCTTCGGCAACGGTTTCTCCGAAAAAGGGACGAAACATGTGCTCGACCTGAAGACGCGCGTGCTGCGCGACGGCGACGACTACGTGGTCAACGGCACGAAGTTCTATTCGACGGGCGCGCTGTTCGCGCATTACGTGCCGGTGCTCGGCCTCGATGCGGACGGGCGCGGCTGGCTCGCGTGGATCCCGCAGGGCACGCCGGGCCTCGCGATCACCGACGACTGGTCCGGCTTCGGCCAGCGCACCACGGCGAGCGGCACGATCACGCTGGACAACGTCCGCGTGAGCGCCTCGCACGTGTTCCCGGCGCACCGCGTGTCCGATTTGCCGACGCTGAACGGCCCGGTTTCGCAGATCCTCCAGGCGGCGATCGACGCGGGCATCGCGCGCGCCGCCGTCGACGACACGCTGACCTTCGTGCGCGAGCGCGCGCGTCCGTGGGTCGACAGCGGCGTCGAACGCGCCAGCGAGGATCCGCTGACGCTGCGTGAAATCGGCCATCTGCATATTCAGCTGCATGCGGCCGAAGCGCTGCTGGAGCGCGCCGCGAGGCTGTTCGACGCGATCGCCGCGCAGGACGCGATCAGCGAGGACGACGTCGCGCGCGCCTCGGTCGCCGTGGGCGAGGCGAAGGTGCTGACCACCGAAGCCGCGCTGCTGGCGGGCGAAAAGCTGTTCGAGCTGTCGGGCACGCAGTCGACGCTGGCCGCGCACAACCTCGACCGCCACTGGCGCAACGCGCGCACGCACACGCTGCACGATCCGGTGCGCTGGAAGTATCACCTCGTCGGCAATTACTATCTGAACGGGAAAAAGCCCGCGCGGCATGCGTGGAATTGAGCGGCGCGTGGGAAGGATGAGCGCGCTGTAGTCAGGCGGACGTCAGGCCCGCGACAACGGCACACGCGGACGGCATGACCGTCGCGTGTGCCGTTTGCTTTTTTGGGCATTGGCGCCGCTCCGCCGCTGCCGCCGGATTGCCGGGTTTTCCCGGGACGGGCGGCCCAGGGCGATTTTCCGCCGTGGCGGTAGAATGGGGGCGCCCCAATATTGCCTGACGCCCCGTTTTCAGCGGCTGCGGCCGAGATCCGGCCCGCGCGATTGCCGTTGAAACCCGGCCGCCGGCGCCCATTTATTCGTCGTGAATTCGCGTATTCCTGACCCCCTCCCGCCTGCGTGGCCGTTTCCGCCGAGCCGCGATGTCTCTGGCCGAAGCTTCGGCCAGCTCGTCGCGCTGCGCTATCGCGGCGCGGACGTGTGGCTCTGGCGTTGCCGCTGCGGCGGCCACGTGAGCGCGCGGCTCGATGCGGTGGAAAGCGGCGAGACGCGCGATTGCGGCTGCCGCGAGCAGCGCCAGATCTGGCGCTCGCGCCCGGGTTCGCCGTCGCTGAAGGGCGGCGAGGTGTTCGGCCAGTTGACGACCGAGCGCTACGCGGGCGACGGCGTCTGGGTGTGCCGCTGCGAATGCGGCAACGAAGTCACGGTCAGCGCCGGACGCCTGCGTCTCGGTCAGGCGCGTTCTTGCGGACGCTGCACGGGTGCGTCGGCGGCTTGAGTTTTAGGCTGGCTTCACGCTGAACGCGTTGCCTGGCCTGATGCGTCCCATCCTTTCCCGTCAACGTGGCCGCAGACGCCACGTCCTCAAGCAAAACTCTGATCGAAGATTGATCGCCGCTTTTGTCGGCATGGCGTAAGTGCGTCGCGGATACGTGATTTCGCCCGTTCAAGACGGTGCTTTGTATTTTTTCTGCCGATCGGGTTTTAGTCCCCGAATTCATCGAATCGAATTCACGCGCAGTCGATGCGCGATTTGTCGAAGGTCAGGCGGCGTTTCGTTCGGAATGCCCCACGAATGGCCTGCCTGTGAATTCAGACGTTTCTGATTTCTCGCCGAAACAACCCGCCCGACGCTATCTCGTTCGGGAGGGATTTCCCTCCCGAATAGTTCGCCGGCCGCATCACCGGGCCAGTTGTCTTCGTCTAATTCGTGGAGAGATGGAAATGTCGGATCAGCAGAAACGTAAAGGTAAGTATCACGCAATCGCTACTATCGGCGCTCGTACCGAGCGCGGCGGATATGTCACGGACGCAACATCGGGCCTTGTTATCCGCAATCTTCGCGCCGCGCGAGTTGGCGATATCGTGACTTATGGCGATGGTAGTCAGGCAGTCGTTATCGACGGGGCCGGGGTGCTCGGCATTGACTGCGCAAAGCCTTACGCAGTTGTGGGTAGCAGCCTGAGCAATGGCGACAAGATCACCTCGACTCCCTGGGATGACGGAAAGTCGGGTTTCTTCGTTGAGGAAGGCAAGACCCACAGAGGTCTATTCGATCCGGCGTTTGTGCCCGCGCCGCATGAACCGGGCTTGCTCTTCGCCCTTGCTGGTTCAACTACGCGGCGCGGTGGCGTGTTGCGTGATCCAGGCCGGGAATGGAACGTCGATGGTCGGCGTACCAATGTCGGCGTGATTGGCGATGTGGTCCATTACGCGGACGGAACCACGGCGCGAATCGTAACGGGGCTTGCGCTCACCGAGAATCGCGCGCTTGGGCAATTTGCCTATGTGGGGAGCGTGCTGGATAACGGCGACATCATTACGGATAGCCCGGAACGCAACGGATCGGCATGGCTAGGCACATGGGGGATTGTCACCGAAGAACAATTGAAACGAGGGGAAACGGCATGAGACGGCCGTTTCTTGGTGTAGGCGACAGGGCCGGGGGCGCCGTCGTGCGCGAGGGATTGCCAGACGTTACCTGCTCGAACCCGCCCCCAGAAGTGAACATATCCACGCTCTACATGAAAACGTGGTGCAACGCCTGCAAACAAGAAGGTTACATCGCACCACGCGGGCCGCGTCACGAAGGAACCGGCTCGAACGGCCAGAGATGGGCGCTAAGTGGCGATGTCAATATTTGCGGTTGTTCTCCGCCGCCCGTGTTTCGCGCGGAGCGAAACATGGCGATGATTTTTACCGGGGGACATTCAACGACGCTCGACGCGCTTTCGCTCGCGGCAGTAGCAATTGGCGGCGCTTCGAGCAAGGCTTACGACGAACAAGTGCGCGCCGTAGGCGAACCGTCTGCGCTGATTGGCTATCCGTATTTCATCGAAACGCCATCGGGCGCGGTACGTAGCGGCTATGTCGATGCGAGCGGGCTATTACCGCGCGTGTTCACCGACGAAACCGGAGCCTATAACGTTTTTTGGGGCGATGAGGCGCTAGCAATGCAAGCCGAATATTCCGGGTAAGCGAGAAACAGGAAGCGCCAAGCCACGAAGGATGGAGCAATGCCGAACAAGAAAACCGTTGTACAGACGAACAGCACGCCAGGCTCGATAAAGGAAGTGCCGATAAAGGCTGTCACCTTTGCCGAACTCTGGGCGAATTATCCAAGCGGAAATCCCTACGATAACCCCGAATACGAGAATCAATGCGCGATTCGAATGAGCGTAACACTGCATCGTGTCGGAATCGGGATGAAGTCGTTTTCGCAAAAGCTGATTCGTCCAATGCACAGCGATACCATTGGGAGAATTCTGCTGGACGGGAAACCGACCGCGACGCGTGCCGATGAGATGGGGCAATGGCTCAAGCTACGGCCGTTCGCTGGGTTGCCGAAGCCGGAGGATATTACAGGTTCGGATTGGGAAAGTAAGGTTAAGGGCCGAACAGGTATTATTCAGTTCTCGCGGTACTGGACGCGCGGCAATGAAGGCGCAGCCGATGCGAGCGGCGGCCATATTGATTTATGGAATGGATCGCGATTGACGATTTCCGGTACCGAGGGATTGCTAAGCGTTTTCGGGCGCGGCATTGGAATCCAGAGCGCGCATATCCCGGGCACAACTAGAGGGTACTCGGATCTGCGAAACTCGAAGCAAATTCTTTTTTGGGAGATTAAGTGAGGCGCACTGGATTCGGCATGTTATTTTTCATCTTCGGCCTCTTGTCAACGTGGGCGTCATGTTTTGTAGGTAGTCGAATGACGTTCAGGTTGAATATATTCGAAAAGCTTCCTCTCGATAAAGGATGCCATGAAATTGACCGTTGCGCCGCTCCATGGTGGGCTATCGCTGGGTTTATTGCGTATGTGTTTGGCCCTTCGATCGTGTGTGGGATCGTTGGATTGCATGTTGGTGCTCGCAATTCATCGCTACTTAGAACGGCCGCAACACTTGCTGTACTCGTTACCCTTATTTCCTTGTTTTTTCTCTTCTCATATGCCACCGGGCCATGACGCCGCGTTGTGAATCATCCGATTGTCGCGGCATTTATCAAACCATCTACGCAGTTGTATCGCATTGATCGAGCTAGCATACGCCCCGCTTCGGCGGGGCTTTTTCATTGAGGCGCTTCGCTCGCGTGTTCGCTAACCCATTCAAGCGCGGTGCGGCGCACATCGAGACAGCACGGCAGCGGATGCCGTCCTGTCTCGAAGCCATGCAGCTATGTGCGCCTGATGCTATTGGCGCGGAGCGCCGAAAAAATCATCGCCCAGCGCCTCAATATCCCATCAACCGCTTTCAAGCCGCCGACACGCCGCGTGCATCGGCGAGCGTTGCGGCTGCTTCGCGCGGCGCATCCGCATCGGCGAATTCCGTTTCGATGTCGCGCAGCCGATGCGGCGCGAGCACCCGCAAGGCCAGAAACCACCCGAGTCCCGCCGCGAGCAGCGCGCCGAACACATAGGGCAGCACCGCATACACGCCCGGCGCGGCCGGATAGATGCTGCCGACGAACGGAATGCCGATCAGCACGATGGCCGCCGCGCTGATCGCCACATGGCGCGCCTTGAGTTCGCCGCGACGGCGCAGGAAGCAGGGCGCGGCGACCGCCACGATCACATAGGTCAGTAGAAAGCCGAACGTGGCGACCGTGCTCAGATAGCCGTAGGCATCGAACAGCGACGTGCCCGCGAACTGGAACGTCACCGCCACGATCAGCGACAGCACCACGAGCAGCGTGACCGCGACGTGCGGCGTGGCGTTGCCCGCGTGCGCGCGGCCCGTCGCGGCGTGCAGCAGGCCCTGGCGCGCGAAGGTGTAGAGCAGCCGCGCGGCGGCGTTGATCGACGAGAAGAACGCGGCGAAGAAACTCAGCGCCACGCCCGCGTCGATCAGCACGCCGAGTGCGCCCAGATGAATGCCGTGTGCGACTGCCGAAAGCGGCGCGCTTGCCTGGTCGAGCGGCGTGGCCGCGCCCTGGAACAGCGCGACGAGCCCGTACGAAGCGGCGAGAAACAGCGCCGCCGGGCCGAGAATGCTGACGATCACGGCGCGCGGAATCAGGCGGAACGGCTCGCGCGCTTCCGCGCCGAGCGCCGTCACGCTCTCGAAGCCCGTGAAGCTGAAAAAGGCGAGCACCATGCCGAGCCGCAACTGATCGGGCTTCACGGCGGTCAGCGCGAGCTGATGCGTATCGACCCAGCGATGCTGCGCGAACAGCGCCGCGACGATCACGAACAGGATCAGCGCCACGGTGCTCAACTCGATCCACAGCGTGGTGCGCGTCGAGAGCCGGATGTCGCGCCACGTGATGAACCACGCGCCCAGCGTCACGAACACGGTGATCCCAACCGTGACCGCGAGCCCCGCGCCCGAGGCCACGCCGATATCCTTGAACAGCACCACGATCTCGTTGACGGTGCCTTGCAGAATGCCCGCCGCGCCCACGCCATAGGCGATCAGCAGCGACCAGCCCGCGACCGCGCCCCAGATCGGGCCGAGACCGCGCGCGGCATAGGTGTAGAGCGCGCCGGGCGAGGCCGTGCGCTTGGCGAACTGCGTGATGCTCCAGGAGGCGAACAGCAGGCCCACGGTCGCGAACAGATAGGCGAGCCAGGTGCCGTTGCCCGCGGTGGCGAACACCGCCGGGATCAGGAGGCCCGCGCCGCCCGCCGCGCCGACGAGTCCAATCGATTGCGCAATTAATTCGGATAGCGAAAGATATCCGCGGCGCAAGGTGCCGTCGCGCGCCGACGTGGCCGCGAGTTCAGTCATGGGTGAGATCCGGTGTGTGGGGTGAATCGGAATGAGGCGCGCCCGGCGGGAATGGCGCGGGCGCGCCTGGTTTCGTGGATGCGGACAGGTCAGGCCGTGACTGCGTTCTGCACGCTGGCGTCGGCGGAGTTGGCAGACTGTTCGGCGGCTTCGCGCTTCACGCGCTCGATGTCGCGATACTGCGCGGCGGGATGATCGTCCGGCAGACGCGCCTGCGCGCCGAACAATTTCTCGCGCAGCGTGCCGGGCGCATAGGCGCGCGGATACACGCCGCGCCGCTGCAATTCCGGCACGAGATGTTCGACCACGTCCTCGAAGGTTTCGTGCGCGACGGCGTAGGCGAGATTGAAGCCGTCGACGTCGGTGGCCTCGACCCATTGCTGGAGAATGTCGGCGACCGTGGCTGGCGAGCCCACGAACACGGGGCCGAGTCCGCCCACGCCGCCCCAGCGTGCGAGTTCCTCGATGGTCCACGCCTTGTCGCCGCCCGCGAGATGCTCGACGGCGGACACGATCGCGTTGGTTTCCACGCGCTTGACGGTGTCGGTCGGCAGATACTGGCCGAAGTCGATGCCGGTCCAGCCCGACATGAACACGAGCGAGCCGTCGTACGACACATGCCGCTGATACGCCTCGAACTTCGCCTGCGCCTTGGCGTCGGTTTCGTCGACGATCACGGTCACGAGGTTGTAGATCAGCACCTGGCGCGGATCGCGGCCCGCGAGCGCGGCCTGGCGGCGCACGTCGGCCACGTAGTCGCGCAGCAGCGTCTGCGTGGGCGCGGCCACGAACACACATTCCGCGTGTTCGGCGGCGAAGCGCTTGCCGGGACCCGACGCGCCCGCCTGAAACAGCACCGGCGTGCGCTGCGGCGACGGCTCGCACAGGTGATAACCTGGGACTTCGAAGTATTTTCCCTTGTGCCCGATTTCGTGCACGCGCTCCGGATGCGTGAACACGCGGTTCTCGCGGTCGCGCACCACGGCGCCGTCTTCCCAGCTGCCTTCAAACAGCTTGTAGAGCACTTCGAGATATTCGGCTGCGACCGCATAACGGTCGTTGTGATCGCGCAGGCCGAGCTGGCCCACGTTCTTCGCGCCGCTTTCGAGGTACGACGTCACCACGTTCCAGGCGAGCCGCCCCTTGGTGTGATGATCGGCGGTGGACAGGCGGCGCGCGAATGTGTACGGATGCTCGAAACTCGTCGACGCCGTAATGCCGATGCCCAGATGCTCCGTCACCATCGCAATGGGCGCGGCGAGTTGCAGCGGATCGTTGACGGGAATCTGCGCGGCCTGATGCAGCGCGTGATAATTGCCGCCCTTGTAGACGTCGTAATAGCCGATCACATCGGCGATAAAGATCGCATCGAAAATGCCGCGCTCGAGAATCTTCGCGAGATCGGTCCAGTATTCGAGGTCCTTGTATTGCCACGAGCGGTCGCGCGGATGCGTCCACAGTCCCGGCGACTGGTGGCCCACGCAGTTCATTTCGAAGGCGTTCAGGCGGATGGTTTTACTCATGACGTTCACTTGCTCCCACGGCCCGGACCGTTGCCGATCTGCCAGACGAAGGGCGGCTCGGTGCCGTTGATGGCCCAGTCGCCGACGATGCGCGCCTTGTAGACGAGCGGATTGTGCGACGACACCGTGCGCGCATTGCGCCAGTGCCGGTCGAGCGCGAGGCGCGTGCTGGTGGCCGACGCGCCGAGCGCGTCGAACAGATGCGTGGCCGCGCGCAGCGCGAACTCCGACGCCGTGAGCTGGCTTTGCGCGGAGGCGATTTCGGCTTCGACATTGGCGGCGTGCTCGGCGGCGTCGTCGTCGCCGAAGCGCGCCTCGTAGGCGCGTTGCGCGGGCTCGGCGGCTTGCAGCGCGACGGCGCGCGCGCCATAGGCCCACGCAGCGATCTCGCCGACCACCTGCTGGATCTGCGCGTCCTCGCTCACGTGCGGCGCGTTGCCGTGGCTGTAGACGCGCTTGCGCGTGCGCACGAGTTCGGCGGCATCGCGCTGCACGGCTTCGGCGATGCCCGCGAGCGTCGCTACGTGAAAGAGCTGGTAGAACGCGGTCTGATACTTGAAGCGGCGCGCGAAGTCGATCACGTTGCGCGGCTCGACCACGGCGTCGTTGAAGCGCGTGGTGCCGCTGCCGGTGGTGGTCTGGCCGAAGCCGTCCCAGTCGTCCTCGCGCACCACGCCGGGTTGATGCGTGCTGACGGCGGCGATCACGTCGCTGCCGTCGGCTTCGCGCTGCGCGTAGACGTCGATCCAGTCGGCGTAGATCGTGCCCGTGCTGTAGTACTTCGCGCCGTTCACGACGAAGCGGCCGTCGCGTTGCGAAACTTTGGTCTGCACCTGGCCGACGGCTACTTCGCCGACTTCAGACCACGCGCTGCCCACGATCTGCCCGCTGGCGAAGCGGTCGAACCACGTGCGCTGATCGGCATCGGGCGGCACGTTGAGCCAGTCCTCGACGAAGGCGAAATGCGCGCGCAAGGCTTGCGGCAGATTCGAATCGGCGGCGGCGAGTTCGATCAGCAACTGGAACAGCTGCGGAATCGACGCGCCCGCGCCGCCGTCGCGCACGGGCAGGCGCACCGCGCCGAAACCGGCGTCCTTTAGCGCGGCGATGGCCTCGTGCGGCAGGATGCGTTCGCGGTCGCGTTCGGCCGCGCCGCGCGCGATCTCGGCGAAGATCGGGCGAAAGCGCGCGGCGAGCGTTTCATAGTCGGTGCCGGTGGAGAGCGTGGCGTCGTGAGGGTGCTGAATGGGAGCGGATCGCGGTGTCGTCATTGTGTGTTCCTCCGTGTTTCTCCATCGGGCCGCGGCCTCGAATGGCGTGAAGGGCCAGTATAGAAATGCGTGTCGCGGCGCTCCAATAACGGATTCTCGAATCGATATCGGCTGCGCGCATTTGTGCTGATTGCATCGCGTCATAACGGAGAAAAGCACGTAAAAACAGAGGTGGCGGCGTGCGTCCGCCTTATCGGCGCTGGGCGGATCAATATGAGCATCGCTTCGTTGGGCCGGCCTGCGCGTCTCGCTACGATGACGCCATCCCTTGCCCGCGAGACCGATACGACCGTATGTCCGCTCCCCGAATTTCCGCGCCGATTTTTTCCGCTCGCGCCATCGACAAGCGCTTCGGCGCGACCGTCGCGCTTTCGCATCTGGACTTTTCGATCGGCGCGGGCGAAGTGGTCGCGCTGATGGGCGCGAACGGCGCGGGCAAATCGACCTTCGTGAAGATCGTGAGCGGCGTGCAGGGCGCCGATGCGGGCGCGATGCAACTCGACGGCCGGCCTTACGCGCCGGCTTCGCCGCTCGCCGCGCGCAAGCTCGGCGTGGCGACCGTGCATCAATCGATCGCGGATGCCGTGGTGCCCACGTCGTCGATTGCCGACAATCTGCTGCTCGATGAACTGTGCGGCGGCGTGTCGGGCGGCGTTCAAAGTGGTGCTCGAAGTGATGTTAAGAGTGGCGGACGAAACTGGTGGGCGCCGCGTGGCGCGCGTCGTGCGCGCGCTCGCGAACTGGCCGCGCGCGTGGGTCTCGATGCCGATCTCGACGCGCCGCTCGGCACGCTCGCGCTCGCCGCGCAGCAACGCGTGGTGCTGGCGCGCGCGCTCGCGACACGGCCGCGTCTGCTGATCCTCGACGAGCCCACGGCGAGTCTCTCCGCCGCCGAGGCCGCGCGACTGCACGCGCTCGTCGATACACTGCGCGACGAAGGCGTGGCCGTGCTGCTGGTCTCGCATCGGCTGGCGGACTTGCGCCGACTCGCGACGCGCGTGGCGGTGTTGCGCGATGGCCGCGTCGTGGCGCAACAGCCCGCGCCCATCGACTTCGACGCGGCGCTGGAAACGATGATCGGCCGCCCGCTTCCGCCCGCCCGAATTGATTCGGATGTCGAAACAAATCACGCCAAGCCAATTCTTCAGTTGAATCAACTGCGCCTCACCGATCGCACCGCCGCCTTCGACCTCGACGTGCGCGATGGTGAAATCGTCGCTGTCGTCGGGCCGGTGGGCGCGGGCAAGTCGCGGCTCGCGCAGACGATCTTCGGCGCGTCGCGGGCCTTCGCGGGCGAGATGCGGCTCGACGGCGCGACGTGGCGTCCGCGCACGCCCGGCGACGCAATCCGCGCGGGCGTGTTTCTCGCTGGCGAAGACCGCTGGCGCACATCCTTGTTTCCCGACGCCGTGCCGTTCGCCTCGATTGCGGGCACGCTCGGCTTTCCGTTTTTGCCGCGCTGGAGCCGGGGCGTGTTCGTCTCGCGCGAGCGAGAACGGGCCGCCGCACGCGCGGCGATCGACGCGTTCGGGATTCGCTGTTCGGGCCCGGACGACCGTCTGCCGCGTCTTTCCGGCGGCAATCAGCAAAAGGTGCTGCTCGCGCGCTGGCACGCCGAACCCGCACGCGTGCTGCTGCTCGACGAGCCGTTTCAGGGCGTGGATGCGGGCGCGCGCGCCGATATCGCGGCCACGCTGCGCCGCGAAGCGCCAGGCCGTGCGACGCTCGTATTCGTGAGCGATCTCGAAGAAGCGCACGAGGTCGCCGACCGCATCGTGTACTTCGATCGGGGCGCGCTCGACCGGGGCGCACACGAAGCCCTGCACACCGCCGAAGCCATCGAATCGTCATAACATTCAAGCGACCATGAAAAGCGCCGCCACTCCGCTCGTCACCGATCCCTCCACTTCGCTCGCCGCGCCTGCTCATTCGGGCGCCTCGTCGTCAAGCGCGCCGCTATCGCGCCGCCTGCTCGTGCTGCTCGAACGCAGCGGCCTGCTGCTCGTGCTCGCCGCGATGGTCGTGCTGTTCACCGCGCGCGAACCCGCGTTCCTGAACGTGGCGAATCTCTTCAGCATCCTGCAGGCGGTGTCGATCGTCGCGCTGCTCGGCATTGGCGTAACGATCACGCTGGCCGCGGGCGGCTTCGATCTTTCCGTGGGCAGCGTGGCGGCATCCGCACAAATGGCTGCGAGCTATGTGCTGGTCGTGTGGCACGGCAACGCGTGGGAAGCCGCCGCCGCGTGCCTCGCGCTGGGCGTGGCGGCGGGGCTGTTCAACGGCGCGCTCATCACGCGGCTGCACGTGCCCGATCAACTCGCGACGCTCGGCACGCTGTTCCTGCTGGCGGGCCTGCAACTGATTCCGACGGGCGGACGCTCGCTCGCCACCGGCACGATCCTGCCCGACGGCACCGAAGCGAGCGGCACGTTCCCCGACGCCTTTCTCGCGCTCGGCCGCGCGCGCTTCTTCTTCGACGTGGTGCCCGCGCCCGTGCTGGTGCTCGCGGCGCTCACCGTGCTGGTCTCGGTCGTGATGGCGGCCACGCGCTGGGGCCGCGTGATCTACGCGATCGGCGGCAACGAAACGGCGGCGCGGCTCGCGGGTGCGCCTGCCGCGCGCTACCGCGTGGCGGCGTATGTGGCTTCGGGCGTGCTGGCTTCGCTGGGCGGCTTGCTGATCGCCGCACGCGTGGGACGCGGCGACGTCAGCGCGGGGCATTCGCTGTTGCTCGACGCCGTGGCGGCCTCGCTCGTCGGCTATGCGGTGTGGGGCGCGAAGCGGCCCAACGTGCCGGGGACGGTGATCGGCGCGGTGTTCGTGGGCGTGCTGCTCAACGGCCTGACGATGTTGAACGCACCGTACTACCTGCAGGACTGCATCAAGGGCGCGTTGCTGGTGGTGGCGCTGGCGTTCACCTTCAGCATCGGCCGAAAAAACGACGCGCGCGCCTGAAATTCGGGGTCTGCCAGGCGTCTTCCGACACATAGAAAAACCCTGAAAAACAAGAGGAGCAATATGAACAAGTCGATGTCCCGTACCGCGCGCTTCGCCATCGGCGCCATCGCGTTGAGCGCCGCCGCGCTGTTCGGCGCCGCATCCGCCGACGCCGCCACGCTCAAGGGCGCGCCGCCGCCGTTCGACAAAGGCGGCGTGAAGATCGCGCTCGTCAACTATCTCTCGGAAGGCGACTTCTTCCAGGCTTACGAGGCGGGCGCGCAGAAGCAGGCGAAGGCGCTCGGCATCGATCTGCGCATTTACGAAGGGCGTCAGGACGCGGCGCAGCAGCGCGACCAGATCCAGCAGGCGATCAATCTGGGCGTGTCGGCGATCATCGTCAATCATGGCTTGCCGGAGTCGCTCAAGGACGTGGTGCAGCAGGCGCTCGACAAGGGCATCAAGGTCGTGGCGTTCGACGTCGATCTCGCCAATCCGAAGATTCCGCAGATCGAGCAGAGCGATCACGATCTCGCGACGCTGCTGCTCGGTCAGGCCGTGAAGGACAACGGCAATGCGTTCTCGGCGGGCTATGTCTACGTGGCGGGATTCGCGCCGCTCGATCGCCGCGATGCCGTGTGGCAGGCGTTCAAGCAGGCGCATCCGGGCGTGCACGAGCAGGCGCGCTGGGGCACGGTCGACAATCCGATCGCGCAGTCGGTGGCGAATCAGGCGGCGGCGGCTTATCGTGCGCATCCGGACATTCGCGTGGTGATCGCGCCGTACGACGAGTTCGCGCGCGGCGCGAGCCTCGCCGCCGACGAAGCGAACGTCGCGAGCAAGCTGCGCATCTACAGCGCCGATATTTCGACCGCCGACATCGAGGCGATCCGCGCGCCGGGCAGCGCCTGGGTGGCGACGGCGGCGACCAATCCCGCCGTGGTGGGCGCGGTGTCGGTGCGCGCGGCGGCGCTCGACGTGGCGGGGCAGCCGCTCGCGCATCACATCGTCGTGAAGCCGACGCTCGTCACGCGCGACGACCTCGTGAAAAACGACATCCACACGATTGCCGAACTGGGCGTCAAATTCCCGGCGTTCCGCGTGAGCGACGCGGCCACGGCGGCGTGGATTCCGGTGGACTGAGCGCGCGGGTTTTCCGCGATTTTTTCGACGACTCTTCCCGCGGTCTTCCCGGCCGCGCGGATATTCCTTTCGCTGCTTACGATCTGAGCGATTGTTAGTTCGTTCTGGCGTCCGCGCTTCTTATGCTTGGCGAATTCTGGAGGCACACCACGTGCCTCCCCATGCAGCCAGACAAACAGGGGAAAGCCGATGCGAGACCACACGACCACCATCTTCACCGATTCGAAGCCGACCACGCGCGAATCCCAAAGCGGGCACAAACCGCTCTGGCGCCGTTTGACGACGACGCTGCGCGCCGTCACGGCGTTCGCGCCGCTGGCGCTGTTCGCCGCCACGGCCACGCCCGCACAGGCCGCGAGCGCCGCGCCCGCCGAACTCAAGCTCGATTACGCGTATTACTCGCCCGAAAGTCTCGTCATCAAGCGCAACGGCTGGCTCGAACAGGCGCTCGCGCCCGATCACACACAGGTGCGCTGGGTGCTGAGCCTCGGCAGCAATCGCGCGCTTGAATACCTGAATAGCGGGGCGGTCGATATCGGCTCGACCGCCGGTCTCGCAGCCGTGCTCGCGAAGGCCAACGGCAATCCGATCAGGACCGTCTATATCTTCTCGCGCCCCGAATGGACCGCGCTGGTCGTGCGCAAGGACTCGCCGATCAAGACGCTCGCCGATTTGAAGGGCAAGAAGATCGCCGCGACCAAAGGCACCGATCCCTATCTCTTCACGCTGCGTGCGCTGCACACGGCGGGCCTCACGCGCGACGACGTGGAGATCGTCAATCTCCAGCATCCCGATGGCCGCACAGCGCTCGTGAACGGTCAGGTCGACGCGTGGGCGGGGCTCGATCCGCACATGGCCGCCGCGCAGATCGACAACGGCGCGCGCCTGCTGTATCGCAACGTCGACTTCAATACGTGGGGGTTTTTGAACGTGCGCGACGATTTCCTCAAGCAGTATCCGGAGACCGTGGCGCGCGTACTCAAGGTGTATGAACGGGCGCGCGTGTGGATCGGCGAGCATCCGGACGAAGCGGCGCAGATCATCGCGGACGATTCCAAGGTGTCGCTCGCGGTCGCAAAGCTGCAACTGAGCCGCAACGATTTCAGCCAGCCGCAGCCGGGCGCGAAGCAGATCGAGGCGCTCGAAGCCGCCGCGCCGATTCTCACGCAGGAAAACCTCGTGAAACCGGGCACGAACCTGAATCAGGTGATCGAGTCGCTGATCGATACGCATGCGTCGGAGTCGGCGCTGGCGTCGGCGCAGCGTCAGTCGGCGCAATAGAAGGGGATCGCCGCGATGTCCATCGACGAGTTGAGCGCGCCCGCGCTTTCGCGGCCTGCCGCTGCGTCTGCTGTATCCAGCTTGCCCGCGACGCGCGAGCGGCAGGACGGCTTGCTTGACGACGCGTCTGCGCAAGCACCGTCTGCGCAGGCAAGCGAAACGGCCGCTGCGCCGCGTCGCTGGCGCATCGCGGGCGTGCTGCTGCCGTTCGCGTTTCTCGCGCTGATCGAGGCGCTTGTGCGCGGCGGCGTGCTGCCCGACAACCTCGTGCCCGCGCCCAGCGAAATCGCTCAGGCGCTCTGGCAACTGGGCGGCTCGCGGCTCGCGCTGCACATCGCCGCGAGCACGGCGCGCGTGGCGGTCGGTTTCGGCTGCGGCGCGGCGCTCGCCATCGCGGTGGGCGCGGCGATGGGCCTGAGCCGTCGGCTCGACGCGCTGCTCGACCCGAGTTTTCAGGCGCTGCGCGCGATTCCATCGCTCGCGTGGGTGCCCGTGCTGCTGCTGTGGATGGGCATCGACGAAGCGCCGAAGATCACGCTCGTCGCGATCGGCGCATTCTTTCCCGTGCATCTGAGCGTGGTGTCCGGCATCCGCAACGTCGACCGCAAACTCGTCGAACTCGGCGCGGTCTACCGGCTGCCGCCGTGGCGGCTGTTCACGCGCATCCTGCTGCCCGCCGCGTTGCCGCAGATCTTCACGGGCCTGCGCACGGGGCTCGCGGTGGCGTGGATGTTCGTGGTCGCCGCCGAACTGATCGCAGCCACGCGCGGCCTCGGCTATCTGCTCAGCGACGGCCGCGAAACCGGCCGTCCCGACATCGTGTTCGGCGCGATTCTGCTGCTCGGCCTGTTCGGCAAGCTCACGGACAGCGCGATGCGTCTGCTTGAAACCCGCGTGCTCGCGTGGCGCGACACCGTCCACGAAGGAGCGCGCGCATGAACGCCCCGGCTTTGCTCGATCTCGACATCCGCAGTAAACGTTATGGCGCGCGGCCGATTCTCGACGCGCTGCGACTCACGCTCGCGCCCGGCGAAGTGGTCGCGCTGCTCGGCCCGAGCGGTTGCGGCAAGAGCACGCTGCTGCGCATCGCGGCGGGGCTCGATCGCGATTACACGGGCGCGGTCTCGCTCAATGGCGAGGCGTTGCGCGCACCGTCGCCGCTCGCGGGCGTGATCTTCCAGGAGCCGCGCCTGCTGCCGTGGCTGCGCGTGGCGGACAATGTCTGCTTTCCGGATCGGGCTCGCGGCGCGGCGGCGGCCCGCGCGGCGGCGCTGCTCGAAGAAGTGGGCCTGCACGCCGACGACGGCGCGCGCTGGCCCAAGCATCTCTCGGGCGGCATGGCGCAGCGTGTGGCGATCGCGCGCGGCCTCTACACGCAGCCGCGTCTGCTGCTGCTCGACGAACCGTTCAGCGCCGTCGACGCGATGACGCGCATGCGTTTGCAAGACCTGTTGCTGACGCTCGTGCAGGCGCACGACATGGCGGCGCTCGTGGTCACGCACGATCTCGACGAGGCGCTGTATCTCGCCGACCGCGTCGTGCTGCTGGAACCGGCGAAGGGCGCGGCCACGCGCGCGACGAGTCACGTCTACGCCGTGACGCAACCGCGCGCGCAGCGCCGCGAGCAGGGCGCGGACCGCGCGTTGCGCGCGCGTCTGCTCGAACGTCTGGAGGCATCGATGAAGGCGCCGCTCGCCGCTTGAGGCGATCCGGATCGACATCGACATAGCAACCGCCGTGACGCGCTTACAGCCTTTCGTAAGGCGCACGCGCTAGGATGGGCTGCCTGGGTGCGGGCGAGCGCGACGTTTCTCGTTGCGCGGGCCGCGCCGGTCCCCGCAGTCAATCACGATGTCTACCCACTTTTCCTGCACGATGTGTGGCCACTGTTGCCACGATCTGCGCATTCCTCTGAGTCTGGCCGAGGCGCGCGTCTGGTTGCGCGACGGCGGCGACGTGCAGCTCTTCTGCGAAGCGCTGCCGTGGCTCGACGAACCGCCCGCCGACGATGGCTATGCCGCGTACAAACGCGCGCGCTCGTTCGCGGCGATGAGCGGCACGCTGCCCGTGCGTATCGTGCCGATGGTGGTGGCCGCTTTCGACGGCCCGTGTCCGAACCTGCTGCCCGATCTGCGCTGCGGCGCTTACGATCACCGGCCGCGCGTGTGCCGCATCTATCCCGCCGAAGTGAATCCGTTCGTGCCGTTCGCACCGTCCGCGAAGGGCTGTCCGCCGCCAGCGTGGGAGTCGCGCTATCCGGTATTCGAAATCGGGGGACGTTATGTCGATGAGACGGTGCAGGCCGATATCGCGCTGCGCCGCCATTCGGATGTGGCCGACGTGCCGGCCAAGCGCGCACTCTGCGACGAACTCGGCGTGCGCATGGCGGCGCTCGGCAACGAGGGTTTCGTGATCGTCAAGCCGGGCAGCGAAGCGATGGATGCGGCGATTGCCGCCGCGCTCGACGCCGCGAATGCGTCGATGCAAAACGCGGCGCAGAACACGCTTCAAGCGGCCGACGCATTCGAACCCGGCGTCTCATGGACGCTGATATCGAACCGCCAGGCCACGCGCGATGCGCTCGCTTGCGTCGACGCGCTGAGCGCGCCGCCCGCAGCGTTGCCGGTGCCCCAGCACTACCTGGGGTTTCATCCCGCGAGCGAAGCGTGAATGTGTCGAGCGTGTCGAACGTGGCGCAGCTAAAGCGCCGCGTGCGCCGCGCTCAACACCACACCACGCGATCGTAGTCCACCGTGCGGCGATAGATGTTCTTGCCGCGCCAGCTCGAAAATTCCATATAGGCACATTCGAGCACCAGGATCCAGTTAGTCACGCCCATTGCCATTCCCCATTGTTGGTTTGAATGCAAGGCCAGTCTAGGGGCGAGCCCCTCTCGACGAAGCGCCGAGCAAAACCGGTTTGTCCGGTCAGTTCGGGCATTCATGCCGGGTGCCGCGCCGCCCCGGCTTCTTGACTGCATGTTGCGCCGCAACTCCGGTACCTGAAAAGGTCCGCGCGCGAAGCTGTTGCGCTTTGCACACAGCGCGCGCCGTCGATTGAATTGTGGGGATGTCGCGCGAGTGTGGATGCTGCATGCGCAGGGTCGCGCTTTCATACGCGGCGTTCCGTGCGCTGGCCGACGTAATTCGGCGAAGTCCGGCGGCATGAACGCACCGGCTGCGTGGCACGCGGCATGCAATCGTCGCAGCGGTTAGACTGCCGCTGTGACGCGCTGGCCCTTTTTTCGGCGGCGCGTCCGCAACGCAACATCGATCCCGTTTTCACGCTGAAAAAATTGCCGATCCCATGCTGAAAAATCTTTGGTACGTCGTGGCTGCGTCGACCGATCTGCGCCACGCGTTGCTGCCGGTCACGCTGCTCGGCCATCGCTTCGTTGCGTTTCGCGACACCGAAGGCCGGGCGCGTCTGCTCTCCGATATCTGCGTGCATCGCGGCGCGTCGCTCGCGGCGGGCCAGCGCGTGAACGGCGAGGTGCAATGCCCGTATCACGGCTGGCGTTATGGCGGCGACGGCGTCTGCACGCATATTCCGGCGCAGCCGCAGGCGCGCATTCCGGCGCGGGCGCGTGTCGACGGTTATCCGGTCGTCGAGCGTCACGGCTGGATCTGGGCCTTTCTCGGCGATCTGCCCGAAGCCGAACGCCCGCCGCTGCCGCCGCTCGCCTGGGCCGACGACGCCAACGTGCGCGTGATTCACGGCACCTTCGACTGGGACGCGAACTGGGAGCGCATCGTCGAGAACGGCCTCGATTTCGCGCACGCGCCGTTCGTGCACGGCACCTCGTTCGGCGCGCCGGATCGGCCCGAGATCGACGCGTTCGAAGTGAGCGCGCCCGATGCGTGGAGCGGCCACGCGAAGCTCGTGATGCAGCGGCCCGTGCGGCGCGGCTTGCTGCGCCGTCAAGCGACCGGCGAGCACGTGGAAGTCGTCACGCAAACGGGTTTTCATCTGAGCGGGCCGTGCGCGACGCTCGAACTGCAGCTGGGGAACGGCTGGCGAATTGATATCGTGTCGGCGCATGTGCCGGTGGATGCGCTGCATACGCGCACGTACTGGATGATGGGGCGCACGTTTCTGAAGACGCCGTTGCTCGACGCGCGGTTTCGCGCGCGCAATCTGCGTATTTTCAACGAGGATCACGCGGTGTTGCGGCGCGTGCGTCCCGAGTGCGTGCCGGATGGCTGGCAGAGCGAGGTGTCGGTGAAATCGGATGCCTTGCAGATCGCGTTCCGGCAGCGCGTGCGCGCGCTCGAACAGCGCGGCTGGCTTGCGGCGCCGTCGGGTTCCGGCGATGCGGCGAGCGAAGTGGAAAACAGACTGGAGAACAAGCGCGCGATCAACGTGATCGCTTGTCCCGCGCGGCGCGATGTGTCGACGTGGGCGCTCGACGGGGCACTGACGCCTGTCATACCCATTGCGTCAGTTTCAGACGCGAACGCAGCAAACTAACTCACGCAATCAATCAGCAACATCACGCGCGAGCGCATCGAAAAACAGCGCCCGCGCGTGAACGAACCGAATGCACTACGTCATCAGACGCGATCAGTGATGCCCGATGTCGTCGCGCGGCGGCACCACGGGTTCGACGCCTTCCCAGTACGGCTCGCTGCCGTAATAGGCGTGCACGGTGCTGCCCCACTTGGCGTCGGCCATCGCGGGCCAGTGATCCTTGTCGAAGCCCGGCGCGTTACGCACGCGTTCGGACGACACATTGAGCAGGAAACACTTGCGGCTCGTATCGAGCGTGAGCGCGCCCCACGGAATGGCGAGCAGCTTGTCGCCGATACCGAGAAAACCACCGCTTGAAAGCACTGCATAGGCGACGCGTCCGCCTTGCACGTCGAGCATGATCTCCTTGATCTTGCCGATTTCTTCGCCATCCGAACTGAGTACGCGATTGCTGTCGAGCGTGCTGGCGGCCATGATGTCGGGGCCGGGACCGGCGGCCGTTTCGTTGCCCTTGCCGACGATGCGCGCGCCCTGGCTGCCTTGGCTCGTGGGCATATTGCTGGGGGTGAAGGTGGGCATGATCGCCTCCTGTGAAGGACTACGTTGAGTTCGGCCGGCGCGTTCGCGATGCTGCGTGACGCCGCCGGCCGTCGTACCTTCACTAGAGCAATGCCCGTGCCGCGGATTGCGCGGTTTTCTCAGCGCCGCGCTCGCTTCAGGGCAGGATTGAGCACCTCGTTCAACTCACCGACGGCTCGCCTTCGCCCGGATGCTTGCCGGGGCGATCGGCGGGCGACTGCTTGCGGTCGCGGTCGTCGCGCTCGGGCATCTTGCTGTGCGCGTTGTCGTTGTGCTGGGCGGGCGCGGGGTGGCGCGGATCGTCGGGTTGCGGATTACGCGGATCGGTTGCAGTCATGGTGTCGCTCCCATCGAAGTGGACGCTTTCGCAGCGCAAAGTCCGCGCCCGCCGCGCGCGCTCACACTCACACTCACACCGCGCTCGCCCGCTACGACGCCGTCCCCGCTTTTTGCCCCGCCACGTTGTAGCGGTGCGCATCTTCGAAGAACGCGCGCTCGGCGGCCTGATTCATCACGAGGATGCTGATGCGGCGGTTCAGCGGACTGTCCGTGCTGCCTTTGTCGAGCGGCAGCACGTCGGCGAGTCCGCGCACCTGCAGCAGACGGTCCTCGGCCAGATGACCGGCCACCAGCGCGCGCCGCGCCGCGTTCGCGCGTTCGCTCGACAACTCCCAGTTCGAGTAGCCCGCGAGGCCGCCCGAATACGGGACCGAATCGGTATGGCCCGCGATCGACACGCCGCTTGCCGTGTCGTTGAGCGCGCTGCCGATCTCGACGAGGATCGCGTACGCGTAGTCTTCGAGCTTCGCGCTGCCGGTGGCGAACATCGGGCGCTTGAGCGAATCGACGAGTTCGATGCGCAGCCCTTCGTCGGTGATCGTGACGCGGATCTGGTCCTTGAATGCGCTCAGCGCGGGCTTTTGCTCGATCAGTGCCGAGAGTTTCGCCTTCAGTTGCTGAAGACGCGCCTTGTCGGCGGCGTCGGCGGGCGCGAGCGCCACCGGCACCGCGCGCGTCTGTGGCGGCTGGGCTTTCGCGCCGCCCACGGCGGGCAGCTTGTTCGACAAATCGTGGCCACCGCCGTTGATGACGCTCGGGCTCGGATTGGCCGAATTCGGCTTGCCGCCGAGCATGCTCGACAGCGGCGTGTTGAAGTACTTTTCGATGCCGTCGCGGTCGTACTGCGAAGTGGAGCCGAGCAGCCACATCAGCAGGAAGAAGGCCATCATCGCCGTTACGAAGTCGGCATAGGCGATCTTCCACGCGCCGCCGTGATGCGCGTCGTGGGCGCCGCCTTTCTTCACGCGGCGTATCACGGGCGCGGGTTTGCTGCTCTCGCTGTCTTGCGCGGCGCGCTGTCTTTGCGACATGTCGTGTTCTCCCCGGTGTTGCGGTGTCTCTGTGCGCCGCGCTTACGCGGGCTTCGGCGTCTTGGTGGCGCGCACGGTTTCGTCGAGTTCCTTGAAGCTCGGACGGTCGGCGGTGAACAGCACCTTGCGGCCGAATTCCACGGCCACCGGCGGCGCATAGCCCGCGAGCGAGGCGAGCAGCACGGCCTTCACGCACTGAAACGGCTTGGTGGCGGCGCGGCCCTTGGCGTTGAGCAGATCGGCGATCGGGCCCACGAAACCGTAGGCCAGCAGAATGCCGAGGAAGGTACCCACGAGCGCGCCCGCGATCATCTCGCCGAGCACGGCGGGCGGCTGGCCGACCGAACCCATCGTGTGCACGACGCCCATCACGGCGGCCACGATGCCGAAGGCGGGCAGGCCGTCCGCCATCTTCTGGATCGCGTTGGGCGCGACCGAGACTTCGGCGTGGTGCGTGTCGAGTTCCTCGTCCATCAGGTCCTGCATTTCCATCGGGTTCACGTTGCCGCCCGACATCATGCGCAGATAGTCGACGATGAAATCGAGCAGATGATGATCGGCCAGCACGCGCGCGTACTTCTGGAAAATCGGGCTGTTCTCGGGCGCTTCGATATCCGCTTCGAGCGCCATCATCCCTTCCTTGCGGGCCTTTTGCAGCAGTTCGTAGAGCAGGGCGATCAGTTCGAGATACTGCGCCTTGGTATAGCCGCCGCCCTTGAAACAGGTGGGCAGCGCCTTGATGGTCTTGCCGAGCGTGGACTTGGGGTTGCTCACCACGAACGCACCCATCGCCGCGCCGAAAATACACAGGAGTTCGAACGGTTGCACGAGCGCGGGCAAATGGCCGCCCACGCCGACGAAGCTCCCGATCACCGATCCGAGGACCACGATCCAGCCGATTGCGACAAACATGATGTTTCCCTTGCTTCCTTGAGTGTTGAAACGGACCCGACGGCCGCGCGCGACGCCTGCGCAACGTCTACGCGGCGTCTTGCGCGAGCGCGTTGGCGCGGTCCACGTTAAGCAGCGCGTCGATGTCCCGCGCGGCCATTGCCTTGCCGAAGTAATAGCCCTGTGCGTACTCGCAGCCCTTCAGACGCAGCATGCGCGCGAGTTCCTGGGTTTCGACGCCCTCGGCCACGGTGGCCATGCCGAGATTCGAGGCCAGCGCGACGATGGCGTCGACGATCTTCGCGCTTTCGCTGCACGTCGCCATCGAGAGCACGAACGAGCGGTCGATTTTGAGCTTGTCGAAATGCAGTTCGTGCAGATGCTGCAGGCTCGAATAACCGGTGCCGAAGTCGTCGAGCGACATGCTCAGCCCCGCGCCGCGAAATTGCGCGAGCACGGCGCGCGCGATATCGAAGTCGCACATCAGCGCCGACTCGGTGATTTCGATCTCCAGACGCTCGGGCGGAAAGCCTTCGTCGGCGAGAATCGGCAGCAGCAGCGACACCAGTTGTTCGTCCTTGAACTGCGCGGGCGAGATGTTGAAAGCGAGACGATAGCGCTCGGGCCAGCGCAGCGCGTCGCGGCAGGCGCGGCGCAGGATCGCCGCCATGAACACGGGCGCGATGCCCATTTGCTCGATCAAGGGGACGAACAGATCGGGCGGCACCCAGCCGCGTTCGGCGTGATGCCAGCGCGCGAGAATTTCGAAGCCGGCGGTCTGGCCGTCGGCGAGACGCACGAGCGGCTGATAGTACGGACGGATCTCGCCGCCCGCGAGCGCGCGGCGTACGTCCGATTCGAGCGTGGCCTGCTCGCGCAGTTCGTCGTCCATCTTTTGCTCGAAGAAACGGTACGTGCCTTTTGCCTTCGCATTTGGCGCGGTACATGGCGATGTCGGCGGCGCGCAGCAGGTCGTCGGCATCTTCGCCGTCGCGCGGGCAGCACGCGATGCCGATGCTCGCGTCCACGTTCAGACGCACGCCGTCCACGTCGATGGGCGCGCGCACGGCGGCCAGCAGACGTTGCGCGAGTTCGCGCGCGACATCGGCCTGTTCGTCGTGCGGGGCGAGCGCGAGCACGGCGAATTCGTCGCCGCCAAGACGCGCGACGGTATCGCGCTCGCGCACGTTGCGGCGCAGCCGCGCGGCGATTTCGCAGAGCACGGCGTCGCCGGCCGCGTGGCCATACAGGTCGTTCACGGGCTTGAAGCGGTCGAGGTCGATCACGATCACGAGATAGCCGCTGCCGCGACGGCGCGCCTGTTCGAACGCGGCGCCCATCTCCGCCGCGAGCAGGCGACGGTTGGGCAAGCCGGTGAGCGGATCGTGGCGCGCGAGCGCCTGGGCGTGCGCCTCGGCGGCGCGCGTGGCTTCGTGTGCGTCTTTCAGTTCGCGCGACCTCGCGCAGAGCGCGTCGAAAGCCTTGGCCATCGCGCCGATTTCGTCGGTGCGTTCGAGGTCGGGCAGCGTGTGAATCTCTTCGCCGCGAGCGAGCCGCACGAGCGAATCGGTGATCGTGAGCAAGGGCTGCAGCATCGTGCGCTCGACATGGCGGAACAGCGCGACGCCGAGCAGCAGCGTGAGACAGGCGATCGCGAGCGCGGCTTCGAGCGTGCGCTTGACGAGCTGGCGCGCGTGGCGAGCCGCATCGTGAACGCCGAGCGCACGTTCGTCGCCGGTCGTTTGCAGGCTGTCGTCGCGCAGGTTGCGCAAGTCCGTTTCGCGCAGGCCCTGGCGGTCGATCAGCACGAGGCGCGCGGGCACGGCCTGCACGTTGTCGAGCGCGTGCGCGGGGCGTTCGTTGCGTTCGCCGAGTTCATCGCCGTTGCGATCCGCGTAACGATCCTGGAACGCGTGTGCGGCCGGTTCCGGTTCTGTGGGTTCGGCATGTTCGAGCGCATGGTTCACGGCGAGCAACTGACTCGTGAGCAACAGCGTTTGCGCGGTGAACAGCACGATGAAAATGCCGATGTGCAGCTTCGTGCGCGTGCGGATCGAGCGGCGCAATGCAGCGCTCGCGCTACGCAGCGGCCAGGCATCGCGCGCCTGAGGCGCTCGGGACGCGGGCTTCATGGTGTGATCCATAGGCGTTCGTCTCGATGATCCTCAAGCGCGGCAGGTGCGCTGGCGCGCAAGCAGTCGACGCGTGGCGAAATTGGTGGCGGCGCCGGTGCCATGACCGCGCCATGCAGCGGCACGGCGTGCGCGCGGCGAGGCGCTCGCACGGGCCGCCGATGTGCGGCTGCCCGCGAGGCGCGCGGCGCTGGCCCACGAAGGTGGCGAAGTCAATTTTGCAGCCTGAGTCAGTGATCTCATGATGATTGCGCGAACATGAAGCTTGGCCATTTTTACGGCGGCGCCGCACGTTGCTGAAGTCGTCTTACGATATTTTTTTCGGGGGTGCGATCATCGTGAATCAGGTAATTAATCAGGTATCCGTATCAATGGAAATAAATTGCCGAGCGCCGCGAAGCGCAGCCATGTCGCGCGCCGCGCTTGATGCGGATATACCCGCATGCGCGCGGCATGGCGGCATGGCGTCGTGCTATCCGGGCGCACGGGCGTGCGCTTTTTATTCAGTATTTACCGGGGAAAATAGCGGAAAGCGAGACGTCGCACGCCGCCGCGCGCCGGGGTCAGGTTTGGCGCGCGCTTGCCGTTAACGTGTATCGAGAACCGACCGAGGCGTCGCGCGTGCCGCGCTCGCCACTGCGAGACACCGACATGATTACTGCTCCGCTTCCGCTCGACGAGGACGTCCGCCTGCGCGCGCTGCAACGGCTCGATATCCTCGACTCCGAACCGGAGGAGGCGTTCGACCGCATCGCGCGCCTCGCCGCGCGGGCGTTTCGCGTGCCGATCGTGCTGGTCTCGCTCGTCGACGAAGACCGTCAGTGGTTCAAGTCGCATTACGGCATCGCCGCCTGCGAAACGCCGCGCAGCATGTCGTTCTGCGCGCACGCGGTGTTGAGCAAGCGCCCGCTCGTGGTCGAGGACGCGCTCGACGACGAACGCTTTCTCGACAATCCGCTCGTGCTGGGCGCGCCGCATATCCGTTTCTATGCGGGCGCGCCGCTGCGTCTCGCCGACGGTCAGGTGGTCGGCACGCTCTGTCTGATCGATACCGCGCCGCGCGCGTTCGAGATCGCGGACGTGGAAACGCTCGCCGACTACGCGCAACTCGTCGAGCGCGAACTCGAAGTGCGTCGCAAGCTGATCCGCTCGCGCACGGCGCACGAACGCGACCGCCGCTCGCTCGCGATCAGCGAGGCGCGCTTCACGACCGTGTTCCGGGAAACGCCGATCGGCAACGCGCTGGTCGCGCTCGACGGCCGCTTTCTCGACGTCAACCAGACCTTTTCGGAGATCACGGGCTACGACGAGGCATCGCTGCGCAAGCTCACCTTCGCCGACGTCACGCATCCCGCCGACGTGGCCGCCGACGTGGCGCTCGCGTCCGAATTGCTCGCGGGCAAGCAGTCGACCTATACGACCGAAAAGCGTTACGTGCGTCCCGACGGCACGGCGATCTGGGTGAATCTCGCCGTCACGCTGCTGCGCGACGCGGCGGGCGTGCCCGCGCATTTCATCGCCGCCGTGCAGGACATCGACAGCCGCAAGCGCAGCGAGGAAGCGCTGCGCAACTATCACGCGGAACTCGAGGAACGCGTGCGCGAACGCACCGCCGAACTGCGCCGCAGCCGCGACGCGCTGCAGACCATCACCGACAATCTGCCCGTGCTGATCGCCGTGGTGGACCGCGAACTGCGTTATCGCTTCTACAACGAGACGTTCAAGCGCGTGCTCGGGCCGCGCGCGCCGGGCGAGGTGGGGGCGAACGTGGCGCAAACGCTGCGGCCCGACGTGCTCGCGCAGTTGCAGCCATACTTCTCGCGTGCGCTCGCGGGCGAACGCGTGACCTGCAGCGAGGTGCGGTATCGCGAGGACGAGGAACGCGTCTGGTGCACGACCTATATTCCGGCGAAGCGCGACGGCGTGGTGACGGGTTTTTACGTGATGTCGCACGACGTGACGGAGCAGCGCCGCACCGAGCAGCATCTGCGCGAGCGCGCGCTGGTCGATGCGCTCACGGGGCTCGCGAACCGTCGCGCGCTCGATGAGGAACTGGCGGCCACGCACGCGGGAACGTGCTGCTTCGCGGTGTTTTTCGTCGATCTCGACGGCCTGAAGGGCATCAACGATCGTCACGGCCACGATGCCGGCGACGCGCTGTTGCGCGAGGCCGCGCAGCGGCTGGGCGCGACTGTGCGCGCGGGCGATTTCGTGAGCCGTCTCGGCGGCGACGAATTCGTGGTGGTGAGCCGCGGCGTGGCCGACGCGCGCGACGCCGGGCGCATCGCGCAGGCGATCTGCGGCGCGCTCGCCCGGCCGTTCGTGACGGGCGGCATGCGGGTGGAGGCCAGCGCGAGCGTGGGTGTGGCGATCCACGATGCGAGCGTGGCGGCCGCCGATCTGCTCGCGATCGCCGATACGGCGATGTACGAGGCCAAGCGCGCCGGGCGCAATACCTGGCGGCTCGGCTGCGCGCCGGTGGCGGAAGCGGGCGGCGAAGCCGGACGCTCGCCGGTGGTGTCGCTTTCGTAGTTTCCGCTTTCGTCGTTTCGAGTCGCGTCGCGCGACGCTCTTCGCGCATGTTCCCCTGTCGCCTGTCTTTCACACGCCTTCACGCTGCGCCCGCCCGGGCACAAAACCTGCGCATCTCCCCACCGACGATCTGCTGACGCGCTTGCGTGCGTCCACGCACGATCGTGCCGGCAGCGCGATAATTGGGGCGCGCCAGACACGCAAGGCCGCGTCGCGCCGGTATGATGCAGACCCCAATGCAGACCGATGCCGCCGGCGATCATCGCCCGAATGTCATCATGCTTGGCCGTTGTTGTGCTTGTTTTGCTTGTCTCGCTTATCAGGACCCGACCGTGACCGCTATCCGATCCGCCGCCGAATCCTCGTTCGTCGATGTCCTCGGCGCTCTGCGCCTCGCAACCGCCGCGCGCCACGAGGCCGTCGAGCGGGCGATGCCGCTCGCCGTGGGCGCGCCCTCGCTCGCCCATTACCGTCTGCACCTCGAAGTGCTGCGCCACTGGCTCGCGCCGCTCGAAGCGTGGCTGCAGCGTTTCGCCGACGGCCCGCAGGACGCCGCGAGCCTGCCGCAAATCGCGCGTCTGACGCTGATCGAGCGCGACCTCGCACACCCGGCGCTGCGTCCGCAGGACACGACCGACGAACTCGCCGAAGCCCGCCTTCACGCGCAATCCGGCGTGCGCGCCGTGCCGCCCGTCGTATCGGCGGTATCCGCCGCGCTCGCCGCCGACGCCGCGTGGCGCTGGGGCGCGTGTTACGTGATCGAAGGCTCGCAACTGGGCGGCGCGGTGCTGCTGCGCAAGCACGCGCCGGCCTTCGCGCCGCATCCGCTCGACTATCTGAGCGGCGACGGCAACGCGCCCGGTCCGCGCTGGCACGCCTTCGTGGCGGCCATGCGGCGCGAAGTGCATACGCCCGTCGCGGTCGACCGCGCCTGCGCGGGTGCGCGGGCCGCTTTCGACCGGCTCATCGCGCTGCTGCCGCCATCGTCGCTGGACACCGTCGCGCCCGCCGCGCGCGTGGTCGCGGCCTGAGCGCTGCCGGGCGTCGACGCATCATGCGCGAGTCCGCTGCGGGGCCGATGGCCGGGTCGATGGCTGATTCAGTGGCCGATTCAATGACAGCGTCCGCCGCGCCGGAGACCGGCGCGCTGCTCGACGTCGCCGACATCTTCGAGGCGCTGCCCGACGCCTGGCTGATCCTCGACGCCGAGGCCACCGTCGTCGCGGCCAACCGCGCCTATCTGGCGCTCGTCGCGTGCGAGCGCGAAGCTATCGTCGGCCGCTCGATCTACACGATCAACCAGGCGGGGTCCACGGCACAGCGCGAGGCGCGCCGCCAGTGGCTCGAGAGCCTGCTCGCCGACGGCGCGCCAGGCGAAAGCCGTCTTGCCCCGCCGATCCGCTACGACCTCGCGCTCGGCGGCAACGGCGCGCTCGTGCCGCGCTACTGGCAGGTGCGCGCGACGCTCATGCGCACCGCGCGCGGCGAGGCGCTCTACGGGCTTTGCGTGCACGACATCACCGAACGCATGGAAGAGGAGGCGCGCGAGCAGCGCGAGCGCGCCAAGCTGCGCTCGCAGGCGCGCCTGCGACAGGTGCTGGTGGACGAAGCCAACGAGCAGTTGCGCATGCAGCAGGAACAGCTTCAGCACGCGCTGGCATTCGCGAGCGTGGGCGCGTGGGAACTGCAGACGCGCACGGGCGTATTCACCTGCAACGAGCAGTTCAAGACGCTGCTGGGTCTGCCGGGTGTGGCAACCATCACCGAACGGCGGCTGTTCGAGGAATTGATCGACGAGGAACATCGCGAGCGCGTGCGCAGCGCGTTCGACGCCGCGCGCCATACCGATACGCCCGTGGAAGTCGATTTCCGCGTGACCTGGCCGAACCGGCAGCGACGCTGGATTCTGTTGCGCGCCACGCGTCCGCGCGGCAGCGAAACCATCGAGTACAGCGAGCAGGAGAACGCGCCGCCCGCGGCGGTGTCGATCATCGGGCTCGCGCTCGATATTTCGATGCGCAAGGAGTCCGAGCTTGAACATCAGGCCGCCGCCGTGACCGAGCGCGCCGCGCGCGAGCGCAGCGAAGAGGCCACGCGCGCGATGGATCATTTCGTGGCGGCCGTGAGCCACGAACTGCGCTCGCCGCTGGGCGCGATCCAGTCGTGGGCGACGCTGCTGCAACGCTCGGCCGACGTCACGCACATGGCGCGCGCGGGTACGGTCATCGAACGCAATGCGCGTCAGCTCGCGCTGATGGTCGACGATCTGCTCGACAGCGGCGCGATCGCCACCGGCAAGCTGTCGATCGAACTCGCGCCCGTCGATCTGGGTGCGCTCGCGGGCAATATCGCCGAGGACATGCGCATGCGCATCGAGGAAAAAGGCGTGCGCCTCGTCGCCGACGATCTCGATTCCTGCGTCGTGATGGCCGATGAAAAACGCGTGCGCCAGGTCATCTGGAATCTCGTGTCGAATGCGCTGAAGTTCACCGAGGCGGGCGAGATTACGGTGAGCGTGCGCGTGCACGGCGAGCACGCCGAGCTTTGCGTGCGCGACACGGGGCGCGGCATCGGCGCCGACGTGCTCGAACGCATTTTCGAACGCTTCTATCAGGCGGCCGGCAGCGGACGCGTGTCCGGACTCGGGCTCGGACTATGGCTCGCACGCAGCATCGTGCGCCTGCATGGCGGCTCGATTCGCGCGCATAGCGACGGTGTGGGCAAGGGCGCGACGTTCGTGGTGACGATGCCGCGGTATCGGTGAATGAGGTGAATGCAGCGGTAAAATCGCCGCACCGCATTGCTCCCTGACGCCACCGACATGAACGATTCCACTTCCACGCCGCTCGACGCGCTCATCAAGCAGGTGCTCGCGTTTCGCGAGGCGCGCGACTGGCAGCAGTTTCATACGCTGCGCAATCTGATCGTGTCGACCAGCATCGAAGCGGGCGAGTTGCTCGAAACCATCCAATGGAAAGACGATGCGCAGATCGCCGCCATGCTAGCCGATCCCGCCGCGCGCGCCCATCTCGAACAGGAATGCGCGGACGTCTTCATCTACTTGCTGCTGACCGCGCACACGGCGGGGTTCGATCTCGTGAAGGCGGCCGCCGACAAGGTGCGCGTGAACGAAACGCGCTATCCGGTCGAGAAAGCGAAGGGCAACGCGAAGAAGCATTCCGATCTGTGAGGACCGGCGCGCACGTCAATGCGCAATTCAACGCGACGATCAACGCGACGATCAGCGCGAATAAGGCGGCGGCTCGTTGAGCACGGCCCAGAAGACGCCGAGGTCGTTGATCGCATCCATGAAGTCGTCGAACTCCACGGGCTTCACCACGTAGGCGTTGACGCCCAGATCGTAGCTGCGCAGCAGATCTTTTTCTTCGCGCGACGAGGTCAGCATGACCACCGGAATGCGCCGCAGATGCGCGTTCTCGCGCACGACCTTCAGCACTTCATGGCCGTCGAGCTTCGGCAATTTCTTGTCGAGCAGAATGACGGCGGGGTTTTCGTCGAGGCGATCGGCCCACTGACCTTCGCGGCGCAGGTAGTCGAGCGCTTCCGCGCCATCGCGCAGCGCAACCACCGGGTTCGCAAGGCGCGCTTTTTCAAGCGCGATCAGGGTGAGCTCGATATCGTTCGGATTGTCTTCCACGAGCAGAATGGGTCTTAGCACGACGGTATCCTCTTTCTCCGGCGCCTCTAGGCGCGTTGGGTAGGGCAGGGTTGCAGGTTGATCGATGAGCGCGGCTAGTCCGGCTTGCGCACGTTGCGAAACGGTTGCGCGCCCGGCGTGACCGACGCGAGCCGCGCGACGGCCGCCGCCGCCGATTCTCCATTTTTCGCGGCGCTTTTCACACCCTCTTGCGCACCGCTTCGTGCGGATTGCGCGGAGTGCGTCGCCTGTGCGGATGGCGCGAGCGCCACGCGCGGGATCGCGAACGACACCGTGGTGCCCACGTTCAGTTCGCTCGTCGCCCACGCGCGGCCGCCGTGGCGTTCGACGATCCGTTTGACACTAGCAAGTCCGATGCCCGTGCCCTCGAATTCCTCGACGCGATGCAGGCGCTGGAACACGCCGAACAGCTTGTCGACGTAGCGCGCGTCGAAGCCCACGCCGTTGTCGCGCACGAACACGATGTCGTGATCGGCGAGATCGCCTTCGCCCGGCGCGCAGCCGATTTCGATCAGCGCGGGCGCGTCGTCTTCCGTGCGCGTGCTCGTGAACTTCACGGCGTTGTCGATCAGATTGCGCAGCACGACGTGCAGCAGCACGGGATCGGCCGTGAGCGTGCAGAGCGTGGCGACGCGCCAGTCGATTGCGCGCGCGGGATGTTCGCGCTGCTGATCGGCGATCAGTTCCTTGACGAGCCGGTTCAGATCGACGGCTTGCTTGTGCAGCGCGGCGCGCCCCATGTGCGAGAACGCGAGCAGATCGTCGACGAGCTTGCCGCCGAAACGCGCCGACGCCGCGATGCGCTCGACGAAATGGCGTCCGCGCGTGGAGAGCGCGTCGGCTTCGGTTTGCGCGAGCAGATCGGCGAATCCGGCGATATGGCGCAGCGGCGCGCGCAGATCGTGCGAGACCGTGTACGAGAAGCCTTCGAGTTCCTCGTTCGCGCGGCCCAGTTCGAGCGCGAGCTGCGCGAGTTCTTCGGCGCGGCGCAGCACGATGTCGAGCAGCGCGGCGCGGAATTCACGGGCGATTTCGATTTCGGCGGCGCGCCATGGCAGCGAGCGTTCGCGCACGATCTCGGTCCAGACGTCGAAGCTCGCGCGCGGCGAGAGCGCCTGCGCGGGCGTCGTTGCCGTGCCGGACGGCGCGAGCTTCGTGCGCGGATCGCCGGCCCACTTGAGCGCGCGCACGACCTCGGGACGGAACCAGATCACGTAATTGCGAAAGAGCCGCGAGATCGACACGGCGAGCATGCCCGCCGCGTCGTGATGAAACGCGGTGCCTGTCTCCTGCGCGAGTTGTTCGCTCGCGTAAACGTCGCCATGCTGATTGTCGAGCCAGTTGAGGATCTGCTCGATCTGTGTTTTGTCGGGCGTGACGCCCACCGTGACGATGCGTCCGTCGAACACGATGGCCGCGCCGCTCGCGCCCGTGAGCGCGAGCAGTTCGTGCGGCTCGGCCGCGAGCGCGCTCACGAAGTGCTCGCTGTTGGCCATGCTCGCGAGCAGGCGCGAGAGACGGCGGCGCAGCGCGAGACCGTACTCGGCCTGAGCGCCGTCCTCGCGCGCCTCGATCTGCAGCGAGAGCATCTGCGCGATGTGCTCGCAGGCGGCGCGCACTTCGAAGGCGGGCAGGCGCGCGCTGGCGTGATGGCAGGAAATCAGGCCCCAGAGTTTGCCGCGCACCACGATCGACATCGACATCGACGAACCGGTGCCCATGTTCTTCATGTACTGCACGTGCACGGGCGAAACGCTGCGCAGCGACGACCACGTGAGATCGGTCGGTCGGCCCGTGGCCGGATGCAGCGGCGGCACGAGCGGCACGCTCGCGTAGTCGGCGTCGGCGATCAGACGGATGCGGTTCTGCACATAGAGCGCGCGCGCCTGGGCCGGAATGTCGGCGGCCGGAAAGCGCTGATCGAGATACGAGGCGTAGCCGGGGTCCAGCGCTTCGGCGATCACGTGGCCGTTGCCCGCTTCGTCGAAACCGTATACCAGCGTGCGTCCGTAGCCGGTGATGCGCTTGACTTCGCCGGCGGCGAGGCGCGCGAGTTCCTCGACGCCCGGGCTCGCTTGCAGCGCGTGCAGGAAGGTGCGCACGAGCGGGTAGAGCGAGGAGAACACGTCGCCGGTGCCGAGCGCCGGTTCGAGTTCGACGATGGCGAC
Organism: Paraburkholderia tropica; assembly: GCF_014171495.1. Classification (NCBI taxonomy): domain Bacteria; kingdom Pseudomonadati; phylum Pseudomonadota; class Betaproteobacteria; order Burkholderiales; family Burkholderiaceae; genus Paraburkholderia; species Paraburkholderia tropica. Next base: position 930,389 of record NZ_CP049137.1, read on the forward strand.
GCCGTCGTAGCGATGCGCGACCACGGCGAGCGGCGCGCGTTCGCCGCCGCGTGGATCGTCGATGGTGCCGACGAGTTGCGGCGCGCCGTCCGAGCCCGGCGCGGCCAGCGCTTCGCGCGCGGCCTGCGCCGCTGGTTCGCCGACGAGCCGCGCGAGCGGCGCGCCGACCAGCGCGTCGGCCGTGGTGCCCGCGAGCGCGCCGCAATTGGCGCTGAGCTGCGCGATGCGGCCCGCGTCGTCGAGACTCGCCAGATAGCCGTGGGGCTGGATGCTGCCGGGCAGGTGGATCGGCTCGCGCGCGCAATCGGTGGGCGGATTGTCTGGCGGTTTGTTCGACGGATTGGTGGACGGATTCACGCTCATGCGGTCAGGTCCTCTTCGAGCCGCTCGAACACGCGTTTGGTCGCGCCGCGTGCATGCAGCGCGAACAGCAGCAGCGAGCGGCCCGTGACCTGATAGACGTCGCCGGCCTCGAATTCGGGCAATTCGTCGCGCACGGGCATGTTGGTGTCGATGAGGCAGCTCCACTGGTCGTTGCCGGGCACCGAGGGCAGCGTGAAATCGACCACGTCGTGATAGGCGTTGAGCACGATGAGGAGCGTGGCGTCGGAGGCGAGCCGCATGATGCCGCTGGTCTGCGAACGGCCGTCGATCAGCATGCCGAAGCAGCGCATCTGCGCATCGCCCCATTGCTCGTCCGTGAGCGGCACGCCCGCGGGCGAGAGCCATTCGACGTCGGTGACGCCGAGCGCCTCGTTGTGCTCGCCGCTGAGAAAGCGGTTGCGGCGCAGGACCGGCAGCGCGCGGCGCAGCGTGGTGAGCTTGCGCACGAAGTCGGTGAGCGCGCGGCCTTCGTCGCCGATGCCGTCCCAGTCGACCCAACTGATCGCGTTGTCCTGGCAGTAGGCGTTGTTGTTGCCCTGCTGCGTGCGCCCGAATTCGTCGCCGGCCAGCAGCATCGGCGTGCCTTGCGAGAGCAGCAGCGTGGCGAGGAAATTGCGTTTCTGGCGCTCGCGCAGCGCGCGGATCTCGGCGTCGTCGGTCGGGCCTTCGGCACCGCAATTCCACGAGAGATTGTCGCCGTGGCCGTCGCGGTTTTCTTCGCCGTTGGCCTCGTTGTGGCGATCGTTGTACGAGACGAGATCGTGCAGCGTGAAGCCGTCGTGCGCGGTCACGAAGTTGACGCTCGACCACGGACGGCGGCCGCGCCGGTTGAACTTGTCGGCGGAGGCGGCGAGGCGCGTGGCGAGGTCGGCGGCCTTGCCTTCGTCGCCTTTCCACCAGGCGCGCACGGTGTCGCGAAAGCGGTCGTTCCACTCGGCCCAGCCGGGCGGGAAGCCGCCCACCTGATAGCCGCCGGGACCGCAGTCCCACGGCTCTGCGATCAATTTGACGCTGGCGAGAATCGGGTCCTGGCGGCAACTGTCGAGAAAGCCGCCGCCTTCGTCGAAGCCTTCGGGTTCGCGTCCGAGGATGGTCGCGAGGTCGAAGCGGAAGCCGTCGACGCCCATTTCGAGCACCCAGTAACGCAGGCTGTCCGTGACCATCTGCAGGACGCGCGGATGCGAGAGATTGAGCGTGTTGCCAGTGCCCGTGTCGTTGATGTGATAGCGCGGATTGTCGGGCAGCAGACGATAGTACGAGGCGTTGTCGATGCCGCGAAACGACAGCGTGGGCCCGAGCTCGCTGCCTTCGGCAGTGTGGTTGTAGACCACGTCGAGCAGCACTTCGAGCCCCGACTGGTGAAGACGGTCCACCATGTTCTTGAACTCGTCGATCGAGCCTTGCGCGCCGACCGAATAGCGCGGATCGGGCGCGAAGAAGCCGATCGTGTTGTAGCCCCAGTAGTTCGTGAGGCCGCGTTCGAGCAGATGCGAGTCGTTCACGAAGGTCTGGATCGGCATCAGTTCGACCGACGTCACGCCGAGTTCGCGGATGTATTCGAGCACCTTCGGATGCGCGAGGCCCGCGAAGGTGCCGCGCTCGTCCTCGGGCACGTCGGGATGGCGCATCGTGTAGCCGCGCACGTGCGTTTCGTAGACGATCGCGCGTTCGCGCGGCACGCGCTCGCGCAGCGGGTGATGCCAGCTGAAGGTCTGATCGACGACGCGGCAGCGCGGCACGTAGCGGGCGCTGTCACGCGTGTCGAAGGACAGGTCGGCGTCGGGATGGTTGAGCGTGTAGCCGAACACGGATGGATCCCATTTGAGCGCGCCCACGTGCGCCTTCGCGTAGGGATCGAGCAGCAGCTTGTTCGGATTGAAGCGATGGCCGGCCTGCGGTTCGTAGGGACCGTGCACGCGGTAGCCGTAGATCGCGCCCGGTTGCAGGTCCGGGACGAAGACGTGCCAGACCTCGTCGGTGTATTCAGGCAGCACGATGCGCTCGATTTCGCGCAGGCCCGTCGCGTCGAAGAGGCAGAGTTCGACCTTGGTCGCGTGCGCCGAAAAGAGCGCGAAGTTGACGCCGCGTCCGGTCCAGGTCGCGCCGAGCGGAAACGGCTGGCCCTCGGCGATGGCAGTGGCGGTCTTCTTCTTCATGGGCTCTCGTGGAGGGGCGGCGCTGACGCTTGCCTGGTGGGCGGTGGGCGGAGGGCGGTCGATCGTTCAACCGAAGAGAAGAGGAAGCAAGGTCCGGGCCAAGGGGGATGAGGCTGGGGATGCGCGTGGGCGCGGGGATCTTGACTGGTCGGCGGGGTGGTGGTGCCCCGCTTTGTGTAAGTTTGGCCGGGTGGGTGTGAAGTTTTTAGCCGGTTTTTTTGGGGCGCGTGCGGCGTGTGTGCGGGCGCACGTGGTCCGGCGTGGTTGCGCGTGGTTGCGCATGGTTGTGTCGCGCGCGCTTATTTCACCGTCTGGACGACTTCGAAACCCTCGAATTCCGGGTGGCTCAGGTAGAGCGGCCGACTCTCGCTCGCGTTGCCCGCATTCCGGTGCGCTGCGCGGAAGGCGTCCGAACGTGTCCAGTCTTCAAACGCGCCATGGTTCGCCCAGATCGTGTGGCTCGCGTACAGCGTGTGGTCTTCGCGCGTTGGACCCTTCAGCAGGTGGAATTCTATGAAGCCCGGGACCGTCTTCAGGTGCGTGTCGCGGTTCTTCCAGACTTCTTCAAAGGCCGGTTCCGATCCCAGCGCGACTTTGAAGCGGTTCATGGCGATGTACATGGGTTTCCTCGGCTGTGGTTGGCGGTTGCTTTCTCGCTTTGATTATAGGGATCTTGGCTTGGGGTGGCGTTGAACTGGTTTTCTTGTCGGTCTGCAAGCGTCGCCCCTGTGCGGGGCGGCACCTACTTTTCTTTGCAGCGGCAAAGAAAAGTAGGCAAAAGAAAGCCGCTCACACCGCCAGTGTGACGCCGTCCGCAAACTGCCGTTTATGGGGAATGGTGTAGGAGCGTCCGGCTTCTCGCACCCTTGCACTGAGTGACAAAGCCGTCATCCATCCTGCGGCGCTGCGCGCGCCGTGAGGGACACCGGCAAACCCTCGGTTTGCCGGTGTTTACCGCTGTTTTACAGCTTCGCTTCCAGGCCCATTTGGGCGCGTACGCGCTTCACATCATCCGCGCTCACCGCGCTTGCATGGTTGCCCCACGCCGATCGGACGAAGGTCGCGAGTTGCGCGACTTCGTCGTCGTCGTAGCGCCAGGCGAACGGCGGCATTGCCAGCGGCGGGAACACGGGCCGCGCCTTCACCGTTCTGGCGGTGGCAGGCTCTATGGGATGTCGTTGCTCAAGCAGTCGACTAAGTGTGCTGACAGCACCGTGGTTCGCGCGACGCCATCGGTTGGCGGCGGCCACAGCCGCACTGCTGCTTGCCTATTCGACCATCCAGTTTTCGTCTCCTTCTTCGAGCACACCGCCGTGATCGGTGTGGTCGCCCCGACGCGCGACCGGGTGACCTTCGACCTCGCAGTTGGTCGCGCCCGTGATGATTGTCGCGCCGCAGCTGATGCGATCGGTGACGCGCGCGACGGCGCGGCCGTTGATGTTGGCCTCGGCAGCGCCGGTGGTGACAGTGCCCGGACCATGCAGCGGGCAAGAATGACGGTGGCCGACTAGAACGACGGGTTTCATCAGAACTCCTTCTGCAAAATAAAATCAGAGGCGAGGCATTGCGTTTCACTGACCAAAATCTTCACTTTCCCGCATTCTCAATCGAAGGTGGGAACTTCGGCTCGTAACAGAGCAGCAGGGAAATCCAGTGGCCGGTGGCGTGAATGAGTGTGACCGGTAAAAGCATCAGCTTGACCAGCACGAACATGGGCCACATGCCGCTTTCGCGCAGGCTGCGCAAGGGCAGGGTGTTCCAGGCGGCTTCGAATGAAAGCCACGGCCAGGGCGTTTTGCTGAGCAACTTCTTGGGTGGCGGTGCGGCTTCAGGACCAATCTCCATGTAGCGGCGGATGTATTCCCAGAAGGCGAGCAGTTCAGCACCGTTACGGGCGGTGCGTCCGACAAAGGTGCCGTCGAAATTGTCGGTGAGTTTGCCATCGGCATCATAGACCGCGCCCGTATCCCAGCTAAGAATCAGAAAGCCTCCGCCGGGTAACACCTCATGACGCATCGAAGGGTCCACTGCCGCCTGAGTCTTGTCCCAATCTAAAGCGACGATGCCGCCGATATTCTTCGGGCGCAGGAGATAGACCTTACGTGTGATCCGATTGAAGCGAACGATCAAACGGCGCGCGGTGAAAGCCTCAAGGCGCAGATAGCGAAAGAGATACTTAACGTAGACGAAAAAAGATCCCAGAGCAACGACTAAAGCCGTTAAACAAAAGAAATAAAAACCGAAATCGAAATCGCGCTCCCCATGTAAAAAGGCTCGAAAAGGTAAGAGTACTGCATAAAGACATACCCCAAGCCACGCCATTCCACCAATTCCGAGAAAAAGTGTGATCAATCCGCGCTTTTCGTCGGATGGCGTACGCACATCAATATATGTATCGTTGTATGCATATAGTGAATCATTTTCTGTGACAGTGCCAGAAAATCTTTCCTTGACGGTTGCCAGAGGAACGCTTTTTCGAGCCTTTTCATCAACCTCCGTGCTACGAGCAAGTTCACTGTCGTCGGCACTATCGCGCCCCTCGTAGACCAGCCATTCCCATAGGTACATTAGAGGGTGCTCTCCACTGCGCGCAGGAAAATCTCCACTTCTATCGCTTCCGAATCGGCGACGCCGTTACTTCGACTCTTGCGGAACGTGCAGTGATCCAGATAGGTTTCGAGGTCGTTAGGCAGCATGTATTCGATAGCTAGATAGGATAAAGATCACTTCGCTGATGCGGAATTACTAATGCAGCATGAATGCAGATATCTAAAGTTGGTTTTGCGTCGTAGTGGTCACTTTGGCCTTCCCCCGCTTTTCCGGACAGGTAAACTAGCCCGTCATGCGTTGCTCGAACTGAACCGGGCTAAGGAAGTTCAGTGTTGAATGTCGGCGATGCGGATTGTAGAAACGCTCGATGTAATCGAACACGTCGGCTCGCGCCGCGTCCCTCGTGCGATAGACGCTTCGGTTCACACGCTCTGTCTTCAGGGTGCTGAAGAAGCTTTCCATCGCGGCATTGTCCCAACAATCACCGCGACGACTCATGCTGCAGGTAATGCCTTGCTGCCTGAGTAGCGACTGGAAGTCCTCGCTGGTGTATTGGCTGCCCTGGTCGCTGTGATGTATCAATTCGGCTGGTCGCCCTCGACGCCAGAGCGCCATCAGCAACGCATCGGCCACCATCTTTGCGTGCATCGTATTGCTCATTGACCAGCCGACGATGCGGCGCGAGTACAGGTCCATCACGGCGGCAACGAACAACCAGCCTTCCGCAGTCCAGATATAGGTAAAGTCGGCGACCCATTTCTGGTTCGGCGAGTCGGCTTCAAACTGGCGTTGCAGGTAATTCGGCGCGATGCCGTGAGCCGCCGCAGCCCCTGAATTGCCCGGCATGCGCCGTCGCCGCTGTCGAGCCTGCAATCCAGCCTGCTGCATCAGTCGGGCAACACGATTCACTCCACAGCGTTCGCCCGCTGCACGCAGATCGTGCCAGATGCGTGGGCTACCGTAGGTCTTGTCGCTTAACTCGAAACTTTCCCGGACCAGCCGCGCGAGTCGAACATTCTCCTGCGAACGCTTGCCCGGTGCTCGACCGAGCCATTCGTAGAAACCGCTATGCGAGACCCCGAGCAACCGGCACATGGCCCGAGTCGGCCAGACGCCGCGCTGCCGTACTATCCAGGCGTACTTCACTGCGGGTCCTTCGCGAAGTAGCCGAGCGCTTTTTTTAGAATGTCGCGTTCCATCGTGACCCGCCTCAACTCGCGCTGCAGGCGCTGTACTTCGGAAAGTGCTTCGGCTCGCAGTGGCTTGCTGGCGTCCATCTCCAGCGCCCCATCTCGCGCCAACCTGACCCAACGGCGCAGCAGATTCTCGCCAATGCCAAGGTCGCGCGCTATCTGGGTTACGACAGCACCCGGCTCGTTGCATAGCCGGACCGCCTCGCGTTTGAATTCGTCGGTGAAGTGCCTTCTTGTTCTGCTCATTCCATCCTCTCAGGATTACGTCAGCTTAGCTGATGTGTCCGGGAGAACAGGGGAAGGCCACTTGTCCGCATTTTCAATCGAAGGTGGGAACTTCGGCTCGTAACAGAGCAGCAGGGAAATCCAGTGACCTGTGGCGTGAATGAGCGTGACCGGCAGGAGCATTACCTTCACCATCACGAACATGGGCCACATGCCGCTTTCGCGCAGCCCGCGCAAGGGCAGGATGTTCCAGGCGGCTTCGAACGAGAGCCACGGCCAGGGCGTTTTGCTGAGCAACTTCTTGGGTGGCGGTGCGGCTTCAGGACCAATCTCCATGTAGCGGCGGATGTATTCCCAGAAGGCGAGTAGTTCAGCACCGTTACGGGCGGTGCGTCCGACGAAGGTTCCGTCGAAATCGTCGGTGAGTTTGCCATCGGCATCATAGACCGCGCCCGTATCCCAGCTAAGAATCAGAAAGCCTCCGCCGGGTAACACCTCATGACGCATCGAAGGGTCCACTGCCGCCTGAGTCTTGTCCCAATCTAAAGCGACGATGCCGCCGATATTCTTCGGGCGCAGGAGATAGACCTTACGTGTGATCCGATTGAAGCGAACGATCAAACGGCGCGCGGTGAAGGCTTCGAGGCGGAGATACCGGAAGAGGTATTTGAAGTAGACGTAGAGGCTACAGAGTGGTACTAACACCGAAATGCCGAGCAATATGCAATCAAGCCCTGTCTCTACTTCCCCATTCACGGCGCGGCCAGTCACAACGGCGTGGCCGAAAAAGTATAGACAAAACGCCAACATGACTATGAACAAAACTAGGCCGAAACCTAAAGGGAGAGTGATAAGTCCTCGCTTCTCGTCATGTGGCGTGCGCACGTCTATGTAAGTGTCGTTATACGCATAGAGAGAGTTGTTGTCTGTGATCGTGCTTGACAGACTCCCCTTCACGGTCGCCATGGGAATGCCTTTTACGGCCCTTTCGACTTCCTCCGTGCTCTGTTCAGGTTTTTTGTCGTCGACACCAATACGACCTTCGAAAGCCAGCCATTCCCATAGGTACATTAGAGGGTGTTCTCCACGGCGCGCAGGAAAATATCCACTTCTTTTGCTTCGGAGTCAGCCAGACCGTTACTGCGGTTCTTGCGGAAAGTGCAGTGATCCAGATACGTTTCAAGCTCGTTAGGCAGCATGTATTCGATGGCGATGGATAGGACAAAGATCACGACATTGATGCGGATACACCAGCGGAGCATAAAGGCGGTCTTAAGAGCCAGCTTTGCGGCCTGATTTGCAGCCGCCCTCAAAAACTGATTCTGTGCATATTTCTCCGACATATATTTCAAGAACGGCGCGCCATAGGCCAGTCCGAGGCCGAAGCCGAAGGAAAGGAAACCCGTACCTACCTGAGCCGTCGCTCTTAAACCATACGCGAGTTCCAGTGAACTCTTATTTGACTGGAAAGCATCCGCCATATCCTTTGCATCGAATGCCGCCCCCACAAACGCCGCTCCCCCGCCACCACTCCGGCATTCAACCGCAACCCACTCCTGAACACCGTCGCCGCCTGACGCACCACCACATTGCCAGTGCGCTCCGCCAGTCCAACCGCCGCACCACCCAGTTCCAGCCCCGCCGCGCTCGTCGCCATCACCGCAGCGGTGAGTTCGAGATACTCGCGACTGCCCTTGTCCGACTTACCCGCCTTGATCTTGAGGTTCCACGCCTCCAGCAACGCAAGCACCGACGCCACCCGCAGTTCAGCCATCGGTCCCTTGACACCCGCCTTGAGCGCTTTCGCGAAACTCTCCGACGCCGCCGTGTTGATCGACCTCTTCACGCCATTGCTTAACGCGATCCCGCCGCGCGTCTCAAGATGCATCTGCTGCGCGAAGCGACCCAGCCGCGCCTTGAAGATCCACGCCAGCACGACATTGGTCGGCGTATCCAGCAGGCTGGCCGCCTTGCTTTCGAACAGGCGATTGCCCAGCACGTTGGCGAGCAGCACGCCGCCGAACATGCGCTTGTTGCCCGGTCCGGCATGCTCGATTGCAGCCTCGAAGTCTTCGACCACCGAATGGCTCCTGTCGTAGATCGCCGCCAGATTTTTGATCGTATCGTCGAGTTGACTCTCCGAGAGGCCGACCAGGTGGCCGCGCTGCGCCAGCAGCTTTTCGATTTCCTTTTCCGTCGCTTCCTGATTCTGTGCGAGTGTCCGCCACACGAGATTGGTCAGTGCGGTGGGGCCATTTGCCCAGCCTGCCAATAGCTCATCGCCATCCTTGCAGGCGTTCATGCCGACCATCGCCGCGGCGAGTTGGCTCTCGAAATACAGGCCCTGAGCGGCATCCCTGCGGTCGTATGCAAGCATCGCTTCCTGTAACCGCTGACTGGTCAGCCAGGTGAGGTGGTCCCTGGCACGTGCGTCCTTGATGGCATCGGCTTTCTCGACCATCGTCCGGTACTCCGTGAGGAAGTGCTGGCGACGGCGCTCGTCAACGTAATTTGCGTACTTGTCTTCCCAGGCGTCGCGGCGAAGCTGGTCGATCTTGGTACGCTGTTTTGCGGCCTGCACATTGCTCCCACCATAGACGGTATTCATATAAACAACGCCAATCGAAACCCTCACTTTCCCGCGTTCTCAATCGAAGGTGGGAATTTCGGCTCGTAACAAAGCAGCAGGGAAATCCAGTGGCCGGTGGCGTGAATGAGCGTGACCGGTAAAAGCATCAGCTTGACCAGCACGAACATGGGCCACATGCCGCTTTCGCGCAGGCTGCGCAAGGGCAGGGTGTTCCAGGCGGCTTCGAATGAAAGCCACGGCCAGGGCGTTTTGCTGAGCAACTTCTTGGGTGGCGGTGCGGCTTCAGGACCAATCTCCATGTAGCGGCGGATGTATTCCCAGAACGCGAGCAGTTCAGCACCGTTACGGGCGGTGCGTCCGACAAAGGTGATTTCATAGTCGTCTTTGAGATGCCCGTCTACATCGTAGACCGCACCTTTTTCCCAGCCGAGAATTAGAAAACCTCCACCGGGTAACACCTCACGACGCATGGAAGGATCGACAGCGGCTTCGGTCTTGTCCCAATCCAAGGCCACGATGCCGCCAATATTGTTCGGACGCAGAAGGTAGACTTTACGTGTGATCCGATTGAAGCGAACGATCAAACGTCGCGCGGTGAAGGCTTCGAGGCGCAGATAGCGGAGCAGGTACTTGAAGTAAGCGTAGAGGCTACAGAGTGGTACTAAGACTGAAATGCCAAGCAATATGTAATCAAGCCCAGTTTCAACTTCTCCGTTCGCGGCGCGGCCAGTCACAACTGCGTGGCCGAAAAAGTATAGACAAAACGCCAACATGGTTATGAACAAAACTAGGCCGAAACCTAATGGGAGAGTGATAAGTCCTCGCTTCTCGTCATGTGGCGTGCGTACGTCTATATAAGTGTCGTTATGCGTATAGATCGAATCGCTATCCGTGACCGTGTTGGATACGCTTTCCCTGACGTTGGGGCCACCGACTGGCTTGCCTGTTTCCCGTGCCCGCTTTTCGGCCCTGTCCTTCCAGCGCTCGTAATCGCCCGGCTTGCGAGTGTCGTAAAAAAGCCATTCCCAAAGGTACATTAGAGGGTATTCTCCACAGCGCGCTGAAATATCGCCACTTCCTTGGCTTCCGAGTCGGCCACGGCGTTACTTCGATTTTTGCGGAACGTGCAGTGATCCAGATAGATTTCGAAGTCGTTAGGCAGCATGTATTCGATGGCGATAGATAGGATAAAGATCACTTCGCTGATGCGGAATTACTAATGCTGCATGAATGCAGATATCTAAAGTTGGTTTTGCATCGTAGTGGTCACTTTCCTGCGTTTTCAATCGACGGGGGGAACTTCGGCTCGTAACAGAGCAGCAGGGAAATCCAGTGGCCGGTGGCGTGAATGAGTGTGACCGGTAAAAGCATCAGCTTGACCAGCACGAACATGGGCCACATGCCGCTTTCGTGCAGGCCGCGCAAGGGCAGGATGTTCCACGCCGCCTCGAATGAGAGCCACGGCCAGGGCGTCTTGCTGAGCAACTTCTTGGGTGGCGGTGCGGCTTCAGGACCGATCTCCATGTAGCGGCGGATGTATTCCCAAAACGCTAGCAGCTCAGCACCGTTACGGGCGGTGCGTCCGACAAAGGTGATTTCATAGTCGTCTTTGAGATGCCCGTCTACATCGTAGACCGCACCTTTTTCCCAGCCGAGAATTAGAAAACCTCCACCGGGTAACACCTCACGACGCATGGAAGGATCGACAGCGGCTTCGGTCTTGTTCCAATCCAAGGTCACGATGCCGCCAATATGCTTCGGGCGAAGGAGATAAACCTTGCGCGTCACGCGGTTGAAGCGAACGATAATGCGGCGAGCAGTGAATGCTTCAAGGCGAAGGTAGCGGAAAAGGTATTTCACGTATATGTAGATCCCGCATGCAATAGAGCAGACCGTAAGTGAGGCCATGAGGTAGTCCCCACGTTCCATGATCCCTCCGTTCCTGGCGTGACCAGTTAGAAGTGACTCGATAAACATGCAGAGGATCAAAGCAAAAAATCTGCTGAGCATTAGAAGTCCCCCACCTAAAAAAAGCGTGATCAACCCTCGCTTTTCGTCGTGCGGCGTGCGCATGTCTATATAAGTCTCGTTATAGGCATAGATCGAATCGCTATCCGTGACCGTGTTGGATACGCTTTCCGTGACGTTGGCGGCCCCAACGGGCTTGCCTGTTTCCCGTGCCCGCTTTTCGGCCTTGTCCTTCCAGCGCTCGTAATCGCCCGGCTCGCGATTGTCGTAAAAAAGCCATTCCCAAAGGTACATTAGAGGGTGTTCTCCACGGCGCGCTGAAATATCGCCACTTCCTTGGCTTCTGAGTCGGTCGCGGCGTCACTTCGATTTTTGCGGAACGTGCAGTGATCCAGATAGATTTCGAGGTCGTTGGGAAGCATGTACTCGATAACTAAGGAAAGCACGAAGATCGCGACGTTAATGCGTATGCACCAACGCAACATGAACGCTGTTTTCAGCGCAAGTTTGGCTGCAATGTCTGCGGTCGATTCGAGGAAGACCCATCGGCTTGCGTACTTCCGCGCCATGTACCGCAGGAAAGGCGCACCATAGGCCAACCCAAAACCAATAGACAAGACGCCGGAGCCGACCTGACTCATTGCGCGGAATGAATATACGAGGGCGAGGCTCATCCTCTGATTTCCAAATGCATCTTCAGCATCACAGAAATCATAGGCCGCCCCCACAAACGCCGCTCCCCCCGCCACCACCCCGGCATTCAACCGCAACCCACTCCTGAACACCGTCGCCGCCTGACGCACCACCACATTGCCAGTGCGCTCCGCCAGTCCAACCGCCGCACCACCCAGTTCCAGCCCCGCCGCGCTCGTCGCCATCACCGCAGCGGTGAGTTCGAGATACTCGCGACTGCCCTTGTCCGACTTACCCGCCTTGATCTTGAGGTTCCACGCCTCCAGCAACGCAAGCACCGACGCCACCCGCAGTTCAGCCATCGGTCCCTTGACACCCGCCTTGAGCGCTTTCGCGAAACTCTCCGACGCCGCCGTGTTGATCGACCTCTTCACGCCATTGCTTAACGCGATCCCGCCGCGCGTCTCAAGATGCATCTGCTGCGCGAAGCGACCCAGCCGCGCCTTGAAGATCCACGCCAGCACGACATTGGTCGGCGTATCCAGCAGGCTGGCCGCCTTGCTTTCGAACAGGCGATTGCCCAGCACGTTGGCGAGCAGCACGCCGCCGAACATGCGCTTGTTGCCCGGTCCGGCATGCTCGATTGCAGCCTCGAAGTCTTCGACCACCGAATGGCTCCTGTCGTAGATCGCCGCCAGATTTTTGATCGTATCGTCGAGTTGACTCTCCGAGAGGCCGACCAGGTGGCCGCGCTGCGCCAGCAGCTTTTCGATTTCCTTTTCCGTCGCTTCCTGATTCTGTGCGAGTGTCCGCCACACGAGATTGGTCAGTGCGGTGGGGCCATTTGCCCAGCCTGCCAATAGCTCATCGCCATCCTTGCAGGCGTTCATGCCGACCATCGCCGCGGCGAGTTGGCTCTCGAAATACAGGCCCTGAGCGGCATCCCTGCGGTCGTAAGCAAGCATCGCTTCCTGTAACCGCTGACTGGTCAGCCAGGTGAGGTGGTCCCTGGCACGTGCGTCCTTGATGGCATCGGCTTTCGCGACCATCGTCCGGTACTCCGTGAGGAAGTGCTGGCGACGGCGCTCGTCAACGTAATTTGCGTACTTGTCTTCCCAGGCGTCGCGGCGAAGCTGGTCGATCTTGGTACGCTGTTTTGCGGCCTGATCAGCGGGGTTGCGGTAGGTGCGATAGTTGCCGGTGGACATAATCGCCGCCTGCGCGTTGCCGGTGCTATAGCCTGGATCGGTATAGACGACACCGATGCTGCGCTCGCTGTCGAGATACTGCTGCTCGGCCTGCTCGGCGAGCGTCTTTTTCAGATTGTCGATCGCGAACGCAATGACGTACTTGCGGTGATTGTCCACGCCCTTGTCGTCGCCGGGGTCGCTTTTGCGCAGGTAGTCTTCAATGAACTGCACGCTCCGGTTGCGCCAGGCGTTGAGCGACTGAGTGATGCCCAGCCCGTCGTCCAGCACGAGCGCAACGCCACGGTCACCCGTTTGCCCAGCGGCCGGACCCATGCTCGCGCGCAGTGCGGCGAACGGCACCGTCGCCCGCGCGAAGGCCTGATCGGCCAGCAGCGTGGCCAACTCCGGTGTCTTCTCGGCGGCGAAGTCGGCCACCAGATCGAACTGATCGCGCGTCAGCACGCTGTCGGGCGCGTTGACGCAGGAATAGGCAAGCTGCCGGATATCGAAGCGCTGCATTGTGTTTCGATAGCTCGGCTGATTCTGATAGCGGTCCAGCATCTTTGCGGTAAGCGGATCCGGCGTGAACATCACACGCAGTTCGCCAATGCCGTCGATGTCATGCAGCGCAACCGACCACTTCAGATTGCTCAGATTCTGAAAATCGGGTTTCGCCTTGTCCCAAGGCTTGTCGGCAGAGAGGTAGGCCAGCGCGCCGTTCGCGTCAACGCTGAATTGTCCTTCCCACTGGTACGCGCCGCCGCGATTTGCCAGCACGTATAGAAAGCCCTCGCGCAGTGCGCATACTGCGTAGGCGCTTTGATTGAGTTTTCGGACATGCTGCGGGCGTTGTAGATTTGCCGGCAACGCAGGAAGCGCCTTGAGGGATTGAGGCTCGCCCGTGACGGCGGCATAGCGTAACGGCAGAAAACTGAAGGTGGGCCTGCAAGCAACGGCTGGGCCGTTGCCCAGCACGCGCTCCAGCACGGAACGGTTGCTATCGCATTGGTCGAATAGGTCTTTCCACGTGGCCATGATCGATGTTTTTAGAATTATGCTTTGAAGCGCAGGGCGCGATAGGCTTGAGCGAGTGATGGGCCGCCGCTTTTGGCTGCTTCGATGGCGGAGGTCCAGTGCGGATCGCTATCCAGCGCCGGAACGTGCCCTTGCTGCACCATGAACGTCACGTAGTCTCCAAGGTCGCCGGTGCGAGTCAGCCCGCGCTGGCGAGCCTCCGCCAGAGAGCGCTGAACCACGCCCAGGCGAATGCCGTAACAATTTGCTTCCGGTCGTTCGGCCTCAATGGTTTTTCCGAGTCGATCGGCCAGGACGTATGCCAGCGGATCGCCCGCCAGGGCGGTCCAGACGTGCTCATCCAGTGTGATGGGCGCGATTGCCGGGGCATGGAGCATCTTCTCGCCTCGCACTGCTTTCCAGGCCGCGCGGGAGGCGTGGGCGAGCGGATACCACCATGTTGTGACCGGCGCGAACAGCGCGCGCACGCCCGGTTGTTGCCGCTGCTCATGCAGCACCGGTAGCGCGACTTCGGTGTGATAGCGCAAGAGGTAACGCTCGCCATCTGGCGTGTAGGCAATGTTGGCTCCAGCGAGATGCAGCGCCAGTTGATCTGGCGGAAGCTCGCTGGTAATCCAGCCGCATATGGCGTCACCGGCTTGGCGGCTCAGGTTGCGATAGAACTGATGTTGACCGTCCAGCGATGTTCTCGTACCGGGTCCGAACGCCCAGGGGCCGATCATGCGCAAGTTCTCAAATTCAGGCTGCGACAGGAGCGGCCATGCATTGCCGTCATGCTGCAAAAGGAGTTTTTCCCGCTTTGCAGGGTCGAGACGCGACATTTCCACGAGACCCGTGACCGTGCAGGTGGACGACACGCGCAGGTCATCGAATAAAAGATCGGTGAAGCTCGTTGACATATGATTACTCCTGCATCCGAACGACGCTGCGGCCTTCGGTGATCGCCTTGAGCAGGCAACTTACGCAGATGGGGTCTCCAGTCACGGGGTCGCCGTTAATACTGAGCGCATTGCCAGCACCGCTCGACTGCGTCATCGCCCCTTTGAGTTTGATCGCGACGCCTTCGATGGTGATGCCGCTGTTGTCGATGGTGATGGTGCCACCGGGACCGCGAATCACTGCCCGGTCGCTGGCCTGCAATTCGAACTTCTGTGTTTGCTGCTCGATACTTTGCCCAGCCGAGAGCGTGTGATGCCCTTGCACGGTTGCTTCGACGTGGCCGCCCACATCGACGATGTGGTTCGCAGTGGTCTGGTCCTTGCGATGATTGCCGACTGTTTCGACTCGATCCTTACCGACGCCGATTGTGTGGTTGCGCTCGACTGAGAGGGTTGCGTCTTGCCCGACCCGGTGCGTACGGTTATGCCCCACGCTGACCTGCTCGTCATTGCCCACCGTCTCCGTGCGGTCGTGTCCGATGGCAACGCGCTCGTCGTGCTCGACGGTCTCGTCGCGGTCGTTCCCCACGAAGGTCGTCTCGTCGTGATTGACGTGAATGTTTTGATCCTTCTGCGCGTGAACGTAAATCTCTTCCTGATCCTTTTCGTCCTCGAAGCGCAGTTCGTTGAAACCGTCGCCTTTGTGGGTCTGGCTTTTAATGGTCATGCGCGTCTTGTGGCGCGGCAATTCATACGGCGGCAGGTTGGTCGCACGATAGGTGCGCCCGACGATGACCGGCTGGTCGCAATCGCCATCGAGGAAATCGACGATGACTTCCTGACCGATGCGCGGAATCGCCTGATGCCCCCAAGTCGAACCGGCCCAGTTCGTCGCCACACGAATCCAGCAGGAGCTATGGTCGTCGTTCTTGCCTTCGCGGTCCCACGGAAACTGCACGATCACCCGGCCATACTCGTCGCAGTGTATTTCCTCGCCCGCCGGCCCGGTGATGGTGGCGATCTGCGGGCCGTCGATGCGCGGTTTGGGAAGCAGCGGTGCCTTCCATTCGACGTCATCGGGCACGAGTTCAGCTTCGTAGCAGTACTGCGTACCTTGCTCGGCTTCAGCCGATTCCTCCTGCTGGCTGACGTGCTGTTTGCCGTGATGCACGATACGCACCGGTCGCCAGTTGCGATTCCATTCCTCGCGCGGATGGCCGTCGAGCGTGAAAGCCATGCCGGGAACGAGGCGCGCGTCGTCGCCCTTTACCACGACCATGCGCGCGTCCCGCCGCAGCGCGAGCAGCCGTGTTTGCGTGAACGGTTTGCCTGCTTCGTCACGCTTGTACCGCCCCGGATAGTCGTAGCGCTCGTAGTCCTTACCCTGATGGTCGAGACTGACACCGTCCTGCACCTGACGCTGGTTATAACGCGGATTCTTAAAGGAATAATCGAGTTGGACCTGACGGGCGGTCCTGACATGCTCGGTGTAACGGAAGCTGTGCAGGGCAGGTTCCGGTGCGTCGCCACCCGGATTCGGGTTATAGGAGACCGGGCCGCCCTCGATCGCGCCATGCACGATAAGCTTGTCGCCTTGAATCAGCCGATGGCCGGTCCTGGCAAACGTGAATGCGGTATAGATGCCTTCTTCGGCTGAAAGTCTGAAGATGTGCTCGAGCGTGGTTTCGCCGGGCTGCACGCAATACTCGCGCGGTAGATGCTCGAGGAACATCATCTGCTCGTAATCGGTGATGCCCTGTTCGCTCATGAGCGTCTGCAAAATCTGCGGAACGCTTTTTTGCTGGTGGATTCGCCAGTTGCTACGCAGGCTCGCGCGTGCGAGCGTTGGTTCAACAACTGCGTGATAGCGCGTGCGTCTGAAGCCGGTCTCACCCTGTTCAAACAAACTCACTAGCCCGTGGACATAGCGCGCCGGTGTGTTGCCACGCCAAAGCGTAAAGAGCGCCGGCTGATCGAGAATCTGGGCGAAATCGACGGCGGGGTTAATGCTGGATAGTTTCAGCCTGAGCGAGAAGGTTTCGGACAATGCTTCATTGAAATCAAACTCCAGCACATCAAACTGCAAGCCGCTTGCCGGCTCGAAGGTGAAACGAAGGTCGGACTGACGCGGCATGAAGGATTCCCCGGAGGCTCTTTGCGAGAGCGAAGTCATGGCTGAGTCTTGCGTGGCCCTGTTGGAGGTGGAAGCTTAAGCACCATGCCGCCCCATTGTCGCGATGCATAAATCGCCCTTGAATGGGAGTATTCTTAATTTGAATATGGATTGAATTAGTCTGCCTGCTCGTTTGGATTTGATTGATTAAAGGCAATCAAACGAACGACGAGACAGCGAACTCAAATTTCTTGAATCACTGGGACAGATTTGCCTGGCATTTGAAGAGAGCAGTGTGCTGCGGTCTGGCGATGACGCATCGAGTATCACTCGTATATCGCCCGATCCAACACCTGCCGTCAAGCCGCTTCGGGCTGCGTTTTACGGGGGCTGGCTGTGCCCGGACATGATGCGAAACTACTGGCCTATGTATCGACTAAATTGGTCGCATGGGCGAGCGCCGCACCAATGATCCTCATCACGCACATGCTGAAATACCGCGCGAATGCTGTGGCATCGTCGTGCTGTTGCGGCTGGGCAGTGCGCTACGTTGCGGATACAAACATCGGCCAGGAGACGGGGCGCTCCGTCACCGATTTAAAAGCCTGGAGCGGTCTGTGGAGACCGGGCGTGTTTTGGACTTGCAGGCAAAGGCGTGTAAGCCGACGCGTGATTCGCCATCGATCAGGCGGCCCTGTACCGCCAGTGTGACGCCGTCCGCTCGGCGGCGCTGCGCGCGCCGTGAAGGACACCGGCAAACCCTCGGTTTGCCGGTGTTTACCGCTGTTTTACCGCTTCGCTTCCAGGCCCATTTGGGCGCGTACGCGCTTCACATCATCCGCGCTCACTGCGCTTGCGTGATTGCCCCACGCCGATCGGACGAAGGTCGCGAGTTGCGCGACTTCGTCGTCGTCGTAGCGCCAGGCGAACGGCGGCATCGCCAGCGGCGCCGGCGCCGATGCCGTCGACGGCAGGCGCGAGCCCGCCAGAATCACCGCGATCAGCGAGTCCGGATGCTCGGCCAGCACCGACGGGTTGTTCGCCAGCGACGGAAACACGCGCGCCGCGCCTTCACCGTTCTGGCGGTGGCAGGCCGCGCAGCTGTCGATGTAGATGCGCGAGCCCACGTCGTTCGCGTGGCCCGTCATGATCGCCGTGAGCGTCGCGTCGTCGGCCTTGTAGGCGGGCGCGGCCGCGTCCGTCGAGGCCGGCGTCAGGCTCTTCAGGTACACCGCGATCGCGTGCAGGTCGGCATCGCTCAGATGCTGCGTGCTGTGCTCGACCACTTCGCCCATCGGGCCCGTCACGGCCGAGTGCGCGTTGCGGCCCGTCTTCAGCAGCGCCACGATGTCCTCTTCCTTCCAATCGCCGAGGCCCACGCCCTTGTCGCCGCGCAGATTGACCGGCGCGCTGCCGTCGATCTTCGCGCCGCTCAGGTAGCGCGCGCTCAGCCCGCTCAGGTCGACTTCCTGGAAGCCCACGCCGCGCGGCGTGTGGCAGGTGCCGCAGTGCGCGAGGCCTTGCACGAGGTACGCGCCGCGGTTCCATTCGACGCTGTGCGCGTCGTCGGACTTGAAGCGCGCGTCGTCGTGGAAGACGCGGTTCCAGTACGCCAGCGGCCAGCGCAGGTTCAGCGGCCACGGAATGTCCGCGGGCGTGTTCGGCTGCGGCGAGGCGGCGACCTGGTTCGTGAAGTACGCGTACAGGTCCTTCAGGTCGGCGTCGCTGACCTTCGCATACGACGTGTACGGCATCGCCGGATACAGATGGCGGCCCTTCGGCGTCACGCCTTCGCGCATCGCCAGCACGAAGTCGTCGAAGCTCCAGTCGCCGATGCCGTGCGCCTTGTCCGGCGTGATGTTGGTCGAATACACGGCGCCCAGCGGCGTCGCGAGCGGCACGCCGCCCGCGAACGGCGCGCCGCCCTTGGCGGTGTGGCAGGCCATGCAGTCGCCCGCGCGCGCGAGGTATTCGCCGCGTGCGGCGTTGCCCGGCGCGGCGAGCGCCTGCGGGTCGATGGTCACGGCGGGCTTCGAGCGGCTGCCGGCCCACAGGCCGCCCACCACCACCACGACCGCGACGAGTGCTACAGAAAGTTTGCGCATGTCGTGTGGCTCCTCAAACCTGGACCATCGGGCCGGGGTTCTTCAAATAACGTTCGCGGATATTCGCCGCGGCCCAGTACGCCAGACCGCCGACAAGGCCGGTCGGGTTGTAGCCGATGCCGTGCGCGAACACGCTCGCGCCCAGCACGAACACGTTCGAGACGTCCCAGCTTTGCAGGTACTTGTTGACCACCGAGGTCTTCGGATCGGCGCCCATCGACGTGCCGCCGTTCACGTGCGTGCTCTGGTACGCGCGCGTGTCCCAGTGCGCGCCCGGCTTCAGAATGCGGCCCGAGATGCTCTTCGGGTTCATCTGGCGGCCGATCTCCATCATCTTGCCGGCCACGTATTCCGAGGCGCGCAGATCGTTGTCCTGCCAGTCGAGCGTGATGCGCAGCAGCGGCTCGCCGTAGGCGTCCTTGTAGGTCGGATCGAGGTCGGCGAAGCAGCCGCGATACGCCATGTTGCTGATCTGCGATTCGATGCGGCCCGTGTGCAGGAAGTTGTCCGCCACGGCCTGCTTCCACTCGCCGCCCCACTTGGGCGTGCCCTTGGGCAGCGGAATGCCGCGCACCGGACCGTTACCGGTCTGACGACCCCAGATGATGCCGCCGCCGATGAAGCCGAGCTTGCTGTGATCGAAGTTGTCCGCGTTGAACTCTTCGATCGCCTGACCGCCGCCGCCCGCGCCCATGAACTGGTTGATGTAAACGTCCTTGTCCCAGAACATGTTGACGCTGTTGAGCACCTGGTAGCAGAAGTTGCGGCCCACGGTGCCTTCGCCGGTATCGACGTTGTACGGCGTGCCGATCTTCGACGACAGCATCAGACGGATGTTGTGCAGCTGGAACGCGCCCAGCACGACCATGTTGGCGGGCTGGAAGACTTCGTTGCCCTGAGCGTCGATATAGGTGACGCCGATGGCCTGCTTGCCGTCCTTGTCGAGTTCGACGCGCAGCACGTGCGAATTCACGCGCAGTTCGAAATTGGGCTTGCGCAGCAGCGCCGGAATGATGGCGGTTTGCGGCGAGGCTTTCGAGTAGTTCAGGCAGCCGTAGTCGCTGCAGAAGCCGCAGAAGTTGCACGGGCCGAGCTGGCAGCCGTACTCGTTCGTGTAGGCGCCCGAGGCGTTGCCTGCGGGCAGCGCGAACGGCTTGTAGCCGAGTTCGCGCGCGGCCTTCGCGAACAGACGTCCGGTCGGGTGATCGGGCAGCGGCGGCAGCGGGAATTCACGCGAGCGATACGCTTCGAACGGATTGCCGCCTTCCTGCGGTTTTCCCTTGATGTTGCCCGCGCGACCCGAGGTGCCGCACACATATTCCCAGCGGTCGAAATGCGGTTCGAGTTCGTCGTAGGTCACGCCCCAGTCTTGCAGCTGCATGCCTTCGGGGATGAACTTCTCGCCGTAGCGTTCCTTCACGCGGCTGTAGAGACGCAGTTCTTCCGGCGTCACGCGCGACTGTACGCCCGACCAGTGCGTGCCCGCGCCGCCGACGCCTTCGCCCGGTTTGAACGAGCCGATCTGACGATAGGGCAGGGCCGTGTCGTTCTTCGTGTGACGCGTGGTGACGGTCGTCTTCGAGAGATTCTGCAGCAGCGCGTTGCGCGCGGAATACTTGATCTCGTCGACGATCTGCGGATACGCGAAATTCGGAATCGTGTCGCGGCCGTCGCCGCGTTCGAGCGCGACCACATCGAGGCCTGCGCTGCACAACTCCATCGCCATGATCGAGCCGGTCCAGCCGAAGCCGACGATCACGGCATCCACGGCCTTCTTTTTCACTGTTGCCATATGTTTTTAACCTCGCTTTCCGTACTGGCTGACCGGGCCATACGGATAGGGTTTCGATTCGCTGACCCACTCGACGTAATCCGCGCGCGCGCCCGGATAGCCGATCATCTTCCACGCGCCCATGTCCTTGTTGCCGCCGTACATCGGGTCGCCGAAGAAGCCTTCCATGGTGTTCTTGAGCAGGAAGCCGCTGAAGAACGACTTGACGTTGAAGTCGTCCTGGATCTTGCCGCCTTCGACATCCTTCAGGAATGCGATCTGTTTTTCCTTGTCGAGCTGCGCGAAGGTCTTGCCGCCGAAATGCGCCTTGCAATAAGCATCGATCGCGCGAATGCCGAGGCGATACTGTTCCTTCGGCGTGAGCTTCGACTGATAGCCGAACTCGGGCGCGCCCTTCTGGAAGGGGCCTTGCATATACCAGCGCGAAGCGTCGCCGTAACCGGTTTGCAGTTGACGGTCGATGTATTGCGGCACGCCCAGTTCGACGGCGCCGGGGCCGATGTGATCCTTCGGGATCAGGCAGTCGCACGCGGCGTTCACGAAAGCCCATTCGTCGGGCGTGAAATAGCCGGGCTGATAGTTTTCCTGGGCGGGGGTGTCGGGCGGCGGCGCGGAGCGCTTGATGTCGTCCGCGGTGGGACGCAGCACGGCGGAGGCCGTGCCGACGGCGGCGACGGGTACGATCGCAATCGATCCTTTGAGGAACGAGCGGCGGCCCGCCTTGTCAGGCGATGTCATGATAGGGGGACTCCAGCGAGTGGCGTGGGGTGCGTGCAGTCGGCGGCGTGGCGGTGCAGCGCTGCGCAGGCCGCGATGACGCGCGTGTGTTGCTAGTGGGTGCTGCCTGGATGTTGCCTGGATGTTGCCTGGTTAAAACGAAGCTGATGCGTGGCGTTCAATACAGCCGATCCGGCGTGGCGCGTTTCCCGGACTGCCGGAAACGCGCCACGCCAGTCCGCATCAAGCGACGCGGAAAACCTGCACGGTGCTGCTGAGCTTGCTCGACTGCGTGTCGAGCGCCTGCGCGGCGGCCGTCACCTGTTCGACGAGCGCGGCGTTCTGCTGCGTGACTTCGTCCATCTGCGTGACGGCGGTGTCGACCTGCTCGATGCCGCTTTGCTGCTGCTCCGACGCCGAAGCGATCTCGTTCATGATCGCGGTGACGCGCTCGACCGCCGTATGCAGTTCGGACATCGTCGCGCCCGCCGACGACACGAGATTCGTGCCGTGCGAAACGGTCTCGACCGAGTTGGCGATCAGATCCTTGATCTCCTTCGCCGCCGCTGCCGAACGTTGCGCGAGCGAGCGCACTTCGCTCGCGACCACGGCGAAGCCGCGGCCCTGCTCGCCGGCGCGCGCCGCTTCCACAGCCGCGTTGAGCGCGAGAATATTGGTCTGGAACGCGATGCCTTCGATCATCGCCGTGATGTCGGAGATCTTGCGCGAGCTGCCTTCGATCTCGTCCATCGTGTTCACGACTTGCTGCACGACTTCGGTGCCGCGCGCCGCGACGCTGGCGGCGGTCTGCGCGAGGTCGCTGCCGGTGCGCGCGTTGTCGGTGTTCTGCTTCACCGCCGAGGTCAGCTCGTTCATGCTGGCGGCCGTTTCCTGCAGCGACGCGGCCTGTTCCTCCGTGCGCGCGGACAGATCGATCATGCCCGCCGCGATCTGGCGCGTGGCCACCGACACGGACTCGCTGCCCGAGCGCACCGCGCCCGTCACGCCGCCGAGTTCCTTGCGGGTCTTTTCGATGCTTTCCAGCAGCGTGCCCATTTCGTCGTTGCGGTTGGCGCGCACGGTCTGGCTCAGATTGCCGCCCGAAATCTGCTGGAGGCTGTCGAGCGCATAGTTCAGCGGCGTCATGATCGCGCGGCTCAGCATGATCCAGCCGAGACCGGCGGCCACGAGACCGAGCACCACCATCACGGCGCTGATCGTCGAGAACATGTAGAAGTTCGATTCAGCCTGCTCGTAGCGCGTCTTCGCGTTCTCGTAGAGATGCTTCTTGACCTCGTTGTTCGCGGCGCTCATCGCGCTGTAGAGATCGGAGAGCTGCGTCATCGCGATGTTGTCGGCCGTTGTCTTGTCGCCCGATTGCAGCGCCTTCGTGAAGGCCGACACCGCGTCGCGCATATTGGTGCGGCGCTCGGTGGTCTTCTCGATCAGCGGCAGTTCGTCCGGCTCGTGCGGCATCTGCTGGAACTTGCTCCACCACTCGTCGGAGTTCTTGAAGAAGCCCGCTGCGCGCTGCAGCTGGTCGGGGACCGTGGGCGCTTCCGGATGCAGCGCCACGCGGTCGAGCACGAGACGCGTGCGCGCGATGTAGATTTCCGCGTTGTCGATCGCCGTGGATTCGGCGAGCTTGTTGCGATAGGTATCGCGGTTCGCGCTGTTCGCCTTTTCCGTGCTGATGAAGCCCAGTACGCCGGAAACGGTGAGCAGGGCGGCGAGAAGTGCGAAGGTGAGCGCAATCCGCGCTCTGATCGTAAGTGTCATGCGTCTGTACCGATTTGACCAGGGAGGACGTGGCGCGGCGAACAGCATCTACGGCGGCTGATCTGACGCGGGCGTCTCCTCCTTATCGACATTCGTCTGACCATATTTAGGGCAAAGCTAAAATATTTTTAAGGAACTACTGAAATTCCTTTGAAATCAGGCTGTAAGAAAAGCGCTCGAAAGCGCCGAGGCACGCCAGGCAAGGCTTCCCGAGAACGCAAACGTTGTCGAACGGTCGTGCGGAACTTGCCGAGTCTTTCGCTATCTTTCTGAAGTTTTTGAAAATCCTTCCATCGACGGACTCATTATCAAAGGCCGCGGCGGTGCGCAGAATGACGTCACTGCACCGCGAGACGCACCTCGCCCACGACCTGGAGCCCATCATGAAGACGCCTATCCGCTCGTTTGCCCGCTTGTCTACCGCTGCCGTCGCAGCCGTTTTCGCCGCTTCGCTCGGCGTCGCCGCGCCCGCGAGTGCCGCGAGTGCCGCGAGTGCCGCGAGTGCCGCGAGTGCCGCGAGTGCCGCGGGCGGCGAACTTGCGCAGCCGCGCGAACTGATCGTCGACGGCAGCCTGCCCCCGCAGCAGCGCGACCAGCAGATTCATGCCGCGCGTCTCTACGACACGTTCTGGAGCACGGGCGACGAAGCTCAGGCGCGCGCCGCGCTCGCGCCGGATTTCACGGATCGCACGTTGCCCGCGGGACGTCCGCAAGGCGTGGCGGGTCCGCTCGCGGCGTCGAAGGTGTTTCATACAGCAGTGCCCGACGTGCACGCCGACATCGAGCAGATGGTCGTGGCCGGGGACCGCGTGGTGACGCATCTGCATTTCACGGGGCACTTCACCGGCACGTTCAACGGCGTGCAGGGCAAGGGACAACCGGTGGATTTCATCGCGACGGACATCTACCGCATTCGCGACGGCAAGATCACCGATAACTGGCATATCGAAGACAATCTCACCTTTCTGCAACAAGTGGGTGCAGTGGCAAAGTGATGGCGCGCAAAGCGACAGGGTAAAGCGATGCTGAATGAGTGCTGAAACGGCGCAAATGTAACTACTCACTGCGGCACGAAAACCGGGTTTATCTAATACGCGATGCGATTTAAATCGCATCGCGTTTTTTATGATCGAATGCGCTGGTTTGGTCTTTAAAGAAATCCGCCGAGTAAGCGTTTTAAGCGCGCAATATGCGTTCCCGACAATATCCGTAATAGCCCTTGCTGCAAGGAATATCATGAAAGCGCCGTGGCGTCGTGCGCGCCTCGATAACGCATCGGTTGCGCATAATGTCGCGCGTAAGTTCTACTGATATCGATTAAGCACGCATTAAGTGAGGCAGGTCTTACTGAGCTTATCTGCATCGCATGCGCAAACTGTAACAAAATGTAATTCCGTTAAAGGTAAAGTGACGTTCTTCGTATAAATTCCTTACCGAATCCGTTTTTCTTCCCCGTTTTCCGATGTGATTCGCTCACGCGGATTGGCATGCAGGAGCAAGGTCGATGAAACGCAAAAATCTCCGTTCCGCCGCGCTCGGCTTGGCGCTTGCAGGCTTGCCCGTGGTGCCTTTCGTGCCGCTGGCCGACGCCGCCGTGTATTCCAACGGCACCGCCACGGCCACCTTCAACGTCACGCTCACGCTGCAGGCGAACTGCGCGATCGCCGCCAATCCGCTGGCCTTCGGCACGAACGGCGTGCTGTCCACGGCCATCAACCAGCAGACCACGCTGAGCGTCACCTGCACGAACACGACGCCCTATAACGTCGGCCTCGACGGCGGCAACGTCACCGGGTCCACGGTCGCGAGCCGCTTGATGGCGGGCACGGCCACCGGCAACACCACGACCACCGTCGGCTTTCAGCTCTATCAGGATGCGGGCCGCACGACGATCTGGGGCAACACGCAGGGCACCAACACGGTGGCCGGCACGGGCACCGGCTCGGCGCAAACGCTCACGGTGTACGGCCAGGTGCCGGCGCAAACCACGCCGAAACCGGACACCTACCAGACCACGGTCACCGCGACGGTCTACTTTTGAGCGCGCGCCGGGCGGGTTGTGCCGCGTTCGCGGCGGCGTGGCTGTGGGCGTTCGCAGGCGGCGCATTCGCGGCCACGTTGCAGATCTCGCCGGTGACGATCGAGTTCTCCGCGAGCGAGAACGCCACCGGACTCACGCTGCGAAATCCCGGCGATACGCCGCTTTACGGCCAGGTGCGCGTGTTCCACTGGACCCAGGCGGACGGCGACGACGTGCTCACGCCCACCGCCGACGTCATCGCCAGTCCGCCGCTCATCGAGATCGCGCCGCATGGCGATCAACTCGTGCGGCTCGTGCGCGTGAATCCGGCAGGCGCCGCGAATGTGGCGAACGCAGCGAGCGGCGCGAGCGCGCCCGCAACGGCGGAGAACGCGAACGCCGAACTGAGCTACCGCCTGCTGATCGACGAATTGCCCGCGCCGGGCACGGCGAACGCGGACGGCGTGACGATCCGCCTGCGCTATTCGGTGCCGGTGTTCGTCGAACCGCGCGGCGGCATGGCGCCGCCTGCGTTGACGTGGCGGCTCGTGCACGGCGCGCACGGTTATGCGCTGCGCGCCGACAACGCAGGCCAGCGGCGCGCGCAGATTTCGGCGGTGCAGCTTTTCGACGACTCGGGCCATAGCTGGGACGTCACGCACGGGCTGCTCGGCTACGCGCTCGGGCATCAGGGCCGGCAGTGGAACGTGCCGGTGCCGCCCGACGCGAAGATCGGCCGCATGAAGGTGCGCGCCACGGTCAACACGCAGCCGGTGGAAGGCGCGGTGGCGATCGAGCAGGGTGGATGAGCGCGTTTCGCGCGATCAGGGCAGGGAACGGCTGCGTGCCGCTCGGGAGGCGCGCGCGGGTCGCAGTGAAGGAGGAGGCCGTATGTCGCCGCAAGGCGCGGGCCGGAAGACATGAAACGAACGACGCAGAATGAAACGAATTCGAGGCGCGTCCCGTCATCGCCGGGCGAGGCGCATGGCGGTCGTGGCGGCCGCCGTGGCGTTCGCATTCCTCAGCGCCGCTGCGCATGCGCAGGGGCAGTTGATCAACGCGGGCGCGCAGGACACGCGTGACCTCTATCTCGAAGTCGATGTGAACGGCCAGCGTACGACCCAGATCGTTCATTTCCGGCAACTGGGCGGGCATCTGTTCGCGAGCGGCCAGGACCTCGACGCCGTGGGCGTGGACACGGCGCAACTGCGCATCGCCCCCGATGCGAGCGTCGATCTCGACTCGCTGCCGGGCCTGCGTTATCGCTACGATCCCACGCGCCAGAGCCTCGATCTGCAGATTCCCAACGCCATCCGCAAGCCCTTCCAGTTCGACACGCGCGATGTCGCGGCCACGCCGAACGCCACGTCCGCGCGCGGCCTCGTGTTCAACTACGACGCGTTCGCGCAGACCGGCTCGGCGAACGAATTCGCGCTCTGGAGCGAGGAGCGCTACTTCGATCCGCACGGCGTGTTCAGCAACACGGGCGTGGCGTACTTCTATCGCGACCGCGACGAGTACGTGCGCTACGACACCTCGTGGAGCATGTCGAATCCCGCGAATTTGAGCACCACGCAGTTCGGCGACACGATCACGTCCTCGCTTGCGTGGACGCGCGCGATCCGCATCGCCGGCTTCCAGTGGCGCAGCAACTTCGCGCTGCGCCCCGACCTCGTGACGTTTCCCGTGCCCGGGCTGCCGGGCAGCGCCGTGGTGCCGACTTCGGTCGATCTGTACATCAACAGCGTGCGGCAGTATTCGGGCACGGTGCCGAGCGGGCCGTTCATCATCAACGATGTGCCGGGCATCACGGGCGCGGGCCAGGCCACGGTCATCACGCACGATGCGCTCGGCCGCACGATTTCGGCCTCGGTGCCGCTCTACGTGGATACGCGGCTGATGGCGACGGGCTTGTCGAGCTATTCGTTCGAAGCGGGCTTTTTGCGCCGCAATTACGGGCTCGATTCGTTCGATTACGATTCGCGGCCCGCCGTGAGCGCGTCGTGGCGTCATGGCGTGAACGATCACCTCACGCTCGAAGCGCACGGCGAAACCACGCCGGGTCTCTTCAACGCGGGCGGCGGCGCGTTGTTCGGACTCGGCACGGCGGGCGTGCTCAACGGGTCGGTGTCGGGCAGCATGGGCAAGCTCTCGGGCACGCAGTTGAGCATCGGCTATCAGTTCGTGTCGCCGCGTTTTTCGATCGACGCGCAATCGATTCGCGCGTTCGGCAATTACGGCGATCTCGCCGCGCGCGACGGCACGCCCATTCCGACCACGACCGACCGCGTGACGCTCGCGATTCCCTTCCTGCGCAACCAGACGTTTTCGGTGAGCTATATCGGCTACAAGATTCCCTCGGCGCCGGTTTCGCAGATCGGCTCGGTGTCGTGGACCTTCAACTTCGGCAATCTGGTGTCGCTGAACCTGAGCGCGTACCAGGACTTTCGTCAGCGCGATTCGCGCGGCGTGCTGCTCTCGGCGAGCATCGGACTCGGCCACAACACGTCGATCAACGCGACCGTCGGCCGCCAGGACGGCGCGTCCACGTGGAACGTCAACGCGCTGCAGCCGCCCGATTACAGCGGCGGCTGGGGCTGGGGCGTGCAGAACGGCGGCACGGGCTCGACGCAGTTCCGCCAGGGCCAGCTGCAATATCTCGGCCGCTACGGCGAAGCGACGGCCGCCGTGCAGCAGGTGGGCAACCAGACGATCGGCTCGCTCGACCTGACCGGCTCGCTCGTGCTGATGGACGGCACGGTCGAACCCGCGCGCCGTATCGACGACGGTTTCGCGCTCGTGTCGACCGATGGCGTCGCGGGCATTCCCGTGCTGCACGAGAATCGCGTGATCGGCTTGACGGACGGCGGCGGCCATCTGCTGATTCCCGATCTCAACGCGTATCAGCACAACGAGCTCGCCATCGACACGATGAATCTGCCGGCCGACGCGCGCATCGCCGACACGTCGAAGGACATCGTGCCGCAAGCGCAATCGGGCGTGCTCGCGCATTTCACGGTGACGCGTTATCGCGCGGCGTCGATCATCGTTCACGACGCCGACGGCAAGCCCTTGCCCGCGGGCGCGCGCGTGCATCACGTGGAAAGCGGCCACGACACCATCGTGGGTTACGACGGCATCACCTTCGTCGACGGACTGTCATCGGACAACCATCTGCAGATTCAAAGCGGTGACAGGCATTGCGAAGTCGCGTTTGCGTGGCAGGCCGGCAAGGGCGAGACGCTGCAAACCATCGGGCCGCTGGTGTGTCCGCTGTCGGGCGCCGGTGGCGCGGGAATGCCGCCATGAGACGCCTGTTGATGATGCTCGCGCTGTGCCTGACGCTTGGCTTCGCGGCGCGCGGCGCACACGCCGAGGCGTGCACGGCGACGGCCACGCCGGTGTCGTTCGGCTACGTGAGCCCGATCGCGGGCACGACGTTCACCACCACGAGCACGATCAGCGTGACCTGCACGTGGTCCGCCATCACGCTCACGCCCGATGTGCTCGTGTGCCTCAACCTCGGCGGAACGAGTCCGCGCGCGCTCACGAACGGCACGAATTCGATGAACTACGACCTCTATCGCGATGCCGGTCACACGCAGATCTGGGGATCGATTTATTCGAACGGCACGCCGATCTCGCTCACGATGAGCAAGCCGAGCGGGACCTCGTTGAGTACGACCGTCACCGTCTATGGACAGATCGCGTCGGCGCAACCGACGGTGCCGACCGTGAACAATGCGAGCACGGTCTATACGCAGAGCTTCGGCGGCAATACGACGTCGATCAATTACGGTTTCTACACGCTGATCGCACCGACCTGCGCCACGCTGACCGCGACGCAAGGCACGTTTGCGTTTTCGTCGACGGCCACGGTCATCAACAACTGCAACATCAGCGCGACGAATGTGGCGTTCGGTTCAGCGGGCGTGCTGAGTTCGGCGTTGCGCGCGAATGGCTCGATCACGGCGCAATGCACGAACGGCGATGCGTTCAAGATCGCGCTCAACAGCGGCTCGAGCGGCAATGTCGCGGCGCGCACGATGGCGCGCTCCGGAGGCGGCGGATCGGTGAGTTATCAGCTCTATCTGGATTCGGGCTATAGCAGCGCGTGGGGCGACGGCACGGGGAGCACCGCGACGGCGGCCGGAACGGGAAGCGGGACGCAGCAGGTGTTCACGGTGTACGGGCGCGTGCCGTCACAGACCACGCCCGCGCCGGGAAGCTACAGCGACACGATTACGGCGACGATCTATTTTTGAGCGGATGGGGCCGGATAAGACGCGGATCGCGACACGCGCGGCGGCGTCTGCGGACCGTTAAAACGTCACCGTCCAGAATGCCCGCGACGACCGCAGCGAATCGAACTGCACCGCCGACGCCAACTGCATGGCCGGCGCTTCGGATTGCGAGACCAGATACGGCTCGCCGTGCAGACAACTGACCGCGGGCGCAGTCGCGCTCACACCCTCGCTCGCGCTGATCAGACAACTCTGCTGCACGACGAGGCTTACAACCATGGAGGAGGCCGGCACGGGTTCGGCGCCGCCGGTTTGGGCGAGCAGCGCGAAGCCGAGCGCCAGGCCGAAGGCCAGCGCGGACCGGAGGTAGGGAAGGCGGGACATGTTCGGAAGCAATCGGGTAAATCGGACGAGCCGGGCGAATCGGACGATGCGCGCCCCGGCGTCTCGATACGCGGCGGCGCGAGATGTCGCGCGCCGCCGCGCGGTGCTGGTACGGCATCTATCTGTTTGTCGGCATGGCGGCCCGAAAGTTGAGCACTGCGGCAATTCGCTGCGCTGCCCGCGCGCGGCGGGGCGCTTCAGACCGGCTCCCCGGCCACGGCGCGCGCGCGGGACGGCGCGGCGCGCGGCGTCAGCCAGGCCAGAACGGCGGCGATCGCGAACAGCGCGGGAACATCGCCGAGCAGATGGCCGCGATGTTCCGGCGCCATCAGCGACTGCACGGCCATGATCGCGCCATGCACGACGCTCGACCAGATCGTGAACCAGATCAGGCTCAAATTCGCCAGCGGATCGCGCGCGGCGCGCACGAGAAAAACGCCGAGCGTCGCGTAAATGCCGACGATCATCGCCTGATAGTCGGAGTGCCCGGTGTGCCAGGCCCAGCCGGCGGGCCAGACGATCATCAGCGGGTAGAGCGCGAATATTGCGATCGCACCCGTGACGAGCAGCACGCCGCGCAGATAGCGCAGGCGGTTGCGTGGATCCATGGCGGTCTCCTCGGGGCATGACGGCGGCCCGATGGCGCCACTATGCCTCTCCGTACACGCGCTTGCAAGCTTGCGGCGCAGCGGTAAACCCCAGGATCGTCGCGCATCGTGGCGGTATTTGTTCGCATTTGTTCTTCAATGCTGCGTCGGCAGGAAAGCAGGGAGCGCGTCTGTCTTTCGCCTGGCTGTCGAAATAATTCTTCACAATCGGCAATGTTATAACGTAACATTCGCATCGGCTTTCACAGCACTTTCGATTTTCTTCGCTGCGCGGCGGTCGCCGACCACGGGGTTTCGCGACCGCGTTGCGCCTCACGGGCGCTTCATCGCGCGTCTTATTTCAACGATCCGACAACGACGCAAACAAGAATCATCGTGGCCACCTTCTTCCAGTCCGACGCGTCCTCGAAGCCGCGTTCCGCGCGCCTGCGCGCCCAGCTTCGCGGCGCTTTCGCCTGCCCTTCGCGCGTGGAATCGCTTGCGGAGCGTCTTTCGCAGATCGCGCGTCTGCGCCGCTTCACGCCTTTCGCCCCGTTCGCGCAGCTTTCGCACCTCACCCGCCTCACGCCGCTTTCACTGGCGCTCGTGAGCGCGCTGGTGCATGCGCAGACGTCGAACGCCAACAGCGACGCCTCGACGACAACCGGCAGCACGCTCGCGCCGGTGTTCGTCACCGCCAATCCGCTTGGCGACAGCGACCTGATCTCGCCCGCTACCTCGGTCGGCGGCGACGATCTCACGCTGCGCGCGGCCAATTCGCTCGGCGAAACGCTCAACGGACTACCCGGCGTCTCGACGACCACCTACGGACCGATGGTCGGTCGCCCGATCATCCGCGGCATGGACGGCGACCGCATCCGTCTGCTGCAAAACGGCGTGGCCGCCTACGACGCTTCGTCGCTCTCGTACGACCACGCCGTGCCGCAGGATCCGTTGTCGATCGAGCGCGTGGAAATCGTGCGCGGCCCGGCGGCGCTGCTGTACGGCGGCAACGCGATCGGCGGCGTGGTCAACACCATCGACAACCGCATTCCGCGCGAGCCGATCCAGGGCGTGACGGGCGCCATCGACGCGAGCTACGGCGGCGCCAACGACGCGCGCGCGGGCGCGGCGCAAGTCGAGGCGGGCAACGGCCAGTTCGCCTTCCACGTCGATGCCTTCGATCGCGACACCAGCAATCAGCGCATTCCCGGTTACGCGCATTCCGCCGCGCAGCGTGCTGCCGATGGCGGCGCCGACGAGCCCTACGGCAGCATCCCGAACAGCGACGGCCGCTGGCACGGCGGCGCGGTCGGCACCTCCTACACGTGGGCCGACGGCTACGCGGGCATTTCGTACAACGGCTTCCAGAGCGACTACGGCTCGGTCGCCGAAGACGACGTGCGTCTGCGCATGCATCAGGATCACGTCGCCGTGGCGTCGGAAATCCGCAATCTGAGCGGGCCGTTCAGCCAGCTCAAGTTCGATTTCGGCTACACCGATTACGAGCATCGCGAAATCGACAACGGCGAAGTGGGCACGACGTTCCGCAATCACGGCTACGAAGCGCGGCTCGAAGCGCGCCACAAGAAGATCGGGCCGCTCGAAGGCGCGATCGGCGTGCAGGTGAGTCAGAACACGTTCTCGGCGCTCGGCGACGAAGCGCTCGTGCCGACCACGCAAAACACCAACATCGCGCTGTTCGGTCTCGAAGAATGGCAGGTGACGCAGCGCCTGAAGCTCAGCGCGGGCGCGCGTCTCGAACACGTGAAGCTCGATCCCACGCCCAACGGCAACGAGCGCTTCGCCAACGCGCAGGGCCGCGACTTCAACGCGGGCAGCGTCTCGGCGGGCGCGCTCTATCAGCTCGCACCGGCGTGGTCGCTGGCGGGCAATATCGCGTACACGGAGCGCGCGCCCACGTTCTACGAGCTTTACGCGAACGGGCCGCACGACGCGACCGGCCAGTATCTGATCGGCAATCCGGATGCGCAGAAAGAGAAGGCGGTCTCGACGGATCTGTCGCTGCGCTTCGAGCGCGGCCCGAACAAGGCGAGCGCGGGCGTGTTCTACAGCCGCTTCCGCAATTATCTGACCGAGTACAACACGGGCCGTCTCGTCGACGATGACGACGAAGTCGTGCCCGCCGGCACCGACGACGCGCTCAACGAAGCCGTCTATCGCGGCGTGCGCGCGGAGTTTTACGGCGTGGAGCTGGACGGCAAGTGGCGCGTGTTCGCGAAGGGCGCGCATCGCGTGGACGTGGCGTTCACGGCGGACTACACGCACGCGCGCAATGTCGATACCGGCGCAGCGCTGCCGCGCATCGCGCCGCTGCGGGCGACGCTGGCGGCCGATTACGGCTACGGTCCGTTCGGCGCGCGCGCGGAACTCGTGCATGCGTGGGCACAGCATCGCGTTCCCGAGGACGATCTGCCGACCGGCGGTTACACGACGCTCGGTCTGATTCTCACGTACAAGTTCCGCGTCGGTCCGACGAACTGGCTCGCCTATGTGCGCGGCGACAATCTGACGAACCAGGACGTGCGCTACGCGAGTTCGGTCGTGCGCGACATCGCGCCGGAAGGCGGGCGCAGCGTGATGGTGGGATTGCGCTCGACGTTCTGACGCGCTGGGCCTGGCCGCGCGCGCGACGTCGAACGCAACGTCAGGCGCGCACAGCGGCCAGGCTTTCCTGCGCGCGCAAGCCGTCGACGGCGGCGGTCAGGCCCTGGCCGCCGGAGTTGTTGCGCAGCACGAGCGTGAGATCGTGACGCTGCGCGATGCGCATCGCGATCGACAGCCCGAGGCCGCTGCCGGTGCCGGGCACGTGATTGCCGCGATAGAAGCGGTCGAGCACGCGGCCCAGGTGTTCTTCGGGAATGCCCGGCCCGTTGTCGACGACCTCGAAACCCAGGCGCTCGCCCGTGCGCGTGAGCACGAGGTCGATGCGCCCGCCGGGCGGCGTGTAGCGGATCGCGTTGTCGATCAGATTGTTCAGCAGCGTGGCGAGACCGTGCGGATCGGCGGCTACGTTGCAGGCGTCGTCCTCGGTCACGGGCGGGCGCACTTCCAGCCCGAGATCGATGCGCTTGTCTTCGGCGAGCAGCGAGAAGTCGCCGATCGCCTGCTCGCTCAGGCGGCGCAGACTCACGGCCGCCACCGGCAGTTCCGGCTGCGCGTCCTCGCGCGCGAGCGTCAGCAATTGCTGCACGAGGCGGATCAGGCGGTTCAGGCGCGTGGCGATGCGCTCGGTCGTTTGCGGCTCGCCCGTGAGCGTGCCGTCGCGCAGCGCGGCCTGGAGTTGCAGCTTGAGCGCCGCGAGCGGCGAGCGCAATTCGTGCGCGGCGTCGGCGATGAAAGTGCGCTGCGCCTGCGACGCCGTATTCAGACGCGCGAGCAGGTCGTTGAGCGCTTCCACGAGCGGGCGCAATTCGATCGGCACCGAGCCGTCGAGCTTGAGCGGTCCGAGCATGGTCGACGAACGCGCGGCGAGCAGCGCGGACAGCGCGCCGACCGGCGCGAGGCCGCGCGCCACCACCAGCAGCACGAGCACGATGGCGACCGGCACCAGCAGCGCGAGCGGCCAGAGCGTATGCAGCGCCAGTTGCAGCGCGAGCTGATCGCGCACGGAGATCGGTTGTGCGACCTGCACGAAGCGGTCGGCCTGCTGCACGCCGAAGGTGCGCCAATGCGTTTCGGCGCGCTCGATCACGTGAAAACCCACGGGATTGCGCGGCAGCGGCGGGTCTTGCGTCGAGTGATAAATGGGCGCGCCGTCGCGGTCCCAGATGTCGATGAGAATGCGATCGTCGGCGATGCCCTGCATGTCGGGCTGTTGATCCTGCGCCGCGCCGTGGCCCGTGCGCAGGTTCAGCGGCAGCGACAGCGCCACCGCGCGCAATTCATAGTCGAACAGTTCGCTCGCCTCGTTGCGCGCCGTGTGAAAGATCGCGAGTCCCGCGATTGCCGAGGCCGCGGCGAATCCGCAGATCAGCCAGCCGAGCAGCCGCCGCCGGATCGAATTCATTCGGCCCTCTTGAGGCGATAACCGACGCCGCGCACCGTGACGATCTGTTCCGCGCCGATCTTGCGGCGCAAGCTGTGCACGTGCACTTCGATGGTGTTGCTGCCCACTTCCTCGCCCCAGCCGTAGATGCGTTCTTCGAGTTCGGCCTTGGTGAACACGCGCGCGGGTTCTTCGATCAGCACGTGCAGCAGCGCGAATTCGCGCGGTACGAGCGCGACCGGCGCGCCCGCCTGGGTGACTTCGTGCGCGGCGGGGTCGAGCGCGAGGTCGCCGTGCGTGTAGACCGGCTGCTTGCGGCCGGTGCGCCGGCGCAGCAGCGCGCGTACCCGGGCGGCGAGTTCGTCGAGATCGAAGGGCTTGACGAGGTAATCGTCGGCGCCCGCGTCGAGCCCGGCTACGCGGTCGGTCACGCTGTCGCGCGCGGTGAGGATCAGCACGGGCGCTTCGCCGCCGCGCTTGCGGTAGGCGGCGAGCACGGTCACGCCGTCTTTCTTCGGCAAGCCGAGGTCGAGCAGCACGAGGTCGTAGACGTCGTTGGCGAGCGACAGCTCGGCCTCGCGGCCGTCCTTGGCCCAGTCGACCGCATGGCCTTCGCGGCGCAGCGTGTCGAACACGGGTTCGCCGATCATTTCGTCGTCTTCGATCAGTAGCAGACGCATCGTGGGGCTCCAGTTCGCTTGAATGCGCAGTGGGTGGTGCGGCGTGGCGTGCAGCGCGATGAGCGATTGTCCCTCATTCGGTGCGCTTTCGTCGCGCTTTCGCCGCTCATTCGTGTTCCGGCTTCGTGACGGCGCGGGTGGGGCCGTCCGGCTTGCCGTCGGACTTGCCGCCGCCGAGCAGCAGGCGCAGCAGCGCGGGCAGCACCAGCAGCACGAGCGGCATCTGCACGATCAGCCCGGAAATGATCGCGACGGCCAGCGGTTGCTGCATCGCGGAACCCTGTCCGAGCGCGAAGGCGAGCGGCAGCAGCGCGAGAATCGCGGCGATCGTCGTCATCGCGATCGGGCGCAGGCGATTGCGTCCGGCGGCCTGCAACGCCTCGTCGAGCGGCAGGCCGTCGTCGCGCACGAGGCCCTGGAATTCGGAGACATAGAAGATCGCCACTTCGGTCACGATGCCGATGATCATCGTCATGCCCATCATCGCCGAGATATTGAGCTCGATGCCCGTGATCCAGAGGCCGACGAACACCGCGCCGGTCGCGAGCAACGGCATGGCCATCACGGCCAGCGCCACGCGAAAGCGTTCGTAGAGGAACAGCAGCAGCCCGAACACCAGCGCGACCGCCGCGCCGAACACGGCCATCAGCCCCTTGAACGCGATCTGCTGCTGCTGATACAGGCCGCCGAGTTCGTAATAGACGCCTTGCGGCAGCAGCGCGGGATCGGCCAGCGCGTGCTGCACGTCGGCGATGGTCGAGCCGAGATCGCGGCCGTCGATGCGCGCCGTCACGGCCACCATGCGCTTGAGATTGTCGCGGCTGATTTCGGGCTGGCCGCTCACGTGCACGGGCGCGGCGACGCGCGAGAGCGCGAACATATGGCCGTCGGGCGCACGCAGCGGCAGGCGCGCGAGTTCGGTGTCGGTCATCTGCAGCGCGCCTTGCGCACGCACGCGCACGCCGATGCTCTTCGGCCCGCTCTGGTACTGCGTGGCCACGTTGCCGTCGAGCAGATCGGCGACCTGCTGCGCGATCGCCTGCGGGTCCATGCCCTGCGCGGCGGCCGCGTCGGGGCGAATGCGCAGGTCGATGGCGTCGCCGGCGGGATTGATGCCGTCGTTCACGTCGACGATGCCGTTGATCTTGCCGATGCGCGCGGCCACTTTCTGCGCCGTGGCGTCGAGCACGGTCTGGTCGTCGGAATAGATCTTGATCTGCACGGGCTGCGGCACGGCCGTGAGGTCGCCGATCAGGTCTTCCATGAGCTGCGCGAGTTCGACGCTTACGCCCGGCACCTGGGTGTCGACCTTCGAGCGGATTTCCTCCATCACCGTGTCGATCGGCTCGCGGTTGCCCGATTTCAGGCGCACGAAGAAGTCGCCCTTGTTCGGCTCGTTGAGGTCGCCGCCGAGGCCCGCGCCGGTGCGACGCGAATAGGTCGCCACGTTCGGATTCGCGCGGATGATCGCCTCGATCTGTTGCATCAGGCGGTCGGTTTCCGTGATCGAGGTGCCGGGGCGCGTGTGGTAATCGAGCACGAAACCGCCTTCGTCCATCGACGGCATGAAACCGCTGCCGACGCGCGTGAAGGCGAGCGCCGACAGAGCCGCGAGCGGCACGATCAGCGCGAGCACCCAGACCGGACGCAGGCTCACGTGCGCGACGAGGCGCGCATAGCCGCGGTTGAGCCACGCGGCGAAACGCGTCTCGCGATGTTCTTCGGCGTCTTTCGCGGTGAGCCAGCGGTCGCACAGAATCGGAATCGCGAGCCACGTGACGAGGAAGGAGATGAAGAGGGCGCTGGCCATCGTCACCGAAAGCGCCTTGAAAAAGGCCCCCGTCACGCCCGAGAGAAACGCGAGCGGCACGAAGATGATGAGCGTGGCCGCCGACGAACCCGCGAGCGGGCGCGTGAATTCGAGCGCCGCGCTCATCACGCGGCCATGAAACGCGTGCGCGCCCGCTTCGCGCATGCGCCGCGCGATGTGCTCGATCATCACGATGGCGTCGTCGATCACGAGACCGACGGCCGCCGCCATGCCGCCGAGCGTCATGATGTTGAAGCCCATGCCGAACACGTCGAGCAGCAGGATGGTCGCGGCCATCACGATCGGCACGAGCGCGACGGCGATCAGCGTGATCTTCACGTTGCGCAGGAACACGAACAGCGTGAGCGCGGCGAGCACCACGCCGATCATGATTGCATCGCGCACGCTGGTGGCCGAGGCGACCACGAGTTCGCTCTGGTCGTACCAGTTCGCGAGCTTCACGCCGGGCGGCATCTGCGTGTCGAACGCGGCGAGCCGGTCGCGGATCGCCTGCGCCATCGCCACGCTGTTCGCGCCGGGCTGCTGGTACACGTTGACCAGTACGGCATCCTGACCGTCGGCGGTCACGCGGATCCACTGCGGCACGGTGCCTTGCGTGACCGTGGCGATGTCGCCGAGGCGGATCTGATTGCCGGCGTTCGTCGACACCACGACGTTCTTCAGCGCGTCGAGTCCGCCGAGCGCCGCATTGGCGACGACGAGATAGAGCTTGTCGTGATCCTCGATGCGGCCCGTGGCCATCAGCACATTGCCCGCGCCCACGGCGCGCGAGACGTCGGCGACCGAGAGCTTGTACGCCGCGAGGCGCTGCGGATCGACGGCCACTTCGAGCTCGTCGCGCGCGCCGCCCGTCACGTCCACGCGCGCGACGCCCGCCACCGACGACAGCAGCGGCCGCAACTGGAACTGCGCGAGATCGTAGAGTTGCGCGAGCGACTGCTTGTGCGAGGTGAGGCTGTACGCGAGCACCGGAAACACGGTCGGATCCATGCGGCGCACCTGCATGGAAGTACCGGGCGGCAGCGTCGCGAGGATCTCGGCGATGGCCGACTGCGCCTGCAGCGTGGCCTGCGCCATGTCGGTGCCCCAGTCGAAATTCAGCGAGATTTCGGCCGCGCCGCGACTCGTGCGCGATTCGACGTCGCGCACGTTCGGCACGCGGCGCAGCGCTTCTTCGACGGGCATCGTCACGAGCGTCGCCATCTGCTCGGCGGGACGGTCGCCCGCATCGAGCGAAATCACGGCGCGCGGAAACGACACGTTCGGGAACAGCGAGATCGGCAAACGCAGCGCGGTCAGCGCACCGGCGACGGCGGCGAGCGCGATCACGAACAGCAGCGAGCGGCGATGCCGCTGCATCCATTGGCTGAACGTCATTGCGCGTCGCCTTGCTTCGTCTGGGCGAGGCGCACGGCCATGCCGTCTTCGAGTTCGTCGTTGCCGCTGACGACGAGCGCGCGCGCGGCGTCGAGCGGACCGTCCACGCCGTAAGCGTTGCCGTGCTCGACCTTGACCGTGACGTTGACGCGCTGCGCCTTGTTGCCGGGCGCGA
This sequence comes from Paraburkholderia tropica, assembly GCF_014171495.1. Lineage (NCBI taxonomy): Bacteria > Pseudomonadati > Pseudomonadota > Betaproteobacteria > Burkholderiales > Burkholderiaceae > Paraburkholderia > Paraburkholderia tropica. Next base: position 969,004 of record NZ_CP049137.1, read on the forward strand.
TCTGATAGACGTAGTGGCCGCGATCGTCCTGCAGCACGGCCGCGCGCGGCACGTTCCACCAGACGCCGGTTTGCGTGTCGATATCGGCGCGCACGCGCGTGCCGGGCAGGAAGGCCGTGCCCGCGAGCGGCACGTTGGCGCCGACGTTGACGAGCTGGCTCTGCGCATCGATGGCCGCGCCGACCAGCACGATGCGTCCTTGCGCTTGCAGACCGTCGAGCGCGGGCGCGAGCGGACGCAGCACGACGCGGTCGCCCGCATGCAGCGTGAGCGCTTCGGCGGGTTCGACGCCGAGCGAGACGTTCGCCGCGTGGGCGTTGGCCGGGTTGTCGGCGACGAGTTGCGCGAGCGCGGCGCCCGCCTGCACCTGGTCGCCAGGCGCGGCCGTGAGTTGCGCGATCACGCCGGCGACCGGCGCCGTCACCGTATTCTCGCCCGCGGCAATGCCGGTGGCGTGCTGCGCGGCGAGTGCCTGCTGCGCGTCGTCGAGCGCCTTTTGCGTGGCGGCCAGTTGCGATTGCGTGGCGAGGCCGTCGCGATAGAGCGACTGCGTGCGCGCGAGTTCGCCGCGCGCGAGCGTGGCCGAGCTTTGCGCCTGCGTCCAGGCGATCACGGCGTTCGGATCGGCCTGCACGACGAACAGCGGCGCACCGCGCGCGACGGTCTGGCCCGGCTGCACGAGCACGCGCGTCACGCGCGCGAGATACGGCAGGCTGACCGTGGTGGCGTTCGCGGCGGCCGCGGCGACGGTGCCGTAGGCGACGAGCGTCTGCGAGACCGCGCCGCGCGTCACGCGCACGGTCTGCACGGCGGCGGAGGGCGCGGGCGTGTCGGCGGCGGCGGGGGTGTTATCGGCGTGGGCGGCGGTGAGCAGCGTCGCGCCGATGGCGAACGCGGCCACGGCGCAACACGCGCAGGCGGTGGCACGCAGCGGCGTGCGGGAGAAAAATCGACGGTCGGCCATGAGGATCAACGGGCAACGGTGAGAGTGGTGGGGGCGCTGCCGGTTTGCTGCGCGGGTGCGTGCGTCGGCGCGGATGAGCCGGATGGATCGGGAATCGCACTGCCGAGCAGTGCCTGAAGACCGATCCGCTGTTCGGCGAGCGCCTCGCGCGCGGTGGCGGCGTCGAGACGCCGCGTGAGCGCCGCGCTCTGCGCATCGACGTACTGGCCGAGCGCGATGTCGTGACGCGCGTAGGCGTCCTGTGCGTGCGCGGCGGCGCGGTCGAGTTCGGGCAGCGCGGCTTCGTCCTGCGCGAGCTGCTGCGCGGCGATCGCATCGTCGGCACGCAGATGCGCGATATCGGCGGCGGCGGTGTTCAGACGCGTCTGGTATTCGTCGGCGAGCCGCTGGCGCGTGGCCTGTTCGATGGCGATATTGCCGCGATTGCGATTGAACACGGGCAGCGTGAGATTGATCGCGAAGCCGCTCGTGTAGATCTCCGACGTATCGCGCTGACGCGTGAAGCCCACGGAAAGGCTCGGAAACTGATTGAGGATCGCCGCGCGAAATTTCTGCTCCTGCGCTTCGTAACCGGCCTGCAGCGCGATGAGATCGGGGCGACGCTGCGGCAGCGCGGCGACGGCGGCGTCGAGCGTGGCATCGGCGAGCGGGGCGGCGTCGCGGTCTTGCGCCGTGTCGGCGAGCGGCAGCGTGACATCGGGGGCGAGGCCGAGCAGCGCGTTCAGATCGTGATGCGTCTGCTCGCGCGCGCGCAGCAGATCGGCGTATTGCTTGCGCGCGTCTTCGCTGGCGGTGAGCGCGGCGCTCGCGCTATCGGCGGTCACGTTGTGCTCGCTCGCGGCGTGCGCGATGCGTTCGTAACGCGTCTGCGTGAGGTCAGCCTGCTTCGCGAGCAGCGGCAGCGCGTCGTTCTGGAAGCGCGTTTTCACGTAAAGCTGCTTCGCCTGCGCGATCACCTGCCACTCCTGCCAGAGCAGACCGAGGTCGGTCTTGCGCACGGTGGCGTCGGCGGATTGCTTGTTGGCGCCGCGCGTGACGATCGCCATGACGTCCATGCTCAGACCGTAACTGAACGCGCGCGACAGACCGAGCGCGCCCGGATAGTCGCTCGACACCGCGATTTGCGGATCGGGCAGCAGACCCGCGGAAAAAGCCTGCGCCTGCGCGATGCCGAGATCGTCGCGCGCGAGCTTCAGATCGGGATTGTTCGCGACGGCGAGCATCGCGACTTCTTCGATGTCGAAGCCGTCGGACGGATCGAAACGATGCGCGGCCAGTTCGGGCAGCGGCATTTTCGCCGGGTCGATCTGGAGGCGGCCGAGGGTGTCCTGCGTCGTCATCGACGCGGCGGCGGGCAGCGGCTGCGCGCGATAGAGCGTGCAACCGCTCAGCGCGCCCGCGCATAACGCGGCGACGGCGAGCAGGCAATGCATGCGCAGCGAGCTGGCGCGGAACGGCGGGCGAGACGGCATGGGGTTCTCGATGAAACTGCGCAGTCGCATCGGTGAGACGAACGGGCTGCGCGGGTGGATTGCGTGTGTCGCGATGCGGCGCGCCTTGTGGCGGTGGCGCGGCAGGTTGGTGGGGATTCTGGCGGGGAAACCCTTAGCGCCGCCTTAAGGGGCGGAGCACCCCCATGGAAAGTAGGCTTTTTGTAATAATTGCAGATTGCCGAATTTCGATAACACGTCGATTTATGACTCTCTAGCATGGCTCGAATCAGGTCGCACGGGCGGCCTGCTTCGCCGGTCGCGGGCGCGCCCGCCCGGCCTTCACGAGGAGAGAACACCATGCAGGCAGAGTCGAAAAGCAGTGCGGGCGCGCCCGCGCTCAAGCAGACGCTCGGCACCTGGCAGCTTTGGGGGATCGCGGTCGGACTGGTGATCTCCGGCGAATATTTCGGCTGGAGCTATGGCTGGGCGAGCGCCGGGACGCTCGGCTTCGTCGTCACCGCGCTGTTCGTCGCGGCGATGTACACCACCTTCATTTTCAGCTTCACCGAACTCACCACCTCGATTCCGCACGCGGGCGGCCCGTTCGCCTACGCGCGCCGCGCCTTCGGTCCGGCCGGCGGTTTTCTCGCGGGCGCGGCCACGCTGGTCGAGTTCGTGTTCGCGCCGCCGGCCATCGCGCTCGCTATCGGCGCGTATCTGCACGTGCAGTTTCCGGGGCTCGAACCGAAGCACGCGGCCATGGGCGCGTATCTCGTCTTCATGGCGCTCAATATCGTCGGCGTGCAGATCGCGGCGACCTTCGAACTCGTCGTCACGCTGCTCGCGATCTTCGAACTGCTCGTGTTCATGGGCGTGGTGTCGCCGGGCTTTTCGTGGGATCACTTCCTGAAGGGCGGCTGGTCGGGCGCCGATCATTTCTCGATGGGGTCCTTCCACGGCATGTTCGCGGCGATTCCGTTCGCGATCTGGTTCTTCCTCGCGATCGAAGGCGTGGCGATGGCCGCCGAAGAAGCGAAAAACCCCAAGCGTTCGATTCCGATCGCCTACGTGGCGGGCATTCTCACGCTCGTCGCGCTGGCGGTCGGCGTGATGGTGTTCGCGGGCGGCGCGGGCGACTGGACCAAGCTCGCCAACATCAACGACCCGCTGCCGCAAGCGATGAAATACATCGTCGGCGAACATAGCGGCTGGATGCACATGCTCGTGTGGCTCGGCCTGTTCGGCCTCGTCGCGTCGTTTCACGGCATCATCCTCGGCTATTCGCGGCAGATTTTCGCGCTCGCCCGCGAAGGCTATCTGCCCGCGTGGCTCGCCAAGGTGCATCCGCGCTTCAAGACGCCGTATCGCGCGATCATCGCGGGCGGCGTGATCGGCATCGCCGCGATTTACAGCGACGAGCTGATCCAGTTCGCCGGCCAGACGCTCACGGCCAATATCGTCACGATGTCGGTGTTCGGCGCGATCGTCATGTATATCGTCAGCATGGCCGCGCTGTTCAAGCTGCGCCGTCAGCAGCCGCGCATGGCGCGTCCGTTCCGTGCGCCGCTGTATCCGTTCTTCCCGGCGTTCGCGCTGCTGGCCGCGCTCGTCTGTCTCGGCGCGATGGTCTGGTACAACCAGCTCGTGGCGCTCGTGTTCGTGGTGTTCCTCGCGCTGGGCTATGCTTATTTCCTGGCGACCGGCGCACAGCGCGCGGCGGCCTCGGAAGCGGGCCCGGCGCTGGAAGCCGAAACCTCGGGCGCGCTGCTCGAAGAGTGACAGCGGAGGAATCAGGCAGATGTCGTACACGGAGACGATCGGTCCGCGCACGTATCGGTTCGCGGACCTCAAGACCCTGCTCGCCAAGGCGAGTCCGCTGCGCAGCGGCGACCAGCTCGCGGGCGTGGCGGCGGCGAGCGAGGAGGAGCGCGTGGCCGCGAAGATGGCGCTCGCGAACGTGCCGCTCAAGACCTTCCTGAACGAAGCGCCGATTCCGTACGAAAGCGACGAGGTCACGCGTCTGATCGTCGACACGCACGACGCGCAGGCGTTCGCGCCCATCGCGCATCTGAGCGTCGGCGACTTCCGCAACTGGCTGCTGTCGCCGCAAGCCGACAGCGCCATGCTCGAACGCATCGGCCCCGGCCTCACGCCCGAGATGGTCGCGGCGGTGTCGAAGCTGATGCGCAATCAGGATCTGATCGCGGTGGCGAAGAAGCGTCCCGTGATCACGCGCTTTCGCAACACGGTGGGGCTGCCGGGGCGCATGTCGGTGCGTCTGCAGCCCAATCATCCGACCGACGATGTGAAAGGCATCGCCGCGTCGATGCTCGACGGCCTGATGTACGGCTGCGGCGACGCGATGATCGGCATCAATCCCGCCACCGACAGCCTCGCGGCCATCGTCAAGCTGCTCACGATGATCGACGGTTTCCGCGAGCGTTATCGCGTGCCGACGCAATCGTGCGTGCTCACGCACGTCACCAACACGATCGCGGCAATCGAAAAAGGCGCGCCCGTCGATCTGGTGTTCCAGTCGATCGCGGGCACCGAAAAGGCCAACGCGAGTTTCGGCATTTCGCTCGCGCTGCTCGCCGAGGCGCGTGAGGCGGCGCTTTCGCTCAAGCGCGGCACGGTCGGCAACAACCTGATGTACTTCGAAACGGGGCAGGGCAGCGCGCTGTCGGCGAACGCGCATTTCGGCGTCGATCAACAGACCTGCGAGGTGCGCGCCTACGCGGTGGCGCGCCGCTTCGATCCGTTCCTCGTGAATACGGTGGTGGGTTTCATCGGCCCCGAATATCTCTACGACGGCAAGCAGATCATTCGCGCGGGTCTCGAAGATCATTTCTGCGGCAAGCTGCTCGGCGTGCCGATGGGCTGCGATATCTGCTACACGAATCACGCGGAAGCCGATCAGGACGACATGGACGCGCTGCTTACGCTGCTGGGCGCGGCGGGCATCAATTTCATCATGGGCATTCCGGGCGCCGACGACGTGATGCTCAACTATCAGAGCACCTCGTTTCACGATGCGCTGTACGTGCGCGATCTGCTCGGTCTGCGCCGCGCGCCCGAGTTCGAGGAATGGCTCGAAACGATGGAAATCGCCGATGCGAAAGGCGCGTTGCTGCCCGCCTCGGCGCGCGTGCCGCTGCTGGCGGGGGCGCACGAATGGATCGGCGCGGGCACGGAGCTGGGCGCATGAGCGATGCCGTCGAAAAGAATCCGTGGGGCGGGCTGAAGGCGTTCACGAACGCGCGCATCGCGCTCGGTCGCGCGGGCAATGCGCTGCCCACGGCGCCGCTGCTCGCGTTCAATCTCTCGCATGCGCAGGCGCGCGACGCGGTGCATCAGCCGCTCGACGCCGACGCGCTGCGCCGCGAACTCGAAAGCGCGGGTTTCGCGACGCTCGGTGCGTCGAGTGCCGCGCCCGATCGTCAGCATTATTTGCGGCGTCCCGATCTCGGTCGGCGGCTGTCGGACGAAAGCCGCGCGGCGCTCGCGCAAGCGGGCGGCGACGGTGAAAAACCCGACGTGGTGTTCGTGATCGGCGACGGACTTTCGGCGTTTGCGGCGGCGAAGCAGGCGCTGCCCTTGCTCAACGCCATGCGTACGCGACTCGACGCGGATGCCGACGCCGATACCTCACGCGGCTGGCGCATCGGTCCCGTGGTGGTGGCGAGCCAGGCGCGTGTTGCGCTCGGCGACGAGATCGGCGAATTGCTCGGCGCAAAGCTCGTGGCGATGCTGATCGGCGAGCGGCCGGGCCTCAGCTCGCCGGACAGCCTCGGCGTGTACCTCACGTGGGCGCCGAAAGTGGGCTGCCACGACGCGCTGCGCAACTGCATCTCCAACGTGCGGCCCGAAGGTCTGCCGCACGAGGCCGCCGCGCACAAACTCCACTATCTGATGACGCATGCGCGCCGCCTGCAACTCACGGGCGTCGGCCTCAAGGACGATAGCGACGCGTTGCTGCCTGATGTTGCCGATGCCGCGCGGATCGGTTCGGTGTGACCCATCGAATCGCTGCGTTCGGCCTTGCAGGTTTGCATGATGCGCGCGTCCTGTTCGTCGACAAGGACTCGCCAGAATCGTGCGTGTCCTCATGGTTGCACCGGATTGGTGCGCGTGGTGCGCCGTGCGAAAAATGAACATCCACTGAACAGACGCGCGCGCACACTGCGCCGCCGAGGCGCACGCGCAGGCATCCCGCGCGGCCTGGCCGCGTGAAACCGGGTCCCGACGATCTGGCGCGGGTTTTGCATCATCACCCGATCGTTTTGACAGAAAGTGCGCGCAAGGAGGCACCCATGAACCACGCGGCCACGCTCAGCAAGCGGCCCGATGCTTGCCGGCTCGCGTCCCAGGCGGTCCCTGCGGCAGAAATCATCGCGGATAACCTCGCGGACAACACCGCCGAAAACACGCGCTGTTCCGCGCAAGGCGCCGACGCGCCGGCGGGGCGCGCGGTCGTGAGCGTCGCGCACGACGCCGACGAGCAGGCGCGCAACCTCGTCGGCTGGCGGCAGACCTACGACCAGCTCGCGGCGGGCCGCTTCGTCGGTACGCTCACCGAAATCCCGCTCGACACCATGAAGGTCTTCTGCGAGACCACGAGCCACACGCTGCGCCAGGCGTGCGAAGTGCGCGGCGACGCGTACTGGTTCGGCATTCCGGCCACGCGCGGACAGCAGGCGCGCGTCGATGCGCAGCCCTTCGGCGCGGAAGCCTTCGCCATGCGGCCGGGCAACGTCGAATTCGAACTCCTCACGCCCGCGCAGTTTTCGATCTACGGCGTGGTGGTGCGCGGCGAGGTGCTGCGCCATTACGCGCAGGCCGTGGAGGGCGTCGCGCTCGACGCGCGTCTGCCGCACACGCCCATCGTGCAGGCGGGCGCGGCGCGCCTCGCGCATCTGTGCGCGGTGCTCGAACAGCGTCTCGACGATCACGATGATGACGCTCGCCACGACGCCGATGGCGACCGCGCGCGCAGCGCTTGCACGCCGCTGTCCGACGCCGAACGCAACGACGTGCAGGCCGAATTGCTCGCCGCGCTGTTCGACGCCTGCGCGCGGCACGGCAACGCGGATGACGCCGAAAGCGCCCGGCAAACGCCTGAGCAGGCATCGCGGCGTCGCTGGATCGTCGCGCAGGCGCGCGAGTACGTGCTTGCGCATCGTTCGCGTCCGGTTGGCGTGCCGGAGTTGTGCGAGCAGTTGCTCGTGAGCCGCCGCACGCTGCAATACTGTTTTCAGGACGTGCTGGGCATGGCGCCCGCGACCTATCTGCGCGCGCTGCGCCTGAACGGCGCGCGCCGCGATCTGTGCGGACGCGAGGCCGGATCGGTGCAGGACGTGGCCGCGGCGTGGGGCTTCTGGCATCTGAGCCAGTTCGCGACCGACTATCGGCGCATGTTCGGCATGCGGCCTTCGGAGGCGTTGCGCGCGTCGTGATCCGGATAAATAGTATGGATCGCGAAATGTAGTTATCGACTCGACAGCCCGGCGATCAACCCGTCGTTGCCGCCGCGCGCGCGAAGGCCGCAAAACGCAGCGCGCAACGCGAAGGATCGTGCGTGCGCCACGCGATGATCTGGTCGAGCAAGGGCGCGTTGATCAAGGGCACGTAGGCCACATCGGCCATTTTCAGCGACGCTGCGAACGCGGGCACGATGGCGACGCCCTGGCCCGCCGCCACCAGCGCGACGAGCGCGGCGACCTGGCTCGCGCGCGGACCGAGACGCGGCTCGACGCCCGCCTGCGCGCAAAGCCGGTGCAGCGCCGTGTTGAGCACCGAGCCCTGACCCGGCGGCCACGCGATAAAACTTTCATGCGCGAGCGCCTCGAATGCGACGGCCGCGCACGCGGCGTACTCGCTGTTCGCGGCCACGGCGGCGACCATCGGCTGGCGCGCGACGGTCAATTGCGCGACGGCGCCATCGGCGTGATCGGCGTGATCGGCATTGTCGGCATGATCGGACGCGGCCCAGCCGAACGCGATGTCGAGCACGCCCGACTCGATCTGCCGGGGCTGTGCCGTGCCGGCCACCTCGCGAAACGTGAGCGCTACGTCGGGCGCCTCGCGGCTGAACCCGCGCACGATGGCGCTGAACGCGGGCGACATCGGAATCGAACTCGTATAGCCGATCGCCAGCCGTCCCGCCGTGCCATGCGCGAGGCGCTGCGCGGACACTTCCGCCTGCTCCGCGGCCTCGATCACCTGACGCGCGTGTTCGAGGAATTGCGCGCCCTCCGGCGTGAGCGTGACCGCGCGCGTGGAGCGCTCGAACAGACGGATGCCCAGCTCGTTTTCGAGCGACGCGATGTGCCGCGTGAGCGGCGGCTGGGCGATATGGAGGCGCTCGGCGGCGCGTCCGAAATGCAGTTCGTCGGCGACGGTCACAAAGTAGCGCAGGCGGCGCAGGTCGAGCATGCTGATTTTTCCGGTATCAATCGCGACGGATTCGGTATTGGCGCGCGCGGCGCGGGATTGCGAGACTGATTGCTCTCTGAATCAGGCGGGAGCGATCGTCGTCCATGAATGGCCAGCATGACAAGTCTTTGCGCGCGGCGTTTTTTCTCTGTGGCTGCGCGGCGTTTCTCAATCTCTACGCGACCCAGGGCATTCTGCGCGAGCTCGCCGCCACCTTCGGCGTGAGCGCGGAGCGCGCCGGGCAGGGCGTGAGCGCCACCACGCTGGCCGTCGCCATTATCGCGCCTTTCGTCGGCACATTAGCCGGGCCGTTCGCGCGCCGGACGGTGATCGCGCTCGCGGCGTCGTTGTCGGTGCTGCCTGCCTTGTGGGTCGCGCATGCGGGCAGTTTCGCGTCGTTTCTGGCCGCGCGCTTCGCGGTGGGGATGCTGATGCCGTTCGTGTTCGCGATCTCGGTGGCGTTCATCGGCGAGCTGTTCACGCGCGAGCAGTCGGCGGAAGTGAGCGCGCTGTTCGTCGCCGGCACCACGCTCGGCGGCTTTGCGGGGCGCTTCATCACCAATGCGTGCGCGGCGGTGCTCGGCTGGCGTCACGCGCTCGACATCGTGGCGCTGTTGAGCCTGGGCGCGGGCGTGGCGATCTATCTGTGCTTGCCGCGCGCGGCAGTCAGTGCGCGTGGGCGTACGAATACCGGCGGGAGTAGCCCAGGCGATGCACGCGATACACGCCACGCGCCCTCGCGCCTCGCCTTGCTCACGCGCCGCCCGCTGCTGGCCGCGTTTGGCTTCGGCGCCTGCGTGCTCGCCTCGCAGGTCGCGACGTTCACGTTCGTGGGCTTGCGGCTCGCGCAGCCGCCGTACGGCTTCGGCACGGTGCAGATCGGCGCGCTCTACGCCGTGTTCCTGCTCGCCGTGGTGGTCACGCCGCTCGCGGGCCGCTTCGCGCGCCATCGCTCGCCGCGCGAACTCGCGCTCTACGCGGCGCTGCTCGCGCTGCCCGCCGCGGGACTCACGTTCGCGCACGGTTTGCTGCCGATCCTCTGCGGTCTCGCGCTCGGCTCCACGGCGGTGTTCGTCGAGCAGGCCGCCGCGAATGCCTTCATCTCGCAGACGGCGGGCGCCGCGCGCTCGACGGCCATCGGCGTGTATCTGTCGTGCTACTACCTGGGCGGCAGTCTCGGCTCGATTCTGCCGGCATCCGCGTGGCGACAGTGGGGTTGGGCGGGCTGCGTGGGGTTCGTGATGGTGGCGCAGGCGATCGCGGGCTGGCTCGCGTGGCGCTTCTGGCGCGATCCCGCACGCGCCCGCGCGACGGAAAAGCGCATGCCCGCCGTGCTCGATGGGCGATAAACAATAAACGCGTGCGTTACTTTGTGTCCGATGAACGCGCCGGGCGGGCATAGCGCGCGAGAAACATATCGGCGGCGCTTTGCGCAACGTGATCCTGCTCGGCGGCGCTGAGCGTCGGCTGCCCCATCGTCACCTGCGGCCAGAATGCGAATCCCTTCACCAGCGCATGCAATTGATGCGCGGCAAACAGCGGATCGAAGGGCGCGCCGTCCGCGTTGCCCAGACGCGCATCGGCGGCCGCCGCGCGGATCCAGATCGTCACGTCCTCCTCGCGCTCGCCGATGCGCGCGACCATGTCCCGCGCGCGCTCCGGCGAGTGAATGCCCGCCGCGAGCGCCACGCGCACGAGCGCGAGAAACGACGCGTCGCTCATCAGCCGCAGCTTGCGGTGCAGCAGTTCGAGCAGTTGCGCGCGCAACGGCGCGTCGGCGCGATAGGCGGGCGCGGCGCCCGTGAGCGCGGCATCCCAGAGCCGGTGCAGGATGGCCGCGAACAGCGCTTCCTTGCTCGGAAAATGGTTGTAGACGGTGCGTTTCGACACGCTCGCGCGCGCGGCGATGCGGTCCATGCTGGTGGCGTCGTAACCGGCGGCGAGAAATTCCTCGATGGCCGCTTCCAGAACGGCGGCGCGTTTCCGGTCGGTCAGGCGTTGTGGGGTGTCGGCGGTGCTCATGAGGGAATTTTACACCGGGCAGTTTACTTTTCTCCCGAATAAACTACACTAGCCAGTCTACTTTTGTCTTCAGGATGCCGACATGGCTTCGATCCCCGATTTTCTCGGCCGCACGCTCGGCTTCGCCGCCGCGAAGCGTTCGCGCACGCTCGCGAACGGCTCCACGCAGCACGACGGCGCGCGCTTTCGCAATGTGCGTCCGCGTCCGCAGGAAAGCCTCGCGAAGAGTCTGCGCATCATCTGGAACGTGCTGTTTCGCAAGCCGGGCGGTACGGTGCCGTCGGCGGCGCTGCCCGTCGACGCCCTGAGTCGCGCCGATCTGCATGCCGCGCCCCACGGCAGCCTCTGGCGTCTCGGCCACTCCACGATGCTGATGAAGCTGCGCGACGAATTCTGGCTGACCGATCCGGTGTTCGGCGAGCGCGCCTCGCCCTTCAAACGGCTTGGGCCGAAGCGCTTTCACGCGCCGCCCATAGACCTGGCCGACCTGCCGCCGCTGCGCGGCGTGATCCTCTCGCACGATCACTACGACCATCTGGACCGCGAAACCGTGCTCGCGCTGGCCGCGAGCACGGGCGTGTTCCTCACGCCGCTCGGCGTGGGCGACCGGCTGATCGAGTGGGGCATCGACGCGGCGAAAGTGCGTCAGTTCGACTGGTGGCAAAGCGCGAGCATCGCGGGCGTGACCTTCACGTCCACGCCCGCGCAGCACTTTTCGGGGCGCAGCCTGTTCGACGGCAACAGCACGCTGTGGTGCTCGTGGTCGATCGCGACCGACGATCTGCGCGTGTTCTTCAGCGGCGACACGGGGTATTTCGACGGTTTCCGCGAGATCGGCGAGCGCATGGGGCCGTTTGACGTCACGCTGATCGAAACGGGCGCGTACGACCCGCAATGGCCGTACGTCCACATGCAGCCCGAGGAAACCGTGCAGGCGCATCTGGACGTGCGCGGGCGCTGGCTCGTGCCGATTCATAACGGCACGTTCGACCTCGCGATGCATCGCTGGCAGGAACCGTTCGAACGCGTGATGGGGCTCGCGGCCGCGCGCAGCGTGATGCTGGCGACGCCGCGCATGGGCGAGCGTCTGCATCTCGCCGATCCGCAGCGCGGCGAGCGCTGGTGGCGCGAGGTGGCCGAGGAAGCCGCCGCGAGGAAGCCGCGCTCGCGCGTCTGGCCGTGCCGCGCGGCCGGCGGCGCCAACTCGTAAAAGGCGGGCTGGCCGCGCGCGCAAAGCGCGGCGGGCGGGAGCAGGGGGACGCCCCGGCGCGCTCGCGCCGCCTGGGCGGCGGCCGTGAGGCTGCGCGTTCGCCGGTCAAGGCCCTCGGTGGTTTATCGTGACGCGCAACGCTCTGGACGGCGCGGCGGCCCGCATGCCGCGCCGGCTCCCCTGTCTGGCCGGCGCGGGCGTGTCGGTCCGCCTTTCGCAATGCCTGGGCGCGAACGCCGAAGCGTCCCCCGTTCTTGCTCCCTGCGCCGCATGGCGCAAGGCCTGAGGAGCTTACCGGATGCGCATGCGCGGACTTGACCGTGCGTCTCAGTGCATGTCGGTGCGTCTCGATGCGCCTCAAGATGTGTCTCAAGCCCGCCGATTTCCGTGGCTCGAATCCGCGCCGGGGCTGAAAGCCGATCGTTGGTCTTTTTGTTATTTTTGCAACGAAGGCTTAATTATTGCCGCAGAGAGTCGACATACAGTCGGTCACCCCATCGGCTTCTTATGTCATTTCTCTCTCATCTGAAAATCGGCCCGCGTCTGTCGGCGGGCTTCGCGGTCGTACTGCTTCTTCTCGGTGCCGTCGGCGGCATCGGACTCCTCCAGGCTTCGCGCATCTATGACGGCACGCTCGCACTCGGCGACGACTGGCTGCCGAGCGTGCAGACGCTGGGCCGGCTGCGCTCCGTCGCCGACGACGTGCGCCGCACCTCGCTGCGCTCGCTGCTCGCGGTCGACGCCGCCGACAAAGACGCGCTGCGCACGCAGCACGCGCAGTTCATCACGGATTTCGCGGCGACGCTCGACGTCTATTCGAAGCTGGTTTCGTCGGCCGAGGAACGCCGTTGCTACGACGAGATCAACGCTGCGTGGACGGCCTATCTCGACCACGACAAGCAGTTGCAGACGCTGGCCGACGCCGGCGATTCCGGCGCCGCCGATGCGCGTGCGCTGGCGTCCGGCGCGTCCGCGAAGTCCTTCGCCACGGCGCAGTCGCTGATCAACGACGACATCAAGCTCAATCAGCAAGGCGCCGAGGCCGAGGTCGCGCGCGCCAAGTCGGCGTATGCGGGCGCGTTCGCCTGGACGATCGGGCTGATCGCGCTGGCAATCGCGCTCGGCATTGTCATCGCGCTCGTCATCACGCGCTCGATCACGGCGCCGCTCGCGCGCGCGGTCAGCGTGGCGGAAACGGTGGCGCGCGGCGATCTCACGGCGCGTATCGACGTCACGGGCAACGACGAGGCGAGCCAGTTGCTGTCGGCGCTGCGTCATATGAACTAGCGTCTCGTCGATCTGGTGGCCCGCGTGCGCACGGGCAGCGAAGGCATTGCGACGGCGGCCGCGCAGATCGCGGCGGGCAACACCGATCTGAGCCAGCGTACCGAGGAACAGGCGGCATCGCTCGAAGAAACGGCCGCGAGCATGGAAGAGCTCACGGCGACCGTGAAGCAGAACGCCGACAACGCCACCCAGGGCAACACGCTCGCGGGCCAGGCGTCGAGCACGGCGACGCGCGGCGGCGAAGTGGTGGGCCGCGTGGTCGATACGATGCGCGGGATTTCGCAAAGCTCGGAACAGGTCGCGCAGATCATTTCGGTGATCGAGGGCATCGCGTTCCAGACCAACATCCTCGCGCTGAACGCGGCGGTCGAGGCCGCGCGCGCGGGCGAGCAGGGCCGCGGTTTCGCGGTGGTCGCAGGCGAGGTGCGCACGCTCGCGCAGCGCAGCGCGACGGCGGCCAAGGAGATCAAGGATCTGATCGCGACCTCGGTCGAGCGCGTGAACAACGGCACGGCGCTCGTCGACGATGCGGGCCGGACGATGAGCGAAATCGTGCAGTCGGTGCGCCGCGTGGCCGACCTGATGGGCGAGATTACCGCCGCGTCGGGCGAGCAGCGCACGGGCATCGAACAGGTCAGCCAGGCCGTTTCGCAGATGGACGAGGTGACGCAGCAGAACGCGGCGCTCGTCGAAGAGGCGTCGGCGGCGGCGCAGTCGCTGTCGACGCAGGCCGGCGCGTTGCGCGAGCTGGTGTCGGTGTTCAAGGTGTCGGGGGCGGCGGCTTCGGCGGTTTCGATGACGTCGACGACAGCCGTGCGTGCGCCCGCCGCCGTGGCTGCGCCGGCGGTCAAGCCGGTATCCGCGAGTCCTGCTGCCGCGAAGCGCCGCGCGACGCCCGCGCCGCGCGCAGCGGCTAGCGAGCCCGCGCTGCGTCAACCGGCGCCGCGCGCCGAGCCGGTGGCCGCCGCCGCCGCCTCGGACGACGATTGGGAAACGTTCTGATCGGCGCGTCCTTCGCGTGAGGCAGTGAAAAACGCCCGGCCTGTGCCGGGCGTTTTCGTTTCCATCGCGTGATCGACGACATCGCGCACGCCAGCCGCGCCGCCTGCGCGCCCGATTAGCCCCCAAAACCCCGCTTACGCGCGCGTCTACATGCAAATTGCATTACAGCCAATCGTAAGTGTTGGTTTTTTGTAAAGAACTATCAAAAGCCAGGACCCTTTGCTAATATGCGCGCCTTATGTAATGCGAATCAGTCTCATTGACGTTTAGATTCTTTAGCGTTAAACCGGGGCGGGAGACGCCTCGAACACTGGCCGATATGAACAATCACGAAACCGCACGCCGTAGGGGCCAAAAGCTGCCCCGTCCTTTGCAGATCGCAGTCTGGCTGACGTTTGCCGCCGCCGCGCCATCCGCGTTTGCCCAGACCGCCACGACCGCGAACGACAGCGCCGCCGCGCCGGCCGGTGCGAGCGCTGCGGCCAGCGCCGCCGCGTCCGCCACAGGCGCGGAGAAGGCGTTGCCCGCCGTCAACGTCAACGCGGCCGCCGTGGTCGACTCGCCGCTGCATCTGGCCACGCCGGTTTCGAGCGGCGCGCTCGGCACGCGTTCGCAACTCGACACGCCGTTCTCGACCACGGTCGTGACGGGCGAGGATCTCGCCGACCGCCAGGCCAACAAGCTCGGCGATGTCTTCGCGGGCGACGCCTCGGTCACCGACAACAGCAGCGCCTATAGCGCGTGGGCGACCTACATCACGGTGCGCGGCCTGCCGATCGACTGGCAGAACGGTTTCAAGATCGACGGCAATCCGTTCATTTCGTATGGCATCACCATGCCGTACGAAAACCTCGAGCGCGTCGAACTGCTTAAGGGCGCGGGCGGTTTCATGTACGGTTTCGCGCAGCCGGGCGGCGTGGTCAATTACGTGACGAAGAAGCCGGGCAAGGACCCGGTCACGAGTTTCGACATCGGCTATCGCATGGACGGCGTGCTCAGCCAGCACGCCGACCTGAGCCGCCGCTTCGGCCCGGACGGCATGTTCGGCGCGCGCATCAACTACACGCACGAACAGGGCAAGACCTATAACGCGGGCGATATCAACCGCAATTCGGTGGCGCTCGCGCTCGACGGTCAGCTCACGCGCGACCTCGACATCTATTTCAACGCGATCTACCAGACGAGCCGTTCGAGCGGTCAGACGCCGGCGATCTATATTCCGTCGAGCTACGTGGGCACGAGTCTGCCCGCGACCATCAGCGGCGGCTCGAATCTGCTGAACAGCGCCGGCCAGCATCTGAACACCAATCTGCAGCTCTACACGGCGGGCGTGAAGTATCAGATCACGCCGGACTGGACGTTCAACACGTCGGCGAGCTACAGCAAGTCGGCGCGCGACCGCAACGAAAGCACGCTCACGCTGCTCAACCAGTCGGGCGACTACTCCGACTATCGCTGGAACGGCGACGAGGGCCACCAGGACATCTACTGGCAAGGCGCGTTCGAAGGCAAGGTGAAGACCGGTCCGTTCACGCATCAGATCGTGGCCGGTGCGTCGATCCAGCATCAGACCAACGACTACAGCACGGCGGCGGGCACTGCGGGCGGCACGCTCGGCGCGGGCAATCTCTACGTGCAGAACCCGTATGCGTTCTACTCGGGCAGCGGCCTCGACAAGTACCGGGCGAGCGAGATCAACCAGAAGGCGCTGTTCCTGAGCGACACGATGCAGATCACGAGCCGCTGGTCGCTGCTCGCGGGCCTGCGTTATACGAACTACGATCAGGAAAGCTTCTCGGAAGCGGGCGGCACGACCTCGTCGTACGGCAAGAACGGCGTCGTCACGCCGACCTTCGCGTTGATGTACAAGCTCGAACCGGAAACCACGCTGTACGCGAGCTATGTCGAATCGCTCGAAGCGGGACAGGTTGTTTCGGATATCTACGCAAATGGCGGATCGGTGCTCAATCCGCTGCGCTCGCGTCAGTATGAAGTGGGCATCAAGAGCGAGCACGCGCGCTGGAGCGCGAACGCGGCGCTGTTCCGCATCGAGCGCGGCGCGTCGTATGCGAACGACCAGAACGTGCTGATGCAGGACGGCAACTCGATCTACGAAGGTCTCGAAGCAGGCGCGAGCGTGCGTCTGGGTCGTAGCTGGCAAGTCGCGGGCGACATCATGCTGCTCGATACGTGGTACGCGAAGGGCCAGACCTATAACGGCAAGCGCGTCGCGGGCGCGCCGCAATTCACGGCGGCCACGCGCGTGACGTACGACGTGCCGTACGTGCCGGGCCTGCAACTGGGCGTCGATGCGAAGTACACGGGCAACACCGAAGTGCGTCCGGCCGGCGATCTGGAAACGGGTGGCTACCTGCTCGTGAATGTCGGCGCGAACTACGTGACGCGCATCGGCGGCCACGACGTGACGCTGCGCGCGGCGCTCGACAACATCACGAATCGCCGCTACTGGATGTTCCAGTACGACAGCTACATCGCGCCGGGCGATCCGCGCACGATCAGCCTGAACGCGAAGATCGACTTCTGATCGTCGCGACCTCATAAACGGCACGCTCTCGTTGCCGTGACCCCGCAGGCCACCCCTGACGCAGCATCCGGATGTTCCGGCTGCGTCGCGGGTGGCCTGCTGCTTTGCGCACGGACTGGCTCTATGTGCCGATGATCGCGCGCGTTAAGATACGCGCGTCGAAAAAATAAAGCATGGGCGAGACAGGAATGAGAAAGCATGTCGATGGGGCGGCCGTCGCCATCATGGTGACGCTGTGCTTCATCTGGGGTACGCAACAGGTCGCGATCAAGGCCGTGGCCGGCGACATCGCCCCGATGCTGCAAGTGGGCCTGCGTTCGGGCGGCGCGGCGGCGCTCGTCTGGCTGTTCAACCGTTTCGTGCTGCGCGAGCGCTGGCTGCCGGGCGTGGCGCTGCGCTCGGGGCTCGTCGTCGGCGTGCTGTTCGCGTTCGAATTCCTCTGCGTCGCCGAAGGGCTGCGTCTGACCAACGCCTCGCATATCGCCGTGCTGCTCTACACCGCGCCGATGTTCGCGGCCATCGGCCTGCATATCAAACTCCCCGACGAACGGCTCGCGCCCCTGCAATGGGCGGGCATCGCGCTCGCGTTCGTCGGTATCGCCGTCGCGTTTCTCGGGCCGGCGCTGCTGGGCAGCGGCCTGTCCGCGCCCGGTCTGCCCACGAATCCCAACTGGCTGCTCGGCGACCTGCTGGGCCTGCTCGGCGGCGCGGCGTGGGGCCTGACCACGGTGGGCGTGCGCACGACGCGACTCAGCGAAGCGCCCGCCACGCAGACGCTCTTTTGCCAGCTCGCCTGCGCATTCGTGCTGCTGATTCCGTTCGCGCTGTTCACGGGGCAGACCGCGTTTCATGGCACGCCGCTCGCGCTCGCGAGCCTCGGTTTCCAGACCGTGGTGGTGACGTTCGCGAGCTATCTGACCTGGTTCTGGCTGTTGCGCCGCTACTTCGCCGCGCGGCTCGGCGTGCTCTCGTTCATGACGCCGCTGTTCGGCGTCGTGCTCGGCGTGGTGGTGCTGCACGAGCACGTCGACGCCGCTTTCATCGCGGGCTCGGTGCTCGTGCTGACCGGCCTGCTGGTCGTGAACAGCCAGGCGTGGCTGCGCCAGCTGTTCGGGCGCGGATCGCGAGCGCGCGCGGGCGTCTAGGGCGTCTAAAGCGCAGGCGAAGGCAAACGGCCGACCACGCGCCAGGGTTGTGCCTGGCTTGACCGGGCGAGCCACGCGCGACGTCCGCGCGTCGATCGCGCGCTATGCCGAAATCGTCATTGCCGGCGGGCCGTTGCGACAAGACGGCCACGCGGGCGGCACCTACGATTGACGGCATGAAAACCCTCTCCGTCATCGATTCCCATACCGGCGGCGAGCCCACGCGGCTCGTGACCGAAGGCGGCCCCGAGCTGGGCCGCGGACCGCTCGCCGAGCGGCTCGAGATTTTCCGCCGCGACTTCGACCGCGTGCGCGCAGGCATCGTCTGCGAGCCGCGCGGCTCCGACGTGATGGTCGGCGCGCTGCTGTGCGAACCGCACGATCCGGCCTGTTCGGCGGGCGTCATCTTCTTCAACAACGTGGGCTTTCTCGGCATGTGCGGACACGGCACGATCGGCCTGATCGTGTCGCTCGCGCACATGGGCCGCATCGCGCCGGGCGTGCATCGCATCGAAACGCCGGTGGGCAATGTCGAAGCCGAACTGCACGCCGACGGCAGCGTCACCGTACGCAACGTGCCCGCGTATCGCTACCGCACCAACGTGCCGGTCGACGTGCCGGGCCTCGGCCGCATGCATGGCGATATCGCGTGGGGCGGCAACTGGTTCTTCCTCGTCGCCGATCACGGCCAGTCGCTCGACTTCGCCAACGTCGAAACGCTCACGAATGTGTCCTGGGCGATTCGCCAGGCGCTCGAAGCGAATGGCATCACGGGCGAGGGCGGCGCGCTGATCGACCATATCGAACTGTTCGCCGATTCGACGACGCCGGGCCTCGACAGCCGCAACTTCGTGCTGTGCCCCGGCAAGGCGTACGACCGCTCGCCGTGCGGCACCGGCACGAGCGCGAAGATCGCCTGCCTCGCCGCCGACGCGGCGCTTGCGCCGGGCGCCGTGTGGAAGCAGGAGAGCATCGTCGGCAGCGTGTTCGAGGCGAGCTACGAAAGCCACGAAAGCGACGGCGATCTCGCGCCCGGCTACGTGCGCCCGAGCATTCGCGGCACGGCGCACGTGAGCGCGCAGGCGCAGCTCATTTTCGCCGACGACGATCCGTTCGCATGGGGCATTCGCGCGTGATGAACATGGCAGCATCGCGTCCCGATGTCGTGGTGGTGGGCGCGGGCATCGTCGGCGCCGCGTGCGCGCACGAACTCGCGCGAGACGGCGCGAACGTGCTGGTGATCGACCGCGCGGGCATCGGCGGCGGCGTGACGGCGGCGGGCATGGGCCACCTCGTCGTGATGGACGATACGCCCGCCGAGTTCGCGCTTTCCGCGTGGTCGCGGCAGTTGTGGCTTGATCTTGCGCCGCGTCTCGATGCGCGTCAGGCGTTCGTGCGCTGCGGCACGCTCTGGGTCGCCACCGACGACGAGGAATACGAACTGGCGCAGTCGCGTCAGGCGGCGCTCGTGCAGCAGGGCATCGCCTGTCACATGCTCGACGCGAAACAGGTGCGCGAAGCCGAACCGTCGCTGCGTGAAGGCTTGCGCGGCGGCATGATGGTCCCCGACGACGCCGTGGTTTACGCGCCGTCCGCCGCCGCGTGGCTGCTCGCGCAACCGGTGAAAGGGCGCATCGCGTGCCGCCTCGATACGCGCGTGGCGCAGCTGAACCGGCAAGGCGTCGTGCTCGCCGATGGCGAAGTCATCGCGACCGGCGCGGTGCTGCTCGCCAATGGCCTGCAAGCGGCCGAACTGCTGCCCGGCTTGCCGATGCAGGCGAAGAAGGGTCATCTGCTGATCACCGACCGTTATCCGGGCGCGATACGCCACCAGATTCTCGAACTCGGCTATATCAAGAGCGCGCACAACGCGACCGGCACCTCGGTGGCGTTCAACGTGCAGCCGCGCCCGACCGGTCAATTGCTGATCGGCTCGTCGCGGCAATTCGACAGCGAAGATCCCGCCATCGAGCCGGAGATTCTCGCGCGCATGCTGCGCCGCGCCGCCGAATATCTGCCGCAGTTGCCGTCGTTGAACGCGATACGCGCGTGGACCGGTTTCCGTCCGGCGACGCGCGACGGCTTGCCGCTGATCGGCCCGGCCGGTCCCTTCGCGCGCGACGACGGTCATCCGCAGACGTGGCTCGCGACCGGGCACGAGGGACTGGGCGTGACGACGGCGCTTGCGACCGGCAAGCTGATCGCCGCGCAGATGCTCGCTGCGCGCGACGCATTGCCGATCGACGCTACACCGTATTGGCCCGCGCGGTGCGCGACGCAAGGAGCGGCTCATGTCTGATTTCGTCGTGCTCGACGTGGATGGCCGCAGCGTGCGCGTGGCGGCGGGCAGTTCGGTGGTCGCGGCGATCGCGCTCGCGACGAGCGATGGCGTTGTCGCGACGCGCCGTTCCGTGACCGGCGCGCTGCGCGGGCCGTTGTGCGGCATGGGCGTGTGCCAGGAGTGCCGCGTGACGATCGACGGCGTCGCGCATCGGCTCGCGTGCCAGACCGTGTGCGCCGAGGGCATGAATGTGGTGACGGCAAGAGGCGCGCAATGAAGTTCGATATCCTGATTATTGGTGCGGGGCCGGCCGGTTTGCAGGCGGCCCGCGTGGCCGCCGAGGCGGGCAAGCGCGTGGGCATCGTCGACGATAACACGCGGCCCGGCGGACAGATCTGGCGTCAAGGTCCGGCGCATTCGCCGACGGGCGAGGCGCGCGCGGTCATCGACGCGGTGGAGGCGTTCGTGCGGCGCGGCAGCGTGGTCCGCTTGAGCGGCACGCGCGTCGTGCAGGCGCCCGGCGTGCGGCAATTGCTGGTGGAAGACGCGCAACGCGGCTACACGATCGATTACGACAAGCTGATCGTCGCGACCGGCGCGCGCGAGCGCTTCCTGCCGTATCCGGGCTGGACGCTGCCGGGCGTGACGGGCGCGGGCGGTTTGCAGGCGCTCGTGAAGGGCGGTTTGCCGGTTCGCGGCGAGCGCATCGTGATCGCGGGATCGGGGCCGCTGCTGTGGGCCGCCGCCGTCACGGCGCGCGAGCAGGGCGCGCGCGTGCTGGCAATCGTCGAGCAGGCGCCGCCGTCGGCGGTGCGGCGCTTCGCGGCCGGGCTCGTCCACACGCCTGCGAAATTGATGCAGGCGGCACGCATGCGATTCGATCTGCGCGCGACGCCGTATTTCTGCGGTGCGCACGTGGTCGAAGCGATCGGCGAAGACAAACTCACGCGTGTGCGCATCCAGCACGGCGACAAGACGATTGCGCTCGATTGCGACCGCCTCGCCTGTGCGTATGGCCTCGTGCCGAATACGCTGGTGGGCGCGGCGCTCGGTTGCCGGACCACGGAGGCGCAGGGCATGGCCGCGCTCGCCGTCGACGACTGGCAAGCGACCTCGCTGCCCGACGTCTATGCGGCGGGCGAATGCACGGGCGTGGGCGGCATGGAGCTGGCGGCGCTCGAAGGACGCATCGCCGCGCACGCCGCCGTCGGCGAGCAGGACAAGGCGCGCGCCTTGTTTGGCGAACGCGCGCGCTATCGCGCCTTCGCCGCGCGGCTGCACGATGCGTTCGCGCTTGCGCCGCATCTGCGCACGCTCGCGGCGCCCGACACCGTGCTGTGCCGCTGCGAGGACGTGACGTACGGCGAGGCCGCGCAACACCGTTCATGGCGCGATGCGAAACTGCATACGCGCTGCGGCATGGGACCGTGTCAGGGCAAGATCTGCGGCGAGGCGGCGGCGTTCTGCCTGGGCTGGCCGCGCAACGGCCAGCGTCCGCCGTTCTCGCCCGCGCGTATCGGGACCTTGCTGGAAGTGTCGTCGCAGGCGTAACGCGCCGTTTCATGCGATATCGAATCACGGGCGGCGCGCGCGAGTGCGCCGCCCGATTTTCGTTTCAGATGCGCAAGCGTGCAACGGAAGGGCATAATCGTGCGGATCACGACTCGCCGCTCATCGCAATGCCCGAACTCGTTCTGCCCGCCGCCCTCGAAAACACGACGCTGCCGCAGATGGTGGCGCATTTCGCGTTGCTCGAACCGCTATTCGACGCCATGCCCGACGTGGTCTTCTTCGTGAAGGATCACGATGCGCGCTATGTGATCGCGAACGTCACGCTCGCCGCGCGCTGCGGTTTCAAGGACAAACGCTCGCTGCTCGGCAAGACCGCGGCGCAGGTGTTTCCCACGCGCTTCGGCAGCAGCTATACGGCGCAGGACGAAGCCGTGGTGCGCCTGAACAGCCGCTTCATCGATCAACTCGAATTGCATCTTTATCCGGGGCGTCAGCCGGGCTGGTGCCTCACGTCGAAAGTGCCGCTGCACGACGCGCACGGACGCGTGCTGGGCGTGGCCGGTATTTCGCGCGATCTGCAGGCGGCCGAGGGCACGCATCCGGCGTATCAGCGTCTGGCGATTGCCGCGAAATACATTCAGGACAATTACGCACAGCCGCTCAAGCTTTCGCATCTGGCCACGCTCATCAATATGTCGGTGGCGCAAATCGAGCGCTATTTCCACAAGATTTTCCATCTCACGCCGCGCCAGATGCTGCTGAAAACGCGGCTCGATGCGGCGTCCGAATTGCTCGCGAGCGAGCTGAGCATTACCGATATCGCCACGCGCTGCGGTTATAACGATCACAGCGCATTCACGCGTCAATTCAAGGCAACCGTGGGCCTCACGCCGAGCCAATATCGCGCGCTGCTGCATCCACAGGTTGCGCAAACCGGCGACGCCGCCGAAAAAGTTTAATGACCTAAGCGCGAAAAATACGGGTTGTCCCGGATAGCGAAAATGCACCCAAATGAGGCGTCGATGCACGTGTTCGGGACTGCGCCGCGATTGTGCTGATTTCGTCTCTTTGAGTCGCGAAAGGTCTCAAGCCTCGATCATTCTGGATAGCGATACTTCTTCGCATCGCCACACGGGTTGGCGCGATTTTTCAAACGAAGGAGATTGTCACTGTGAGCCGTAACGCTATCCAATGGAGCGGTGTGTTTCCCGCCGTCAGCACGCAATTCAAGGCGGACTTCTCCGTCGATATCGAAGCGACGCACCGCGTGGTGAGCAACCTCGTGAAGGACGGCGTGTCGGGCCTCGTGGTGTGCGGCACGGTCGGCGAAAACACGTCGCTCAACACGTCCGAGAAAATGGCCGTGATCGAAGCTGCGCGCGATGCCGCCGGCGGCAAGGTGCCCGTGATCGCGGGCGTGGCGGAATTCACCACCGAGTTCGCGCGCCAGACCGTGCGCGAAGCGCAGCGCGTGGGCGTGGACGGCGTGATGGTGATGCCCGCGCTGGTCTACTCGGCCAAGCCGCATGAAACGGCCTCGCACTTCCGCGCCGTGGCGTCGAGCACGGACCTGCCGGTGATGGTCTACAACAATCCGCCGATCTACAAGAACGACGTGACGCCCGACGTGCTGATCGCGCTGCAGGACTGCGAGAATATCGTCTGTTTCAAGGACTCGTCGGGCGATACGCGCCGCTTCATCGATCTGCGCAACGCCGTGGGCGACCGCTTCGTGCTGTTCGCGGGCCTCGACGACGTGGTGGTCGAAAGCGTGGCCGTGGGCGCGGAAGGCTGGGTCTCGGGCATGTCGAATGTGTTCCCGAAAGAAGGCGAGACGCTGTTCCGCCTCGCGAAGCAAAAGCGTTTCGACGAAGCGCTCGCGCTGTATCGCTGGTTCATGCCGCTGCTGCACCTCGATGCGCGTCCGGACCTCGTGCAATGCATCAAGCTGTGCGAAGAACTCGTCGATCGTGGCAGCGCGCTCACGCGTCCGCCGCGCCTCGCGCTCGAAGGCGACGCGCTCGCGCACGTGCGGTCCGTCATGAAACAGGCGCTCGCCACGCGTCCGCAACTGCCGGACGTCGGTCTGTAAATCCCCTTGCGCGCCGCGTGGGCGCGCTTTCTCTTGCCGCGCGCCTCTCGCGTTTCCATTCCTCTTTTGCGAGTCCGGCGGCGCGCGGCACCGACCGCGCCGCGTGCCCACACAACAACAACGGCACGCCGGCGCTGCGCCTCATCCCTTAACGAGGAGACACGGCTATGTCCACTCAAGGCAAGCTGCGCGGCGCGCTGCCCATGAGCGATGCAACGCGCGAGCACACCGGCGAAGGACGCTTCAAGAAGCAGCTCTCGCTCACCGATCTCACCTTCATCGGCCTCGGCGCCATTTTCGGCTCGGGCTGGCTGTTCGCCGCGAGCCATGTGTCGGCCATCGCGGGACCGGCGGGCATCGTGTCCTGGCTCATCGGCGGCTTTGCGGTGCTGCTGCTCGGCATCGTCTATTGCGAACTCGGCGCGGCTTTGCCGCGCGCGGGCGGCGTGGTGCGTTATCCGGTGTTTTCGCATGGTCCGCTGCTCGGTTACCTGATGGGCTTCGTCACGCTGATTGCGTTTTCCAGCCTGATTGCAATCGAAGTGGTGGCCGCGCGCCAATATGCGGCCGCGTGGTTTCCGATGCTGAGTCAACCGGGTTCGGGTAATCCGACCACGATCGGCTGGCTCGTGCAACTCGCGCTTTTGGGCCTGTTTTTCAGGCTCAATTACAAAAGCGTGAAAACTTTTGCGCGCGCGAATAATCTCATCAGCATTTTTAAATTCATCGTGCCGATTTCGGTGATCGGCGTGCTGTTCACGTTTTTCAAACCCGCCAATTTGAGCGTGCATGGATTCGCGCCGTTCGGCATGTCGGGTATTGAAATGGCGGTGTCGGCGGGCGGCATCATCTTCGCGTATCTCGGTCTCACGCCGATCATTTCGGTCGCGAGCGAAGTGCGCAATCCGCAACGCACGATTCCCGTCGCGCTGATTCTTTCGGTGCTGCTTTCCACGCTGATTTACGTGCTGCTGCAACTCGCCTTCATCGGCAGCATTCCGACCGCGATGCTCGAGAGCGGCTGGGAAGGCGTGAGCAAGGCGTTTTCGCTGCCGTACCGCGATATCGCGCTCGCACTCGGCGTGGGCTGGCTCGCGTATATGGTGGTCGCCGACGCGGCGATTTCGCCGAGCGGTTGCGGCAACATCTACATGAACGCGACGCCGCGCGTAGTGTATGCGTGGGCGAAGACCGGCACGTTCTTCCGCGTGTTCACGCGCGTCGATGAAGCGTCGGGCATTCCGCGCGCCGGCCTGTGGCTCACGTTCGCGCTCGCGGTGTTCTGGACGCTGCCGTTTCCGTCGTGGGAAGCGCTCATCAACGTGGTGTCGGCGGCGCTGGTGTTGAGCTATGCGGTGGCGCCCATTTCCGTCGCCGCGCTGCGCCGCAATGCGCCCGATATGCCGCGCCCGTTCCGCGTGAGCCGCTTCGGCCTCGTCGGGCCTGTGTCGTTCGTGATCGCCGCGCTGATCGTGTACTGGTCGGGCTGGAGCACGGTGTCGTGGCTGCTGGGTTTGCAGATCGTGATGTTCGTGATCTATCTGGCGGCAGGACGTTTCGTGCCGACGCGCGAATTGAGCCTGCGCGAACAGGTGCGTTCGTCGGCGTGGCTGATCGCGTTCTATGCCGCGATGATCGTGTTGTCGTGGCAGGGCAGTTTCGGCGGCGTGGGCGCGCTCGCGCATCCCTACGACACGCTGGCCGTGGCGATCGCGAGCCTCGGCATTTACTACTGGGGCGCGAATACGGGCGTGCCGGGCCACAAGCTGCAACTCGACGGCGACGATCAGTGAGCACGCATAGAGCGTAATTTCCCTTTCCATCGATTCAAAATCGGGCCGCGTCGGCCCGGTTGCTTTTTGCAGGGACCACCATGACGATTACCGGCCAGTCGCTGATTGGCGCGACGAGCGTGTTCGGCACGCAGGGCGCGTTTCATGGCGTCGATGCCCGCACGGGCGTGGCGCTTGAACCCGCCTTCGGCGGTGCGACGCAGGACGATCTCGAACGCGCGTGCGCGCTCGCGGACGCGGCCTTCGACACCTTCCGCGAAACGCCGCTCGACACGCGTGCGCGTTTTCTGGAAACCATCGGCGAGCAGATCATGGCGATCGGCGACGCGCTGATCGAACGCTGTATGGCGGAAACCGGTTTGCCGCGCGCGCGGCTCGAAGGCGAACGCGCGCGTACGGTCGGCCAGTTGCGTCTCTTTGCCAACGTGTTGCGTCACGGCGATTTCGTCGATGCGCGCATCGATCCGGCGCAACCCGATCGCAAGCCGATGCCGCGTGTCGACCTGCGTCTGCGTAACGTGGCGATCGGGCCGGTGGCGGTGTTCGGGGCGTCGAATTTTCCGCTGGCGTTTTCGGTGGCGGGTGGCGATACGGCGTCGGCGCTCGCGGCGGGATGCCCCGTGATCGTGAAGGCGCACGGCGCGCATCCGGGCACCTCGGAACTGGTGGGCCGCGCGATTCAGAAGGCGGTGCAGCAGTGCGCGCTGCCTGAAGGCGTGTTCTCGCTCGTGTTCGACAGCGGCCTGTCGATGGGGCAGGCGCTCGTGGCCGATGCGCGGATCAAGGCGGTCGGCTTCACGGGCTCGCGCGCGGGCGGCGTGGCGCTCATGAAGATCGCGAATGCACGCGCGGAACCGGTGCCCGTATATGCGGAGATGAGTTCGATTAATCCGGTCGTCTTGCTGCCGCATGCGCTGACCACGCGCGGCGCGACGATTGCGCAGCAGTTTGCGGCGTCGCTCACGCTGGGCGCGGGGCAGTTCTGCACCAATCCCGGTCTCGTGCTCGCGGTGGACGGCGACGCGCTGCGCGCGTTCGAACGCGCGGCGGCCGACGCGCTCGCGCAGTCGCCTGCATCGACGATGCTCACGCCCGGGATTCACGCGAACTACGCGAAAGGCGTGGAGCGCCTCGCGACGCATGTCGATGTCGAGCGACTCGCGCGCGGCAAAACGGGCGGTCCTTTCGACGCGCAGGCCGCGTTGTTCGCGACCCCATCACAAGCGTTTCTCGCCGATCCCGCGTTGCGCGAAGAAGTGTTTGGCCCGGCGTCGCTGATCGTGCGCTGCGGCGATCTCGACGCGTTGCACGGCGTGCTGAAAGCGCTCGAAGGCCAATTGACCGTCGCCGTGCATCTGCACGGCGACGACCGCGCCGCGTGCCGCGCGCTGCTGCCGACGCTCGAACGCAAGGCGGGCCGTATACTCGCCAATGGTTTCGGCACGGGCGTGGAAGTCGGGCATGCGATGGTACATGGCGGCCCGTTCCCGGCGACCTCGGACGCGCGCACGACGTCGGTCGGCAGTCGCGCGATCGAGCGTTTCCTGCGGCCGGTTTCGTATCAGGATCTGCCCGACGACCTGCTGCCCGACGCGCTGCGCGACGCCAATCCGCTGACGCTCGCGCGGCGTATCGACGGTACGCTTCATTGCGAGGAACATCAGGATGACTGATCAATCCGACGACGTGGTACTTTCGCTTGACGCGCTGTTCTCACTTGCGCGTAAGGCGCTGATGCATCACGGCGTGTCCGAAGCGCACGCGGACGCCATCGCGCGTGTCATCACGCAAGGTCAGCGCGACGAGTGCCATTCGCACGGCATCTATCGCCTGCTCGGCTGCGTGCGTTCGGTGAAGAGCGGCAAGGTCGATCCGCGTGCCGAGCCGACCCTGCGCGACGTGGCGCCCGGCGTGCTCGCGGTCGACGCGCATTATGGTTTTTCGCTGCTGGCTTTCGAAACGGGCCTGCCCGTGCTAGCGGAGAAGGCTCGCACGCAGGGGCTCGCGGCGATGGCGATCAATCGCTGCTTCCATTTTTCGGCGCTCTGGCCCGAGGTCGAAGCCATCGCCGCGCAGGGTCTGGTGGGGCTCGCGATGAACCCGAGTCATAGCTGGGTCGCGCCCGCGGGCGGCACGCGCGGCGTGTTCGGCACGAATCCGATCGCGTTCGCCTGGCCGCGCGCCGAAGGCCATCCGTTCGTGTTCGACTTCGCCACGAGTGCGATCGCGCGCGGCGACATCGAACTGCACGCGCGCGAGGGTAAGCCCATTCCTTCGCACTGGGCGATCGACAGCGCCGGGCAACCGACCACCGACGCACGCGCGGCGCTCGACGGCGCGATGCAGACGTTTGGCGGCCATAAAGGATCGGCGCTGGCGGCGATGGTCGAATTGCTCGCGGGCGCGCTGATTGGCGACCTCACGAGCATGGAGTCGCAAGCCTTCGACGGCGGCGCGGGCGCGAGTCCCTGCCACGGCGAACTGGTGATCGCGATCGATCCGCGCCGCTTTCTGGGCGACGATTACGCGGCGGGCGAGGCGCGTGCCGAACGTCTGTTCGACGCCGTCGTGGAGCAGGGCGCGCGCTTGCCTTCGCAACGCCGTTTCGAAGCGCGTGCGCGCAGCGAACGCGACGGTGTGCGCATTCCTTCCGCGCTGTATCGCGATGTGATGAATCTTTTTGATTGAATGAAGTTTTAGCAAAAGCAGCAGAAAAAAGCGCGTGCGATCCGAGGCACACGCGCTTTCGGTCGCAATGGCCCATTCAATTGACGATACCGCCGATTGTGTGAATTTATCGGCGAATTCGCGCCTGTTCCGGTTGCGCCGCAGCGTTGCACTTTTTATGTGCATGAACGCCGCGGCACGCGAATTCGAAAACTGTCCCTTTTACATTGGCGACACTCAAGGTTAATGCTTATTGCGGTGCAGCAAAATGCTGCCTACACTGAGCTTGACCGCCTATGGATTCGGAAGTTTTCGAAAGGAGGGCGTGCCATGATCACGTCACAGATGTCGATGCTGGAAGCGTCGCCGAAGCTACATGTTTTCGAGCAGGAAGGGGGCTGGCATTGGGGCATTACGGTCCCCAGGTCGGCGGGCAGCGGCTTCAAGGTCATTGCCTATAGCGAAACGTCATTCAACGGCGAGACCGAGGCTCGCCGCGACGGCAATCGTGCGCTCGATAGCCTCCCTGCCGATCTCCCTGCTAGTGCGGCATTTGCGTTCATGCCTTAATGCGCGGATCGTTCTACACTGAAACCCGGTGAACGGGAGAAACGGTATGAACCCGCGTGACGAGAAGGACACACGTTGCAAGCACTACGCCATGCGCCGCCTGACGCGGGCGATGCAGCGGCTCACCCATGCGCAGGACGGCATGGAACGCACGATGGCGCGGCGCTGGGTCAATGCGTGGAGCAGCGCCGTGGGCGAGCGCTCGATGCGGCGAATTACGCCGCTTCCGGGTACCGCTTTAACGAGTTCCGTTCCGCCGCGTGAATCCACGCATTTGCGCCGCGTGTCGTAATGCTTGAGTGGCTGAATGGCATTCGCATTGCAGCCTGCATCATCGTTTCGGGTTGAAATATGAAACAAAACGCATATTTCGTTGACTGATGCTTCATTGAAGCGATATTGTCATACTTTAGACATTTTTCGCTTCACCCTTGGCTTCTGCAGATTATGAAATCACTCACGCCATGAGCGTGAATGTGGACGGTGTCGACTACACCGGTAAGTGGCGCGTGATGACCGGCTCGGTCATCGTGTATTTCGCCAATGAAATCAAATTCGCCCCGCACGGCGCAAATCGGCCCGAGCAAATCGCTCGCTGGCTATTGACCGACCTGTGCAAAAAAATCGAGTCGCGCAAACGCAAAGGGATCAAACGCTGATTCTTTGCGGCGCATTGGCGTCGGCGGTTTTTGCGTGCTCTTTTGCGTGCTCCTTCGCGTCCCAATAGCCTTCGCGTTTGAAAATCGCGGAATAGAAGTCGATAAAGGCGCGCACTTTCGACGACACCGTCCGTTTGCGCGGATACACCGCCCAGACCGCCGGCGCATGCTTCGTCGGCTGCGCTTCCCATTCCGGCAGTAGCCGGATCAGTTTGCCTTCCCGCAATGCGTCGCCGACGGCCCACGTCGGCAGCAAGGCAATGCCGCGTCCTGCCATGGCGAGATCGAGCAGGGCTTCGGTGTCGTCCACGCGCAGCCTGCCGTTCAATGCAACCGTCACCGATGCCTCGCGCTGACCGTTCGCCGCATTGGCGTGCTGCACGAGCAGCCAGCGATCGTCCGCCGCGAGTGAAAAACGCAGCGCGGCGTGCGCGGCCAGGTCGGCGGGCGTAGCGGGCGCGCCGCATTGCGCGAGATAAGCGGGGCTCGCGCAGACAATGCGCCGATGCGCCGTCAATTGCCGCGCCATCAATTGCGAATCCGGCAGCGCGCCAATGCGAATCGCGAGATCGATGCCCGAGTCGATGATATTGACGACGGTATCGGTCATCACGATATCGACGTCGATCTTCGGATACCGGTCCATGAATTCCGGCAGATGGCCCACGACATGACGGCGTCCGAACGAGCGCGGCATGGTCACGCGCAACAAACCGCGCGGCGAGCGATTCAGCGACGAAGCGATTTCACGCGCTTCGTCGAGATTGCGGATCACACCGATCGCATGCTCGCGAAACACGCGGCCGCCTTCGGTAAGCACGAGACCGCGCGTCGAACGATTGAATAGCGCAATGCCGAGATCGCGTTCGAGCTCGGTGATATAGCGCGACACGGTCGACGTCTTGACCTCGATGCGGGCCGCCGCTTTGCTGAAACTGCCCAATTCGGCAGCCGAAAGGAATGCGCGGATTGCGCCGAAATAATCCATATGCGTGCGGACGTGTTGATGGCTTTGTTGTGCAGTGTAAGAGAAAACGCGCTGGTGCCGGGTTTCACGCGCTTTCCGCAGTGATCGACTTCCGGTTATCCCTTTTCTGCAAAGCTCATTTCCCATGCGCGCCGTTCCCGCACACGGCTGCGGCTTCTAAAGTCCATTCACGCTGCACGATTCGCTCGCCGAGCGATGGACATTTTCAGGAGCCTTATCATGCTGGACAAAACCGCACTTTCATCGCTTGCATTCGACGACGATACGATCACGCGCGACGCGCAATTTTTCGAATACACCTCATCGGCGAATCCGATTGGCGCGAAGCTGATTTCGCGCGTGCCTTATCGTTCGTTTGCCGCCTCGCTTTACGACGATGGTCCGACGCGCATCGTGCCACTCGATGTGTCCGCGGAATTGGGCTGCGATTATCCGGCCACCGGTCCGGGCTTGATGGCGAGTTTTCTGCGCATCGTTGCGGGCGACACGCTCACGGTCGATCCGAACGCGACTTCACAGGTGTTCTACGTACTCGATGGCGCAGGGACGATTGCGCAAAACGGCACGGCATTTTCATTCGGCAAAGGTGACTTCTTTGCGCTGCCGGGCGGCGGACAGGCCGTATTGTCGGCGCAGTCGACGGCGCGCCTTTATTACGTGAACGACGCCCCGCTGCTCGCTTATCTCGGCGCGAAGATCGACGTTGCGCGTTTTACGCCGACGCTGTATCCGGCTGCGCGGGCTCAGGCCGAGCTCGCGAAAGTGGCCAGCGCGCCGGGCGCCGCGCAGCGCAATCGCGTGAGCGTGCTGCTCGGCAATCGCCATTTTCCGCAGACGCGCACCGTCACGCATTCGCTGTGGGCGATGTTCGGCATGATCGCGCCGCACAGCGTGCAAAAGCCGCATCGTCATCAATCCATCGCGCTCGACTTCATTCCGGCGTGCGAGCCCGGCGTATATACGCTCGTGGGGACCGAGATCGACGAGCAAGGCCGGATTGTCGATCCCGTGCGCGTGGACTGGACGCCGGGCATGGCGTTCATCACGCCGCCTGGTTATTGGCATGCTCACTTCAATGAATCGGATTCGCCCGCCTATGTGATTCCGCTTCAGGATGCTGGACTGCAAACGTATTTGCGTTCGCTCGATATTCGTTTCGCGCGTTGATGAATGACAAGTAGACAGTTTGCACGGCGTTTAAGTGCATGCTGCGATTGTTTGGACTGCGCGATGCTGGGTTGATCCTGCTGGCGTGCCGGCTGGGTATTCGCAAGGTTACGTTCGATGTGGCGGTGACACGTTACGCCCACGACGTAACGCGGCGCGATGCCTGACCGTCACGCCTTTTTTCATGTGATGCACGATACGCCGCCGGCTAAGGGGCGCGCGCTTGCATCGCGTCGATGGTGTTGTTTCCTTTGCTAACGAATCGCGCGTGTAAATCGCGCAAAAACGTTGGCGTGGAATTTGCAGATTTCGAGCGCCGATTCCGCCATATTCGAGCGCAGCGTTACCACGCCGACGCTCCACCATTCTTCCAGGCGACGCGTATCCACGCGCAATCGGGACAGCAGAAATAGTACGCATCGACCGTATTTGAAAAACCGATCAGCGGTTTTCCGGGGGCACTGATTACACCTTTGACCAATCAGGACGCGAGTTCATCGCGAAAGGACTAATCATGGCTCCCTTCAAACACACGCTTGTTGCATCGGCGAGCGCACTCCTATGGTGGTCGCTGGCGCCGTCGGCTTATGCCGGCGATGGGACGACATCGTCGCCGCCTGCTTCCATGCAAGGCAGCGGATGGAATGGCGTCTGGCAGTTCGGCCCCGGCTATGCATGGGCCGGTGGCGACGGTATGAGCGGCGGCTGGACCGGGACCGGTGGCGGGTATGGCGGCGGCTCGGGCGGTTATGGAGGTTCGGGGGACGGGGGAAGTGGGAGTGGGTCGGGCAGCTGGGGTGGCACGGGAGGGGACGGTGGTTCGGGCGAGGGTGGTCACGGCGGCTGGAGCGGTGGTTCCAGTGATGGTGGTCATGGCGGTAGCGGCGGTGCCGGGGGAACGGGCGGATCAGGAGGCACTGGCGGCTCCGGTGGCACTGGCGGTAACGGAGGCAGCGGAGGCAGCGGAGGCAGCGGAGGCAGCGGCGAAGGTGGTCACGGTGGCTGGGGCGGTGGTTCTGGTGACGGCGGCCATGGTGGTTCAGGCGGTTCAGGCGGTTCAGGAGGCTCAGGTGGAACGGGAGGGACTGGCGGCAACGGTGATGGCGGCCACGGTGGTAGCACTGGCGATGGTAGCCACGGCGGCTGGGGCGGTGGTTCCAGCGACGGCGGCCATGGCGGCAACGGTGGTTCCGGAGGCAACGGTGGTTCCGGCGGAAGTGGTGGCTCCGGCGGTTCTGGCGGTTCAGGAGGCATTGGCGGTAACGGAGGCGCCGGCGATGGCGGCCACGGCGGCTGGGGCGGTGGTTCCGGCGACGGCGGCCATGGCGGCAACGGTGGTTCCGGAGGCAACGGTGGTTCCGGAGGCAACGGTGGTTCCGGAGGCAACGGTGGTTCCGGCGGAAGTGGTGGCTCCGGCGGTTCTGGCGGTTCAGGAGGCACCGGCGGTAACGGAGGCACCGGTGATGGCGGTCACGGCGGTTGGGGTGGCGGCACGGGTGGCACCGGCGGCACCGGCGGTTCAACCGGCACCGGCGGCCACGGCATCTCCGGCGGCTCCGGCTCCGGCAACGCCGGTCACGGTGGCACGAGCATCGGCTCGGGCAACGCTGGCGGCACGCAATCCACAGGCGGCTTGCTCAGTCCGCTCGTCGATCTCGTCGTGAACGTTGGCGCGGTCAGCGTGCCGGTGGTGCCGATCACAATCGGCAACAACAGCGGCAGCGGCAATGGGAACGGCGTGAACAACGGCGCATCGAGTGGTTCGCATGGCGGCTCGGGCGGTGCATCGGGTGCTCAGACGGGCAGCGGCGGCCTGTTGTCTCCGGTGACGAACCTGCTTGGCGCGCTCACGGGCGGTGCGACGACGACCAGCGTCGTTTCGTCGAGCGGCAACACGCACGGCGGATCGAATAGCGGATCGAATAGCGGACCCAATAGCGGATCGAGCGGCAACACGGGAGGCAACACCGGCGGCGGCAGTTCGCACGGCTCGACGTCATCGGGGGGCACGTCCGGCACGTCGAACCCGACAGCGCCGTTGACGAACCTCGTCGGCACGCTGACCGGCGCGCTCAAGGGCGCGGGCGGCAACAGCAGCAGCGGAGCCGGCGGCACGAGCACTGGCGGCACCGGGTCCGGCGGCTCATCCGCCACCTCAACGCTCGCTCCGCTGGCCAATCTGCTCGGCGGTCTGACAGGCGGCGCGCCGGGCGGCTCATTGGGAGGCTCATTGGGCGGCAGCAGCAACACCGGCAGCAGCAACGGCCCGAAGAAACACTAAGCACGCAAGACGCATCCAAGCCCGAGCGCCCGGCCTCATCGACACCGGGCGTATCCCAACCCGTCCCGCAGCACCACGCGGCGACGGGCTTCTTCATCCCATCGGCAAGCCGCTCCCACCCTCCAGCACGACCGTCCTAATCCCGGATTACCTCCGCGACCTTGATTTAAGTCAACTCAATCTCCGCGCCCGCCTGCTACGTTCGCCATATCTCAAAAAGACAACAAACGCGGTACGGGGCGCGACATGCAACACCACACGCTGGACGTCGAAATAGGACGTCTTCTTTCCGGGCCG
Organism: Paraburkholderia tropica; assembly: GCF_014171495.1. Taxonomy (NCBI): domain Bacteria; kingdom Pseudomonadati; phylum Pseudomonadota; class Betaproteobacteria; order Burkholderiales; family Burkholderiaceae; genus Paraburkholderia; species Paraburkholderia tropica. The sequence continues at coordinate 1,003,354 of NZ_CP049137.1, forward strand.
CTGCTCGCCTGCGGGCCCGACGTGCCTATCCGCGAAGCCGCGCGCCGCATGGCCGAGCACCGTTGCAGCGCGATCGTCGTGATGAATCACGGCGAGCCGGTCGGCATCTGGACCGAGCACGACGCGCTCGCGAGCGCCGCGCACCGCACGCATTCGGCCGACGCGCGTCTCGTCAACGCACTGATCGACGAACCGCTGCCCGAGCCTCCCGACGATCCCGCCGACGAACCGGCCAATCGCCCGATCCGCACTGTCATGAGCCAGCCGGTGCGCGCGCTGCCCGCGAGCACGCCCGCGCGCGAGGCGGCGGCGTGCTTCGTGCGCGAGGGCATCCGCCACGGACTCGTGATCGACGACAACGGCCACGCGCTGGGTCTCGTCACACAGACCGATCTGGTCATGAGTCAGGGCCCCGAGTGTTTTCTGCAACTGCGTACGCTCGGCTGCGCGAAGCCGTCGAAGCCGCATTGCATCGACGCTGCCGCGCCGTTCGCACAAGCGCTCGCGCGCATGCGCGAAGAGCGCTTGAGCGCGATCGTCGTGTGCGCCGCCGACGGCAGCCTCGGCATCCTCACCGAGCGCGACGTGGTGCGCGCGATCGGCGAAGGCGCGCGCGAAGACGGCGCCACGGCGGGCACCTTCGCGAGCTGGCCGCTGCGCTCGCTGCCGCACACGCGCAGCCTCTATTCCGCGCGCCAGTATCTGCTCGACAACCGCATGCGCCACGTGGGCGTGCTCGACGACGCGGGCCAGTTGTGCGGCCTGCTCGGCCTCGCCGACATCCTGCGCGACATGGAGCACGAATACGTGCGCGAACTGCAGGCGGCGCTGCGCGAACGCGACGACGCGCTGCTCGCCTCGCGCGCGAATCTGCGTCTCGCCGATCAGGTGGTGGAATCCACGCTCGACGGCGTGATGATCACCGACCTGCAAGGCACGATCGAGCGCATCAATCCGGCGTTCACGCGCCTGACCGGCTACACCGAAGCCGACGCGCTCGGCCGCAACGCGCGCCTGCTCAGCTCGGGCCGCCAGGGTCCGGCGTTCTACGCGGGACTGTGGGAAAGCATCGAAACCAAGGGTCACTGGAAGGGCGAAATCTGGAATCGCCGTAAAGACGGCACGCCCTACCTCGAATACCTGACGATCTCCAGCATTCGCGACACGCAAGGCCTGTGCACGCACTACGCCGCGATTTTCGCCGACATCACGCAGCGGCGCGAAAATGAGGCGCGCCTCAGTTATCTCGCGACGCACGACGCGCTCACCGGTCTGCCCAATCGCACGCTGTTCACCGAGCGCATCGCGCTGGCGCTCGCGCGCGCGCGCCGTTCGAGCAAACGCGTCGCGGTGATGTTTCTCGACCTCGACCGCTTCAAGCTCATCAACGACACGATGGGTCACGGCGTGGGCGACGAAGCGCTCTCCGTGATCGCGCGGCGTCTGCGCGAATCGGTGCGCGAAACCGACACGGTGGCGCGACTGGGCGGCGACGAATTCACGCTGCTGATCGAGGATATCGACGACATCCGCCACGTGGGCCGCATCGCCGAAGCGCTGCTCCTCAGCGTGGGCGCGCCGATCCGCACCGGCGAGCAGACGCTCTTCGTCACGCCGAGCATCGGCATCAGCATGTTTCCCGACGATGCGCAGGATTCCGGACGCCTCTTGATGCAGGCCGACCGCGCGATGTACGAAGCGAAAAGCGCGGGCAAGAACAATTTCCAGTTCTTCGCCGCGCCGATGACGTCGAGCGCGATGGAGCGCATCCAGCTCGAAACGGAATTGCATCGCGCGATCGACGGCAACGAATTCCTGCTGCATTACCAGCCCGAATTCGACGTGCGCAGCGGCCGCCTCTCGAACGTCGAAGCGCTGATCCGCTGGCAACATCCACAGCGCGGCCTCGTGCCGCCCGACCAGTTCATTCCGATTGCCGAGGAGTCGGCGTTGATCGTGCCGATCGGCGCGTGGGTCCTGCGCGAAGCGTGCCGCCAGGCGCGCGCGTGGCTTGACGAAGGCTTCGAATTCGGGCGCATCTGCGTGAATCTGTCCGCGCGCCAGTGCCTGCACGACGGCTTTCTCGCGCAGCTCGCCAACATACTCGGCGAGACCGGCTTGCCGGTTAACCGTCTGCAACTCGAACTCGTCGAGAGCATGGCGATGACGTCGAGCCACGGCGGCACCGAAGCGCTGCTGCACGAACTCGCGGCGCGCGGCATCAGTCTCGCGATCGACGATTTCGGCACCGGTTATTCATCGTTTCGCTATTTGCAGTCGCTGCCCGTCGACACGCTCAAGGTCGACCGCTCGTTTCTCGCGGAGGTCGGCGAAAACCGGCCGCTCATGCGCGACGAGGGCAACGGCTCCATCGTGCGCGCGATCGTGGCGATGGCGAAGTCGCTCGGCGTGTCGGTCGTCGCCGAGGGCGTGGAAACGCCGAACCAGTTGCGCTTTCTGCGCGAGATCGGCTGCGAGCGCGCGCAGGGTTTTCTGCTCGCGCGTCCCGCACCGGCCGCGCGCATGCCGCGTGCGTTGCCCGCGTGATCGACGCTGATCATGCCTGCTGGCGCGCGCGTGCAGGATGCCGCCCAATGCCTCGTTGAGGCGCACCTTTTGATTGGAGAAAGACCGTGACCACCAACGATGAGATGCTGCTGCGCTCGATGACGGCGCTCGTCAGTTCGCATGGCAAGGCCATTTCGCGCTTCGGCGCGAGCGTGGTCGTGATGAGCAAGTTCGCGGAAGCCGTGTTGCCGCAACTGTCCACGCAACAGGTCGAACGCACCGTCGAGGCGTTTCGCATGCTGATCGGCGAGGCGCTGGACGTGGCCGACAACGCCGTGTTGCCCGGCGACTATCGCGCCACGCTGCTCGAACAGAGCAACGTGCTGTTGAACCGTCTCGGCGGCAATGCCGCGGCGTCGCATTGAAGGAGGCGTCATGCGCAATCTGACGATACGCGCCGGCTTGCTCGCGGTGCTCTGCACGTTCGCGGCGATGCTGGTGATCGGGGCGGTGGTCGGCGTCGGCATGATCGGCCGCGCGGACGATGCCGCGAACCGCGTGAACCTCGCGGCGGGGGCGGGTGCGCTCGCCGATGCGATCGGCGGCCACTCGGCGCGCGCGCAGGCGACGCTCGCGCGCGCCTATGCGGCGCTGAAGGAGCAAAACGATACGTCGGCGCGCGACACCGCGCTTGCTGCCGCCCGCGATCTCGTCACCCAGGCCGCGCACGATGCGGAGACGCTGCGCGCCAATGCGCCCGCGGCCGAGGCTTCGTCGGGCAGCGCATCGGATTCATCGACGAATACCGCTTCGAACACGGCTTCGAGCGCCGCATCGGACACCGCCGCAAGCGCGCAATCGGCGCGCCGTGCAGCCGTGCTCGACGCGCAGGCCGCCATGAACACCGTGCTCACGCGTGCCGCCGACGCGCTGCAAACCGGCGACACCGCGGCCTACGCCACGCTCGCGACGGGCGAGATGGCCCAGACGGGCACGCAACTCGCCGCGAGCATCGCGGCCTTCCACGCCGACAAGGACGCCGCCGTGCGCGCCACGCTCGCGCGAGGCGAGCGCGAGCACGACTGGGTCATGGCGATGGTGGCGGTGGGCCTCACGGGCGCGCTCGCGCTCGTCGTCGTCACGCATCTCGCGCTGCGCAGGCTCGTGACCGCGCCGCTGGCGGTCGCCGTCGAAGCGCTCAACCAGATCGCGGCCAACAACCTCGCGGTGCCGATCGCCACGGGCGGGCGCAATGAGATCGGCCAGTTGCTCGATGCGATGCGTCGCATGCAGGAAGGCCTCACGCTCACGGTGAGCAACGTGCGCGCGTGCTGCGATGCGATCAACACGGGCGCGCGCGAAATCGCGGCGGGCAATCTCGATCTGTCGAGCCGGACCGAGCAGCAGTCGGCGTCGCTCGAACAGACGGCCGCGAGCACCGAGCAACTGACCGCGACGGTGCGCCAGAACGCCGAACACGCGAGCGAGGCGAGTTCGCTGGCGGCGCGCTCGGCCGAGGTCGCGCAGCGCGGCGGACGCGTCGTCGAAGAAGCGATGGAGACCATGGAGGCGATCACGCGCAGCTCGGGCAAGATCGCCGACATCACCGGCATCATCGACGGCATCGCGTTCCAGACCAATATTCTCGCGCTCAACGCGTCCGTGGAAGCCGCGCGCGCGGGCGAGCAGGGACGCGGCTTTGCGGTGGTCGCGGGCGAAGTGCGCAACCTCGCGCAACGCAGCGCGGCCGCGGCGCGCGAAATCAAGTCGCTGATCGACGAATCGGTCGAGGACGTGCGCGGCGGCCGTGCGCGCGTGACCGAGGCGGGCGCGACGATGGCGGAAGTGGTGGCGTCGATCGAGCGCGTGTCGGGGCTGATGAAGGAGATCGCGTCGGCGACCGTCGAGCAGAGCGCGGGCATCGAGCAGGTCGAGCAGGCCGTGACGCAGATGGATCAGGTCACGCAGCAGAACGCGGCGCTCGTGGAAGAGGCGGCTGCGGCGGCCGGTTCGCTGGAGCAGCAGGCCAACTTGATGGCCGACGCGGTGGCGACGTTCCGCCTGCGCTCCGATGGCGCGATGAGTGCGCGTGCGCGTCAATGGACGAGCGAAGCGGCGAACGAGTCAGCCGGAGAGGCGCAGCCGGAGTTTGCGGCGTAGGGCGCTTCGTGTTGTCGACGGTGGTGGGCGGCAACCCGGTATCGACGCGCCGCCGTCTCTAACGGCACGCTGCGCATGCAAGGCATGGGCGCCGACTCGGGCGGCGAGCGACGCGCAGATGATCGTGTGAATAAATTAATCGGATTCCTGATTAATTGACGGCGCTCCCGCAGCCCTTGGCGAAGTGGTCGCGATCGAACCCTATTCCACTCTCCACGTGGAGATATTTGCTAAATATGGCTTGAATCTGTCCAGCAAGCCGACGCGCGACGCCGTCAAACCGCCAAAAACGCTGCCATGACGGCCATCCACGCGGCCTGTCACCCTCGATCCGCGTATCCTCGATCATTTGCCAACCGGCACATCGCGGCCATTCCTTCCCGATCGAGGAGCAACGTATGCGAACGATGCAGGCAGTGCAGGTGACGAAAGCGGGCGGTCCGCTCGAACTCGTCGAGCGCGAGGTTCCGGCGCCGTCCGCGGGCCACGTGCTGATCAAGGTGCAGGCGTGTGGTATCTGCCATAGCGATTCGATGACGAAGGACGGCCTGTGGCCGGGGCTTGCGTATCCGCGCGTGCCGGGCCACGAAATCGCGGGCGTGATCGAGCAACTTGGCGCGGGCGTCGAGGGCTGGCAACCCGGGCAGCGCGTGGGCGTGGGCTGGCACGGCGGCCATTGCGGCCATTGCGAGCGCTGCCGCCACGGCGACTTCGTGCTGTGCCAGACGGCCCAGGTGCCCGGCATCAGCTACGACGGCGGCTACGCGCAGTACATGGTCGCGCCGCAGGAAGCGCTCGCGCGCATGCCCGACGACCTCTCCGACGTCGACGCCGCGCCGCTGCTTTGCGCCGGCATCACCACCTTCAACGCGCTGCGCAACAGCGGCGCGCGCGCGGGCGACGTGGTGGCGATACTCGGCATCGGCGGCCTCGGTCATCTGGGCGTGCAGTTCGCGCGCAAGATGGGTTTCGTCACCGTGGCCATCGCGCGCGGCCAGGACAAGGCGCCGCTCGCGAAAGAACTCGGCGCGCATCACTACATCGACAGCCAGGCGCAAAACGTCGCCGAAGCCTTGCTCGCGCTCGGCGGCGCACGCGTGATGCTCGCGACGGTCACGAGCGGCAAGGCGATGAGCGCGGCCATCGGCGGTCTCGGGCTGAACGGGAAGCTGATCATGGTGGGCGTGTCCGAGGAGCCCGTCGAGGTGCCGATCACGCAGTTCATCATGGGACGCCATTCGGTGCAGGGCTGGCCTTCGGGCACGGCTGCGGATTCGCAGGAAACGCTCGCATTCAGCGCGATGTCCGGCGTCAAGCCGATGATCGAGGAGTATCCGCTGGAACGCGCCGCCGAAGCGTACGAGCGCATGATGAGCGGCAACGCGCGCTTTCGTGTGGTGCTCAAGCCGGCAAGGTAAGCAGGATGACTAAGTAATTTTATGGCGCGGCCGGATGGTTCACGCGGCCGCGCGCCGGGTTTTTCCGGCGGCGCGATCCGGCTCGCGCGCCCGCATCACCACCCCGCGCATTGGCTTGTCACCTTCCCGCATCGCATTCCCGCCCGGCCGCCCAGGCCGCCGCCGTACGCCAGGGTTCCCCACCCATTGACGCCCGCCGTCGATCCTGCGATACAGCATATAATTCCGCGAACCCAAAACCGTGCCCGTGCTCGCGGCACGCGCGCCCACTTCATTCTTATCGCAATGTCCGATACCGCGCCGAAGCCGGCTCGCAAAAGCGCCCACAAGGAAGATCGTCATTTCGTGACCGCGCTGGCCCGCGGGCTCGACGTCCTCGCCTGCTTTCGCGGCGGCGACACTTCGCTGACCAATCAGGAAATCGCACAACGCTGCAAGCTGCCGCGCTCGACCGTCTCGCGTCTGACCATGACGCTCACGAAGATCGGCTATCTGATCCACCTCGAAGACACCGGGCGTTATCGGCTCGGCACGGCGTGTCTGGCGCTCGGCAGTTCGATGCTCGCGCGTCTGGATGTGCGCAAGATTGCGCGGCCGATGATGCAGGAACTCTCGGAGTTCTCGGGCGGCACGGTATCGCTCGGCGTGCGCGACCGGCTCTCGATGCTCTACATCGAAAGCTGCCGCAGCACGGCGGCGCTGGCGCTCACGCTCGACGTGGGTTCGCGCATTCCGCTGGCCACCTCGGCCATCGGGCGCGCGTGGCTCGCGGCCGTGGCGCCGCGCGAACGCGACGACGTCATGGAGCAGATCCGCGAGCTCGACGACGTGGCGTGGCCGCACGTGCGGCGCGGCATCGAGCAGGGCGTGCGCGATCACGAGACGCTGGGCGTGACGTGTTCGTTCGGCGACTGGCAGAAGGATGTGAACGGCATTGCGCGTGCGTTCGAACCGGGCGGCGGCTTGCCGGTGATGGCGATCAACGTGGGCGGTCCGTCGTTTTCGCTCACGTCCGAATTTCTGCTCAATGAGGTGAAGCCGAGGCTGGTGCAGATGATCGGACAAATCGAAGCGGCCGTGGCCGGACGATAAGCACTCAAGCCGGCTGTAGAGAAACGCAAGCGCGACGAGCGGCTTGCGTTCTTTTTCGTCTGAATCGCGGTTGAATAGTTCGATATCCTGATCAAATTGGCGACGATAATCTTTTTGAAAGGCGCTCGCGCGAAGCCGAGCCGTTCCGCTGTCAACCCATGCCGATTGAATCTCCAGCGCGCTTCGCACTGGGGTTTTTCCCGAGCCAATCGCGCTTCATAGATCTTTACACAGCGCTGCCGCACAGGCTAGCATTTCTGCAATGCAGAATTCACACCTGCTTTGCAGAATTTTCATGCGGCGTCAATCGGGCGGATCTGCGTCCCAAAGCGCCGCGGATGGAGGCTGCCCGAACCCATGAGTATCGATCTCCAGTCGAGCTTCAGCGGCACGCGCCCCGTCGCGGACGCGCATGTCTTCGACGTCGCCCGTCTCGCCACATGGATGCGCGAGCATCTGCATGATTTTGCCGGCGGCGTTCACGTCGAACAGTTCAAGGGCGGGCAATCGAATCCCACGTTTCTGCTCGATGCGGGCGGCGCGCGCTATGTGCTGCGGCGCAAGCCACCCGGCGTGCTGCTGCCGTCCGCGCACGCCGTCGATCGCGAATACCGCGTGATTCGCGCGCTCGCACAGACCGACGTGCCGGTCGCGAAGGCGTACGCGCTGTGCGAGGACGCGGCGGTGATCGGCTCGCCCTTCTATCTGATGGAGTACGTGGAGGGCCGCATCTTCTGGGACGCGGCGCTGCCGGGCATGACGCCGCAAGCGCGCGGCGCGATCTACGACGAAATGAATCGCGTGATCGCCGCGTTGCATTCGGTCGATCCCGACGCGATCGGTCTCGGCGATTACGGCCGCGCGGGCAATTACATCGAGCGTCAGGTCGCGCGCTGGACCAAACAATATCGGGCCTCGGAGACGGAGCGCATCGAGGCCGCCGATCACCTCATCGACTGGTTGCCGAAGCATCTTCCGGCGGGCGACGAACGCCGCATCGTGCATGGCGATTACCGGCTCGACAACGTGATTTTCGATGCGCGCGAGCCGCGTATCCTCGCCGTGCTCGACTGGGAATTGTCCACGCTCGGCCATCCGCTCGTCGACTTCGCGTATCACTGCATGATCTGGCATATGGAGGCGGGCGCGCGGCGTGGCCTGATCGGACTCGATCTCGACGCGCTCGGCATTCCTGGGGAAAAAGCCTATTTGCAGCGCTATTTGCAGCGTGCCGCGCGCGTCTCGCGCGACGACGTTTCCGAAGTCGATTGGGGCTATTACCTCGTCTTCAACATGTTCCGGCTCGTGGGCATTCTGCAGGGCGTGATGGCGCGCGCGCTGCAAGGTAATGCGTCGAGCGCGCTCGCACTCGAAACGGGCAAGCGCACGCGTCCGCTCGCGGAGCAGGCGTGGGCGCTCGCGCGCGAAGTCGATGCCATGCGCTAGCGCGGCGCGAGCCTCGCGCGACATTCAACCGGTCAATCCAGCGGAAATCAGCTTATGAACTTCGAACATTCGAGCAAGGTGAAGGATCTCCAGGCGCGGCTCACGGCCTTCATGGATCAGCATGTGTATCCGGCGGAGGAACAGTTCGCGGCCGAAATGGACGCGGCGCGCCGTGCGGGCAATCCGTGGCAGCCCGCGCCCGTGATGGAAAAACTCAAGGACAAGGCGCGCGGTGCGGGACTGTGGAATCTGTTTCTGCCTGCGCACGAATCCGAGGGCGGCCTCACGAATCTGGAATACGCGCCGCTGTGCGAAATCATGGGGCGCTCGGCCATCGGCGCGGAACCGTTCAATTGCTCCGCGCCCGACACGGGCAATATGGAAACGCTGCTGCGCTACGGCAGTGAGCCGCAAAAGCGCGCGTGGCTCGACCCGCTGCTCGACGGCACGATCCGCTCGGGTTTTGCGATGACCGAGCCCGCCGTGGCCTCGTCGGATGCGACCAATATCGAAGCGCGCATCGAACGCGACGGCGACCATTACGTGATCAACGCGCGCAAATGGTGGACCTCGGGCGCAAATGATCCGCGCTGCAAGATCCTTATTTTCATGGGTAAAACCGATCCGCACGGCGAGAATCGTCATCAGCGCCAGTCGATGGTGCTGGTGCCGCTCGATACGCCCGGCGTCACGGTGCTGCGTCATCTGCCCGTGTTCGGCTACGACGATGCTCCGCACGGTCACGCCGAAGTGCTGTTCGAAAACGTGCGCGTGCCGGTCACGAATGTGCTGCTCGGAGAGGGTCGCGGTTTTGAAATCGCGCAAGGGCGGCTCGGGCCGGGTCGCATTCACCACTGCATGCGATTGATTGGCCGCGCCGAACGCGCGCTCGAAGCCATGTGCAAACGCACCGCGAAACGCACGGCATTTGGCCGCGCGATTGCGGATCAGGGCGTCACGCGCGAGCGCATTGCGAATGCGCGTATTCTCATCGATCAGGCGCGTTTCCTCGTGCTGCACGCGGCATGGAAAATGGACACCGTGGGCAACAAGGCGGCGCGCAAGGAGATCGCGATGATCAAGGTGGCCGCGCCCGCGATGGCCTGCCAGGTGATCGACTGGGCGATTCAGGCGCATGGCGGCGCGGGTGTGAGCGACGATTTCGGTCTCGCGCGCGCCTACGCGAGCGCCCGCACGATCCGCCTCGCGGACGGCCCGGACGAAGTGCATCGCAACGCCATCGCCAAGATGGAACTCGCGAGCTATCTCTGATCAGCGGAGCACCACGACATGACTTCCACAGCAGCGCTCGACCAGCCGCCGTTCGAAAGCATCGGCGAGCAGATCCGCAGATGGGCGCGCGAGCAGGGCGATCACGCGGCGCTCGTTTGCGACGACACGGTTTACAGCTACGCCGAATTCGACGCGATGATCGATCAGTGCGCGAGCGCCTTGCAGCGCGACGGCGTGAAGCCCGAAGACGTGGTGGCGATCTGCGCGAACGCGTCGCCGTGGTACGCGGCAGTGTTTCTCGGCGCGTTGCGCGCGGGCGCGGCGGTCGCGCCGCTGTCGCCGGCTTCGCATCCGGACAGCCTCGCGGGCATGATCGACAATGCGGGCGCGCGCGTGCTATTTCTCGATGAGCCGGTGCAGCGCGCGCTGGACGGCGCGGCGAAAGCGCCGGCCGTGTGCCGCGTGAGGCTCGACGCACAGACCGGGAACGCGGCGTTCACGAGCCTCGACGCATGGCTCGCCCCGCGTGGCCAGGCACCGCGCGACGTGCGCATCGAGCCGCAGTGGGCATTCAACATCATCTATTCGTCGGGCACGACGGGCATGCCGAAGGGCATCGTACAGTCGCACGCCATGCGCTTCGCTTATGCGCTGCGCAGCGTCTCGCGCGGTTATGGTCCCGAAGCCGTTACGCTGATTTCCACGCCGCTCTATTCGAATACCACGCTCGTGAGTTTCTTCCCGACCTTCGCGCTGGGCGGCACCGTCGTGCTGATGCCGAAGTTCGAGACGAAGCGTTACCTCGAACTCGCGCAGCAGCATCGCGCGACGCACACGATGCTGGTGCCGGTTCAATATCAGCGCCTGCTCGCGGAACCGGAATTCGATCGCTACGATCTCTCGAGTTTTATTTCAAAGTCCTGCACGAGTGCACCGTTCAATGCCGCGCTCAAAGCCGACGTGGTGCGGCGCTGGCCCGGCAGTCTCACCGAGTTTTACGGCATGACGGAAGGCGGCGCGTCGTGCGAGCTGTGTGCGGACGAGTTTCCCGCCAAGCTGCATACGGTCGGCAAGCCCATGCCTGGGCACGAAATGCGTTTGATCGACGCGGCGGGCGAGGAGTTGCCGCCGGGCAGCATCGGCGAAATCGTTGGGCGCTCGCCGACCATGATGACGGGCTACTATCGCCAGCCGGAGAAGACCGCTGAAGCCGAATGGCACGACCGCGACGGGCAGCGTTTCATTCGCACCGGCGATATCGGCCGCTTCGACGAGGACGGTTTTCTCGTGCTCATGGACCGCAAGAAGGACATGATTATTTCGGGCGGCTTCAATATCTATCCGAGCGATCTGGAGCAGGTGCTGCTCGGCCATCCGGCGGTGATGGAAGCGGCGGTGGTCGGCGTGAGTTCGCAGCGTTGGGGCGAAACGCCTGTCGCTTTCGTTACGCTGCGTGAAGGCAGTGGCGATGGCGCGACATCGGACGCCATCGCCGCCTGGGCCAACGAGCGCCTTGGCAAGATGCAGCGGCTTGCCGAAGTGGTGGTGGTCGAGGCGCTGCCGCGTAGCGCGATCGGCAAGGTGCTCAAGCGCGAGTTGCGCGATACGTTCGGGACGTCCGCGCATTGAGCGTTCGAGGGTTTGCGTAAGCCGCGCTCAGGGCACGCCGGCGTGCGGCACGTCCACGCGCACGGCGAGGATGCGGCCCGCGCGTCGCGCGCCGTTCTCGGCGCCGATGCCGGGCGCGGCGCACAGAAACAGCGTGTGGCCGTCCTCGCCGCCGAGCGTGCACGCGTAGCATTGCTCGTCGCCCATCGCAATGCTGTCGACGATGCCCGCGCCTTCTTTCACGCGCAGCACGCGATTGCCGCGTGCGTCCGCCACCCACACCGCGCCTTCGGCATCGAGGCAGAGACCATCGGGATAGCTGCCGGCAAGGTCCGCGAACACGCGGCGGCGTGACAGCGCACCGTTGCCTTCCACATCGACATCGAATGCGCTGATGCGCTGCCCGAACGTTTCCGCGACGATCAGCGTGCGGCCATCGGGCGTGAGCGCCATGCCGTTCGGAAAGCGCAATTCGCGCGCGGCCACGCGCACGCTGCCGTCGGGTAGCACGCAGAGCAGATCGGTGGCGCGCTCCGGTTCGTCTGCATAGAGATTGAAGCCGAAATTGCCCACATAGGCGCGCCCGGCCGGATCGACGAGCATGTCGTTGCACGGGCCCGGCACGTACTTCGAGAGATTGGCGTAGACGCGCGTCGCGCCGTTTTCGTTGCCGTTTTCTATCGCCAGTACGGTGCAATCGTGCATCGATACGGCCAGCATCGTGCCATCCGGCAGCCAGCCGAGTCCGCTTGGCGAATGCGGCACATGTGCCACCGATTCGAGCCGGCCGCTCGCGTCGGCGCACAGCACTTCGTGGCGAAAGAAATCGGAAAACCACAGCTTGCCCGCGTGCCAGCGCGGCGCTTCGGCAAAACACAGTCCTTCGACGAATACCTCGGGCGTTCTGGTGTGCGTCATGGAATCCTCGCGAGAAAAAAACCGGCGCCGCGCTTGCGCGACGGCGCCGTTGCTTCATGCCGGTCGATTCAGTTCAAGGCGATGCCGTTCAATGCGATCACTTCGCCGAAGCGACCGAGTCGGGCAGCGCCTTGATGTTGCCGTTCTCGACCACGGCCACCACGGCGCGGCCCATCGTGATGCCGCCGCGCGCATCGACGCCGGTGAGGCCATGCGGATTGTTCTGCGGCGAGAGCGATTTCAGCGCCTGATCGTAGGCCTTGCGGATCGCGGCGGCGTCGGTCGTCGTGCCCGCGATCTTCATCGCCTGCGCGGTCGCCCACACGGCGGTGTAGTTCAGCGACGCTTCCTGCGTCGGCAGACGGCCCGCATGCGTCTTCGTGAAGCGCGCGACAAAGGACTTGGCGTCGGGCGAGGGATCGTCGCCGATCGGCATCACGCCAATCGAGCCTTCGAGCGCGCCGTAGCCGCCCGCGATCTTTGCGACTTCGTCGAGCTTGGCCTGGTCCATCACCGCGAAGCCGCCCTTGAAGCCGAGTTCGCGCGCCTGGCGAATGATCAGGCCCGTAGGTTCGGACGGGCCGCCCACGAAGATGACCTTGGGCTTCGCGGCCAGCACGCGGCTCACGCCGCTGTAGAAGTCGGTGGCGCGGTTGTACGAGAGCGGATTGTCGGCGACGACCTTGCCGCCCGCGGCTTCCCACGCGGGCTTGAATGCCGCCGTCCATGCCTTGCCGTAATCGGTGTCGGTGCTCGCGATGGCCACTTCCTTGCCGTACTTGCTCATCTCGTACTTCACGAAAGCAGGCGTGTACGAAGTGAATTCTGGCGGGATGCGGATCGTCAGCGGATTGCCGCGCGCGGCGAGCTGCGGCACGCTCGTGTAGGCGAGCAACAGGAGATTCTGCTGCGCGTTGATCGTCTGAACGGCGTAACAACCGCCCGAGTGCGGCACCAGCACGACCGGCGCGCTGTATTCCTGCGAAAGACGGCGCGCGTTGATGGCCGTTTCGCTCGGGTTGTACTGGTCGTCGAGCGCGACCACGTCGACCTTCACTTTCTTGCCGCCCACGACGAGCCCGGCCTGATTGATTTCGGCCACCGCCATCTGCATGCCTTCGAGCACGTTCTGCCCGTATTTGGCGGCGCCGCCGCTGAGCGGCCCCGAAAAGCCGATATGCACGGTGCTCTCCTGCGCCATCACGGGCGAGGCGACGATGAGCGAGGCGGCAAAGGTGGCGGAAAGCGCGAGGCACAGCTGCTTGACGATCATGTACGTGTCCTTGAGGGAGGGGCTATCGTTGAATGCGCGGGGCGAGCGTCGCGGCCTTATCCGCCCACATAGGCGCGGCGCACGGCTTCGTTGCCCGCAAGACTGTCGTAGTCGCCTTCGAGCACGATGCGGCCCGACTCCACGACGTAAGCGCGATGCGCGATCTTCAGCGCCGCGTGCGCGTTCTGCTCCGCGAGCAGCACCGTGGTGCCCGCGCGATTGATGCGCTGGATCACCTCGAAAGTCTGCTTGACGACGAGCGGCGCGAGGCCGAGCGAGGGTTCGTCGAGCAGCAGCACGCGCGGACGGCTCATCAGCGCGCGGCCGATGGCGACCATCTGTTGCTGACCGCCGCTCAGCGCGCCGGCCGGATCGTCCTTGCGTTTGACGAGATCGGGAAAGAGGCCGAATACGTCGTCGAGCCGCGTGCGATTGCCCGCGCGGTCGCGCCGATGCGGATACGCGCCGAGCATCAGATTCTTCAGCACCGAGAGCGCGGGAAACAGCTTGCGTCCCTCGGGGCAGTGGATCACGCCCGCGCGCACCACCTCGGCGGGACGCTTGCCGACGAGGTCGACGTCCTTGAGCCGGATACGCCCGGCGCTCGCGCGCGTGAGCGCACTGGCCGCGCGAAAGATCGAACTTTTGCCCGCGCCGTTCGCGCCGAGCAGCACCACGAGTTCGCCTTCGTCGGCGCGCAGATTGATGCCGTGCAGCGCGCGAAAGCTGCCGTAGTCGAGGCTCACGTCATTGAACGTCAGCATGGTCGCTCCCGAGATAGGCGTCGATCACCGCCTGGTTCTTGCGGATTTCGTCGGGCGTGCCCTCGGCGATTTTTTCACCGTGGTCGAGCACCATGATCTTGTCCGCGAGATTCATGATCATGCTCATCTTGTGTTCGACGAGGCACACCGTCATGCCGCGCCGCGCGATCTTGCGGATCAGCGCCGCGAGGCCGTCGGTCTCCTCGGGATTCACGCCGCCCGCCGGTTCGTCGAGCAGCAGCACGGTCGGGTCGGTGGCCAGCGCGAGCGCAATCGCCACGCGCTTGCGCTCCTCCTGCGTGATGCCGCCCGCGGGCTTCGTTTCCAGATGCGCGAGTCCCACGAAGTCGAGCGATTCGCGCGCCTTGTCGCGGCACAGGCGTTCCTCGTGCTTGCAACGCGCGGTGCGCAGCAGGGCGTCCCAGAGATTCGAACGCGTGCGCAGACGGTGGCCCACGATCAGGTTCTCGAGCACCGAAGCCGTCTCGAACAGCGCGGTCGCCTGAAACGTGCGGGCCACGCCGAGCCGCGCCATCTGATCGGCGCGCAGGCCGGTGACGTCCTGGCCGCGCAGCTTGATGCTGCCCGTGCTCGGCCGGTACATGCCGCTGATCAGATTGAAGAACGTGGTCTTGCCCGCGCCGTTCGGACCGATGATCGCGTTGATGCGGGCTTCGTCGATGCGCGTGCTGACGTCGCTGACCGCAGTCAGACCGCCGAAGTGTTTCGAGAGCGAAGCGATTTCAAGCATGGCCGTCTCCGCTGGACGTGGCGCGGCGCGTTCGCGCGGGCGCGACATCGCGCGTGGCGAGGCGGCTGCGCACGCTCTGATAAAGACCGACGAGACCGCGCGGCAGGAAGATCAGCAGCACGATCAGCAAGGGGCCGAAGACGAGAAAGCGATAGTCCTGCATGAACTGCAGCGACTGCGTGAGCCACGGCAGCGCAATCGCGCCGAGCAGCGGACCGGCCAGCGTGCCGATGCCGCCGACCACCACGTACATCGTCATGTCGAAGGTATGGCCGATGTTGGCGAGATCGGGGCCGAGAAAACGCACGAAGCCCGCATAGAGGCCGCCCGCAATGCCCGCATAGAACGTCGAAATCAGGAACGCGAGCATCTTGTTGCGCATGAGGTCGATGCCGAGCGCCTGCGCGAGATGTTCGCTGTTGCGGATCGCCACGAAGGTATGGCCCACGAGTGAATTGACGATGCGGTGCATGATCCACATGCCCGCGGCGAGAAACGCGAACGTGAGGTAATAGAGCGCGCGCGGATTCTCGAAGGAGATCGGTCCGATCGAAGGCGGCGCGGCGATGCCGATGATGCCCACCACGCCGTGCGTGAGGCTGTCCCATTTCTCGATCGCGAGAAAGATGATGTAGCCCACGCAGAGCGTGAAGATCGCGAAGTAGTTGCCTTTCAGGCGCAGCGAAACGAGGCCGACGAAAAAGCCCAGCACGACGCTTACCACGCCCGCGAGTGCGAACGCGATCCAGAACGGCACCTGGTAATCCACGGTGAGAATGCCCACCGTGTACGCGCCCACCGCCATGAAGCCGCCGTGCGCGAGATTGAACTGGCCGGTGTAGCCGGTGAGCAGATTCAGGCCGATCGTCGCGAGCGCGAAGATGAAGGCCGTCGACATGACCGTGAGCGAATAATCGGAGCGCACGAGAAACGGCAGGGCGAGGCCGATCACGAACAGTGCGAGCCAGCCCAGATTGCGCGTAGGCATCATGATGCGCGCATCTCCCTCGAAAAGAGCCCTTGCGGGCGCAGCGACAGGATCGCCACGAGCAGGACGAATGCAATCAGGTCCTGGTAATCGGGCGAGACGTAGAAGGCGCTGAAGCTTTCCGCGAGCCCGATGATCAGACCGCCGACGACGGCGCCGGGCACGCTGCCCATGCCGCCGAGAATGATGATCACGAAGGCTTTCAGGATCACTAACTGACCCATCGCCGGATAGATCAGGTTGATGGGCGCGTAGAGCGCGGCGGCCACGGCGGCCAGCACGCCCGAGAGCGCGAAGGTGGCCATGCCCACCTTGCGCGGATCGATGCCCATGAGCGCGGCGCCTTCGCGGTTCTGCGCCACGGCGAGGATGGTCGAGCCGGCCACGGTGTGATGCAGGAACAGTTGCAGCGCGAGCACGAGGCCGAATGCGCCTGCGATGATCAGGAGCCGTTGGATGGGCGCGATCACGCCGCCCCATTCGAGCACGCCGGGCCATGGCGGCGACATGCGATGAAAGTCGGTGCCCCAGAGCGCCTGCGCGCCCGCTTCGAGAAACAGCATGAGGCCGATGGCGGCGATCATCGGCGCGAGTTCGGGCGCGTTGCGCAGCGGATGAAAGACGAGGCGTTCCGCGAGCACGGCGAGCACGCCCACGCAGAGCGCGGCGACCACCATGGCGCTCCAGTAGCCGAGGCCGAAGTGCGTCGTGAGGAAGAAGGCCGCGAAGGCGCCGACCATGTAGAACGCGCCGTGCGCGAAGTTGGGCACGGCCATGATGCCGTACACGAGCGTGAGGCCCAGCGCGACGAGGCTGTAGATGCCTCCGAGCGTCAAACCGTTGAGCACCTGCTGCAAAAACAGATCCACCGTGACCTCCGTGTGCGTCGATCGCCAGCACTTCGTGAGCGCTCATTTGGCAATGAATTCTGCAATGCAGTCAGCCTGGGGAAACTACCAGACCGATTCGCAAAGCGTGCTGATTTGCCGGATTGCTATCTCTAATAGATAAATTCTGCGATACCGCATCGTAAAAACAAGCGTGATTCGCCCGATTGACGCTCAGGGTTCATCTCTATAAATTCTGCAATGCAGACGTAAATTCTGCATTTCGGGCAATTCAGAACAAACCGGTAACGCTCACATCGAGAGGTGAAGGACGATGCGATTCAAGGACAAGGTGGCCCTCGTGACCGGCGCAGCCAGCGGAATCGGGCGCGCGACGGCACAACGGCTGTATGACGAAGGCGCGTGCGTCGTGCTCGTCGACTGGAACCGCGACGCGCTCGCCGAGGCCGCCGCGCAGTTCGACGCGGCGCGCGTCTGGCACGGCGCGCTCGACGTCGCGCGCGAGGACGAGGTGGCCGCGTGCGTCGCGCAGGTGCGCGAGCGCTTCGGCGAAATCGACGCGCTCTGCAATATCGCGGGCATCGCGGGCGGCGATTATTCGATCGTCGCCGAAACCGATACGGCGGTATGGCAACAGATCCTCGGCGTCAATCTCATGGGCGTCGTGCATTTCACCAAATGGACCTCGCAGGCGATGATCGCGCGCGGGCAAGGGGCGATCGTCAATGTGGCGTCGGTGGCCGGCGTGCGCTCGGGCGCGGGCGGCAATGCCTATAGCGCTTCGAAGGCCGCCGTCATCAACCTCACGATGACGAGCGCCTGCGATCTCGCGCCGTGGGCGATCCGCGTGAACGCGGTCTGCCCCGGCCTGATCGAGACCGGCATGACCGCGCCCGTGTTCGACCGCGCGCGCGAACTCAACAAGACCGATCGGCTCGGCTACCGTTGCGAGCTGCGCCGTCCAGGCCGCGCGGCCGAAGTGGCCGCGGCGATTGCGTTTCTCGCTAGCGACGACGCCAGCTATATCACCGGCCAGGCGCTGCCCGTCGACGGCGGCAACACGGCTTCGCTGAATCTGCCCGGCATGAAAGTCTGAGCGCTGCGCGGGGTCTCGAAGCGCGCTCCGCGATGCGTTCGCGGAGCGCGCCGCGATCAGAACATATGGCGGATGCCGATGCTCGTGCCGACGGTCGAGCCGGTCACTTCGTTGAGCGCATTGTTGATCGACAGGCCCGTGTGCATGTTGCCGTGATTGTTCACGTAGCCCACCTGGCCGTAGAGCGTGGTGCGCTTCGAGAGGAAATACTGCACGCCGGTCGCGGCGAGAAGCGAATGATTCGAGCCTTCGTTGCCGTCGTGCGTGTACCAGACGCCCGCGTTGACGCTCAGGTACGGCGTGAAGAAGTAGCTCGCGCCGCCCGAGTACACGCTGTTGCTGAAGGAGCCCGCGACCTTGTAGAGCGCATAGGACGCGTACACGCTGAGGCTGTTTTCGAAACGGTAGCTCGCGCCGAGCGTGCGGCCCACGAATTCGACGGTGCTGGGCACCGGCGTGCTGGTCGCGCTGCCGCCCGCGTTGCCGTTGTAGAGCGCACCGGTCAGCGTGAGGCCGCCGAGGTGATAGCGCAGGCTCGCCGAATACTGGCGGCCCGCCTGGAAGTCGCCCGCCGTGCCGCCGAGCGCGAGCATGCCGGCCGCTTGCAGGCCGTAGATTTCCGGCGAGGTGTAGGTCAGAGAATTGCTGTTGAACAGACCCGTGACGTAGACGTTGTTCACGTAGCTCACGAGGCCGCTGCCGAAATACGACATGCCGCGCGGGTCGGTGTCGTAAAGCGAGAGGAAGAACGGCGAGAATTGCAGACCGGCCTTGACCGTGCCGTACGCGCTGCTCATGCCGACCCACGCCTGGCGGCCAAACATGTTGCCGTTCGAATTGTCGAAGCCGCCGTTGGCCACGCTGATGCCGCTCTCGAGGGTGAAGATCGCGCGCATGCCGCCGCCCAGATCCTCGGTGCCGCGCAAGCCGAAGCTCGATCCCGTCATGCCGCTGTCGGTGAAGGAGAACTGGTGACCCGCGTTTTGCCCCGTCGTCGTGTTGAGCGTATGGCTCGTGTAAAGCAGCGAGCCGTCGACGATACCGTACAGCGTCACGCTGCTCTGCGCCTGCGCGGCGCCCTCCACACCCAGCAGACCCGTGGCCGCGACCCCGGTCGCAAGCAGTTTTTTGCGTAGCGTATTGCGTTTGGACATTTTGGAATCCTGATTGTCTGGATGGATTTGGGGTGCGGCAAAACAGCGGGATTCGAACGACTTCTTTCGCGGTACGTCAGGGCACACGGACGCGGCGTGCGAACGCCGTCCATGCGCGTGGCGGTGGATGCCCGTGGGGGCGCCGCCGGCGATGCGTCACGCGGACGCCATCACGGGGATTGTTGCGGTGAAGCGGGAAGGGATGCCGTGCGGGCGAGGCCAGTTGAGCGGGCGCGATCGTGTCGGCGCGGCGCGAAACTGTGGCGGATTGCAGGTTGATGCAGCTGCTCGTTCACCGATTGCCTCTCCGTAAACCCGATGGGCTTGCAACGTCATCCACAGGGATGTCAGACGTGATTATTTTTGTACGGTCGTACGGAAAGTGTCACCCTGGGGGAAACGTGGGGTGCGTTGCGGCAAAGGCGAAAGATGCGGTAAGGCGGGGGTGATGGCGGGGTGTTGGCGGGGGATTGATGCGCCGCGCGCGCTGATCGGCGAGTTGATCGACGTCGTTTTTTGACGTGATTTTCGTCGTGCGCGCGCGGAAAGGTAAACGTTATTAAACCGGCAGCGGTTCGTCCACGACGGCCTGATTGAACTGCGCGATGAAGCCGTGTTCGTTCACGCCGGGGTTCGCGCGGAACGCCTTCGCGGACTCCACCAGCACTTCGGTTTGCGCCTCGGGCAGCGCGGCCAGCGTTTCGGCGATGAAGGCGTCGAGCGGCATCGCGCGCGGGTCGCCGCTCTTGCGGATCAAGTCGGTGTCCACCCACGGCGGCGCGATTTCGAGCACGCGCACGCTGGTGTCGCGCAGCATGAAGCGCTGCGAGAGCGTGTACGAATGGATTGCCGCCTTGGTCGCCGAATAGAGCGCCGTGGCCGCGAGCGGCACGTAGGCGAGCACCGAACTGTTGTTGATGATGGTCGCCTCGCGCTGCTGCTTGAGATGCTCGATGAAGGCGGCGCTCACGCGCACCGGGCCGAGCAGATTGGTCTCGATCATGCGCACGGCCTGGGCGTCGTCGAGTGCGCCGCCCGCGTCGTCGAACGGCATGATGCCCGCGTTGTTGATCACCACGTTCAGCGACGGATGGCGCGCGATCACCTGCTGCGCCACGGCGCGGATCTGCGCGGCGTCGTTGATGTCGAGCTGCACGGTGTCGATGCCCGGGTTCGCGCGCGCCACCTCGTCGAGCAGCGCCTGGCGGCGACCCGCGATGATGACCTGGTTGCCGAGCCGATGGAACGCTTCGGCGAGACCGCGTCCGATGCCCGAGGTGCCGCCCGTGATGAAGATCGTGTTGCCGGTGGTTTTCATGATCGTCTTTCCTTGTCGGATGAAGTTGGAGCCAGCGCGCTGTCGAACCCGTCCCATGGCGCGATGTCTTGCCGCCATTCTGGTCCGGATTGACCGTGGCTGAAATGACGTATAGGGTAGTGATTCAGGACATCAGCAAAAAACCACGGCCACACGGCGAGGAGCGGGTCATGCATCGCATCGGTTATCTGCTGTGCGACGGTTTTCAGGTCATGGCGATCGCCACGCAGACCGTTTTCGAATTCGCGAACGAAGCGGCCGGCAACGCGTTCTACACGTTAGAAAACTATTCGATCGCGGGCGGCGAAGTGCGCTCGTCGTTGGGCATGAGCGTGCGCACGCTGCCCGCGCCGCCGCGCCGGCAGATGGATACGTGGATGGTGGCGGGCGTGATCGATCCGGTCGCCATGCCGGCCTCGGAGGAGGCGCTCGCGTATCTGCGCCGCGCGAGCGCGCGCGCGCGGCGCGTGGCGGGCATCTGTACGGGCGGCTTCGTGCTGGCCGAGGCGGGCTTGCTCGACGGGCGCCGCGCCACCACGCACTGGGCGATCGCGCGCGAGATGCAGGCGCGCCATCCGGCGGTGCGCGTGGAAGAAGACCGCATCTATATCGTCGATGGCACGGTGTGGACCTCGGCGGGCATGACGGCCGGTCTCGATCTCGCGCTCGCGATGGTGGAGAAGGATCTGGGCGCGGACGTGGCGCGCTCGGTCGCGCACAAGCTCGTGATGCATCAGCGCCGCTCGGGCGGGCAGTCGCAGCATTCGGAAATGCTCGACCTCGCGCCCAAATCGGACCGCATTCAAAACGCGCTGGATTATGCGCGGCGCAATCTCGGCTCGCCGCTGACGGTGGAGACGCTGGCCGAGGCCGTGCATCTGAGCCCGCGTCAGTTCAGCCGCGTGTTCACCGCGGAAACGGGGCAGTCGCCCGCGCGCGCGATCGAGGGATTACGGCTCGAAGCGGCGCGATTGATGATCGAGCAGAGCGCGCATCCGCTCGATACGATTGCTCGCGAAACCGGCTTCCGCGACCGGCGCCATATGCGCGAGGCGTTCATGCGCGGTTTCGGCGTGCCGCCGCAGGCGGTGCGGCGCGAGGCGCGCGCGGCGGGGTGAGGCCATGAAGCGGCGCGGCGAACGCGTGCCGCCGGTGCGTCAGGCGTCCGCCATCGCCAGCACGCGTTGCGCCATGCGCACGTTGGCGAAATCGACGAGCTTGCCGTCGAGCGAGACCGCCGCGAGCCCGGCGGCTTGCGCCGCCTCCAGCGCTTCGATCGTGCGCCGCGCGTCGCGCACTTCGTCGTCGGTCGGCGAGAAGGCGGCGCGGGTCGGGTCGATCTGCGAAGGATGAATCACCTGCTTGCCGTCGTAACCCATCGCGGCGGCCTTCAATGCCCACGCGCGCGTGAGCACGGCGTCGCGGAACGCGCCGCACGGACCGTCGATGGCGCGCAGGCCGAAGGCGCGCGCGGCCACCAGCAGACGCATCATCGGATAGGTCCAGAGATCGAGCGCGGTCGTGCTGTAGTGGCCGTCGTCGGTCTTCGCGGTGTGCGCGTAGCCCGCGTGCGCGCCGCCGATCTCCACCGTGCGCGCGCAGATCGACGCCGCGAAATCGCCCACGCCGAAATGCAGCGCCACGAGCCGTTCGCTCGACGCGGCAATGTCGTCGACGCAGACGAGACCGCGCGCCGTTTCAATCAGCGCTTCGATGGCGAGGGGGCGATGTTCGGCGGCGCGCTCGCGCAGCCGCCGCTCGACTTCGTGCACCGTCGCGATGTTTTCCACCTTCGGCACGAGCACTGCATCGAGGCGGGCGGCGTCGCGCACGAGCGTGTCCACTTCGTGCACGGCGATACCGTGCGCCGTCGTGTTGATGCGCACCGACACCCACTTGCCCTGCCAGTCGAGCGTGTTGAGCGCCTGAACCGCGCCGTCGAGCGCTTCGCGTTTCTTGTCGAGCGGCACGGCATCTTCGAGATCGATGAACACCGCGTCCGCCGCGCTCGCCGCCGCCGATTGCAGCATGTTCTGCCGATGCCCAGGCACCGCGAGCACGGTGCGCGTCACGCGCGGCGCGTTCATGCTTCGCTCCGTTGCGCGGCGCGTTCGGCAAGCTCCGCGAGAATGGATTCGGTGTGCTCGCCCACGGCGGGCACCGGACCCATCACGGGCTCCACGCCCGCGATCGTCACGGCGGGCAGGAACATGTCCATCGCGCCGCGCTCGGTGTCCACGCTGCGATAACGATCGCGCTCGACGAGTTGCGGGTGCTCCAGCAGCGCCTCCACGTCGTTCATCTTGCCGTTGGCGATCGCGGCGCGGTCGAGCCGCGCGAGCACTTCGTCGCTCGTCCACGCGGCGAAGCGTTCGGTGATGCCGCGTTCGAGCGCGTCGCGATTCGCGAGGCGCAGCGAATTCGTCACGTAGCGCGGATCGGTCGCGACGCTCGCATCGCCGAGCACGACCTCGCAGAAGCTGCGCCATTCGCGTTCGTTCTGCACGCCGAAGAACACCGTCTTGCCGTCGCCGGCCGCGAACGGTCCGTACGGCGCGATGGTCGCGTGGCGCGCGCCGCTGCGCGGCACGGGTTCGCCGCGTCCGCGCGTGTAGTAGGCGGGGTAGCTCATCCACTCGGTCATCGCGTCGAACAGCGAGACTTCGAACGCCATGCCGCGGCCCGTGCGCGCGCGCTGATGCAGGCCCATCAGGATGCCGTTGAGCGTGTACATGCCGGTGGCGATGTCGGCGATCGCGAGGCCGCATTTCGAGGGCGTCTCGGGCGTGCCGTTGATCGAGAGGAAGCCGGTTTCGCACTGCACGAGCAGGTCGTAGGCCTTCTTGCTGCTGTACGGGCCGCCGCTGCCGTAGCCTGAAATATCGCAGGCGATCAGGCGCGGGAAACGCTCGACCAGCGACTTCGCGTCGAGGCCCTGACGCTTCGCCGCGCCCGGCGCGAGGTTCTGGATAAACACGTCGGCGCGCGCGAGCAGCGCTTCCAGCGTCTCCTGACCTTGCTCGTCCTTGATGTCGAGCGCGAGGCTTTCTTTCGAGCGGTTGGTCCAGACGAACTGGCTCGACAGCCCGTCCATCGCGGTGTCGTAGCCGCGCGCGAAATCGCCCGCGCCCGGACGCTCGATCTTGATGACGCGCGCTCCCCAGTCGGCGAGATGGCGGCTGGCGAGCGGCGCGGCGATAGCCTGTTCGATCGAGACGACCGTGATGTCGGCGAGCGGGAGAGCGGAGTTATGCATGACGTCGGGTTTCCTTGCTAGTGTGCGGCGCGGCGGCTTGCGCATCGATGAATCATGCGGGCCGCGCGACGCGAAATACGGGTCTGGCTATACAGCGTGAAATTGACTTGCGACAACGTGCGTTACGGCACCATCCAGCCGAGCAGCGGCGTGGACTGCGCCCAGACGAGCAGGCTCAGCGCCGCGATCATCAGCACGGTCCAGCCCGCGACGCGGCGAAACAGCATGCCCTCGCGGCCGACGAGGCCCACCGCGACCGCGCCCACGGCGAGGTTCTGCGGCGAGATCGCCTTGCCGACCACGCCGCCCGAGGTGTTCGCGGCGGTGAGCAGAATGTCGGAGAGGCCGGTGTGATGCGCGGTCGTCAACTGGAGCATGCCGAACAGCGCGTTGGCCGAGGTGTCGGAGCCCGTGAGCGCGGTCGCGAACCAGCCGAGCACCGGCGAAACCGGCGCGAAGGCGGTGCCGGCGCGCGCGGCCCAGATGCCGAGCGTCACGATCTGCCCGGAGAGATTCATGATGTACGCGACGCCCACGACGCAGCAGACCGTGAACACGGCCCAGCGCAGTTCGTGCAGATTCTTCACATACGCGCGGGCGGCGGTGCGCACGTCGAGCTTGAGCAGCGGCACCGAGAGCGCGCCCGCGATCAGCACGATCGAGCCGGCGGACAGCAGCCATTCGAATTTCGCGTTGACGGCGGACACGGCCGCGCCTTTCGGATCGACGACATGCAGGCCGGGCCACGCGAACGCCGAGGTCAGCGCGCCCATCGCGTGTGCCACGAAACCGATCTGCGTGGCGGCGACGACGAGAATCACGGCGGCGTAGGGCGCGAGCGCGCGCAGCACTTCGGCGGTGGAGTCGCGCGGGGTGTCGGCGAAAGCGTGACGTTGCGTATGTCCTTGCGTCGTGTGTTGCGCGGCGGATTCGAACGACGCGCCGCCGCCCGTCATCGGCATGGCGAGCGCGCCGCCTTGCAGGCCCGCGCCACGTGCGTCGCGCGCTTCATGCGCGGGTTGCGCGCCGCCACCGGCCGCGGCGAGATCGCTGCGCAGCACCGCCGGCGACCACAGACGCAGAAACGCGATCGATGCGCCCGCGCAGAACAGCGCCGCGACGATATCGACGAGTTCGACCGGCAGCGCCATCGAGCCCGCGAACTGCGCGAACGCGAAAGCAAAACCGGCGACTGCGGCGAGTGGCCAGACTTCCTTGAGTCCGCGCCGGCCGTCGAGAATGAACACGAGCATGAGCGGAATGAACAGCGAAAGCAGCGGCGCCTGGCGTCCGACCATCACGCTGATGTCGTGCACCGGCAGGCGCGTGATCTTGGCGAGCACGGTGATCGGCAGGCCGAGCGCGCCGAACGCGACCGGGCTGGTGTCGGCGAGCAGGCAGACGGTCGCGGCCTTGATCGGCTCCACGCCGAGCGAGATCAGCAGCACGGCGCAGATCGCGACCGGCGCGCCGCCGCCCGCGAGTGCTTCGAGCAGCGCGCCGAAGCAGAACGCGATCAGCACGGCCTGCACGCGCTGATCGGGGCTCACATGGGCGAGTGCGCGGCGCAGCACGTCGGCGTGGCCGCTCGCCTGGGTGAGCTTGAACAGCCAGATCGCGTTGATGCCGATCCAGATGATCGGGAAGAAACCGATGGCCGCGCCTTCGAGCGCGCCGCTCACGACCTGGCCGCCGGGCATGCCGTAGACGAACGCGGCCACGATCATCGACACGATCAGCGAGGCGAGCGCGGCCCAGCGCGCGGGCAGGCGCAGCACGCCGAGCAGCACGAACAGGGTCAGGAGCGGGAGGGCCGCGAACGCGGCGGAAGCCGCGACGGAATGCGCGACCGGATCGAATATCTGGGTGTACATGCGTCTCCTTCGAACGCCTCACGGACGTTTTCTATCGAATCGAAGGAGACAATCTAACCGCCGGCGCGCGCGTCGTGAAATACCGATTACGGCTATCGGGTATAGGTCCAGCCTATAGCGGCTCTGTCAGCGCGCGGTTCAGCGGCGCGAACGGGGCGCGGATCGGCCCGGCAGCACGCCCGCCCAGACGCCGCTTTCCACGAGTTCGGCGACGAGCTGCTCGACCGTTTTCTGGATCGCCAGCGAGGCGGCGCTGGTCGGCAGCGCATTGGGCACGCACAACGCCACGGCGCGCGAGATTTCGGGTTCGACGAGGCGGTGGATCAGGTGCTGATCGGCGCTGCGGCCGAATGCGTCGGACGAGACCAGGGTGACGCCGCCGCCCTGGCGCGCGATCGCGAGCATGGTCGGCAGCGAGTCGATGTCGGCGACCACTTTCGGCTCGATGCCTTCGCGCGCGAAGGCGCGCTCGATCAGCAGACGCAGGCCGTTCGCGGCGCTCGGCAGCACGAGCGGCACGTCGGCGAGACGCCGCAGCGGCACGTCCGCGCCCGCGCCGATGCCGTCGATTTCGCCGAACACGTACAGGTTTTCTTCGAACAGCGGCTGCACGGCGATACCGCGCGTTTCGGCTTCGCGAAACAGGATCGCCATGTCGAGGCGGCCGTTCGCCATCAGCTCGGCAAGATAGCCGCTCATGCCCTCGACGATATGCAGCCGGATGCCCGGGTAGTGGCGCCGCACGTACTCATAGAGCGGCAGCGCGAACACCACGGCCACGCTGGTCGGCAGGCCGATGGCGACCTGGCCCGATTCGGTGCCTTTCACCTGCACGGCGAGCGGGATTTCCTCGACCTGGCGCAGCACGTCGCGCGCGCGCAGATAGAGCGCGCGGCCCGCCTCGGTCGGCTGCACGCCCTGATGGCTGCGCAGCAGCAACTGGCTCTTGAGTTCGCCTTCGAGGTTCGCGACCTGCTGGCTCAGCGACGGCTGCGCGACGCACAGCCGCTCGGCTGCCTTGGAGAGACTGCCGCAATCGACGATCGCGACGAAATACTTGAGTTGGCGGATATCCATAGGCCTAGCTTATCGCACGCCGGGCTCCGCCGTCATGTGTGTCGCGTCGTCGCTGGTGGATGGCGCGGTCGATGTCTCGGTCGAGGAATCGGGCGAAGATTCCGCCGAAGCCGCCTCTTCGATCAGCGCCCGGATGCGCGCGTTCGTCTCCGCGCCGAGCGGGTTGTAGACCAGCATGTGCAGATCCGGGCGGCCATCGACGGCAAACGCCGACTGCTCCATCTCCACGAGACCGAGCGTCGGATGATGCAGGCGCTTCACGCCGTGCGCCTCGCTTTGATCGTGTACTTCATGGCTGCGCCAGAGCGCGTCGAATTCGGGGCTCAAGCTGCAGAGTTCATCGACCAGCTCTCCTACGGCGGAGACGAGCCCGGCGCGCGCGACATCGGCCCGGAACGCGCCGACCACGAAGCGCGCGACCGCCTCCCAGTCGTGCTGCTTGGCGCGCACGTCGGGATTGCAGAACAGAAAGCGCAGGATATTGCGCTGGCCGGGCGGCAACTTGCTGTAATCGGTCAGCACGATGGCGGCGGCGCGGTTCCACGCCACCACGTCCCAGGTCGCCGTCTTGATGATGGCCGGGCTGTATTGCAGCGAATCGAGCAGCCGTTGCAGACGCGGATTCACGCCCTCGACGGGCCGGTAGCGCACTTCCGGCGGCCGTCCGAGACCGAGCATGAAAAGGTGCTCGCGTTCAGGTTCGGTGAGCATCAGCGCGCCCGCGATGCGATCGAGCACTTCGGGCGAAGGCGCGCCGCCGCGCCCCTGTTCGAGCCAGGTGTACCAGGTCGGGCTGATATGCGCGCGCTGCGCGACTTCCTCGCGGCGCAGGCCGGGCGTGCGGCGGCGGCCGCTGAAGCCGAAGCTGGCGGGATCGAGCCGCGTGCGGCAGCGCTTGAGAAAGTCGCCGAGCGAGGCGACCGAGGCAACGTGGGGAGGCATGTTCGCAGCGATCCTCGCTATCCTGTTAATCATCTTAATATGATGATCTCACTACTTTAACGGTATAGATAAACGGCAGATAGTACGCGTTCCACGACCCAGGAGTAGCAACATGCGTATTTTTCTGACCGGCGCGACCGGCTTTATCGGCTCGGCGCTCGTGCGCGAACTCATCGACGCGGGCCACGACGTGCTCGGCATGACGCGTTCCGATGCGGGTGCGCAGGCGCTCGAACAAGCGGGCGCGCAGGTGCATCGCGGCACGCTCGAAGATCTCGACAGCTTGCGCCACGGCGCGGCGCAAGCGGACGCGGTGATCCACACGGCGTTCGATCACGATTTCTCGCGTTTCGTCGAGAACTGCGAAAAGGATCGCCTCGCGATCCGCGCGCTCGGGTCGGCGCTCGCGGGCTCGAACCGTCCGCTCATCATCACGTCGGGCACGGGCGTCGGCAGCGGTCAGCACGGCGAGCCGGCCAGCGAGGACGTGTTCAACGCGACCCATGCGAATCCGCGCATCGCTTCCGAACTGACGGGCCAGGAACTGCTCGATGCGGGGCTCGACGTGCGCGTGCTGCGTCTGCCGCAGGTTCACAACCCGTACCGGCAAGGGCTCATTACGCCGCTCGTCGCGGTGGCGCGCGAGAAGGGCGTGTGCGCCTGGGTGGGCGACGGCCAGAACCGCTGGCCGGCCGGTCATCTGTCGGACGTGGTGCGGCTCTATCGCCTCGCGCTCGAAAAAGGCGCGCCGGGCGCGCGCTATCACGCCGTCGGCGAAGAGGGCGTGTCGAGCCGCGCGATCGCCGAGTCGCTTTCGCGCGCGCTCGGATTGCCGACGGCGTCGATTGCGCCCGCCGAAGCGGCGGCGCATTTCGGCTGGATGGCGATGTTCGTCGGCATGGACATGCCGGCGTCGAGCGCACTGACGCGCGCGCGGCTGGGCTGGCAGCCGGTTGGCCCGACGCTGATCGCCGATCTCGACGAAGCGCGTTTCGTGTAACGGAGGATTGGGACGCGGCGTGCGCAATGCTCACGCTAATGCCTGGTAATTAGTTCGGCATGCTGATCGATTGATTGCGATCTGAGCGCCGGATTTTCAGGTGTGCCGTGCCGCTCATGCGGGCACGGCGCACGACCTCGTCCGCATTCGGGAGAATCCTTACCAATACTTTCTACGTATTGCGAATTATCGGAGTCAGGCGCGGAAAGAACGCGTAACACAGCGTAAACAAGCTGCGATTGAATTCTGCAAGCATACCGGCCAGCTTGTTGCTTTATTTCGTTGCCTGAAGAAGAGAGTTTTCATGAAGAAGTTGCTGGCGCTGGCAAGCGCAATTGCAGTGGCGGCCGCGCTGGGCGGTTGCTGCCTGTGGCCGTTCTGTGGTCCGGGTGCGTGGGGTCCGGGTGGTGGTCCCGGCGGCGGTGGCGGTGGTGGATTCGGCGGCGGCCCCGGTGGCGGTGGCGGCCCGCACGGCGCGATCGTCGTGCCGCACGCGAGCACGTTCGCCTGATCGACCCGAAGCCTGAAGCGCGCATGACGGACCGCCGCGTTGCCGTGGCCGGTGCGTCGCGCGCGCATCCTCCGATATGGCAGTCACGCAGGATGTTGAGGATAACTTGAAAGCATCGCAGCTAGGCGTAGCGATCATCACCCTGAACGCCGGAAAGCATCTGGCGGAGTGCCTGCAATCCGTGCGCTTCGCCGACGAAATCGTCGTGATCGACAGCGGCAGCACCGACGACACCCTGGAGATCGCCCGCCAGCACGGCGCACGCGTAATCGAAGCGGATTGGCCTGGTTTCGGCGCGCAGAAGAATCGCGCGATCGATGCCTTGTCGACGCAGTGGATTCTGTCCATCGACGCCGACGAAGTCGTCACGCCCGAACTCGCGCAATCGATTCGCGAGGCGATCGCGCAACCCGATCAGGTCGTGTATGCGGTCGATCGGCTGTCGAGTTTCTGCGGTCAGTGGATCTATCACTCGGGTTGGTATCCGGACTGGATTCCGCGTCTGTTTCCGCGCGACGTGGCGCGTTTTTCGACTGACCTCGTGCACGAGCGCGTGGTGTACGACGCACCGTCTCGCCGTCTCACGGGCAAGCTGATGCATTACTCGTACGACGATGTCGAAAGCGTGCTGCGCAAGATGGATCTGTATTCGACGCTGGGCGCCGAGCAGCGGCGCGCGTCGGCGAAACGCAGCAGTGTGAGCAAGGCGCTCGGGCGCGGCCTGTGGGCGTTCATTCGCACCTATGTGCTGCGGCGCGGCTTTCTCGATGGCCGCGCGGGTCTCGTGATCGCGGTGTACAACGCCGAAACGGTTTATTACCGCTTCCTGAAGCTCGCGCGTCTCGGTACGCCGTAACGCGTGGAAAGCGGCGGTCGATGTGAGTCGATCGCCGTTTTTTTGATGCCTCTTTGCAACTAACTGCCAATCGCGCCGAGCGTTGCCCAGTCAGACCCCACGCGAAAAGCATCATGCCCGAACGCACCGCAAGAGCTTGCAGTGCGTCCGGTCATGCGGTCGGTCGTGCGTTCGGCTCCGACCGCGAATGCCGTCGGTTTTCTTGACGCGTCAGCGTGAAAAGCAGCGCGTTAACGCAGACGCTCGGCCCACGCAGCGACCTCATCGCCGCTGCTGATCTTCGGA
The DNA here is from genome assembly GCF_014171495.1 of Paraburkholderia tropica. Taxonomy (NCBI): domain Bacteria; kingdom Pseudomonadati; phylum Pseudomonadota; class Betaproteobacteria; order Burkholderiales; family Burkholderiaceae; genus Paraburkholderia; species Paraburkholderia tropica. The sequence goes on from NZ_CP049137.1 coordinate 1,033,730, forward strand.
TCGACCAGCCCGTCGATCATGAAGGTCGGCGAAACGTGGATGCCATTCTGGCGAGCGTATTTCGCGTGCCATTTCACTTCGGTGTCGAGGCCGGGAATCGCGAACGCCTCGCGCAGCGCGAGGCCGCAATAGCGTTCGAGGCGCGCGATGATGTCGTTGGGCGTCGCGTCCATGTTGGGGCCGCCGCAATGGCGTTCGAATTCGAATTCCTCGCGCTGCGCAGCCACCGCGGCCATCACCGCTTTCGCGCTTTCCTTGCCGCCCGGCAGCGTCGACGCCGCCAGAATGCAGCGCACGATCACGCCCGAATACATATGCCACGGCTGCGATTGCAGGCGGATCTTGATCGTGACGTTCTCCGCGCCCGCGGTGTCGAGCAAGGCGTCGAGCTTGCCGAACGCGCGCACCGAGTACGGGCAGGTCGGTTCGAGAAAGACTTCGAACACGCGCGGGCCGTGGCCCCAGGCGAGCGGATCGGCACGCCACGTGGGCGCGGAAGAAGCGGGTTGCGTCATGGTTTCGGATTCCGGTTGAGGATGAGTGATGTCACGCGACGAGTACGCGGCGTGCGAGCGACGTGCAAGCGGCGTGCACGCGGCCTGAAAACCGCGCACGTCGCGTACCGTCAGGGTCTGGATTGCGGCAGCGGGAAAAGCGTATCGTCGCGCACGACGTACTGCTTCTGGAAGCCCGGACGCAGCATGAACGCGCCGTACCAGTCGATCGAAGCGGGCTCCTTCACGGGGCACGCCGCGGGACCGTAGCTCGACGCGAGTTTCGGGTCGCCCTTGCCGAGATAGTGCGCGATCTGCGGGAACGGATAGATCGGACGGCTCGCGAGCGCCGGCTGATTCGGGATCGCCACGGGAGGCAGGGCCGCGTGCGCGCCCATGCCGCCGCCGCGTCCGTCGCTGCCGCCTTGCGGGCCGTCCGTCTGCGGGGCGCCATGTGCGGTGCTAGTGGCCGAAGCCCCCGAGGCAGCGGAAGCACCCGAAGCCCCCGGCGGCGGCCCGAAGCCGCCCGCGCTCGCGGCGATACGATCCGCGTGCAGGCTCGCGGGCGCGGTGCCGCGCTCGACCCACGCCATCAGCGGGCTCAGCGTATCGACTTGCGCGAAGCCGTCGCCGCCGCCGCAGTGGCCCACGCCCGGGATCATGAAGAGGCGCAGGAAACGGTCGGTCGCGGCCACGCCCAGCTCGGCCTGCACGGCGCGATAGTAGGCGATGGAGATCATCGGCGCGATCGAGAAGTCGGCCCAGCCGTGCCACATGATGAGCTTGCCGCCGCGCGCGGAGAACGCGTGCAGATCGGGATTGGTCGCGTCGTTGAGCGGATGCAGTTCCTGCATGCGCGCGAATTGGGCGGTCGTGAACGGGAACGTCGTCGCGCTCGATTCGGCCTGCGACGGCGCGAGATTGACCACCGGCACCATGCTCGCGAACAGCGATTCGGACATCACGCGCGAGTTGGCGTCGCGCGGCACGAACGAGCCCCACATCAGTTCCGAGCCAGGTTCGAGGCTGCCCGGCAGGAAGCGATGACCGGCGGCGTCGGTCGGGCCCGTGTAGATTTTCTGCGCCACCGACCATTCGGCGGGCGTGAGGCAGTGCGCCGTATCGGCCGCACCGGTCTTGCACGCAACCCAGCCCGGCTGCACGCGACACGCGCGCGGATCGCTGAGCAGGCCGTCCTTGACGCCGTCGAGCGTGTCGCAATGTGCGATCACCGCATCGTGCAGCACGCGCAGCTTCGGCGCGAGCAGGATCGGCTTGCCGTTGCTGTCGCGATTGGCGGCTACGGTCCACGCGTGGAAGAACGAGTTCTGGATCTGGAACAGCATCGCGGGCGCGCCCGCCGAAATGCCGTCGAAGTCCTCGGGATAGCGCTGCGCTTCCATCAGCGCTTCGCGGCCGCCGTCCGAGCAGCCGGAGAAATACGCGTAACGCGGTGCGACGCCGTAGAACGCGCGCATCAGCGCTTTCGAGGCGAGCGCGGTCAAGTGATTCGCGCGATAAGCGAAATCGATGCGCTTTTGCGGATCGGCCGCGAACGCGCCTTCGTCGGGCGCACCCATGCGGCCCGTGTGGCCCATGTCGGTGGCGGCGACGGCGAATTCTCCGTCGAGCGCGGGACGGCAATCGCCCGCGTTGCCGATGCTCGCGTTGATCTGGCCGCAGAGCCCGCCGCAACCGGCTTGCAGATAGCGTTGCGTCCACTTTTGCGTCGGCAGGTCGAGCTTGAAGCCGATCGACGGCGCGATCGTGCCGCTCACTTCGCAGAACTCGCCTTGCGCGGTGTTCACGCGTTTCGTTTCGATGGCCACGGCGGCGCCGACGGCGACATCGAGCTTCGTCTGGGCGAGCGCCTCGCAGCTTTGCACGGGCGCGACCACGGCCAATGTCGTGCCGGGATCGGCGAAGGCGGGCGCCGCGCGCAGCAGCGCCAGCCCCGCGAGCAGGAGGAGCGCAACGGCGAACGCGGCCGCGCGACGGGAAAGCAGAGTTAAGGACATGGCGTTCATGGAGAGAAACGGTGGGCACTCGCGTGCCGGAGGTCGGCACGGCGAACAGGCCGCCGCGAATTCAGGAACCGTGTTCTTAGCATTTTTTTCGATTCGATGGCGCGGGTTCGGCGGCGCGATTATGACAATCGATGACCGGATAAGCAGAAAGCATGGCGCGCTGAATGTCGATGCAGCGGCGCGGCAGGAGTCTCCGGCCAGGCGCGTGCGCGATTTTCCGGCGTGGCGCAAACGCAGATCGAGCCTGGCATGTGGGTGGATTTCAATCGCGCTATTTGATTGGGCATGCTTAGCAGTGTGCCCGGGATAGGCCGCCCAGACTCAACCTCGTCCGCCGCGCATCGTCGCCGCATAAGCGATGAGTCCGAGCAGCGGGCCGGGCACGAGCAGCCACGTCGCGTCGAGTCCGATCTGGCCGAACAGCGCGGTCGTGGCCGCGATCGACACGACCGTGATCGCGAAGCCGATCGAATTCGAGATCGCCAGCGCGCCGCCGACCGCGCCCGGCGGGCACGCTTTCGCGGCGAGCGCCGAGAACTGCGGCGAATCGGCGATCACCGTCGCGCCCCACGCGAGCAGCAGCGCGCCGAGTGCCACGGGCGGCAGATGGCGCCAGGCGAGCGAGAACGTCAACGCGCACGCACCCGACATCGCCAGCGCGCCCAGCGCGACCTTTGCGCTGCCCGCGCGGCGCGACAACGATCCGCCGATCCAGGTGCCGAGCGCCCCGATGCCGATGATGCAGAACGCCACGCCCGAGACGCCGAGGCGCGGAAACGTGGCCGCGAGCGCGGTGCGCGAAACCAGCAGCGGCACCGTCGTCCAGAACGCGTACAGCTCCCACATGTGGCCGAAATAGCCGAACGTCGCCGCGCGAAACGCGCGAATCCGGAACATCGACCACGCGCTCGCGGCGATGGACGCGCGGTGCGCATCGTCATCGGCACGATCCGGCTGCGCGCGGGCGCGCGTGTACGGCCCGTCGCCGAGCGAGCCGACAAGCACGGCGCCGACCAGCGCGAGCGCCGACGACGCCGTGATCACGAGTTGCCAGGGAAAGCCCGCGCCGGCGAAGCGCATCGCGTGCGGCAGCGCCGTGCCGAGCGTCAACATGGCGACGAGCTGTGCGAGCGCCTGGCCGGTTTTCTCGGGCGCCCAGCTCACGATCAGCTTCATGCCCATCGGATAGATCCCGGCGAGAGTCACGCCCACGCAGAAGCGCAGCGCCGCGCCGCTGATGAGACCGCCCGCGAGCCACGCGAAGGCGAAATTGAAGCCTGCGCCCGTCACCGAGCTCAGCACGAAAATGCGGCTGGCGGCGTATCGGTCGGCGGCGCCCGTCGACGAGATCGTCAACGTGCCGAGAATGAAGCCGATCTGCACCGCGTTCGTGAGCCAGCCGATATCGGCGGCCGTGGCATGCCAGATGCGCATGAGATCGCCGGCGGTGCTGTTGGCGCTGAACCAGAGCGAGGTGCCGAAAAGCTGCGCGATGGCGATGGTGCCGACGGCGCCCGGCAGACGCGGCGCCTGCCGGCGATTCCCGTGGCGTTTGCGGGCGAGGGCGGTGTTCATGGTGAGGCGCGTGCGATGATTGTTCATCATAGCGAGCCCGGCAGGCGGCGAATGGCGTTTTTGTCGGCGATTCACCAGACAAATGCGCCTGGAGCACAGGTCGAGCGCAGGTCAAGCGCGTCCAGATTACGTCTTGAAGAACGCGGCATCGCTTTATAAAATTCGACCCGCACTATTCGGCGACGACATCCAATTGCGCGAATACGTCCCCGTTCCCCCGGCTTTTCCGCCAATTAACTTTGGGGCCGAGACCCGACAATTTTCATATTGCGGGGGCTATGCTCACCACCGATCGACCTGCGGTTGCGTCGATCGTCAATTTTCTTAGCGTTATCGAGGCGGATATGTCTAGCAGCAGTATTGCGATCACCGACGAACTCGTCGCTGAAATCGCGGACCGGATGGCCGAAGACGGCCAGACGGTGTCGCCCGTGGCCATCTGGTCGGAAGTCCATACCGGCTCCGTGGTCTCCGTCGCCGCGTCGCTGCGCAAGTGGCGCGAGGCGCGTGCGCCGCGCGTGCCGCAGGTTTCCGAGCGCCCGGCCTTGCCCGACGCCGTCACCGAAACGATGCGCGACGCGCTCGACCGTCTGTGGACGTCGGCGCAGGACGAGGCCGAGCGCGCCGTGACGCGCCGTCTGGCGTCGATGCGCGAGCGCGTCGAAGACGCGTGCAACGAGCGCGACGACGCGCTCGCCGAGTTGCAGAACACCGTCCAGGAACTGGATTCGCTGCAAGTTCAGCTGGACCGCATGACGAGCGCCTACGAAGCGAAGGTCGACGCCGGCAGCGGACTGGACGAGGACATCGCACTGGCCGTGCAGCGCACCGACGCCGCCGAAAAGCGCGTGCAGGAACTGACCGAGCGCGTCAACCTGCTCGAAGCGGAACTCGAGCAGGCCGCGTCGGAATTCGCGGCCGAGCGCGCGGCGCGTGAAGCCGCCGAGGCCGAAGTGGTCCGCCAGACCGAAATCGCCGCGGCAGCCACGGCCGCCGCGCAGCAGATCGTGGCGGAGCAGGCGGCGGCAGCGGAACGCGCGGCAGCCGAGCAGGCGGCAGCGCAAGCGGCAGCGGAACAGGCTGCGGCGGAAAAGGCCGCTGCGGATCAGATCGCGGCGGAGCAGGCGGCTGCCGAACAGGCCGCTGCAGAGCAGGCGGCAGCGGAACAAGCCGCCGAGCAGGCAGCGGCGGAACAGGCCGCGGCGGAACAAGCAGCAGAGCAAGCCGCAGCCGAACAGGCAGCCGCACAACAAGCCGAACCCGCCGTCGATAACGAAGCCGAGCGCGCCGCGCTGGAAGCCGCGCACGCGGAAACGGTCGCGCGTCTGGAAGGCGAGCTCGAATCGATCCGCGCCGCGCTGCAAGTCGAGCAGGAAGCCCACGCCGCGCGTCGCGACGAAGTCAGCAGCGTGCAAGCCGAACGTGACGCCGCCGCCAGCGAGTTGCAGAACGTGCAGACGCAGGTTGCCAGCCTGACCGAAGAGCGCGATGCCGGCGCGACCGAGATCGCGCGTCTGTCGGCGACCGTGACGGAAGCGCAGGAGCGCGCGGCCGAACTGTCGCAACTCGCGAAAAACGCGGCAGCCGAAGCCGCCGCGAACGCGGAAGCGATCGCCAAGGCCGAGCAGGCGGTGAAGGACGCGCAGGAAGCGCATGAGGCGCTGCAGGCGCAGGCACAAGCGCAGGCCGAGGAAGCTCAGGCAGCCGCGTCGGCGCCGCAGGAAGCGCAGCAAGCAGCGCAGCAGGACACGGCGGCCATCGAAGCGCTGGAAACGCTGAAGGCCCAGTTCACGCAGGAAGCGCAAACGCACGCCGCCGCGATCAACGAAGCGCGCGACAACCTCAAGAAGTGGGCCGACTACGCGAACGGCCTCAAGCAGCAACTGATCCAGTCCAACGAGCAGATGATGCTGATCCACGCACGCGGCGTGGGCGAAGCATCGCTGAGCCGCCGCCTCGCCGGCGAGCTGAGCCAGCTCAAGCCGGATCACGAGTTGCTGCGCAAGGAGTTCCAGCAGCGCGTCATCGTCGAGGCGATCAGCGCCCAGCTCGAAGCACAGGGCTATCGCTACGACGCGTCGACGGGCGCGGTCACGAAGCTGAACGCCGAGAACGCATCGGCCTGACGCTTTGGACGCACGCACCGGCGCGCCTCGCCGGTCGACAAAACAAAAAACGCGCGGATCGCTCCGCGCGTTTTTTTTCGCCTCGTGCCAATACCGGCAGCCGCGCTCACTTCGCCTTGTAGCCGTCCGTGAGCGTGCCGATGAACGCGATGATGTCCTGGATATCCTGATCGGACATCGCGGGCTGATCGGTCGGCTTGCGGTCGAACGGCGCATCGGCGTAATCGACGTTGCCTTGCCACGCCTTCGGAATGTCGTTGTACACCTGCACCTTGCCCGAAGCGTCACGCGGATAGATCTTGCCCGGATCGGTATTGCGCAGGTTGTAGAAGTCCATCACCTGTTTCAGATCGTGATAGACGCCGTTGTGGAAATACACGTGACGAATTGCGCTGTTGCGCAGCGTCGGCGTGAGGAACATGCCGCAATACTGCGTCTGCTTCGCCAGGTCCTGGCGGATCGGCCCGCACAGTCCGAGGTCGAAGAATTTCGGATCGCGATTCGCTTCCAGGCGCGGATTGCGCGGCACGCCGAGCGCTTCGTACTGCGTGTCGGTGAAGAGCGGCGGCAGGCCGTCCGAGGTCGGCTGGCTCAAGTGGCAACCGGCGCAATTCGCCTTCTTCGAATCGTTGAACAGACGCAGGCCGCGCAGTTCCGCGTGCGTGAGCCGCGCCTTGCCTTGCAGCCACGCGTCGTATTTGCTCGTGAACGCGTGGAAATCCGGTTCCTCGAATTCGAAGCGGCCGACCGCGAACATCGCCTCGGCGGTCAGCAAGGTCGGGTTGTCGAAGATGCGCGGGCCGAACAGTTTGCGGAAGGTGTCCGAGTACGACGCGTGCGCGAGCTTCGCGGCGACCGTGGCGGCATCCGGGTTCGCCATTTCGGTCGGATTGAGCAGCGGCCCGAGCGCCTGGCGCTGATACGAATCGGCGCGACCGTCCCAGAACAGGCCGCCCACTGGCACCATGGCGACGGTCGTGGGCGTCGCGCCCGCGACCTTGTCGGCGCGCTGCGTGCCCTTGGCGGCCTGGGCGAGCGCGTTGAAGTCGGGCGGCGCGGCGGCGTCGGCGGCATCGGGGCCGATGCTGAACGGCGCCTGGCGATACAGATACGCGAGCGAGGGCGGTGGACGATAGCTCTGGCGATCGAGATTCGGGCCGCCCAGTTGGGCGTCGAGATCGTTCGGCGGACCGTAGCCACGCGTCGCGCTATGACACGACGCGCACGACTGCTTGCCCGACGCGGACAACGACGTGTCGTAAAAAATCTGCTTGCCGAGTTTCGCGACCGCGCTCAGCGGCGCCTGCGGCGGCAACACGAGCTGCACGGGATGCGGATTGGCGCCGGTGAGGTCTTCCACCGCGTCGCCCACGGCGGCGGGCATGCGTTCGGGATAGGCGAGCGCGTAGCCGGCCAGCCCGGCGAGCGCGAACAGCGCGACCGCGCAGCCGGTCAGCAGGCGCGTGCGGCCGCGTGTCCGGCTGGCGCCGGGCGGCCCCTTGGGCGCGGAGGACTCGGCGGAAGGGGACGGACGGTACGGTTGCGTTGACATAGACGAGTGATGAGCGATGCCCGCGAGGCCCGGCGAACCTGCGTGCATGCCGGGCGCTGTAAAGAGGAACAAGCCAGGAAAAAAGCATCGGTCCGACCGTGGCCGGACCGATGCGCAAGAGCGTCCCCACACTGCGTCAAGCGATGCAGGCAGGTCGGGACGCCCGTCGATGGTCAAACAAACATTGCGCCGGACGCGACCGGTGCGACGCTTAGAGCGACGGCCCGGTGATCGCAGCGGGCGCCGACGAGAGCTGCGTGCCCTTGTTCGAGTCGAGATACAGCGGCGCGATCGGCGACGTGCTCGCGAAGTTGAACAGGTTCATGATGCTGCCCGCGTTCGCGTCGTTCGAGCCCTGGCCGATGCGCGCGCCGCCGAGCCAGTTGTCCTCGATGAAGCGCACGACCGAGGACTGCGTGACCACGGTGGTGCCGTCGACGAAATTCGCCTTGGCGTACGGCGAGATCACGAGGAACGGAATGCGCGTGCCCGGACCGCAGCGGCCATTCACGGCGCCGCCGTTCACGCCCGCGCCTTGCACCGCGCCCGTGGCGTTACACACGCCCGCGCCGTTGAGCTGGTCGGCGCCCGTCACGGCCGTCTTGGTCGTCTGGCCCGTCGTTTCCGCCGAGGTCGAGTCGAACGAGGAGGTCGTCGGCGCGATGTACTGGTGGTCGTACCAGCCGTCCGAGTCGTCGTAGGTCACGATGACCGCGGTGTTCTTCCAGTCGGGCTGCTGCTGGAGGAAGTTCACCACGCTCGTCACGAACGACTGTTCGTCGAGCGGATCGGAGTTGCCAGGGTGGGCGTCGGCGACCGCCGGTGCCTTCAGGAAGCTCACCGACGGGAAGTTGCCCGCCTTGACCGCCGTGAAGAAGTCGTTCACGTCGTACTGGTGATGCACGGGCGTGGCCGTGTTGTCGAGCGGATCGGTGTAGCCGATCGCCGCCACCGACGACGGACGCGTATGCGCGAGGTTCTGCGTGCTCGTGTAGTACTGGAACCACGCGTGATGCTGCACGTAGTCGTTTTCGCTCGCGCCGAGCACCGACGAATACGTCGAGCGGTTGCAGCCCGTCGTGCCGTTCGCGTTCACGGTCTGCAGATTGAAGCCGCCCATGAAGCCGCCCCACGTGACGCCGCTCGAATTCAGCAGATCGCCGATGTTCTTCGAGGACATCGCCGCCGTCGTGCTCGAACCGGCCGCGACCGTGCAGGCGTCGCCGGTCGGGTCGAGGTCGCCGACGAGCGTCCAGCCGCCTTGCAGGTCGTACACCACGTCGGTCGACGGGCTCGTCGTCGCGCTGCCCGTGACGACCGCGCCGCTCGACGTCACCACGGCGCCGTTGTGCTGGCCCGAGATCACCGAGATCGCGCCCGGCGTCGACGGACCGTAGGTGTCCGTGTACGCGTTGTCGCTCATCGCGAAGTGCTGCGCGTAGTTCCAGAGCGCGGTCACGGTGTTGCCGTCGAAATAACCCATCACGAGGCCCGGCTCGCCGAACGTGTTCGCCGAACCCACGGCGTTATTGCCGGTGTTCAGCGGATACAGATCCATCTTCCCGTCGTCGGCGGCGAGCTGTTCCGGCGTGTAGTTGTGGTTCTGGCTTTCCGTGGCGGCCTGCGAACGGTCGAGGCGGAACGGATTGATGTTGGTCCCGCTCGGGTTCTTCGTATTCGCGACGGTCGGGTTGCTCGTCAAGAGCGCGGTCGTGAGACCGTTGACGGTCGGCGTGCCCGAGGCTGCCGTAAACGTCGGCTCGCCTTCGGGGTTCTGCGCGTTCGGATAGGTGCCGAAGTAATGGTCGAAGGACTCGTTCTCGCCGAAGATGACCACGAGGTGCTTGATCGGCGTGCTCGTCGCGAGCGCGTCTTGCGGCGACACGGCCGCCGTCGTCGAACTGGACGGCGTGTTGTTGCTGCTGCCGCAGGCCGCGATGGTGGCGACCGCCGCAGCGAACGAGATGGATAGCAAAGCTTTTCTGTGTTGCATTTCGCGCGCTCCTGGATTTTAGTATGGCGCTTCGTCTTATTGGGTTGAAAGCAAGCAGTGGGTCAATCGCAATATTCGCAATCGGGATTCTTTGAGGCGCCGTCAAAGTGGGCGCATTGAATCATTCGAGTGTGAAACTTTTATAAAGAATTCCGAATATCCGGTAGGCGGTTTTCGGCGATTATTGCAGTCGATGCAGGTAATGAAGACGTTTGACGCCCGGCAGGAATCGGGCAATTGAAAGCCGGCGGCGAGCGGCTGGCGGGCAGGGGTTTACAGCGTGAAAAGCACAACGCGGTCGTCGAGGGCCGCGTTGCTTTGAATTAACTCGTTGATAATCAGGTTCTAATTTCTTAATTCGACGCTGAAATAAATCGTAAAATTACTGTTATTAATTTATTGAAATATTTCGATCGTATTTCGTGCGTATTTCGTTTTGCTTTTATTGACGGCGGACCTTTGCCGTTTTTGAAACCGGCGCGTGGGCGAGCGCCGGTAATTTTTCGTCATCCAATGTGCTGATTATCCGGTCAGCGAAGCGGCCACGGCTTTGCGGAACGGCGCGAGATGCGAGGCCGCGCGCAGCATGACGTTGCGCGCGAGGCGCGCGGGCAGCGTGCCGTTGGTGTAGATCTCGGTGATCAGGCGCGTGGCCAGAAACAGCGGCCGCGTCGCGCGCCGATGGCGGCTCTCGTAGCGGCGCAACACGTTCAGCGCGCCGATATCGCCGCCTTCGCGCAGCGCGGTCGTCAGGCACTCGCAAAGCGTTTCGACGCTCGCGAGGCCGAAGTTGAAGCCGTGCGCCGTGACCGGATGCATGCCCACGGCCGCGTCGCCGATCGCGGCAAAACGCGTGGCCGCGAAGCGGTCCGCGTAGACCGAAACCAGCGGATAGAGATGGCGCGTGCTGACCAGTTGCATCGCGCCGAGCCGCCGCGCGAAACGCCTTTCGAGATTCGCGCCGAACGCTTCAGCATCGAGCGCCGCGAGCGCGCTGATTTCTTGCGCGGGCAGCGTGAGCACGACCGACGACTGATGCGCGCCGCTCGGCGCATGCGCGTTCATCGGCAGCAGCGCGAGCGTCTGGCCGTAGCCGAACCACTCCCAGGCCGCCTCGCGATGCGGCAGCTCGTGCGTCATGCGGCAGACGAGCATGGTCTTGCCGAAGTCGTGCAGATCGGCGGCGATGCCCATCATGCGGCGCGTCGCGGAAAAGCGGCTGTCGGCGGCCACGACCAGCGCGCCCGTCAAGACCGTGCCGTTGTCGAGCGTCACGCGCGCCGCTTCGGCGCCGGTGTCCACAGCGCTGACCGCTTCGCCCGCGATCACCGTGACATCGCCGTGCGTGGCGATGTTCGCCTGCAACGCGTCGAAAGCCGCCTGGCGGATGACCTGGTTGGCGACCAGCCAGCCCAGCTCCGCATGCTCGCGCGAGTCGCTGCCGATTTCGAGCGCATGCGTGGAGAGGCCGTTGAAGATTTTCGCGGCGCGCATCGGCGAGCGGGCGTCGGCGTCGATACGCTCCCACAGGCCGAGTTCGCGCATCAGGCGCACGGAGGGTTGCGTGAGCGCGATTTCGCGGCCGTCGAAGGCGGGCGCGGCGATCACGTCGAGCGGCTGTTGCTCGACGAGCGCGATGCGCAGGCCGCGGCCGCTGAGCGCACGCGCGAGACAGAGACCGACGGGGCCGCCCCCGACGATGATGACATCGTGATTCATGGACCTGTTCTGCGGAGGGAGTGAGCGGAAAGGAAACAGCGATGCGCCGGAGCGCGGGCACGAAAGCGCGGCGCGCGTCAGACGACCGGCGCGACGCCGGTCTCGCGCATGTGGCCGATCATCATCGAATCCATCGTCTTGACGTGAAACGCGAACCACTCGCGCAATTCGCCGATCAGCCGCCGGCCGAGGTCGAAGCGCGCGTTCTGCGCGATCTCGTCGCGCACGAGGCCGGCGACGTGCAGCGCGTGGCGATGCTGGCCCGCGTGGCAATGACGCGGCCCGAATTCGAGCGCCTCCATCCAGCGCTCTTCTTGCGCAAAATGCTCGCGCGTGTGCGCGATCCACACGTCGAGCGCGCCGACGAGCGCCGCGTCCGGTGCATCGTGCGCGAGGTCGAGCAGGCGCACGAATTCGGTGTGCATGGCGTCGGTGACGGGCTCGCCGAGTTGCAGCTCGGGAGGCAAAAGCGAGGGAGAAGACGCGACGGGCGAGGACATGAGGCGGGGCGGAGCGAGCACAACGGCTGTCTCGGGGAAATTATCAAGATAGCAACGCTGCGCGGTTCGCTCGATGATCTCGCGCAAGGAGGCGGGCTGCCGGGGCTGCGGCAAATGGGTTCGCGCGACTGCGGCGAAAGCATGGGCACGTTCCTCGGCGCGACCTTGCGCGCCGCCCATGCGATTCAACTCGATCCGGCGATGTAGGCGCAGGTTCGGCAGTTTCGGCAAGTACGGCACGATCTGCGCGGGCCGTCGAGCAACATCGACACGCCCGCGCTTTTTTGACCAGATATCATTCGGGAAAACCCGAGCCGCGCGCCGCACGTCGTACCCTCGACACAGGCGCTCGCGGCCCGGGGACTGTCTCGCCGTGCGCGCGCAGGACCGGAGATCCCGGTTGGGCGACGCATCCGGCGTCCCCTCATCGCCGGGCTTCACGCTCGGACGTCGGATACGGCCACAAGCCGGATGCCGACCTGCACGGATATCGTCGACCATGATCGCCGCCGCCTGTTCACGCGCCGTCAACCGCGCACTGCTCCACGACCCCGAATTCGCGCGTCTACGCGGCGCCGCACGCTCCACGCTCGCGAGCCTGCTCACTGCGAGCCTTGGCGTGCCGTGGGCGCTCCAGCACCATCAGACCGCGACGCTCGCCGTCCCCGCCGCACTGTTCGCGATGATCGCGCCGCTCTTTCTGCGCGAGTCGCGGCTATCCGGCTGGCTGGTGTCGCTGCTGATCTTGTGCGGTTGCGCGTGCGCGGCGTTCGCGGCCGCCGCCACGGTCGCCGCGCAACCGATGTGGCGCGACGCGGGCTCGCTGCTTGTGGTGTTCGTCGGCATGTTGTGCCAGTCGCTCGGCGCGCGCGCGGTGGGCGCGGCGTTGCTGACGCTGGTGGCGTTTTACCTCGGCCTGTATCTGCATCCGGTGGATGCGCGCCTCGCGGAGATGCTGACCGGCATGGCGCTGGCGACGCTCGTCGTCGCGTTCGTGGGGCGCGTGTTGATTCCGGTCGAGCGTGTGGAGGCGGCGTCGTCGCGATCGCGCGCGGCGTTCGTGCGCGGCGTGCCCGCGAGCGTCGCTGCGGCGAAGGCGCGCATTGCATTGGCGCTGCGTCTTGCCGCCGATGTGCTCGTCACGGGGCGGCCTTCGCGGCGGCCGTTGAGCGAGTTGCTCGCACATCGGCTGCACCGGCTCGCGTGGCGCCCGGCGCTGGTCGCGACCGTCGCGGCGTTGCTGGCGATGCTGGCGGGCAGCGCGTTGTCGGCGGATCGCGCGATGTGGGCCGTCATCAGCACCTTCGTGGTGTTTCTCGGCACGACCTCGCATCAGGGCACGCGCGCCCGCGTGATGAAGCGCATCGCGGGCACGCTCACGGGCGCGGCGGCGAGCGTGCTGCTCATCGGCCTCTGCGGCCACGAGCCCTGGCTGCTGGTGGCGGCGACGGCCTTATCGGTGTTCGGCTGGGCCTATTACATTCTTCACGCGTATGCGCGCGGCGTCTTCTTCATCACGATGCTGGTCGGGCTCGTCTACGGGCAACTGGGTTTCGCGATCGTGCCGCTCGCGCGCCTGCGTATCGAGGAAGTGCTGGCCGGATGCGTCATCTCGCTCGTCGTGGCGATGCTGCTGATGCCGTCGGCGAGCGCGCCCGAGCGGGCGTGACACTGCACCTGAATCCGCGCGATCCATAAAAAAATAGCGCCGCAGGCCTGGAGCCTGCGGCGCTATCGGCATGGCGCTAAAACGCAAAACTGAAGAGCCGGACGACGGCGCGAATCTGCGTTTCCGCTATCGCGCCGTAGCCGCTCGTCGCGTTTAGATCTGCACGCTGTCGGCGACTTCCTTGAAGTCTTCGATCTTGTCGAAGTTCATGTACTGATAGATCTTGTCGCCGTTGGCGGTCAGCACGCCCATGTCGGCCATGTACTCTTCCTTGGTCGGGATCTTGCCCAGACGCGAGCAGATTGCCGCCAGTTCCGCCGAGCCGAGGTACACGTTCGTGTTCTTGCCCAGACGGTTCGGGAAGTTACGCGTCGACGTCGACATGACCGTCGCGCCTTCGCGCACCTGTGCCTGGTTACCCATGCACAGCGAGCAGCCCGGCATTTCGGTCCGCGCGCCAGCCGTGCCGAACACGCCGTAGTGGCCTTCTTCGGTCAGCTGCTTCTGGTCCATCTTGGTCGGCGGCGCGACCCACAGCTTCACGGGGATGTCACGCTTGCCTTCGAGCAGCTTCGACGCGGCGCGGAAGTGACCGATGTTGGTCATGCACGAACCGATGAACACTTCGTCGATCTTCGCGCCGGCGACGTCCGACAGCGTCTTCACGTCGTCCGGGTCGTTCGGGCAGGCCACGATCGGCTCATGCACGTCGGCCAGATCGATTTCGATGACGGCGGCGTATTCCGCGTCTGCGTCCGGCTGGAGCAGTTGCGGGTCGGCCAGCCACGCTTCCATCGCCTTGATACGGCGTTCGAGGCTGCGCGGGTCTTGATAGCCTTGCGCGATCATCCACTTCAGCAGCGTGATGTTGCTGTTGAGGTACTCGATGATCGGTTCCTTGTTCAGGTGCACCGTGCAACCGGCAGCCGAACGCTCAGCCGACGCATCCGACAGTTCGAACGCTTGCTCGACCTTCAGGTCGGGCAGGCCTTCGATTTCGAGAATGCGGCCCGAGAAAATGTTCTTCTTGCCTTGCTTGGCGACCGTCAGCGTGCCTTCCTTGATGGCCCACAGCGGGATCGCGTTGACGAGGTCGCGCAGCGTGACGCCCGGCTGCATCTTGCCCTTGAAGCGGACCAGCACCGATTCCGGCATGTCCAGCGGCATCGTGCCGGTGGCGGCCGCGAAGGCGACCAGACCCGAACCTGCCGGGAAGCTGATGCCGATCGGGAAGCGCGTGTGCGAGTCGCCGCCGGTGCCGACGGTGTCGGGCAGCAGCATGCGGTTCAGCCACGAGTGGATCACGCCGTCGCCCGGACGCAGCGCGATACCGCCGCGCGTGCTGATGAAGTTCGGCAGCGTCTGGTGCGTCTTGACGTCGACGGGCTTCGGATAAGCGGCCGTGTGGCAGAACGATTGCATGACGAGGTCGGCCGAGAAGCCGAGGCACGCCAGGTCCTTCAGTTCGTCGCGGGTCATCGGGCCCGTGGTGTCCTGCGAGCCGACCGAGGTCATCTTCGGTTCGCAGTACGTGCCCGGGCGCACGCCCTGGCCTTCCGGCAGACCGCAGGCGCGGCCAACCATCTTCTGCGCGAGCGAGAAGCCCTTGCCGCTGTCGACCGGTTGTTGCGGCAGACGGAACAGCGTCGACGGCTTGAGGCCGAGCGCTTCACGCGCCTTGGCGGTCAGGCCGCGGCCGATGATCAGCGGAATGCGGCCGCCGGCGCGCACTTCGTCGAACAGCACGTCGGACTTGACCGTGAATTCGGCGATCACGGCGCCGTTCTTCAGCGCCTTGCCTTCGTACGGACGCAGTTCGACCACGTCGCCCATTTCCATCTGCGACACGTCGAGTTCGATCGGCAGTGCGCCGGCGTCTTCCATCGTGTTGTAGAAGATCGGGGCGATCTTGCCGCCGAGGCACACGCCGCCGAAGCGCTTGTTCGGGATGAAGGGGATGTCTTCGCCCGTGAACCAGAGCACCGAGTTGGTGGCCGATTTACGCGACGAACCCGTGCCGACCACGTCGCCGACGTAGGCGACCAGGTGACCCTTTTCCTTCAGCGATTCGATGAACTTGACCGGGCCGCGCTTGCCGTCTTCTTCCGGCGTGATGCCGGGACGGGCGTTCTTCAGCATGGCGAGCGCGTGCAGCGGGATGTCCGGGCGCGTGGTGGCGTCCGGCGCCGGCGACAGGTCGTCGGTGTTGGTTTCGCCCGTGACCTTGAAGACCGTGATGGTCAGGCTTTGCGGGACTTCCGGACGGCTCGTGAACCATTCGGCGTCGGCCCAGCTTTGCAGCACGGCCTTGGCGTTTGCGTTGCCCTTGTCGGCGAGTTCCTTGACGTCGTGGAACTGGTCGAACATCAGCAGGGTTTTCTTGAGCGCGTCGGCGGCGACGGTGCCCACGGCCGGGTCGGCCAGCAGTTCGATCAGCGGGGCGATGTTGTAGCCGCCGAGCATCGTGCCGAGCAGTTCGGTGGCGCGCTCGCGCGAGATCAGCGCGCAGGCGGTTTCACCCTTGGCGACGGCGGCCAGGAAGCCGGCCTTCACGCGCGCGGCTTCGTCCACGCCGGCCGGCACGCGGTTGGTGATCAGATCGACCAGCGTGGCCTCTTCGCCTGCGGGCGGATTCGTCAGCAGTTCCACCAGCTCGGCAGTTTGCTGAGCCGTGAGAGGCAGGGGGGGATGCCGAGCGCGGCGCGTGCGGCTACGTGAGCACGAAAGTTTTCAAGCATGGGGACCTGCTGTATTGCGTTTCAGGGGAAGGCGTTCCAGACACGCCGAGGCTATTCCGGGCACTACCACTACTTTGACCGCGATTCTAATCGCTGTGCCGTCTATCGTCAAATGTCTTATGTCTTATATAAGAGTTGATCGGCGGAGCGGTTGGCGATGAGGGGCCGCGCGTGGGGCGGCGGGCGGGAGCGTGCGATTTGTTCGATTTGCGATAGATCGCTGTTTTAGCAGGATTTTTCTGTTGTGCGGACGAATTCAGGTGGATTCGTCGCGCGCGCCGCAAGGCAATCCGGGCCCGATTTTAGAGCGGAATCCGGAAAGGACATTTACCGGATGGGCATGTTATTCCACCATGTGAGAAGTGGGGCGAGGCGGTCGAAATCGCGTCTGAAAGTCACGTAAGGTTTGCTGCGCGACGGCCTCCGCCATGCTCAGAGATCGCCGCGCACTTCGCCGGTGCCGAGCGCGGTCCGCTGGCGGTTGACCTCCGCCCAGAGTGCGTCGCTTTCGTCGTCGCGCAGCACGATGATCCAGTCCAGTTGCTCGCCGGTCACGCCGAAGTATTCCTGCAATTCCTTGCGCACGGTTTCGATGAATTGCGCATATTCCGGCGTCGCCTGGGCTTGCGCGTGCAGCGCGTCGTACTCGGCGTCGTCCGCGCCGCCGCCACGCTCCTCGATGTAGTCCGTGAGCCATTGGTCGCGCTCGCGGTCGTAGTCGGCCTCGGCGCGCATCGCCTGCACGGCCGTGTAGAAGTCCAGTTGGGCAAACGCGGCAATCGCCGCTGTCGTGGCCGCGTCGAATGTCGTGGTCATGGTGTATCTCGTGGTTGAATGCGCCGCTTGAACAGCATCGCAAAGACAGTATCGGCTGCGGGAAACGTGTCGAATCCCCTCGGTCCGTGATACTACCTTGCGGCGTTGCCGGAAATGAATAACGCCCCGCAATATCCGCGCCGGATCGCGCCCCGGCGTCACGCGCTTTCGCTTCGTTCGCCGCTCACGTAAGCTAGGGCCGATAAAGACGACAACACAACACGGAGACGCGCATGCCCCTGCAGATCGACGACCTCCCAGGCGCCATTCGCGCCGCAAAGAATGAACTTCGCGAGCGGCTGCCCAACTATCGCGAGGTGTTCGCCGAAGTCGAGGCGGACATGATCGCGCAGGCCGAGCGCATCGCGGCGCTGCGCGAGCGCGGCGAGCCAGTGATTCCCGAGATCCGCTTCGACGATATCGCGGCCGGCCGCGTAAGCGCGGAGCAGATCGCGAACGTGAAAACGCGCGGCGCGTGCGTGATCCGCAACGTGTTCGATCGCGCGCGCGTCGAGCAATGGGACCGCGATATCGCCGACTATGTCGAGCGCAATCGCCTCGACAAAAAGCTCGAAAACCGCGCGGAGGATCGATACTTCGGACAACTGGCTTCCAGCAAGCCGCAGATTTACGGCGTGTACTGGTCGAAGCCGCAAGTGCTGGCGCGCCAGTCCGCGGAACTCACGCAGGCGCGCGTTTTTCTGAACCGGCTCTGGCGCAGCGAAAGCGAAGGGCGCGTGCATTTCGATCCCGACCGCGTGCCGGTTTACGCGGACCGTTTGCGCCGGCGTCCGCCGGGTTCGGAATCGCTGGGCTTGTCGGCGCATTGCGATGGCGGCTCGGTCGAGCGCTGGATCGAGCCGAATTTCCGCAAGGTCTATCGCGAGGTGTTTTCCGGCAACTGGCGCGCTTACGATCCGTTCGACGCGGCCTGGCGCACGGAGGTCGAGGAAATCGCCTCGCCCGCCGTGTGCTCGATGTTCCGCACCTTCCAGGGCTGGACCGCGCTGACGCAGCAGGGGCCGGGCGACGGCACGCTGCAACTCGTGCCGATCGCCAGCGCCATGGTCTACATCCTGCTGCGCGCGCTGCAGGACGATATCGCCGACGACGACCTCTGCGGCGCCATGCCGGGCCGCGCGCTGTCGATCAAGGCGGCGTATCACGCGCCGCTGTTCCGCGCGCTTTCGTCGATCCCGCTGATGCAGCCCGGCGACACCGTGTTCTGGCACAGCGACGTGATTCACGCGGTCGAGGACGCGCATCGCGGCAGCGGTTACAGCAACGTGATGTATATCGCCTCGCTGCCCGCGTGCGCGAAAAACGACGCTTATTTACGGCGTCAACTGCCGAGTTTCATCGACGGAGACAGTCCGCCCGATTTTCCCGCCGATCATTTCGAAGTGGATTTCACCGGCCGCGCGCGTCTCGACGATCTCACGGCGATTGGGCGCGCGCAAATGGGCGTCGGGCTGTAAATCGCGCGTCGTCACGGCTCAATCGCAGGACGGTTCGCGCGGCATCGTGGCCACGCGCCGGACCGACAGCGGCGCGCGCCACGTCTGCGCGAGCAGCACGCCCGCGAGCGCCACGCCGCCACCGAGCAGGTGATACGCATGCAGCCGCTCGCCGAAACAGCCGACGGCCAGCACCGCCGTGAACACGGGCAGCAGATTCATATACATGCTGCAGCGGTTCGGGCCGAGATGCTTCACGCCCTGCATCCAGAAGAACGGCAGCACGACCGAGGCGAGCGAGCCCGCGTAAGCGATCAGCGGCAGGCTCGCGCGATTGGGCAGCGCATCGGCGAGCGGCAGGCGCAGCATCAGGATCAACATGACGAGCAGCGCCGCGATCGCCTGAAAATAGGTCGATTGCCACGACGGCAAGCCGACGTGCCAGCGCCGCAGCAGCACGCCATAGAGCGCGTAGGCGGCGCCCGCGCCGAGCATCAGCAGATCGCCGGGGTGGACGCCGCCCGCGAGCAGGGCGGGCGGATTGCCGCCGGTGATCAGCCAGACGAGACCCGCGAACGACAGCACGCCGCCCGCCGCCATGCCCGCGGTCGGCGTTTCGCCGAGCAGCGCGACCGAGAGCAGCATCGTCAGCAGCGGCACGAGGGCGGTCATGATCGCCATATTGGTGGCCGTGGTTGTTTTCGCGGCTTCGTAGGAGAGGCACTGGAACAGCGCCATCGCGAGCAGGCCGAGAAAAGCGAGCTTCGGCAATTGCGGGACGATGGCGGCGCGGTTGCGCCAGGCGGCGGCCGGCACGAAAAGGCTCATCAGCGCGACGGCGAGCACGAGACGCCAGAAGGTGATCGCGTAGGGATCGATGGTGTGCGCGGACAGGCGCGACACCATGACGTTGCCGGACCACAGTGCAATCGCGACGATCGGGAACAGCGAAGGGAGCGCGGAGCGCGAAGAGGGAGCAGGCATGCGGGCCTCGTGGTTCAGGGGGCAGCGGTGGAAGGAATCAGCGAGCCCCGAGCATGCGCGTCGTGACGGTGGTCTGTCTCGCGCTAAAATGGCACGATCTGTCGTGAAACTGCCAACTCGGTTTTCAACCGGTTTTTCACCCCCTCCCGCCGATGCCCGCTATTCCGCCGCCGGACGTCCACGTCCCGTTCGAAGACACGCCCATGCCGCTCGCGGCGCTCGCCGCCGACTATCCGCACGGCGCGTTCGTCGCCACGCATCGGCATCGGCGTGCGCAACTGCTCTATGCGATCGAGGGGGTGATGCTGATCGAGGCGCAGGCGGGCCGCTGGGTCGTGCCGCCCACGCGCGCGGTCTGGATCGACGCCGGGCTCGAGCACACGGTCCGCATGAGCGGCAACGTGCGCATGCGCACCGTGTTCGTGGAGCCGCATGCGGCGCCGGATCTGCCGTATGGCAGTTGTGTCATCGCCGTGCCGCCCTTGCTGCGCGAACTGATCCTCGGCGCCGTGGACGTGCCGTTCGACTACGCGCACGGCAGCCGCGACGATCTGCTGATGCGCCTGCTGCTGGCCGAACTCACGGTGATCCAGCGTCTGCCGCTGCATTTGCCGTGGCCCGAGGACGCGCGTCTGCGCAAGCTCTGCGATGCGATCATCGACACGCCCGACGCGCCGCACGAAATCGCGCCCTGGGCGGCGCAACTGGGCATGGCCGAGCGCACGCTGCATCGTGCATTTCAGCGCGAAACCGGCATGACGCCGGGGCGCTGGCGACAGCACGCGCGGCTCTTTCTCGCGCTGGAGCGGCTTGCGAGCGGCGAGAAGATCGTCGCGGTCGCGCTCGATCTCGGCTACACGAGTCAGAGCGCGTTTGCCGCGATGTTCAAGCGGCATTTCGGCATTGCGCCATCGGAGTTTTATCGATGAACGCTCTGCCGGACATGGCCGCGTGGCGCGTTGTTGCTGCTGTCGCTGCGCCGTCGATTAAACCAGTTCGTGCAGCGAAGCCGGTTCGAAACCGCGCAGCCCGTCGACATCGCCCGAGCGCACCTTGGCGGCCCACGACGCATCGGTGATCAGCGCGCGGCCCACGGCGATCAGATCGAACTCGTCGCGTTCCATCCGCTCGACCAGGCGGTCGAGTCCGACGCTCGTCGAGCCTTCGCCGCCGAACGCGCCCATGAAATCGCCCGAGAGACCGACCGAGCCGACGCTGATCGTGGCCGCGCCCGTCAACTTCTTGGCCCAGCCCGCGAAATTCAGGCCGTTTTCGCCATCGACTTCCGGGAATTCCGGCTCCCAGAAACGGCGCTGCGAGCAATGCAGCACGCTCGCGCCTGCCGCGACGAGCGGTTCGAGCCATTGCGCCATTTCCTGCGGCGAGGGCGCGAGGCGCGCCTTGTAATCCTGCTGCTTCCACTGGCTCAGGCGGATCACGATCGGATAGTCGGGGCCGACGGCGGCGCGCACGGCCGCGATGATTTCCGCCGCGAAACGCGCGCGTTCGCCGATGCTCGGGCCGCCGTAGCGGTCGTCGCGCCGGTTCGTGCCGGACCAGAAGAACTGGTCGATCAGATAGCCGTGCGCGCCGTGCAGTTCCACCGTGTCGAAGCCGAGGCGTTTGGCGTCGGCGGCCGCTTGCGCGAACGCGGCGATCGTATCGGCGATATCGGCGTCGCTCATCGCCACGCCGCGCTCCACGCCCGGTGCGTCGAGACCCGAGGGGCTTTCGACGGGCGCGTCCGGCGTCCAGTCGGTGAGGAAGCTTTTCACCGCGCCCGTGTGCCAGAGTTGCGGGCCCATGCGGCCGCCCGCTGCGTGCACTTCGTCGATCACGTGCTGCCAGCCCGCGAGCGCCGCCTCGCCGTGGAAGAACGGAATGCCCGGATGGTTACGCGACGCGGGGCGGTTCACGACCGTGCCTTCCGACAGGATCAGGCCGACGCCGCCTTCCGCGCGACGCCGGTAGTAGGCCGCGTTCGACGGGCCGGGAATGCCGCCCGCCGCGAACGAGCGCGTCATCGGCGCCATGACGATACGGTTCGGCAGCGTCAGCGAGCCGACCGAGAAAGGTTGAAACAGGACATCGGTTGCAAACGAAGACATCGGGTGGGGCTCCGTGGAGGTCAAGGGCATGCGCGCATGCCGGTCTGAATTGCGGCTGAATCCCGCAGCACCCCGAATGGTATATTCCGGATACCTGGCGTCAAGAACGCACTTTGTTTCGCCTAGGTATCCTCGAGGAAACCTGCCCCATGTCGCCCTTGCCGCTCAAGCCCGATTGCCGCCAACATTTTTCCGTCGACTGCCCGAGCCGTCTGCTGATCGACCAGATCGCGGACAAATGGTCGATGATGATTCTGACCGTGCTCGACGCGGGCCCGATGCGTTTCAACGCGATCAAGCGCCATCTGGAAGGCGTTACGCAGAAGGCGCTGACGCAATGTCTGCGCCGTCTGGAGCGCAATGGTCTGGTGTCGCGCCGAGTGATTCCAGTGTCGCCGGTCGCGGTCGAATACGAGATCACGCAACTGGGGCGTTCGCTGCAAGGGCCGTTCAGGGCGCTCTATGCATGGACGCTGCACAACCTCGACGCCGTCGATATCGCGCGCGCGGCATTCGACGCGCGCGCTGCCAGCGAAGCGAGCGAAAGGTAAGAGGGCGCGTCAAACACCCCTCTGATGCCCTGGCGGCTTGTTCCCCCTCCCATCCGGTTTCGGAATTCGGTGTAGTATTCAGATACTCATCGGAATCTGAAAATCTGAAGCGGCGCAGGCCTGCGAAACGCGGGAATGCGGCGTGAATCGGGAGTGAAACATGACAGCGCAACTCAAGGGCCGACGCGTGGTGATCGTCGGCGGTACGTCGGGCTTCGGTTTTGAAGTGGCCCGCATGGCGCGCGATGCCGGTGCGCAGGTCGTCATCACGGGCCGCGATGCGCAGCGGCGCGACGCGGCGCTGGCCGCGCTCGCCACGCCGCAAAACACGGTGAGCGCGCTCGCGCTCGATATCGCCGACGAAGCCGCGCTAGCGGATTTTTTCGCGCGCATCGAACCGTTCGATCATCTCGTCTCGATGGCGGGCGGCGCAATGGGCGGCGGCTTTCTCGAAGCGCCGCTCGAAACCATTCGCCAGGCCGTGGAGGAGAAGTTCTACGCCAATCTGCGGCTCGCGCGTCACGCCGCGCCGCGTCTGCGCGAGGGCGGCAGTCTCGTGTTTACGGCGGGATCGGGCGGCCGGGCGCACAACGCGTCGGGCGCGATTGTCGGTAACGACGCCATTCGCACTTTGGTCGAAGGGCTTGCCGTGGAACTGGCGCCGCGTGCTCGCGTGAATGCGGTCGCGCCCACCTGGACGCGCACGCCGCTCTGGCGCAATCTGCCCGCAAGCGACGTGGATGCGATCGAGCAGCGCTTCACGTCGCTCATTCCGCTCGGGCGCACCGCCAAAGTCGAGGAAGTGGCCGCCGCGTATCTCTTTCTCATCGGCAACGGTTTCGTGACGGGCCAGACGATTGCCATCGATGGCGGCGTCACGCTCGTTTCCTGAGCGCTTCGTGCGCGTGCTCAGCGCTTCGTGCGCTTGCTTGCAGGAGCGGGCGCGGCGCTTGCGCCAAACACGCCTTGCAGTGCCACACGCAATAAATCGCCCGAAGTGGGCTGGCTGACGAAACTCATCGCGGGCGCGTAGGTCAACTCGAACACGAGCGCGCCGACCGTTTCGGGCGAGAGCGTGGTGCCGGCCGAAGTGGAAGTCAGCGCGAGCAGCCGCTCACCGAGTGCGCGCCATTGTGCGCGCAGCACTTTTTCCTGGGCTTTGCGAAACGCGCTGGCCGGTTTGGCGTGGCGCGCGTATTCGACGATCAGCGAAGGCCAGTTGCCGGTGCGCGACTGCTTGTCGGACCAGCGCGCGAGGCGTTCGATGGCATCGTCGAGCGTGTGCGCGTCGTGCAGCGCCGCGAGGATGGTGGCGAGGCTTGTCTTGCCGTGCGCATCGAGCACGTCGAGAAACAGCGCTTCCTTGCCGTCGAAATTCGAATAGACGGCGCCTTTGCTGTAGCCGGCTTCGTCGGCAATGCGTTCGAGCGAGGTGGCGGCATAGCCGTCGCGCGCGAAGAGCATCTGCGCGACGCCGATAAGCTTCTCGCGCGTCTGCGCCTGGCTTTCTTCACGGGTCATGCGGGGCATGGGCGGATTCCTTCGCAAGTGCCCTCGGCTGGCCGGTACGCGGATACCCATCGGTATGCGAGGGTATCCGGAGACCGCGGTAGGCGGTTTGTTTTTGGCACGCGGGACGTGCGGCCCGCGCGGCTGCACGCATTTTACCAAGGACGTTTCAAGGAACTTTTCATGACAGTCAATCCGGCGCCTCTCATCAAACTGGCCAACGGCGTGGAGATGCCGCAAACCGGTCTCGGCACCTGGCCGCTCGACGACGTCGGCGCGGCGAAAGCCGTGGCGAGCGCCCTGCAGGTCGGCTATCGGCTAGTCGATACAGCGGAAAACTACGCCAACGAAGTGGGGGTGGGCGAAGGCATTCGCGCGTCGGGCATCGCGCGCGAGTCGATCTTCGTCACCAGCAAGTTCAATCGCCAGTGGCATAGCGTGAACGGCGTGCGCGAGGCCTGCGAGGCGAGCCTCAAGCGCATGGGTCTCGACTATCTGGACCTGCTGCTCGTGCATTGGCCCAATCCCGATCAGAACCGCTACGTGGAAGCGTTCGAAGGGCTCGTGCGACTGCTGGAGGCGGGCAAGGTGCGCGCGATCGGCACGTCGAACTTCAAGCCCGAGCATCTGCAGCGTCTGTTCGACGCGGGCTTCGTGCCGCACGTGAACCAGATCCAGCTCGATCCCTGGCACGCGCGCGACGATATCGTGGCGATCCATGCGGAGCGCGGCATCGTGACGGAAACCTGGAGCCCGATCGGGCGCGGCGGCGACTTGCTGGCGGAAGAAGCGATCGTGTCGATCGCGCGGCGTTACGGGCGCACGCCCGCGCAGATCGTCCTGCGCTGGCATACGCAGCGCGGCTTCGTGCCGGTGCCGAAATCGGCGGACCCGGAACGTCAGGCGCAGAATCTCGACATCTTCGATTTTCGTCTGAGCGACGAGGAGATGACGGCCGTGAGCGCACTCAAGCGCGACGAGTCGGACATGCTCGACGCCGACGTGTTCGGGCACTGAGCATGCGCCGTTAAAGAGGCAGCGCGACGGCTTCGTGCCGGTCGCGCTGCGTCGTTTTGTAGCGCGTCAGTCGCCCGGCTGCGCGACGCTCGCGCCATCCACATGATGACGCGTGAGCGCCTCGGCCACGAAACCCGATTTCGCCATCTCGCCCGCGAATTGCGCGACGCAGTTCGCGGCGTCGTCGCCTTCGTTCTTGCGCACGCCCATTGCCTGGCGGATCACCATGAAGCGTCCGTCGAGCAGATGCAGTCCGCTGCCGGACGCGGCTTCCTGCGCGAGTTGTGGCTTCACACCGGCGAGCACGTCGATGTGCTGTTTCTGAAACGCGTCGAACACGGCCGACGACGGCGAAATCCGCACGAGCGTCGCATGATGCAGCGCGCGCGAAAGATAGAGATCGTAGGCGCTGCCGCGGCTGACCGCGATGCTCACGCCGGGCTGGTCGACGTCGGTGCTGCGCGCGATCGGCGAGCCGTCGCGCACCGCGTACGCGCCTTCGATCAGCACATAAGGCGCGGTGAAATGAATGTCCTCGCCGCGTTTGGGATCGATGGCGAAGAAGCCCACGTTGGCGCGTCCGCTCACGACATTGTCGAGCGAGGCGGCCGCGCTCGTCGCCGTGACGAGTTGCACGCGTGCGCCCAGACGCCGCGCGAGTTCGCCCGCCAGATCGACGGAGACGCCGACCGGCTCATGCGTGTTCGCATCGAGCGCGGCCAGCACCGGATTGCCGATGTTGATCGAAGCACGCAAGGTGCCGTCCGGCGCGAGGCTGCGGGCCGCGTTCGTGCAGGCGTTGGCGTCGGCGTTGGCGTTGGCGTTGACGTTTGCATCGTCCGTTGCCGCGACGGCGCTCACGCTGGCGAAGCAGAAAAGACCGGCGATCAGCGACGCGCCAGCGGCTTTGAATGCGTTCATCGGTTTATCTCAGTGGGCAAGGCGTCATTTACGGCATGACATGATGCAGACGCTCGTCGAACGGACCGCCGAGTATCGGTTGCAGCGTCTCGCGCAGCGTGCGCACATAAGGACGCGAAACGAACGCATCATAAGCCGCTTTCGATTTCAGCACTTCCACGAGCGTGAAATGATTTTCCGCGCCGGTTTGCTGAAGGATGTCGATGCTTGCGACGGCCGGGTCCTGTTTGGCCTGCGCTTCGAAGGCGCGCAGCGCAGGCAGGGCGTCGGGCACTTTCGGCGGTTCGATATCGACGTGAACGACCGCATAAACCGGATCGGCGGCGAGCGTTTCGGACTGCGCCGCGCTTGCGGCATTCGAGAACAGGGCAACAGCGGCGAAAGAAGCCGCGGCAAGTACAGTGAATTTCATTGCGGTAATCAAGTGCATGTCAGGCAGGCACGGCAACGCGCCGCGCCGCGCCTGCCTTTCATCGATATCAGTTTGCGGCGTTCGCTTCGGCGAGGCCGCGCAACAGGGCGGCGTGGAAGCGGTCGGGCACCTGCATTTGCGGAGCGTGACCGGCGTCGGGAAATTCCACGAGCTGAACATGCGGAATGACGCTGGCCGCATGATGCGCGAGCGCGGGGTAATTGCCGAGCGTCGGCCGGATGGCCGCCGGAGCGTATTCCTTGCCGATGGCCGTGGTGTCCTTATCGCCGATCATCAACAGCGTGGGCGGCTGGAGATGCGAGAGTTCGTAATAAACCGGCTGCGTGAGAATCATGTCGTAAAGCAGCGCAGAATTCCACGCCACGCTCGCGCGCTGCGGGCCGCGATACATGCCGGCAAGCATCTGCACCGAAGGCTCGTAGGCGTCTTTCCATTGCCCCGCGAAATAGGTGTTTTTCTCGTAGTTGCGAATGCGCGCGGCCGACGTATGCAACTCGCGTTCGTACCATTGATCGACGGAAACCGGCGGCACGCCTTTCGCGCGCCAGTCTTCGAGACCGATCGGATCGACGAGCACGAGTTGCTGCGTTTGCTCGGGCCACGTGAGCGCATAGCGGATCGCGAGCATGCCGCCCGTCGAATGGCCAATCATGATCGGATGGTCGACGCCCAGCGATTCCAGCAGCGCGTGCGTATTGAGCGCGAGTTGCTGGAAGGTGAATTGATAGTTGTCCGGCTTGCTCGATTTACAGAAACCAATCTGGTCGATGGCAATCACGCGATAGCCCGCTTCACTGAGCACCTTGATGGTGGGCGCCCAGGTGGCCGAGCAATAGTTCTTGCCGTGCAGCAGGACGGCGGTGCGGCCATTCGCTTTGGCGGCGTCGGGCGGCACGTCCATATACGCCATGTTGAGCGTCTGCCGTTGCGACGTGAACGTGAAGGTCTTGACCGGATACGGATAGTCGAAGCCTTGAAGTTCAGGGCCGTAGACGGGGCCGTCCTGCGTTTCGGCCGCGCCGGATGCCGCAGCGCTGTCCTGAGCCAATGCGCAATGGCTGGCGGAGAAGGCGAGTGCCGCTGCTATCGCCAGCGGCATGAATTGACGAAGCACTTTCATTCTTGTTGATCGACGTGACGAAGAGAGAGAAAGAGAGCGTGCGACGGGCGCGAATACTTCGCGCGTATCGATAGCAGCCTGATATTGTCGGCCACGCGTGTGAATTCGGGAATGTGTCCCGACATTGAAAGATTCTTCAGCTATTTTTGAAAATAATGCTTTCAATGTATTACGTGTAAGCTGAATCGAATAAAAAGCATAGCGATAAAAAAGCCCCGGCGAATTCCGGTCGCCGGGGCTGCAAACGAGGCTGGCGCCTCGGCTATCACACCTGGGTGTGTGAAGTCTTTCGTGTCGGTTAAAACGCTTTAAGCGTCAATGGAAATCAGCCCGCCGCCGACCACCCGCCGCCCAGCGCCTTGTACAGCGCCACGAGTTGTTCGCGCAGCGCCATGTCGGCCTGGGCGAGCGTGTCTTCGCCGCCGAGCAGCGCGTCCTGCGCGGTATCCACCTGCAGATAGCTCGAACTGCCTTGCTGATAACGCTGCGTGGCCGCCGTGAGCGCGGTGCGTTCCTGATCGACGGCCTGCGCGAGTTCGCTGCGGCGGCGCTGCGTATTGCCATACGCGGTCATCGCGTTATCGACGTCGCGCCACGCTTGCAGCACGGTCTTCTGATACGCGATCGCGGCCTCGCGTTGTTGCGCGCGGCGCAGCTTGAGCGTGCCGCGCAGACGCCCGCCTTCGAAGATCGGAATATCGATGCTCGGCCCGATCGAGAACGCGCGGCTCGCGAGACTGAACAGATTGCCGAATTGCAGCCCTTCGGTGCCGACGCTGCCGGTCAGACTCACGTCGGGATAAAACGACGCCACGGCCACGCCCGTTTCGGCGGTCGCCTGATGCAGCCGCGCCTCGGCTTCGCGAATGTCCGGACGGCGGCGCAGCAGCGCAGAAGGCAAGCCCGCCGGCACTTGCGGCGGCAGCAGCGGCAGCGCGGCGACGGGCGCGAGTTCGTCCTGCAGCGCGCGCGGCGGTTGCGCGAGCAACAGGCCGATAGCGTTGATGCTCTGCTGTTCCGTGGTTTGCAGATCCGGCACGCGCGCGGCGATCGCGTCGCGCGTGGCCTTCGCGCGCGCCACGTCGAGCGTATTGCCGATGCCGTTTTCGTACTGGTTTTCGACCAGTTCGAGCGCGTGCGTGGCGCTGTCGAGATTGCGGCGCGCGATGGCTTCGCGTTGTTGCGCGCCGCGCAGCGTCATGTAGTCGGCGGCGAGTTCGGCGAGCGCGTCGAGCGCCACGCCCCGGCGCGCTTCTTCGGCGGCGACGGTGCCCGCGTCGGCGGCTTCCACGGCGCGGCGCACGCGGCCGAACAGGTCGAGTTCCCACGACGCCGAGAGGCCCGCGCCCCAGTCGTCGTATTCGAGCGGCGCGCCGGGCGGATGCGTGACGAGCGTCGAGGTGCCCGTCGAGCTGATGCGATCGTGCGCCTGCGACACCGACGCGCCCACGCTCGGCATGCCCGCCGACGCCGTCACGCGCCGCGCCGCCTGCGCCTCGATCACGCGTTCGCTCGCGCTTGCGAGGTCGAGGTTCTGCTTGACGAGGCGTTGCACGAGGCTGTCGAGTTCGGGGTCCTGGAAGCGCGTCCACCAGGTTTCGTCGATGGCGCCCGTGGTCACGTCGCTGGTGCCGTCGCCGGGCGTGAGGTGCCAGACCGAGGGCGGCGGCGTGTCCGGTTTGGGCGGCTCGAAGCGCGGGCCGACCGTGCAGCCGCTAACGAGCGCGCCCAGCAGGGCGATGGCGCCGATCACGCCGGTCTTGAGCGCAAGCGGCCGCGCGCGAGGTTTGAGCTTGTCGAGGGCCATGCTCATGCTCCCGCTCCGTCCGCGTCGCTGGTGGCTTGTGCGGCTTGCGCGGCGCTAGTGTTGCCGGCGGCGCTGGCATCGCTTGCATGATAGGTATCGCGCAGCTTGCCCACGACATCGGCGTTATCGGTCAGCACGGTGGTTTCGACCGACATGCCCAGGCGCAGCAGATCCGCCTTCGGCTGGTCCGGCGCGAACACGATCTTCACCGGCAGACGCTGCACGATCTTCGTGAAGTTGCCCGTGGCGTTGTCCGGCGCGATGGGCGCGAACACGGCGCCCGTCGAAGGCGGCACGCTGTCGACCACGCCGTTCAGATCGATATCGTAGGCATCCACATGCACACGCACGTGTTGGCCCGGCTGCATATGCTTGAGCGCGACCTCGCGATACTGCGCTTCCACATACATGCCCTTCACGGGCACGAGCGCCATCAGCGCCGCGCCCGGGCTCACGTAATTGCCGGGCTCGACGGCGCGCTCGCCCACCACGCCGTCCATCGGCGCGACGATGCGCGTGTAGCTCAGATTCAGTTGCGCTTGCGCGAGCGCGGCTTCGTCGGCGTGCACGGTGGCGATCGCCGCTTCGTGCTGCGCCTTGAGCAGATCGAGCTGATGCTGCGCCGCGCTCACGGCCGCGCGCGCCTGCGCCAGTTGCGCGCTCTGTTCGCGCAAGGTGGTGTCGGCGGCTTCGGTGTCCTGCTTCGAGCCCGAGCCGAACGCGGCGAGGTTGCGATAACGCGTGGCGTTCGATTGCGCGAGCGCGAGGCGCGCCTCGATCTGCTGGACCTGGGCGCTGTTTTGCGCGATCACGTCGGGCTGGCGCGCGACCGATGCCGAGGCGTCGTCGACCTGCGCGCGGTCGCGATCGAGCTGCGATTGCGCGCGCTCGACGGCGGTGCGGTAGTCGCGGTCGTCGAGCGTCGCGAGCAACTCGCCCGCGTGCACGCTCTGGTTGTCCTGCACGCTTACGCTCGCGATCTGTCCGGCGACGCGCGGCGCGATCGTCGTGTAGTGCGCGGTGATGCGCGCGTCGTCGGTCCAGACGTTGGCGCTCGGCGCGTAGATCTTCCAGCCGGCGACACCGGCAAACAGCGCCACGATGGCGATGCCGATGACGAGCGGCACGCGGCTCTTTTTCGGCGGAGTTTCCTTGTGCATTTCTTTGTGCAACGTTTGAGGCGCGGACGGCTTGGCCGCTGCGGCGGCGGGTTGGGTCATATCGTTCATGGGTAAATCGGTAGCGTTAGACGTGTGGGTTCGACGCGTCGTTATTTCTTCAGGAGTGCGATGCGCGGCGGATGCGTGCGTTCGGGCAGCACCAGCAGCACGACGAAAATGAGCGTGGCGACGCCCGCGAGCAGCAGATAGTCGTCGCTGACGACCATCACGGCGCGCTGCACGTCGATGGCGTGCGCGAAGCCCGCGAGGCTGTCCGCGCCGCGTTGCGCGCCATCGGCGAGCAGCGGCGGCAGATGTTGCGGATCGAGTCCGCCGTTCGCCTGCACGGTCGAAAAGCGATGCGTGCCCGCGCTTTCAAGCAGACGCGTGGCGTGCAACTGGCCGCGAAAACGCGCCATCAGCGTGAGCAGGCACGCGCCGATCACTTCGCTCAAACCGCGCGGCATGTTCACGAGCGACGAGGCGAACGGACCTTCCTGCGGCACCAGCGCGTTGGTCGCCATCATCAGCAGCGAGAGCACCACGCAGGCCTGACCAAAACCGGAAACCGCCTGCCACAGATAGAACTGCTCGCGGCTCCAGGTCGAATCGAGCTGGCTCGAACCGATGCACGCAGTAATCAGGCACAGCAGGCCGAGGCCGTTGATCCAGCGTGCGTCGATCCATTCGATATCGAGCAGATGCACGACGAGCGGCAGAAAGATCAGTTGCAGCGCGGCCACTTCGGCCATCACGGTCCAGATCTGCATGGGCCGGAAGCCCTGTACATCGGCGAGATACTCGGACGGCACCGTCGAACTCGACATCGCCACGATCACGAAGCAGAACAGCGTGAACACGCCATACGCGAAGTTGCGGCGCTTGAGCAGTTGCGGGCGGAACAGCGGAATGGTCTGCCGGCATTCGTTGATGACCAGCAGCGGCAGCGCGATCGCGCTGATGAGCGCCAGCGTGCAGATGAACTTCGACTGGAACCAGTCGAGGCGGCTGCCGTGCTGGAGCATCGTCGTCAGCGCGCCGAGTCCGACGATCACGAGCAGGGTGCCGGGCCAGTCGTACTGGCGCAGGCGCTCGTAATGCGGCGGATCCTGCGGCATGCCGTACCAGACGCACAGCGCGGCGATCGTGCAGAGCGGGATCGCTTCGAAGAACACGAACTGCCAGCCGACCACGTCGGTCCACAGCGCGGACACGGCGGCGCTCAGGTTCGGGAAGAAGGTCGCGGTGAGCGCGTAGCACGCAAGCCCCCAGAGGCGGATGTTCGGCGTGAGGTACTTGAGCGCCGTCGTCATCAGCAAAGGGATCGTCAGGCCGTGCGCGAAGCCTTCGACGGCGCGCAGCGCGTAGAAGCAGGCTTCGTTGGGCGCGAGCGGCAGCAGCGCGGTCGCCACGCAGTTCAGCGCGATCGCGAACAGCACCATGCGCTTGAGCGTGACCGCCGCCGACCAGCACGGCGACAGCGCCATGCCGATCACCATGCCCGAGAGATAGAGGCTTTCGATCCAGATGCCGGGGTCGTGGCCGATGCCGAGCGCGCCGCGCACGTCGATCATCGCCGCCGAACCCACCTGATCGTTGAATTCGGCGGACATTGCTGCCACGATGACGCCGCCGAGCCCAATTAAGGGTTTTTTGTCCAAAATCATTTCCTTCTAACAACACGCTTGGGCGCTGCCATGCCTTGCGTCGATAATGCGAGTAACCGCAATGCGGTGCAATGTATCACAATATGGTTATTCGGTGCGATGACACCTCAGTGAGAACATGGTCAAGAAAAACGAAGTGACAGGAGCGGCCCAGGAGGAGCGCGACGACGCGCGTTCGGGCATTCAGGTGATCCGGCGCGCCGTGGGCGTGCTGCGCGTGCTGGCCGAGCAGGGGCGCAACGGCCTGAGCCTCGGCGCGATCGCCACGCGGGTGGAGTTGCCGCGCTCGACGGTGCAGCGCATCGTCGGCGCGCTGGAGGACGAGGGCATGGTCGCGCCCGCGCCGGCGGGCGGCGGCTTCTGCCTCGGCCCGACAATGAGCGTGCTGGCGCGCGGGCTCGACGCCGATCCGGTCGAGGCGTTCCGCAGCGAGATGAACCGCCTGCTCGCCGAACTCGACGAATCGGTGGTGCTGACCACGCTCGCCAACGGCCGCGTGCTGGTGCTCGAAGCGTTCAGTTCGCCGCGGCCGCTGCGCGTGGTGCTGCCCAAGGTGCTCGAAGTCGACATGTTCACGAGCGCGCCGGGCAAGGCCATGCTCGCGATCCTCGCGGACGGCCCGCGCGAGGCGCAGATCGCCGCCGCGCCGAACGCCGTCGATCGCGCCGTGCTGGATGAGGAACTGGCGCAGGCGCGCCGCGACGGCTACGCGATCGAAGAAGACGTGCCGTTCGAGGGCATTTCCGCGCTCGCCATCGCGCTCGAAATGGGCGGCAAGCCGTACTCGATCACCGTCACGCTGCCGACCGGGCGTTTCGCGGCGGAGCGCGACGCCATCGCCGAGGCGCTGCTCGAAAGCGCGCGCTCGCTGGCGCGGCGCATTTCGGGCGCGTCAGCGTGAGTGCGGGCCTGAGGGTTGGGCTGATGAGTTGAAGGCTGCGCCAGCGTCGCCCGCATGGCGTTCCCACGTCGTCTTGCTGCCGAACGTCGTGCGGTTG
Organism: Paraburkholderia tropica; assembly: GCF_014171495.1. NCBI lineage: Bacteria > Pseudomonadati > Pseudomonadota > Betaproteobacteria > Burkholderiales > Burkholderiaceae > Paraburkholderia > Paraburkholderia tropica. The sequence continues at coordinate 1,066,671 of NZ_CP049137.1, forward strand.
TCGGTGAGCTTGAGCCGCAGCAGATGAATGCGCCAGAGCGGCGCCGCCATGCCCTGCGCAAACGGAAAACGCGCGTGATAGAGCGCGAGACCCGCGCGGCGCTCGGCTTCATCCTCGATCACGCGCGCGAGGCCGTAGAACTGCACGCCGACGATCTCGTTCACCGCCGCGGGCTGGCCCGCGACCGTGCCCGCGACATGGCAATTGGCGAGCAGCATGCGCGCGTGCTGGGTGTCCAGATGGCCGAGCAGGGCGAAGCTCGCGGTGTCTTCGTCGAAGGCGAAAAAGGCGTTGGCGGCCCACGGCACGTCCTGGCTGCACACGGACAGCGACAGCACGTGATGCGCGCGCAGGACATCGACGATGGCGGACGGCAAGGCGTTCATGCGTGCGGGCTCCGGCGGGATCGAGGGCAAATCGGGCAAATCAGGCAAATCGTGCGAGGTCGGCGTTGGCGCGGCGTGGCTTACCACGCGAGTTCCTGTTCGGCGTCGAGCGCCGCGACGGTTTCGCCCCAGCGCGGCTGCGCCTTCGATTCGAAGCCGAGCAGACCGACTGCGCGCGCGGCGCTGTGCGTGATGATCGCGTCCACCGTCTGTGGGCCGGCATAGAGCGCGGGCACGGGCGGAAACACGATCGCGCCGTATTCCGTCACCGCCGCCATGTTGCGGATCTGGCCCAGATGCAGCGGTGTTTCGCGCACCATCAGCACGAGACGGCGGCGCTCCTTGAGCGTGACGTCGGCGGCGCGCGTGACGAGGTTTTCGGTCACGCCGTTCGCGATGCAGGCCAGCGTGTTCATCGAGCAGGGCGCGACGATCATGCCGGCCGTGCGGAACGAACCGCTCGAAATCGCCGCGCCGACCGCGCCGGTCGGATAGAACACGTCGGCCATGTCGATCACGTCCTGGCGCGAGAGCGTGGTTTCGTGTTCGCGCGTGAGACCGGCGGCCTTCGACATGACGAGGTGCGATTCCGCGCCCAGTTCGCGCAGAATCTCCAGCACCTTGACGCCATACATGAATCCGGTGGCGCCGCTGATTCCGACTACGACTCGTGGCTTTTGCATGATGTGACTCTCCAGTGTGCGTGTTGAGGAGCGGAGCGGGTCCCGCTGCGTGGCGGCTGGACGGCTTCCGTCGATAAGTGAAGTATGCGAGTTCTCAATCAGAAGATCGATACACTCGAACGCGCGAATTTAATAAGTTAGAACGTATGGATCGGGTGTGCCGGATCGCTCTGGAATGTGCGGCGGCGGCACGGCATCGGCGTCTGTGCCATGCCATGTCGCGCCGCGGGCGATCACTGCGGTTCGCGAAGCGTGCGGGTCAGCGCGTCGATTTCGTCGTGCAGGAATACGGCATGACGTTGCGGCCAGCGCGGCGACGCATCGCCGTCCAGATGGAGCCGGAGCACTTCGAGCCACTCCTGCGCGAGCACGTAATCCTCGAACAGCGTGGCCGCGTCGACGACGGGCGGGGCGTCGCGTTCGCCCACCGCTTCCTGCTCCCAGCAGGCGTTCAGCAGCCGGTAAGCGAGCCGTTGCGTGGCCGCCGCCGCGCTGCCGAGCGTGCGCGAGAGCGGGGCGTTGCGCTTCAGCGCGGGCGCATCGGCTTCGAAGACCTGTTGCAGCGTAATGGTCTGATGTTGCAGATCGCGTCGTGCTTCCAGCGCTTCGGGCGCGGTGACGGCGCCGTGCGACAGACAGCGCAGCACGCGCTGGGCGGCGGCGAGCGTGCGGGCCATTTCGCTGCGCAACTGCCGATGCGCGGAACGGCGCACCGTGAAGTGGAACACCGCGAGCGCGACGGCGCAGCCGATGGCCGTATCGAGCGCCCGCGCGCTGAACAGATGCGTGATGGCCGGAAAGCCCTGGCCGCCCGCCGCGATTGTCAGCGCATTCGCGGTGATGAAGATCGCGGCGACGGCGTACTGCAGCACGACCCAGATCTCGATGGCGAATTGCAGCAGGCCCACGGCCGCCGCGATCCAGAGACCTTGCGGATGGGCGGCGAGCACGGCCCACGCGAGGATCAGACCGGCGAGCGTGCCGAGCACGCGATAACAGGCGCGCCGGAACGTGCCCGGCCAGCCATAGGCCTGATTGAGCACGACGACGACGGCCGCCATGCCCCAGTACGCGCGATCCAGCCCGAGCGCCACGCCGATCCCGCCCGCGATCAACGTGGCCACGCCCACGCGCGCCGCGAGCAACAGAGGATTGGACCAGGGCACGACGCTCTCGCGCAGCGACGCGAACGCCGTGCGGCGGCTGAGCGGAAATCGGGCGGCAGCGGAAGGCGCGTCGGGCAGCGGCGCGTGGCTCGCCTCCTCGCCGAGATGGCGCGCCTCGCGCGCAAGCTGCAGGCATTCGGCGCGACGGGCGTCCTGAGCGCCGGTTTCCGTCAGCAGCTCGGAGAAGATCCGGTGCAGGCGGCGGCCTTGACGGCGCAAGGCGTCGAGCACGGGGTCGCCAGGCGTGCCCGATGAACGCTGCGGGGAAGAGAACGATTGCCAGGTGACGAGCGTGGTCCACGCGTCGTCGAGTGCGCGCGCGGCGCGGTGGCGGGCCACGACGCGTTTCGCGGCATCCTGGCTCTCGGCGAAAGCGGCCACGGCTTCGGCCGCGCTGGCGATGGCCGCTCGCTCCGGCCCGCGCCGATCAAGCAGCGCACCGGCCATGTGCGCGAGCCACGAGACGATGCCGCCGCACAGCACGTACAGCCCGCTATGGATCGGATCGGCGCCGCCGGCCGCCATGCCGGTGCCGCTCGCGCAGGCCAGCGCGAACATGTACGCGCCCGGTGGCCCGATATGCAGCGAATTACAGACGAAGGTGGCAAGCGCCGCGATCAGCGCGACCATCACGACGGCCAGCACGGCATGCGGGGCGACGCAGATGCCGAGCGAGACCACCGCCGCGAGCGCGAAGGCGATCGCGGCCAGATGCACGGCCCGGTTTCGATAAGGACGATCGCTGCCGTACAGCGCGGTGAAGGAGCCGATGGTGGCGAGCAGCCCGGCATGAATGTCGCCGGCGAACCAGCCGGCCATCACGGGGATGCCGCAGCACAGTCCGGCGCGCACGGCGAACGGGAAGCGCCGCTTCGCGGCAGGCGAGGCGAGCTGGGAAAGCAACGCGCGCAGCGCGACGAACGGCCGGCGTAGCAGGGCGGCGATGCCTGAGGGTGAGGGAGTCTGCATGAGATCGACCTTGTTCAGTCGTGCGCCGGTCACGATGAGGGCGGCTGCGCGTACGCGGCCGCGGTTCGATGCGATCGATTGATCGAGGGACAGCCGCTCCCGGCCGGACGATGCCCGGTCAGGATACGACAGGAGGGGTTCAACGTGCGTTTGAGCGCGCGTTTCAGTTGCCGTTGAAGCCCGGCAGGAAGCGGTTCACATCGACTTCGAGGAACTTCGAGCGCTCGAATTCGTGCTTGAGCTTGAACGGCACCGTGCAGTCGAAGATCGTCTTGCAGCTCGTGCCCACTTCCGGAATGCTCGGGCTGAACGCGGGCGTCTGCGACGGGTCGAGCGGATGGCAACGCACGCCGGGAATGCTGATGGTGTCGACATCGCCCTGAAAGCGCGTCTGCATGGCCCACAGCACGTCGTCGGTGTCGAAGATATCGACGTCTTCATCGACGAGCATCACGTGCTTCAGTTCGGGGAACGCCGCGAACGCGAGAATCGCGGCCTGGCGCTGGCGGCCCTCGTCGACCGCCGCCGACTTCTTGAACTGCATCACCGCGAGCAGCTTGCCGCCGCCCGAATTGTGCGCGTAGACGTTGAGCAGCTTGCCCGGCATCGCGCGCTCGACCATCTGCAGAATGCTCGCCTCGGTCGGAATGCCCGCCATGTTCACGTGCTCTTCGCCGGGGCCCATCGTGGTCTGCAGAATCGGGTTGAGGCGGTGCGTGACGGCCTTGACCTTGATGACCGGCAGCTCGTCCTTCGCTTCACCGGTGTAACCGGGGAATTCGGGCATGGCCTTGCCGGTGTCGGTGTTCTGGTCTTCGCGCTGGCGCACGTTCGGCAGCAGTTCGCCTTCGATAACGATCTCGGCGTGCGCAATGGCGCGCGCATTGATCGTCAGACACTGCGAGAGTTCGACCGGACGGCCGCGCAGCGCGCCGGCAATCTTCAGTTCGTCGTAGCCGAGCGGCGTGGTCGGCGGCTCGAAACATGCGGCCACGTAAATCGCCGGATCGACGCCGATGCTCACCGAAATCGGCAGCGGCTTGCCGGCGGCTTCGGCCTTCATGCGGAAGGCGTCGATATGGCGGCCCGGCGTGAGCCACATCGTCAGCTCGTCCTTGCTCTGCACGCACAGACGGTGAATCGTCACGTCGTGCTCGCCGGTTTCCGGATCGGCCGCGTAGCACAGGCCCATCGTCAGATAGGGACCGGCGTCTTCGGGCGTGTTGGTCGGCGCGGGGAGCAGCGTATGCAGATCGAAGCCGGGTTCGTCGGCGCGATGCACGATTTCCTGGCAGAACGCGCGGCCCGGTTCGGCGAGCACCGGTTCGATCGGATGCTGTACGGAATCCTTCAGCAGAAAGCCGAGCTTTTCCGGTTCCGCGCCGAGCAGACGCGCAACCCGCTTGCGCGAACCCAGCATGCCGATGGCGACGCGAAATGCCGGAAAGCCTTTGACGTTGTTGAACATCATCGCGGGGCCGCCGCGTTTGGTCGGACGCGCGGTCGTGCCGCCCGCGCCGACGTAGCGATAGACGCCGGACAGTTCGGCTTCGGGGTCGACAGGTTCGTTCGTTTCGACGTATTCGCCTTCGTGCTGCTTGAGCAGTTCGATGGCCGAGCGCAGGTCGGTCACGTTGGCGGCGGTGAGAGTCGGTTCGCTCATGTTCGTTTCTCCAGAATGGCGGGTTGTGCTGGACACGTGGACGGCTGCGTCCTTCCGTGGAGAAAAGTATGCAGTTTGCGATACGAAAGATCGATATACACGGACCGTCAATTTTAATAAGTGAAAACTTATGGAAAGAACGGTTGCGAAAAGCGGCTGCAAGACTGCTGCGAAGCGGCCCATCTGATTGGCGCGCGTTGCGTTGCGAGTTGTTTATCGGGCGGTGACGGCGCGGTCGGGCTGGCGCTTCGGCCCATCAAGGCATTCGCGGTGTGAGGTGTTCCGGAGTCGCCGTGATGGCGGGCGCGACGCGCGCCGCTTTCCCTTCAGTGCTGAATGCATCGGTCGATATCCCCGGCATGGAGCCGAAATCTGACTGGCTCTGCACGATAAATAACGGGAGACATCGAGGAACATGCGCAATCTCAGCTTCAAGGCGACGTTATGGAGCACCGTTGCCGTGGTGTGGTTCAGTCTGCTCACGCTTTCGGTCATCAATTCGATCGCGACCCGCAATCTGATGATGGACGACCGCGTGACCTCGCTGCGCGAGCAGGTGCAATCGGCAGTCAGCATCGTTCAGGGTTACGAAAAAGCGTCGCGCGAGGGCAAGATGCCCGTCGCCGAGGCGCAAAGCCGCGCGCTCGCGCAATTGCGCTTTATCCGATACGGCACGAGCGGTTACTTGCTCGTGGTGGATTCGTCGATGCTGCAATTGCTGAATCCGGTCAAGCCGGAATTCGAAAACAAGATCAACGATCTCGTCGACGAAACGGGCAAGCATTTCACTGCTGAAATCATCCAGCACGATCGCGACGGCACGTACACGACGACCTATCGTTTTCCGAAGCCGGGCGAAACGCGCACGCAGCCCAAAATCGCCTATGGCCAATATGTCGAAGCGTGGGATTGGCACGTCTATACCGGCGCGTATGTCGACGATATCGACCGCGAGTTTTATCTGCATCTTGCGTATGGCGTGGCCATTGTCTGCGCCGTGGGTCTCGCGGTCACGCTGGTGTTTGGTCTGATCATTCGCCGCGTGAATGGCCAGCTTGGCGGCGATCCGCAATTCGTGGCGGGCGTGTGCGAGCGCATTGCACAAGGCGACCTCACGATGCGGCTCGACGTGCGGCCCGATCAGGCGCATAGCCTGATGGCGTCCGTTCACGCGATGCAGCAACGCCTGCGTCTCGCCATCGACGCCGTGAAGCTGTCGGCGGGTTCGATTGCCGGGGCCACCAACGAAATCGCCACCGGCAACGCCGATCTTTCCGCGCGCACCGAAGCGCAGGCCGCCGCGCTCGAACAGACGGCGGCGAGCATGGAGGAACTGACTTCGGCCGTGCGCCAGAACTCGGGCAACGCGGAAACGGCCAGCGAATTCGCGTCGCAGGCGCAGCAGATCGCGCGCGAATGCAGCGCGGCGGTGTCGAGCGTGGTCGACGCCATGTCGCGTATCGACGATAGCGGACTGCGGATTGGCGAAATCATCGGCATGATCGAAGCCATCGCGTTTCAAACCAATATTCTCGCGCTCAACGCGGCGGTCGAGGCGGCGCGCGCGGGCGAACAGGGACGCGGATTCGCCGTCGTCGCGTCCGAGGTGCGTTCGCTCGCGCAGCGTTCGTCGGCGGCGGCGAAGGACGTGCGTGGCGTGATCGAATTGTCCGCGTCGAATGTGCAGCAAGGCAACGCGTCGGTGGCGGTTGCGGGCGACGCAATGCAGCGCGCGCATGCTTCGATCGAACGCGTGGCGACGCTGATTGGCGAGATCGCGTCGGCTTCGCACGAACAAAGCCGCGGCATCGATCAGATCAATCAGGCCGTGACGCAAATGGATCAGGGCACGCAGCAGAATGCCGCGCTGGTCGAACAGGCGGCCGCGGCCGCCGCTTGTCTGCGCGATGAAGCGCGCAAGTTGTGCGATGCAGTCGAGACGTTCAGAACGCAGGCATAAAAAAACGCCAGCGCGCGTGAGCGGCTGGCGTTTCTGATCCGGCGACTTCGCGCGCGATGCCTAGTTTTTCAGGCGATAACCGGTCTTGAAGATCCACGCGGTAATCGCGAGGAACAGCGCGAGAAAGGCGGCGGTCATGCCGAGACTGACGCCGACCGCCACATCGGCGAGCCCGTAAAAACTCCAGCGAAAACCACTGATCAGATAGACGATCGGATTGAACAGCGTGATCACGCGCCACGCCTGCGGCAGCATATCGACCGAATAGAAACTGCCGCCGAGAAACGTCAACGGCGTGATGATCAGCAGCGGCACGATCTGCAGCTTTTCGAAATTGTCCGCCCAGATGCCGATGATAAAACCGAGCAGACTGAACGTGACCGCCGTGAGCAGCAAAAACAGCATCATCCAGAACGGATGCTGGATCTGCAGCGGCACGAACAGCGCGGCGGTGGCGAGAATGATCAGTCCGAGCAGAATCGATTTGGTGGCCGCTGCGCCCACATAAGCGATGACGATTTCGAAATACGATACGGGCGCCGAGAGCAACTCGTAAATCGTGCCGGTGAAGCGCGGAAAATAAATCCCGAACGACGCATTCGAAATACTTTGCGACAGCAGCGAAAGCATGATCAGACCCGGCACGATGAACGCGCCGTAGCTCACGCCATTGACTTCCTTGATGCGCGAACCGATCGCGGAACCGAACACGATGAAATAGAGCGACGTTGAAATGACCGGTGCGACGATGCTCTGCATCAGCGTGCGCCGCGTGCGCGCCATTTCGAAACGGTAGATCGCGCGGATGGCGTAGAGGTTCATCGTGAGGTCTCCTGGTCCTGGCCGCTTTCGGCAGACGTAGCGGATGTAGTGGCCGTGCCGCGCGCGGCAGCCGCCGCGTCCTTGCCGACGAGACTCACGAAGATGTCCTCCAGCGAACTCTGGCTTGTTTTCAGATCGGTAAAGCCGATGCCGGCATCGCCCAGGCTCTTGAGCAGCGCGATGATGTCGTTGCGCTCGTTTTCGGCGTCGTAGGTATAGGTGAGTTCGGCGCCGTCGTTGCCCAGTTCCAGACGCCACGCGGCGAGCGCGGCCGGAATGGCGGTGAGCGGCGTATCGAGTTGCAGCGTCAACTGCTTGCGGCCGAGCTTGCGCATGAGCACGTCCTTGCGCTCGACCAGCATGATTTCGCCCGCATTGATCACGCCGATGCGGTCGGCCATTTCCTCGGCTTCCTCGATGTAGTGCGTCGTGAGGATGATGGTCACGCCGTTGGCCTTGAGGCCGCGCACGAGTTCCCACATATCGCGGCGCAGTTCGACGTCCACGCCGGCGGTCGGTTCGTCGAGAAACAGGATCTGCGGCTCGTGCGCCAGCGCCTTCGCGATCAGCACGCGGCGTTTCATGCCGCCCGACAGCGTGAGGATCTTGTTGTTGCGCTTTTCCCAGAGCGAAAGATCGCGCAGCACGCGCTCGACATAAGCGGGGTTGGGCGGCTTGCCGAACAGACCGCGGCTGAATGACACGGTGGCCCAGACGGTTTCGAAGGCGTCGGTCGTGAGCTCTTGCGGCACGAGGCCGATCAGCGAACGCGCGGCGCGATAGTCCGTGACGATATCGTGACCGGCGACGCGCACGCGGCCTTCGCTCGGATTGACGATGCCGCAGACGATGCTGATGAGTGTCGTTTTGCCCGCGCCGTTTGGCCCGAGCAGCGCGAAGATTTCGCCGCGACCGATATCCAGATTGATGTTCGAGAGCGCGCGGAATCCCGTTGCATAGACTTTCGAGAGATTCTCGATGGAGAGGATCGTTTGCATGTGCGTGACATTACCAGAATCGGCGCCGGAGCATGGCGAGCGGCGAACGCGCGGGCGCGTGCGCCGTTGAGCCGGGCCGATTGGTGTGCGAATCGTGTCTGGTCCGCGCCATTGTTGGCGTGGCCGGAATAATGCGGGTTAGTCGGTGGCGAGTCGCGCGTAGAGCATGAAGTCGCCGGGCGTGCCGCGCACCATGCGATAGCTGCGCAGCAGGCCTTCGTGGCGGAAACGGGCGCGTTGCAGCACACGCGCCGAGCGCGCATTGCTGCTCAATACCGTGCCCTGGACGCGGATAAAGCCGTACGCATTGAACGACCAGGCCGCGACCGCATTGCAGACCGCGCTCGCGATACCCTTGCCCCAGTGCGAGGGCGCAAGGTCGTAGGCAATTTCGGCAGTGTGGTTCACGTCGGAAATCGTGTGGAAGCCGATCGTGCCGATCAGCTTTGCGTCGTCGTCGCTGACCATCGCGAGGCGTCGCACCGATTGCGTCGCGGTCGATTCGAAAGCGTCGAACATCGGCAGGAGATCGGCTTGCGAGCGCAGATTCCAGCTCGTGTGCTCGACCACATGCGGTAACGACAGATACGCGTACCAGGCGTCGATGTCGGCGCGTTCGAGTTGCCGTAGCGAAATGCCGGGATAACCGGACACGGGAGGCGATTCGATTTGCATGAAGACTCACGAAAATGGGAGCGTGGGTTTTAAGCGAATCAGCCGTGATGAAATGGCCCACTTTGATTGATCGATTGTCGGCGATTTACGCACCGGGGTCGAGTGGCACGCTATGCGTAACGATTGCGGCCACTGACATGCTTCACCTTCAAATTCCTGACCGCTTGCCGACAGAATTATTTATCGGCTTATACTGAGCGTCGCCTGAATGGCTTTCGCGGCTTTCACTTCGGGTCCCACGCTGCACGCCAGTAAAACAAGACCTTAATCGACAAAACGGCACGCGATTCACGTTTCGCAACCGCAGTTCTTACCTCACAGGTGGGGCCTCCTATGCTTAATCGTGCTTTTTATGCAGTGCTTTCATCGTGGCTGGTGGCGGGCGCAGTCGCTGCACCGGCTATCGCCCAGGCCGACGACAGTTTCGCGCAGGACGACGGCGGTTCGCACGGCCGTCCGGTCAAGGTGATGATCATCTCCATGTTCGGCCCCGAAGGCCAGGTGTGGCTCGATCATCTCGGTCCGTGGCAGGACATCACCGTGGCGGGCTTGTCGCCCGATTATCCGGCGGTGCATTGCAATCGCCAGGATGTCTGCGTGATGACGACGGGCATGGGTCACACGAATGCCGCCGCGTCGATCATGGCGCTGACGTTCTCGCCGCGTTTCGATTTGCGTCACACCTATTTCATGGTGGCGGGCATCGCGGGCATCGATCCGCAACAGGGCACGGTAGGTTCCGCCGCGTGGGCGAACTGGCTCGTCGACTTCGGCATTCAGTGGGAAATCGACGGACGCGAAATTCCGGCGGGCTGGAATACGGGTTATCTCGGCATCAACACGACCGACCCCACGCAGAAGCCGCCGCTCGATTACCGCACCGAAGTGTTTCAGCTCAATCCGGCGCTCACGAATGCGGCTTTCGCACTGTCGCGCAACGTCACGCTTAGCGATAACGCGCAGGCGCAGGCGGCGCGCGCCAAATACAGCTATGCGCCGGCGAATCGTCCGCCGACCGTGATCCAGTGCGATACGCTGGCGGGCGATACGTGGTGGTCGGGCACCGACATCGGCGAGCGCGCGCGGCAGTGGACAAAGATTCTCACCGACGGCAAGGGCACTTATTGCACGACGCAGCAGGAAGATAACGCCACCTACGAGGCGCTCAAACGCGCGGCGGCGACGCATCGTGTCGATCTCAATCGCGTGGCGGTGCTGCGCGCCGGTTCGGATTTCGATCGGCCCTATGCGGGGCAAACAAGCGCCGATAATCTGCTGAATTACGCGGCGCAGGGCGGCTTTACAATCGCCATCGATAATCTGTATCTCACCGGCAATCCGCTGGTGCAGGATATCGTCAAGCATTGGGGCGAATGGCGCGACGGCGTTCCGCAGCGCTAAGCCATTTGCTGCTGCGCGTAGCGTTCGCGAAGCGTAATCGCGAACGCTATGCGTGCGTTCGGTTATGACGCCGACAAACGCTTGACTAAGAAATCGATGGCACTCCGTAGCATGGCCGTGGGCCGCAACTCGCGCGAATGGACGAGATGCATCGGCGTATGCACGTGGCTCCATTCGGGCAGTACCGGCACGAGGCGGCCTTCGGCGAGATCGTTTTCCAGCAGCAGGTCCGGTTGCAGCACGATGCCCGTGCCGCGCAGGGCCGCGGCGCGCAACGCTCGACCGTCGTTCGCAGTGAAGCGACCTTCCACCGGCACATGGCAGATCTGCTGATCGGGACCGACGAGCGCCCAGAAAAACTCCTTCTTTTTCCAGTAGGCGAGGCCGAGGCAGGCGTGATCGCGCAATTGCGCAGGCGATTCCGGCTGGCCGTGGCTTTCGAGATAGGACGGCGCGGCGGCGAGCACGCGTCGATACGCATGCAGCGGATGCGCGACGAGATCCGCGCTGTCGAGTTCGCCGATATGAATCGCGAGGTGATAGCCCTCGCGCATCAGATCGACCGGTGCATTGTCGAGCGTGAGATCGACGCTGACTTCGGGATGCCGTTCGAGATAATCGGCGAGCACCGGCGCAAGTTTTTCGCTGCCGAAGCTGACCGGCGCGACGATTTTCAGTCGGCCGCGCGGACTGCTGCGCAATTCGGCGGCGCTGGCTTCGGCCTGTTCGAATTCGTGCAGCGCGCGTTTGCATCGCTCGTAATAGAGCGTGCCGATTTCCGTGAGCTTGTGTTGACGCGTGGTCCGATGCAGCAGCCGCGCGCCAAGTCGCTCCTCGATCTCTCGCACGTGTCTCGCGGCCATGGTCGCGGTGACGTTGCTCAGTGCGGCCGCCGCGGCAAAACTTCCGGATTCGACGACGCGGACGAACATTTGCATTCCCGCTAATTTATCCGCCATGCGCATCCCCGTTTGATCGTGCAATTGATATTGCACTTGCTGCCGTATTCAATGCCGCATTCCAAACTGCGCGGTTTGGAGTATCCCAACCCGTAGCCCGTTTATCCATGCTTCGCGCTTCCCGATAATGACTGCGTCCGCGTCGATGGAACGCGGTAAAAAACGGAGTCATTATGCCTATCCTTCGAATTGAAATGCATCCGGGCAAGACGCTCGAACAAAAGCGCGAACTCGCAAGCGGCATTACGCGTGTGTTCGTCGAAACCTTGGCGTGTCCGCCCGAGGTCGTCGAAATCGTCTTTAACGAAATCGAAAAGGACGCGTGGGCGGTCGGCGGAAAACTGAAATCCGATACGTGATGTGAGTGCTTCGGCATTCGCCGGAAAAGTGGCTTTCCGTAGTTGAGGAAAGCCACTTTTCGTTTCGGCGCCGAAGCTGCACGTTCACTTTACGATTTTCTTACGCGCAAACCGGAGGTCGTCGGGCATCGACGAGATATGAAGTTTAACTTTGTAGTTTGACTTCATATCTTCTAGAATGCGTGCATGACTTCCTCACATGACGAACCGGTTTCCGAACTGGCCGGCGCGCTGGCCGGCGACCTGCGCGCGTTGGTCGGCAAGCTGCGGCGGCGCATGCGCGAGCAGGGCAGCGCGGGCGATTTCACGCCGTCGCAGATCGCCGTGCTGCTGCGGCTCGAACGCGACGGCGCCGCCACCGTGTCCAGCCTCGCGCGCGCCGAAGGCATGCGCCCGCAGTCGATGGGCACGATCGTGGCCGCGCTGGAGGCGCTCGGGCAGATCGAGGGCGCGCCGGACCCCGCCGACGGCCGCCAGACGCTCTGGTCGCTCACCGAGACCTTCCGGCGCTCGGTGCGCGCGAGTCGCGCGGCGCGCGAGGACTGGCTCGGCCACGTGATCGACGCGCGGCTCTCCGCCACCGAGCAGACACAGCTCGCGCGCGCGGTGCTGCTGCTCAAGCGCCTCGTGGACGAGTGAGGCCGCACGCATGAGCCAGCCGCAAGATTCCCAGGGCGCGACCGCGCGCGCCGAACCGGCGACCGGCATGTTCCGCTCGCTGCGCAGCTTCAATTACCGCGTGTGGTCGGCAGGCGCGCTGGTGTCGAACGTCGGCACGTGGATGCAGCGCACCGCGCAGGACTGGCTCGTGCTCACCGGCCTGACGCATCACAGCGCGGCGGCCGTGGGCATCGTCATGGGCCTGCAATTCGGGCCGCAACTGCTGTTTCTGCCGTGGTCCGGCTATGCCGCCGATCACTTCGATCAGCGTCGTCTGCTGATGTTCACGCAGGCTACGCTCGGCACGCTCGCGCTGCTGCTCGGCCTGCTCACGATCACGGGCACGGTGCAGCTCTGGCACGTCTACGTGTTCGCGTTTCTGTTCGGCAGCACCACGGCGTTCGATTCGCCGGTGCGCCAGACCTTCGTCTCCGAACTGGTCGGCGACGCCGATCTCGCCAACGCCGTCGCGCTCAACTCCACCTCGTTCAACGCCGCGCGGATGATCGGGCCGGCCGTGGCGGGCGTCGTGATCGCCTCGGTCGGCGTGGGCTGGGCGTTCGTGCTCAACGGACTGTCGTTCATCGCCGTGCTGGTGTCGCTCACGCGGCTGCGCACCCGCGATCTGCGCCTGCGCGCGCGGGCGAAACCGGCGAAGGGCAGCCTGGTGGCGGGGTTTCGCTACGTGTGGTCGCGCCCGGACCTGAAGGCGATCGTCGTGATGCTGTTCCTGATCGGCACGTTCGGCCTGAACTTTCCGATCTTCATTTCGACGATGGCGGTGCGCGTATTTCACGCCGATGCAGGCGGCTACGGTCTGCTCTCTTCGCTGATGGCGGTGGGCACGGTGTCGGGCGCGCTGTTCGGCGCGCATCGCAGCCGGCCGCGCTTCGAGTCGCTGCTGATCGCCTCGGCGGTGTTCGGTGTCGGGTGCGCGCTCGCGGCGATTGCGCCGAGCTACGGCTGGTTCGGCGCGGCGCTGGTGCTGATCGGCGTGGCGGCGCTCACGGTCACGACCGAGACCAACAGCCTGATGCAGCTCTCGACCGAACCGTCGATGCGCGGACGCGTGCTGGCGATCCGGCTCGCGGTGGCGCTGGGTGGCACGCCGATCGGCGCGCCCATCGTCGGCTGGGTGGCCGATCACCTCGGGCCGCGCTGGGCGCTGGTGGTGGGCGCCGCGTCGGGCATCGCGGCCGCGGCGGTGGCGGCGCGCGTGATGTGGCGGGAGAAACGGCGGGAGGACGCGCCGGAGGAAGAGTAGGCCATCTGCCAAATGTCTAGCCAGGATCGAAATCAAGCCCCCGCATGGGCGATATCGATTCCAGGACACGCTGGCGGGCATGCTGCCCGATCCGGCAAAGACGTTGCTCTCGCCACGCGCGCGCGAAGGCAGCGGAGGTGAAATTAACCTACTTGCCAAATTAACCGAGTAGGTTAAAATCCCGATGGAAAAGCGTACGCCGCATTGCAAACTCGCGCGGGTTCACGAACTGGTACGGGCCGGGCGCGTTCGCGCCACGCGCAGCGCTTACGAAGGCGCGCTCGAACTGGGCATCCGCGATCTCTCCGGCATGTGCTCGGTCGTGTTGTGCCTCGCACCCGGCGATTTCCACAAGAGCATGACGACCTATGCCGATCATCGCGTGTGGAAGACGTCTATCGCGCGACCGTCGAGCACGGGCGCAGCGTCTATCTCAAGTTGACCGTCATCGACGACGTCCTGATCGTCTCGTTCAAGGAGTGGTGATCGTGAAATGTCCGGCCTGCGGCGGTGCGAATCTGGTCCACGAGAACCGCGATCTTACTTACGCGTACAAAGGCGAGTCGACCGTGATTCCGGCCGTGACGGGCGACTATTGCCCGGCGTGCGGCGAGGCGGTATTCGAGCGTGTGCACGGTGACCGCTACGCCGAGTGCGTCGCCGCGTTTCAACGCCAGGTCAACGCCGCTTACGTCGATCCGCTGTTCATCGCGTCCGTGCGCCGCAAGCTCAATCTCGATCAGCGCGAAGCCGCCGAAATTTTCGGCGGTGGCGTCAATGCGTTTTCCCGTTATGAGAACGGTAAGACGAAACCGTCGCTGGCGCTGGTGCAACTGCTCAGGCTGCTCGATCGTCATCCTGATCTGCTCGGCGAGATCCGCGCCGCCTGACGCGCACAGTTTTCCTAAACCACCCGCTCCGACACCACCCGAAACGCCGCTCTGGGCACGACAAAACAAAAAGGCTCGCCGGTCGCGCCGATGCGTTCGAGAAACGCGCCTTGCACGGCCCCGGCGGCTGTTTCCAGCGGTTGCGCGGTGGCGATATCGATCGGCAGATCGATCAATGCATGCGCAAGCCGCTCGCAGTCTTCCACCCGCGAAAGCGCGCCGTCCTGTAGACAAAGCCATTCCACCGCGCTCTCCCACGTTTCGAAGAACGGCGCGAGCGCGGGCGTCAGCGCGCGTGTTGGCGTGCGTTGTGCTTCGCAGCGGAATTCGGGCGCGCTGCCGCGTCCGCTTTCGATCGACGTCACGTAGCGCCCGTCGTCCGTGCGATGCGCGAAACGCCGTGCGAGATGCGACGGCAGCGCATCGCTGAACAGCCGGCTGCCGATCGCGTAGAGCGGATCGTCGAGAATATTCTTGACGAACAGCACCGTCGGCGCCGTCGTTTCGACCCCGCCAAACGCCTCCACATAAAAGCGCCAGTTGCTTTGCAGCAGTGACGGAAAAAGCCGCCGCAGCGGTCCGGCGAGCGCCGGGCCGAAGTGCCGGTGCGCGTAGGTGAGGATCGTGAACAGCGTCTTGCCGTCGCGTTGCACGAGTTCGACGTTAGGCGGGACGAGCGCCGCGATGCGCGCCGCATCGACGGCCCAGGTGCAATAGACGATGTCGCGCACATCGCTGGCCAGTTGCATGAACGGCAGGCGCGAGAACAGGGCGCGGCGCGCGCGCAGCAGCGTCGGGCAGCCGACGAGGCGCTCGCTGATCGCGCCCAGCGCGCCGGGCCAGGGGGACACGAATGCGTTGTCGAACAAACGGGGCTCCGCAGGTTTCAGAACGACCGGCAGTATGCCCTGGCGGCCTGCCAGGCCACGCCACGCCGCGAAATTCGCCCCGGCGTGCAATGTTTTGTGTCGCCCACAAACGCAGATACATTGCGATACAAACGCCGTCTCCCGCTGCGCTATAAAGCATCCATCGCCATTACACGCAACGAGGAGCCCGCATCATGGAAGCCAGCCGCCTGCACGGCTCGTGTCACTGCGGCGCCGTGTGCTTCGAGGTCCGCACCGCGCTCACGCCCGCCGCCCGCTGCAATTGCAGCCTGTGCCGCCGCAAGGGCGCGCTGATGTCGCCGCCGTTCGAGGCCGCCGATCTCACGGTCGTCGCGGGCGAGGACGCGCTCACGCTCTATCAGTTCAATACGCAGGTCGCGAAGCACTATTTCTGCAAGCACTGCGGTATTTATCCGTTTCATCAGACGCGCAAGGACCCGAAGCTGTGGCGCGTCAATCTCGGCTGTCTCGAAGGCGTCGATGTCTACGCGCTCGAAGCCGGTGTGAACGACGGCGCGAGCCTTTCCGTGGTGGAGGACGCATGAAACGCCTGCTTGCCCTGTTCGCCTTGCTCGCGGGCGGTCTCGCGACGGAAGTGGCGCATCCGCTGTCGTGCACGCTGATGTCGTCCACGCGGCGCGAAAAACGCGAAGGCAGCAATGCCGCCCCCATCCGGCGCAGCGTGCGTCGGCAAACGCAGCCCGGAGTATGATCGGCGCATGGAAAAAATCGACCACATTCTGATCGTCGACGACGATCGCGGCATCCGCGAACTGATCGCGGGCTACCTCGAAAAGAACGGCATGCGCGTGAGCGTCGCCGCCAACGGACGCGAGATGCGCGCCGCGCTCGACAACGGCGCGCCCGATCTGATCGTGCTCGATCTCATGATGCCGGGCGAGGACGGTCTCGTGCTCTGCCGCGATCTGCGCGCAAGCCGTTTTCGCACGGTGCCGGTTGTCATGCTCACGGCGCGCAGCGAGGAAACCGATCGCATCGTCGGCCTCGAAATGGGCGCCGACGACTATGTGCCGAAGCCCTTCGCCGTGCGCGAACTGCTCGCGCGCATCCGCTCGGTGCTGCGCCGCACGCGCATGCTGCCGCCAGGCATGCAGGTGACCGAAACCGCGCCGATGCTCGGCTTCGGCGAATGGCGGCTCGACACCACGGCGCGCCATCTGCTCGACGAGGAAGGCACGCTGGTCGCGCTGAGCGGCGCGGAATACCGGCTGCTGCGCGTGTTTCTCGATCATCCGCAGCGCGTGCTCACGCGCGATCAACTGCTCAATCTGACCCAGGGTCGTCAGGCCGATGCGTTCGATCGCTCGATCGACCTGCTCGTGAGCCGTCTGCGTCAGCGTCTGCGCGACGGCGCGCGCGAGCCGCGCTACATCAAGACGCTGCGCAACGAGGGCTATGTGTTCTCGTCGTCGGTCGACGTGATCGAAGGTTCGGCATGAGCACGGCCACCCACGATGCGGCAGGCGCGGCGCCGCCCGCTGCGCGCGGCGGCGGTCCGCTGCACTGGCCGCGCTCGCTGTTCGCGCGTCTCGCGCTGATTCTCTGCGTGGGCCTTGTGCTCGCGCAGACGCTCTCGGTCTGGCTCACGCTCACCGAACGCGACGAGACCACCGCGAACATGATGATGGATTACGTCGAGCGCGAAGTGGCCAGTTCGGTCGCGCTGCTCGACAATCTGCCGCCGTCCGAGCGTGCGGCCTGGCTGCCGCGTCTCGCGCGCCGCAGCTATACGTTCATGCTCGATCCGGGCGTGCCCGGCGTCGCGCCCGATGCGACGCTGTCGCGGCGCTACGAGTCGGCCATCGAGCGCGGTATCGGCAAGCATTACGCGCTCACGGTCAACGCGATTCCCGGCGACGACGAGCATCTGCAGGTGCATCTGCGTCTCTCGGACGGCTCGCCGCTGACGATCGACGTGCGGCCGCAGACCGCGCTGCCGCTGTCGCGCTGGCTGCCGCTCGTGCTGATCGTGCAGCTCGTGCTGCTGGCGTTCTGCTGCTGGCTGGCGGTGCGCGTGGCGACGCGTCCGCTCGCGGCGCTGGCGCGCGCCGCCGACGGCCTCGGGCCCGACCTCAAGGCCGAGCATCTCGACGAGAGCGGCCCGTCGGAAGTGGCGCGCGCGGCGCGGGCGTTCAATGCGATGCAGGCGCGCATCGCGGGCTATATGGCCGAACGCATGCAGATACTCGCGTCGATCTCGCACGACCTGCAAACGCCGATTACGCGCATGCGTCTGCGCGTCGACACGATGGACGACGACGAGCAGGGCACCAGGCTGCGCCAGGATCTGCAGGAGATGGAACAGCTCGTGAAGGAGGGCGTGGCGTATGCGCGGACCTTGCATGGTGCGTCGGAAGTGCCGGTGCGTCTCGATCTGGACGCGCTGCTCGACAGCCTCGTGTGCGATTACGTCGATGCGGGCAGCGACGTGGTCTACGACACGCGCACGGCCGTGGCGGTGGTGACGCGTGCGAAGGCGCTCAAGCGCATCGTCGGCAATTTCGTCGATAACGCGCTGAAGTTCGCGGGCGCGGCGGAGATCGCGCTGAGCGCCGGACCGGGCGGCGACGACGTGACCATCGCCGTGCTCGATCGCGGGCCGGGCATTCCGGAAGAGTCCCTGGAGAAGGTGTTCGAGCCGTTTTACCGGCTGGAAACGTCGCGCAATCGCGGCACGGGCGGCACCGGTCTCGGACTTGCGATCGCGCGTCAACTGGCCTCGGCGATGGGCGCGCAGCTCACGCTGCATAACCGCGCGGGCGGCGGCCTGGAGGCGCGGCTCGTGTTGAGAAAGAATGGGGTGGCGCAAGCGGGGCGATGAGCCGTCTGCGCATCGCGCGTTGCAGCCGCGAATCGCCAACGGCGCCGTGTCCCGGCGCCGTTGGCTTTTGAGGTCCACTCGCCGCATCGCCAGCCGTGAACGCGGGTGCGGGCGTTGTCGTAATCCACCTGAACTATGGCGGCTCGCGCGCGTGCGCGTGAGGTATTGATGTGAGCATTGCCCGCCTCGCATCGAACGCAACCGGCCACGACCTCATGCACACGACGACCCACGGCGGACCGCGCCACACGCTGCGCCGCGCGCTCAAGCAACCGTTGCTCAACGTCGTCGCGCGGCTGCCGGACGGCGTGCAGCGCGCCATGTTCGCGCCGCGCATGCGCCGCATCTGCATCCGCGTGCCGCTGCTGCGCGCGGTCTATTCGGGCTGCCTGCGCCGCCATCCGTTCGACCTGCAATACGGCATCGATACGAGCGGTCTCGTCGATGCCCAGGCGCTCCAGCGCGATCCGGGCCTCGTCGCGCAACTGAATCCGTACATGGGCTCGCAGCCCACCATCATCCGGCGCGCGCTCGACACGCTCGGCGACATCGCGGGCTACACCTTCATCGACATCGGCTGCGGCAAGGGGCGTCCGCTGGTGGTCGCGTCCGAGTATCCGTTCGCGCGCATTCTCGGTTGCGACATCAGTGCCGAACTCGTCAAGACCGCCAACGAGAACGCCATCGCGATCGCGGGGCGCTTCGCGCATCGTCCGCCGATTCGCGCGATTGCGGCCAACGTCGCCGATCTCGCGCTGCCGCCGGGCAACGCCGTCGTGTTCCTGTTCAATCCGTTCGGCCCCGAGTTGATGGCCGCGCTGCTCGCCAAGCTGGAGGCGGCGCTCGCGAGCGGCGCGAGCGGTCATTTGTTCGTGGTCTACGACAACCCCGTATGCGGCGATGTGTTCGATGCCTCGCCGCATCTGCAGCGCTGGTTCGCACGCATGTTCGCTTACGACAGCGGCGAACTCGGCTTTGGGCCGGAGGAACGCGAGGGCGTGGTGATCTGGCAAAGCGTGCGCGGCGCGCGGCCCGACGCGTTCGCCGACCGCCATCGCCGTATCACGACCCGCGACCGCATGAGCGCGTCGCTCGATTAGCACGCGGGGTCCTGTGCCCGCTACCGCTCAACGAGGAGTTCCGTGACGACCACCACGATCCCGCTGCCCGCCGCCTCATCCGCGGCGGCGCCATTTCGCTTCGAAGTGCTGACCTGCGCGACGATCGAGGCGTTTCGCGCCTTGCAGCCGCAATGGCGTGCGTTGCTGGGGAAAAGCGAGGCGGCGTCGCCGTTCGTCGATTTCGCCTACGCGGAACTGGCCGCCGAGCGCGCGCTGGCGAGCGGCGCGATCGTCGAGGTCGCGGCCGTCTACGAGGAGCTCGACGTGTGCGTGCTGTGGCCGGTCGCGATCGAGCGCCGCGGCGTGCTGCGTTGCGCGCAACCGCTCGGCAGCGGTTGCGGCGAGGAATACGGCGGCCCGCTGATTGCCGATACGCGGCGCGCCGAACTCTACGAAGCGGCCGTGCGCGCGGTGCGGCGTCTGCATGCCGATCTGCTGACCGTGCCGATGCTCGAGGAAGGCAGCGCGTTGCAGCGCGCGCTCGCCGCCGCGCCGCAATCGTGGGTGCGCCGCCGCTTGCCCGCGCGCTGGCGCGTGATGCCGGGTTATGCGATCGGTCTGCGCGCCTGTGCGAACTGGGACGACTATCTCGCGACGCGCCATGGCTCGTTGCGCACGGCGCTGCGCGCTAGCCTCAAGCGGCTGCGCAAGCTCGGTCACGTGAGTTTCGACTGGTGTGCGAACGCCGACGAAGCGCGCACCGTGCTCACGTGGCTGTTCGCGAACAAGCGCCGCTGGGCGCTCGCGCGCGGCATCGATTCGCCGTATCTGATGGATGACGGCGTGCGCGACTTCTTCATCGAGCTTGCGCAGCGCATGGATCTGTCGCGCACGCCGCTGGTCGCCTGCGTGAAGGTGGAAGGGCGGCCGGTGGCGGCGTCGGTGAATCTCGTTGGCGCGCAGTCGGTCGAGTATTTCATCACGACCTACGACGAGGCGTTCGGCACCTATTCGGTCGGCAATCTGCTGGTCGAATTCATCGCGCAATGGGCGCATGCGCACGAGCGCGATTTCGATTTTCGGCCGCTCTACGGCGACTACAAGGTGCGCTGGGCCGATCGGCACACGCTGCACGAATCGCGGCTCGTGGTGCTCGGCGCGCGCGGGCGGCTGATCGAATTGCCCTTGCTGGCGCGCTTCGCGAAGCGCGTGGGACGCAAGCTGCTGTCGATCGCACGCGCCCGCAGAAAGCGCGACTGAGTGTGAAGCGGCGCATGCGTTCCGATGCGTCTCAGCACGCCAGCGGAATGAACACGTTGAACTGGCCTTCGTCGGGATGACGCGAGCGATGGCCCTTGCCCGTCGTGTCCTCGCAGAGGACGACCGTGCCGGGGTCGCAGCGACGCGTGTCGCCGTCGCTGGTTTCGAATTCCACCCAGCCCGTCATCCAGATCACGAACTGGCGCACGGGCGTCGTGTGCCAGTCGGCTTCCTTGAGCCCGGCGGGCACCCAGCCGAAGCGCACGGCTTTCGCGGGCTCCCACGTCGAGAGAAAGATCGGCGGGATGCCGGGAAAGAGTTCGAGCGGCGTGAGCGCAATGTCGATGTCCTCGAAATGGGACTCGCCCTCAGCGTCGGCATAGATGCGTAGGCATTTCATGGGGCGCGTCCTCCGGGCGGCCCCGGCGGCCGCATCGAGAACGATCATGCGCCACGCGTTCCGTTCGCGCAATTTGGGCGCTTGCCGCGCTGCAGCGTGCCGGCGTGCTTAAGACGTGCTTCCGACGCGATTTTCGTGCGGGTGTGTATCGCTATGTGTCTACGCTGCGGGCGGACACACGGCCTTGCAAAAGTACCGCACTGCGCAAACACGCCAGATACGTGCGGGGATTCAAATACCTCCATGCCAGTCAGCAACGCCGCAAACGGCGCAACGAAGCGGACTGGACACCGCGCCCGACGCGCGGTTCACATCAACCGAACCCGGAGGTGCATACCATGAAGCTGATCCAATCCCTGCTCGTCGCCGCTGTTGTCGCTGTTCCCGTCGCCCTGCCGGCCGCTGCGTTCGCGCAGTCGAATGCGCCGCTCACGCGGGCGCAGGTGCGCGCGGAACTGGTGCAACTGGAAAAGTCGGGCTACAACCCGGCCGCCGATTACACGCAGTATCCGCAGAATATTCAGGCTGCGCTGGCGCGTGAGAGCGCAAAGAACGGGGCGGATGCGTCGGCTTATGGCGGTGCGGCGAATAGCTCGGCTGGCAGCGTGGACAAGGGCGCATCGGTGTCGCCGTCGGCCGGGCAGGACGTGGTCGGTCTCGGCCCGATCTACGCGCACTCGTGATGGCTGGCGGCGGACGCGCGGGCGTCTTTGACAACGGCCGCGCGGGCGAGCGGCACGCGCACCCAGACGTAGCCGTTGCGTTCGTGCGCGTCGTGCACGGTGGCGTGGATCTTTGCGTCGCAGCGCGCCGACTGCGTGCTGTTGATCAGCCGGATCTGCTGACCGTTCACGTCGAAGCGCCAGCCGTGCGAGGCGCAGGCGATCAGGCCGCCCGCCACCACGCCGTCCGACAAGGTCTCGCCGCGATGCGGGCAGCGGTCGTCCCAGACGTGGATGCCGCCTTCGCCGTCGCGCCAGACCACGAGTTGCTTGCCGTCGAGCGTGGCGGCGCGCGCGCGATTTTCCGCCACGTCGCTGCTGGCGCATAACGGCGTCCAGCGCGGCGCGTCCTCTTGCGAGGTCGGATTCGGCAGATCTGGCGGATTCAGCGGCTCATTCATCGGCGCAATTCGGAAAACACAAAGCCGGCACGCGGCCGGCAGGTAAGCAGAGGGTTCCTGCGATCTTAATGGATCGCGCGGCAGTGTGCCGGACACCATGCAAAAAGCCCCGGCGAGCCGGGGCTTTTCTTCATCGCGCGTGAATCGATGTGTCAATCAGCGCCACATCACGACGACAGCTTCACCGACACCCCCGTCGACGTATAAACCGGCGTGGCCTTGAAGCCGTCGACGGTCACGCTCGTGAAGGACTTCGTCGCGCCGGCGCCGTCGATCAGGTCGAGCGTGTCGCCGGCCTTCGGCGTGTAGCCGTTGACGAACTTCACGTGCAGCGCGCCGCCTGCGATCGTGAGCTGGCCGCCCACGCGCAGACGTCCGCCGCCGTTGCCGTCGATATCGAGTTCGAGCGTGGTGTTGGCAAGCTGCGTGTACTTGCCCGTCACCGCCACCGGCGCGCTGGCGCTCACGGCCACGCCGCCGGCGCCGACGTAGACGTCGCCGCTGCCGAACGCGTTCGCCGATCCGGCCGCGAGCACGCCGCCGCTGATCTGCGTGCCGCCGCTATAGCTGTTGTTGCCCGCGAGCGTGAGCGTGCCGCTGCCTTGCAACGTGAGCTTGCCCGTGCCGCCGATGTCGTTGCGCCACGTGTCGGCGGCGTTGAAGCCGCCCTGGGTGGCGTCCATCGACACGATCACGTTGCCGTTGAACTGGCCGTAGCCGTCGCCGGCCGCGAACATGTTCAGGCGGCCCCAGCCTTCGGCGTCGTCCATCACCGGATAGCCCGAGGCGAGTTCCGTCGTCTTGAGCACGACGCGGCGCTGGTCGGCGCTCAGATACGGGAAGCGCGTTTCCAGCAGCACTTCGGCGCCCTTGGGCACGACGGGCGGCGCGTCGGTCGATTCGATCGGCGAGAAGCCGAAGGTCATGCGGCGCGCGAACTCCGTTTTGTTGGTCGCGTAGTCGGCGAAGCGGTCGGTCGTCGTGGTGCCCGAATGCGCGTAGGCGGCGAAGCTCGTCGCGTCGGTGCTCGTGGCCTGCATCAGCGCGCTGTGCGCCTGCGTGTATGCCGCGCTCTTGAGCGTCGCGTTGGCCGGATCGTAGAGATTCGCGGCCGTGGCGGCGAGCGCGAACATGCGGCCGCCGATCACGTCGAGCGGCGAATGCATGCCCGCGAGAATGCGGTTTTCGCCGAGTTCGAGGCCGCGGCTCGCCATTTCCTGGAAGCGCTCGGGCACGACGTAGGCCATCGTCATCGCGTCGCGCATGGCTTCGGCTTCGTGACCGCTGATGAAGCCGCCGTCCGTCGAAGGCGTCGTGCTGATCGCGGGGACGAGCGTCGGATCGACCACCACGGCGGTGCTCCAGCGGAACGGCCGCGCGTACTTGTAGAAGCGCTTGGCCGGTTCCGTCGACGCGTTGTTGCCCATCGTGTTGAGCAGATCGACGACCTTGCCGAAAGTGGCGTTGGTCGTGCTGCCCACGCCGATGTTGTTGCCCGAGTCGTTGTAGAGGACCGTGGTGGCGTCGCCCGGAATCGACGTGATGCTCGTGGTCTGCTGCGCCGCCGTGCGCCACGCGCTCGTGAGCGGGCCCATGCCGTCGGTCACGCTGTAGCCCTTGCCGCGACGGTCGTCGTAGTAGGCCGCGTCGGCCTGCGCCTGGGTGCGCTGCGTGGTGGCGTTGACGACGTACTGCACGTTCGCCGTGTGCACGGTGTTGTTGAGCACCGCGCCGCCGGGCGTACCGTCGTTGGGCAGGCCGGTCCACGTCGATTGCACGACGGCCGGGAACGAGCCGTTCGCGGCGGCGCTCACGCCCGCGTCGACGAGCAGCGTGAGCGGCTGCCAGATGTCGAGAAAGCGCGCGCCCACGCGCACGCCCGCATTCGTCGCGAGCGTGGCGTAGCGCGCGTCGCCTCGCTGGTTGGTCGCGATGTTGTCGACGAACGCGGGCACGTCGGGAATCGGCGCGTTATCGACGAAACCGGGATCGGCGGGCGCGGCGGGAATCGCGCTCGTGGTCGTGGCTGCGTCGTGGCTGCCGCCGCACGCGGCCAGCGCGGCGAAGCTCGACAGCACCGCGAGGCGCAGGGGAAGAAGGCGGCGCGAGGCGCGGCGGCATGAAGCGGACATCTGATAACTCCGTCGTCGTGGTTAACGGCGGCGGATTATGGTCATGCCCCATTACTCTGGAATTACGGAAATATTTCGTAAGTGTTAATCCGTTCACTATTTGAAAGCCGCGGAAGGGTGCGTCGTGAAGGAAAGCCGCGCATGAAAAGGCTTTGCTCGGGTTTTATCGTGCGCGAAATGGCAATCGAATCAGGGTTCTAATTACGTGATTATTTTTGCGTGGCCGCGGTTTTGCGTGCGCGCGGCGCGGCGCCCGCGCTGGCGCTGCCCGCGGCGGCAAGACGCGGCGACACCATTTTCTTACCGCGATGGCGGATTTCCTTACTGAATTCGAGGCAGGTTTGTGTCATCAGATCGGTGGAGCGATAGACCATATAGACGTGGTAATCCGGTAATTCGTCGCGAATCGGCAAGGGCTTGAGCGCCTCGGGATTCAGGACGAGCGGACCATTGCGGCCGTAAAACACGAAATCGGACCAGACGCTGATGAGGTCGGTGCAGGTCGCGAGTTGCAATCCGAGCAGATTCGAACTGCTTTGCACGACGTTGCGCGGCATCTCCAGCCGGTGCAGCCGCATCAGGCTCGCGAGCGGGCTGCCGGGATCGTCGAGCGGATCGAGCGTGAGCCATTCGGCGTCCACCAGCGAGCGGATGCGCGTGCTGCGTCCGAGCGGATGGCCGGGCCGTGCGGCGACCAGCATGCCCACGGAAAAAAGCGGTTCCCACTGGAAGGCGCTCGTCCCCGCGCCGCTGTTGGTGGAGATCAGCGCGATGTCGAGATGGCCCTCGCGCAGGCCTTCGAGAATCTGCTGCGGGCGCATTTCATAGGCGTGAATCGCCACGCCCGGATAGCGCGCGCGAAACGCGGCGATGGCCTCGGGCAACGGGCCGCTCGACGCCACGGCGGAAAAGCCGATATTCAATTGCGCCTCGGCATGGCCGCGCATCGATTCGATGTCTTCGAGCGCGTGCCGCAATTCATGCTCGACCACGCTCGCGCGTTTGACGAGCGCGCGGCCGTATTGCGTGAGACTCACGCCGCGCACGGAGCGCGAGATCAGCGTCACGCCGAGTTCGCGTTCGAGTTCGGCCATGGCCTTCGAGAGCGCGGGCTGCGAGACGTGCAGGCTGCGCGAGGCCTCGTGCATGCTGCCGTGCTGCGCGAGCGCGAGCAGGACGCGCAACTGATGCAGTTTCATCGGATGGATTCCTTCGGCGCGCGGCGCGAAAGCGATGTCACGACGCTCGGTAGTTATCCCGATGGCCCGTGCACATCGGTTATGAAAGCGATTCTATCTGGTTATCACGATGAAAATTTCTCACTTCTTTCAAAAAGGCGCTTGGCCTGAATATCGAATCGCCTGATGCGCGGACTGCGATGCGCACAGCGTGAACCGTCCCGAACGCGCCGTTCGACCCAGCCCGCGGAGATTCGCCATGAATGACGTAACGCTCAGCAGCGCCGACGACGCGCCCGTCCGCCAGTCGCACACACAAACGCGCGCCAGCCAGGTCCGCCTGATCGCCGCATGCTCGATCGGCAACGCGCTCGAAATGTACGACTTCACGGTCTACAGCTTCTTCGCGCTGCTGATCGGCCACCTGTTTTTCCCCTCCGATAGCCCCTACGGTTCGCTGCTGCTGGCGGTCGCGACGTTCGGCATCGGCTTCGTGATGCGCCCGCTCGGCGGCCTCGTGATCGGCAGCTATGCCGACCGGCGCGGCCGCAAGGCGGCCATGACGCTCACCATCGCGCTGATGGTCGGCGGCACGCTCTGCATCGCGTTCGCGCCCACGTATGCGCAAGCGGGCGTCTGGGGTTCGCTGGTGCTGCTCGCGGGCCGCCTGTTGCAGGGCTTTTCGCTCGGCGGCGAGATCGGCGCGTCCACCTCGATGCTGATGGAAGCGGGCGCGGTCAACCGGCGCGGCTTTCGCGTGAGCTGGCAACTGGGCAGCCAGGGCATCTCGGCGCTGCTGGGCGCGCTCACGGGCGCCGCGCTGTACGCGACGCTCACGCCGACGTCGCTCGAAAGCTGGGGCTGGCGTCTGCCGTTTCTCGGCGGCCTCGCGATCGCGCCCGTGGGCCTCTATATCCGCTCGAAACTCGACGAAACGCACCACGCCGAACCCGATGCGGCCAGCCCGCTCGGCACGCTCATGCGCGAGCACGGCGCGAAGGTCGGGCTCGGCATTCTCGCCGTGACGGCGGGCACGGTGGGCATGTACCTCGTCGTGTTCTTCATGCCGACGTACATGATCCGCGTGCTCAAGATGCCGCCGTCGCTCTCGCTGCTTTCGGGCTGCGCGACCGGCGTCACGATGCTGATCGCCTCGCTCGTGTCGGGCCGTCTCGCCGACCGGCTCACGCGCCGCAAACCGCTCGTGATGGCCTCGGTTCTCTTCAACATCGTCACGGTGATACCCGCGTTCTGGCTGATGACGCGCTTTCCCAGCGTGCCGCTCGTGCTGCTGCTCTCGGTCGTCATGACGGCCTGCGCCAACCTCGGCTCGACGCCGATGCTGCTCGTGCTCATGGAGATGCTGCCCGCCTCGGTGCGCGCGAGCGGACTGTCGGTGATCTACAGCGTGGGCGTGACGGTGTTCGGCGGCAGCTCGCAGTTCATCGTCACCTGGCTGATCGCGAAGACCGGCAATCCGCTTTCGCCCGCGCTTTACATGGTGGCGTGCGGATGCGTGACGCTGTTTGCCGTGTGGCGGATCCGCGAGCGCCGCGTCGCTTGATGGCGGATCCAACACGCTGCATCGAATACGAATATCCACGCCGACAAGGCCCAGGAACCTGAGAGGAGTCCATCGACATGAAGCGCGAATCCACCCTCACGCCATTTCAGCTGTTGCCGACGCTGCTGCCCGAGATCGAAATCGACGCGGAGACCTTCATCGGGATTCGACGGCAGATTCATTCGCAGCCCGAACTGGGTTTCGAAGTCGGCGCGACCGCGAAACTCGTGGCGATGCTGCTGGAACAATGGGGCTACGACGTGCATACGGGCATTGGCCGCAGCGGCGTGGTCGGGCAACTGAAGCTCGGCGCGGGCACGAAGCGGCTCGGCATTCGCGCGGACATGGACGCGTTGCCGATCGTCGAAAACACGGGGCTGCCGTATGCGAGCCAGCACGCGGGCAAGATGCACGCGTGCGGTCACGACGGCCACACGGCGATTCTGCTCGCGGCGGCGAAAACGCTGGCGCAGCGGCGCGATTTCGACGGCACGCCGAACCTGATTTTCCAGCCCGACGAAGAAAACCTCTGCGGCGCGAAGGCGATGATCGATGACGGCCTGTTCGAGCGCTTTCCCTGCGATGCCGTCTACGCGCTGCACAACATGCCGGGCATCGCGGCGGGCACGTTTCGCGTGCTGGCGGGCCCGGTGAGCCTGTCTTCCGATGTCGCCGACGTCACGCTCAAGGGCGTGGGCGGACATGGCGCGATGCCGCATCGCGTGAAAGATCCGGTCGTGGCCGCCGCCGCGCTGATCACGGCCTTGCAGACGGTGGTCGCGCGCAACGTCGCGCCCGACGACACGGCCGTGGTCTCGGTCGGTTTCATTCGCGGCGGCGCGACGCATAACGTGATTCCCGAAACGGTCACGCTCGGCGTGAACATTCGCGCCGCGCGCCCGGACACGCGCGCGCTGGTGGAGCAGCGCGTGCGCGAGATCGTCGCGTTGACGGCGCAGGCGCATGGCGTGGAAGCGCAGATCGACTATCGCCAGCTCACGCCGCCGATGGTCAATGCGCCCGAGGAAACGTTGCTGGCGCAACAGGTTTGCACGGAACTCGTCGGCGCGGACAACGTGGTGGTGCAGGCCCCGAAAGGCCTCAACGGCAGTGAGGATTTCGCGTGGATGCTCAACGCGGTGCCGGGCTGCTATCTGCTGCTCGGCAACGGCGAGGGCGAGTTCGGTGGCTGCATGGTGCACAACCCCGGCTACGATTTCAACGACCAGGTGCTGCCGCTCGGCGCGGCCGCGTGGGTGCGCCTCGTGCAGCGCTATCTCGTGGCTTGAGGCGTTGCTTGCGCGTTCAGGACGCGTCGATCATTTTGTCGACGATGCCGCGGCCCACGCTGTAGCCGCCCATCAGCGCATCGGCTTCGGACTCGAAGGCGCGGCCCGTGGTGCGGTCGATGCGCAGGCGCGCGTACGGTTGTGTGTCGGGGTGCTCCGGCGAAGCGTCGGCGGAAATCAGCAGCACGGCGATATGGTCGAGCGCCGTGGCGCCGCCGTCCGGCGCGCGGCAGACGGTTTCGACGCTGACGTCGATCACGTGGCCGCGATGGTGATAAAGGCGTTTCATGCGTGAGGCTCGGGCGCGGCAAGGCGCGGTGGACGAGCGCCGATTATGCGGGCCGCGTGCTTAGCACACGCTTAAGACAATGAACGTTGCCGGCAAGCTCGCGTCCAACTTTGGTTAGACGAATGAGCAGACTGCCTATTGCCGATCGCGTTCGAGGCTGGCGTGGCGGGCATGCGCGTTGCTTGCGCGCAGGGTCCCTGGCCGACGCGGTGCGCTCGCGCGCTGCTCGACCTTCGCCACAGGAGAGCCCATG
This sequence comes from Paraburkholderia tropica, assembly GCF_014171495.1. NCBI lineage: Bacteria > Pseudomonadati > Pseudomonadota > Betaproteobacteria > Burkholderiales > Burkholderiaceae > Paraburkholderia > Paraburkholderia tropica. The sequence continues at coordinate 1,095,807 of NZ_CP049137.1, forward strand.
AAGAAATTGATGACGATATTGACCGCGCTGTTCCTGACCGCCGCGCTCGGCGGTTGCTGGTGGGGGCCGCCTCCTGGCGGCGGTCCCGGCGGACCGGGTGGCGGCTATGGTGGCGGCCCCGGTGGTCCCGGCGGCGGCCCTGGCGGTGGTGGCGGCCCTGGCGGCGGTGGTGGTCCCGGTGGCGGCCCGCGTTAAACCGATGGGTTCGTAGTGCCGCGAAAAGAAAGGGCTCGTTCGTATCTCACGAACGAGCCCTTTTTCATGATGCCGCGCTGAAGAAAGCGCTGGCGCTAAAGCCTCACGCCGTTGCGACCGCCTTCGCGGGCGCCTGACCCGTTTGCTGGCGCGAGCGGCCCGAACTCAGATATTCGGCGATCGAGTCCTGCGTGATCTCGCCGACGTAGCCGCCATCGGCGTCGAGCACCGGCATCCACGAAGCGCTGAACTGATACATCTTCGAGAGCACCACGCGCAGATTGTCTTCGGCCGACACCGATGCGGCGAACGGCGTCACGCGCTCGCCGCATACACCGTCTGCGCCACGGGCCGCGCGGCGCGTGACATAGCCGAGCGCATGACGCGCGTCGTCGAGCACGGTGAGGTAGCGCGTATCCGCTTCGTCCATCACCGAGAACGCGTGCGTGAGCGGCGTTTCCACGCGTGCCGTTTCGGGCTGCGTGGCGGCGTCGCCGGCCTTCACGAGCAAGAGGCGCTTGAGCGTGCTGTCCTGGCCGACGAACTGTGCGACGAATTCGTCGCGCGGGCGGGCGAGCAGCGTATCGGGATGATCGTATTGCACGAGCTGGCCGCGACGGAACACGGCAATGCGGTCGCCGAGCTTGATCGCTTCGTCGATGTCGTGGCTCACCATGATGACGGTCTTCTTCAGTTGCCGCTGCATCTGGAAGAACTCGTTCTGGATGGTCTCGCGATTGATCGGATCGACCGCACCGAACGGCTCGTCCATCAGCAGTACGGGCGGATCGGCGGCCAGCGCGCGAATCACGCCGATACGCTGTTGCTGACCACCCGACAATTCGCGCGGATAACGCTTCAAATACAGCTTCGGATCGAGCGCGACCATCGACATGAGTTCGGTCGCGCGTTCGGCGCAACGCTTCTTGTCCCAGCCGAGCAGACGCGGCACGACCGTGATGTTTTCCTCGATCGTCATGTTCGGGAACAGGCCGATCTGCTGGATCACATAGCCGATATGGCGGCGCAGATCGACTTCGTTGAGGCCGGTCGTGTCCTCGCCGTTGATCAGCACGCGCCCGGAGGTCGGCTCGATCAGGCGGTTGATCATCTTGAGCGTGGTGGTCTTGCCGCAGCCCGACGGCCCCAGAAACACGCAGATTTCGCCTTCAGGCACCGAGAGGCTCACGGAGTCCACGGCCTTCACGGGCTGGCCGCTTTTCTGTGCAAAAGTCTTGGTCAGTTTGTCGAGTTCGATCATGTCTTCTGTACTCCTTTCGGTGTGAGCGCGCGTTGCAGGGCCTGCAACAGCAGGTCGGCGACGATCGCCACGATACTGACCAGCACGGCGCCGACCAGCAGCTTCATCATGCTGCTCTGGCCAATGGCGCGCAGAATCAGCGTGCCGAGTCCGCCCGCGCCGATCACGGCGGCGATCGTCATCACGCCAATGTTCATCACGACGGCGGTGCGCACGCCCGCGAGAATCACGGGCACCGCGAGCGGCAGGTCGACGAGGCGCAGACGTTGCCACGAGGTCATGCCGATGCCGGTGCCGGCTTCCTTGATGCCGGGATCCACGTTGCGCAGCGCGAGATAGGTGTTGCGCATGATCGGCAGCAGCGAATAGAGGAACACCGCCGTGATCGCGGGCACCGCGCCGATCCCCTGACCGAAGCGCGAAAAGAACGGGATCATCAGGCCGAACAGCGCAATGGACGGCAGCGTGAGCACGATCGTGGCGATGCCGAGCAGCGGACCGGCGAGCCATTCGTGACGGCTCACGAGCACGCCGAGCGGCACGCCCGCGATGATCGCGCAGCCCACGGCAATGCCGACGAGCCAGATGTGCTGGAGCGTGAGCTGGAGCAGCTCGGGCCAGCTCGAGGCGAGATAGTCGAATACGTTCATGCGTGCTCCTTCAAGGCAACGTGTGGGCGCGCAGGAACGCATCGGCCACATCGCGCGGCGACTTGCCGTCGAGGTCCACGGCCTTGTTCATGTCCTGCATCACGTCGTTGTTGAGCGCCGCCGAGAGCGCGTTGAGCTGCGCCGCGAGCTTCGGATTGTGCTCGAGCGTCTCTTTGCGCACGACCGGCACGGCGTTGTACGGCGGGAAGAAATGCTTGTCGTCTTCGAGCGGCACGATGCCGAAGCCCTTCACGCGGCCATCGGTCGTGTAGACGAGGCCGATCTTCAACTGGTTGTTATGCAGCGCCGTGTAGACGAGGCCCGGGTCCATCTGCTTCATCTGCGAACGCTTGAAGTGCATGCCGTAGGTTTCGAGCAGCGGCTTCAGGCCGTCGGGACGATTCGCGAACTCGGCGTCCATGCCGAACACCATACGCTTCGCCTTGGGATTCGACTTCAGATAATCCGCGAGCTGCGAGACCGTCTTGATGCCGGTCTGCTGCGCGAATTCGCTGGGCAGGCCGATCGCGTAGGTGTCGTTGAGCGTGGAGGCATTGAGCCAGATGAGCCCGCGCGGTTCGTCGAGCGCCTTCACGCGCTGGTACATGGCTTCGGGGCCGAGCTTGTCGGTGAGCTTGTCGTAGACCAGCGCCGCCGTGCCCGTGTAATCCCACACCATGTCGAACTGGCCGTTCTCCAGCGCGCTGCGCATGAGCGTGCTGCCGAGGCCCGAGCGCACTTCGACGTCGTAGCCGCGCGAGCGCAGATATTGCGCCGTGACTTCGGCCAGCACGTATTGCTCGGTGAAGTTCTTCGCGCCGAGCACGATTTTGGCGGCGAACGCCGAGGTGCTGGCCGCGAAACACAGCGTACCGATCACGCAGGCGCTCGCGAGGCGTCGTATCGTACTGCGAAACATCATGCGAGACCTCCGTGACGGAGCATCCATTGACGACTGCCGGTCGCGACAATGCCGTCGAGCACGAGCGCCAGAATCGCCGTGATGGCCGCGCCCAGCAGCAGCAAGGGCTGATTGTCGAGATAGATGCCGGGGAAGATCAGCGAGCCGAGGCTGTCCGCGCCGATCAGATAGGCGAGCGGTGCCGTGCCCACGTTGATGGCGAGCGCCGTGCGCACGCCGCCCACCATGATGGGCACCGCGTTCGGCAGTTCGACGCGCACGAGCGATTGCCAGCCCGTCATGCCGATGCCTTTCGCGGCTTCGCGCAGCGAAGCGGGCACGTTCTTCACGCCTTCATAGGTGTTGCGCGTGATGGGCAGCAGCGAGGCCAGAAACAGCGCGACGATGGCGGGGATGTCGCCGATACCGAAGATGCCCAGCGCGATCGCCAGCACGGCGAGCGAGGGAATCGTGTTGCCGATGTTGAAGATCTGCATGAAGCGTTCGGCCTGGCGCTGAAAGCGCGGGCGGCTGAGCATCACGCCGGCAGGCACGCCCACGAGGATGGCAAGCGCCATCGAATAGCCCACGAGCAGCATGTGCTGACCCGTGTAATACGCGAGATCGCCCGCATGGCTGCGGAACGTGTCGGCGCCGATACCGCGGGCTAGCGCCCACGCTATGACGGCTATCGCTATCAGGCTGCCCACGAGTTGGACAGTGCGTCGAGTCATGAAGATACGCCTCCTTGTAGACGAAACGGCGCGCGCAGGCACGCCGCGGGAGCGCCAGGCAATGGCGCCGCGAAGGAAGTTCGTGATCCCGGCATGGCCGCGATTGAACTGACGGAAACAGTCTGTACCGGCGCGCGATCAATGGGCGGCCGGCCGTCGAATGAACGCTATGGCGTTCGTCTGGTTGTCATGTTCAGTCCGGCTGCGCGTTGTGCGTGCCAGACATGGGCGCCGTTCGAACCTGCAACGGCAAGAGTGCGGTAGCAATTTGCGTGCCGCTGGAACCGGAGGTTCCCTTGATGGTGCGAGCCGGCTGCGAGCGTGAAACTTGCACGACGTTGCAGCGAGAATCGCAAGAGATGTTGCGTTTTGTAATTAAGACGAATCGAGTATAGAGGAATAAATTAAATGCGTCCACCATAGTGGCCGCACATAACGTGAAAGGCTCGATTGCAAAACGGCTATGAAAGTGACACAACGTGTCACATCGGTAAATTAATATGGATGCCGAAATAAAATGGTCGGGATGATTTTCCGAATTACGTTTTGATCCTGTTTTCAGGCGTGTTTCGTTGAAAGGCGCTTGCGTGCGCAAGGTGGCGCGAAGTGGCGCAATTTGTCGCATGCAAAAAAACGGCGCCGCATATCGCGACGCCGTCGATCGAACACCGTGAAGCGCGGGTAACTTCAGATCTCTCCGCCCGGCACGATCGGCATGCCCGGCGCGAAGCGATCGAGCGAGAACGGTGCGAGGTCGATGCCCGCATTGCGGCCTGTTGCGACGTCGGCGGCAGCGCGTCCCGCTGCGGGACCAATGCCGAATCCGTGACCCGAGAAGCCCGTCGCGACCGTGAGTCCCGGCACGCTCGCCGCGGGGCCGATATACGGAATGATGTCGGGCGTCACGTCCATATAACAGGCCCATTCCTGCACGATGCGTGCGTCGTTGAACGCGGGATAGAGGCGACGCATGCTGTCCATCGCGGCTTGCACGCCGCGTTGCGAAGGCTGCGGGTCCATCGTGCGCGTGCGTTCGAACGGGCTCGTCTGTTCGGCGTTCCAGCCCGGACGATCGCGAAACTCGCGCCATGCCGCCGAATCGAAACGCGGCCGGATCGTGCGCCAGTTCTGCTTGAGCAGCGGGGTGTATTCGCGCAGATATTTGAAGCCTTCGGGACTCACGGGCGTGTAGCGATGTCCGCTATAGCCGATGGTGTAGCCGCCGTCCGCGCGCTTGCGATAACCGATGTCGCCGAGCCAGCCGCACGTCGGCGGGCCGTTCTCGACGGGCGAGGTGCGCAGCACGGTGCCGAGCACTTTCAGTTGCGGCAGACGCACGCCTTCGTTCGCGCAGAACAGGCTCGACCACGCGCCGCCCGCGAGAATCACGGCGTCGCAGGCGATGCGGCCGCGGCTCGTGACCACGCCGGAGACGCGGCCCGCCGAGCGTTCGAGCGCCCGCACCGAGCAGTGCGCGATGAGCGTCGCGCCGCGCGCCTGCGCAGCGCGGGCCATTGCGGGCACGGCGCGCTGCGGTTCCGCGCGGCCGTCGGTCGGCACGAAAAGGCCGGCGCGATACGCGCGCGACGCACCGGGCATCAGCTTCGCGAGTTCCGCGCCGCGCACCATGCGTGCGCCCGTGTCGTAGCCCGATGCGTCGTCGAACCATTGCTGGAAGCCCGCTTCGTCTTCCTCGTTCGCGCCGATATAGAGCACGCCGCATTCGTGGTAGCCCACGTCGGCGCCGACGGCCTCGGCCATGCCGCGCCAGTGGCGCATGCTTTCGGTGATGAGCGGCATCTCGCGCATGTCGCGGCCCGCCTGGCGGCACCAGCCCCAGTTGCGGCTCGACTGTTCGCCGGCGATATGGCCTTTCTCGCAGAGCACCACGCTCAAGCCCTGCGAAACGAGGTGCCACGCCGCCGATACGCCGATCACGCCGCCGCCCACGATCACCACGTCGGCGCGTGCGGGCAGCACTTCCGCCGAGGGCACGGCGTCTACATACGGTCCCATCTGGTCTTCCTTGTCGACGATGGCGCGCGCGGCGCCGCCGTCCTTGTCTGTCGTTGTTTCCGGGGCCAGCAGTATAAAGGCAGACGGCGGATGCACGCGCCGGTGCCTGCGTGCGCATGCGCACGAGCGCAATCTGTGCATGCGCACAGATCACGGCTTGCCAAAGAGAAAGCGTTCGAACGCCGATAGCGCCGTTATCGCGGCGCGCGCATGCCCGCCACGGAGAGCGTGTGCTCGGCGAGCACGGCGTCGCGCTTGGCCAGCAGGTGCGAGCGCAGGATCGCGGAGAGCGCCGCGCCGTTGCGCGCTTCGAGCGCGGCGATCATCGCTTCGTGATCGCGAATCGCGCTGTCCCACTTCGCAGTCTGGAAATTCGAGCGGAAGCGCAGCGCCTGCAAGCGGCGGTTGAGCGTCACATAGGTCTGGCGCAGCGCCACGTTGCGCGCCGCCGCGTTGATGAGATCGTGAATCGCGTGATTGCGCGCGTAATAGCCGGACAGGTCGTTCTGCGCGCGGCAGACGAGCATGGCCGCGTGCAGCGCCTTGATCTGTGCCAGCTCGCCTTCGCTGATGCGCGCACACGCGAGTTCGCCCGCGAACGATTCGAGCCCGCTCATCAGCTCGAACATGTCGCGGATCTCGGCTTCGCTCAGTTGCGCGACGGTCGCGCCGCGATTCGGCGAGATCTCGATCAGCCCTTCGGCGGCGAGCACCTTGAGCGCCTCGCGCAACGGCGTGCGCGAAATGCCGAGCACCTCGCAGAGCTTGCGTTCGTTGAGCTTCACGCCCGGCGCGAGCTGCCCCTCGACGATGAACTCGCGCAGATGATCGACCACCGTGTCGTGCAGGCGCTGGCGCGCGAGCTTGGGCAGCGCCAGTTCGTGCGCCTCAGGCTGCGCGGACGCGAGTTGCGCGTCCGGAATGTCTGCATTTTGCATACGAAACCCCGATCGTCCGACGTGCCCCCATTCTAGCGTGATCGCCCGAGAACCCACGCTGCACTGCATCGGCGGGTTTCCCCTGGGGCATTTCATGCCAATTGAGCCTTGCATCTGCGGCTGGGTGGACTAGAGTATTTTGCATGCAAAATGCCATTTCGGCGTAAGAGCAGCTGCCGGGTGGCTTCGAACGCAGTGCGTGTGACTTCCGACCTTTCCTGAACGTGGGACGCCTTCATGCTGAAACTCGACTTCCATCCCGCCGGCCGCCATTTCCTGCAGATTCCCGGTCCGAGCCCTGTGCCGGACCGCATCCTGAGGGCCATGAGCTACCCGACCATCGACCATCGCGGGCCTGAATTCGGCGCGCTCGGGCTCTCCGTGCTCGACGGCATCAAGAAGATCTTCAAGACCGCGCAGCCCGTGGTGATCTATCCGGCCTCGGGCACGGGCGCGTGGGAAGCGGCGCTCACCAATACGCTCTCGCCGGGCGACACGGTGCTCATGTACGAGACCGGCCACTTCGCGACCCTGTGGAAGAAGATGGCCGAAAGTCTCGGCCTCAAGCCTGAATTTCTCGGCTTGCCAGGCATCGAAGGGTGGCGGCGCGGCGTGCAGGCCGACCAGATCGAGGCGCGCCTTCGCGCGGACACGGGCCACACGATCAAGGCCGTCTGTGTGGTGCACAACGAGACTTCGACGGGCGTGACGTCCGATATCGCCGCCGTGCGCCGCGCGATCGATGCGGCAGCGCATCCGGCACTCTTGATGGTCGATACGATCTCGGGCCTCGCGTCCGCCGATTACCGGCACGACGAATGGGGCGTGGACGTGACCGTCTCCGGCTCGCAGAAAGGCTTGATGCTGCCGCCCGGCATCAGCTTCAACGCGGTCTCGCCGAAGGCCATCGCGGCGAGCCGCGAGGCGAAGCTGCCGCGCGCGTTCTGGGCCTGGACCGAAATCATCGACATGAACCAGCAGGGCTACTGGCCCTACACGCCGAACACGAATCTGCTGTATGGCCTCGCCGAAGCGCTCGACATGATTCTCGGCGAAGGGCTCGATAACGTGTTCGCACGCCATCAGCGGCTCGCCGCCGCGTGCCGCGCCGCCGTGCAGGCGTGGGGCCTGGAGATCCAGTGCGCCGATCCCGCCGTCTATTCGCCGGTGCTCACGGGCGTGATGATGCCCGACGGCGTGGACGCCGACGCGGTGCGCAAGCTCATCTACGAACGCTTCGATCTGTCGCTGGGCACCGGGCTCGGCAAGGTCAAGGGACGCATGTTCCGCATCGGTCATCTGGGTGACTGCAACGACCTCACGCTGATGGCCGCGCTGACCGGCTGCGAAATGGGCCTGCGGCTCGCGGGCGTGCCGCTCGCAGGCACGGGCGTGGGCGCGGCGATGGAGTATCTGACCGAGCACGCGGCGCGGCCGGCGTTGAAAGCGGCCGCTTGACGCAGCCAGAAGCACCCAGAAGCACCCAGACGCCGCCTGATGTCGTAATCAGCGCGGCGCGTGCGTTGACGCGCTACGTCACGCACGCGCGCCTGATCTCTCTCGTCCATAACGTTCGGATTCCTGACGTATCGATACGCGATGCTCACGTCCACGCCCAAACCGCTCGTTCAACCGATTCGCCTGATGCCCGCTTCCGCGCGCGCCGCGCTCACGCCGCTGGCCGCGCGCCTCGCGCAGGAGCTGCGCGGCGACGTGCTGTTCGACCGCGCCTCGCGCGGGCGCTACGCCACCGACGCGTCGATCTACCAGATCATGCCGATCGGCGTCGCGGTGCCGCGCGATCAGGACGATCTGCGTCTCGTGCTCGATATCGCGCGCGAAACGGGCACGGCGCTGCTGGCGCGCGGCGCGGGCACAAGCCAGTGCGGGCAGACGGTGGGCGAAGCGCTCGTGATCGACACGAGCAAATGGCTGAACCGCATCGTCGATTTCGACAAGGCCGCGCGCACGGTGACGGTCGAGCCGGGCATCGTGCTCGATCATCTGAATGCGTGGCTCAAGCCGCATGGCCTGTGGTTTCCGGTCGATGTATCGACGGGCGCGCAATGCACGATCGGCGGCATGGCGGGCAACAATTCGTGCGGCTCGCGCTCGATCGAATACGGCATCATGGTGCACAACGTGGCCGCCATCGACGCCGTGCTCGCCGACGGTCACGAAACCCGCTTCGGCAAGCTCTCGGCGATGGCGCGCGATCCGCGCACGCAGGCGCTCGTCGACGGCGTGCGCCGCATCGCCGAACGCGAGCGCGACGCCTTGCGCGAGCGCGTGCCGAAAGTGCTGCGTCGCGTGGCGGGCTACAACCTCGATCTGTTCGATTGCCAGAATCCGCTCGCCTTCGAAGCGGACGGCGAACCCAATCTCGCGAATCTGCTCGTCGGTTCCGAAGGCACGCTCGTGTTCAGCCGCCAGTTGACGCTCAGGCTGTCGCCGCTGCCGCGTCACAAGATGCTGGGCGTGGTGAACTTTCCGACCTTCTACGGCGCGATGGATCTCACGCAGCACATCGTCAAGCTCGGGCCGGCGGCGGTCGAACTGGTCGATCGCACGATGATCGATCTCGCGTTGAGCAATCCCGCGTTCAAGCCCGTGATCGAGCGTGCGCTGGTCGGCTCGCCGCAAGCGGTGCTGCTCGTGGAGTTCGCGGGCGACAACCGCGAGGCGCAGATCGCGCGGCTCGCGCAGCTGGTCGAATTGATGGGCGATCTCGGCCTGCCCGGCAGCGTGGTCGAAATGGCCGACGCCGCCGCGCAAAAAGCGCTCTGGGACGTGCGCAAGGCGGGCCTGAACATCATGATGAGCATGAAGGGCGACGGCAAGCCGGTCTCCTTCATCGAAGATTGCGCGGTGCCGCTCGAGCATCTCGCCGACTACACGAGCCGCCTGACCGAGGTGTTTCATCGACACGGCACGGAAGGCACGTGGTATGCCCATGCGAGCGTGGGCACGCTGCATGTGCGGCCGATTCTCGATATGCGCCGCGACGGCGCGCAGAAAATGCGCGCGATTGCCGAAGAGGCCGCCACGATGGTGCGCGAGTACAAAGGCGCGTTTTCGGGCGAACATGGCGACGGTTTGTGCCGTGGCGAATGGGTCGCGTGGCAGTACGGCCCGCGCATCAATGAGGCATTCGCGCAGATCAAGGCGCTGTTCGATCCGGCCAATCGCCTGAGTCCGGACCGCATCGTCAATCCGCCGAAGATGGATGCCGCCGAACATTTCCGTTTCGCGCCGGCTTATCGCGAGCGCGCGCTCGAACCGGCGCTCGACTGGTCGGCCTGGAATGTCACGCGCGATCCGCTCACGGGCGAGGAGGGCGCGCCGGGCTCGGGCCACGACGCGAGCGCGGGCCTCGCGAAAGCCGTGGAGATGTGCAACAACAACGGCCATTGCCGCAAGTTCGACGCGGGCACGATGTGTCCGAGCTATCGCGTCACGCGCGACGAGCAGCATGTCACGCGCGGCCGCGCCAATACGCTGCGGCTCGCGCTCTCGGGGCAACTCGACGGCGCGGAAGGCGGCGCGGGTGTCGGCGCGGGTGTCGGCGGTCTCGCGAGCCAGGCGGTGAAGGACGTGCTCGATCTGTGCGTGTCGTGCAAGGGCTGCAAGCGCGATTGCCCGACCGGCGTGGACATGGCGCGCCTGAAAATCGAGGCGCGCGCGGCGTGGCAGCGCGAGCACGGCTTGCGCTGGCGCGACCGGCTCGTGGCCTATCTGCCGCGCTATGCGCCGTTCGCGAGCCGCGTGCCGGGCGGCCCGGCCGCGCTCGAACGCCTGCCGCGCGTGGCGGCGTGGCTCAAGCGGCGCATCGGTCTGGCCGAGGCGCGCGCGCTGCCCGAGATCGGGCGTCCGTATCTTGCACAGCAGCGCGACCGAAGCGGTCAACGCGATCAAAGCAAGTCTGACTCGACAACGTCGACGCGCGAAGTCCTGCTCTTCGTCGATACCTTCAACAACTATCTCGAGCCCGCTGTTGCGCGCGCCGCGCAGCGCGTGCTCGAAGCGGCGGGCTATACGGTGCATCTGAATCAGCGCGCGGGCGAGCGTCCGCTGTGCTGCGGACGCACGATGCTCTCCGCCGGTCTCGTCGATGCAGCCAAAGCCGAAGCGCGCCGCTCGCTCGATGCCTTGCTGCCGTTCGTCGAACGCGGCGTGGCAGTGGTCGGCCTCGAACCGTCGTGCCTGCTGACCTTGCGCGACGAGTGGACCGCTTATGGTTTCGGCGAGGCCGCCGCGAAGCTTGCGCGCCACGCGTTCCTGTTCGAAGAATTTCTCGTGCGCGAGCACGCGGCGCAGCGGCTCGATCTCACGCTGCACGCGCTGCCGAAAGCGCGCGCGCTCGTGCATGGTCATTGTCATCAGAAAGCGTTTGGCGCGTTCACGCCGGTGCAAACCGTGCTCGGGTGGATTCCGCAACTGAAGGTGGAAGCGGTCGAGTCGTCGTGCTGCGGCATGGCGGGCAGCTTCGGCTACGAACGCGAGCATTACGCGACGTCGATGGCGATGGCCGAACTCTCGCTGTTGCCCGCCGTGCGCGCGGCCCAGCAGGCCGGCGACGCGCTCGTGGTCGCCGATGGCACGAGTTGCCGTCATCAGATCGCCGATGGCGCGGCGGCGCGCGCGCTGCACGTTGCGCAGGTGCTGGAGCGTGCGCTGCATCCGCACGCCGCGCAAACGTAGTCGATACACGCAATTGCCACACTCAGTGACCACACGTAGTCGAACAAGCAGTCGCATCACGCTACAGCAGTGAGCCCGCGCGCCGCATCCCCGCGGACGCGCCATGACTAAACAGGAGACGACGATGTTCCGCCGAGCCACCACACGCGTGCTGCTCTTGCTGTGCGCGATGTACCTCATCACCTACGTCGACCGCGTCAACGTGAGCACGGCAGCGAGCCAGTTCGCGGCCGAACTGCATCTCTCGCATACCGAAGTCGGCATCGTATTCTCCGCGTTCGCGTATCCGTACCTGCTGTTCCAGATCATCGGCGGCTGGGTGGGCGACCGTTTCGGCCCGCGCCGCACGCTCGCGGTATGCGCCTTGATCTGGGCGGGCGCGACCGTGCTCACGGGTCTCGCGGGCGGCTTCGCGTCGATGATCGTCGCGCGTCTTCTGCTCGGTCTCGGCGAAGGCGCAACCTTTCCGACCGCCACGCGCGCGATGTCGAACTGGATGCCCGCCGACCGGCGCGGCTTCGCGCAGGGCACGACGCACGCCGCCTCGCGCATCGGCAACGCCGTCGCGCCGCCGCTGATCGTCTGGCTCATGCTGATGTCGGGCTGGCGCGGCGCGTTCATCGTCACGGGCGTGGTGAGTTTCCTGTGGGCGCTGCTGTGGATCTGGTATTTCCGCGACGATCCGCGCGCGCATCCGCGTATCACCGAAGCCGAATGCGCCGGGCTCGAACGCTACACGGGCGCGAAGGAACGCGAACCGGTGCCGTGGCGTCGCCTGGCCGCGCGCATGTCGCCGGTCACTGCCGTGTACTTCTGCTATGGCTGGGTGCTGTGGCTGTTTCTCGGCTGGATTCCGCAGTACTTCCTGCACAACTATCACATGCAGCTCGGCAAGTCGGCGCTGTTCGCCTCGGGCGTGTTCTTCGCGGGCGTGCTGGGCGACTGGATCGGCGGGTCGGTGACCGATCGCATCCTCAAGAAAAGCCAGAATCTGCGTCTCGCGCGCAACGTGATGGTGGGCGTATGCATGTTCCTCACGCTGCTGTCGCTCGCGCCGATCCTGTTCGTGCAGAACGTGACGGTCACGCTCGCTGCGCTGTGCCTGAGCGGCGGCTTCTTCTTCAACGAAATGACGATCGGGCCGATGTGGGCCGTGCCGATGGACATCGCGCCGAAGCATGCGGGCACCGCGAGCGGCATCATGAACACGGGCTCGGCGGCGGCGGCCATCGTGAGCCCGGTGGTGGGCGGCTGGCTGATCGACCGCACGGGCAACTGGAATCTGCCGTTCACGGTGTCGATGGCGATCATGGCGGCGGGCATCGTGCTGTCGTTCACGATGCGTCCGGATCGCGCGCTCGACAGCGCCTCGCGTTCCGCCGACGGCGCGCATGCGCATACCGCGGCGTAAGGTGCGATGCCTGCGCAATCAGGAGGAGTCATGATGAATGATGAAGCCACTCATGAAGCGGTGAACGGCCGCATCCGCGTCGATCGGGACGAGCGCGACGACGCCATCGCCATCGTCACGATCGACCGGCCCGCGAAGCTCAACGCACTGACGCGCACGCTCTGGCGCACGCTGGGCGATACCTTCGAGACGCTGTCCGCCGATGCGTCGCTGCGCTGCATCGTGCTGCGCGGCGCGGGCGAAAAAGCGTTTTCGCCGGGCAACGATATCGGCGAATTCGCCACCGACCGCTCGAACGTCGAACAGGCGCGCGAATACGGCGCGCTCATGCATCGCACGCTGAATCTGATCGATGCGTGTCCCGTGCCCGTGGTCGCGATGATTCACGGCATCTGCGTGGGCGGCGGGCTGGAACTGGCCGCGCTCTGCGATCTGCGGATCTGCGGAGAATCGAGCCGTTTCGGCGCGCCGATCAAGAACCTCGGTCTCGTGATGGCGCATGCGGAACTCAACGCGCTGCTGCGTCTCGCGGGCGAGGCCGTCGCGCTGGAGATCCTGCTCGAAGGCCGCATTCTCGACGCGCGCGAAGCGCTCGCCAAAGGGCTCGTCACGCGCGTCGTGCCCGACGCCGAGGTGAGCGCGCACGCGCTCGACACCGCGCGGCGCATCGCGGGCGGCGCGCCATTGGTCGCGCGCTGGCACAAGCAGTTCGTGCGCCGCGCGCGCAACCCGGCGCCGCTCAGCGAAGCGGAACGCGACGAAGGCTTTGCGTGCTTCGGCACCGAGGACTTCCGCATTGGCTACCAGGCGTTTCTCGCAAAGTCGACGCCGCAATTCAAGGGACGCTGAGATGAACGTTGAGGAGCACGCAGCGCCGATGAAGCAGGGCGCAGGACCGCTCGCGGGCATGAAGGTGATCGAACTCGCGCACATCATGTCGGGGCCGGTGTGCGGCATGATGCTCGCCGACATGGGTGCGGAAGTCATCAAGGTCGAGAAGATGCCGGGCGGCGACGATTGCCGCCGTTTCGCGCCGATCCTCGCGAGCGGCGAATCGGCGTCGTTCATGATGGTCAATCGCGGCAAGCGGGGTATCGCGCTCGATCTCAAGACCGAGGGCGGGCGCGCGGTGCTGCGCCGTCTGCTCGCGGACGCCGACGTGGTCACCGAAAACTATCGTCGCGGCACGATGGAGAAACTCGGCATGGGCTACGACACGCTCAAGGCCGACAATCCTGGCCTGATTTACTGCGCGATTTCGGGTTATGGCCGCAGCGGCCCGTATGCGGACAAGGGCGGCTTCGACCTCATCGCACAGGGCATGAGCGGGCTCATGAGCATGACCGGCGAGCCGGGGCAGGCGCCGATCAAGTCGGGCTCGCCCGTCACCGATATCAACGCGGGCATACTCGCGGCGCTGGGCATTTGCGCGGCCTATGCGGGGCGGCAGGTGACCGGCCTCGGGCAGATGGTGGACACGTCGCTGTTCGAAGCGGGCTTGCAGCAGATGTACTGGGCGTTCGCGAATTATTTCGCCGACGGCACGGTGCTGCAGAAAGCGGGCTCGGCCAATCCGACCAGCGCGCCGTATCAGGCGTTCGAAACGCGCGACGGCTGGATCAACATCGGCGCGGCGAATCAGAGCAATTACGAGCGCCTGGTATCCGTGCTGGCGATTCCCGGTCTCGCCGACGACGCGCGCTTCGCCACCAACGCGGGCCGTCTCGCTCATCGGGCCGATCTGGTGGCGATCTTGAGCGCGCGCCTGCGCGAACGCAGCACCGCGCAGTGGCTAGCGACCTTCGATGAAATCGGTTTGCCGTGCGGGCCGGTGCTTAGCGTGCCGGAAGCCGCCGCGCACGAGCAGGCGATGGCGCGCGGCATGATCGTCGAGACCGAGCATGCGCTGGCCGGGAAAATGTCGGGCATCGGCTTGCCGATCCATTTTTCGCAGTCGCCGACCACGCACGCGCGGCCAGCGCCGCTCTATGGCGAACACACGCGCGACGTGCTCGGCGAGCTGGGTTACGACGCGGCGCAGATTGCCGCGCTGGAGCAGGAAGGCGCGGTGACGGCCGCGCCTTGAATGCTGTTTTGTGCCTTGTTTCCGGGCCTCATACGGCGTGCGTCTCCACGATCGCGCGTCGCGCCATGAACCAGTAGAACAGCGCGGCGCAGCCCGCGATCGCGCCGCCGATCACGAAGGCCAGCAGATACGAACCCGTGCGATCGACGATGAAACCCGCCACGACCGGCGAGAACGCGCCGCCGAAATAGCCGCCGAAATTCTGGATTGCGCTGACCGAGGCGATCATCGAATTCGGCGCGATGTCGCCCGCGAGCGCCCACGCGTTGCCGATGGTCGCCGCAATGCAGGCGAGGCCGAGCGTCATCAGCGTGACGGTGGCGCCGATGCTGTCCACGAACGGCAACGCTACCGCGCAAACGGCCGCGCCGAGCGAGGTCACGACGATCATCAGACGCTTGGCGACGATCGGCGTGGCGATGCCGCCATCGACGAGCCTGGTGGCGACGAAGCCCGCCACGATCTCGCCCACTGCACCGCCGAACCACGGAATGCTCGCGTAAAGACCGAGTTGCACCAGCGTGATATGAAAGCGGTCGAGCAGATAAAGCGGCAGGAACACGAGGAAGAGATTCCACAGCCAGATCGCGCAGAAGTAGCCGAGTATCATGCCCCAAACGCTTTGCGATGCGAACAGCGAGCGCCATTTGATGGGCGCGTTCGCGAGCGATTGCTCGTGGCCGCCGCCGCCCGCTTCGATATAGGCGAACTCTTCGCGCGAGAGCCGCTTGCTCTGCATCGGATTGCGATAGAGCAGCAGGAACAGCCCGGCGAACACGATGCCGATCGCGCCGGTCACGTGAAAGAGCGAGCGCCAGCCGAACGCGATCATCAGCGCGACGAGCACGGCGGGCGCGAGCGCCGGGCCCCATTTCGACGACGAGTCCCAGATGCCGGTCGCGAAGCCGCGTTCCTTGGCGGGAAACCAGGCGGCGGTGATTTTCGCGGACGTGGGCCAGCACGGCGCTTCGCCCACGGCGAGCAGCACGCGCATCACCACGAGCCCCGCGATGGAGCCGACCACGCCCGTGAGCCACGTCGCCACGCTCCACCAGATCATGCCGACCGCGTAGGCGCGCTTCGCGCCGAAGCGGTCGATGATCCAGCCCGCGGGCAATTGCATGACCGCGTAAGTCCACGCGAACACCGTGCCGAGCAGACCGATCTGCGTGCGCGTGAGGCCCAGATCGTGAATCATGCCGGGCGCGGCGATGGCCAGATTGGCGCGGTCGAGATAATTGATGATGCCGCCGATCAGCAGCCAGATGAGCACGCGCCAGCGGAAATTCGCGCGCGTGGTGGCCGCGGCTGCGCTCGCGGGCGTCAGCACCTTGTTGTCCATCGTGTCTCCTCCTGTGTGGTCTGCGTGAGCCCTGGGCGGTTCGGCGCGGGCCGAGGGAGGCGATTCGCCCAGAATGTGGGACGCGCCGCGATTTCATGCCTTGTTTTCAGGCATGAAATCGCCGTGACGCGTTTGCAGACCATTCTGCGCTATTGGACGCGCAGCGGGAAGAGGGAATGAAAATTCGTTGTGAGGGAAGCGAAAGAGAGCATCGACGGTGAGCCGCGCATGACCTAATCAGAACGCATGGCTCGCCGCATCGAAATAATCAGGATGCCGGAATAAATTACGCGCCGCGTCGTTCGAACACTTCCTTGAATACAGGCATCGCCGAGAACACGTTCGGCCAGCCCGAATAGAACGCGAGTTGCGTCAGCGTTTCCGAGGCTTGCGCTTTCGTGAGACCGTTGTCCATCGCGCGATTCAGATGGTAGGTGATCTGCGCGGCCTGACCGTTGGCCACCAGCGCCGTCACGGTGACGAGGCTGCGCTCGCGCGGCACGAGGCCGGGGCGCAGCCAGAGGTCGCGAAAAAGCGCGTCAGTGGTGTATTGCACGACGCCGGGTGCGACGTCGTCGAACAGTTGCGAGACGAGCGTGGCGCGTTGCGCTTCGGCGGCTTCGTCGAGCGGCAACGGTTCGCGCGCGGCGTCGGCGAGTTGGCTGGCGCCGATCCCGCGCTCCTCGAATACGGGCAGCGCCGCGGCCACGGCCGCGCTCGCGTTCGCCCAGCCCGCATAGAACGCGAGATGGGTGACGATCTCCGCGATTTCGGCGGGCGTCACGCCGTTATCGAGCGCGAGCCGCAAATGGCGCGGCTGCTCGACGACCTGATTGCGCGCGACGAGCGCCGCGTAGGTGACGATGCTGCGTTCGCGCGGCGTGAGTTGCGGGCGCTTCCACAAGCCGTTGAGCACGGTCTCCGACGTGTAGCGCGCGAAAGCGGGCGCGACGGCTTGCATGTCGGCGAGAGAGGGCGTTTTCTGCATGATCGATATCCTGGGCTGGGGAGGGCGCAAACGCGATATTTCTATCAGATCCGATCGTTTTTATTGAGCCCGTCCGGGCGCATGCCGTTATGAACGCTATTCATGAATCGCGGGCGGATTGGTTTCGCGGCGCGCGAAGTCCGCGTCAGTCTATTGATGAATCGCATTCATAAAGCCATGCCGTGAGTCGGTATTTATTTCATCGCCGCCACGCTTTCTAATAGGCGAGTACGCCGTCGACGGGACGCGCAGCAACCTTGGAGCAAAAGCGAATGGATTATCGAAATCTGGGCCGCAGTGGATTGAAGGTGTCGCCGTTGTGTCTGGGCGCCATGATGTTCGGTGGCGAAACCGACGAGGCGACGTCGGTGCGCATCATCGACAAAGCCTTCGATCAGGGCATCAATTTCATCGATACGGCGGACGTGTATCACGCGGGCCGTTCGGAAGAGATCGTTGGCCGCGCCATTGCCGCGCGCCGCGACGACTGGGTCGTCGCCACCAAGTTCGGTTTTCCGGCGGGTCCGGCACAGGGACCGAATCAGCAGGGACAATCGCGCAAGTGGATCTTTCAAACGGTCGAGGCGAGCCTCAAGCGCCTCGGCACCGACTATATCGACGTGCTGTATTTCCATCGCGCGCTGCCGGATCTGCCGCTCGAAGAAGGCGTGCGCGCCGTGGCCGATCTGATCCGCCAGGGCAAGGTGCGCTATTTCGGGCTGTCGAATTTCCGCGGCTGGCGCATTGCCGAAGTCGTGCGTCTCGCCGATCAACTCGGTATCGATCGTCCGGTGGCGAGCGAGCCGCTTTACAACATCGTCGATCGCACGGCCGAGGTCGAGCAGTTGCCCGCCGCCGCGCATTACGGCCTGGGCGTGGTGCCGTACAGCCCGCTCGCGCGCGGCGTGCTGACGGCCAAATATGGCGTCGATACGCCGCCGCCCGCCGACAGCCGCGTGGGCCGGGGCGATCGCCGTATCCAGCAGACCGAGTGGCGGCCCGAGTCGCTGCATATCGCGCAGCAGATCGCGAAGCATGCGGCCGAGCGCGGCACGAACAGCATCGCGTTCGCGCTCGCGTGGGTGCTGAACAACCGCTGCGTGAGTTCGGCGATTGCGGGGCCGCGCACGGAGGCGCACTGGGACAGCTATCGGGCCGCGCTCGATTTCAAACTGGACGCCGACGACGAACGCTTCATCGACAGCCTGGTGCCGCCGGGTCACGCCTCGACGCCGGGTTATACCGATCCGGGTTATCCAGTCGAAGGCCGCAAGCTCGTCTGAATGCGTAGCGGAGTGCGCGTCTGAATGCGCGTCCTAGGCCGCCGCCTGGCTGCGATAACGCAGCGCATCGATCACGAGTCCGAGCGCGCGCGACGACTGGCGGCGGCTCGGATAGAACGCGTGGTAGCCCGGAAATTCCGGGCACCAGTCTTTGAGCACGCTTTTGAGCGCGCCCGCGCGCACGTACGGCAGCGTCACGTCCTGCGGAATGAACGCGAGGCCGAGGCCCGCGAGCGCCGCGTTGAGCATCTGCGGCACGGTGTTGAAGGTGAGCTGGCCGTCCACACGCACGGAAAGCGCCTCGCCGTCACGGCCCAGTTCCCACGCATAGAGACCGCCCGCGCTCGTGAGGCGCAGCGTGATGCAGTCGTGTTTGAGCAGATCCTGCGGCGACTTCGGCGCCTTGCGTTTCGCGAGGTAGTCGGGCGAGCCGACGATCGCCATCTTCAGATCGGGCGCGATACGCACGGCGATCATGTCCTTCGCGACCTGGTCGCCGCCGCGCACGCCGATGTCGTAGCGTTCGGCCACGATATCGCGCAGACCGTAATCCACGTTGATTTCGAGTTTGATGTCGGGATACTGCGGCAGGAATTGCTTGAGCTTCGGCCAGATCACCGTATCGACGCAATGATCGGTCGCGGTAAGGCGGATCGTGCCGGCCGGTTTGTCGCGCAGGTCGGCGAGCGCGGCGAGTTCGGCGTCGATCTGTTCGAAGCGCGGCGAGAGCGATTGAAACAGGCGTTCGCCCGCTTCGGTGGTGGAGACGCTGCGCGTCGTGCGCGTGAGCAGGCGCAGGCCGAGCCGCGTTTCGAGCGCGCGGATCGTGTGGCTCAGCGCCGATTGCGACACACCCAGTTGCGCGGCCGCACGCGTGAAACTGCGTTCGCGCGCAACGGCGAGAAAGGCCAGGAGATCGCTGAAATTTTCGCGCGCCATGTGAGTTCCGGATTCGCAGACAGTGCTGCGCATCGTACCACCGGCGATCGCGCGAGGCGGGGCGCCGCGCGTTGCACGCGGGCCGCCGCCAGGGCTGTTACGTCACTCGTCCATCAGACGCGCGCGGACCTTCTTGCCCTTCACCTTGCCGGCGTTGAGCTTGCGCACGGCGTCGCGCGCGACGCTGCGCTCCACGGCTACATAGGTCGAAAAATCGGTCACGTTG
Organism: Paraburkholderia tropica; assembly: GCF_014171495.1. NCBI lineage: Bacteria > Pseudomonadati > Pseudomonadota > Betaproteobacteria > Burkholderiales > Burkholderiaceae > Paraburkholderia > Paraburkholderia tropica. The sequence continues at coordinate 1,115,478 of NZ_CP049137.1, forward strand.
ATCTTGCCGATCTGCGCGCCCGTGAAGCCCGCTTCGCCGGTGAGCGCGCCCAGCACGTCGCCGGGGCGGATCTTTTCCTTGCGGCCGCCCAGAATCTGCACGGTTTCCATCGGCGGCAGCAGCGGCGCGTCGCTGGCGGGCTTGAGTTCGGCGAGCGGATGCCATTCGACTTCGCGCTTGAGCGCCTGCTCGATGCCGCCCACGCGACCCATTTCGTTCATGCTCGACAGGCTCAGCGCCCAGCCGTCCTGATCGGCGCGGCCCGTGCGGCCGATACGGTGCACGTAGACCTCGGGATCGGGCGTCACGTCGACGTTGATGACCGCTTCGAGCTGGGCAATGTCGAGACCGCGCGCGGCCACGTCGGTCGCCACGAGCACGGAGCAGCTACGGTTCGCGAACTGGATCAGCACCTGATCGCGATCGCGCTGGTCGAGTTCGCCATGCAGCGCGAGCGCGTGAAAGCCCTGCGCGCGCAGCACGTCGAGCAGGTCGCGGCATTGCTGTTTGGTGTTGCAGAACGCAATGGTGCTGACCGGGCGGAAGTGGTTGAGCAGCATGCCGACGGCATGCAGACGCTCGTCTTCGGTCACTTCGTAGAAGCGCTGGCGGATCTTGCTGTCGTCGTGATGCTCTTCGAGCTTGACTTCCTTCGGATTGCGAAGGAACTGTTGGATCAGCTTCGCGATGCCTTCCGGATAGGTGGCCGAAAACAGCAGCGTCTGGCGCTCCTTCGGGCACTGACGCGCGACCTTGGCGATGTCGTCGAAGAAACCCATGTCCAGCATGCGGTCCGCTTCGTCGAGCACGAGCGTGTTGAGCGCGCTCAGGTCGAGGCTGCCACGTTCGAGGTGATCCATGATGCGGCCCGGCGTGCCGACGACGATGTGCGCGCCATGCTCGAGGCTCGCGGTTTGCGGACGCATGGGCGTGCCGCCGCACAGCGTGAGCACCTTGACGTTTTCTTCCGCGCGCGCGAGGCGGCGGATTTCCTGCGTCACCTGGTCGGCGAGTTCGCGCGTCGGGCAGAGCACGGCGGTTTGCACGTCGAGGCGGCGCACGTCGAGACGGGCGAGCAGCGCGAGCGCGAACGCGGCGGTCTTGCCGCTGCCCGTTTTCGCCTGGGCGATCAGGTCGTGGCCGGCGAGCGCGAGCGGCAGGCTGGCGGCCTGGATCGGCGTCATCTCGACGTAGCCGAGGCGCGCGAGGTTCTCGAGCGTGGCGGGCGCGAGCGCAAGCTCGCTGAAGGGCGTGGCGGTGGGTGATTTCGTCATACGGGGTCTCGCGCCCTAAGGCGTGGGCAGCGCGCGGCGCGGGCGGGCGCGCTGCAGGATGGATCAGGCGGCGACGGAAAGTCGCGCGTCGCGCAATTTTACCGGATGCGCGCGGGTGGACGGTTCCGGCGTGCTGAAACGGGCGGAATCGGCTGGCATTGGCTGGAATGGTCCGCGATCGCGCCGGACCGGGCGGGGACGGGAAAAGACGCAGGCCCGGCGCGCGGATCTCGCGGCGCCGGGCCTGGAGCGGGTTCAGGCGGCCATCAGACGGGCATCAGGCGGGCATCGACAGATGGCTCAAGCCTCTTTCGCCGCTTCGGCGAGGATCTGCCGGATCGCGTTTTCGAAGGTTTCCACCGGCTGACCGCCGCTGATCAGATACTGCTCGTTGAACACGATGGCCGGCACCGACTGGATGCCCATCGCCTGCGCCTGCTGTTCCTCGCCGCGCACTTCGTCGGCATACGCGCCGGTTTCGAGCACCTCGCGCGCCTTTCCGGCGTCGAGCCCGACCGATTGCGCGACGGCCACCAGCACCGCGTGATCGCTCATGTCCTGGCCTTCGCCGTGATAGGCGCGCAGCAGCGCCATCTTGAGCGACACCTGCCGGCCTTCCAGACGCGCCCAGTAGAGCAGGCGATGCGCGTCGAAGGTGTTGTAGATGCGCGTGCGCGGACCGAACGTGAAACCGACGCTCTCGCCCCGCTCGCGGATCGCTTCCTGAGTCTCGGCGATCTGCTCGGGCGTGCGGCCGTACTTCTTGCCGAGATACTCGACGATGGATTCGCCGTCCGGCCCCATGTCGGGGTTCAGTTCGAACGGATGGACGGTCATGCGGGCCTCGACGGAATCGCCGAGATTGGCGAGCGCGCGTTGCAGCGAGCTGAGGCCGATCGCGCACCACGGGCAGGCGATGTCGGAAATGAAGTCGATTTGAAGCGCTTGTGTCATGGCGATTCCGGGAAATGGACGAGATGAACGAGTGGCAGCCTGCGGCGTGCGCATGAGACGATGGCTCGACGCCGCGGCAATGGCGCAAGGTTAGCCCGAAACGTCGATCTCTGCTGGGCGCGGCCGATTCGCGTTTGCGCCGGATCGGCCTTGCTGCCCGCGTTATTGCTGGCGGCGGCGGAACGCGGCAACCTTCGCGCGGTTGCCGCACATCGCCATGCTGCACCAGCGCCGCCGGTGCGATTTCGTGCGATCGAGAAAGTGCAGCACGCATTCGGGGTTCTCGCACTGCTTCACGAGCGCGAAATCGGCCTCGCAGACGAGCTGCGCCACCGCCGCGCTCAGTGGTGCGAGCACCTGCTCGGGCGTGCCGTGCGCATGCCGCTCGACGAGGCGCGGTTCGCCGCTTTCGTCGACGACCAGCTCCAGCGTGCGCGGCGCGTGCGCCAGAAAACGGTTGAGCGCGCGCGGATCGAGCGGCTCGCCCGCGCGCCGCGCGTCGATCAGCGCGCGCGCCGTTTCGCGCAGATCGCGCGCCGCTTCGAGCAGCGCATGCGCCTTGAGACGCGGTTTTTTCGCGGCGGCGGCGAGATCGTGGCGCGCGAGCCAGGCGGCCACGTCGGCGTCGCTTTGCCAGTTGTCGATCAGTTCGCCGTCGACGAGCTGCACCGTATTGAGCGCGTCGAGCGCCGGATGGCCGCCGAGAAAATCGACTTCGCCGTGGTCGTGCGCGTCGCTGCCGTGCGCTGATGCTGCGTCCATATCCGCTTCCTCCTTCGTGCGCTTCGTGCGCTTCGTCCGAATTGTAACCGTTTTTGGCGTGATTATCTGGTTACGCCGGATACGGACGCCACGCGTTGTTACGCCCGCGCCCGCTCCATCAACTCGCCGATGCCCGCCGCGATCTCATCCACATGCGTTTCGAGCGCGAAGTGGCCGGTGTCGAGCATCGTCACGACCGCATTCGGATTATCGCGGCGATACGCCTGCGCGCCCGGCGGAATGAAAAACGGATCGTGCTTGCCCCAGATCGCAAGCGTGGGCGGCGTGTATTCGCGGAAAAACGCCTGAAAACGCGGATAGAGCTTCAGGTTCGACGCGTAATCGAGGAACAGATCGAGCTGAATGTCCTTGTTGCCCGGACGCTCCAGCAGCAAGGCGTCGAGGTAATACGCCTCGGGTTCGACCGTCGACGGATCGGCCACGCCGTGCACGTATTGCCAGCGCGTGCCTTCCAGATTCAGCACGGCGTCGGCGACGACCTGGCGGTTCGCGGCGCTCGGATCGGCCCAGTAGCGGCGGATCGGATCCCACGCGTCGCCGAGACCTTCCTCGTAGGCGTTGCCGTTTTGCGAGACCAGCGCGCTCACGCGCTCCGGATACTTCAGCGCGAGGCGCAGGCCGACCGGCGCGCCGTAATCGAACACGTAGAGCGCGTAGCGTTCGAGGCCGAGCGTATCGACGAAAGCCGCCGTGGTGGCCGCGAGCGCGTCGAACGAATAGCGATAGTCGCGGGCCTCTGGCACCTGCGTGAAGCCGAAACCCGGCAGGTCGGGCGCGATCACGCGATAGCGCGCGGCGAGGCGCGGAATCAGGTGCCGGAACATATGCGACGACGACGGGTAGCCGTGCAGCAGCAGGATCACGGGCGCGTCGGCGGGACCGGCTTCGCGATAGAAAACCTGTACGCCGTCGGCTTCGACGGTTTTCAGTGCGACGGCGGGATATGTGGGCAATGCGGCGGTCGATGCAGTGGCGGACATGTCGGGGCTCCGGTGGGTGTCAGATTTTGAAACCGGTAAAACGTCGAATTGGTGGTTTCATTGTGTTCGCGAATTTGTAACCTGTCAAATTATTTTTAGACGGTTACTTTGTTGGATGGGGTGATGCGGGGGAATCGGATGGGATTCGATGAGAGGAGGCCGCGCGCAGTCTTTTGCCTGCTTGCGACATCAATCCGGCGACGCGTAATGACGCTGACTGAGAGCTAAGCCGATCTCAAAACGGTGGGCAATCAGAAAAGTTCGATTTGCCGAAAACCGTTGTTTCTCGCGCGATGCGACATCGACCGGCGCGAGTGCGCAGCTAATTTACGGATCGCACAAATTAGCTGGGCGAATAACTAAAAGTGAACAAGACACGCTATCGACTCGTATTCAACCGGACGCGGGGGATGCTCGTTGCCGTCGAGGAAACTGCCACGGGGGCGGGCAAGAAAAGTGGACAGACGCGCGCAAATCGTGCACGGCGTCGCGTGGTGTTTACGCTAAGGCAGCTTGCGTTCGCGGCGCTCGCGCTGGCCATGCCGGCACTGTCCAGCGCACAGATTGCAGGCGGCGGCGCACACGCACCCAACGTCATCCAGACGCCGAACGGTATTGAACAGGTCAACATCAACCGTCCGTCTGGTGCAGGCGTCTCGGTCAACACGTATAACCGGTTCGACGTGCAGCAGCGCGGCGCGATCCTGAACAACTCGCCGACGATGGTGCAGTCGCAACTCGGCGGCATGATTAACGGCAATCCGAACTTCGCGCCGGGACAGGCCGCGAAGGTCATCGTCAATCAGGTCAACAGCGCGAGCGCGTCGCAGTTCAATGGCGCGCTTGAAGTCGCGGGCCAGCGCGCGAATGTGATTCTGGCGAATCCTTCGGGGATATCCGTCAACGGCGGCACATTCATTAACACGAGTCGCGCGACGCTGACCACCGGCACGCCGAACTATGCGGCAGACGGTTCCGTGTCGGGCTTCAATGTCACGGGCGGCAACATTGCGATCAGCGGCGCGGGCCTGAATGCGTCGGACGTGGATCAGGTCGATCTGCTGTCGCGCGCCGTGCAGGCGAATGCGGCGGTCTACGCGAAGACGAACCTGAACGTCGTGACCGGCGCGAACAGTGTCGACTACAACACCCTGAACGCCACGCCTATATCGGGCGACGGCCCCGCGCCGGGTGTGTCGATTGACGTAAGCAATCTCGGCGGCATGTACGCGAACCGCATTGTGCTCGTTGGCACGGAAGCCGGCGTCGGCATTTCGCTCAAGGGCATCACGGCTGCACAATCCGGCGACCTCGTGCTGACCTCGGCGGGCAAGCTCGTGCTTGCCGGTCAAACGAATGCTAGCGGCAACATCGTCGCGAGCGCGCAGGACATCGACAACAGCGGGACAACCTACGCGCAGCAGAACGCCAACCTCTCCGCGTCTGGCGCGCTGACCAACAGCGGCATGATTGCCGCGCAGCAGAACACGAGCGTGAACGCCGGTTCGGTGAATTCGACCGGCACGCTCGCGGCAGGCGTGAACGGCGACGGCTCGCTTGCGCAAACCGGCGACCTGAACGTAAGCGCATCCGGCGCGATCACGGCGACCGGCCGCAATGTCGCGGGCGGCAACGCGAGCGTAAGCGGCTCGGCGGTCGATCTCGCGGGCGCGACGAATTCCGCGAACGGCTCGCTCATACTCGCGGCAAACAGCGGCGACCTGAACCTGTCCGGCGCAAGCACGACCGCGGGCGGCACGCTCGACGCACGCGCCGCAGGCACGCTCACGAACGACAACGGCGCGATGTCGTCGGGCAGCGCGCAAACCCTCACGGCCGGCGCGCTCTCGAACCGCGCCGGCCAGATCGTTTCAGGCAGCACGCTGACCGAAAACGTCGCGGGCGCGACGAACAACCAGGGCGGCACGATGCAGGCCGCGGGCGCGCTTGCCGCGTCGAGCGCATCGCTCGACAACTCGGGCGGCCACGTTGCGTCGCTGAACGCAGACGGCGTTTCCCTTACGACGACCGGCCTGCTGAACAACGGCGCGGGCGGCACAATCGGCGGCAATGGCGCGGTCAACGTGCAGGCCGGACAGATCGCTAACGCCGGGTCTGTCACGGCGGTCCAGAGCCTGATTGCGCGCGCCGTGCAGACCCTGTTCAACAGCGGCACGTTCGCGACCAACGCGGACATGACGCTGTCGGCCGGGTCGACGCTCACGAACGCGGGCCAGTTCGGCGCGGCCCGCTTGCTCACGTTGTCGGCTGCTACGTTCGACAACAGCGGCGGCGCATCGAGCGCCAGCCAGTTCACGCTGCACGCCGCCAACCTCGTGAATCGCGGCGGCACCCTCACGCAGACCGGAACCGGCGCGATGACGCTCGACGTGACCGGCACGCTCGACAATTCGAACGGCACGCTGCAAACCAACAGCACGGACCTGACGATTGCACCGGCTGCGCTCGATAACGACGGCGGCACGATCACGCACGCCGGGACCGGCAAACTGTCGGTCAATGCGGACAACGGCGCGGGCGCAATCTCCAACGTCGGCGGAAAGATCGCCACAAACGGCCAGGGCGTGATCCAGGGCGGCGCGCTGGATAACGCGTCCGGATCGATCATCGGGCAGAACGGCCTGACGGCAACGGTCGGCGGCGCGCTGAACAACACGAACGGCAAACTGCTGTCGAACACGGACACGAGCCTCACGAGCGGCGCGCTCAATAACAACGGCGGCCAGATCGGTGCAGGTACGAGCGCGAGCATCAACACGGGTTCGCTGACCAACAGCGGCGGCTCGATGGTCGCGCCGAATCTCACGCTGACGACCACGGCGACGCTCGACAACAGCAGCGGCGATATCGAAGCGAACCAGCTCGCGCTGAAAGCGGCCGACCTGCTGAATCGCGGCGGCACCATCACGCAATATGGCGCGTCGGCGACAGGCTTCGATGTCAGCGGCACGTTCGACAACTCGAACGGCGGCACGCTGCAAACGAACAGCACGGATTTCACGCTCGCACCCGGCGCATTGAACAACGATGGCGGCTCGATCATCGACGCCGGCACGGGCACGCTGACCATCAAACCCGGCAACGGTTCGGGCAGCTTCTCGAACGTCGGCGGGAAGATCATTTCGGCGGGCCAGATCGACGCCCAGGCTGCGAGCCTGAACAACGCGAACGGCGTGCTCGCTGCGCAAGGCCGGATTGCGGCGAACATCGCGGGCGATCTGAACAACTCGCAGGGCTCGGTTCGCTCGCTCTCGTCGCTGACGCTCGCGAGCGGCGGCACGCTGACGAACACCAACGGACAGATCCAGTCGGGCACAGGCGCGGCTGGCGACACCGGCACGTTCCGCATTCAGGCCGCAGCGCTCGACAACACCAACGGCCTCGTCAGCAATCTCGGCACGGGCGACATGAACGTGCAAGGCGGCAGCCAGACCGTGAACAGCGGCGGCGTGATCACCGGCAACGGTAACGTGGCCGTGAATACGTCGGCGCTCCTCAATACGCAGAACGGTCAGGTCAGCGGCGCGGGCGTCACGGTGCATGGCGATACCGTCGACAACAGCGGCGGCAAGATTGGGAGTTTCGCAGGTTCGAATGGCGATGTCGCGATTACGACGACAGGCGCGGTCACGAACGCGAACGGCCAGATTGGCGCGACGCATGATCTCGCCATCAACGCAGCCGCGCTCACGGGCGGCGGCAGCTACAGCGCGGCCAACGATGTCGCTGTGACCGTGCAAGGCGATTTTGCGCCGACGCCCGATGTCCGGTTCAATGCCGGTCACGACCTGACCTTTACCCTGCCGGGCACATTCAGCAACAACGCGCTCGTCGAAGCGGCGAACAACCTGAACGTCAACGCGGCCGACGTGCAGAACCGCGGCGTCATGATGGCGGGCGGCACGCTCGCGACGCATTCAAACACGCTGGAAAACACGGGCACGATGGTCGGCGGCAGCGTTTCGCTCAACGCGACGCAATCGCTGACCAACACGGGGCCGACTGCGCTGATTGGCGCAACCGACAGCGACGGCACGCTCGAACTGCTGTCGAACGACATCGAAAACCGCGACGACACCACTGCGACCGATACGCAGGCGACGACGGCGATTTATGGGCTCGGCAAGGTGGTGCTCGCGGGCGGCAAGGACGCCAACGGCAACTATACGAACGCGGCCCTGATACGCAACCAGTCAGCGCTGATCGAATCGGCCGGCGACATGGAACTGCACGCGGGTCAGGTGACGAACACGCGCACGACGATGACGACCACCGGCCTGAACCAGCCGGTCGACCCGGCGCTGCTCGACAGCCTCGGCATCAGCCTGTCGGGCTGCACGTCTACCGTTGCCGCGGCCTGCTCGGCCGGTCACCCGTTCGTCGGCTGGACGAGCGGCGACGCGAGCCTCATCGGCGGTATGCCGGTCGATCCGCCGCACGGCGGCCAGTGGAACAGTGGCTGGCAGTACACGACGTACACGGGCGTGGCGGTCGCAAACCTGATTGCGGGCATCAGCCCTCAAGGCCAGATCATTGCCGGGGGCAATCTCGATGCCGCGTCGGTTGGCCTCTTCGAGAACCACTGGAGCGCGGTCGCGGCAGTCGGCAACATCGCGGCGCCGCAATCGCTCGACCAGAACAGCTGGCAGGGTCAGACGGCACCGGGCATGCAGGTCACGTACTCGGGCTACTTCCATTACACGAACTATGACCACAGCATCAGCGACTGGACGCTGCCGTTCGGCGATGCGCCGTTCAGCGGCTCGCGTCCGGGCGGCTATACGCAGGCCGCGCCCGCTGATATCCGCAATTACGCGCTGCCGTCGTATGAGTCGAGTTTCGTCGCGGGCGGCACGCTTTCGGGCAACGGCATCAGCATCGACAACACGGCAGGTAATGCGGGCGTGCCTTCGCTGAATCTCGCGCCGGGTCAGATGACTTCGGGCGTCAGCGTCAACGGCATCAGCGGTAACGCGAGCGGCGGAGAGTCTGGCGCGGCATCGGTGAATGGCGGCTCGGGCATGGTCAATCCGGCCATTGCCAGCGCCACCGCGCAGAACGTCCTGCAAAACCTGTCGATTCCCCAGGGCGGACTGTTCAGCCCCGCGAGCGCACCGGGCGCAACGTACCTCATCGAAACCAATCCGGCGTTCACGAACCAGAAGACGTTCATTTCGAGCGACTACTACCTGCAACAGCTTGGCCTGAATCCGCAGACGACGATCAAGCGTCTTGGCGATGGCTTCTACGAACAGCAACTCGTTCGCAACCAGATTACGTCACTGACCGGCAAGGCGGTACTCGGCCCGTACACCGACCTTCAGGGCATGTACGAGTCACTGCTTGCAGCGGGCGCGTCGCTGTCGAAGTCGCTCGACCTGCCGCTCGGCATGAGTCTGACGCCTGAACAGGTGGCGGCGCTGACCAGCAACGTCATCATCATGCAGACCGAGACCGTCAACGGTCAGCAGGTTCTGGTGCCCGTCGTCTATCTCGCGAAGGCCAGCCAGCAGAATGTGAACGGACCGCTGATCGCGGCAACCGACATCGACATCCAGAACGCGCAGACCTTCACGAACAGCGGCACCGTGCAGGCTGGAAACACGATGTCGATTCAGGGCGAGCAGATCGACAACGCGTTTGGCACGCTGCAAAGCGGCGGCCTGATGTCGCTGACGACCAAGGGGAATGTCGACCTGACTTCGGCGACCGTGAATGCGGGCAGTCTCGCGCTGAATGCGGGCGGCGACCTGCTGCTGAACACGGCGGTCAAGACGGTCGATCAGGTGAGCGCCACCGGCGCGACGCGCACCACGACGACGCTCGGGCCGATTGCGAACCTGAACGTGGCAGGCAATGCGGTCATCGTCACGGGCGGCAACGTCGAGCAGAACGCGGGCAACCTGAACGTCGGCGGTAGTCTCGGGATGTTGGTCGGCGGCAACTACGATATCGGCTCGGTGCAGACCGGCGAACACAAGATCGTCGAGCGCGCGAACGGCGTGTCGAATACCGACATCAACCAGGTAAACGGTAGCTCACTGAAAGTTGGCGGCATTTCGCAGATCGCCGTGACCGGCGACCTGAACGCGTCAGGCGCGAACATCAACCTGGGCGGTGGCGGTGTCGTCGCGGCGAAAGGTAACGTGAACCTGGAAGCGGCCAAGTCCACGTCAACGGTCGATAGCAACAGTTCGGGCAAGGACGGTCACGGCAGCTATTCGGAGTCGTCGCACCTCTCGGACGATACGCTCACCGCAACCACCCTCAACGCGGGCAATTCGCTGACCGTGGCAGCGGGCAAGGACGTCAATGTAACAGGCAGCACGATCAGTCTCGACAAGGGCACGGCGGCACTCGTCGCAGGCGGGAACGTCAACATTGGCGCGGCGACCGAAACGCACGTCGACAACAGCCAGGAACAGCACAGCCACAGCACCGTCGTGAGTGGCATGAAGGTATCGAGTTCGAGCGACACGATCGCTACGCTTTCCAGTGGCAGTCTCATCTCTGCGGACAGCGTATCGGTGAAAAGCGGCAAGGACATCAACGTGACCGGCAGCGCAATTGTCGGCACGAACGATGTGAACCTTGCGGCTGCGGGCAATGTGAACATCAACACGTCACAGGACACCTACTCATCGCAAAGCAGTGTCCAGAAGCGCGAAACCGGCTTCCTCTCGGGACTGAATCCCGTGAACCAGCTTGACGGTGGGCTGCAAGGCTATTCAATCGGCGTGCGTAAGCAGACCGATGCACAGCAGTCGACGCAGGTCACGAACAACGCAAGCACGGTCGGTTCGATCAACGGCAACCTGAACATTTCTTCGGGTAACGACCTGCACGTCACCGGCAGCACGTTGCACACGGGTAATGACGTGAACCTTGCCGGCAAGACGGTCACCGTAGATGCCGCGCAGAACACGGCCACGCAAAGCGAGCAGCAGTCATTCAGCCAGACGGGTATCACGGCGGGTATCAGCAGCTCTGTTATTGCGGCTGTGCAGACCGCGAACCAGATGCGCAAGGACGTCCAGAAGACGAATGGCGATGCGCGTCTTGATGCGCTCGCCGCTGCAACGACGGGGCTTGCCGGAAAGAATGCCTACGACGCTGTCGCGAGCGATCCGACCCACCTTGGCGGTATCGGCATCAACGTGTCGCTCGGCACGAGTCACAGCAACAGCAACACGGCTGGATCATCATCAACCGCAGCGGGCAGCACGATCAGCGCGGGTCACAACGTCAATATTGCTGCGGCGGGCGCAGGCGCGAATAGCAACATCAACGTGACCGGCAGCGATATCACGGCGGGCAACAATGCGACGCTCAACGCACAAGGCAACGTCAATCTTCAGGCTGCACAGAATACCGACAGCACGCAGAGCACGAACAGCGGATCGAGCGGCAGCATCGGCGTGACCTTCGGGGTGGGTCAGCAAAATGGCTTTTCCATTCAGGCCGGCGTGTCCGGCACGAAGGGCAACGGCAACGGCAGCGACACCACGAACACGAACACGCATGTCACGGCGGGCAATACGCTGACGATCCAGTCGGGCGGTGACACGAATATCAAGGGCGCGGTGGCAAGCGGCGCGGAGGTGGTTGCCAACGTCGGCGGCAACCTGAACGTCGAGAGTCTTCAGGACACGAGCCACTTCGACTCGAAGCAGACGAGCGGCGGTGTTTCCGTCAGTGTGTGCGTGCCGCCGATCTGTTACGGCAGTTCGAGCGCTTCGGGGAACTTCAGCCAGGACAAGCTGAATAGTAACTACGCGAGCGTTACCGAGCAGTCAGGCATCAAGGCTGGCGACGGTGGATTCCAGGTCAACGTCAAGGGCAATACGGACCTCAAGGGCGGTGTTATCGCCAGTAGCGACGCGGCAGTCGATAGCGGCCTGAACAGCTTGACCACGGGGACGCTCACGCACAGCGACATTGAAAACCGCGCGTCGTATAGCGGCTCGTCAATCGGCATCAGCGGAGGCTACGGCGGCGACATCGGCAAGACGCAGCAAGGCACGGCGACGAACGTCAATCCCGTGCCGGGTACGACCTTGCCGAGCGCGGGCGGCGTCACGATGGCGCCTCCTGTCGCGTTGAGCGCATCGGGTGACGCCAGTTCGACCACGCGCAGCGCGATCAGCGGCGGCGCGATCCATGTGACGGACGGAGACAAGCAGCAGGCGCTGACCGGGCAGACTGCCGATGAGGCAGTTGCAGGTCTCAGCCGGGACACGAACGGCACGCAGGCGACGATTGCGCCGATCTTCGACAAGGCCAAGATCGAAGCCGGGTTTGATATCACACGCCAGTTCATAAATGAGGCTGGGACATTCGTGAACAACCGCGCGAAGGAAGCGGACGCGGCGAAGAAGGCGGCCAACGATCCGAGCCTGACACCGGACCAGCGCGCAGCCGCGCAGCAACAGGCGGACCAGTTGAATGCGGAATGGGGACCGGGCGGCTCGTATCGTCAGGTGATGACCGCTTTGACAGTGGCCGCTGGTGGCAACGTGACGGGTGGCATGGGACAGTTCGCGCAAGGCGCTGCGGTCGCGTACCTTCAGGAACTCGGCGCGAATCAGGTCAAGCAGATTGCAGACTCGCTGGATAGCGAGACGGCTCGTGCTGCGCTGCATTCGATTGTGGGTTGTGCGGGCGCTGCGGGTTCCGGCGCGAGTTGTGGCGCGGGCGCAATGGGCGCGGCGGCGAGTTCGGTGATTGGCTCGCTGCTCGGGCCGACGACGAATATGTCGGCCGCAGATCGCGAAGCGCGTGAGAATCTGGTGACGAGCCTGGTAGCGGGAATTGCTGCTGGCGGTGGCGTGAATGCTGCGACTGCGACAGGTTCGGCGCAGATTGAGGCGGAGAATAATCAGCTTGCATCGGTGGCCCCGCCTCCGTCGTGGTTGCCGGGACTGATCAAGCTGCCGGGGTTCAAGGGCGAGACGGCTGGTAAAGGCGATGGCGTCATTGCTGACCCAGCAACGGAACTTGACCCATCGGCGAAGGCTGGCCCATTGGTTACGCCCGATCCGGGGCCAGGGAAGATGGAGGCGCTGATTACCGCGCTCACGCCGGACTGGCTGAAGGACGTTGTCAATGGGCCGACGACGATGGCCGGGTATAAGCCGAATGCATCCGCAGTTGGTAATATGAAAGAGTTTCTCAATAGCCCCGGGTTTGGCTCGGATTTGTCAGATGCTTCGCGCAAAACCAGCCGACAGGTCGACGGCCAGAGCGTCTATAAGGCGACTGATGATGTTGGTAGCATTGCAAAGGGTGATCTTTTCTATCTCGATGGTCAACATATGGATCATCTGGAAGTCTTTGACAGTAGAGGCAATTTTAAGGCCGTCGTGAATCTTGATGGAACCGAGAACGCGAACAAGACCGACGCGGGTTCTGGCCGAAAAATCAACGTTAAGTGATGAACATGGATCTCAATCGAATCAAGCTGTTGATACAAAGCCTTGCACGTGCGCATGGACTGACCGAGGATGATCTGAACCACTATAACGAGGCCGAAGACGACAATGATTGGCATATCGCCTGGAAGCACAATCAAACTGCGTTATTTAATAAGCGTATTGAACGTCTTGAGTCGGCTATAGACCTGTATGAAGCGGCGGTAGCGAAAAATGACAAGCTTGCTGCAAAAGCCGGTCTCATACATGCGGGCATCCAGCTTCAAAGCTTGGCAAGTTTTTTTGATGGAATGACGCACGACGTTAAGAAGGCGTATGGTGATCCGCGCTTTGGCTGGCCACAGTTCCCAGACGATCAGTGGAAGGTTCCTCCTGAGTATGGATTCAAAGAATAGTTTTGTTCACGCGCGAGCGGGGGATTCACGATGTCGCAGATAATCTGACGTGTGGAAGTTGAGCCTTAATCGAAAACGGCATTACTGACTTCGAAGGTAAAGTGATGTGAATTGCGATGACCGAAAATATGAATCCAAGAGTAGTTATTGAGCAAAATTGCTCATGGTGCGAAGCCTTCTCTGAGACGTCGTTTGTTTCGATCTTGCACGAAGATGGCTTGTGGCAGCGAGAGCAATATTGGCTCCTTGAGTGGGCCGTTTGCAATCTTATTTCAAATGCGGTCGAGCATGCTGATGTGTGCGCCCCCATATTCCAGATATTCAGTCGGACGATCGGCTTGATATGTTCGCACCTTGATTCCAATGATTTGTTTGAAATCAAAAATCTTGAGCGTGACGATGTCTATGCCTTCCGCGAGCGGATACAGATAGTTTTCGAGGGATTTTTTTTGAAACGCTTGCCAAAGAATGCGCTGTTCGATGAATTGAATCCTTTGCTTCCCAAGGATGGGTCGTGAAAAATTGCAGTTGCTCCGACCAATGAGCATGGCAATACCTACGAAATCTAGTTTTGCAAAGACTTCTCGCAATGAAAATTAGAAAGAGCTTGGCGGCGTTGCCGCTGACGGCTTTGGTCGCGCTCGCGCCCAATGTGCAGGGGCAAAGCCTCGGCGGCATCGAAACCGAGCAGAACCAGCAGCAGCGCCGCGACGCGCAGCAGCGCGAAGCCGCAGTGTCCGCGCCTGCGGTTCGCTCGACTGTGACGAAGATCGAAGCCTATCCCGCGCTGCCAGCCGAAACGCCGTGTTTCCGCATCGACCGGTTCGCGCTCGACGTGCCCGAGACGCTGCCGGCCGCAGCGCACGCAAAAGGCGCATCCGCGCTCCCGCTCGATCCGTTCGCCTTTGCGCGCGAATGGCTCGACCACTACACAGGGCAATGCATCGGCAAGCAAGGCATCGACATACTGAGCAAGGCGTTACAGCAGGCCGTGCTAAGTCGCGGCTATGTGACCACGCGCGTACTCGTGCCGCAGCAGGATTTGACGACCGGCACGCTGTCGTTCGCGCTTGTGCCGGGTCTCGTGCGTCAGATTCGTCTGGCCGATCCTTCGATGTGGGGGACGTGGAAGAACGCGTTTCCGGTCAGCGGCGGCGACCTGCTGAACATGCGCGATCTGGAGCAAGGTCTGGAGCAGATGAAACGCGTCGCAAGTCAGGACGTGGACATGAAGATCGAACCGACCGACATCCCAGGCGAAAGCGATGTCGTCGTGTCGGTAAGACGTGCAAAGCCCTGGACGTTCGTCGCATCGGTCGATAACTCCGGAACCGAGTCGACGGGCAAATGGCAAGGCAACGTCAGCCTTGGCATCGACAACCCGCTCGGCCTGAACGACGTGTTTACGGTCGGCGCGAATCAGGATTTGTCGTTCGGCAACAAGGCGCTCGGTTCGCACGGGTTCAATGGTTCGTACTCCATTCCGTTCGGCTACTGGACGGCGACCCTGTCGGGCAACACGAGCACGTACTACCAGAACATCGCGGGCGTGAACGAGACATTCGTATCGAGCGGCAACTCACAGACGGCCGCGCTGCGCATTGCGCGCGTGCTCTCGCGCGGCCAGAACGACGTGCTCGGCGGCTACGTGCAGCTATCGAAGCGTTTCGGCGACAGCTTCATCGACGACACGACGATACCGACACAGGCGCGCAACAACACGTTCCTCGAACTCGGCGCGACCGACCGGCATTACTTCGGCGCGGCGCAATTCGACGGCACGCTCGCCTACCGTCAGGGCATCGGCGGACTCGGCGCAACGCCGGACCCGTATATCGATGGCCCGACGTACCGCTTCCATATGGCCGTGCTCGATGCGAACCTGTCGGTGCCATTCGCGATTGCAAACCAGCCATTCCGGTACGTCACGACATTCCACGGCCAGTTCACCAACGACACGCTTTTCTACATCGACGACCTGACCATCGGCAGCCGTTACACCGTGCGCGGCTTCGACGGCGAAACGATGCTCGCGGCCGAACGCGGCTTCTACTGGCGCAACGAGCTGCAATGGCCCGTGCTCCAGACGGGACAGACGTTGTACGCGGGGATCGACTACGGGCGCGTGTTCGGGCCGAACACGGCAGCACTGGCTGGAACACAACTGGCGGGCGCGGTGATCGGCATTCGCGGCGGCGTGCCGACGAAATATGTTGGCGTCTCGTACGACCTGTTTGCAGGGACGCCGATCTACAAGCCCAAAAACTTCCCGACCGCGCGCTGGACGGTCGGGTTCCAGCTAACAGCAGCGTTCTAACCGCCCGCACGCGCCAACCGCACAACCACTACACCCAAAACACTCACCGATTCACATCAACCACAATCCGCCCACGCACGCGTCCCTCGAGCAAATCCGCCGCAGCAGGAATCGCCTCCGCCAGCGCGATCTCGCGCGTGATCGTGTCGAGCGTCGTCAAATCCAGCGTATGCGCGAGCGCCTGCCACGCCTCCTGACGTTCTTCGAACGGACGCGTCACGCTGTTGATCCCGAGCAGACTCACGCCGCGCAAGATGAACGGCGCGACCGTTGCAGGCAATTCCATGCCTTGCGCGAGGCCGCAGGCGGCCACCGCGCCGTTCGCGCGCAGGCTCGCGCAGACGTTCGCGAGCGTGTGGCCACCCACGGAATCGATGGCCGCGGCCCAACGTTCCTTTTGCAGCGGCTTGCCGGGTTCGGTGAACGCGGCGCGATCAATCACATCGGCGGCGCCCAGTTGCCGCAGATAATCGGCCTCCTGCACCTTGCCGGTCGAGGCGACCACGCGATAGCCGCGCTGCGCGAGCAGGGCGATGGCGAAACTGCCCACGCCGCCGCTCGCGCCCGTCACCAGCACGTCGCCGTGGCTCGGGCCGATGCCGTGACGCTCCAGCGCGAGAATGCAGAGCATCGCCGTATAACCGGCCGTGCCGACGGCCATCGTCTGGCGCGGCGTGAGTCCGGCGGGCAGCGGAATCAGCCAGTCGGCCTTGACGCGTGCGCGCTGCGCGAGGCCGCCCCAATGCTGTTCGCCCACGCCCCAGCCATTGAGCACGACCGCATCGCCGACCGCGTAACGCGGGTCGGCGCTCTGTGCGACCGTGCCGGCGAAGTCGATGCCGGGCACCATCGGAAAGCTGCGCACGACCGGACCTTTGCCGGTGATCGCCAGGCCATCCTTGTAGTTCAGCGTGCTGTACTTGACGTCGACGAGCACATTGCCCGGCGGCAATTGCGCGTCGTCGAGTTCGGCAACGCGCGCCGAGTATGTTTCGGATTCCTTTTCAATCAGGATGGCTTTGAACATGGTTCGTTTCCCGTGTGACGTGAGCGGTGCGATCGAATGAATGGATCGCCGCGGCGCTACTGCGCGCGCGGCAGCCCGGCGATAAATCCCTTGAAAAACGTATCGAGCGGCGCGTCGCTGCGCACCAGCCGCGCACGCATCACCGCGCCTTCCCAGCCGATCCAGAAGCAGGCCGCCAGCGCGTCGAGGTCGGCGTGCGGCGCGAGTTCGCCCGCTTGCTGCGCATCGTGCAAACACGCGGCGACACGCGCCTGCCAGCCCTGGAACACGCGTTCGAGCGTGCCGCGAAAATCGTCGGGCAGGATATCGACTTCGATGCCGAGATTGCCTGCGAGGCAGCCGCGCGTGTAGTCGTGACGCGCCATGCCCGCCTTGGCGTCGTCGACGAAGGCGGCGAGGCGATCGAGCGCGGGCCGCGATGTGTCGAGCAGCCAGCGGTCGAGCTTGGCGAGAAAGTAGGCGTCGTAGGCGTCGAGCAGGACGCGGCCGAACGCCTCCTTGCTCTCGAAGTAGTGATAGAACGAGCCCTTCGGAATGCCGACGCGCTTGAGCACGGCGTCGAGCCCGGTGGCGGCGAAGCTTTGCCCGGTCAGCAATTCCATGCCCGCGCGGATCAGCGCGGCGCGCGTGTCGGCGTGCGCGAGCGGGTCTTTGCGGGGGCGGCCGCGACGCGGCCGGTCAATCGAGGCGTCCATGCCGGGGATATTAGACCGATCGTCTCAAAAATTCAATCCCCGGCTTGAACACGCTTGAACACGCGCGATCTCAAGGCGTCCAGCGATGCACGATCACGCTCGTGCCGTTGTAATTGTCCTTGGTGATCACGTATTGCCCCGCCGAATTCAGATACACGCGCAGGCCGTACATCGAATCGACGTCGTTGCCCACATCCACGTTGGTCGGGTTCGCATTCGTCAGCGTGGTGACGAGCTTGCCGGTGGTGAGATCGTAAATGTCGATGTTCGGCACCGTATGCACGTAGCCGACGAACAGATAATTGCCCGCGGCGGCAATCGATTTCGGATTCGCGCTGGTGAGCGTGATAACGGGGCTCGGCCGGTTGATATTGCCCGACGTCCAGCCGTGATAGACCTCGATATAGCCGTTCATCGCGGTCCAGTCCCAGTTGCCCGCGAGGCCCTGGGCGAGAATCATCGTGTCGCTTTCGGGCAGATAGAGAATGCGCGCCGTGGGCCGCACGCTTTCCGGCGTCGAGATCGTCGTGGCCGCGCCCCATTGCGGTTTGCCGGTGCTGTCGAAACCGGTCAGCGGATAGTGGTAGATGTGATTCGTGCGGTTGAGTCCGGCCCAGACGTCGCCGCGGCTGTCGAGGCAGAAGCCGCCCGTCACTTCGAGCGAGGTGTTGAACGGCGTGCCCGGAATCGAGCCGTCCGGAATCGCGATATAGCCGCTGCCCACGTTGAAGTGATAGAAGTAGAAGATGCCCGGATTTTGCCCCGACGCCACCAGAATGCGGTTGCCGTTGACCGTCACGAGCTGGCCGAAGTGTTCGTCGCGCTGCGTGTCGTTCATGTTCAGGCGCGGGTCGTTCGGGTAGGTGAACGGATCGACCGTATTGGCCACGAAGGTGCCGCCCGCGGTCCCCGTATAGATCGCGGTGCCGCTGTAGAACAGCGCGCCGTCGGTGACCGGATCGGGCGCGGCGACGCCTTCGAAATTCAGGCCCTGAAGCTTCCAGAGCAGCGTGCCCGCCGCGTTGTACGCGTGGATATCGGTGCCGCCGTTGCGGCCGAGATCCCAGCCGCCGCCCCACGGATTGTTGAGCACGTAGAGATTGCCGCTGCTGTCCTTGCCGATGCCGGTCACGCGCGTGAAGCGCTTGTCGCCCACCTGGCCCTTGATGCCGGTCGTGGTGTCGAGGTAGCCGCCTTTTACGCCGAAGGTGCCGGTTTGCGTGGGCGTGCCCGCGAGGCTGTAGAGCTTGATGTTCTGGTCGGGGCCGCTGTCGCCGATCATCAACTGGGCGGTCGTCGCATCGAAATAGAGCGCGGAGGGTTGCGAGCCCGCGGCCATCTGGATCTGCTGGAGCTGTGCGCCCGCCGGACTGAATGCGGTGACGGTGCCCGCGCTCTTTTGCGCGATCCACACGTTGCCCGCGTTGTCGAGCGCGAGCGCGCCCGGATTGGCGATCGAAATATCGCGCTGCCACGCGCCGTCGGTGGTGTAGACGCGCACGCGGTTGCCGTAAAAGTCGCTCACGTAGAGCAGCGTGCCGGCGGTGGCGAGTCCGGTGATGGCGTCGACGCGGCTCAGGGCGTTCCACACGCTCACGTTGAAAGTGAGGTCGCGCTGGCCGCTCGCGCGGTTGTAGCGGCCCACGGTGCCGCTGCCGTTCGAGGTGTTCACCGAGAGCGCGACGAAGATATCGGTGGCGTTGCCGGTGATCGCGCCGCCCTGGAATTCGTCGTGGATGCCGATCGAGCCGAGACTCTTGTCGTTCTGATAAATGGCGACGCCGCCTTCGTTTTCGTCCCAGAACGATGACGTATAGATGACACCTTCGGGCGCGACCCACATCGAGCGCGCGCCGTTGCCCACGTGCGCCGCGAGCGTACCGTAAGTGTTGGCGAGCCAGTCGGTGGTGTACTGCTGCGCATGGGACGCAGGCGAGATCGCGGCCGTCGCGGCGCAGACGAGAGTGGCGCACATGCGCTTCGTGAACATGGATGAGGCTCCTGGTGCGGATAAACCGGTGACGCGATGACGATGAGCGCATCCGGCGGCGCTCGATGACATGGCGGAATTGGACGAAACGACGTGCGTGATCCGCGTGTCGCAACGGGCGTTTTTGCGAGCGCCTGTGCGGGTACGGTTGCGGGTTTACGCGCGCGCATCGGAGCAAGCGGCATGCCGCGCGGCGCACTTTTTTGTAGGCTATGCGCGAGGGATTGAAACGTCGTTATGCGCCAGTGGGTTGGGAGTCGTCGAAGGCGCTATGCGGATTGCAAGACATGGGTGAACGGTGTTTTGCGCTGCAAATTCGGTGGCTGACGCAGGAAGAATGTGCATGCAACGTTTCTTTTTAGCGCACGTTTTGCGGGGGCGATTGCAATGAACATGACGAAGGCGGAGCGAGCCAAAGCGGTGCACGCTCGCGTGAATGAATGTCGAACTCTTTACGCGCGCGGCGATCTCATGCGGAACGCGTCGCCGTTTATGCTGGATGTCACCGGGAGCGCGTATAGTCTTTAAACCCGGACTTTAGACCCGGTCGACAAAAGCAGTCAGCGAATTCCATCGCCGAAATTTCATGCGGGCGAAATGAAAACGCGGACACATTCGGGCGCACAATGCTTGCTTTTGCCGCGCCCGCCCTTAGGTAGAGGACTTCGTTTCAGTAGCGGCGTGGCGCCTTCCACGCCGGGAAATCAGGGACAGCAAGCCGTGAAAGTCGAATTTGTCGAAGCGAGCAGTGCACGCCCCGACTTGCTCTGCTATCTGGTCGCGATTGCCGCGTCGTCGTATGCGCTCACGCAGGAGTGGCGCGTCGATCACGTCGTGCAGTGCTGCCGCGAATGGCTGGACAAGAGCGCGCTGACGATGCACTGGCTCGACCGCGTGCGCCTCGGCCAGCTCGCGCTGAAAATCGCGAGCCGCGACCTGCTGGGCGCGGGCATCGCCGTGCGTCTGTCGAGCGTCTCGGTGCTCTTTACCGCCGAGATGGAACTCAACGAAGCCTCAACGATGGTGCAGCGGATGATGTCGCTGTGCCACGAAGCGCTCTGACGCGTCACGTCGCGTTGCTCGCCGCACGGCGCTGAAATCACGCGCCGAATCTACGCACCGAACCTACGCGCCGAAAGCCGCCACCACTTCCTCCACGAAATACCGCAGCTTGAGCGTCGTCGGGCTGCTCGCCATCACGATGTGCATGGGCCGCGCCACCGGTTCGTACTGCGTGAGCAGTGGCACCAGCGAGCCGTCGCGCAACGCGTCGCGCACGGCGGTTTCGGGCGCGAGCGCAATGCCGAGCCCGTTGACGGCCGCCGTGATCAGCGCCTTCATGTCGTTGGCGCGCAGGCGCGGCGCGATCGGCGCGGTCCAGGCCTGACCGTTCTCGATGAAGCCCCAGCCGCTCGCCGGCGGCGCCGATGTATAAGCAAAGCCCAGGCACTCGTGCTCGATCAGCGCGTGCGGCGTCTCGGGTGCGCCCGCCGCCGCGAGGTAGGCGGGCGACGCGCACACCACGAAGCGATACGGCTTGAGCGCACGCGCGACGAGCGTCGAGTCGTTGAGCGCACCGAGCCGGATGGCGGCGTCGTAGCCTTCGTCGACGATATCGACGAAACGGTCGGTCAACGTGAGATCGATCTGCACGTCGGGATAGCGGTTTAAAAAGCGCGCGATCGCCTCGGGCAGCGCAAAGGCGCCGAAGGTCACCGGCGCGGTGATGCGCAGGCGTCCGCGCGGCGTGTCGGCCAGCGAGCGCGCCTGGGCCTCGGCGGCTTCGGCGTCGGCGAGCAGCGCGCGGCAGCGCTCGTAGAACGCCTGTCCCGCCTCCGTGAGGCTTTGCCGCCGCGTCGTGCGGTTCAAGAGGCGCGTGCCGATGCGCGTCTCCAGTTCCGCCACGTGACGCCCGGTCATCTGCGGCGTCATGCCGAGCGCCTTGCCCGCGGCGGCGAACGAACCGCATTCGACCGTCTTTACGAAGGCCGCCATGCCGGTCAATCGATCCATCCTGGCTCCCAGATTCGAAACTGTCCTTTTCGACAGCCAACCATTTTCGCCGCTTTATCGCGTCCAGTGTTCGAATCATAGTGGTATCCGGGGCGTGCGCGAAAGCGCCGCAACAAGCCAACCACGCACATCGGCGACGGCGCGAAGCCGTCAGGAGGACATCGGCATGAAAATCGGCATTATTGGCGCGGGCTTTATCGGACGGGCGATGGCGGAACTCGCCATGCGCCACGGCGACTCCGCGATGCTCAGCAACTCGCGCGGCCCGCAGACCTTGACGAGCACGCGCGCCGCCATCGGCTGCGAACTCGGCACGACCGGCGAGGCGGCCGCGTTCGGCGACGTCATCGTGCTCGCCGTGCCGTTCGGCAATCTCGCGCAACTGCCGCCGGGCCTGCTCGACGGGCGCATCGTCATCGACACCTGCAATTACTATCCGGACCGCGACGGCCACGTTGCCGCGCTCGACGCGCACGAGACCACCACGAGCCAGCTCGTGGCCGCCGGCTTCCCGGGCGCGCGCGTCGTGAAGGCGTTCAACGCGATCCTGGCCGCCGATATCGGCACCACGGGCGCGCCCGGCGGGCAGCCGGGGCGGCGCGCTCTGCCGCTCGCGAGCGACGACGCGGCCGCGAAGGACGTCGTGAGCACCTTGCAGGACCGCTATGGTTTCGATGTCGTCGATACGGGTGGCCTCGCGCAAAGCTGGCGCTTCGAGCGCGCGAAGCCCGCGTACTGCATCCCGCTCGATCGCGCGGGCATGGAGCGCGCCATCGCGCAGGCGCAGCGCGACGTGGAACTGCCGCACGGTTCGTGGCGTAAATAGCGCTCGGGGCGGCCGGGCAGGGAAGTTGGCACCGATGCGCGCACCGAAGCGGACACGGGCGGCGGCCCGTGTCATGCGCCGTTACAGAAAGGCGGACGCGCGGCTGTCCCTTTTCGGGTCGCTCGCGTGTCATGAAAGATGAGCGCGCACGTTCGCCGGGCTGACGGATGGAACCGTCGGCACCGGCCGAACGCGGCGAAATCGGCAGCAATGCGCATTTGCTGGCGAACGCGCGCAACTTACGAGATCATTGCGGCGCTCGCCGCTTTCCGTTTTTCCGCTTTCACGATCACCGCCATGCCTGTGTTGTTTCACCTGCCGTTGTTCGAGTCGTTCGCCGATTTGCTGACTTTTGTGCCCGCCGCCGCGGCCCGTCGCCCATGAGCGCGGCGTTGGCCCAGGTGCGCCGGGTGGCGCCGCTCGTCTCGCGTATCCTCGCGGCGATTGTCGGCGGCTACGCACTGGCCGCGCTCACGAGCGTCGCGGCGCTCGCGTTGCCGATTGCCGCGTCGCAAGGCGTCATCACAGGCATGCTGGCGAGCTTCGTCGTCTACACCTGCGTTGTGATCGGCGTGTTTCTCGCGCGTAGCGCGCGGCGCGCCTGGGGCGGGCTGCTGATCGCGGCGGTGCCGCTGTTGCTGGCGTCGTGGTCCGTCTGGACGTCGGCCGGAGGCGCAAAGTGATGGCGAATCCCAACGACGCAACGCCGCAAGTGCGCGATAACGGTCGCGCCCCAAAATCGGCGAAATCGACGAAATCGACCGGAACACAGAGCAAGGGCGTGCGCCAGAGCATGTCCGATCTGCACACGTGGGCGGGGCTGCTGGTCGGCTGGCTGCTGTACGCGATGTTCCTGACCGGCACGGTCAGCTACTTCAAGGAAGAGATTTCGCAATGGATGCGGCCCGAGCTGGCGCATCAGCAGCAGGTGCCCGATCCGGCCGCCGTCGCGCAGCGCGTGGCCACGACGCTCGCCACGCTCGCCGACGGCACCACGCAATGGAGCGTGCAACTGCCGACCGCGCGCAGCAATCTCGCCAGCGCGTTCTGGCGCACGCCGCCCGGCTCGGCGCAAAAGGGCATGTTCCAGGAAGGCGTGTTCGATCCGGCGACGGGCCACGCGGTCACGGCGCGCGACACGCTCGGCGGCGAGTTTTTCTATCGCTTCCACTTCCAGTTCTATTACATGCCGGTGATGTGGGGCCGCTGGCTCGCGGGCCTTTGCGCGATGTTCATGCTGGTGGCCATCGTGAGCGGCGTGATCACGCACAAGAAAATCTTCGTCGACTTCTTCACGTTCCGCTGGGGCAAGGGCCAGCGCTCGTGGCTCGACGCGCATAACGCGCTGTCGGTCTTCGGCCTGCCGTTCCATCTGATGATCACCTACACGGGCCTCGTCACGCTGATGACGATGTACATGCCGTGGGCGGGCGAGGTCGCGCTCAAGTCGGCGGCGCAGCGTCAGGAAGTCGCCGCGCAACTGAATGCGTTCATCCGCCCCGGCAAGCGGCAAGGCGTGGCCGCGCCGCTCGCGAACGTCGACCGGATGGTTCGCGAGGCACAGGCGCGCTGGGGCGAAAACAACGTGCTGCGCGTGACGGTGACGAATCCCGGCGATGCGAGCGCACGCGTGGCGGTTTCGCGCGGCGAGGCGCTGCGCGTGTCGGTGAGTCCGCAATATCTGCTGTTCGACGGCGTGCGCGGCAAGCTGCTCGAAACGCACGACCACGTCGGCGGCGCGGCCGAAACGCGCGGCGTGCTTTACGCGCTGCACATGGGCCGCTTCGGCGATCTGCCGGCGCGCTGGCTGTATTTCATCGTCAGTCTGGCGGGCACGGCGATGGTCGGCACGGGCCTCGTCATGTGGACCGTCAAGCGCCGCCAGAAGCTGCCCGATCCGATGCGTCCGTACTTCGGTTTTCGCCTCGTCGAGCGGCTCAATATCGCCAGCATCGCGGGTCTGTCGATCGCCATGACGGGGTATCTGTGGAGCAACCGGCTGCTGCCGGTGGCGCTGCCGCATCGCGCCGATACCGAAATCAACGCCTTCTTCGCGATCTGGGCCGCGACGCTGCTCTACGCGCTCGTGCGCCCCGCGAAGCGTGCGTGGATCGAATTGCTCTGGCTGGCGGCCGCGCTGCTCGCGCTCCTGCCGGTGCTCAACGCGCTCACGACGCAGCGTCCGTTCTGGCGCAGCGTCGCGCAAGGCGACTTCGTGTTCGCCGGTTTCGATCTGATGATGTGGGCGCTGGCGGCGCTGCATGCCGCGCTCGCGTGGCGCACGGCGACGCATCGTCCGCGTGAGAAAGCGGCGGGCAAGCGCGCGACGGCGACGCTGCCGCAAGAGGAGGAAGCGTGATGGTCGGGCTGACGTTGGGGCTGTGCGTGATGGCGTTCGCGTTTCTCGCGCTGGGCATGGAGCGGCATCAGCAAGCCGTGCTCGGACGCACGCTCGACGCCGGGCGCACGCGCGGCTTCAGGATCGCGGGATGGTGCGCGCTCGTCATCACGCTGCGCATGATCGTGGGCGAGGCGGGCTGGGCGATGGGGCTCGTCTATTACGCGGGCTGCACGAGTCTCGCGGCGGGCATCGTGTATGGCGCGATCCTGTGGCGTCAGCGCGCGCGGGCTTGAAGCGGAGATTCTGGGCGAGGAAGAACGCAAGAAGCGGAGTTCGATCCGCGAGCATTGCGCGTAGACTTTCGCTGAAACGGCTTGGGGCTTTTTCAGGGACGCGCCATGAATTATGCAGTGCAGGATGGCTTCGATTTCACGCCGCACGAATCGGATGAAGCGGACGAAACGGACGAAGCGGATGAATCAGGCGAGGCGGACGAGCGCGCCATCGCCTGGCAAGCGGCCGCCACATCGCTCGACCGATACGGCAACGCGATCCTGCCTGCGTTGCTCACGCCCGCGCAGTGCGAAGCGCTGATCGCGCTCTACGCGGACGAACAGCGTTTTCGCTCGACCATCGTGATGGCGCGCCACAATTTCGGGCGCGGCGAGTATCGCTATTTCGCGTATCCGTTGCCGCCTTTGCTCGACGAGTTGCGTCACGCGCTCTATGCGCGGCTCGCGCCCATCGCGAATCGATGGAATGCGCAACCTGGTATCGACCCAAATACCAATGCAGCGTATCCCCGCGATCTCGACACCTTTCTCTCGCGCTGCCATCGCGCCGGACAAACGCGTCCGACGCCGCTGATCCTGCGTTACGGCAGCGGCGATTACAACTGTCTGCATCAGGACCTGTACGGCGATCAGGTGTTCCCGTTGCAGGTCGCCATTTTGCTTTCCGAGCCGGGCCGCGATTTCACGGGCGGCGAGTTCGTGATGACGGAATCCGCGTCGAACGGACAGCGCGCCGAAGTCGTGCCGCTCGCGCAAGGCGACGCCGTGGTGTTCGCCGTGCATCATCGCGCGGCGGCGGGAAAGCGAGGCGGCATCCGCAAGGTGGCGATGCGGCATGGCGTGAGCGTCGTGCGTAGCGGACATCGCTACACGGTCGGTTTGATCTTTCACGACGCGCGCTAAATCGAACGGATGCCGGATCAACATGAATATCGATAATCGGGATTGGCACGCCGTCGAAGCGCAATTGAACGACGAAGGCTATGCCGTGCTGGCGGACGGGTTCGACGCGACGCAAGCGCTCGCGCTCGGGCGCGAACTCATGCAGGCCGATGCGCGGTGCTATCGCAGCCGCGTCGCGCTCGACACACTGGATCTCGGGCGCGGCGAACTCCGCTATTTCGCCGACGATTTACCCGCGCCGCTCGACGCCTGGCGCGACGCGCTGTACCGGCATCTCGCGCCCATCGCGAATCGCTGGAGCGCGAAGCTCGGCGCGCCGCATGCGTTCGCGCCTGACTTTCACGGCTTTCTCGACGCCAATCTCGCGGCGGGGCAAACGCAGCCGCAATCGAGCGTCTCGCGTTTGCGCAGCGAGGACTGGCAGGCGCTGCATCAGCGCGACGCGGGCCGCGAGGTGTTTCCGTTTCAGGTCGTTGCCGTGCTCTCGGAACCGCAACGCGACTTCACAGGCGGCGAATTCGTGATGACGGAGCGACGCCCGCGCATGCAGTCGCGTCCGATCGTGGTGCCGCTGCGGCTCGGCGATCTCGCGGTGGTGGCGACCTCGCTGCGTCCGTGCGAAGGCGCGCAGGGCGTGTATCGCGTGTCGCTCAAGCACGCCATCAGCCGCGTGCGTGGCGGCGAGCGCATCGGTCTCGAACTGGCGTTTCATCACGAGGCGGACTAAGGCGCGCGCTAAAGCGCCGACACGTCACCTCGCTGTGCCTCACTGTCCTGCGATCGACTTGCGTGCGCTGTTGTCGTCGGCGTTGCGGGTCTCGCCGTCGTGCCATTGCGCACGGATCTTCGCCACGACCGCGCCCGGCAAGGGCACGTAATCGAGCGCCTGAATCGTGGTCTCGCCATGCGTGAGCGCCCAGTCGAAGAACTTGAGCGTTTCCTTGTCGCGGCCAGGTTTCGCGGGCGTCGTGCCCAGCAGCACGTAAGTCGCGCCCATCACCGGCCACGCCTCCTTGCCGGGCTGATTCGTGAGCAGCCGATCGAGCGAGCCCGACCAGTCGGCGTTGGCCGCCGCCGCATTGAACGACGCCGCGCCCGGTTCGACGACCGCGCCCGCCGCATTGGTCATCGCCGTATAGGTGAGGCGATTGTGCTTCGTGAAGTCCCAGGCGATATAGCCGATCGCGCCGGGCAGATATCCGACGAACGTCGCCACGCCCTCGTTGCCCTTGCCGCCGATGCCGAGCGGCCAGTGCACGCTCGTGCCTTCGCCCACGCGCCGCTTCCATTCGGGGTTGACCTGCGCCAGGTAGTGCGTCCAGATCAGCGTCGTGCCCGAGCCGTCCAGGCGCCGCACCACGGCGATCGGCGTGTCGGGCATCTTGAGCTTCGGGTTCAGGCGCGCGATGGCGGGATCGTCCCAATACTGGATCTTGCCGAGGAAGATGTCGGCGAGCACGTCGCCCGTCAGCATCAATTCGCCCGCCTTGAGGCCCGGCAGATTCACGACCGGCACCACGCCGCCGATGGCGGTCGGGAATTGCCGCAAGCCCGCCTTGCGTAGCTGATCGTCGGTGAGCGGGGCGTCGGAGCCCGCGAAATCGACAGCGCGCGCGAGCACCTGCTTGATGCCGTCGGTCGAGCCGGTCGGCAGATAGCTGACCTTGCCGCCGCCCGACTTCAGATAATCGGCGGCCCAGCGCGCGTAGAGCGGCGCGGCGAAGGTGCTGCCGGCGCCGGTCACGCAGTCGGCATGCGCGACGCCAAAAGGCAGGCCGCTCATCGACGCGCCCAGCAGCGCGGCGATCAGGATTCGCGTTGTTTTCACGAGCGTCTCCATGCGAATGGCGCTGCGCGGCGCGCCTCGATGTGCTTCGCCAAAACGCGCAATACAGCCTGCATTAGAAGCCCGTGACCGGCGGGATTCAAATTGAATCGCGCTATCGTGCGAACGCTGGGTGCGCTGGCGCACAGAGCGGCGGCGAGGATAGCTAACGAACTCGCGGCAATACGGCGCGCGCCGCGATCGAAGCTTGCTGTGAAAGGCGCTGTGAAAGCCGCTTTGTAAATGCGCTTGAAAAGCCGTTTGAATAAACCGGTTAATTCCCGCGCCGGTTGATTCGGGTTTATTCGTATCGCGGCGAAAGCGCGCATTAAGGTTCCCCTAAGCCACGAGCGGAGAAAATCGCACTCGATGATGGGAGGCGCTTGTGCGATTGCTTTTACTTGAAGATGACGAAACGGTCGCTGGCCCGATTTATGAATTGATGTGCAGTGCAGGTCATGAAACGGACTGGGCGAGCAACGACTACGAAGCCGAATTGTCGCTGCAAAACGGCAGCTACGATCTGGTGCTGATCGCGCTCGGCTTCGCGCGTCTCGACGCGCTCGACATGCTGCGGCGTTACCGGCATCGCGGCGGCAGCGCGCCGGTCATCGCCATGATCGGCCGCAATACGCAAGAAAGCCCGATGGCCGCGCTCGACGCGGGCGCCGACGACTACCTGATCAAGCCGTTCGATCCCGCCGATTTCAGCGCGCGTATCCGCGTGCTGCTGCGGCGGCCGCAGCAAAACGCCGATCCCCGCCCGGACGGCGACCTGAAACTCGATCACACCCGTTGTTCGGTGCAGGTCAAGACCGAATCTGTCGCGCTCAAGCCCAGCGAATTCCGTCTGCTGTTTGCGCTCGTCAACGAGCCGCTGCGAATCTTCACGCGCGCCGAACTGGCCATGCGCATCTATGGACGCCGCAAGAGTGTCGTCAATAATGCGGTCGACGTCCACGTGCATGCGCTGCGGCGCAAGCTCGGCGCGGAGCAGATCGTGACGGTGCGCGGCGTGGGGTATCGGCTGCGCTAGGCCGGGCGGCGAAAGCGGGGGGGATCAGGCGCAAGTCGAGTAGCAGTCGGGCGCAAACTCCGCTGCTGGTTTACCATGCCAGCACGACGCCGCCGCACCAGGGGCGCGCCTCTAAATTCGAGGCGGACGTCTAAAGTTCGTGGGCCGGATGCCGAAAATCCGGGCATGACGCACGAACCTTCCCAACTTCCCGAGGACGATCCTATCTGGGCCGAAGCACGGGCACTCGAGGCCAGCATCCGCGCGATCCGGCGGGCTCAGGGCAAGAAGAATCCTGAGGATTTCCCGGCGGGCAGCGAGGAATGTCTCAACGCGATGGAAGCGTTCGTCCGCGACGTCCAGCGCGTTCTGGTTCTCTACGCCGAAGACCCCGATCAGGACGACGACGATCTGTTCGGCGCGGGCGCGTCCGGCTGATCGCGGCGTACGCCGCTCAGTCGCGGAGCGGCGTGGCTGCGGCCGTGCCTGCGCTCGTGGCCGCGATCAGCCGGCGCCGGTGCCCGTATGGGCCAGCACGAACGCGAAAACGTTTTCGAGCTCGCCGACGATCCGCGTGCCGGGCGGCACGCCCTCGAAAGCCGGTTCGGGGCCGACGCAGATCAGCGGCTTGCCAAAACGCGTCGCGAGGCGGATTTCGTCGAGCGTGCCCGGACCGCCCGGCAGCGCCACCACGACGTCGCTTGTCAGCACGTTCACGTAATTGCGGTTCAGCGCGTCGGCGGGCGCGTCGGGCTGCTTGCGCGGCAGCGGCGTGAGCACCGGCAGGTCGATATACGGATTCGGATAGCCCGCGAGCGGCACGAAACCGTGCTCCGGATGCGCTTCGCTCGGCATGATGCCGATCGAGCGTCCCTTGCGTCCGGGCGTGGTCGCGAACGCGCGCGCCGTCGACAGCATCACGCCCAGCCCCGCGCCGGTCAGCAGATCGAATCCCTGCCCGGCGATCCAGTGTCCCAGCGGGACCGACAGTTCCGGCCATTCGGTCTTGCCGGATCCCATGACGCCAACGATTGCCACCGCGCGCTCCTTGTATCCATGACGGTTTGGTGGACGGGATTTTACGTCGGCGCGCCGCTTATCGACCACCAGGCAGCGTTCAATCGACCACGAAAAGCGTCGCGCCCTTCGGCGACGACGAGCGGTGCGGCTCGGCGTGATCGGCGACCTGATAGCTCATGCCCGGAGTCAGCACGAAGCGGCGTCCGTCCGCGAGTTCCGTCTCCAGTTCCCCTGAAACGCACAGCAGCACGTGGCCCTTGGTGCACCAGTGATCGGCGACATAGCCGGGGCTGTACTCGACGAAACGCACGCGGATCGTGTCGAAATGGCGCGTGCGCCACGACGCGCTGCCGCGCTCGCCCGCGTGGATCGCGGGCGCTACGGTATCCCAGTTCGTGATGCCAAAAGGTACGGCGTCGATGCGCATGCGGGCTCCGCTGAGGTCGGTAGGGGTCGATTGAGTCGACAGGGCGAATCGAACCTTACCGAAGCACCGCCGCGAGCGTCAGAGGCAGACTAAGCCGATTTGAACCGATACAGGCGCATCGACGCCCGCGCAAACCTCACATCAATCATCAAGCGCCGATCGCCACCGCGCGCTTGCCGCTGAAATCCCAGCGTTGCGCGTGCGCCGTGTCCACGGCGACGGGCAGCAGACGGGCGGCGAGGAAGGTATCGGCGATCTTCTGCTGCTCGCCGAAATTCGCGGCTTCGACCGGGCGCACGAGATAGCTGCGGCGCGCGTTGGCGCGCTCGATGGTGGCGGCGTCGAGTCCCCAGACCGGCGCGAGCAGACGCGCCGCGTCCTGCGGCGACTTGCGCACCCAGTCGCCCGCCTGGCGTAACTGCGCGAACACGGCGGCGAGCACGTCGGGGCGCGCTTCGGCGTAGCGCGTCGAGGCGAGATAGTAGCGCTGGTATGAGGCGAGTCCGTTGCCGTCCGCGAGAATCCGCACGTCGGCGTCCTGATCGACGGACGCCACATACGGGTCCCACGTCACCCACGCATCGACACTGCCGCGCTCGAAGGCGGCGCGCCCGTCGGCGGGCGTGAGGTAGTGGATGCGCGCGGCGTCGGGGGGCACGCCCGCTTTCGCGAGCGCCGCGAGCAGCAGGTAATGGCTGCCCGCCGCCTTCGTCACGGCAATGTCCTTGCCGCGCAGATCGGCGGCCGTGTGCAGCGCGCCCGCGCGTTTGACGATGATGGCCTGCGCGCCCGGCGAGGGCGCTTCCTGGGCGAGATAGACGAAACGCGCGTGCGCGGCCTGGGCGAAGATCGGCACGGTGTCGGCGACGTCGGCGCTGAGGTCGATCGCTTCGGCGTTGAGCGCTTCGGTCAGCGGCAGGCCGCTCGCAAACTCGCTCCAGCTCACGGTCACGCCGAGCGGCGCGAGCGCCGCGTCGAGCGTGCCTTGCGTCTTGAGCACCGTAATCAGCGTCGACGACTTCTGATAGCCGATGCGCACGGTCGACGCCGACGTCGTTGCTGTCGCTGCGAAACCGGACCGCGCGAGCAGCGCGCCTGCGCCGAGCAACGAAGTCTGGGAGAGAAAACGACGGCGGGTACGCGAGAACATGGCAGGTCCGTGGCAGTGAGCGGCGTTGAGCAAAACGAGCACTCTAAAACCGGCACCGCCGCGCACCAACCAAGCAATGCTGATAAGCATCGAAGCGCGTACACGGCGCGCTCAAATGCAAAAGTTCAAACGCGCTCGCGCACCGCGCCGAAGCGTTGATACACCGCACGCGCCGCCGTATCGAGCGCAAAGCCCAGCGCGCCGATCACGAGCACGACCGCCATCAGTTCCGAATACGCGAGCCGGTCGCGGCAATCGAGAATCAGAAACCCGAGCCCGGAATTCACGCCGAGCATTTCCGCGGGCACCAGCACGATCCACAGAATGCCGATGGCGAGCCGCACGCCGGTCAGCACGTGCGCCGCGATGCCGGGCACGTAGATGTGCCAGAGCATTTCGGCGCGCGTCGCGGCAAGGCTTTCGCCGAGCTGGACCCAGCGCGCGTCGATCTGCTGCACGCCCGCCGCCGTGCTGATGACGATGGGCCAGACGGCCGCGAACGTCAGCAGGAAATAGACGGGCGGATCGCCGACGCCGAGCGACATCACCGCAATCGGCATCCACGCGAGCGGCGAGATCATGCGCAGAAATTGCAGCGCCGGCGACAGCGCGGTTTCGAGCGCCTTGAAGCGGCCGATCAGAAAGCCGAGCGGCACGCCGAACAGCATCGCCCACGCGAGCCCCACGCCGATCCGCCGCAGACTCGCGACGATATGCGTGAGCAACTGGTCTTCGCCGATCAGCGCGGGAAACGTGCGCCATGCCGCGAGCGGCCCGAACTGCGCGGCCAGCGCGCTGTGACGCGACACCAGCGCCACGCCGATCCACCAGGCGAGCACGATCGCCGCGAGCCCGGTCACGCCGAGCAGCACGCGCGCGGCGCGACGGTGCAGATTGCCGGCGTTCGCGCGAGGCGCGACGTCGCGCGCGCCCGGTGTGCCCGTCGCGCCGGATTCTTCGCTGAGGCTAGACAACGATGGTCTCCGTGCGCGCGTAAGTGTCGGGCAGACCGAAGGTTTTCATGCCGCCGACCGCCTCGATGCTCTTCTTCACGAAGCGGTCGTCCACGAGATCGCGTGCGACGAAAGCCGGATCGAGCGCGGCGAGGAATTGCCCGTTGCCTTGCAGTTGCGTCGTCTTGAGCCGCCGCACGAGTTCCTCGGTATAGGCCGGATACGGATAGGGCTGAAAGTCGATGCGCTTCTCGTGCCAGTCGGCGTGCACGATGGCGCGGTCGGCGAGATAGCGGCCTTCGTCGGCGGCCGTGGGCGCGAGCACGGTCTGCAGAATGCCCGCCGCGTGCGGCGTGTAGCGGTTCGGCCCGGTTTTCGACAACAGCTGCGCCGCTTCCTGCGGATGCGCGCGCGTCCAGGCCTGCGCCTTGACGATGCCGTCGACCACTTTCTGCGACCACGCGGGCCGTCCGCTCAGATCGCGCTCGTGCATGAACACGACGCAGCAGGCGTGATCGCGCCAGACGTCGCCGGTAAAACGCAGCACCTTGCCGACCTTGAGCGCTTCGGCGGCCGCATTGAACGGCTCCGCGACGATGAAGCCCGCGATCTGCTTCGCGGCGAGCGCGGGCGGCATGTCCGACGGCGCCATCACGACGAGGCGCACCTCGTTCGGCTTGAGCGCGCCGTCCTGCGTCAGCACCGGCGTGAGGCCCTGCGCGCGCAGCATGTCCTGCACCACGACGTTGTGAATCGAATACCAGAACGGCACGGCCACGGTCTTGCCGCCGAGATCCTTGAGCTGTCCGATCTCGGGCGCGACCGTGAGCGCCGAACCGTTGACGTGATTCCACGCGACCACTTTCGCGCTCGCCTGGCTGCCGTAGCGCGCCCAGATCGTCATCGGCGCGAGCAGGTGGACGACGTTGACCTGGCCGGACAGGAACGCCTCGACGAGTTGCGCCCAGCTACGCAGCAGCGTCGGTTTTTCGACTTTCAGGCCCGCCTGCTCGAAGTAGCCGTTGTTGTGCGCGACGAGCAGCGGCGCGGCATCGGTGATCGGCAGATAGCCGATGCGCAGCGGCGCGTCGGCGTCGGCGGCCGCGCGCGCGTTGGCGGCGCCCAAAAGCGGCGCCGCGCCCGCGACGGTGAACATCGAGGCGAGCTTGAGCCACTCGCGGCGGGTCATGGGGAGCTGGCACATGCGGTGGTCTTCCTCTTTGGGTATTTCGGAGCGGTGGGGTGTGGCGGCGGTTCAGGCGGACAGCGGCGCGTGGGTCGAGGCGTGCATCGACGCATGCATGCTCGCGTGCAAAGCGCCGACGAGCCGCACGCGCAACGCGCCGAGCGCTTCGACCTGATCCGCGCGCGGCTCGGGCAAGGCGATGGCGAGATCGAGCGCGATGCCGTCCGGGCCGAGCACGGCGACGCGGTCGGAAACCAGCAGCGCTTCGTCGATGTCGTGCGTGACGAGCAGCGTCGCCGCGCCGCTTTCGCGCACCACGCGCACGAGCAGGCGCTGCATGTCGGCGCGCGTGACTTCGTCGAGCGCGCCGAACGGCTCGTCGAGCAGCAGCGTGCGCGGCGCACGCGCGAGCGATCGCGCCAGCGCGACGCGTTGCGCCATGCCGCCCGACAACTGGCGCGGCGAGAAATGCGCGGCGTGCGCGAGCCCGACCGCCTGGAGCGCGGCGCGCACACGCGCATCGCGTTCGCGGCGCGCGAGCTTCGGCTGCTTGCGAAAGCCGAGGCCGAACGCGACGTTGCGCTCGACCGACAGCCACGGCAGCAGACACGCGTCCTGAAACGCGAGCGCCACGTCGGGGCGCGGACCGTCGAGCGGCGCGCCATCGACCTGAACGCTGCCCGCGTGCGGCGCGATCAAGCCCGCCACGACGCGCAGCAGCGTGGATTTGCCCGCGCCGCTCGCGCCGATGATCGAGACCAGTTCGCCGGGCGCGACGTCGAGATCGACATTCGCGAGCACGCTGCGTTGCTGGCGGCGCAGGCCGACGCCGCGCAGCCGCAGACGCGGCGTCTCAGGCGACGAACCGGCGATGTCGATCAAGCCGTTCAGGCCGCTCGTGCCGTTCATGCGGCCTCGCTGCGCCGCTGCTGCGCGAGTTGCGATTTCAGTTGCACGAGGCTCGGCGTGACGATCGGCACGAAGGCGGCTTCGCGGCTGCGGCGCGCGGTGTCGTTGGGCGTGGCGCGCGACGCGTGCGAGCGCAGATAGCCGCGTCCGCCCGCCGCCTGTACGTCGAGATGCGCGGCGGCGTCCACCACGGCGGCCAGGCCGATGCGCAATTCAAATTGCGCGGCGGGCGCGGCGACGAACGCGCCGCTCGTCACCCCGGCGTAGAGGCGCGCGGTGAGGGCGTCGAGTTCGTGGCGCAGCGCTGCTGCATCGTCGGCGAGTGCGGCGCGCACGGCGGGGCTGCTCTCCTCGACGGCTTCGAGCGCGCGGCGCGCGAGGCCGATCGACATGCCGCATTGCAGGCCGAGGAAAGCCGGGCGCGCGCGGACGAGAAAGGCGCGCGCATCGGCGTCGATCAGCCAGCCTGCGTCGAGTTCGGCGCCGTCGAGCGTGAGCGCCGCCGTGTTGCTGCCGCGCAGCGCGATCAGGTCGAGGTCGTCGCTGCGCGCGACGCCGGGCGCATCGTGCGGCAGCGCGAAGATCGCGGGCGGTGCGCCGTCGTGACGATCAAACGCCGCCGCGACCACGAAGCCCTCGCGACGCAGATTGGTGATCCACGGCAGCGCGCCGTCGAGCGCGAAGCGCGTCTGCGCGGCGTCGAGCGGCGCGGCGCGCATCTGCAACGGCTCGATCGCGCTCAGGTATTTCATCGCGTTAGACAGGCCGGTCGCGCCCGCGTGCTCGCCCGCCAGCAGCGCGGGCAGCCAGCGCGCGCGCAAGCCGGCGTTCGTGCTTTGCAGCAGATATTCGATGAACGTGCGCTGCCCCCAGAACACGAAGGCGCTCGCGAGCGAGTGGCGCGCGACGGCGGCGATCGCTTCGATGGCGTCGACGGTCGTGCCGCCCGCGCCGCCCAGTTCCGGCGCGACGCCCACGCGAAACAGCCCGGCGCGGCCCAGACGCGGCACGACGTCGGCGGCGTGCGCGGCGTCCGTATCGAGCGATTCGGCGTGTGCGTCGAGCCAGGCGGCGAGATCGGCGGGCAGCGTGGGCGCGGCGGGGCGTGTCATGCGGAGTGCTCCGTGGCGGGCTGTGTCGCGCGATGCAGATAATCGTCCGCGTTCCAGCGATAGCCCGCAAGTTGGGGGTTCAGTTCGTTCTGCGCGAAGTTGTTGGCGAAGTTGCACAGCGTGGCGAGACTCACGCCGAGGATCACTTCGAGCGCGTTCGCGTCGCTGAAGCCGGCGGCGGCGAAGGCCGTGCGCGCGGCGTCCGGCACCGCGCCGCGTGTGGCGATCACGTCGCGCGTGAAGACGGCCACGGCATCGAGGCGGGCGTCGCCGCTTGGGCTACCGGTGCGCAGCGCGTCGACCACGGGCGCGGCCAGTTGCGCCTTTTTCAGCGCGACGGCCGTGTGGCCCGCGACGCAGAAGCCGCAGCCGTGGATCGCGGCGGCGGTGATCTGCACGGCTTCGCGTTCGGCGAGCGTCAGGCCGCTGCGGCCATTGATTTCGCCGACGGTCAGATACGTTTCGAGCGCGACTGGCGCGTTCGCGAGCGAGGCGACGAGGTTCGGCAGGAAGCCGTTCGCGGCGAGCGAGCGCTCCAGGAAAGGACGGCTCGCCTCGGGGGCGCTTTCGACGGTGTGCAGCGGCAGACGGCTCATGGGATTCCTTACGGATAGAAGCGGATCGATGTGCCGATTCTGGGCGCGGCGCGAAGCGCGGGCAATGCGCCGCTGTCCGCGATTCATGCGGGATTGTCTTGCGCGGTGCGGACGGGTTCGCGATCGGGCCGCGTTGAAGCGGCGCGCGGCTCGGATCAGCGCAACTTAGTGCAGCGCGGCGAGCGCCGCGTCGCCCGAGGCTGCGCGCCGCCATGCGCCGGGCTGGACGCCGGTCACGCGCTTGAACGCCTGGGCAAACGCCGATTCGGACTGATAGCCCACCTGCTCGGCGGCGTCGGGCATGCTCGTGCCGGTGCTCAGCATCGACGCCGCGAGCCTCATGCGCACGAGCGTCAGGAACTGCGCGGGCGGCTGGCCGCAGAGTTCGGCGAACAACTTGCAGAAACGCGCGCGCGACATGTGCGCGAAATCGGCCATGCTCGCCGTGGTCCAGCGCCGCCCCGGCTCGGCGACGATGGCCGCGACCAGCGGCGCGAACGCCGGACGGCGCAGCAGCGCCCAGAAGCAGGGCGTCAGTTCGTCGTTCGAATCGAGCGCGCGCAGCGTGTAGAGAAACAGCAGGCTCGTGAGCCGCGCGATCAGGGGCGAGGGCGTGTGCGGATCGAGGTGCGCCTCGGCGCGGATCAGCTCGAAGATCTGGCGCGCGCCGTGCAGCGCGGGCTGATCGTGCCGCGCGATCACGTGATCGGGCAGCAGGTCGAGCATCAGGCCGTCGAGGCCGGACTTGAACTCGAAGAAGCCGCACGCGAGACCGAGACTGTCGCGCGCGGGCAGGCTGGCCGCGTCGAGCGGCGTCATCGCGCCGTGACGCGCGTGTTCCGCGCCCGCTGCGGGCGGCAGCGCGTGCGGCGACAGACAGTGCGCGACGTCGTCGAGCAGGAACACGGCGTCGCCGGCGGCGAGCGCCACGCTGCGCGCCGGACGGCCGGGCCGCTCAGGCAGATGCAGCCAGCAGCGGCCATGCAGGACGAGGTGGAAACTGGCGCGGCGATGACCGCTCGTCGAGGCCTGCCAGGCGCCGCAATACTGGCCGACGTGAAACAGCGTGCTGGTGACTTCGAGGCCTTCGATCAGCCAGGCGGAAAACGCATCGACTTGGGACGGCATGGAATCGGAACGGAAAAACGCGCGCGGACGTCGCGCACGGTCTCTCACCATAATGCGTTTTGACGGCGCGCTTACGAAGTTATTGTTCGATGCTTATGGGGGATGGCGGATTGGTGCGGTGCCTGGCAGCGCGATGCGGATAGCGATGCCTCGTTGATGCGCCCCGCCATGTCGGCGGCGATCCGGCAAAACTCATCAGGGTCTTCGAGCATCATCATGTGGCCGGTGTCCTTTTGCTCGACGTATTCGAGCGCGGCGGCGCTTGCCCAGTCCGGCATGTGCCAGCCGGATGCCGAGCGCGCGCCCGCGAGAAGGGACAGGCGGGTGCCGCTTTCAATCGTTGGGCGGATGCGCGACATGTAGTCCGGGGTGTCGGTTTCCACCACGACCGCGTGCGCCATCGCCTGAATCGTTTCGCGGGGCTGGTTGGCGAGCGCGAGTCGCGCCCATTCGAGGCGCTGCGGCGTGATCGCGATGCCGGCATTCGTCAGCCAGGCCTCCGGATTCCCGACCAGCTGGCGGTGTTCCTCATGCCAGTCTTCGATGGGGAGCGCGGCGATCTTGCGGCACCAGAAGGCATCTTCGAGCGTAAAGTTCCCTTCGACGTTGATGATGCCCCTGACGCAATCGGGTGCGGCTCGCGCAACCAGCATGGCGATGGCGCCGCCGACACTGTGCCCAAGCAGAACGCAAGGTTCGACGACGACTTCACGGAGGTAGCGCACAACGTGTGCGGTCTGGCTGGCGAGCGTGATCGCCTCGAAAGGCGTGTCTTGCTCCTCGCCGTAGCCCATCAGGTCGGGCGTGTGAACGACAAGCGCGGGGATACGCTCATGTGCCGAGAAGAAGTTCAACGATCCCATGAGGCCGTGAATCATGACGAGAGAGGGGGGCTCATGGAGCAGGTTTTTGTTGCGGGTATCGGGTCATTATTGACTAGCACGGGCCAAAAGTGGCCCAGGGAAAGCCGCGCAATGTCAGGGGATGCACGCGTGTCGAGCCAACGATGGCCCGACACCTGCGGAATATGGTTGAGAACGCATCGATTCGCCAGGCGCATCATGGCTCGAAATCGCCGAATTCTCGGTGAAACTGGGCTGTTCAAGCTGTTGGCACGGATACTGCATTAATGCCCTCGTCATGACTTTGATGACGCGCGGAACATCCGTTTCGCGCATGCAGACAGTTTATTCAAGGATCGTATATGCCGACTCCCGCCTATATCAGTATCACTGGCAAGACCCAAGGCAATATCACCAAGGGTGCCACCACGGCCGACTCCGTCGGTAACGTCTTCGTCGAAGGGCACGAAGATCAGATCCTCGTTCAGGAAATTGAGCATCGCGTCACGACCCCGACCGACCCGCAAAGCGGTCAGCCTTCGGGGCAGCGCGTGCACAAGCCGTACGTCTTCACGTGCGCGCTGAACAAAGCCGTGCCGCTGCTGTACCAGGCGCTCGCGTCGGGTGAAATGCTGCCGGTCGTGGAGACACACTGGTATCGCACGTCGACGGAAGGCAAGCAGGAGCACTTCTTCACGACGCGGCTCGAAGATGCAACGGTCGTCGACATCAACACGGTGTTGCCGCACGCCCAAGATGCTTCGAAGTCCGACTACACCCAACTGATCAAGGTGTCGCTCGCCTACCGCAAGATTACGTGGACGCACGCGATCGCCGGTACCGAAGCTGCCGACGATTGGCGTAAGCCGCTGGAATCCTGATCGTCTGATCAGATGAAAAACGGCCTGCGTTTCGCAGGCCGTTTTTTTCTATGGCGGTGCCGGTTGACAGTGGACGGCCGCTCAACGCCTCAGCATCGTATCGAGCGAGTGCAGCACCTCGTCGGCGGTGCTGTGCAGACTGACCGCATAGAGCGTATAGACGAGTGCGAGCACCGCCAATGCCGAGAGCCACGGCGTCCACCATGGCCAGGACCAACCCATCAGGTAACGTCGTGAGGCGACGTGGTTGCGCGCTTCGGTCAGGGTGTCTGGGGCGTCGCCACGCAGGCCGCGCAGCGTGCCATGAAGCTTCGCGATCAAGGCCTGAAGCGCCTCGGACTGGTTGTGCTGCAGGCCGTAACGGCCGCGAAAGCCCAGGCAGAGGCACAGGTACTTGAATTCGAGAACGTCGCGGTATTTGCGCGGATCCATGAGCATGCGCGAGAGGACGGTAAAGAACTTCTCGCCGCCCCAGGTTTCGTTGTGAAAGTTGCTGAGGAGCGAGCGAGCCGCCCAGATGGAATGCGAGCCCCACGGCGTGCTCATGACGGCTTCGTCGATGAAGGTGCAGAGGGAGTAGCGAAAGGCCAACTGGGTGGCACCGTCGTAGCCCAGCCCGTGTATCTCTTCGTCGAGCGCCGCAATCTGGTCGCGTACGGTGCCGTAAAGCTTTTCGACGTCGTCGTAGTGGCCGAGCTTGCGCAGGCGTATGACGAGGCCAAAGAGCGGCAATGCGCCGTTTACCAGCGCGTTATAACTCTTTCCGCGCAATGCAAACCCGAGGTCGGCATCGAGATCGATGCCGTCGATGGTGTCAAAGCCGATATCGCGTTTGCTCGCAACGGGGGGACTGGCGCCGCGTTCAGCATGCCGGTTGGCTCGATGAGGTGATCCCGGTTGAGCATGTCATTCGCTCCGAATAGCCCAGAACTGGAGTTCCAGCTCGGGGAAGTCACCGGCGATGTGGAAACCAAAGCCGGCCGTATCGTGCATCAGCTTCCATGCAGGATGGCTGCGCTCGAGCTGGAAGTAGGTGAAGCCCGCGTGGTAAGGCAAATGGCGAGGGGCGACCGGCATCGGGCTGAGCGGAATGCCCGGCAGTTGGAGGCTGACGAGTTCGCCCAGCTTTTCCATGGACGCGACCTTGGCTTGCTGAACGAACTGCTGACGCAGCACCTCCAGCGGCATGCGCGCCCGGACCGCGAGGATGAAGTCCGCACTGGCGAGCAGGCTGCGGTCCTGAACCGTTGCCGTGAGAACACCATACTGCTGCCGGACGATGGGCAGCGACACAGCACGCGGCTGCAACACGGTGCTCAGCGAACGACGCAGCGTCTCCTCCAGCAGTCGAAACGACAGACGCAGATTGTCGTGTTGATAGGCCGGATATTCTTGCGGCAGGCGCCCGTCGTCCGTGAACGTCACCAATTCCCCGCAGGCCTGACTGAAAGCCACATAGACCTGCTCCGGATGGACGTGCCGCAGGCGTGCCAGATGCTGGAAATGCGGTTGCAGACGATTCAGCGTCTGTAGCAGGTTGAAGTCCGTGACATCGGCGACGCCGGACTGCGCGGGCGAACCAATCCGCTCGGCGATGTTCTTCGCACGTTCTCGCATGAGGCCCGCCGTTTCGCCGAGGAATCGCTGCAACGGCGGCACTGCGCTGAGCGA
The DNA here is from genome assembly GCF_014171495.1 of Paraburkholderia tropica. Taxonomy (NCBI): domain Bacteria; kingdom Pseudomonadati; phylum Pseudomonadota; class Betaproteobacteria; order Burkholderiales; family Burkholderiaceae; genus Paraburkholderia; species Paraburkholderia tropica. Next base: position 1,156,436 of record NZ_CP049137.1, read on the forward strand.
AAGGCTGGTTGGATAGAACGCTTCGTCGAGCACGAGGCTACCGTCGGGACGCCGGTCCAGGATGCGCGCGATTGCGATGCCGGTAAAGGCACTGCGGTCATCGCGTTCGAGGCTTAGCTGCATATTCGCGCTGGCCAGTTCGATTGAGACGTAGTCGCCTTCCTGGCTATGCATGTCGTGCACCTCCTCGGCGCGCGCGCGATAACGCGCGTTGGCGTAGCTGTCGGGCCACTGCACTTCGAGTACCCCGTCCGATCGCAACGGCAGGGTGAGATAGACGATCTGGTTGGCAGCCGAACCGTCCGTGATCGCAAGCGGCACAGGAGGCGGCTGGTCGTTCGGGATGTCGAACACCGTACCGTCGGGCATAATGCCGCGCGCACGCACGATAGCGAGCTTGCCGAAGCTCAGGTATTCCTGATTGAGCTCCAGCTCAGTGAATCCATAGAGGTGATCGCTGATGCTGTTCACTCGTTGATTGATGAGATGCTCAAGCGCGCGGGTCTGCTGCTGGAAATGCTGCGGCTTGACGAACAGGCCTTCGGCCCAGATGACAGGATTACGTGAAGTCATGGTTATTTGCCCGGCGGTGGCGAGCGATAGCCTTCGTCCGCGATGGAGACTTCCGAACCGCGGAAGACCACGAGAAGCGCATAGCGATAGCCTCGTTGTTCAAGACGAAGGACCTGTTTCCAGGTCGCGCCATTCTGGTTGTGAAAGTTGGCAAGGACAGCGATGTAACGGGTGCTTTTACTGATCGCCGAATAGTCGATGTATTTGTATTGCCCTGGCTGCAGGACGTAATCCTCGTCGTCGATGTAGGTGCTGCCCAGTGACTTCTTGAGATCCTTTGCGAGCTGGTCGTAACCCGCATTCAGGAACATAGAATCGTCTTTCAGTTGAAGAATCTTGAAGGTGATCGGTGTGGCCACCGCGCGTAGTTCGGGGCGGGTTGCGGGTGCGTCTTGCGCCAGGGCTGCCGAGCCGCTGTCCGCGTACTGACCGAGCGCGGGCGCCCCCCCTGGTTTGCCGGGTACGTCGAGCGGCAACGGCGGATTGTCGACGATGCGCGAGACGGGCGCCCCTTTGGGCAGGCTCCATTGCGTGGGGAGCGCGACGGTCTGCGGCCCGAGGCCATAATACGGGGGCGATGCGTCGAGTCCGATGCCCGTAGACGGCGTTGCATCCGGATTGAACTGCACACGTGTAGCCAGTGTCCGTATGTCGCTAGCCTTGTTCTCATGCTGCAGATAGTCGAGCAGGGAGCGTAGCTGTGTGGTCAGATCGACCTTGCTGGTGCTCTTCAGATTAAGTAGGTAGGGACCGCCCGTAGCCGTCGGGTCCACCGTGAGCGCCGGCGGCTGCGGCACGACGTATCCTTGCTCCGCCATCTCCCCGGACGCGCTATCCGGGTTCGGATTCACATCGGGACTCGCGTAGAGGCCCAGCCCGACCTGGGTGACCGGGCCATTGTCCCGGCTGCTTCCGCTTCCCAGGCCGAGTACGCTGCACCCGCCCGCGGACAGGGCCGCCACGCTGACCGCCAGCAAGCGCAATGACATCGTCGGCGTCATGGTGCTTCGTTCCGCAGGGCCTGGTCGTAGGATTGCTCGAACACTTCCCAGAACAGCTTCTCGAACCCTTTTTGCCGGGGAGACGCGAGCTCGTTGTAGTAGTGCGTGTACATCTGCCACGCCCACTCCTGCGCATCGGACTGCTGAGCGCCGTCAGGACGGTATCGGCGAAAGCGCTGCAGTAGCACTTCGGGCGAGAAGGCGCGCAGAAGCGCCTGCAGGCTCGTGTTGATCGCTTCGATCAGCGCCTCGTTGTGACGGCGGACCTGCGTCAGGCTTTCGTCGATGGCGGCCATGGGCGAGAGGTGCACTATGCTGCGATCGCTTGCGAACAGCGCTTCGACGGTATCGGTGTAGCCAAGCCCGAGTCGCAACGGATTGTCTTCGATCGGCTGCAGCGTACGGTCGAGCAACGCGGGGCCGCGCGAAGGATCCTGTTTGCTGCCGTAAAGCTCGGTCAGCCGACGGATCGTCGCGTTCAAAGCCAGTCCCGCCTCGTGCAGGAGGCGATAGGCTTCATGCTCGTCGAGCGCGCCGAGCGAAGCGCTTGAAGACAAACCGAGTCCGCGTAACAACGGGGCCACAGTTTGGTGGGGCGTGCTGTGGGACGACGACTGGGCGTTGATCCATTCCTGAACGAGTGGCGATTCAATCGGTTGGGATGCCATGCAGAATTCTCCGGATTGGGATCTTGGTGTGCCGGATACGGCTTCGAAGCGGGTGGCTGCGTGATCGACCTGGGGCCGCGCGGGTGCCATGCCGTAGTGAACGGGGTCGAAACTCTCCGACAAGGCAACGGGCTGTGCTGGGCGTTCGGCCGCATCGAGCGCCAGCAGAGGGTCGAGGTCCGGCAGGGAACTCCTCGACGTATCCTGCGTCTCCTGCGCCGCGTAACCTCGCGGGCCGCGGCTATCATCACCGGCCGTCGGCAGATCGGTGATGGCGCTTTGACGGACTGCGGATCCAACAAGGTCATCCACGCTCTGTTGTACGGCCGCACCGGCGTCAGCAAGATGGACGGACACCCGGTAAGGGCCGATCTGCATGAGATCGCCGTCGCTCAACTGGGCGGCCACCAGATGTCCGAGTGGCGTGTCGTTGCCGTTGATGAAGGTCTGGCCGCTGCGGTCCACCACGCAGAATCCCCCGTCCTTCATGAGAATTTCGCAATGGATGGGCTGAATGAGATCGGATCGATCGGCGAGGATCCAGTTGGCTCCACGGCAACCGATCGTGCCGCCAGTGCGGTCAAAGCTGTGCCGCGGCGTGCAACCATGCTGCAGCAAGTGGGGGTTGGTGACGACCAGCGCGATATGGCGAGCGGTAACAGCAGGATTCATGAGCGCACTCTGATTCTGACAGTGGAAGTACGTTGGACAATCTTGTTGTCGATGAAGGTGGTCCAACCCAGATTCGCACCGCTTGTGCGGCCCAGGTTGAATGGCGGCACCTCCTCGTGCTGCAAACCGAGTTCGAGATCCCAGGCGGCGGGATCGCGTAAGAGAAAGTCGATTAGCTTGCGCAAGCGTGCGTGATCCACGCCATTGGGAAGAAAGTGGCGAAAGCGCTGTTGGTTCAGGCCGGAAATCACAACAGTAAACTTGCTGTGGCGCGTGCGTACCCGGGAGCCAATCACGAAACTGTCGCCGAGTTCGCCGTTGCGCCTGCCGAGCGACAACTGCTGCTCTGCGGGAATATGCACATACCGAGGCTCGAATTCGCGGATATGAACGTTTTGCAAATCGAAGCAATGTGCGATGACGCCTGCAACGATAGTCGGCGACCGGCTTGGGCTCGCAATGAGCCCGGCATAGCTGAGCAGGCGGCTCCATGGCAGCGGCGTGGCGCCGCGCAGTTGCGCGTCGTTTAGTCCGATCAGGGCAAAGACGTAACGCGAAAATCGATCCTTCGCTTCGCGACGGAAGCGCACGTAGTAACGGTATTTCCTCCAGGTCTGATGCAGCAGCGTCAAAAGCCGGTGATTGAAAAAGTCCAGAAAAGCCGCCCGGATGCCGACACCTTGCCCCTGCTCCCACGCGAGACGGTCGAGGTAGTAGCCGGGTAACGGGGAGTCGGCGCCGTGCATGCCGAAAAACGTCGTCTGAACGCGATACGCACTGCGTGAGTGCGCAGGCATGCGCTCCGCCATCAACACGTCGGAGGCAGGGAAACCCAGGCCGGCGTGGCTGCCAAGTCGCACGCGCTGGTGCTCCGGCTCAAACGTATCTGGCATTTCCAGGTCGTCGCCATGCAAGCCATGCAGATGCTCAATCAGGCGGAAGAAATCGTAATTTCTTGCATCGGCCAATAGCGCGTCGGCTAGATCAGGGGTTGCTTGCCCGTGTGCCATGGCCATTGATAGCGCTCGTTATTGCTGGTGTTGAGAACTTCCAGCTGGTGGAATGAGTTGATGCTTGCATACAGCGCGAAAAAGTGACTCAGCACCGTACCGAACAGGTAAAGATCGCCTTCGCAGAGAAAGGCGGACTGGTCGAGTTTGAGTAGAGTCTTGAGGCCGCGGATCGGGAGACCTTTGATCAGCATGTCCGTGGGAGCGGTGATCGCTTCACCGATACCGTCGAGACGTTTGCGCGTCGCGCGCGCCAGCTGGATGTCATGCAATGCTGCGAAGTCATACGCCCGAATCACGGCTTTGAGCGGCTCCGTCGCGAGCAATGACAGATAGTTCAGCGAGAGATTGGATATCAGCGTCCATTGCAGTTCGCCATCGAGGACGGGGCGATACGCGGGTGTTGGACGCGTGATGTTGCTGAATGTGGCGAACGTCGGCGTTGTCTGGGTGGGCAGGCAGATATCGCCGACACCCAGCGACAAGGGAAGATCGCGGTTGGTACAGGTCAGTGCGATCGAGATGGTTTCGTTTTCGCCGATATAGCTCTGCTCGTCTCCCCGTATGAACCCAATTCGGTGTACGACGCCGTCGCCCGTGAGTGCGGGTTCAATGCGGGTGCGATAGTAAAGCGCTGTGCGTCCGTGCGCATGCTCGATTTCGTGCTGGAACGACTCAAACGGATGAAATGTCCGCAATGGCTGATCATGCCGATCGTCCGTCCCGCGACGCCAGCTGTGTACCTGATCGATGCTGAATATTTCATGAGAACCCGGACGTTGCCCGGCTGGACGCAAACGCTGATCGACCGAGCGACCATTCAGGGTGATCGGTTCGGCGTCGTGCTCGAAGAGATTGACCGCCGGCGTGCAATACAGCGAGATGTCCGTCTCCCGAAGCCGGGTATTGGCCGGCATCGGCCGCGAGAAATGAAGCTCCAGTCGCACTTGACCGGCTGCATCAGATGGCCACAACGATCGTAGGCCCGTCAACGCGAAGCAGTGAAAGCGCTGAGGGAAGATAAAGTATTCCTGGAGGATGCGATAGCCGTCGAAGACGTTCTTCGGATAAGGCAGCAAGGCCTCTTCCGGAGAGAAACCTGGAAACACGAGACGACGGGGAGAAAGGTGCTGAGTCTTGCCATTGATCTCGACGCGGATCTCGGTGAGGTACGAGGCGAGCCACAGATAGAGCGTCCGTGCTGTCAGGTCGTCGCCGGTCAGATGAAAGTCGAGTCTGTCGCAGTCGATAGTGTCCAGCGCATTGCCGGCGACTGTTGCCAGGTCGATGCGGACAATCGACTTTTCGCGGGAGTGCGCGTCGCTGACCGATGCCAGGCGCAGCGGATAGAGCGCGACATCCGTGCAGGTGCGGAACTGGCATGTCACACCGTCGACTGGGCGTGAGAGCATGCAGGTACCTTTCGGAATGACCTGACGCTGAGTGATGGATCGATCGACCAGGTCGAAACGCATCATGACTGCGCTGGGCAGCGGGCGCAGGTAGTTGGGCCATAGGACCTGCAGCAGGGAATGGGTGAGTTCCGGAAAGTCGTCTTCGATCTTCACGCGGATCCGGGCCGTCAGGAAGGCGAAGCCCTCAAGCAGGCGCTCGACGTCGGGGTCGGTTGCCTCGTCGCCAAGGAAGCGCGCGAGTTGCGGATTTTCCCGGGCAAACTCGCGCCCGAGCCGGCGGAGATAATTCAGTTCCTCGCGAAATTTCTGTCGCAACGGCATGGTTTGCTGCGTTCCCTTGCAAGACGTCAGGCGACATGGGCCTGTCGGTTTCGATGACTGATCACCAGGTCAATCTCGACCTGTTCATCCTTGTGTTGCACGGGAACGAGGCAATCGAGCCTGAAATGCAGATCCAGCGGCTGTTCGTCGCGCGGGCACGCCCGCACGCCGAGCACGACGACGCGGGGCTCGAAGGCACGCACCATCACCTCGATTTCCCCACGTAGGCGCAGCATCAGGTCGGTCGTACCGGCCAGTGCGTCGTTGAAGTCGCGCAGACCGAGCTCGGGGCTGCTCTGCGAGCAGCCTTGCCGGCTATTGAGCAGCCACTGCAAATGCTGCCGGATTGCAAGTACACGCCCGGCAACCTGCTGCTGACGGTTACGAACGGGCGGTGCGTCCGGATCGAGGCGCTCGAACAGGCTTCCTTGGCCTCGCGACCGTGGCATGGCGTTCGTTCCTTATTCCCGGTCGAGACGGCCGACGAGCGACAGTTCGAAATTGGCGCCCATGTATTTGAAGTGGGGGCGCACGGCCATCGACACCTGATACCAGCCAGGATTGCCGCTGACTTCCTGCACCTCCACATGAGCGGCCCGCAGCGGACGACGACTGCGCACATCCGAGGAGGGATTTTCCTGATCGGCGATGTACTGCTTGAGCCACTTGTTGAGTTCGCGCTCAAGATCCTGACGTTCTTTCCAGCTGCCGATCTGCTCGCGTTGCAGCACTTTGATGTAGTGCGCGAGGCGATTGATGATGAACATATAGGGCAGTTGGGTGCCCAACTTGTAGTTGGTTTGCGCCTGTTGCCCTTCTGCTGTCTTCGAGAAAAGTTTCGGCTTTTGAACCGAGTTCGCCGAGAAAAAGGCAGCATTGTCGCTGTCTTTTCGCATGGTTAGCGGAATGAATCCCTCTTCGGAAAGCTCGAACTCCTTACGGTCGGAGATGAGTACCTCGGTGGGAATCTTGGCCTGAAGCTGACCAAGCGACTCGTACAGATGCACCGGCAGATCGTCGACGGCGCCGCCCGACTGCGGGCCGATGATGTTCGGGCACCAGCGATAGCGGGCGAAGCTCTCGGTGATGCGGGTGGCCATAAGCCACGCCGTATTGCCCCAGAGATAATTGCTGTGCTTGCCATCGATCGATTCGCGATAGTCGAAGCTGCGGATTGGGTTTTCGAGCGGATCGTAGGGCTGGCGCAGCAAGAAACGCGGCATCGTCAGGCCGAGGTAGCGTGCGTCCTCGGACTCCCGCAGGCTGCGCCATTTCGCAAAGCGCGGACCCTCGAAGATGTCCCCGACTTCCTTGAGGTTGGGGAGATCCTCGAAACTCTGCAGGTTAAAAAATTCGGGGCCCGCGGCGGCAATGAAGGGAGCGTGGGCCATGGCGCCAACGGACGCCACGTAGCTGAGAAGCTTCATGTCCGCAGCAGACGGTCCGAAGGTGTAGTTGCCGACGATGGCGGCCACCGGCTCACCGCCGAACTGGCCGTAACCGGACGTATAGGCATGCTTGTAAAGCCCGCTGCGCGTGATGTCCGCCGATCCCTCGAAGTCGTCCAGCAATTCGCTCTGGGTGACATGCAGCATCTCGATGCGGTTGTTCTCGCGGAAATCGGTGCGGCTGACGAGAAGATTGAGCCCTCGCCATGCCGACTCGAGTTCCTGCAACTGCGGATGGTGCAGGATGTCATCCATCTGCAGACTGAGCTTGCGATCGATCTCGGCGATCATCTGGTCGACGAGGAGCTTGTTGACGGGCTGCTCCTGTTCTCCGGACCTCAGCATTTCCGCGATGAAGGCAGCGACACCGCGTTCGGCGACTGCGTAGCCTTCGTGACTCGGTTCGATGTGGGTCTGAGCCATGATCTGCTCGATCAGGCCGGTGGAGGCGGCTCCGCCAGCGACGCCGGAGCGATCCTGCTCTGCAATGGGGCTTTCCTGCTGATTCATTGGACGACGATCCTTAAGTCAACACGTGCGATTAGAGATGAGTGTGCGAGAGCGGCTGTGGCTTGCGCGAATCAGTGATTGCTCGCCGGATCCAGCACGAGATTGAGTTCGCTGGCGAGTTGCGCGCGAGCTTTGTCATCGGCGAGAAGCGACTGCAACTGTTTTCGGAATGCGGGCACATTACCCAGCGGCCCCTTGAGTGCGACGAGCGCTTCGCGCAGATCCAGCAGCTTGCGTAATTCCGGGACCTGACGTGCGATCGCGTCGGGAGCGAAGTCCTTCATCGAGCGGAATTTCAGATCGACCGCAAGTGTGTCGTCATCCCCGTTGCTGGCGAGTTTTGCGGGTACATCCAGTTTGAGACTGAGTTCGGCTTTCGCCATGACATCGTCGAACGTGTCTTTGTCGATAACAACAGCCTGGCGCTCTTCCAGCGGCGTTGCTTCTTCATGTCCCTTGAAATTACCCGTCACGAGGAGTTTCAGAGGGAGTTCCATCTCCGCCTGTTCATCGCCTGTGGCGGGAACGTATTTGATATTGATGCGCTCCTGAGGCGCAACGGATGTTGCTTTCTTGGCCATGCGTTCAGACTCCTGACGAATATCGGAAACAACGTGCCTGCATGCGCCTGGATCTGATGCCCGCCTCGGCATGACACAGTTTCGAACAGCAATTACGCGAAGCAACTCATAAAGGAGTCCGGGTTGTATCGCGCCCATTCAGGCTATATCGGGCTAATTCAGGCTATATCCAGCTAATGCAAACAAGCAAACAGGCAACACAGAAACATCGGTGGCGATCCTATCGGCTTTCCTTGGAGATTTCGATGCGGAAATTTGCACTTACACCTGTTGCCGCAAGGCCAGTTCCTTTGTCGGACGAATTTAAGAATGATCCTATGTCGTTGAGAGGCGTGAAATGGTCTTTTAAGACTTTTGAAAAAAATGCATGGCGTGCGACGGCCTGACTCAACGTCGTTTGCTTATAAAAACGAGTTGCTATAGCAACGAAAGTCCAAATGCCGGCCGGATGCGGGCTTTATTGAATAAAGACTGACAGCATGATCAGAATAGAACTGGCAGCAATCGTAGGAAAGTTGAACCAGGTATGCAGACAGAGCCTCGAAGAGGCTGCGAGTCTATGTATCAGCCAGCGCGGCGCCGAAGTCACTATCCCGCATGTGCTCTTCAAGTTGCTGGACACGCCGGAGAACGACCTTCGCATCGTACTCACGCGCTCGGGTCTGGATCTCGACGCGGTACGCCATGCCCTGTCGACCGGATTCTCTGCGCAGGACGAAATTGGCGGCCAATACCCCACATTCTCGCCATTGCTGGTCGAATTGCTTCAGGACGCGTGGTTGCTCGGTTCCGCGGAACTCGGGCAGGACGCCATCCGTAGTGGCACGCTGATCCTCGCGGCGTTGCTTAATTCGGCCCGTTACCTGCCGCTCGCTGCGGTCCGTCTCTTTGAAACGGTAAACCGCGAGACCTTGCGAAAACAGTTCGCGGCGTTGCTCGATACCTCGGTTGAAACGCCTGAGGCCGTCGCATCGCCGTCCTCATCCAAAACGGAAACAGCCGATACGGCATTAGCAAAGTTTGGCCACGATTTCACGGCCCAGGCGCGCGCGGGCGGTATCGATCCGGTGTTGTGCCGGGATGCCGAAATCGACCTGATGATCGATATCCTTTCGCGGCGCCGCAAAAACAATCCCATCGTCGTCGGCGATGCCGGTGTGGGCAAGAGCGCCGTCGTGGAGGGACTGGCCTTGCGTATCGTGCAAGGACGCGTGCCTGATCCGCTACGCAACGTCTCGTTGTGGGGCCTGGATCTGGGTGCCTTGCAGGCCGGCGCCGCGGTCAAGGGTGAGTTCGAGAAGCGGCTGAAGGCGGTGATCGACGAGGTCAAGGCGTCAGTGCGGCCCATTGTCCTTTTCGCCGACGAGGCGCATACGCTGATTGGCGCCGGTAATAGTGCAGGCGGCACCGACGCCGCCAATCTGCTCAAACCCGCGCTGGCGCGCGGTGACTTGCGTATGGTGGCGGCGACCACCTGGTCTGAATACAAGAAGTATTTCGAAAAGGATCCGGCGCTCTCACGCCGCTTCCAGCTGGTAAAGCTCGACCAGCCTGACGAAGCACAGGCGATGCATATCCTTCGCGGTTTGCGGTCGATCTATGAGCAGGCACATCGAGTCTATATCGGTGACGACGCGATCCACGCGGCTGTCGCGCTCTCCGCGCGTTACCTGTCCGGTCGGCAACTCCCCGACAAGGCAATCGACGTGCTCGACACCGCATGTGCGCGCGTGGCGACGGCCCTCGGTGAGCCGCCACGACGGCTCGCGGCGCTGGAGAACGAGCGACTGCAGATCGAAGCGGAGGTCGCGCATCTCGAACGAGATCGCCGCGCCGGCCGTGCCGTGAACGCCGCTCGCATCGATGAGCTTGTCGACCTGCGCTGCAACGTCGATGCGCAGATCGTCTCTCTGCAAGATGCGTGGCATCAGCAGAAGGCACTCGTCGACGAAATTCTCTCGCTGCGTCAGGCAGTTGAGCGGACTGGCGGCGGTCCTGCTCATGGCGATGTCGCTGCCCATGTCGAAACACGCGCAACGCTGATCGATGCTGTCGCGCGACTGTCTGCGCTTCAGCGTGATGGTGCGTTCCTGCATGCCGACGTGGGCGAGGAGCAGATTGCCCAGGTGATCGCCGACTGGACCGGTATCCCCGCGACCTCCATCACGAGCGACCGTATGGGGCGACTCGAGTCGCTTCCCGGCATGCTGCGCGAACGGGTGAAAGGGCAGGATAAGGCGCTTGATCACATCTATCGCCATTTGCTGACTGCGATGGCCGATCTGCGTCGGCCGGGCACGCCACTCGGTGCCTTCTTGCTTGTCGGACCGAGCGGTGTGGGCAAGACGGAAACGGCGCTCGCACTGGCCGATGCCTTGTTTGGCGGGCGGCAGTTCCTGACGACGATCAATATGTCGGAATATCAGGAGAAGCACACCGTATCGCGTCTGCTCGGTGCGCCGCCCGGATACGTGGGTTACGGCGAGGGTGGCGTACTGACCGAGGCCATTCGTCAACGTCCCTATTCCGTGGTGTTGCTCGATGAGGTCGAGAAGGCCCATCCGGAAGTCCTGAACATTTTCTATCAGGCGTTCGACAAGGGCGAAGTCGCTGACGGCGAAGGCCGGCTGATCGACTGCAAAAACGTGCTCTTCATGCTGACGTCCAACCTCGGCTTCGATCAGCGGGACGAATCGCTCAGCGATCTTGAAGAAGAGGCCTTGCGTGCAAGGCTCGCGAAGTTTTTCAAGCCGGCGCTGCTTGCGCGTATGCAGGTGGTGCCGTATCGCTATCTGGATGAGAGCGTGCTTGCCGAGATTGTCGATGCGCGTCTGTCGCGATTGCAGGCGCAGTTCTCGCTACGTTACGACGCAAACCTGATGGTGGATGAGAGCGCACAGGCAGAACTGCGCGCGCGATGCATCCGCCACGAAAACGGTGCGCGTATGCTGGACGCGAGCATCGACGGCGAACTGCTGCCGCCGCTTTCGCTGGCTGTACTGCAGCGTATCGCATCCCGGGAGCCGTTTAACGGCGCGGCAATCGCATGGGATGGTCATGCGTTCTCTACCGCGTTGCTTTGATGGAGCGGGCGATGAATGCAAACGAGGTCGCAGCGATCGGCTTCGACATGGTTTCATCGGCCAGCCTGGGGGCGTTGACCGGTGGCTTTCTGCATCGGGCACGGCGCGCTGCTGGACTGAGCGCCGCGTTCTGCTACCTGTGCGATGCCACGCGGGAGCGTTTGATTCCGCTAGTGGGAGACACCACGTCACTGGATGGCTGGCCAGACATCTGCATGGAAGAACTGGAGAATCCTCTGGTCTACAGCCTGTTGAAACGCAAAGCCTGTCAGGTCGAGGACATCAATCGACTGGTCGCTGTCGGGAAGGGTTTCGAGTTGCTGCGCGAGCGGCTGCCTGCCTGTCCCAGCCTTCTGGCCATTCCGTTGCTTGATGCCAGGGGGCGGGCATTGGGCGTTCTGGTGGTGACCGCGGGGGCCGATGTATTGCGCGGATGGCGCAGCGACCCCGTTTGGCAGTTGCTGGTCGACACACACGAGCGTCTATTCGCCAGGCTAGGCAGCGAACTCGACGCAGCGGCGCGCAACGGACGTGCTGAGCGGCAGAAGCTCGAACCCGACGAGGGGCAAAGCCGCGCCGCGCGTCTACTGGCGTCTGGCTTCGTGGGTGCCAGTCCTGCGGCACAGCGTATCCGCGCGGAGATGCTCCGTCTCGCCGAATCCAGTCTGTCGACGCTCATCACCGGAGAAACCGGCTCCGGAAAAGATCATGCGGCCTGGTTGATACACCAGGCGTCGTCCCGCGGCGGCCAGTTCGTACCGGTGAATTGCGCGGCTATCTCGGCTGAGCTCATTGAAGCCGAGCTTTTTGGCAGCGTCAAAGGCGCCTTTACTGGAGCGACGCAATCGCGCAATGGATTGGTGGCGGAGGCCGATGGCGGCACCCTCTTTCTCGATGAGATTGGCGATATGCCCATGCCGCTTCAGGCCACGCTGTTGCGTGTGCTCAATGAAAAGCGGTACCGGCCTGTTGGCGCGACCAAAGAGCGCGAGTCGAACTTCCGGCTGATCTGCGCGACGCACCAGCCTTTGCCGCAGATGATCAGGGAAGGGCGCTTTCGTGAGGACCTGTATTTCCGTATTCGCCAGACGACGCTGGCGCTTCCGCCGCTGCGCGAGCGCGCGGAGGATATTCCCGCACTGGCGACCCACGCACTGTTTCAATATAACCGGGAGCAGCAGTCTCACGTCAGCGGGTTCGATGCACAGGCGCTTGCGTGGCTGAAACTGCAGCCGTTTCCAGGCAATGTGCGCGAACTGCGAAATCTCGTTATGGCCGCCTCCGAACAGGCCAGGAGCAACGGCATGATCGGCCTCGAGATCGTGCGGGCGCTGATGAACAGTCTTGAAGTTATATCGGTCCCCGATGATGCGGAGCGGGGGGTGCAGGGGCTTCTCGCCATGGATGACCTGCCGGCTGCAATGGAGGCTTTCGAGCGGCTACTGATCAGCCGTCGACTGAAGCTCTCCGAAGGATCTCGCACCCGCACCGCGCAAAGCCTCGGCATACCCAAACGAACACTGGCCAGAAAGTGCCGCAAGTGGAAGCTGGATCAGGAGATCAATGCCTCATGAGGCTCACAGGTTTATCAGGATTATTGGCTGCCCTGTTATTTATCGCAGGCTGCCATCCCCGCCAGGAAAACCCCGCTGCGGCCACGAATCCCATTGCTGCCTGCACCGTCATCGTGTCACCCATGCAACGCCTGGCGTGCTTCGACACCGTTGCCGGCACACCGGCCGGACTGGCGCGGCTGACTGCAGAGCCGGCAACTGCGGGTTCGCCGAGCATCGCGGCTTCGGCCGCCGCCGAGGTTCAGTCCGAATCAGCACCGGCCGTTGCGGAACTCGTCCGGCGTAACGAAGCGTCGAGAACAGGCGATAGCAGTCAGTTTGTGATGTCGCGCTGGCCAGATGGCGATCAAGGGCGACTCCAGGTCGTCATTTCGGCGCCTGCGATCGGCTCGGGTGCACAAGGCCCCTGGCTGGCAATCAGTTGCAAATCGGGTATCACACGGCTTCAGTTTCTGAGTTCGGAGTCGCTATTGGATAACCGCATCCGTATTCGTCTTTCGATGGATGGCCGCTCACTGTCGGACGCGACGATCTGGCAGGTGCTGGAGAGCGGGAACGTGATCGATGCGGGAAGAGGGCTGGTGGCAATCGAACTGCTGCGGCGCATTGGGAATGGCGCGCGGCTGCGTATTGAGAGCAGTTATCCGGCATTGGACGGTCAGGAGTTTGATGCGACGCGCCTCAAGGCACTCATCGACGAGGAACGTGAGGCCTGTCACTGGTGAACGGATATCGTGCCCTTGACCTGAAGCATTTGCTGGAGCCCCTGGAGGCGCTTCAGCCGGCGGGTCATTTCGATGAGAACGACGAGCGTTACCAGATTATTGACCAGGAGATGGTCAAGCTTGGAGGCTTGCATGAAGCGAGCATGGACTGGTCACGCATCGACGAAGCAGCCAGGCAGTACTTGACGCAGCAGTGTAAGCATTTCCGGGTAGCCGGCCACCTGATCACCGCATGCCTGCGCGCGCGAAGCTGGCAGGCCTGGGTGGATGCGCTCGGGCTGCTAACAGGCATGGTGCAGGACTACTGGGAGACCGGTTTTCCGAAGCCCGGGCCAGCCGGGCATGCGGCACGGCGAAAGCTGGTCGCCATGCTGATTGGCCGTCTGACCGAAGCGCAGGGGGCGCTCGATCCGCAGGCCTTCGAGAAAGATCTGCAGGCGCAGGCGCAGCGCGCTCTGGCCGCCATTCAGGCGGCGGCCATACCTGCGCAACTGGATGCAGCGCCACTCGCGACACTGGAATTGAGGCTGAACCAAAGTGTGGATGCTACGCGTGCGCCTGAGCCGACCGAAAGTCGGTCCTCGGCGTCATCCGTCCGGCAGGCTGCCACTGGAATCAGCGAGGAATTCTTCAGCGCGGGCAGTGCGCTCAGGCTGGGCGAAGAGCGTGAGAATCGTCGCTCGCTGTTGACGGTCGCCGAGTTCGTCAATGTTCAGGATGCCTATGATCCAACGGGTTACCAGCTTCGTCGATTTGCGCTGTGGGGACACCTGCGCGCCGCGCCCCCAGCGCGGCATGAGCAGCGTACGGAACTGGCGGGCGTGCCCATTGACATCGTGGACAGTTACCAGGAAGCGCTGGCGCGCAACGCCGTGACGCCCGTGCTGCTGCAAAGGGTCGAGAAAAGTGTCGCTGGTTCGCCGTATTGGATACGCGGGAGTTATCTCGCGGCGGGCATTGCGGACCGGCTGGAGATGAAGGAAGTGGCCGATGCGATCTGCCACGCCGCGGCCCGCTTCGTGCGGCGCATGCCGATGGTGGCGAAGCTGTGTTTCAGCGACGGGCGGCCCTTCGTCGACGACGAAACACTGCATTGGCTGAGCGGGGTGGCTTCGGAGTCGAGCCCTGCAGCCGCGGTGCAGGAATATTCGAGTCTGCGCGACGAACTGGTTGCGCAACTCGACCGCGAGGGCGTGGAAGTCGTACTCAAGCGCCTTCAGGATATGCAGGCGGGTTTTCATGCGCCGCGCCAACGCTGTCACGTGACGGTCATTGCCGCCGACTTGCTCGCCGCGCGCGGGTTGGCCTGGTTGGCCGCCGATCTATACGCCAATGTTGCGCGCGCCATGCAGGGCACGCTCGCAGCGCAGTGGGAACCGGATCTTTGGGGGCACCTGGCAAAACAATTACCGCCGACAGTGGCCATTGAACAGGGAAGAAAGGGGCAGGAAGCATCATGATGATGAAGTTGAAATCATTTTTCACGCGATACGGCGGTTCCCTGAAGAAACCGATCCGGGGCGCCGTGCCCGTGCTGCTGATCCTCGGGCTCGTATTCGTGCTCGCGGCCATCTGGTGGCTCGGGCCGAAGTGGGTTTGGCGCGCGGGTCACCCGCTAAGCGGGCTCACGGCGCGCACCTTGTTGACGCTGGTGGTTCTGCTCGTGCCGCTTGTTGTCTGGTCATTGATCCTGCGCAGCCGTAACCGGACGCTCGAGGCAGAGAGAAAACGCGATCAGGAGCTCGAAAAGAACGACGCGCTGCGCCATGTGCAGGCACAGGAGCGCTCGCTCGACCGTAGCCTGGCGACGCTTCAGGCGAACCTGACAGGGCGTAACGCGCTTTATCAGCTTCCCTGGTACCTGGTCCTTGGACAGGAAAACGCCGGCAAGACGAGTTTCATCAATCGTTCCGGCCAGCAGTTTTCGGTAACCGGTGTGGCCAAGGCAGCCAGTCAGCAGGTTTCCCGCGATCCCGATCTGATCTGGAACATCGACTGGTGGATCGGCGATCACGCGGTCCTGATCGATCCGCCAGGCGAAATTATCAGCCAATCCGACGATTGGAACGCCAGTGAACCAGCGACGCAGGCCGCTGTCGAGGGCAAGGAACATGATGGCGTAACCGGAAGTCCAGTCCCCCGCTTGTCTGAAGGACCACATGCCCCGCCCGGTACGAAGGCTCGCCTGTGGGAGAACCTGATCGACTGGCTCAATCGTAATCGCAGCCGCCGCCCGCTGAATGGCGTGGTGCTGGTTGTCGATCTGGTCACGCTGATCAACCAGAAGCCGAGCGATCGCAAGGCGCTCGCGATCCTGCTGAGGACCCGCCTGACAGAACTGAGTCGCCGTCTGGGAACACGCCCGCCGGTCTACGTACTGCTCAGCAAGATCGATCAGCTCGAAGGTTTCGATGCATTTTTCTCCCGGCTGCCGCGCACCACGCGCGAGGACATCCTGGGCTTTACCTTCACGCTGGATTCGGTGCAGCACTTCAACGCGTGGCAAAAAGAGCTGGCCGATTGCTACGATGCCTTTATTTCGCGGCTGAACGAGCAGGTCTTCGACGCCTTGGGGGAAACCGCCACGCTGGAACACAGAGAGGGGCTATTTTCGCTCGTACGCGAACTCGATGGCGTACGCCCGGTCTTGTTCGCGTTTCTCACGGAAGTCCTTGGCAGTGACCGCTATGCCACGCCCGCTTTGCCGCGCGGTGTTTACTTCTCGTCGGTTTATCAGCAGGGGTTGCTGGACAATGCGTTCGTCGCGGCAGCGGCGCGGTCCTATGGACTCGCAGCGCCGCTTTCTCGTGCGCAGCCGGCTGGGCGCGGCTCCGTTTATTTTGCGCAGCAGCTCTTTCAGAAGGTCATTTATCCCGAAGCCGGGCTCGCAGGCGATAACCTTCGGGTGCTGGCCGACAAGCGACGCACCATGCTGGTGAGCTGTGGCGTCGCGGCGCTGGGCAGTCTTGTGATCATCGGCGGCTGGCAGCACTATTACACCGTCAACCGCGACATGGCGCTGAGCGTGCTGGCCAAGAGCCGTGAATTCAGTGCTCGCGATATTGACGGCGAACTGGATCCCACAGGCCGCAATCTGTTGCAGCCACTGGACCAGATCCGTAAGGCGGTCGCGGTGTACGGCGATTACCGTTCGGCATGGCCTGGATTGGCCGACATGGGTTTATATCAAGGACGCAAGATCGGCCCGAAAGTGGACGAGGCTTACTTGCAGCTGCTGTCGCGTCGCTTCCTGCCAGAACTGGCTAGCGGCGTGATGGATGCGCTCAACGGAGCGTCTGCCAATAGCAGCGCGCAACTGGACGCGTTGCGTGTGTATCGCATGATTGAGGACCGGTCCAACCGGCGCGCGCCGATCGTCGAGGACTGGATGTCACGCTACTGGCAAGTGGCCATGCCGGACAACGGCACGACCCAGAAGGCGCTGATGCGCCATCTCGACTATGCGATGAAGTACGCCGATACGAGTCTGCCTCAGTACAGCGCACGCGTTATGGAAATTCAGCAGGAATTGAGGCAACTGCCCATGCCGCAGCGCGTTTACCTGACTATGCAGCAACAGGCGCAGGAGCTGCTGCATGCGCCACTCGATCTTCGCCAGGAAGTCGGGCCGGCCTTCGACATCGTATACAAGTCCGTTGTGCAGACCGCCAGCGAGCAGACGGGTGCTGCGAATGGCGATGCCACACAAAGCACGTTGATTCCTGCTCTCCTGACAGCACGGGGCTTCCGCGACTATTTCGGACCACGCAGCCACAATCTCACCGAGCTTGCCATGATCGATCAGTGGACGCTGGGCGAGCGTAAGCGTATCGACTACTCGGCCGCCGATGAACAGGCCCTGGACGAGCGTGTGCGCGCTATCTACAGCGCTGACTATATCGGCACGTGGCGTCGTGCGCTCAAGCAGCTCGATATTGTCGATTTCAACGATATCGGACAGGCGGCCAGCGTACTGGAAAGCCTCACCAGTCCCGCTGCCCCGCTTCGGCGTCTGCTGGAAACCACGCGTGACAATACAATGCTCTACGCACAGGACACGGACCCCAAGGTCAAGACCAAGGGCATCGCCGAGCCCAGTGATGTCGATCGCACTCAGGCGGCCGATATTGGCCGACCATTTGCCTCGCTCAC
Source organism: Paraburkholderia tropica (assembly GCF_014171495.1). Lineage (NCBI taxonomy): Bacteria > Pseudomonadati > Pseudomonadota > Betaproteobacteria > Burkholderiales > Burkholderiaceae > Paraburkholderia > Paraburkholderia tropica. Next base: position 1,174,169 of record NZ_CP049137.1, read on the forward strand.
CGGGCTGCTCGCGGCGAGGGATAACAAGCCAGCCTATCTTGATGAGGTAATGGCCGGTATTGCCAGCGTGCGTGACGTGGTGAAGTCCGTGCAGGACAGTCCGGACCGTGGCAAGGCTGCGCTGACAGTGGTGCTTGACCGCTTTGCGCTGAAGGGACCGGATCCGATCACCAATCTGCAACGTATCGCCTCGGGTCTTCCGGAGCCGCTCAACCAGCAGGTCAAGGCCATCGCCGATCAGTCCTCGCAGGTGCTGCTGGTAGAAGCGCTACGGGAACTGGAGCGCCGCTGGGACACGGACGTATACAGTTTCTACGGCACTCACCTGGCGGGGCGCTATCCCTTCGATCCATCGAGCCGTACTGATGCGTCGCTGGAGGACTTCGAAGCGTTCTTCGGGCCGCAGGGCAGGTTGCAGCAATTCCGTGACAAGTATCTCAAGGTGTTCCTCGAAGACAATCTCGACGCGTTGTACTCCGAACGGCGCGGTGGATACCTCGTGCGCACGAACGTCATGACTCAACTCGAGGCCGGCGCGCGTATCCGCGACGCGTTCTTCAACAACCGCGGCGCGCTGGGTGTCCAGTTCAACGTTGAGCCGCTCGGCCTCACGCCAAACCGGCGCAGCAGCTTGCTCGGCGTGGAAGGGCAACTGATCCCGTACGATCATGGTCCAAGCACCGGCGTAAGCCTCATCTGGCCGAACAGTCTGGGCAGTAGTACCGAGAGTCGGATCACGCTCGTGAACAGCAGCGGCAATAGCAGCAGTCTTGTCTATCAGGGGGCCTGGTCGGTATTCCGACTGCTCAGCCGGGCACGGCTCAATGGGGCCACGGCGAACAGCGTCGATCTGGGTTTCACCGCAGAGGACGGCGCCGCAATGCGCTATCGGATTACAGCGGAAAAGGCGAATAATCCGTTCACGCAACGCATCTTTACAGGCTTCGCGTTGCCGCGAACCTTGCTCAAGGACGACTCCGGGCAATTGGGTACGCCAGTTCAGCAGGCAGCCCCCGTGCGTGGCGTGGGTGAGGCCGGTTGAATTGCCCGGCGGCCAGCGCTGCGTCATATGCGGCAAGGCGGTGAATCGATCGCGGCGCAGGACAAACCGGGCCGGTGGACGACAATTGCCTGTTGATCCCAACGCGCCAGCGGGCGGAGACGAGATAAACGTCAGCTGGCGCGTGGCAAGGCAGAAAACCTGCGTGCCACGCGCTAGTCGAGCAGTCAGATTCTATGCAGCTTCGGCTCGATTTAACGCTTGTGTCGTTTCGGTCCAGGCCGTGCCAGGACCGTAGAGACACGTCTTGAGCGATGACAGACGCGGCGCGCCAATCGCAAGACCCCGCGCAAACGCTGGCGGCAAGCTCTATTCGAGACGCTCGCCCACAGATCGCGCAGCATTGGCTTTCACACCCTCCGCGTCACATCCCGTTCTGGGACTCCATCGCACTCTCCTCACACAGCAGTTCGAGAAAAGTCTGCTGGAACGCGGTGCCGAGCCAGTCGGTCCGCACCGTGTATCCAACCGCGCGGCTCGCACCGGGCAATTCCAGATTCAGGGCGACGAGTTCGCGCCCCGGATACGCATCGCGAATCTGCGCGCGCGACAGCAGGGTCAGGCAATCGCTTTCCATGAGCATCGCCAGCATCATCGCGAGCGAACTGGTTTCCACGACCAACGGCGGCTTGACCGGCAAGCGCGCGAATATCGAATCGATCACCGCGCGGCGCGGCACGTTGTGTTGCGGCATGACCCAGTCATGGTCCGCCAGATCAGCGAGGACCACGGATTTACGCCTTGCCAGCGCGTGCCCTTTGCGCACGGCCACGACGTAAGGATCGGCAAACAATTCCGTTTCGTGGACCAGGCCGGTGAGACGCGGCTCGCGCAGTCCGCCAACGAGGAAATCGATCCCGCCGCTGCGCAACTCGCGGAGCAGATGCGCATGGGACCCTTCCTCGACGGTGACGCGCGACGCGGGATAGCGTTGGCGCAGCCGTTGAATGGCGCGCGCGACGAGGCGCGGCGGCAGCAAGGGCAGCACGCCGATCGACACCTTGCCGGTGAGTTGCCCGCGCGCGTAGGCGAGTTCATCGACCGCCTGGGTGATTTCATAGAGCGCGAGGCTCAAACAGCGCGCGAACTCGACGCCGGCGGGGTTCGCCGACACGTTATGCACGCGGCGGCGATAAAGCGACACTCCGACGTTCTGCTCAAGCTGCCGCGCCGCCCGATGCACCGCGGGCTGGGAGATGCCCAGCGACAACGCGGCCTCGGCGGCGGACCCGCCCTCGGCAATCGCCATGTGGCAGCGCACCTGCGCATCGGTCAGGCGCCGGCAAATCTTGGCCGCATTCGCCGCCGACTGACCGGTGAGCACGACCACCGCGCGTTCCATCTGATCGAGCATGCGCCGCACGCGCCGCTGCACGATGATCCCGTCGCCCGTCAATTCACTGCCGCCGAATCCCCGCTCGAACAACTGGCAATTAAAACGCGCTTCGAGTTTGTTGATCGCCATGCTCACGGCCGGCTGCGTGCGGCCGGCGTGAATGGCGGCCTGCCCGATTCCGCCCGCTTCGCACACCGCGTCGAAGAGAAAGAGACGCCTTAATCGCGCCAGATCATCGTCTGGCGATGTGTGTCCATCGACCTGCATCGAGCCTCCAGCATGACCAGGAGAAAACCCTGAGCTTAACGTAAATTGATGGCCTGCGGCTCACTTCGTATTGAGTCCTGGCGCGGCATCTCACTTACAGTAACGTTCAATTCAGCAGGACATTTTCAGCCAGGAGCACCTTCATGTCCGTCGTGATCGACACGCATACACACGCAATTTCGCCTGATACGCAACGTTATCCGCTCGCGCCGGTGGGTGGCCATCAATCGGAGTGGTCCGCCAAACGACCGGTCGATTACGAAGGTCTGCTCGCATCGATGGATGAGGCGGGGATCGACCGCGCCGTGGTCGTGCAGGCGTCGACCGTCTACGGAAACGACAATAGTTATGTCGTGGATGCGGTGCGCGCGCACCCGGATCGTTTTGCCGGCGTGTTCTCGATCGATGTGCTGGCAAGCGATGCCGTCACGCAAATGCAGCGCTGGCTCGACGCCGGTCTCTCGGGTCTGCGCCTGTTCACGACCGGCAGCACGATGCCGGGGCAAGCGGGCTGGCTCGATGACGAACGTTCGTATCCGGTGTGGGACTATGCGCAGCGCCATGGCGTGTCGATCTGCCTGCAGATGACGGCGCAGGGTATTCCCGCGCTGCTGAACATGCTCGCGCGCTTTCCGGATATCCGCGTGCTGCTCGACCATCTGGCGCGTCCGGAACTCGCCGGCGGCCCGCCTTATGAAGCGGCGGCGCCGCTGTTCAGCCTCGCGTCGCATCAGGGCGTCTATCTGAAGCTGACCAATCGCACGATCGCCGCCGCCGCGCAAGGCGCCTCGACGCCGGCGCAGTTTTTCCCGCGCGTGCTCGATGCGTTCGGCGCAAAGCGTATTGCGTGGGGATCGAATTTCCCCGCGGCCGAAGGCGCACTGTCGCAATTGCTGACGGAAGCGCGCGAGAGCCTGTCGATGTTGCCGACCGAAGCGCAACAGGCGATTTTCAGCGGAACGGCGCGTGCGGTGTATCCGTCGCTCGCCGCGTGAACCTGCACCATGCAAAGTGAAATCCTGAACGTGAACCGCCCAACCCAACCTTTGCGATTGAAGGCCGCGCTGAAGTCCTATGCGCACACGCGCGCGCTCAAAGCCGGCGAACTGACCGACCCGTCGGTCGAACTCGTGTTCGACGAAATCGAGCCCATTCACAACGCGTTCGCGCCGATGGCGCGTCGTCAGGCATTCGACGTCAGCGAACTGGCCATCGTCACGTATCTGCAGGCGAAGGCCTATGGCAAGCCGCTGATCCTGTTGCCTGCCGTGGTGGCCGCGCGTTTCCAGCAAGGCTGCATCATCTGCAGCACCGCGCGTCCCAAGCCCACGCTCGACGCATTGGCGGGCAAGCGCATTGGCGTGCGTGCGTACTCGCAAACCACCGGCATGTGGGTGCGGGCGATCCTCGGCGAAACCTATGGCGTGCCGCTCGAACAGATCGATTGGGTGACGCTCGATCGGGGCCATCTGGAGGAATACGCCGAGCCGCCTTTCGTCAGCCATGCCGAGCCGGGCAAACAGCTTTTATCGATGTTGCGTTCCGGTGAAATCGACGCCGCCATTCTCGGTAACGATCTGCCCGACGATCCGGACTTTACGCCGCTGATCGACAACGCCGCCGCCGCCGATCGTGAATGGTATGCACGGCACGGCTATGTGCCGATCAATCACGTGGTCGTCGTGACGGAAGATCTCGCCAGGACGCATCCGCTGGCGGTGCGTGCCGTGTACGATTTGCTCAAACGCGGCAAGGACTCGGTCGCCGCGCAGAACGCCGGCGCGCCCGACAAACTGCTGTTCGGTTATGACGCGCTGCGCGGGCCGCTCGAAGAGACGATCCAGTATTGCGAGCAGCAGAAGTTATTACCGCGCAAGCTGAGCGTCGATGAAATCTTCGCGGATAGTTTGCGCATCCTGGGCGAATCCGGAAGCTGAAGGATTGGCTTTCGCGTGACCCGCGTTCGAGCGAATCTGAATTCGCCGCTGTTTTTCAAGGAGATATCATGGCTCTGCCAGGCAAAGGCACCGCTTCGCCACCGAGAGGTCGCCGTCCGTTCTATCGCGACTTGTCGCTCCAGGTGCTGGCCGGCATGGCGTTGGGTACCGCCACGGGCTATTTCTTCCCGAAGTTCGGCATCAATCTGCAACCGCTCGGCGATGCGTTCATTCGCATTATCCAGATGCTGATCGGTCCCATCATCTTTTGCACTGTCTGCAGCGGAATTGCGGGCGTCAACGACTTCAAGAAAGTGGGGCGGGTCGCCATCAAGGCGCTCGTTTATTTTGAAGTCGTGACGTCGCTCGCGCTCGTGCTGGGGCTTGTCGTCGTCAATGTGCTCAAACCGGGTGTCGGCATGAATGTCGATCTTCATGGCATGCATTCGGCTGCGGTCGATAGCTATGTCGCGAAGGCGCATCATGTCGTGACGACGAGCGAGTTCCTGCTCAACGTGATTCCGCACACGGCGATTAGCGCCTTCGCGGGCGGCGATGTGTTGCAGGTGCTGTTCTTTTCGGTGCTGTTCGCGTTCGGTCTTGCAGCAATCGGCGAGCGTGCGCAACCGGCGTTGAATCTGATCGAGTCCGTGTCCGGCGCGCTGTTCTGGATCATCGGTCTGACGATGAAGATCGCGCCGCTTGCCGCGTTCGGCGCGATTGCCTTTACGGTCAGCAAATTCGGCTTCGGTACGCTCATGTCGCTCGGCAAACTGCTGCTGGAGTTTTATCTGACCTGTGCGCTGTTCATTCTGCTGATTCTCTGGCCGATCGCGAAGGTCAATGGTTTCAGTCTGCTGCGTCTGATGCGCTACATCGGCGCGGAGTTGTTGCTCGTGATCGGCACGAGTTCGTCGGAGACGGTGTTTCCGCAATTGATCGACAAACTCGAACGACTGGGTTGCGAGAAGTCGGTGGTCGGTCTCGTGTTGCCGACGGCCTATACATTCAATCACGACGGCACCTGCCTTTATTTCGCCGCAGCGGCGGTATTTCTCGCGCAGGCCACCAACACGCCGATGAGCTGGCACGATCAACTGGTGCTGCTTGCCGTTCTGCTGCTGACGTCGAAGGGCGCGGCGGGCGTTTCCGGCGCGGCGATCGCCGTGCTGGCCGCCACGCTGGCCGCATCGAACACCATTCCGGTCGAATCGATCGCGTTGATACTCGGCATTCACAAGGCGTTGTCGAGCGGCTTCGTGTTCACCAACATCGTCGGCAATACCGTGGCGACCATCGTGGTGGCGAACTGGGAAAAGGCGCTGGACCGCGTGGCGCTGCGCCGCGAGTTGAAGTCGGGATTCAAACCCGCGCCGGTTGCGTCGGCGCGTCTCAATCAGACTCATAGCGGCCACGCCGGCAACTAGCCGCACGGCGTCGCGGCACTGGCGGAACCGATGGAGCGGTTCCGCCAGTGCAAGGAAGCAAGCGCATATCAAGGAGTTTCATTCAACTAGTTAGGCATGCATATCGTCTGGAGGTTGTCGTTTCCTCCGCACGATAAAAATAAAATACATAGACGGAGACATGGCATGAAAGCACTCGCGTGGAGAAGCATTGGCGTTGGACTGTCACTCGCAGCCGGCGCGTCGCCGGCCTGGTCGCAAAGCAGCGTTCAGATCTACGGCACGGCAGACGGCGGCGTTCGTTACCAGACCAACGCGGTCAAAGGAGGAGGCACTGTGGTGACCATGAATTCGAATGGTTACTACAGTTCCAACAAACTGGGCTTTCTTGGAAAGGAAGACCTGGGCGGCGGATGGAATGCGCACTTCCGTCTGGAAAGCGGCTTCAATCTCGGCAACGGGCAACTGGACAACACCACCAATACCTTGTTCAACCGCCAGTCGTTTGTCGGCATCGGCAATCGCAAATACGGCTCGCTCGATTTCGGGCGGCAATACACGATCGCGCACGACATCATCAGCATTTACGATCCATTTGGTTTTCACTACACGCCGATTCTGCCGCTCACCCAGGCATCGGACGGCACGCGCAACAACAACTCCGTCAAGTACAAGAACGACTTCGGGCCTTTGTTGTTCGAGGTGGACAATTCGTTTGGCGGCGTGGCGGGCAATTTCAGCAGCGGCGCGACGCGCTCGGTCGGCGTGAGCTACAGCATGGGACCGGCGAGCATAGGCGGCGTGTACGGGCATCGCAACATTCTCACCGGCACGGCCTATATCGGTGACAGCTATTACATGGCGGGTGCCGCTTATAGCATCGGTCCGGTCAGGCTCTCGGGCGGCTTCATGTCGGAGGATCTCCAGAATCCGGCCGCGCCGCACCAGGTGACGAATAACGCGTTCGGCGGGTTTTCGTGGAATATCCAACCCTATCTGATTCTCGGCGGCGGCTATTACCAGACCACCGTATCGACCGACAAGGCCGGCCGCCGGGGGCTCGCGATCATGTCGCTCGCGTATCTGCTTTCCAAGCGCACGACGCTCTATACCGAAGTCGATTACACGTCTTACCGGCACGCGGTTGTCAGCACGCTCAACCCCGCCGGTGCGTCGAGCCAGACGGCCGTGACCGTGGGTCTCGACGTGCTGTTCTAGCCGCACCGATTGCGCGGATACGCGCGCTCAAAAGCTCCGGCTCAACCAGCCAAACGCATGTAGCGTCGAGGTCGAAATCGGCGTGGCGATGGCGGCGCTGATATTGCCGGGCATCGGCAGATCGATCACGCGGATGGCGTTCGCGTCGTCGCGCATCAGCGACATCGCGCCGACGCGATGCGCGCACAACGCTTCGACATAATCGACAGGCTGTGCCAGCAATTGCGATGCACAGGCGGCGCGCGCGCTCGCGAGGCTCATATCGGTGTCCGGGCGCGCGGTATCCGGCAGCAGGGTTTCCAGGCCGAATGCGTCGGCGCTCATCGCGAGCGTGATCCAGATGCCCGCGAAGGCGATGCGCAGCGAAAGCGGCGAGGGGCAGCCCGATTCGTCGAGGACCGGCTGGCCGTGCGCATCGTCGGAAAGGGCGACGGTTTCGGGCGACTTGTCGAGCGCATCGCCGAGAATGCGGCGCAACGAGACGCGCGCGATGGCGTAGCGCCGCGCAAAGGCGGGATTGCGATGATGGCGCATCCGTGCCGTTTCCTCGCGCGACAACCACAGCGCCGCTTCTTCGCGATTCAGATAATCCCAGCTTGCAGCGAGTCGCCAGATCATCAGTTCGCCGCTACGCGGCAGTGCGTGTTCCTTGCGTGTGTGCAGGCCCGAACGGTGCGGAATGAACTCGATGCCGGGTGTTGCATAGATAGGGTGTGACGAGTGGAAACCGCGCGCGGCTCCCGCATGCGTCGTGTCTTGCACGCTGCCTCCTTGTCGTTGAAATCGCGGCGCTTGCTGGCGCGCCGGCTTGGGTGACTGGCGCGGCGCAACGCCTATTGCGAGGTGCCGAACCACTCGCGCACATAGTGGGCGCCTGGCGGGCGCGGTTTGTCGGCGGATGAGGCGGGCGGCGTGCCGACGAACAGGAATCCGAGCACCTGCTCGTTTTCCGCGAAGCCGAGCGCGTCGTGCATGCGTGTGTCGTAGCTGTCCGCGCCGGTCGCCCAGAATCCGCCGTAACCCAATGCGTGAATCGCGTTGAGCATGTTCATTGTCGCGGCGCCGAGCGCGAGCACCTGTTCCACTTCGGGAATGCCGGTGTCGTGCGAGATCGCGGCCGCGAGCGCAATCACGAGCGGCGCGGCAAATGCCCTTTGCCGACGATGCGCGTGCGCTTCGCGCGGCGACTCAGGCGTGCGCGAGGCCGCGATATCGACAAGCAAGTCGCCCAGTGCGCCACGGGCTTCGCCGCGCACGACGACGAAGCGCCACGGGCGCAACTTGCCGTGATCGGGCGCGCGCATGGCGGCCTCGAAGATCAGATCCAGCTCGGCGTCGCGCGGAGCGGGTTCGGCGAGCGGCCAATGCGAGCGGCGCGAGAGCAGCACGTCGAGTGCAGCATTGGCGCGGACGTCGTGCGACGCGTCGTGCGCCGGTTCGTGTGCAGCGTCGGCAGCGGGGCGCGAAGGCGCGAGCGTGGAGGTTGTCATGAATATGAAAGGTTGACTGGAGAATCAGGACGCCGTCTATGATGCGTAATTTTCGGCGCAATTACAAATGATTCGCATTCAGATTTTTAAAGAAAGGCCCGAAGCGGACATGCGAGCGCGGCGTGAAACCGCGTATCGGCGGGCTTTTCAGCGAATTGGGAAAGGAGGGCGCGCGCATTCGAGAGCGCGCTTGCAGACGACGGAGAGTCGACGCATCTTATGCGCAACGAATCTCGCACACGACAATCCGGCAATTAATTCGGATTGCAAAGTGAAGTGGCGGTAAGTCTTGCCCGGGATCGGCTCGCCACGGGTTTGAAGCGTTCTGCACATTGCCGCCGCGGTTTGGGCGTCGTGCGCGCGAAGGGTAGCGCCTGAGCATGACACTTTCCATAAAGCCCCTTCAGCCATCAGTTTTAAATTGGCTTTCATACATTCAATTACAAATTCGCTTGCGCACCTTAAGGCCTTTGACGGAAAGGAAAAATGCGCGCGCGCCTGCGCCGCCGAGCGGATACCTCCCTCCCAGTCAGGTTGACACACCGAACCTCGGGATCTACTGTTTGCGGTATGAATAGGAATGATTAGCGTTTACGTTTGCATTTGTTAATGAATGCGAGCGCAACGATGCGTCTTGCATCGACTTCAAGAACGACATCGATAAGCGCTTCGACATTCACACCGAGATCTATCCGAACCATCGCTTCGAACCAAGGAGGGCTGCAATGAGCTGGGGCGACGAGAACACCGTTTTCCATGTCGTGCTGAATCACGAAGAGCAATATTCGATCTGGCCGGCATACAAGCCCGTGCCCGAGGGGTGGCGCGCGGAGGGCAAGACCGGTACGCGCGACGAGTGCCTCGCGCACATCGAGACCGTGTGGACCGACATGCGTCCGCTGAGCTTGCGCGAGGCGATGGCCGCGCAAGGCGCGCAAGCCTGATATGCCGGCGCGGCACGCCGACGTGGCGCTCACGCTGTACTGCCTGCCCTATGCGGGCGGCAATGCCGCGACGTATCGCGGCTGGGGCGCGTTGCTCGGGCCGCGCATCGAGTGCGTGGCGCTCGATCTGCCGGGCCACGGCCGCCTGCGCGCGACACCGGCGCTCGCCGACTGGCCCGCGCTCATCGACGCGCTGCTCGCGAACCTCGATCCCTTGCCGACACGTCCGTTCGCATTCTTCGGTCACAGCATGGGCGCGCTGGTCGCGCTGGAACTGGCCCATGCGATCCGCGAACGTCACGGGCGCGAGCCGCTGTGGCTCGGCGCATCCGCCTGCGTGGCGCCGCGCGAGCGCGAACTCGACGACGAACACCCGTCGCACTGGCTCGCCTGCAGCACGGCGGAGATGGTGGCGGAGTTGCGGCGTCTGGGCGGTACGCCCGACGAACTGCTCGCCGACGCGGAGTTTCTCGATCTCGCCTTGCCCGCCTTGCGCGCCGATTTCCACCTGTGCGCGAACCAGGCGCGGCGCGCGCGCGACCGTTCGATACGACTGGGCTGCCCGATCTGGAGTTTCGGCGGAACCGATGATTCGGTATCCGAACGATATGAAAACCTGTCAGCGTGGCGTCACGAAACCACGGGAGGATTTCATCAGCGCATGTTGGAGGGCGGGCACTTTTTTGTCGAGACGGCGCGCGAGCAGGTGATCCGCGACATTGCGGCGGCGCTGCACGCGCTGGCGTTCGCTACGGCCACGCACGCGGACGAGCCGGCTTATCCCTATTGATTTGATTCGATCCGATTTCGCCGCCATGCCGGCACAAGGAGCTTTCTTCATGACGCAGCGTTATCCCGCTCTATTCGATTTCGGCGACTTCGCCGGGCAAAGCGAAGCCTATGTCGCGCTGATCAAGCAATTCGCGGCCGCGCAGGCATTTCGCAGCGCCACCGTCGATGAACTCGTGCTCGACGACGATTTCCATCGCCGCCCGTTGCGCCCCGAGGATTTCGAATTCCTCAAGTTCATGAAGCCCGTGCGCAGCGACAACGTGAGCCGCCTGCCGTCGCTGGCCTCGAATCGCACGCTGCTGTCGATCTACGAGCTCGACGTCACGCGCGCGCCGCGCAGCGCGGACGCCGCCGACTGGGCGCGTTTCACCGACTTCTATCGCGACGACGTGCGCACGCTCGGCGCGCAACTCACGCCGTTCCTCGAAGCCTATGCGTTCTCGTATCTCGGCGATCAGGCGGCGGGCGACGAGCGCGACGACTTCGTGACGCAAGGCCTTGCGCAACTCTTCGACAGCGAAACGCGCTTCTGGGGTGAAACGTTTGCGCGCCTGATGCGCAACGACTATCTGGAAGAAGGGCTGCGCTTTATCGCGATCCAGCGCTGGGCGCTCGCGCCGTCGCGCCGCCATGCGCTCGGCCGCGCGGCGGCGGGCGGACGCTTCGACGGCCTGCCCGACGACGCGCGTCCGTCCGTGGACGTGATCGATCAGGATCGCGAACTGATCGAAAAAGTCGCGCAGCATGTGGGCGTGACGCGTCAGCAGCATGCGTACTGGCAGTTCTATCTGCCGACCAGCATGGCCAAAACCAATCTGCTGCTTGCGCTGGCGCGCCGTCCGGACCGCGCCTTCGCGCTCGCGGGCGCGGCCTTCGCCGCCGAAGCCGAATGGCTCGCGTTCATGGGCGCGCTCGAACGCGCGTGTGCGCATCTGCGCGGACCGCAGCGCGCGGGCAGCGAGATCGCGGCGCGTCGCGCGGAACTCGAAGCACGCGCGAGCCGCGCCGTGCGGGCGATCGGCGAGCGCTTCGGCGCGGCGGCGCGTGCGCAGTTCATCAAGGGTTTCGCGGCCGGCGATCATCTCGGGGAACGCGCGCGGTGGGATCTGGGCGAGCAGCTCAAATGGCTGTCGGCGATTCCGCGCTTCTGCGATTTCGCGCGCCGCATCAGCGCGCGCATCGACGTGGAATGCCCGGACATCGACCGCGAAACGTTTATCGAGCCGCATGAAATGTGCTCGACCACGCACGTGCACAACGACCATCGGCTCGTGACGATCCAGGAAGGCGAGATGCTGTTCTGGGGCAATCTCGGCATGCAGTTGCAGATGTTCGAAGGCGACATGGTGCTGATTCCCGACGGCCGTCTGCATGGTTCGACGGTCACGTCGAGCGAATGCACGTATCACCAGCCGATCATTCCCGACGACTGGGTTCAAGCGCTCATGCTCGAACTTGAAGCGCCCGACGCCGCGCGCGCCGCGGCCTGACGCACGGGCCACGCGCCTGATCGTCAGCGCGGCTTCAAGCGTAGATTCAGACGCGGATCCAGACGCACCAGCAAGCACAGCTTGACCGCAGCACGACGCGCCGCCGCCCGGCGCGCGTCATCCGTTCTCCAGCCACCTCGCCAGAAGGTGCGGACGCTCCCCACATAAAAATCATGACCCGATTGTCGCGGGGCCACGCGGCGCGCCGCCGCTGCCGCCGTGCGCGGCTCGAGCCTCGCGACAGACCCGTGCGGAACCCAAGGAACGAGACGATGCAACCCAACGACGAACTGATGCAGCAAGAGACGCCGAACGCAGCGCTGAACGAAGCGCCGGTCTTCACGGCGCAGGACTGGAAAAGCCGCATTATCAAGGGCCGCGCGTGCGGCGCCGACGTGCAGCCGCCCGCCTGGCTCGACGCCTCGTACGCGACGCTGCGCGAGCAGGTGATGCATCCGGCGTATCCGTGCTTCTTCGGCACGCAGGCCGAGCGGCGCGGCGAAATGTTCTATTCGTTCGTGCACGGCAAGGACATCGCCGATCTGCCGGCCACGATGCAAACCTTCGCGGAACTGGCTTCGCTGCCGCAATACCGCAAGAACAACATCGCCGTGTTTTTCGAGCCCGATGCCGAGCCGCTCTCGCACGACGCGTATCACGAACTCTTCTGGCACGCGCTGCAGCAACTGCACAACGTCGATCCCGATCCGCAGGCCGATCAGCAGCCCGAACCGTCCGACGAATCGTGGGAGTTCTCGTTCGCGGGCGTGCAGATGTTCGTGGTGTGCGCGTGCCCGTCGTTTTCGCTGCGTCACAGCCGCAATCTCGGGCCGGGCATGGTGCTGCTGTTCCAGCCGCGCAGCGTGTTCGTGGACACCATCACCAACAAGGTGATCGGCCGCGAGGCGCGCAACCAGGTGCGCAAGCGCCTCGAAACGTGGGATGACACGCCCGCGCATCCGGACCTTGGTTTTTATGGCGATCCAGGCAATCTCGAATGGAAGCAGTATTTCCTCGACGACCACAACGTGCGCGCCGCCGATGTCTGCCCGTTCCTCAAGCGCAAGGCGCGCGAGGCGGGCGTGCAGCCGCTCGCGGCGCGGCGCGAGCGCGAGCTTGAATCCGCCACCGAACCTGGGCCTGCCGCCATGACGCCTGCATCGCCTGCATCGCCCGCGCCCGCATCGACGGCGGATTTCGCGGCCATCGCGCGCAACTACGCGAGCCTGCCCGCCGACCGGCGCGCGACGTTCCGCGCGCGTCTGCGCGAGCGCGGGCTGAGCGGCAAGGCGCTGCCGATCGTGCCGCTCGCGGACCGCACGCAGCGCTTCGCGCTGTCGCCCGCGCAGGCGCGCCTCTGGTTCCTCTGGCAACTGAATCCCGACGACGCGGGCTACAACATCGCGGGCGCGCTGCGTCTCGAAGGCGCGCTCGACGTCGACCGATTGCGCGCGGCGCTCGATCATGTGGTCGCGCGGCACGAGGCGCTGCGCACGCATTTCGAGGAACGCGACGGGCAGGTCGAGCAGATCGTCGGCGGCGTGAATTACGCGTGGTCCGAGGTCGATCTGCGCGACGCGTCGCTGTCCGATGCGCTCGACCAGCAGCTTCAGTCGCTCTCGCTCGCGCCGTTCGATCTCACGCGCGGCCCGCTGCTGCGCATCGCCTTGCTGCGCGAAGCGGCAACGATCGACGATAGCAACGAAAGCGCGCAGCGCCACGTGCTGCACGTCGCGCTGCATCACATCGTGGCCGATCACGCGTCGGTCAAACTGCTGCTCGACGAATTCGTCGCGGCCTATGGCGAACTGATGGCGGGGCGCACGCCCGCCGCCTCGCCGCTGGCCGTGCAGTACGGCGACTTCGCGGCGTGGCAGCAGGAATGGGCCGACGACGGCGAGCGCGACGCCGCCTTGCACTACTGGACCACGCAACTCGGCGACACGCCCGCGGCGCTCGATCTGCCGGTGACGAAGCCGCGCGGCGGCATTCGCAACGTGCCGGGCGCGCGCGCGAGCGTCGATCTCGACGCGGCCACCGCGCGCGCGCTCAAGTCGCTCGCCGCCGCGCGCCGCACGACCTTGCCGACGCTGCTGCTCGCCGCGTACGCGGTGCTGCTCGCACGCTACACGGGCCAGCAGGATCTGCGCATCGGCATGCCGGTGTCGGGCCGCAATCGCCTGGAAACCGAGCCGCTGATCGGCTTCTTCGTCAACACGCTGGTGATTCGCGCCGATCTGCGCGGCGCGGCGAGCTTCGGCGCGCTGCTCGATCGTCTGCATCAGACCGTGCTCGATGCGCATCGTCACGACAGCCTGCCGTTCGCGCAACTGGTCGAAGTGCTGCAACCCGAGCGCAACGCGGGCCAGACGCCGCTGTTCCAGGTGATGTTCAACCACACGCGCGCGCAGCGCGTGGCATTCGAGGTCGCGGGCCTGCAGGTGAGCGAATTGAGCGCCGATCTGCCGACCGCGCGCTTCGACCTCGTGCTCAACGCAATCGAGCGCGACGACGGCGTGCGCCTCGCGTTCAACTACGCCGCCGATCTGTTCGAGCCGGCCATCGTCGAGCAGATGCTGAATCATCTTGCGCGTCTGCTCGCGCAGGTTGCCAGCGTGATCGAGCAGCCGCTCGCAAGTTTCGCGCTCGTGGACGAACGCGTGCGCGAACGCACGCAACCGGACGCCGCCGCGAACGCCGCCGCATTCGAAGCCGTCGGCGCGCGATTCAGCCGCCGCGCCGCCGCGCAGCCGCACGCGCAGGCCGTGCATTGCGAAGGCGAGACGCAGCGTTACGGCGAACTGGAACGCTGGAGCACGCGGATCGCGACGCGTCTGCGCACGCTCGGCGCGCGGGCCGATCAGCGCATCGGCCTGTGCGTGGAGCGCTCGGCCGCGCTGGTCGCGGGCGTGCTCGGCGTGCTGAAGTCGGGCGCGGCCTTCGTGCCGCTCGACCCCGCGTATCCGCTCGAACGCCTCGCCGCGATGCTCGACGACGCCGGAATCGACTGCGTGCTGGCCGATGCGGCGGGCGCGGCGCGTCTGGGCGCGCTGCTGAACGGGCGCGAAACCGTCGACATCGCCTCGCTCGCGAGTGAAGCAAATGATGCAGACGAAAGCGCCCGCGCCACGTCCGCCGCGCCGATCCACCCCGACCAGCTCGCCTACGTGATCTACACCTCGGGCTCGACCGGACGCCCGAAAGGCGTGGCGATCACGCACGGCACGCTCGCGCGTCACCTCGACGATTTCATCGGCACCTACGCGATCGGCGCGCACGACAAGCAACTGCAATCGTCGACGATCAACTTCGACGTCGCGCTGCACGAAATGCTGCCCGCGCTGCTGATGGGCGGCCAGATCGAAATGCGCGGCCCGCAGCTCTGGGACCCGGAAACCACGAGCCGTCATCTGATCGAGCAGAAGGTCACGTTCGCGCGCATTCCCACCGCTTACTGGCAGCAATGGCTGCGCGAGCCGCCGCCCGCCGACGCGCTCGCAGCGCTGCGCCAGATCACCGTGGGCGGCGAGGGCCTGCCCGGCGACGCGCTGCGTCAGTGGCGCAGCGGCCCGCTCGGCCATATCCGCCTCGACAACCTTTACGGGCCGACCGAAACCACCATCGCCTGCCTGTATCGCGAGACGCGCGCGCAGGACGAGGCGCAGGCGATCGTGTCGATCGGCGGCCCGTATCCGTCGCGCACCGCGCGCGTGTGCGACGCCGACGGCAACGAAGCGCCGGTCGGCGCGCTCGGCGAACTGTGCGTCGGCGGCGACACGCTCGCGCGTGGCTATCTGGGCCGCGCCGCGCTCACGGCCGAACGCTTCGTGCCCGATCCGCAGGGCGCGCCCGGCAGCCGTCTCTATCGCACCGGCGATCTGTGCCGCCGGCGCCTGGACGGCAGCATCGACTTTCTCGGCCGCCTCGATCAGCAGGTCAAGCTGCGCGGCCATCGCATCGAACTCGGCGAAATCGAAGCCGTGCTGCGCGAAGCGCCGGGCGTCGAAGCGGCCGCCGCCGCATTGCGCGGCGAGGGCGACGCGAAGCGCCTCGTCGGCTACGTGGTGGGCGAGGCCGACGACACGGCCGTGCGCCGTCTGCTGCAAAGCCGTTTGCCGGGCTACATGGTGCCGTCCGCGCTGGTCTGGCTCGACCGCCTGCCGACGATGCAAAACGGCAAGCTCGACCGCGCCGCGCTGCCCGAGCCGGGGCAGGACGCTGCGCGCCGCCGCACCGCGCCGCGCAGCGAGACTGAACGCACGCTGCTGGCGATCTGGCAGACCGTGCTCGGCCGCGACGATCTGGGCGTGACCGACAACTTTTTCGAAATCGGCGGCCATTCGCTGCTGATGATGCAGGTCGCCGCGCGCGTTCGCGAGGCGCTCGCTCGCGCGGTCTCGCTGCGCACGCTGTTTCTGAACCCCGTGCTTGCCGATCTCGCCGCGGAACTCGACGCGGAAAGCGACACGCCGGCGAACGTCGACACGATCGTGCCGCGCGCGCCCGGCACGCCGATCCCGCTGACCGACGGCCAGCAGCGTCTCTGGTTCCTCTGGAAGCTCGATCCGGCGAGCGCCGCCTACACGATCTCGGGCGCGGTGGCGCTGACGGGCGCGCTCGACCGCGCGGCCGTGCGCCGTTCGCTCGATGCGCTGGTCGCGCGTCACGAGACGCTGCGCACGCGCTTCGTGGAGCATGCGGGCGAGGCGTGGCAACACGTCGATGCGGCGGGCAGTTACGACTGGCGCGAAGAGCAGCTTGCTCGCGCCGACGAACTCGACGCGCGCCTGAAAGCGCTCACGCGGCTGCCGTTCGATCTCGAACGCGGCCCGATGCTGCGCGTGACGCTGCTGACGTATCCGCACGCAGAGACGCAACTCGCCGACGAAACCGTGTTGCATTTCGCGATGCCGCACATCGTCTCCGATGCGTGGTCGCAAGGCACGTTGCTGCGCGAATTCGCGCAAGGCTATGCGGCGGCGTTGCGCGGCGCGTCGCCCGCGTTCGCGCCGCTGCCGGTGCAATTCGGCGACTACGCGATCTGGCAGCGCGCGCGTCTCGCC
The DNA here is from genome assembly GCF_014171495.1 of Paraburkholderia tropica. NCBI lineage: Bacteria > Pseudomonadati > Pseudomonadota > Betaproteobacteria > Burkholderiales > Burkholderiaceae > Paraburkholderia > Paraburkholderia tropica. The sequence goes on from NZ_CP049137.1 coordinate 1,191,172, forward strand.
GTACAGGACACGGCGCAGATCGACTACTGGATGCGCGAACTGGGCGGTGAAAGTGGCACGAATGACGCGATCGACACGCAGCCGCTGCTCGCGCTGCCCGTCGATCGCGTGCGCACCGGCCCGCGCAGCACGGCGGGCGCCACGCTGCGCCGCACGCTCGATCCCGCGCTGGCGCAGGCGCTCGACGCCGGCGCGCGCGAGCAGGGCGCGACGCGCTTCATGATGTTGCTGGCCGCGTTCGGCTCGCTGCTGCAAGGCTATGGCGGTCAGCAGGACGTGCGCGTCGGCGTGCCCGTCGCGGGCCGCCACCGGCTGGAAACCGAGCCGCTGATCGGCTTCTTCGTCAACACGCTCGTGATCCGCATGACCACGCCGCGCCACGCGCCGTTCAGCGCGCTGCTCGACGAAGTGCGCACGCGCATGGCGGGCGCGCACGCTCACGCCGACGTGCCGTTCGCGACGCTCGTCGAGCGTCTGCAACCGCAGCGCAGCGTCGCGCATACGCCGCTGTTCCAGGCGATGTTCAACTACGTCGAGGAAAACGACGCCGCGCACGGCGCGCCGTGCGCGCTGCCGGGCCTCACGGTGCGCACGCTCGCGGGCACGGCGGCGTCGGCGCAGGTCGATCTTGCGCTCGATGTCGCGGCGCAGGGCGGCCACATCCAGCTCGCGCTCACCTATGCGAGCGACGTGTTCGATGCGGCCACCGTCGAGCGCCTGTTCGACAGTTATCTCGGCGTGCTGCAACAGATCGCGAGCGAACGCGAGACGCGTCATCCGGCGCTGCTCGACGCCGCCGAACGCGCGCGTCTGCTCGCGCTCGGACGCAACGCGCGGCGCTTCGCGCAGGCCGCGTGCGCGCATCGGCTGATCGAGCGCCAGGCGGCCACGACGCCGCACGCCGTCGCGCTCCAGTTCGGCGGCGTCACGCTCAGCTACGCCGAACTCGACGCGCGCGCCAACCGGCTCGCGCATCGGCTGCTGACGCTCGGCGTCGCGCCGGAAACGCGCGTCGGCGTGTGCGTCGAGCGCTCGGCCGACATGGTCGCGGCGCTGCTCGCGGTCCACAAGGCGGGCGGCGCGTATGTGCCGCTCGATCCGGCGCTGCCGGCGGCGCGGCGCGCGTTCATGCTCGCCGATAGCGGCGCGCGCGTGCTGATCGCCGATAGCGCACACGTCGACGACTGCGATCCGCAAACGCGTCTTGCGCGCGTCGAACTCGACCGCGCCGATCTCGGCGACGAACCCGCGCATCGTCCGAATGTGGAGGTGACGGGCGCGCAACTCGCGTATGTGATCTACACCTCGGGCTCGACGGGCACGCCCAAGGGCGTGATGGTCACGCATGGCGCGCTGGGGCACTTCCTGCTCTCGATGCGCGAGGCGCCGGGCCTCGCCGCCGACGACGTGCTCGTGGCCGTCACGTCGCTCTCATTCGACATCGCCGCGCTCGAACTCTTCCTGCCGCTCACGGTGGGCGCGCGCGTGGTGATCGCGCCGCGCGAGACGGTGCGCGACGGTGCGGCGCTCGCGCGTCTGATCGACACGTCGGGCGCGACGGCGCTGCAATCGACGCCCGCGGGTTGGCGGCTGTTGCGCGCGGGCGGCTGGCCTTCGGCCGCGTGGCGGCAAACATCGACGCAAGCGCAAAACACAGCGCAAAACACAGCACCGCGCCGTTTCAAGGCGCTGTGCGGCGGCGAAGCCTTGCAGGCCGATCTCGCGCGCGATCTGCTCGCGCTCGGCGAAGGCATCGAGCTATGGAATCTCTACGGTCCGACCGAAACGACCATCTGGTCGGCGGCGGGCCGCGTGACGGACGCGGCGCCCGTGATCGGCGCGCCCATCGCCGCGACGCAGCTTTACGTGCTCGACGCGAATCTCGATCTCGCGCCTGCGAACGTGGCGGGCGAACTCTATATCGGTGGCGTGGGGCTCGCGCGCGGCTATCAGGGCCGCGCGGGCTTGAGCGCGGCGAGCTTCGTGCCGAATCCGTTCGACACGCCGGGCGCGCGTCTCTATCGCACCGGCGATCTGGCGAAATGGCGCGGCGACGGCAGGCTCGACTATCTGGGCCGCGCCGATCATCAGATGAAGATTCGCGGCTTTCGGATCGAGCCGGGCGAAATCGAGGCGCAATTGCTCGCGCAGGAGGCGGTGCGCGAAGCGATCGTCGTGGCGCAGCAGGCGTCGGCGACTGACGAGCGCGATGTGCGTGATGTCCGCCTCGTTGCTTATGTCGCGCCGCACGCACCTGGTGCCGCAGCCGACGATGCCGCCTTCGGCGCTGCACTGCGCGAACGGCTCTCGCGCGCGCTGCCCGATTACATGGTGCCGGCCGCCGTCGTCGTGCTCGACCGGCTGCCGCTGAACAGCAACGGCAAGATCGACCGTCACGCGCTGCCCGCGCCCACGCTTGAAGCGGGCGCCGACACCTTCGAGCCGCCGCAAGGCGACATCGAAACGCAACTCGCCGACGTGTGGCAATCGCTGCTCGGCGTCGCGCGTGTGGGCCGCCGCGATCACTTCTTCGCGCTCGGCGGCCAGTCGCTGCTCGCGCTGCGGATGACGGCGGCGCTGCGCGAGGCGTGGCGTATCGACGTGCCCGTGCGCCTGGTGTTCGCCGCGCCCGTGCTCGCCGATCTCGCGCGCGAACTGAGCGCGTTGCGTGGCGGTGCGAGCGCCGATGCCACGAACACGAACGCAAACACGGAAACGCACACGCTGCCCGCACGTCCGGCCGACATGGACGCCGCGCCGCTTTCGCCCGCGCAGGCGCGTCTGTGGTTCTTCGCGCGTCTCGATCCGCGCAGCGCGGCCTACAACCTGCCGGGCGCGGTGCGTCTCGAAGGCACGCTCGACCGCGCGGCGGTGCAGGGCGCGCTCGCGGCGCTGGTCGCGCGTCACGAAAGCCTGCGCACGCGTTTCGTGGAAACCGACGGCGAGGCGCTGCAACGCTTCGACGCGCCCGCGCCCGTGCTGTCGGTGCTCGATCTCGCGGATGTGCCGTGCGCGCAGCAGGCCCAGCGTCTCGCCGACACGCTCCAGTCGATCTCGCGCACGCCGTTCGATCTGGACGCGGGGCCGCTGCTGCGCGTGACCTTGATCCGCCTCGGCGAGCGCGATCACGTGTTGCACGTCCTCACGCATCATCTGATCTCCGACGCCTGGTCGAATCAGCTCCTGCTCGACGAGTTCTCACGCGCCTACGCGGCGCACATTCACGGCTTGTTGCCCGAATACGAGCCGCTGCCGCGTCAATACGCCGATTACGCGCTGTGGCAGCGCGACGCGGCGCAAAGCGCGCGCGCCGAAGCCGATCTCGACTTCTGGCGCGTGCGGCTCGCGGGCGAGCACGCCGCGCTCGAACTGCCGTTCGACCGGCGGCCGGGCGCGCGGCGCAGCCAGGCGGGCGGACGCGTCGGCGTCGCGCTTCCGGAGGCGACCGCCGCGGCGGTGCGCACGCTCGCGCGCCGTCACGACACGACCAGCGCGGCCGTGCTGCTGGCGGCGTTCGACCTGCTGCTCGCGCGCTACAGCGGCCAGTACGACATCCGCGTGGGCGTGCCCGTGACGGGACGCGACCGGCTCGACACGCAGCGCATGGTCGGCTTCTTCGTCAACACGCTGGTGGTGCGCAGCGAACTCGACGGCCTCGGCGACGTGAGCGCGCTGGTGCGCCACGTGAGCGAGCGGCTCGTCGAGGCGCAGGCGCATCAGCAGGTGCCGTTCGCGCGCGTGGTCGAGGCGCTGAGCCCCGAGCGCAGCCTTTCGCACACGCCGCTTTTCAGCGTGATGTTCAACTACGACGGCGGCGCGCCGGGCGACGGTTTGCATCTGCCCGGACTGCGCGCGTCGCCGATTGAAACGTCGACGGGCACCGCGCGCTTCGACCTCGTGCTGACCGCGCGCGAAGTGAAGCACACGGCGACGAACACGACGAACGCGACGACGAACGCATCGAAGAACGCATCGAAGAACAGCACGCTGCTGTCCTTCACCTACGCGCGCGACGTGTTCGACGCGGCGACCGTCGATCGTCTGCTCGCCGATTACGTGACGATGCTCGGCCAGATCGTCGCCGATGCGAACACGCCGCTGGCCGCGCTGCAACTCGCGCCCGCGCGGCCGCAAAGCGCAGAACCGTTGCACGCACATCCTTTCTCGCCGGTGGGCGCGCGCATCGCCGAACGGGCGCGCATGCAGCCGCACGCACGCGCGTTGCACTGCGAGGGCGAGCACCTGAATTACGGCGAACTCGACGCCTGGTCGGCCCGCATCGCGCGCACCTTGCAGTCGCACGGCGCGGTCGCGGAGCAGCGCGTCGGTCTGTGCCTCACGCGCTCGGTCGGGCTGGTGGCGGCGCTCGTCGGCGTGCTGCGCTCGGGCGCGGCCTTCGTGCCGCTCGATCCGGCCTATCCGCCCGAGCGTCTGCGCACGATGATCGACGAAGCGCAGCTTGCCTGCGTGCTCGCCGACGCCGCGACGCTCGACGCCTGCGGCGCGCTGTTCGCGGGCCGCGACGCGCTCGACATCGCCGCGCTGCGTGACGGCGCGCGCGACGTCATCGCGCCCGAGGCGCACGCCGCGATCCACCCGGATCAGCTTGCGTACGTGATCTACACCTCGGGATCGGCGGGGCGGCCCAAGGGCGTGGCGGTGAGCCACGACGCGCTGAGCCGCCATCTCGACGACTTCATCGCCACGTATGGCATCGACGCGCGCGACACGCAGCTGCAATCGTCGACGATCAATTTCGACGTCGCGCTGCACGAGATGCTGCCCGCGCTGATGCAAGGCGGCCAGGTCGAAATGCGCGGCCCGCAGTTGTGGGACGCGTCCGCGACGAGCCGCCATCTGAAAGAGGGCCGCGTGAGCTTCGCGCGCATTCCGACGGCCTACTGGCAGCAATGGCTGCGCACGCCGCCGCCGCGCGAGGATCTGGCCGCGCTGCGCCAGATCACCGTGGGCGGCGAGGGCTTGCCCGGCGACGCGCTCGCGCAATGGCAGGCGGGTCCGCTCGCGCACATCCGTCTCGACAACCTCTACGGTCCGACCGAAACCACGGTCGCGTGCATGTATCGCGAAACGCGCGCGGAGGACAGCGCGCAGACCATCGTGTCGATCGGCGAGCCGTATGCGTCGCGCTGCGTCTACGTGATGGACCGCGACGGCAACGAGCTGCCGCCGGGCGCGCTGGGCGAGCTGTGTATCGGCGGGCTCACGCTCGCGCGCGGCTATCTCGGGCGGCCCGGTCTCACGGCGGCGAGCTTCGTGCCCGATCCGCAGCGGCCCAGCGCGCGTCTGTATCGCAGCGGCGATCTGTGCCGACGCCGCGCGGACGGCAGCATCGACTTCCTCGGCCGTCTCGATCAGCAGGTGAAGCTGCGCGGTTTCCGCATCGAGCCGGGCGAGATCGAGGCGGTGCTGCGCGAGGCGCCGGGCGTCACGGCGAGCGCCGTGGCGCTGCACGGCGAGGGCGACGCGAAGCGGCTGGTCGGTTATGTCGTCGGCGATGCTGACGAAGCCGACGACGGCGCACTGCGCCGCGTGCTCGAAAGCCGGCTGCCCGCGTACATGGTGCCGTCGGCGCTGGTGCGGCTCGAACGCCTGCCGCTGATGCAGAACGGCAAGCTCGACCGTGCGGCGCTGCCCGCGCCGCAGGCGGGCGCATCGGCGGCGCGCGTGGCGCCGCGCACGCCGCTCGAAGCGCGTCTGCTCGCGCTGTGGCAGGAGGTGCTGCCGCAAGCCGAATTCGGCGTCACCGACGACTTCTTCGCGGCGGGCGGTCATTCGCTGCTCGCGCTCAAACTGCTGGCGCGCGCCCGCGATCTGGATTTGCCGGGCCTCACGCTCGAAGCGCTGTTCCAGCACGCGACGGTGCGCGCGCTGGCCGCGCATATCGAATCGGCGACGACCCAGGCGCACGGTGCGCCGCGTGCGTCGAATATCGTCGCGCTGTCGCCGTGCAGCGACCTGCCGCGCGTGTTCGCGCTGCATGCCGCGTCGGGTCTCGTCGCCGACTACCGGCCGCTCGCCGAAGCGCTCGACGGCGTGGCCAGCGTGCATGGCGTGCAGGCGCCGTTCCACACCGAAAGCTGGTGGCCCGGCGATCTCGCGCACCTGGCCGCCGATTACGCGGCGCGCATCCGCAGCGTGCAGCCGCACGGGCCGTATCGGCTGATCGGCTGGTCGGTCGGCGGACTGCTCGCCGCCGAGGTGGCGCGCGCGCTCGTCGAGGACGGCGCGCAGGTGGCCTTCGTCGGACTGATCGACGCCTACGTGCCGCACGCCGACGACGCCGCGCCCGACGACGCCTTTATCAGCGCCGACACCGCGCAGAACTGGCACGCGAGCGACGCCGAACTGCGCACGCTGCTCGACGGCGCACGCCGCCGCTGGCCGCTGCCGGACACACTCGACGACGATCCGCAGACGCGCGCGCTGCTCGGCAAGGTGCTGCTGTTCCAGCGCCATCTGGGCCATATCGCGCGCGTGCAGCCCGCGTCCCGCGCGCCGGTCGATCTGACGCTCTGGTGGTCCGGGCGCGCGCCGCATCGTTCGGTGGCCGAGTCCGCCGCGATGTGGCAGGCGCGCGTGGCGGGCCGCGTCACGCAGGCCGGTTCGATCGACGCGGATCACCAGGGCATCGTGCGGCACCGCGACCTGTTCGAGGCGCTCGCGCGCGAACTGCGCGCGAGCCTCGCGCAAGCCGCCTGGCTGGAGGCAACGCGATGAACGCCGCGCAACACATTGTGTTTCCCCACGGCATCGACACCGACGCCGTGCCCGCGCACGGACTCGCGGCGCGCCTGCGCGCGCTCGCGCAACAGCGGCCCGAGGCCACGGCGCTGATCGTCATCGACGCCGACGGCGACACGCGCTACGACTACGCGCAACTCGACCGCCGCGCGCGGGCGCTGGCGGCGCGTTTCGCGCGCGACGGCGCGGCGGCCGAGCGCGCGCTGATCCTGATGGATAGCGGCGTCGATTACGTGAGCGCGTTCTTCGGTTGTCTGTACGCGGGCGTCGTGGCCGTACCGGTCTATCCGCCGGAGTCGAAGCGCGAACAGCATCTCGCGCGTCTGCGCGGCATCGCGCGCGATGCGGGCGTGCGCTACGTGCTGACGACCGCCGCGCTGCACGAGCGCCACGCCGACGCCTGGTCGATGCTCGCGCCGGGCGCGGACGTGGTGGCCGTCGATACGTTAGACGCGCGCGATACGCCGTCCGATGCGCCGCTGCATCCCGTGCGCGCGGACGATCTCGCGTTTCTCCAGTACACCTCGGGATCGACGGGATCGCCGAAGGGCGTGATGGTGAGCCACGGCAATCTGCTCGCCAACGAGATCGCGATCCAGGCGGGACTCGGCGTGCGCCCCGACGACGTGTTCGTCAGCTGGCTGCCGCTGTATCACGACATGGGATTGATCGGCAGCCTGTTGCAGCCGGTGTTCAGCGGCATTCCGCTCGTGCTGATGTCGCCGCAATACTTTCTGGAGCGGCCGTTGCGCTGGCTCGACGCCATCGCGCGCCATCGCGGCACGATCTCGGGCGCGCCGGATTTCGCCTATCGGCTGTGCGCGGAACGCATCAACGACGAGACGCGCGCGAAGCTCGATCTGTCGAGCTGGCGGCTCGCGTTTTCGGGCTCGGAACCGGTGCGGCGCGACACGCTCGACGACTTCGTCGCGCGCTTCGCGCCGGCGGGTTTCGACGCCGCCGCGCTCTATCCGTGCTATGGGCTCGCCGAGGCGACGCTGTTCGTCACCGGCGGCGTGCGCGGCGCGGGACTCGTCTCGCACGCGTTCAGCAGCGCGGCGCTTTCGGCGGGACGCGCCGAGGCGGCGCGCGCGGACGAAGCGGCCACCGTGCTGGTCGGCTGCGGCGCGGTGCAGGCCGGGCATCGCGTGGCGATCGTGGCGCGCGCGGCGGCTGAATCGCATGAATCGCATGAAGCGGATGTCGAGACAGAAACGTCGCGCGCGGGCGAACGGCTCGCGGATGGCCGCATCGGCGAAATTCACGTGAGCGGCCCGAGCGTCGCGCACGGCTACTGGCAGCGCGCCGACGCGAGCGCGCAGGCGTTCGTCGACGCCCCGCGCCACGCCGACGGCAGCGGCCCGGCGCGCTGGCTGCGCACGGGCGATCTGGGTTTCGTGCACGACGGACAGCTGTACATCGCGGGCCGCGTGAAGGATCTCGTGATCGTGCGCGGACGCAATCTCTATCCGCAGGACGTCGAGCAGGCCGTGGAGGCGCATGCCGAGTTCGCGCGCAAGGGCCGCGTGATCGCGTTCGGCGCGACGCTCGGCGGCGGCGAGACGCTGGGTCTCGCGCTCGAAATCGCGCCGCGCATGAAAAAGCGCTTCGCGGCCGCGCAGATCGTCGAAACCTTGCGCCGCATCGCGTTCGATGCGTGCGGCGAGACGCCCGCCGCGATCGCGCTGCTCAATCCGGGCGCGTTGCCGAAAACGTCGAGCGGCAAGCTCCAGCGCGCCGCGACGCGCGAAGGCTGGCGCGCACGCACGCTCGACCTCTACGCGCTCTGGGAGCAGGGCGCGTTCGTGATCGGCGGCGACGACGATGCGGCGCGCGCGCCCGACGCACCGGCCGCGCTCGATGCACGCGAAAGCGCGCTGGCCGCGCTCTGGTGCGAGGCGCTCGACGCGCGTCTCGCGCTCGCGCCCGATGCGCATTTCTTCGCGAGCGGCGGCAGTTCGCTGAGCGCGGCACGGCTCGTTGCGCTGATCGGCGCGCGGCTGGGCCGCCGCGTCGCGCTCGCGCAGATCTTCGAAACGCCGACGCTCGCGGCGATGGCCGCGGCGCTTGCGGAACCTGAATCGGTTGAAGAGGCGCAGGACGACGCGCAAGACGAGGCGCAGGACAACGCGCCGATCGAACCCGCCGAAGAGGCCGTGATTTCGCATGCGCAGCAGCGTCAGTTGTTCGCGTGGAGGCTCGATCCCGCGAGCCGCGCGTATCACGTCGCGGCGGGCATCCGGCTCGACGGCGCGCTCGATCGCGAGGCCTTGCGCCAGAGCCTCGATCGCCTGTGCGAGCGTCACGCGGCGCTGCGCACGCATTTCGTCGAAACCGGCGACGCCGCGCACCTTTACGCGCCGCGCACCGAAGCCGCCGCGCCGCTTGCGTGGGCGCATGTCGATTTGAGCGATCTCGGCGATATCGACGAACACGACCGTGAGCGCGCGCTCCGCGAATGCGCGCAACGTTTCGCCGACGCGCCGTTCGACCTGCTGCGCGGGCCGCTGCTGCGCGCGGGACTCGTGCGCATGAGCGACGAACGTCACGTGCTGATGCTCGCGCTGCATCACATCGCCACCGATGGCTGGTCGATGCAGTTGCTGGTCGAGGAACTCGTCGACGGTTATCGTGCCGCGCTTGATGGCGCAACGACGCATGGGGAAGCGCAAGCAAAAGCAAAAACACGCATCACCTACGCCGATTACGCCGCGTGGCAACGCCGCTGGCTCGCGAGCGATGCAGCGGCGCGGCAACTCGCGTACTGGCGCGCGGCGCTGGCCGACGACGCACCGCCGCTCGCGCTGCCCTACGACCACACCGCCACCGATACCGCAAGCGAAAACGCCGATCCGCGCGCCGCCGCGCGCGTCGCGTTCGCGCTGCCTGCGCCGCTCGCGCAGGCGGTGCGCGCGTCGGCGGCCCGGCATCGCGCGACGCCGTTCGTCGTGCTGCTCGCCGCGTATCACGCGTGGCTTTATCGCGTGACCGGGCAGCGCGCAATCCGCACCGGCGTACCGGTCGCGAACCGCACGCGGCCCGAGACGCACGACGTAATCGGCTTCTTCGTCAACACGCTGGTGCTGCACAGCGATTGCGAGGCCGCGACGCCGCTCGCGAGCCTGTTCTCGCAACTGCGCCAGCGCACGCTCGACGCGCAGGCGAACCAGGCGCTGCCGTTCGACGTGCTGGTCGAGCATCTGCGGCCCGCGCGCGACGCGCAGCACGGTCCGCTGTTCGAGACCAGTTTCAATTACCTGAGCGACGATTACCCGGCGCTCGCGCGTTGGCCGGGGGCGCGCGCCGAGCGCGTCGAGATCGCGGAGACGCACGTGAAGGTGCCGCTCGCGCTCGACCTGCGCGAAAGCCGCGACGGCTCGATGCGCGCTTACTTCACCTACGCGAGCGCGCGCTTCGACGCGGCCAGCGTCGAGCGCATGGCCGCGCAGTATCTGCGCGCGGTGGAGGCGTTCGCGCACGCACTCGGCGATCGAAGCGCCGACATGACCGATGCCGCCGCGCCGACGCTGGCCACGCTCGATCTGCTCGATGCCGACGAACGCGCGCGCGTGAGCGCCGCAAGCGTCGCGCGGCGCACGCCGCCGGGCGAGCCGATTCATCTGCGCGTCGCGCGGCATGCGGACACGCAACCGGATGCGCCGGCCGTCATCGATGGCGCGCTGCGCATGAGCTACGCGGAACTCGACGCGCGCGCGGCGCACGTCGCGCAATGGCTGCTCGCGCGCGATCTTCAGGGCGGCGAGCCGGTCGCGATCGTCGCGCATCGCTCGGCGCGCTTTGTCGTGGCGATGCTCGGCGTGCTCAAGGCGGGCGGTGCGTATGTGGCGCTCGACGCGGGCAATCCGACGCAACGCCTCGCGCAGACGCTGCGCGATTGCGGCGCGCGTCTCGTGCTGTGCGAGGACGATTGCTCCGCGCTCGACCTCATGGGCGTGCAGCACGCGCGCATCGACGCGGCGCAAGAAGAAGCACAGCGAGAGCAACACCTTCGCGCGCCCCATGCATTGCCCGCCGTCGATCCGCGCAGCGCCGCCTACGTGATCTACACGTCGGGATCGAGCGGCGCGCCCAAGGGCGTGGTGATCGCGCACGGGGCACTGACGAACTATGTCGACGCCGTGCTCGCGCGGCTCGATCCGCCGCCGCGCGCGCGCTTCGCGATGGTCTCGACCATCGGCGCCGATCTCGGCCATACGGTGCTGTTCGGCGCGCTCGCCTCGGGCGGCGCGCTGCATCTGATCGATCGCGACACCACGCTCGACGCCGACCGTTTCGCGCAGACGCTGGCGGCCGCGCGCATCGACGTGCTCAAGATCGTGCCGGGCCATCTGCACGCGCTGCTGCAAGCCGAACGCGCCGCCGACGCGCTGCCCGCGCATACGCTTGTGCTCGGCGGCGAGGCGACCTCGTGGGAACTGCTCGACACGATCGCCGCGTTGCGGCCCGATTGCCGCGTCCACAATCACTATGGCCCGACCGAGACGACGGTCGGCATTCTCACGCAGCCTGCCGCTCAGGCGTGCCGCGCGGCGGCGACCTTGCCGCTGGGCCGCCCGCTCGACAACAACGAAACCTGGCTGCTCGACGAGCATCTGAATCCGGTCGGCACGGGCGGGACCGGCGAGCTGTATCTGGGCGGCGCGGGCGTCGCGCTCGGCTATCTGCACCAGCCCGCGCTCACGGCCGCGCGCTTCGTGCCGCATCCGTTCGCGGCGGGCGCGCGGCTGTATCGCAGCGGCGATCGCGCGCGGCGTCTCGCCGACGGCAGCCTCGAATATCTCGGCCGTATCGACGATCAGGTGAAGATTCGCGGCTATCGCGTGGAGCCCGGCGAGATCGCGGCGCGCCTGAAGGCGCTCGACGGCGTGCGCGACGCGGCGGTGATCGTGGTGGCGGGCGCGCGCCTGGCCGCGTTCGCGACGCCGCAGCCCGGCGCGTCGCTCGACGCGGCGGCGCTCAAGCGCGCGCTGGCCGCGCTGTTGCCCGACTACATGGTGCCGTCGGTGTTGCGGGTGATCGACGCGCTGCCGCTGAATCGCAACGGCAAGCTCGATCGTCAGGCGCTGAGCGCGCTCGCGCGTCCGGCCGCGCCGCATCGCGAGGCCGCGCGTGCGGCGCCGCAAGGCGAGACCGAAACGGCGCTCGCGCAATGCTGGGCCGCGCTGCTGGATCCGTCGAATGGCACAGACAACGCAACGGACAACGCAACCGCCACGCCATCGCTGACGATCGCCCGCGACGACAGTTTCTTCGCGCTCGGCGGCCATTCGCTGGCGGCGATGCGGCTCGCGTCGCGCGTGCGTTCGCGCTGGTCGGTCGAACTGCCGCTGCGCGAGATCTTCGCGTCGCCGACGCTGGCCGCGCTCGCCGCGCGTATCGAAGCACAGCGTGCGGATTCGGATCGTGCTTCGAATCAGGTGTCGAACAAGGCCGCAAACGCCGAATCCGCCACGCCGCTGCACGCGCTCGCGGACCGCAGCGCCTTGCCGCTTTCGCTGATGCAGCAGCGCATCTGGGTCGTCGATCAACTCGCGGACCGCGCGCTCGCGTCGTACAACATGACGGCGGGGCTCGATCTGCGCGGCCCGCTCGACGCGGCGCGGCTGCAACGCAGCCTGGCCGCCTTGATCGCGCGTCACGAGGTGCTGCGCTCGGCCTTCGACGCCGACGACGAGGGCGATCCGGTGCTCAAGATCGCGCCGCGCATGGAGGTGTTGATGCCGGTGATCGAGCCGCTCGCGCATCCGGACAACGACGCGAACAGCCACACAAACAGCCACACAAACAGCGACGAGAACGCGCGGACCCAAGCCACCGCCCAGGCGCTCGACGACGCCGCGCGCACGCCGTTCGATCTGTCTCGCGCGCCGCTCGTGCGCGCGACGCTGCTGCGTTTCGATGCCGCGCATCACGTGCTGATCGTGTCGCTGCATCACATCGTCGCCGATGGAGGGTCGGTGCATATCCTGCTCGACGAACTGTGCGAGCTCTACCGCGCGCAACGCGACGGCGCGCCGCCCGCGCTCGCGCCGCTGGCCGTGCAGTACGCCGATTACGCACACTGGCAGCGCGCGCGTTTCACGCCCGACGCGGTGCGCGAGGCGCAGCAGTTCTGGCGCGGCTATCTCGCCGATGCGCCGGCGCTGCTGCCGCTGTCGACCGATCGCGCGCGGCCCACGCGGGTGTCGCACGCGGGCGCGGCGCGCCATTTCCGTCTCGACGCGACGCTCGGCGCACGCGTGCGCACGCTCGCGCAGGCGCACGGCATGACGCCGTTCGCCGTGCTGCTCGCGAGCTTCCAGTGGTTCCTGCATCGCCACACGGGCGCGGACGATCTGGTGATCGGCACCGATGTCGACGGACGCGAGCGCGCCGAGCTGGAAGCGCTGATCGGCTTCTTCGTCAACGTCGTGCCGCTGCGCTCGCGCATCGCCGCCGACGGCGCGAATCTCGCGAGCTTCGACGCGTGGCTCGACGCCGCCAGACAGTCGACGTGGGACGCGCTCGATCATCGCGCGCTGCCGTTCGACCGCATCGTCGACGCGCTCGCGCTCAAGCGTCGCCGCGACGCCAATCCGCTCGTGCAGGTGCTGTTCGTGCTGCGCGACCTGCCGCGCGGCAACACGCGCGTGCCGGGACTCGCGGTCGAGTTGCTGCGCCCGCCGACGACGCAGTCGAAATTCGACATGGCGCTGTTCGTCGAAGCCGTGGACGGCGGCTACGACATCGAATGGGTCTACGCGAGCGCGCTGTTCGACGCCGCGACCATCGAGCGCGCGTTCGACGCGTGGCGCGCGACGCTCGACGCGGTGAGCGCCGATCCGCGCGCGCCGCTTGCATCGTCCTTGTCTACCTCGCCGTTATCCGCGGACGTCGCGCACGACGCCCGCAGCCCAGAACGAGAGTGCTGAAATCATGAATGCATCGCTATTTCCCGACGCCGCCATCGCGGCGTCCCTGCTCGACGCTACCCACACCACCCACGCCATGCCGCTGGTGCTGACGCCGCGCGCGCCGCTCGATCCCGCGCACGACGCGCGCGCGTGGGTCCACACGCATCGCGAGGCGCTCGAAGCCGCGCTGCTGCGCCACGGCGCGGTGTTGTTCCGCGACTTCGGCCTCGCCGATCCCGCCGCCTTCGAGGCGTTCGCGGAGACCATCTCGCCGGGACTGTACGGCGAATACGGCGACCTGCCGAAGAAGGAGGGCGGGCGCAACACCTACCGCTCCACGCCGTATCCCGAGAAGCAGATGATCCTGTTTCACAACGAAAGCGCGCATCAGCCGCATTGGCCGCGCCGCCAGTTCTTCTTCTGCGAGCAGCCGTCGCCGGTCGGCGGCGCGACACCCATCGTCGATTGCCGCGCGATGCTGCGGGTGCTGCCCGAGGCGCTCGTCGAGGCGTTCGAACGCCGGCAGATCATGTACGTGCGCACGTTCACGCGCGGACTCGACGTGCCGTGGCGCGAGTTTTTCCACACCGACGATCGCTGCGAAGTGGAGACGCGCTGCGAGGCCGCGGGGGTGCAATACGAATGGCTCGCCAACGACGAATTGCAGACGCGCACCGTCTGCCCGGCCGTGATCGCGCATCCGCGCACGGGCGAGCGTGCGTTCTTCAACCAGGTGCAACTGCATCACGTGAGTTGTCTCGACGAGGACGTGCGGCTCGATCTGCTCGAATTCGCGGGCGCGAAACGCATGCCGCGCCAGGCGTATTTCGGCGACGGCGGCGAGATCGGCGACGAGGCGATGGCCGCCATCGGCGCGGCCTACGAGCGCTGCGCGGTGCGCTTCGCGTGGCGCAAGGGCGACGCGATCATGCTCGACAACATGCTGGTCGCGCACGCGCGCGATCCGTTCAGCGGGCCGCGCAAGATCGTGGTGGCGATGAGCGAACTCGTCGCGCGCGCGGACGTGCTGGCGGCGACGGTCTGACATGCGGGCGCGCCGCGCGCGCCTTTTTTCATCACTCAGGATTCAGGATTCACCGCTATGCAAACCCAGGCAACTTCACTGGCTCAGCCGCTCGACGCCGACGTGCGCGAGCTGTTCGCGACGCTGCTCGGCCTCGCGCCGCACGAGATCGGCGACGATCAGGACTTCTTCGAACTGGGCGGCGATTCGCTGCTCGTCATCAAGCTGGTGGCGCGCATCCGCCGCAAGCTCGGCGTGGAGCTGGCGCCGGGCGACGTGTTCGATCACCCGAGCGTCGCGTCGCTGAGCGCGTTGCTGGCGGCGCGGCAGGGCGCGTGAGCTTGCGTCGCTTGTCCTGTCGCGTTTCGTGTCGCTCATTGCGACGCTTACTGCGCCGCTTACTGCGCCGCTTGCGGGGGTTGCGCCGCGCCCGCTTCCAGCCCGCCGCGATTGCGCAGGAAGCGCTGCGGCGTCTCGCCCATCGCGCGCCGGAACATGGTGATGAACGCGCTGGAATTGCTGTAACCCAGCTCGGTCGCGATGGTCGACACCGCCATGCCCTTGGCGAGCCGCGAGATCGACTCGACGAGACGCAGCCGCTGACGCCACTGGCCGAAGGTCAGGCCGGTTTCGTCCTTGAAGGCGCGTTCGAGCGTGCTTTCGCTCGCGCCCACGCGCATGCCCCAGTCGTTGAGCGGCGTGTTGTCGGCGGGCGCGTCCATCAACTGGCCGCAGATCTGTTGCAGTCGGCGATCCTTCGGCAGCGGCAGCAGGCCTTCGCTGGCGAGTTGCGCCTCGCGCATTTCCTGGAGCAGCAGCGGGTCGATCAGCGCGGAGCGGCGCTCGGCCTGGCCGTTCTGCTGATCGAGCACGAGCGCCGCCACCAGTTCGTGCAGCAGCGACGAAATCATCAGCACGTGGCAGCGCGGTTCGTCGCGCGGCGCCACATCGACTTCGAAATAGACCGTGTACATCACCGTCGGGCTGACCGCCTGCAACTCGTGCGCGACGAGCGGCGCGATCCACAGCCCGCGGTACGGGCCGAGCGTCCACGCGCCGTCGGGCGTGATGACGCGCAGCACGCCGCGCGTCGTGTAGACGAATTGCGGCTGCGTATGCGAGTGCCAGCTCTCGCTATCGCCGGTTTCGAAGTCATAGCGTTTGGCAATGACTGGACGCTTGAGGTATCGCCGCTGCATACCGTTAAAACGTTGCCAGATCTCGGTCATTTTGTGAGTCAACGAAAAAAGTATGGCAAAACCGTCAAATATCGACGGCTTCGCGCAGCTATTTGACAGGACGACGGCGAAGCACAGCCCGTATTCTATCCTCCGCGTGCCGCATACGAATGACAATAGTAATGAGTCGCATTTGTATTGAGGCTAATCTTAAATTTTTGAACAGGGCGCAAGGGCATGAATCGGGGATGGGGCGGGGAGTCATTGAACCACATGGATAACGGCGTGGGCGACGCGGGAACGGGCAAGGCGAAGCGCATCAGGCTGCGCACCATGACGGCGGTCGTGGCGCTGGCGATCGCGAAAATCGCCAGTGCGCAGACGGCCGCGCCGGTGGCGGCATCGGATGCCGCGGCCGCGCAGCCGGTCCAGGGCGGCCAGCAGCTGCCGGCCGTGGTCGTGAAGGGCACGGCCAGCACGGAAACGGCCACCGGTCCGGTAGTCGGCTATGTGGCCAAGCGCAGCGAGGCCGGCACCAAGACCGACACGCCGATCATCAAGGTGCCGCAGGCGATCTCGGTCGTCACGCGCGACCAGATGGACGTGCAGGGCGCGCAGAGCGTGGCGCAGGCGCTGCGCTACACCTCGGGCATCAACCCCGAACAGCGCGGCACCAACACCGACTCGCTCGAATATCTCTATGCGCGCGGCTTTCTCGTCGACGAGTTCTGGAACGGGCTGCGCACGCCCGGCCCGAGCGGCGGCTTCGGCTACAACGTGACGAGTTTCGATCCGTACATGTTCGAGCGCATCGAACTGCTGCACGGTCCGGCGTCGGTGCTGTACGGCCAGGGCTCGCCGGGCGGCACGGTCAATCTCGTCAGCAAGATGCCGACCGACACGCCGTACCACGAAGTCGGCATGCAGACCGGCAGCTATGGCCGCGTGCAGGGCTTCTTCGATTTCAGCGGTCCCGTGGACAAGGCCGGCACCGTGCTCTACCGCGTCACGGCCGACGGCTACAACACCGGCACGCAGACCGACTACGTGAACCAGCAGCGCTTCTCGATTGCGCCGACCATCGAGTTCCGCCCGAGCCGCGACACCACGTTCACGGTCTTCGCGAACTACCAGTCGGATCCGGAAGCGGGCATCTACAACTCGGTGCCGCGCACGTGGACGAGCCGCAGCGAATACCCGGGCGAGCCGACGTGGGACAGCTTCCGCAAGACCCAGGAGTCGATCGGCTATCAGCTGGAGCACCGTTTCAACGACACGTGGTCGTTCAAGCAGAGCTATCGCTTCCTGCACAACAGCGAGACGATCCAGTACGTCGCCAACGACGGCTTCAAGAGCGGCACCGACACGCTGTCGCGCGACGCCTACCTGAACCGCGGCATGGTGAATTCGCATACCGTGGATAACCAGTTGAACGCGAAGTTCAACACGGGCGCGCTCAAGCACAACGTCACGTTCGGCCTCGACTACCAGAACATCCAGTTCAACCACTATTTCTTCGGTGGCGCGGCGCCGGGTCTGGAAGCGAGCAACCCGCTTTACGGTCAGACGATCCCGTATCCGACCACGATGTTCGCGACCTCGACCGCCACCTCGATCAAGCAGCTCGGCGTGTACGCGCAGGATCAGATCGACATCGGCAAGTGGTCGTTCCTGTTCGGCGTGCGCGAGGACTGGGCCAACGAGGATCAGACCTCGTACAAGACCGGCGCGACGACCGAGCAGTTCAACCGCGCCTTCACGTGGCGCGCGGGCGGCGTGTACCAGTTCGACAACGGCGTGGCGCCGTACTTCAGCTACTCGCGCTCGTTCCAGCCGCAGGTCGGCACCTCGTATAGCGGCGAGGCGTTCGCGCCGCTCACGGCCGAGCAGTACGAAGTGGGCGTGAAGCTCCAGCCGAAGGGCTATAACAGCTTCGTCACGGTGTCGGCGTTCCATATCACGCAGAACAACGTCGCGACCACCGATCCGTTGCACACGAGCTTCAGCGTGCTGACGGGCCAGGTGCGCTCGCAGGGCTTCGAGGTGGAAGGCCACGCGAGCCTGACCAACAACCTGCAGCTGATCGCGAGCTACACCTACACGAACCTGCTCAATACCAAGAGCAATACGTCGAATCTCGACAAGGTGCCGGTCGGCATTCCGCGCAACACCGCGTCGCTGTGGGCCGATTACACGGTCTCGGCGGGACCGCTCGCGGGCCTGCTGTTCGGCGGCGGCGTGCGCTACATCGGCGGCTCGTATGGCGATACGGCGAACAGTTTCATGACGTCGTCGGCGACGCTGGTCGATCTCTCGCTGCGCTACGACCTCGGCCGCCGCTTCTCCAGCCTGCAAGGCTGGACGACGTGGATCAACGTGTCGAACCTGCTCGATCGCAAGTACTTCGCCTCGTGCACGAGCGCGAACTACTGCTACTGGGGCCAGGGCCGGCTGTTGCTGGCAGGAGCGAAATATCAGTGGTAATTCAACAGGAGGCAGTGCTGCCATGCAGGTTCCCGCAGAACGAACAATGAGTGTCGCCGGCGTGTCGTCCGCGTGGCAGCGGCTGTCTCCCGTGCAGGAAAGCATGTGGTTCATGCAGCGCCTCGCGCCCGATTCGGGCGCGTGGCATCTGGCCCGCGCGTTTCATCTGCGCGGGCCGCTCGACGGCGCGGCGCTGCATCGCGCGCTGTCGCGCGTGCGTGCGCGCCAGGCGGTGCTGCGCACGCGCTTCGAGGAACGCGACGGCACGCCGTATCAGATCGCCGATCTGCGTGCCGACGCGCCGCGCGATCCGCTTCTTCTCGACGATCGTGACGATCTCGACGACGCATCGCGTAACGCCATGCTCTCGCGCGTGCTGGAAGACGAAGCGCAACGTCCGTTCGACCTCGCGCGCGACGGCGCGGCGCGGTTTCGCCTCGTGCGTCTCGCGCCGCACTGGCACGTGCTGTCCGTGGTCGTGCATCACCTGATTTCCGACGGCGGCTCGAACGCCGTTTTCGCGCGCGAACTCGCCCAGGCGTATGGCGATGCGCTGCGCGATCCGGCATCCGCGCATCATTCGGATGCCGAATCACTTGAATGGCAATACACCGATTTCGCCGCGTGGCAGCGCGCGCAGCTCGCAGGCGAAAAGGCCCAGGCGGATCTCGCGTGGTGGCGCGCCTACATCGGCACGCCCGACGACAGCTTCGAACTTCCCGGCGATTTTCCGCGCGCGCCGCAAGCCGAACGCCGCGCGCTCGCGCATACGTTTGCGCTGCAAGACACGACGCTCGCGGCGTTGCGCGAGCGTTGCAGGGCGGCGCGCTGCACGCCGTTCGTCGCGCTGATGGCCGCGTATCAACTGCTGTTGTGGCGTCACGCGGGCAGCCGCGATTTTTGCATCGGCGTGCCGACGAGCGGGCGCACGCTCGCCGAATGCGACGACCTGATCGGTCTGTTTGTCGATACGCGCGTGCATCGCGCGCGCCTCGATCCGTCGATGACGGGCCGCGCGCTGCTGGAGAACGTGCGCGCCGACGCGCGCGCCGCGCTCGATCACGCCGACGTGACCTTGCCGCTGCTCGTCGACGCGCTCGGTGTGCGGCGCGAGGCCGATCGTCATCCGCTGTTTCAGACGCTGTTCAACGTGCAGGGCGAGGCGGCGTCGGGGCGGCTCGCGCTCGACGGTCTGGACGTGGAAATCGTCGACGCCGAAAATCCGCTCGCGCGCTTCGATCTGAGTTTCGATGTGCGCGTGGGCGCGCAGGCGGTGAGCGTGACGGCGCGTTACGACGCGACGCGTTATCGGCCTGACACCGTCGCGCGTTTCTGCCGGCATTACGAGGCGCTGCTCGCGGCGCTGTGCGCGCAGCCCGATCGCGCGATCGTCGAACTGCCGTATCTGGGCGACGACGAGCGCGCGCGGCTGGCCGCGTGGAGCCGCGCGCACGCCGACTACGGTCCGACCGTGCCGGTGCATCGGCTGTTCGAGCGCGAAGCGGCCGCGCATCCGGACGCCGACGCCTTGCTGTTCGGCGATGCCGTGCTCAGCTACGCCGAACTCGACGCGCGCGCTAACCGGCTCGCGCAACGGCTGCGGCGGCTGGGCGTGGGGCCGGACGTGAAGGTGGGCATCGGCGCGGAGCGCTCGGTGGAGATGGTGGTCGGCCTGTTCGCGATTCTCAAGGCGGGCGGCGCTTACGTGCCGCTCGATCCCGACTATCCGGCCGAGCGCCTCGCGTACATGATCGAGGACAGCGGCATCGGTCTGCTGCTCACGCAGCACGCGTTGAGCGAGCGCTTCGAGGCGCTGATTCCTCATGAGCAACACGCCGATAACACCGATAACACGGATAACGCCCACGCGCGCTGCACCGTGCTCGCGCTCGACACGCTCGATCTCGCGCAGGAATCCGCCGCGTGCCCCGAGGTCGCGCTCGACGCGGAAAACCTCGCCTACGTGATCTACACCTCGGGCTCGACCGGGCGGCCGAAGGGCGCGGCGAACCGGCACGGCGCGCTCTTCAACCGGCTCGCGTGGATGCAGGCCGCGTACCGGCTCGACGCGCGCGACACCGTGTTGCAAAAGACGCCGTTCAGCTTCGACGTCTCGGTGTGGGAATTCTTCTGGCCGCTGATGACCGGCGCGCGCCTCGCGCTCGCGCAGCCCGGCGACCATCGCGATCCGGCGCGGCTTGTCGGGCTGATCGACGCGCATCGCGTCACCACGCTGCATTTCGTGCCGCCGATGCTGCAGGCCTTCGTCGCCGCGCTCGACCGCCGTGCCGCCGATGCCGATCAAGCCGATCGTGCCGATGCGCCGCGCGTCTGCGCGAGCCTGCGCCAGATCGTCTGTAGCGGCGAGGCGCTGCCCGCGCCGTTGCAGGACCAGACGCTCGCGCGTCTGCCGCACGTGCAGGTGCACAACCTCTACGGCCCGACCGAAGCGGCCATCGACGTCACGCACTGGACCTGCCGCGCGGGTGACGCCGTGGTGCCGATCGGCCGGCCGATCGCCAATGTGTCGACGCATGTGCTCGACGCGGCGCTCAATCCGCTGCCCGAGGGCGTGGCGGGCGAACTGTATCTGGGCGGCGCGGGGCTCGCGCGCGGCTATCTGAACCGGCCCGCGCTGACGGCCGAGCGCTTCGTGCCCGATCCGTTCGAGCCGGGCGCGCGTCTCTACCGCACGGGCGACCTCGCGCGCTGGCGGCCGGACGGCGCGCTCGACTATCTGGGCCGCCTCGATCATCAGGTGAAGATTCGCGGCTTCCGGATCGAACTCGGCGAAATCGAGGCCGTGTTGCAGCGGCAGCCGGGCGTCGAAACCTCCGTCGTCGCCGCGCTCGATGGTCCTAACGGCAAGCGGCTGGTCGCCTATGTGAGCGCGCGCGCGGGTTGCCGCATCGAGCGCGCCACGCTTGCGGCGGCGCTCGGCGCCGAACTGCCCGAGTACATGGTGCCCGCCGCGTGGGTCGAGCTGGCGAGTTTTCCGCTTTCGCCGAACGGCAAGATCGACCGGCGCGCGCTGCCGCAGCCGGGCCACGACGCGCGCGGCTGGGAAGCGCCGCAAGGCGCGGCCGAGACGGCGCTCGCGGCGATCTGGCAACAGGTGCTGGGTGTGGCGCGCGTCGGGCGTCACGACAATTTCTTCGAACTCGGCGGCGACTCGATCCTGAGCCTGCAGATCGTCGAACGCGCGCGCCGCGCAGGCTGGAAGCTCACGCCGCGTCAGGTGTTCGAGCGTCAGTCGGTCGAGCAACTGGCGAGCGTTGCGCAGGCGATTGAGCGTGGACACAGCGCGGAGCACAGCACCGAAGCCGCGCAGATCGCACCCGTGGGCGCCGAAGCCGCGCTGCTGCCGATGCAGGCGTGGTTTTTCGCGCAGCCGTTCGCGCAGCGCCATCACTGGAATCAGGCAGTGTTGCTGACGAGCCGCGCGCCGCTCGACACGGCGTTGCTGGCGCGCTCGCTCGATGCGCTCGTCGCGCATCATGCGGCGCTGCGACTGCATTACAGGCAGGATGAGCGGGATGATGGGGGCCGCTGGCGCGCGACGCACGGCGCGCCGCCCGCGCCCGGTACGCTGCTGTGGGTGCGAAAAGCCGCGACGCAGGACGAACTCGCCGCGCACTGCAACGAGGCGCAGCGCAGTCTCGATCTCGCCGACGGACCGCTGCTGCGTGCGCTCGCCGTCGAGATGGCGGACGGCAGCTGGCGGCTGATGCTGGCGATCCATCACCTGGCCGTCGATGGCGTGTCGTGGCGTCTGCTGATCGCGCAATGGCGCGAGGCCTACGCCGCGCTGCAAACCGGCACATCGCTTCAATTGCCCCCGGCGACGGTGACGGCCGACGGCTGGGCCGCACGCCTCGCCGCGCACGCCCGTACGCCCGCGATGCGCGACGAAATCGGCTACTGGCAGGACGTCGCGCGCGTGAGCGCCGCGTTGCCGTGCGATGCGCCCGAAGGCGCGAACACAGTCGCGCAGCAGCGTCACGTCGCGTTCTCGCTCGATCGCGACGAGACGCGCGCGCTGCTGCACGAAGCGGGCGCAGCCTGGCGCACCCAGGTCAACGACCTGCTGCTGACCGCGCTCGGCCGCGCGCTGTGCGGCTGGACCGGCACGGAGTCGATTCGTATCGACCTCGAAGGCCACGGGCGTGAAGAACTGTTCGACGACGTCGATCCGGGCGGCACGGTCGGCTGGTTCACGAGCCTGTATCCGGTCGTGCTCGACGTGCACGGCGACGCCGGCACAGCGCTGCGGCGCGTGAAGGACACGCTGCGCGCCGTGCCCGCGCGCGGCATCGGTTACGGCGTGCTGCGCCATCTCGGCGACGATGCGGCGCGCGCGGCGCTCGCGCAGTCCGCGCCTTCGCAGGTGGTGTTCAACTATCTCGGCCAGTTCGACCAGCAGTTCGACGCGGCGCAGGCCTGGCAGCCCGCGCGCGACATGAACATTGCGCAGGCGGGTTCGCAGGCCGCCGATGCGCCGCTTGCCTGGTCGCTCGCGGTCGGCGGCAAGGTGCTCGACGGCGCGCTCACGCTGACGATCGGTTACAGCGGCGCGCGTTATCGCGATGCCACCATCGAGCATCTCGCTGCCGCGTTCGGTGCGGCGCTGCGCGAGTTGATCGCGACGTGCGCGCAGGCGCAGGCCGCGCGCGGCGCGGGCGCGACGCCCGCCGATTTCCCGCTCGCGGCGCTCGCTCAGCCCGAACTCGATGCGCTGCCGCTCGCGCTCGCGGACGTCGCCGATCTGTATCCGCTTTCGCCGATGCAGGCGGGCATGCTGTTTCACGCGCTCTATGCGCGCGGCGGCAGCGTGTATCTGAACCAGTTGCGCGTCGATCTCGACGGGCTCGACGCCGCGCGTTTTCGCGCCGCCTGGCAGGCGCTCACGCAGCGTCACGACATCCTGCGTACGGGTTTCGTCGCGCAAGGCGAGGGCTGGCTGCAATGGGTCGCGCGCGCGGTGGAACTGCCGCTCGAAGAGCACGACTGGCGCGTGCGCGACGGCGAAGCGGGCGCCGATATCCGCGACGATTCGAATGCCGAACTCCGCGCCGAACTCGACGCCTTCGCCGCGCAGCAACTCGAACGCGGCTTCGACCTCGCGCGCGCGCCGCTGCATCGGCTGGCGCTGATCCGCACCGGCGCGCGGCGCTATCACTTCGTCTGGACGCACCATCATCTGCTGATGGACGGCTGGAGCGTGTCGCAACTGCTCGGCGAAGTGCTGCGCCACTACAGCGGCGAGGCGCTGCCCGCGCAGGGCGGCCGTTATCGCGATTACATCGGCTGGCTGCGCGGCCACGATGCGCACGCGAGCGCCGCGCACTGGCAGGCGCAGCTCGCGCGTCTCGACGGCCCGACGCGGCTCGCCGAAGCGTTCCCGAAACGCGCCGGCGATGCATCGAGCCAGGCATCGGGCCAGGCGCTCTACACGGTGGAGCTGGACGCCGCCGACACGGCGCGCCTCGTCGCGTTCGCACGCGAGGAACGCGTGACCGTCAACACGCTGTTGCAGGCCGCCTGGGCGCTGCTGTTGCAGCGCTACACGAATCAGGACGCGGTGGTGTTCGGCGCGACGCTCGCGGGCCGTCCCGCCGATCTGCCCGGCGCGGCGCATCTGCTCGGCCTCTTCATCAACACGCTGCCGGTGGTGGCGCAGCCGCGCGCGGCGCGCCAACTCGGCGACTGGCTGCGCGCGTTGCAGGCGCAGGGCATGGCCGCGCAGGAGCACGCGCACACGCCGCTGCACGAGATCCAGCGCTGGGCGGGCGCGAGCGGGCAGGGCCTGTTCGACAGTCTCGTCGTGTTCGAAAACTATCCCGTCGATGCGGTGCTCAAGGAAGCTTCGCCGGGCGGTCTTGAGATCGGCGAGGTGAGCGCGCGCGACGAAACGAGCTACGCGCTCACGCTCGGCGTCACCCAGGGCGAGACGCTGCGGCTCGGTCTGCGTCATGCGCGCGCCGCCTTCGACGACGCGGACGCCGCGCGGCTCGCGCAGCAGATGGCGCGTCTGCTGCGCGCGTTCGCCAGCACGCCGGGCGCGGCGCGGCTCGCGCCCGCCGCATTCGAATTGCTCGACGACGGCGAACGCGCCGATCTGCTCGCGCTTGGCCGCGCCGATAGTGCCGATACCGCCGATACCGCCGATACCGCGTCGTCACTTACGCACGCGCCCGTGCATCTGCGGATCGCCGCGCGCGCCGCGCTCACGCCGGATGCGCCCGCCATCGTCGCGGACGACGCGCGACTCTCGTTCGGCGAACTGAACCGGCGCGCCAATCAGCTCGCGCACCGGCTCGTGCGCGCGGGCGTCGGGCCCGAGGTGCGGGTCGGGCTGGCGGTGAATCGCTCGGCGCAGATGGTCGTCGCGATGCTCGCGGTGATGAAGGCGGGCGGCGCTTACGTGCCGCTCGATCCCGCCTATCCGGCCGCGCGCCTCGCGCACATGATCGAGGACAGCGGCATCGGCCTCGTGCTGCTGCAAGGCGCGGACCCGCACGCCGCCGCGATGCTCGCCGCCGCGCCGCTGAGCGTGCTCGATCTCGACGCGCCCGATCTCGCCGATGAACCGGCGCATGATCTTGCGTCCGATGTCACCCCCGCGCCGTACGCCGGCCATCTCGCCTACGTGATCTACACCTCGGGCTCGACGGGGCGTCCCAAGGGCGTGGCCGTCGCGCACGACGCGCTGTCGATGCACTGCGCGGCGATCGCCGAACGCGACGGCATGCACGCCGCCGACCGCGAACTGCACTTCGCGTCGATCAATTTCGACATCGCGCACGAACGCTGGATCGTGCCGCTGTGCGCGGGCGCGGCGCTCGTGATCGCGGAGCCGTCGCGCTGGTCGACCGCGCGCCTCGTCGACACGCTGCGCCGCGAGCGCGTGTCGGTGGTGTTTCTCACGCCGTCGTATCTGGCCAATCTGGTGGCCGAATGCGCGCTCGATGACGCGGGGGATCTGCCCGCGCTCGCGCTGCGGCTGTGCATCGTCGGCGGCGAGGCGTGGAGCGCGCAGGCGATGCAGGCCGCAGCGCGCGCGCTGCCGGGCTGCCGCCTCATCAACGCCTACGGGCCGACCGAAACGGTGATCGCGCCAACGGCCTGGGATGTCGATGCGAGCTTCGACGGCGCCTACGCGCCGATCGGGCGGCCGATCGGCGAACGCGTCGCCTACGTGCTCGACGCGGCCATGAATCTCGTGCCGCGCGGCGCGCCGGGCGAGCTGTATCTGGGCGGCACGGGGCTCGCGCGCGGCTATCTGCAACGGCCCGCGCTGAGCGCCGAGCGCTTCGTGCCCGATCCGTTCGACGCGGCGGGCGGACGTCTCTATCGCACCGGCGACCTCGTGCGCTGGCGCGACGACGGCGCGCTCGACTACCTCGGCCGTCTCGATCAGCAGGTGAAGCTGCGCGGCCTGCGCGTGGAGCTGGGCGAAGTCGAGGCGGCGCTGCTCGCGCAGCCGGGCGTGCGCGAAGCCGTCGCGCTGGTGGACGGCAACGGCGGCGGCGCGCGTCTGCTCGCGTGGGTGACAACGCAAACCGGCGTACTTGATCCGCAAGCACTCAAGCACGCGCTCGCACTCACGCTGCCCGACTACATGGTGCCCGCCGCGATCACGGTGCTCGACGTCCTGCCGCTCACGCCGAACGGCAAGATCGACCGCCGCGCGCTGCCGGTGCCGGCGCTCCAGGCCGCGCACGATTACGCCGCGCCGCAAGGCGACACCGAAACGGTGCTCGCGCGTCTGTGGAGCGAAGTGCTGGGCGTCGAGCGCGTGGGCCGTTTCGATCACTTCTTCGAACTCGGCGGCGATTCGATCCTGAGCCTTAAACTTCAGCGTCGCGTCGCGCGCGAATGCCAGGCGGACGTGGAGCTGGCCGCGCTGTTCGCCGCGCCCACGCTCGACGCCTACGCGCGCGCCGTGGACGCCGCGCGCGCTCAGAACAGCGCCGCGCCGGACGCCGATACCCTGCAATCCCTACTTTCCGATCTGATGCAATGAATCGCAGGACTTTGCTCGCCGCGCTGCTGGGCGGCGTCTGTCTCAATCTCGCCAGCACGGGCGCGCGCGCCGGGACGACGCCGGCCGCCGTGCCGCGCCGCGTGATCGTGCTCGACTGGGGGCTCGCGGAGCTGACGCTGGCGCTCGGCGTGGTGCCGGTCGGCATGGCGAACACGCCGGGTTTCCGGCGCAACTTTGCGGCCTGCCCGGTGCCCGATTCCGTGGTCGATCTGGGGCTGATGTTCCAGCCGAACATGGAGTTGATGCTCGCGCTCAAGCCGGACCTCATCGTCATCACGCCCGCGCACGCGTCGATGCGCGGCTCGCTCGAACGCCTCGCGCCGACTGTCACGCTCGGCCAGTTCCACGCGAGCCCGACGCCGTACACGGACGCCTGTGCGGAGACGCTGCGGCTCGGGCGCATGCTGGGCCACGAGGCGCAGGCCGAGGCCGCCGTGGCGCAGTCGCAGCGCGCGGTCGCGGCGGCGCGCGCACGGCTCGATGCGCTGCCGGCGTACGCGAACGGCGGCGCGCCCGTCTTCCTGACGCGTTTTGTCGACGAATCGCGTCTGCGCGTGTTCGGCACGCACAGCCTGTTCGGCGAACTGGTCGCGCAACTCGGGCTGCGCAATGCGTGGAGCCGGGCGGACCGTGCGTCGGCGGCGATGATCGGCTTCGACGCGCTCGACGCCGATCCGCGCGCCACGCTCGTCTACGTCAAACCGCTGCCCGCGATGACCGCGTCGATGATGCAGACGAGCCGAGTCTGGCAGGCGATGCCGTTCGCGCGCGCGGGACGCATGACCGGCATGGCCGAGGTGTCGCCCGAAGGCGGCATCCTGAGCGCGGCGTATTTCGCGCGGTCGCTGGTGGAGGCGCTGGCGGCGCTGCCTGCGGGTTCGTCCGCAGTGACGTCCGCAGTTTCGTCCGTGGCTTCGTCCGCACGGCTGCGGGAGGCCGCATGAAACAGGCCCTCACCACGCCGTTCGCGCCGTCGCGCCGCACGCCGCTCTGGCCCGTCTGCGCGCTGTTCGCGCTGGCGGCGCTGCTGTTCGCGCTGCGTCTGGACGCGCGGCTCGCGCCCGCGCTCTGGTGGCAGGCGCTCGTCGCGCCGTCCGCGACCGACGTGGCGCAACTGCTGGTGCACTACGGCGATTACCCGCGCGTGGCCGTCACGCTGCTGTGCGGCGCGGCGCTCGGGCTCGCGGGTGTCGCGACCCAGCAGGTGCTGCGCAATCCGCTCGCGGAACCGATGACGCTCGGCGTGTTTTCGGGCGCGTGGCTGGCGCTCGCGCTCGCCACCGTCTACGCGCCGTTCCTGCTGACGGGCGGCCGCGACGCCGTCGCGCTCGCGGGCGGCGCGGTGGCGCTGGCCGCCGTGTTCGCGCTGGCGGCGCGGCGCGGGATGTCGCCGCTCGCGCTGATTCTCGCGGGCATGATCGTCAACCTGTGCGGCGGCGCGTTCTGTCTCGCGCTGGCGATCTCGCACTACGACCTGCTGAGCGGCCTGCTGGTCTGGGGCGGCGGCTCGTTCGCGCAGCACGACTGGCGCGTGGCGCTCGCGCTCGCCGTGCGCTTCGCGGCGTGCGCGGTGCCGTTGCTGCTGTTGCTGCGGCCGATGGCGGTGTTCGATCTCGGCGAAACGGTGGCGTCGAGCCTTGGCGTCTCGCTGCGCGCCACACGCGGCCTCACGCTCGCGCTGACACTGCTGATCGCCGCCTTCGTGGTGAGCGCGGTGGGCGTGATCGGCTTCGTCGGGCTGTCCGCGCCGGCGGTCGCGCGGCTCGCGGGCGCGCGCCGTCTGCGCGAGCGCGTGATCTGGTCGCCGCTGATCGGCGCGGTGCTGCTGTGGCTCGCCGATCAACTCGCGCAACTGTGCACGGCGCGCTTCGGCATGGCGATTCCGACCGGCGCGATCACCACGCTGATCGGCGCGCCGCTGCTGCTGGCGATGCTGCGCCGTCTGCGCGGCCGTCCCGATCTCACGCAGACGCCCGTGCAGCACAGCGCGCCGCTGTCGCCGCGCGGCCTGCGCCTCGTCGCGGGCGCGAGCGTGCTGGCGCTGGCGGCGGTGGTGGTCGTTTCGCTGATGCTCGGGCGCGGGCTCGCGGGCTGGCATCTGAGCAACGCGCACGAAGCGGGCGCGCTGCTGTTCCTGCGCCTGCCGCATGTGGTGGCGGCGGCGGGCGTGGGCGTGCTGCTCGCGCTCTCGGGCGGCGTCGTGCAGCGCATGACCGGCAATCCGATGGCGAGCCCGGACCTGCTCGGCATGTCGGCGGGCGGTGCGCTCGGCCTGACCGGCGCGCTGTTTCTCACGACGCATCCGGACCTGCCGACGTTTCTCGTCTGGTGCGCGGCCGGGTCGATGCTCACGCTGGGCGCGCTCGTGCTGATCGCGCGCGCCTCGTCGTTCGCGCCCGACACGCTGATCCTCGCGGGCATGACGCTGAGCGCGGCGTTCCAGGCCGTGTCGGTGATCGCCGTATCGAGCGGCGACCCGCGCGTCATCGTCCTGTACAACCTGCTGGCGGGCTCGACCTACAACGTCGGGCCGACGATGGCGGCGCTCGTCGCGGTCTGCGCGCTGCTCGCGCTGGCGGCCGTGCCGCTGTGCCGGCGCTGGCTGGAAATCCTGCCGCTCGGCGACGCGGTCTCGGTGGGGCTCGGCGTGCGCATCGCCGGGGCGCGCCTCGGCCTGTTGATGCTGAGCGCGCTGCTGAGCGCCGTGGCGACGCTCGTGATCGGGCCGCTGTCGTTCATCGGCCTGATGGCGCCGCATATGGCGCGCATGCTCGGCATTCGCCGCGCCATGCCCTTGCTGTTCGTGGCGGCCGCGTTCGGCGCGACGCTGATGATCGGCTCGGACTGGCTCGGCCGCTGGGTGCTGTTCCCGCAGGAAATGCCGGCCGGCGTGATGGCGACGCTGCTCGGCGGACTTTATCTGATCCTCACAATGTTCCGGCGGCCGGCGCAAGATCGGCCCGGTTCATGACGCACTCTCTCAAGGAGTCCCATGTCTTTGCTCTTGAAGCTCGCCCGCAACGCCCGATGGACCTTGTTCGTTGCGCTCGCAACCAGTCTCGTCAGCGGTTTCGGTAACGCGGGCCTGGTCGCGCTCATCAATCAGGCGCTGTCGGCCTCGACTTCGCAGCTCGCGCGTCTGGGCTGGCAGTTCGTCGTGCTCGGCGTGATCGTGCTCGCCACGCGCACGCTCTCGCAAACGCTGTTCATGGACCTCGGCCAGCGCGCCAAGGCGGATCTGCGCATGCAGACGATCCGGCGTCTGGGCGGCGCCTCGTTCCGCCATCTGGAGCAGCAGGGCGCGGCGCGCTCGCTCGCCGTGCTCACGCAGGATCTCGACGCCATCGTGATGCTGTTCGTGCGCATGCCCGCGCTGGCGATGCAAAGCGCGGTCATCATCGGCTGTCTTGCGTATCTGAGCGTGCTGTCGTGGCAGATTCTGCTGGTGGCGATCGTGACGATCGGCATCGGCGCGGCCGGTTTTCGCGCCGCCAACGGACGCGCGCTGTTTCACCTGCGCGCGTCGCGCAAGCGCGAGGACGATCTGGTGCGCCACTTCCGCGCGCTGTTCGACGGCGCCAAGGAACTGAAGCTGCATCGCCTGCGCCGCGCCGCCTTCATCGACGACACGCTCTCCACCAACGTCGAAGCCGTGCGCGTGCAGCGCACGCGCGGCTACGTGCTCTACGCGGCGGCGGCGAGCTGGGGCAGCTTCATCCTGTTCGCCTTCATCGGCATCACGCTGTTCGTGGTCGCGCGCCTGTATCCCGTGAATACGCATGTGATGTCGGGTTACGCGATGGTATTTCTCTACATGATCATGCCGATCGAGTCGCTGCTTTCGGCGATTCCGAACATCAGCACGGCGCGCGTGGCGCTCGAACGCATCGAGGAAGTGAACGCCGAACTGCCGCTCGAAAACGGGCTCGATGCGCCGGTCAAACGCGGCTTCCAGAGTCTCGTGCTCGACGGCGTCACGCACCGCTATTTCCGCGAGAAGGAGAATGATGTCTTCACGCTCGGGCCGATCAATCTGAGCTTCAAGCCCGGCGAACTGGTCTATCTGATCGGCGGCAACGGCAGCGGCAAGACCACGCTCGCGAAGATGATCGTGGGGCTGTACGCGCCCGAGAGCGGGCGTATCCTGGTGGACGGCGCGCCCGTGAGCGAAGCGGATCGCGACAGCTACCGGCAGTTGTTTTCGGTGGTGTTCAGCGACTTCTTCCTGTTCGACAGTCTGCTCGGCATGCGCTTCGACGGGCTCGATCAGACCGCGCAGGATCTGCTCGTGCATCTGCAGCTCGATCACAAGGTCAGCATCAAGGACGGCGCGTTTTCCACGCTCGAACTCTCGCAGGGACAGCGCAAGCGCCTCGCGCTGCTGGTCGCGTATCTGGAGGATCGCCCGTTCTATCTGTTCGACGAATGGGCCGCCGATCAGGACCCGCTGTTCAAGGATGTGTTCTATCGCAAGCTGTTGCCCGAGCTGAAGGCGAAGGGCAAGACCGTGGTGGTCATCACGCACGATGATCGCTATTTCCATCTCGCCGATCGCTATATCAAGCTCGAATACGGTCAGCTCGTGGAAACCGGCCTGGGCGCCGATCTGGGCGCGCGCGCGGCGGGCAACGGCGAGCAGGGCGCGGATCATGCGCCGCTCGCACGCGTGGCCACGCGCTGAAACCGATGCACGCACGGCGTCGATGATGTCGATGTCATTTACCGTTGAAGATGCCAATGAGCTTGACCATGAATCTTTCGCACGACGAGACGTTGCCCGAAGCGCCCGCCAATGCCGATGCAAGCAACAATGCAAGCGCGGACGCCATTCATCCGGCGACACGTCCGCAGGACGCTCACGCGTCGGCGATGTTCACGCTCGACGGCGTGTCGTTTGCGGCGGACGGCCGCACGCTGCTCAAGCCGCTCTCGCTCACGCTGGCGAAGCACCGCATGTATGGCCTGATCGGCCATAACGGCTCGGGCAAGTCGACGCTCGTGAAGCTGCTCGCGCGCCAGCAGCAGCCCGCCGCGGGCACGCTCACGTTCGCGGGGCAGCCGCTCGCGCAGTGGGACAACCGCGCGTTTGCGCGCAAGGTCGCGTATCTGCCGCAGCAACTGCCCGCCGCCGACGGCATGACGGTGCGCGAGCTGGTCGCGCTCGGCCGCTATCCGTGGCACGGCGCGCTCGGGCGTTTCTCGCGCACCGACACGCAAAAAGTGCTGGAGGCGATGGAGCAAACCGACGTGGTGCGCTTCGCCGATCGCGCCGTGGACAGCCTCTCGGGCGGCGAGCGTCAGCGCGTGTGGCTGGCGATGCTGGTCGCGCAGGACAGCGACTGTCTGCTGCTCGACGAGCCGATTTCCGCGCTCGACATCGCGCATCAGATCGAAGTGCTCGCGCTGGTGCGCCGCCTGAGCGAGGAGCGCGGCATCGGCGTGGTGGTGGTGCTGCACGACATCAACATGGCGGGCCGCTTCTGCGACGAGCTGATCGCGCTCAAGGGCGGCAGTCTGCTTGCGCATGGGCCGTCCGCCGAGCTGATGCGCGCCGAGACGCTCAGTGCGATCTACGGCATTCCGATGGGTACGGTCGCGCATCCGGACGGCGGCATGCCGATCAGTTTCGCGCATTGAGCGCGCGATTCGCGCCCGCCGAACGCCATTGAAACGCCGCCCAAACTTCGTTTTCCGACACCGCACCCGACGCCACCTTCGATGAAACGATTTTCCGCAGCAGGCAATCTCCTCGCCGGCGCGCTGTGCGCCGTTCTGGCCGGCGCGTGCACGACGTCCACGCAACAGCAGACGCAACAAGCGCAGCAGTCTCATCAGGCCTATCGCGCGGACATCCGCCGCACCGCCGACGGCATCCCGCATATCCGCGCGAACGACTGGGGCAGCCTCGGTTATGGCACCGGCTACGCGCAGGCGCAGGACAATCTCTGCACGCTCGGCGATGCCTTCGTGACGTATCGCGGCGAGCGCTCAGAGCAGTTCGGCGCCGAAGCGCGTCCGCCGGCGGCCGCGTCGTTCGGCCAGCCGCACAATCTCGACGCCGACTTCTTCTTCCGCTTCGTCGCGGGCAACGACGCCGTGGCGCGCTTTCGCGACGCGCAGACGCCGCGCACGCGCGCGCTCGTCGAAGGCTATGCGGCGGGCTATGACCGCTATCTCGACGATCTGCGCGCGGGGCGCTTCGCCGACGCGCATGCCGCGTGCGCGAACGCCGCCTGGCTGCGCCCGATCGACGCCGACGATGTCTATCGCCGCCTGATCGCGGCCGCGCTCGCGGGCGGCGAGGCGCATTTCGTCGAGGCCATCGTGCACGCGAAGCCGCCATCGGCCGAAGCCGCGCCTGCCGCGAGCGCGCCGCAAGCCGCGCGGGCCAGCGCCACGACGGCGTCGATCGAGATCGCGCCGACACGCTTCGACATCGACCAGCGTGCGGGCATCGGCAGCAATGCGCTGGCGTTCGGCGCGGCGAAAACGCGCGAGGGCGCGAGCCTGCTGTTCGGCAATCCGCACTGGTTCTGGCAAGGCCCCGACCGCTTCTACGAGGCGCAGCTGACGATTCCGGGCCAGCTCGACGTGGCGGGCGCGTCGTTTCTCGGCGTGCCCGTAGTGATGATCGGTTTCAACGACAACATCGCGTGGACGCACACCGTTTCGCAGGCACGCCGCTTCGGCATCTTCCAGCTTGCGCTGGTGCCGGGCGCGCCGACGCACTATCTCTACGACGGCCGCGACGAAGCCATGCAGGCGGTGCCCGTCACGGTGCCGGTGCGCGGCAGCGACGGCACGATCACGCACGTCACGCGCACGCTCTATCGCTCGCGCTTCGGCCCGCTGATCAATCTGTCGACGATGTCGCCCGCGCTCGCGTGGAATGCGCAGCACGCGTTCGCGTTGCGCGACGTGAACGCCGACAACACGCGCGTGTTCGAGAACTTCCTCGCGTGGGGCAGCGCGTCGTCGCTCGACGACTTCATCGCGATCCAGAAGCGCTACGCGGCCATGCCGTGGGTCAACACGTTTGCGATCGGCCGCAACGACCCGCGCGTGTGGTTCGCCGACATCGGCGCGATGCCGGGCGTGAGCGACGCGCTCGCGCAGGCCTGCACGCCGCCGCTCGGCCGCGCGTTCGACGCCAAGGCGCCGGGCGTGCCGTTCCTCGACGGTTCGAAAAGCGCCTGCGCCTGGCAGAGCGCGCCCCACGCGCCGCAGGCGCAGACGCTGGGCGTGGCGCAGATGCCGTCGCTCACGCGCGACGACTACGTGGGCAATTTCAACGGCAGTTACTGGCTCACGAATCCGGCCGCGCCGCTCATGGGTTTTGCGCGCGTGACGGGGCTCACGGGCACGCCGCAGACGCTGCGCACGCGTCTGGGCCACGCGCTGGCTGCGCAATTGCAGGCCGCGCCGGGCGGCGTCACGCGTGCGGCGCTGGAGCAGGGCGTGCTGGCGAGCCGGTCGATGTCGGAGGAGCTGTTGCGGCGGCCCGTGCTCGACGCGCTGTGCAAGCGCGATCGAGCTACCCAGGCGACGACGGCGAATCCCGCAGACGATGCCGACGTCGCGCAAGCCTGCAACGTGCTCGCGAAATGGGACGGCACGGCGCGCAGCGACGCGCGCGGCGCGAATCTCTGGGACGAGTTCTGGACCCGCGCGAGCAAGGTGCCTGCCGACAAGCTTTATCGCGTGCCGTTCGATCCGGCCGCGCCGCTCACCACGCCGAACGGCCTGAATACCGCCGATGCCGACATCGTCGCCGCGCTGCGCCACGCGCTCGCCGAGTCCGTGCGCGCGCTGCGCGGTTTCGGCTTCGCGGCCGACTCGCCGCGCGGTCAGTTGCTCTACACGCAGCGCGGCGCGGTGCGCGTGCCGCTCTACGGCGGCTGCAACGACGCGGGCTATTTCACGGTGGTGTGCGCGCAGCATCCGCTGAACGCCGGCGGTTATGCGATGGACGGCAGCGGCCACGGCGACAGCTATGTGCAGGTCGTGAGCTTCGGCCCGCAAGGCGTGCATGCCGACACGATGCTCGCTCACTCGCTCTCCGACGATCCCGCTTCGCCGCATTTCAGCGACGCGACGCGCGAGTTCGCGCGCGGCGCGTGGCAGCGTTTCCGTTTCACCGAAAGCGAGATCGAGGCCGATCCGGCCTTGTCGTCCACGCTGCTGGAGGCGGCGCCGTCACGTTGACGGCTGCGTGGTCGGGCTCGCGCCCGGCATGACTGCGCCAGCGTTGCCACGTCGTGCCGATGTCGCGACGGCGTCCCTTGTCGCGAGACGGGCACGCGGTGAAGCGCGTACGTATGTGCTTCGTTCGGGAATGAACGGCGCGGCCGTCATGGCGGCCGCGCCGTGTTGCCGGGGTCAGTCGGGGCGGCTAGGTGCCGATCACCACTCGACCACGACCTTGCCGAAGTGGCCGCCGCTTTCCTGAAAACGGAATGCATCGGCGAGTTGTTCGAGACCGAAACTGCGATCGAGCACCGGACGAATGCGCGTCTGCTCCAGTGCGGCGACGAAGTCCCGCTGCTGCTGGCGGCTCCCGACAATCAGCCCTTGCAGACGAGCCTGTTTCGCCATGAGCACCGAAGTCGGCACATCGCCTTGACGGCCCGTGAGCACGCCGATCAGCGAAATATGGCCGCCCACGCGCACTGCGTCGATCGACTGGGCGAGCGTGCCCGGGCCGCCGAGTTCGACGACGTGATCCACGCCACGGTCGCCCGTCGATTCGCGCACGGCGCGGCCCCAATCGGGCGTGGTGCGGTAATTGACGCCGTCGTCCGCGCCCAGTCCACGCGCACGCGCGAGCTTCTCGTCCGAGGAGGACGTCACGATCACGCGCGCGCCCATCGCCTTGGCGATCTGCAAGGCGATGATCGACACGCCGCCGGTGCCGAGGGTGAGCACGGTGTCGCCCGCTTTCAACTGGCCGTCGCCGACCAGCGCGCGCCATGCGGTCAGTCCCGCAGTCGTGATCGTCGCCGATTCGGCATGCGTCCAGCCGCGCGGCGCGTGCGTGAACGCATTGGCGGGACGGACCGCATACTCCGCCGCGAAGCCGTCGATGCCGTCGCCCGGCGTGCCCTGGAAATTGCCGACCTCGGCGAACGCAGGACCGGCGGGCCAGTGCGGAAAGAAGCACGACACGACGTGATCGCCGGGCTTGAATTCGCTCACGCCCGCGCCGACGGCCTCCACCACGCCCGCGCCGTCGGCCATCGGCACGCGGCCGTCGGCCGTGGGAATGCCGCCGTTGGCGACCAGCAGATCGTGAAAGTTCAGCGAAGTCGCGTGCAGCTTCACGCGGATTTCGCCCGCAGCGGGCTGCCCCGGATCGGGCAGATCGGTCAGTTGCAGGTGATCGAGGCCACCTGGCGTACGCACCACAATTGCTTTCATGCTCGTTTCACCTTGCGTGAGGCGGCGACGAGGCCGTCGAGCCAATCCTGATGACCGTTGATCATCGGATTCGGCTTCGTGTTATGCAGTTCGACTGCGGGCTTGCCCTTCTGGCTTTCCTGCGTGAGGATGCGCACGCGTTTGCCGTCGAGATCCTCGACGAGCCACGCATGAATCACATCGAGACGCGAATCGCCTTCGCCCGTCCAGCCATGCCACGCCACCCGGCCTGGCTGCCCGCTGGTCGGCGCGACATATTCGGTGCATTGCGATTCGACGGGAAAGCCGAACGTTTCGAAGTAAAAGCGCGCGCCGCTTTCAAGCACCGGGCCTTTGTCGTCGTGAAAGCGAATATTCGCGGAGTTCGCGTAATACGCCGGCCAGCGGGCCGGGACGCTCAGCTGCGGCCAGACCTCGGCGGCGCTCAAGCCCGCGACGATCACTTCGTTCGAGCAGAAGTTGTCGGTGAAGCCCGGGGTGTAGCCGTCGGGCCAGATGATCGCATTCATTTGCATGGCATTGCTCCGTCGCGCGCCGACTCGACCGGTCCGGCGCGAATTCAGTGAACCCGCAACGAGCCGTATGGTGACACGTTGCCGAAAAGCGTTGCGCCATGATGGCCGGTTCGCTGAAATCGATCCAATCGAATCTTCGTATTTTTGTCATTACGAATGTTGATATCTGGATCGAAACGGTTGGATTGCGCAGCGCAGCGGACGAGCCGGGGGATGAGGGGCAGGTAAGGAACTGATGGGTTTGCTACGCGTTTTGCAACGTCTGCGCATGAAATGAATGGTGGGGGCGAGTGCCGTCGACGCAGCCGCCCCCACAGAGTCAAACCGCCGGCACTTGCTCGAGCGGCGATTCGTCCCGCGCGGCCAGGCGCGTCAGGTTGAACAACAGCAGTTCGATCGCAACCAGCGCAATGGCGGCATAGCCGATCGCACCGAAGCCAATGAACTTGACCAGCGTGCCGCCAAGAAATGGCGCGATGGCGGCGCCCACCATCAGCATGGCGGGTGTGGCCGCCACCGCGCGTCCGGTCGGGTCCAGGCGAGCCAGCAGACCAAATGCAAAGGTGTGCGTGAACAGAATCGTGAACGCCATCAGCGCTCCTGAAGCGGCGAACAACAGATAACTCCAGGTATGCGTCACGATCATGGCAAACACCGCCTGCATGATCGGTCCGATCGAAATCACCGTGGTGGCCTTGATGCGCTTTTCGAGCAGACCGGCGAGGGGCGCCGGAAAGAGCGTGACGATCCCATAGAGCACGAGCGCGAGCGTCACCAGTTCACGGCCAAAGCCGCGTGCGATGCCGATGCGTTCGTAAAAGCTCAGCGTCATCGCCTGGGTCATGGCGAGCAGGGCGATGCCGACGATCGAGTACCAGACTGCACGCGAGAGCGGTTGAGCCCGCGCCGACGATCCCTCGCGTTGCTCATCGTCTTGCCGGCTCGGACGCGGGAAAGACAGCACGCCCATCACGGCGGCCAGCGCCATGATCGCGGCAAAGCCGATGAACAGCGTCGCGCCGCCGAATCGGGCCAGCAAGCCCGGCGTGCCGCCCAGAAACACGATGCCGAATATGCCGATCGCCAGCCCCGCCCACGCAAAAACGCGGTGCGGATTGAGCGCGCGCCCGATGGTGCCGTGCGTAAAACTCAGCGCGGTTCCCGCCGCGAGGCCGCCTGCGAAATGCAAGGGCGCCAGCGTGCTCATGCTCGTCTGGCCATAACAGAGCGCGAACGCCAGCGCGGCAATCGCAAAGCCCGCGACGGCGGCCCACCGCGCGTTCACGCGGTTGAAGCGGGAAGCAAAGAATACGCTCGACAACGACGCGCCGATCAGAAACAGCGTCGGCAGGGTGCCGGCCTGTTGCGGATTGAGACGATAGTACGCGATCAGTGTGCCGACCCACAACGGCAGCGCGACGAGATCAAGCATGCCGGCGCAGTGGGCAATCATCAGCGTGGCCATGCCGCGCGCGCTTTCGATTTTTGGATGTTGGCTTGGCTGTTGCATGTTCGTCTCCTTGTCAGAACGCATGAATCCAGCGCAGATTCACGTGCGTGCCGGAGTAGGTGTTACGTTCGACGACGGGAAAGTAGAGGTTGGCGAAGACGAAGTTATGTCGATTGATGGTCCACTCGGCGCCCGGGCCCAGCGAAAGATTCGTCGTGCGCGCCGCGGGCTGGCTCGCGCCGTTGACGCGGTCGTCGGTGATTTGACGAAACCAGAAGCCGTTCAGGCCCACTTCGAGATTCGGCAAGATCTTGTAGGCCGCCGCGAAATTGGCCCACACCGCCTGGCCCGCCTGAAAGTTCATCATGTCGGGTACTTCGAATGGGTTATTGATGCCCGGATTGGTGTTCTTCAGGTTGTACAGATAGTGCATACGCACCGACACTTCCGTTTTTGGCGTAGGCAGAATCGTCACCGACCAGTACGGGTTCAGCGACCAGAAGTTCGAGCCCGGATTGACGAGCCGATTCGGGTCGTAAGCGCCCGTGGGCGCGATGACGTCGAACTCGAAACGCTGCACAAAGACCGGACGACCGTTGCTGATCACGGGCGCCATCTGCAGGAACGGACCGAAGGTAATGTCGCCGAAGCCGGAACGCGAGGTCAGCGTGGGCGCATAGGGATTGAATTCGGTCGAGTGCGAATTCAGCCAGGCAACCGGCAGCATCGCCGTGAATCCGAGCGAGCCGCCGAGAATGTGAATCGGCGACGTATAGACGATCTGCGGCATCCAGACCAGCGCATTGAGCTGCGCGTCCTTGAACGCCGGGCTGCGTGCGCCCGTATTCGTATAGAAGTTCGTGTTGTGTTCGTACTGGAGGAGTTGAATGCTCGTCCAGCCCGGCTCCGTCGAGCCGAATGCGTCGTTGAACGTCGTGGCGCCGAGGTCGATGCCGGCCGGTTGATAGGTCGAGGCCTGCACGAGGCATGACATCGCGGCCAATGTCGCGCCAGCGACGACCTGTCCATATCGACCCATCCTGCTGTGATATCCGATTCCGTTTGTCATGCTGTCTCCTTTATATAGTAGTACTGGTTATTGCATGTGAATCTTTACATCCGGGCACGACTCCCAAGGTCTGGCAATGGCGAACGGTCCGCGACGATTCGATCGCGGCCGTTTCTTATGATTAAATAGTTCGTAGTCCGATAAAAATGAACGACTACTCAGTCGTTCATTCACGGATGATTCAGGCTAATTCAACTGCTGCCGCCACTTCTTCGTTTATCGGCTTGACGATGCGAAAGGCAGAACGAGGCGCGACAGGTGCGTGGCATCCCGGTAAATCGTGTGACTGACTGCGCGGCCAACGGGCAGATGGAACGCATCGGGCGGCAACAGCGAGTTGTGTTCATCCACCAGCGGCTCGTTGCACATGAGTTCGACCACCAGCTTGTGGCCGGGCTTGAACTCGTTGGCGAACGGATAGAGCCGGATGACGTACTCGTTGATCACGCCAGGCTCGACCGGCACGCTGCGCGTGTGCGGGTGATACGGATTGCCTTCGGTGGTCCGCTCGTCGAGTTCGCGGTGCGACGCCTTGAGAAAACCCGTCGTGACGAGTTGACGCTTGCCGGTCGGCGCTTCGTCCCACATGCGCAGAATGAAGTTGGTGTCGTCCTGATCGATGGCCGCGTAGAGGTGCGCCGCGCCCACGCCATGTACCGAGGTTGCGCTCTGGAACGGTTCGGTGGACCACGTCAGCTTTTCGACCTTGTCGACGACCGTCAGCGGCGCCTGATAGAAGCCTTCCGCATGCGCATGCTCCGCGTCGAGCGGTTCGGGTTCGAACGCCAGCTTGCTACGGGTGCGCAGATACAGCGAACGGTATTCGACGGGCGTGACGGGCCAATGCTCGCCGCTCATCCACTGGCGGCTGCCCTCGACATGCACTTTCACGGGCGGCTCGTCCATGATGCCGTTGTCGATGCCCTTGAGCCAGTAGTCGTACCAGCGGAACATGGTGTCGTGCTCGTCGACCCACGGGCGCGTCTGCATCGGCGGATACGGCCCGATCTCCAGCTTCTTGGGGCCTTTGAGCACGTCGAAAAGCTCGAGGGTGCCATCGACGGTCCAGCCTCGACCCTGGTTGATCTGCAGATACACCGGGATGTCGATGTTGCTCGCCAGGTTGATCGGATTCTGTTCTTCGTACCACTCGCCGTCGAGGTGATTGGTGACGATGTCGAACCACGATTCATGGTGAATCGGATAGTTCAGCACATGCACGAGGTTCGGCCAGGCCGCGACGTCGGGATCGGCGAGACGCTCGGCCACGCGCTGGCGAACCGCTTCCTCGGAGTACGTTTCCAGCATGCGCGACTTGTGCCGATGCGTGAATGCCCAGCCCGAATCGCCGCCGCGGCCTTCGCGCGCCGCGCGCGGCATGAACCACATCACGCCGCCGTGATAGGTCGTCTCATAGAAGTCGAAATGACCGCCGCTGACGAAAATAGCCTTGAGATGGGGCGGGCGTTCGGCGGCGGCAAAGATCTGCATGGAGCCGAAATACGAAATGCCGATCATGCCGACGACGCCGTTGCACCACGGCTGCGCGGCGACCCATTCGATGAAGTCGTACGCGTCCTGCCCGAGCGGCACGCCGCCCGCGTTGTAGTTGCCGATATGTTCGCCTTCGGATGCGCCCGAGCCGCGCACATCGCCGATCACGTGCACGTAGCCTTCCTTCACCACGCGCGCGATGTCACCCGCTTCGATGCAGCCGTCCCACAGCGGAGAAGGGCGGCGCTGCGGCGGCATGGTGAGCGCCAGCGCCTGAAGTTCCTTGCCGTAAGGGCTCAGTGCGACCAGCGCGGGACGCGGCTCGTCGCCTTTGGCGTGATAGGCATCGGCGGCCAGATGAACGCCGTCGCGCATCGGAACGCGCAGGTCTTTGTGTACGACGATCATGACCGATAACCCTTGTGAAAGTAGCCGTGCATAGTGGTGAAAAACGGTGAGGGTTCGAGCGTGGGATCGCCCTCGTAGCGCAGGTATTGCGCGATACAGCAGAAGGGCGAACAGGAGGCTTTCGCTACGGCGTCGCCGTCGAGGCCGAATTGTTCGGTGGCGGCGCGCACGCGGGCCTCGATGTCGAGGCTTTCCTGGATTTTTGCCGCCGCCTGTTCGCGATCGAGCACCACGCCGAGCGATTCGGCGTTCTGGCTGCGATAGGGATGGCCGAGGAACAGGCGGTTCGGCTTGACGTGGTCGCGCAGGTGTAGCAGGCTCGCGCGGTACGCGTCCGGATCGGCGTAGCTCGGAAAGCCGTTGGCGGCGCCGTGAATCTGCACCGCGTCGCCGACGAAGACGTCGCGCTGACCTTCTACCACGTACGCGACCGAACCGGCCGTGTGGCCCGGAACGGAATGCACGGTGATCTTCACGTCCGGTCCCAGCGAGATTTCATCGCCGTGGCGCACGATCACGTCGGGTTCCATTTCGCCGGAGATCGCGGCCTCGCAGGCGGCCGTCAATTTCGCTTCCGCGTCCGCGTCGTCGATATAGCGGCCGCGCGCGGCCAGATACTCGTCCACATGCGTGCGGCGGGAACGAAGGAACGGTACGTCCGCCTCGTGAATCACGATTTTTGCTTTGCGGCCCGTGAGTTCCCACAGCGCATGCGTGCCGCCGATATGGTCGATGTGTCCGTGCGTCAGCAGAATCCAGCGCACGTCTTCGATGCGCCGGCCCAGTTGCGCGAGCGCCGGCGCGATGCCATTGGCGGGCGATGCGGCGATGCCGGTATCGACAATCGCCGGCTCGCTGCCGTCGATAAAAAAGCTGTAGAGGCCAAAGCGTCCCCACTGCGAGAACAGCGGGTGGATATCGACGGTTTTCATCGTTGAGGATTCCGGATGAAATCGGCCGTCTCGGCGAACACGCCCTGAAACTCGGGAAGCCACGCGAAGTACTGAACAAAGCCATGCGCCGCCGACTCGTAGCGATGCACCTTCACGGGGACGCCCGCTTGCTTCAGGGCGTGGCCATACAACTCGCCCTCGTCACGCAGCGGATCGCACTCCGCCGTGACGATGAGCGCCGCGGGCAATCCGGCCAGATCGTTGCGCTTGATCGGCGAGACGAGCGGGTTGGCGGGATCGGCGCCGCTGTCGATGTAGAACGCGTTGAACGGCTTCAGCGACGCGGTCTCCAGACCGTTGCCGACGGCGTTGGTCTTCAGCGACGCGTAGCGCTCGACATCGAAGTCGAGATCGAGCGACGGGTAATAGAGCACCTGATGCGTGATGCAGTTCAGGCCCGCGTCGAGCGCCATCGCGGTGACGGCGGCCGCGAAGTTGCCGCCCGAACTGTCGCCGGCCACCACCAGCGTCTCGCCATTCCAGCCGATGCCGTTCTCCGGCTCGCGGCCATGCTGGGCGATCCACTCGAGCGCGGCGTAGCAGTCGTTCAGACCCGCGGGAAACGCGTGCTCGGGCGCCAGCCGGTAGTCGACCGCCACGACGGCGCATTGCGTCGCATTGGCGAGCGCGCGCGCCACATGATCGTGCGTGTTGAGGCTGCCGAGAAAGAACGCGCCGCCGTGGAAATACACGAGCACCGGATGCGTGTCCGCCGCCGTCGGCTGATAGATGCGCACGGGCACGTCGCCCGCGGCCGTCGGCAAGATGCGTTCGGTGACGG
This sequence comes from Paraburkholderia tropica, assembly GCF_014171495.1. Lineage (NCBI taxonomy): Bacteria > Pseudomonadati > Pseudomonadota > Betaproteobacteria > Burkholderiales > Burkholderiaceae > Paraburkholderia > Paraburkholderia tropica. Next base: position 1,233,668 of record NZ_CP049137.1, read on the forward strand.
CGTGCACGGGCAGGCGCTGTTCGATGGGCGCAACGTGGCTTTCGTCCGCCGCCCGCATGGCGGCCGGATTGAGCGGACCCGCCGGCGGGGGCGGCAGGGAAGCGATGAACTGGGCAACCTGAGGATGAAGGGCCATGATTTAGCTCCGTGCGGCGAGTTCGCCTTGATGCTGGCTCGGGAAGACGCTTTGGACTTCGTCCTCGCTCCAGCTTTGGCGCGACAGACGTTGAAGTTCGTCGGTGACGGGCTTGCGGCTGGCCTGGTATTGCGCCAGCGCTTGCGGAATCGACTCGGCCTCGCTCAGGCAGGCGGCGAGCGCGCCCGCGTCGAGCACCGCCGAGTTCGCGCCTTGGCCCTGATGGTGCAGCATCGCGTGCGCTGCATCGCCGATCAGCACGACCGAATTCGAGTGCCACGTCGGCACCGGGTCGATGTCGTAGACGGCGCGCAGGTTCACCTTGTCCATGTCGAGCCCCTCGGTGATCGCCACCAGTCGAGAATCGAAGCCCGCCACGACCTTCAGCAACTGTTCCTTGCTCGCCACCGGCGCGGGCGTGGAGTCGGTCGCGAGACAGGTGACGTCGAACGACACTTCGTCGCGATGACGCAGCGGCAGCAAATAGATCTTGGTGCCGTGGCCCACGTACATGCGCAGGTTGCCGTCGTCCACGAGACCGCAGGTATCCGCCGCCGGGATAACCGCGCGATACGCGTGTTCGCCCGCGAAAACCGGCGGCTTGTCGCTGAACAGATGCTGACGCACCTGCGAGCGAATGCCGTCGGCGCCGACGATCAGATCGGCCGTCACGCTCACGCCGTTCGCGAAGACCGCCGTGGCGCTGTCGCCGTTGTCGACGATCTGGCTCAGACGGTGATTGAGCTTCACCATGCCTTCGGGCAGCACGCCCAGCAGCGCGTCGATAAAGTCGCCACGGTGCACGAAACGCGTGGTCGCGCCGAAGGCTTCTTTTTCGGGCCACTCTTCCATCGCGATGCGTTGCCCGAGTGCCGTGAGGATTTCGAAATAATCGCTCGCCGACGTCACGGCGGCGATGCGCTCGAATATGCCGAGCTTGCGGAACTGGTCCATCGTGGAGGGACGCAGGCCGATCCCGGCACCGACCTCTTTCACTTCTTGCGCCTGCTCGTAGACCGTCACCGTGGCGCCGGCCTGGCTCAGCGCCAGCGCGGCCGTGGCGCCGGCATAACCGGCGCCGATCACGGCGATATTCAGGTTCTTCAAATTACCGGGTGTCATGATGTGTCTCTTGAGTTGATTGTTCTGTCAATGCTGCGGGTTCGGCGTCAGGGCGAGAAACTCCGCCGTGTTCTGCACGAACAGCTGGTCGATGACCGCGTCCTCGACGCCTTCGGCGCGCAGGTCGGGCAACAGCTGTTCGAACAGATAATTCACGGTGTGGCCCTTCACGCCGGGCCAGCCGAGCGGCGAGCAGTTCGCATCCGCCGACGCCAGCACCTGTTTCACCAGACCGGTGTTGAGGAAGCGCAGGAAGTGCTTGAGACGCTCCTGACGATGGCGGCCCCAGAACGGCGGATCGGGCAATTCGAGGTCGTAGCCGAAGGTGTCGAAGCCAATCCGGCCGCCCGCTTCCAGAATGGCTTTCTCGTTGACGAGGCCTTGACTGACGCCATCGTCGGCGTGGCCGAACAGCACGCGATGGCAGGGCAGTTCTTCTTCCGCGAAGATGTTCAGTGCCGGCGCGGAATCGACGGCGAGGTGGGTGAAGATCGGCGCGCCCGTGATGCGCGAGGCGCGCGCCGCCGCGCGATAGATGCGCAGATCGAGCTCCTTCATCTTGAAGCCGCGGCTCACGCCCACCTTGATGATCCCGGCCTTCGCGCCCGTATCGCCGATACCGACCGTGATTTCGTGCACGAACTGATCGGTCAGATACTCCACGCTCGCGCGCTCGAAGAACGGCAAGGCGGTGTCGCCGCCGACAAAGCCCGTGCTCGCGACGATATGCACGCCGGTCTTGTCGGACAGCGACTTGTAGTAGTCGATGTCGCGGCCGTTGCAGATGCCCGTGGCTTCCACGAAGGTCGCCGCGCCCCACGGTTTCGTGTTTTCGTGAAACCGGCGCAGCTTGGGCACCGTCTCTTCATAACGCTGCTCCGGCGTCTTCCACCAGCGGCTGTCGAGCTCGCAACCGGGCATGCCGTAGCCGATGTGTTCGTGGATCGCAACAAAGCCAAGCTCCGCCGCCGAAATCGTGCCCAGCACTGTATTTACGCGTGTCATTTGGCTTCCCCGTTGACGCTCAGGAGTTGGGCGGTGTTGGTCATCAGAATGTGGGCGATGTGTTGCTGCGACACCCCGGCTGCCTCGAGCATGGGCGCGAATGTCGTGAGCACGTCGCAGTACGGAAGGTCATTGCCGGCTTCGCCGAACGCGATGCCGGTGGCGCTCGACGAGAGCACGATGCGATCGACGTGGCCGGCCTCGATCAACGCGACGATCAGGTCGACGCGCTCGGCGTCGGTGATGTAGAGCGGGTCGGTCGAACCAATGTGGTCGATGCCGACTCGCACGCCCGCGCGTGCAACCGCCATCGGCCAGTCTTTGGCGACGGCGTCGCGGCGATCCATGCCGCCCATGACCAGACGGTCCGGGTTCAGCGCTTCGTCGAGCGCCAGTTGCATGTCTTCCAGCGCGTTGGCGCCGTATCGGATGAAGACGGGCACGCCGTAGGTCGAACCGGCGCGCGCCGCGCCGCGCACGAGGCTGCCGTCGGTCGGCGTCATGCCGCTGCGGGTCACCGCCGTGGCGACGAGGCCCGCGGGCGCACGGCGCTCGAAACGCGGCACCACCATGCCATCGTTGACTTCGCGGCCGAACATCTCGGCGAACTTCGCGGCCGGCCAGGGCGCGGGCGGATTGGTCTGCGGCGTCAGAAAGTAGCCGCCGAGCATGACTTCCGGACCTTGCCCGGTGGACGCGACGATATGCACGCCGGTGGCGCGTGACAGCGCTTCATACAGGCGCAGGTCGCGCCCCTCGAACATGCCGGTCGCGTCGACGATCGCGCCGCCGCCTGCGGCCTTGAACGCGCGCAGCTTGGCTGCGATGGCGTCGAAAATCTCCGCGCGATCGAACTTGAGGTCGTAGGCGTACTGCGCGCCGGGCAACACGTACAGCAGCGATTCGCTGATCAGCGTAATGCCCAGTTCGCGGGCGTCGACGGGGCCGAGCACCGTGTTGACGGTCCCGGCATCGACGCCGCCATCGTTGCGTGCGGCAAGGATGAGGGACGTGAAGGGCGGCGTCGGCTCCGGGACGCCCTGGCTGTGTTTAACGCACATGTCGGCCTCCGAGGGACTCAGGACTGCGATGCACGTCGCCAGCAATAGAAACGGTCATGCGACTCAAGAGGATGTCTCCTGTTCATTGATTACAATGTTGTATTGTTATGACAAAGCGCCGGGCAAAAAAAACCGTCAGCGGCTCAGACCGAAGGCGTACTTGAAGTCTTCGGCGCGGTGTACTGCCCGGCGCCAGCCGCCGGGATGCCCGTCACTGCTGAAAAGCGTCGTCTCGGCGACCAGCACCGGCGCGCCAACGTCGACTTCGAGCGCCTGCGCCTCTTCCGGACTCGCGCCCGACGCCCAGATGTGCTGCTCGCCGCGCGTGTACACGACGCCCAGCGCTTGCTCGATCAACGCGAACACGGTGCCGACGCGCTCGAGCTCTTCGACCGACGGCGCAAAATCGGGCGGCGTGCAAAGGTAGGTACAGGCCCAGACCAGCGGGGCGCCTTTGACCGAAATGACGCGCTGGAGATAAAGCAGCTTCTCGGGCGAGGTGAGGCCGAGCGCCTCCATGACGGCTTCCGGCGGCTCGACACGCTGAAGGCCGGTCACGCGCGAGGTCGGCGTCAAGCCTTGCTCGGTGAGGTAGCGGGTCAAACCACCCAGTTCGAGCGCCGGAGGCAGGCGCACATTCACGCCGTGAACCGGAAACGTGCCTTTGGCGCGCTGGCGAACGACGTAGCCCTCGTCGACCAGTTCCTTGAGCGCCTGACGAATCGGTGCCCGGCTCACATGAAACCGTTTCATCAGGCTGGCCTCCGTCAAGGCCGGCGCGGTCGCGCTGCCCGCACCCTGCAACTCGTTGATCAGGATCTGCTTGATCTGGCTGTACAGGGGAATGGTCGAAATCCGGTCGATGGTCTGTTGCATGGCAGGATATTGGTACAAGGTTGTACCAATAATATTGTTATGCCAAAGTGATGTCAACTTGAACCTGAAAACGGGCGAGGAGGCGGTTCTTGTCGTCGGTGAGGCGGGCGGTGCGCGGGAGGCGCCGGCGCGCCGAACCTGGACTACGCACCGGATGGCCGACGACCGCCTGCGCCCGCGATGTCGCCGATTCAGGCGTTCGACTGCCGGAGGACGTCGCAGTGCCGTAGGTCACTGAATCGGAGTTTGTTCGCGGACCGCGCGATGACCGGGCATCGCGTGCTCCCGCGAAATACCATGATCCCGTCACCGGTAAGACGGGGTTGTGCAAAAGTCCGCGATCAAGCTCCCTGACGGCAATTCGTTCACGAAGTCGCGCTGGTTCCCACAAATGGCGAGTTGGAAGCCAGCGCGTCGATCTGAAGTCCAGCCTGCTCTCTGCCGTGATTTTCCTGCTCCAACCAGATCTGGCTGTCGGGAAACCAGAAAGCGTTTGCGCGCGGAGGTGCGACGAGCCTGACTGGCAATGACGGATTGAAGATCCTGGACCACGCGGACAAATACGAGGGCGTCTTGATCAGATACCCGCAACTCGAGAGAAGCAGGCTCGTAATCAGCGCTTCGCGCCCGATCGCAAGCCCGGGGTGTCCGCTGAAGTGCACCGGCTTTTCTCCATTTGCCAGCATTGTCGCGGGCGCGATATCGACTGGCACGGCGAATCCCCAGTTCTTGAAAAAGTCGAGAAAGGTCTGCTCGTCGCTCGACACGAAGATGTTCGTGAGATGCGGATGGTCGGAGAGCGTTTTCTCTACCATCCGGCAAAAGGCATCTCGTTCGATTACATGGGCTTCGTGCTTCTTGTCGGTTCCGCGAAAATGCACCCCGAGTGTAGATGGACCAATACCCAGTCTCCGGCATGTCGTGTCGACCTCGGTCCGGATCGATGGAGCAGGGCGATACTGCGAGAGAAACACCGTGCTCGCGTGTGTCAGCTGAAGGCCCGACTCGTATCGACGAAACCCCAGATTTCCAAGGTCTTCCACTCGTGACGTTCGCAAACGCAAGTTTGAGTCCCGCGGCGTAGCACCGTGTGCGATGTTTTCGAAGCACTCGGCAAGCCAGTCGACTTTGCCCTGCGCGTCACCATAACTGCCGCCTCGCGCGGAGATGAATGGCGTCAGATTTTTTTCTTCGCAGTAGAGCAGGATGCACAACACGATTTGCATCACGGAGAAAAATCCCGAATTTGCGCGAATTTCTATCGCAAAGTATCCGTGATTGAAGTGCTGCTTCAGATGGAGCGACAAACGCGACGGGGAATTGAGCGCGTTCTTGAAGGCTTCACTTCGCCGGATCTGTTTTGCGAGGTCAATAAAGTCTTCGAACATGTCAGCTCTCTCCTGTCACCGGCAACACGTTACCAGCCCGGTGCGCGTTATCAATGACGATCCGGTGGATATATATTTCGCAAACCTTATTAAATGGCGTGAAGTGGATATTCGAAAATCCATGTCATCGTATCGAACCTTGGTGTACGTCGCCGAATGAAAAAATAAGATTATGTGCGGCACCGCACCATGGCTGGCGCCATGCGCATGCACCGCAATGGCGAGACGGCGCGGAGTTGGTTGCCTGAAGGGTAAAGGTTTCCAATCGCTAACTGAGCGTCATGGAAGGCAGGCAAGCCCGTCGCCGACCGATAAATCAGCGCACCCGGGTCATTGTGATTGCCATCGGGATTATGCGAGCGCGCCAGGCAGGCCTTTCGACACACGCTATTTGCATCACGGCAAGTTAGGAAAATCTGACATGCGCATATGGGGAAGCCGCTGAATTCGTGCGGCAAACACATTCATCCATTCGACCAGAAGCTCATGGTCAGCGCGGTGCAATCGCCCCAGAACCGCAGATAGCGCCAAAGCTAGCCTGGTCGTTTTCGCGGTCGGAAGTCTCTGTGACAAGTATGTGAAATACTGCACTGGTCAATCTCGGCCAGGGGCGTAAGTCGCGCCACCGTCAAATTCGCGACCCCGTGTTCCATTCTCAAATGAGGCCGATGAAAGTATGCGTGCGGTTATTCACACGAGAATACGATGTTAATTTCCGCACAGCCTATTTTCGAATCGTTACCAATCCGTGTAAGTATTTCCCGCGAGCTCTCTAACCGGCGGCCCGGCAATTCCGCACGCGCGGTACGGTAGGATGGTTGCGCTTTAACCGTCCTTCACGTTCTCGTCCTATCATCCGCCCCAATGCGCAAGCCTGCCCAATCCGACGCTCTCGCCTCGCACATTCACGCGCGCTCGCTGCGCTACTTCGACGCCATCCGCCGTCACCGCTCGATTCGCGAGGCGGCGCGGCAACTGCATGTCGCGTCGTCGGCGGTGAACCGGCAATTGCTGAAGCTCGAAGCCGAAGTCGGCACGCCGCTGTTCGAGCGTCTGCCGGGCGGCCTCGCGCTCACGGCGGCGGGCGAGGCGTTCGCGCGTCACGTCATCACGGTGCTTCAGGACGCGCGCCGCTTCGACAGCGAAATGGATGCGCTGCGCGGTATCCGGCGCGGCGAGATTTCGCTCGTGACCGTCGAGGGGCTCAACACGAGCCTGCTGCCCGACGTGGTGGAGCGCATGCTGACGCGCTATCCGGGCATCCGCTTTCATGTGTATACGGCGGGCTCGGCGGCCATCCGGCGCATGATTCTCGACGGCGACGCCGATCTCGGTCTGGCGTTTTCGCTGCCGCACACGGGCGATCTCCAGCAACTGGCGGTCGGCCGCTTCCAGCTGGGCGCGATCGTGGCCGCGGGGCACGCGCTCGCGGCCGAGGCGAGCGTCACGTTCGCACAATGCGCGCGGTTTCCGCTGTTGCTCGGCAACGCGCGGCTGTCGATCGGTGGCCTGCTCGAACCGCTGATCCGCCGCTATGCCAAGCCGCTCGACACCGTGCTCGAAAGCGATTCGATCGAGCTGATGCGGCGTCTCGCGGCGCGCGGCCACGGCGTGGGCTTTCAGACGCGGCTCGGCCTCGAAAACGATTTCGCCGAAGGTTCGCTCGTGCACGTCCCGCTGCGTTCGCCGCGTCCGCTCGTCTCGGAGCTGGGCGTCTACGCGCGCGCCGGCCGCACGATGACGCCGGCGCTCGACGCCTTCGTGCGCCTGCTCGCGGAAGCCATCGCCGAACGCGAACAGGACGAGCCGATCGTGTGAGCCCGGGGGAAGGCAACGGCCACCCGCCAGCCCCGGCGCGTGCACGTGCGAGCCGATGCCGAAACGGCATCACCATGGACACTTTTCTCTGCTTTTTTGAGCACGGCGGCGCGGCTAGACTTGCCTGAAATCCTTTTGCAAGGAATCCGCATGTCAGTCTGCCCGCCCGCCGAGGCGCCGTTCGCCGCGCGCATCGTACCCACGGCCACGCTGCCGGTCATCGATATCGGCGGTCTCTTATCGGCGCAGGCCGACGATCGCGCACAGGTCGGCGCGGCGCTGCACGCCGCCTGCGCCGACAAAGGCTTCTTCTACATCGCGAACCACGGTGTGCCCGTCGCGCTCGTCGACGCCGCGCGCCGCGAAGCGGAAGCCTTCTTTGCGCTCGACGAGTCCGACAAGCGCCGTGTCGACAAGGCGCTTTCGCCCTGCAACCGGGGGTACGAGCCGTTGCGCGGCCAGGTGCTGGAGGCGGGCACGCCGCCCGATCTCAAGGAAGGCTTCTACATCGGCAACGAACTCGCCGACGACCATCCGCACGTGCAGGCGCGCACATTCAACTGCGGGCCGAATCAGTGGCCCGGCCATTCGCCGACGTTTCGTCCCGCGATGCAGGCGTATTTCGACGCGCTGTATGCGCTGTCGAAACGTCTGACGCGCGGCCTCGCGCTGGCGCTCGGTCTCGCCGAGGACCACTTCGACGGATTCTGCGACGACGCGATGGCCACCCTGCGCCTGCTCCACTATCCGCCGCAACCGGCGGGCGCGCTGCCGGGGCAGAAGGGCTGCGGTGCGCACACCGACTTCGGCTGCCTCACGCTGCTCTGGCAGGACGAGCACGGCGGCCTGCAAGTCGAGGACGGCGACGCCTGGATTCACGTGCCGCCGCTGCCGGGCACCTTCGTCGTCAATCTCGGCGATCTGATCGCGCGCTGGACCAACGGCCGTTATCGCTCGACGCTGCATCGCGTCGTCAACGTCTCGGGGCGCGAGCGCTACTCGATGCCGTTCTTCTTCACCGGCCGCCCGGACTATCTCGTCACCTGCATAACGGCCGCGCCGGGCGAAGCCGCCGCGTGGCCGCCGATCACGGTCGGCGACCACTTGCAGGCCTGCTACCGGAGAACCTACGGATGACGCGCGCGGCCGGCATGCTGCTGATCCACGGGGCCTGGCAGGGCGCGTGGGCATGGGACGCGTGGCGCGCGCCGATGCGCGAGCGCGGCTGGCTCGCGCACGCGCTCGATCTGCCCGGCAATGGCTGCAACGGCGGCAACGGCGGCGATCTCGCGCGCACCGCCGCGCCGGGCGAGATCACGCTCGATACCTATGTCGGAGCCGTGCGCGCGCAGCTCGATCGTTTCGACGGCCCGTGCGTGATCGTCGCGCATAGCGGCGCGGGCGTGATCGCCTCGCAGGTGGCCGAAGCCGTGCCGGAGCGCGTCGCGGCGATCGTCTACGTCGCCGGGATGATGCTGCCGTCGGGCATGGGTTACGGCGAGCTTGTCGAAGCCGCGAGCGCCGAGTTCGAGAACGCGGGCGGCATCGCGCCTTACCTGGTCTGGAGCGACGACGGGCGCGTGTCGCGCGTGCCCGCCGCCGCCGCGCTGGAAATCTTTCTGCACGACTGCCCGCCCGACGCGGCGCGGCGAGCGGCCGGCCTGCTCACGGCGCAGGCCGAAGGCGGCCGCGCGCTCGTCGCGACGCTGAGCGCGGCGCGCTTTGGCCGCGTGCCGCGCGTCTACATCGAGGCGACGCTCGATCGCTCCGTGCTCTTGCCTTTGCAGCGCCGTATGCAGGCGCTGGTGCCCGGCGCGCGCGTGCGCACACTCGAATGCGGCCACGTTCCGCAACTCGCCCAGCCCGAAGCGCTTGCGCGGATCGTCTGCGAAACGCTCGCCGAACTCGGTATCACCCATGACGATCTGTCCGCCGCCGCACGCTCCGCTTCCTCACCTCGCGCCCTGAAGGGAACGCCCACATGACGACGCCCGCCTGTCTTAACGCCTGTCTCAACGATTTGCCGTCCGCTGTTATGTCCGCTTTTTCGTCCACTGCGTCTTCCGCTTTTCGGTCCGCTTCGCTCGTTGCGCTCGTCGCCGCCGCGCTCGCGGGCCCGCTCGACGTCTGCGCCGCGCAAAACGCACCCGCCACGCAAGCCGCTTCCGGCGCGCCGCTCGACGTGTCGATCGTCTATCTCGGCAATCCCGGCGATGCGGGCTGGACCTACGCGCACGAACGCGGCATCAGCGCCGCACAGAAGGTGCTCGGCGGCGAGATGCAGCTCAAGCGGATCGAAAACGTCCCTGAAAACGCCGATGCCGAACGCGTGTTCCGCGACCGCGCGGCGAAGGGCGACAAGGTCGTGATCGGCACTTCGTTCGGCTACATGGACGCGATGATGAAAGTCGCGCGCGACTATCCCGACACGGTGTTCCTGCATTGCTCGGGCTACAAGAGCGCGCGCAATCTCGGCAACTTCAACGGCAAGGTCTACGAATCCGCCTACCTGGCCGGCGTGCTCGCGGGCTATACGTCGAAAACGCATGTGCTGGGCTTCGTCGGTTCGGTGCCGATTCCCGAAGTCATCCGCAATATCGACGCGTTCGCGCTCGGCGCGCGTTCGGTCGCGCCGCAGACCGTCGTGAAGGTCGTGTGGATCAGCAGCTGGTTCGATCCGGGCAAGGAGCGCCAGGCCGCTGAAACGCTGATCGGCATGAACGCCGACGTGCTGATGCAGAACACCGATTCGACCGCGACGATGAGCGTGGCCGAAGCGCACCATGTCCACGCGTTCGGTTGGGACTCGGATATGAGCCAATGGGGACCGCACGCGCATCTGGGCTCGGTCGCTTACGACTGGAGCAGGTATTACGTCAAGGCGATCGAGGCGGTGCGCCAGGGCACGTGGACGAATCAGCCCGTGTACTGGGGCGTGAAGGAAGGTATCACCGATCTCGTGCACGTCAACGCGCAGGCCGTGCCGCCCGAGGCGCTGAGCAAGCTGGCGGAGCGCCGCGCCGCGCTCGTCGCGGGCACGCTCGATCCGTTCGCCGGGCCGATCAAGGATCAGAAGGGCCAGACGCGCGTGGCGGCGGGCACGGCGCTGTCGGCGGCGGACGCCAACCGGCTCGACTGGTTCGTCGACGGCGTGCAGGGCAGCCTCGCGCAGTGATCGCGCGCACCACGAAAAAAGAACTGGGAGACGGGCAGATGGATACGTCAAACGACGCAGCGCGCGACGCGCTGATCTGGAACGACTGGCATCCCGTGGCCGCGCTCGACGGCCTGCGCGCGGGCCGCACGCAGCTGCTGGGCGTTGCGTTGTATGTCGAGCCGGGCGACGGTTCGCCGAATGCGCCGCGCGTGACGCGGCTCGACCTCGGCACGCCGTGTCACGCGCGGGCGCGGCATGGCGTGGTGTGGGCGTGCCTCGGCGAGCCGCGCGCGGACATCGTCGCGATTCCCGAGACTGCCGAGCCGGACCGCCGCCTGCTGCACGCCGGTGCGTTTCGCGTGCATGTGAGCGGTCTTCGCGCGGTCGAGAATTTTCTCGACATGGGTCATTTCCCGTTCGTGCATACGGGCTATCTGGGCGTCGAGCCTTACACCGAGGTCGCGCCGTCTCGCATCGAACACGACGAGGCGAACGACGAACTGTACGCACGCGATTGCCGTTTCTATCAGCCGCGCGCGGCGATGACCGCCGATGCGGCGCTCGACGTGCAATACGTTTATCGCGTGGCGCGGCCGTATATCGCCGTGCTGTACAAGACCTGTCCGCCGCAGCCCGCGCGCTTCGACGTCATCGCGCTGTTCGTGCAGCCGCTTGACGACGAGTGGTGCGTGGCGCACACGGTCATGAGCTATCTCGACGATGCGAGCCCAGACGAAGCCTTGCGCGGCTTTCAGCAAACCATTTTCGCGCAGGACATCAAGATTCTCGTCAACCAGGTGCCCAGGCGTCTGCCGCTGACGGCGGGCAGCGAACATCCGGTGCTGGCCGACGCGATGTCGGTGGCGTATCGGCGCTGGCTGCGCGCTCGCGGCGTGACGTATGGGACAACCGATGGCGCGGTGGCTGGCACAACGGCGTCGCCGTCACAAGGAGCGCAGCATGGATGAGCGCAGGCAGGAGCCGGCGCGCTGGTACGCGCTGTGCGCGGCGGGCGCGCTGGACAAGGGCGCGATTCATCGCACCGAACTGCACGGCGAAGGCCTCGTTGTCTGGCGTGCCGACGACGGGCGCGTCAATGTGTGGGAGGACCGCTGCCCGCATCGCGGCGCGCGGCTTTCGCTCGGTCATCATCGCGGCGATACGCTGCAATGCCAGTATCACGGCTGGCGCTTCGCGAGCGGCGAGGGCGCGTGCCGCGCGGTGCCCGCGCATCCGCACGCGAGCGCGCCGCCGATCCACGCGACGACGTGGCCCGCGATCGAGCGCTACGGTTTCGTGTGGACGTGCGCACGCGTGGAAGGCGCGGCGCCGACGGCGTTTCCGGCCATCGACGCGCTCGCCGCCGCCCGGCCGCCTGACTGCGTGCCCTTGCGCACCACGACGATGGACGCCGATCTCGCGAGCGTGAAGCGTGCCTTGTCGGCCTATGTGCTGCCGCAGGCCGATGCCGCGGAGTGCGCCGCCTTCGAATGCGAATCCGGCACGCTCACGGTCGAGTCGCTCGACGGCGCGGCGTGCCCGGCGATCTTCGTGCTGCAACCCGCGCAGAAGGGCAAGACGCGCGTGCACGGCGTCGTGCCGGGCGACTTCGACGCGGCGCAGCGGCTCGCGCTCCAGCGCGCGCATCAGGCTCGACTCAATGCCGTGCGTGATGCGCTCGAAGCGGTGAGCGAAGAGCAGCCCGATGCGTTAACCGGTTCGCTCGCCGAAGCGCCCGCGCAAAACCGCACGCCGCGCGCGCAGCTATCGCCCGTCGCCGTCACGATGCCGCTCGTGCGCATGGACGCCGCCCCGAGCGCGATGTCCCCGGCCATCGACGCATCGAACCAGGCATCGAGCGACCAGGACGGTCCGTTCATCGTGCATCTCGCGCGCAGCGGCGGCAGCGTCGACGTGCCCGCGAATACGAGCCTGCTCGACGCGCTGCGCGCGCACGGCGTCGAGGTGCCGACGTCGTGCGAGCAGGGCGTCTGCGGCACCTGCCTGACGCCCGTGCTCGACGGCGAGCCGCTGCATCGCGACGTGTGGCTCGACGCGCGCGAACGCGCCGCCGGCGACTGCATGCTCGTGTGCGTCTCGCGCGCACGCACGCCTACCTTGACGCTCGACCTGTGAGGCCGCCGATGCTCAAACTCCACGACGACGAACTCTGCGGCGACAGCTACAAGGCGCGTCTGCTGCTGGGCTTGCTCGGCCTGAACGCAGAGCGCATCCGCGTCGAGCGCTATCCGTCGCGCCAGCAGGATGCGCCCGCGTTTCGCGAGCTGAGCCCGCTGGGCGCGTTGCCGGTGTTGCAGGACGGCGGCACCACGCTCGCCGACGCCCACGCGATCCTCGTCTGGCTGGCGCAGCGGTACGACGCAAGCCGCACGTGGCTGCCCGAACACGACGCGCAAACGCACGCGGCGATCCAGCGCTGGCTCGGCGTGGCGACGCGGCTTTCGCACATCGTGTTTACGCGCCGCGAGCAGGTGCTCCACGACGTAGGCGCGCCGGTGCCTCGCGCGGATCGCGACGCGCGGCCCTTGCTGCGCCTGCTCGACGAAACCTGCTGGTTCAACGAGGCGATGGACACGCCGTTCCTCTGTTCGACCCGCACGCCGACGATTGCCGATATCGCGTGCTTCGCGCCCGTCGTGCTGCTCGACGAAGCGCAGATCGAGACGATCGACTATCCGTCGCTTGCAACATGGTGTACGCGCATCAAGCGCCTCGATGGCTTCGTGACGATGGCGGGCGTTTATGCGGCCCACTGAAACCGTCGGTGGTTTGGCGGGCGCGAGGGCATGCACGCACGCCTCTGGTGCTTCGATGCCCAGCCAGGGTGCCGCCAACGGCGACGCCGTGGCGCATGCAGCGCTTTGCGCCACGTCATTGCAGGGATGCGGCGTTTCGTGCGTAGCTGGCACGAAGCTCGCTTGAAACACGGCACAGAGTAGAAGCGGCTAGCGACCGGCACGGCCTTCGAGGCAGCCGGCACCGTGGGGCATTGCTCTTGGGGCGCATCGTGCGCCCACGCCGATCATCGATCGGCGTTTGACCGGAATCGTCGGATTCCGCCAACAAGGAGCGAGCGATGCAGCGGCCCCAGACGATTCATCACCACGACGTTGCCGAACCGGCGCACACACGCGCCGCGGATCGGCTTCGCGCCTTCATTTCCCACAGCACCCGGAGTTTCCCCATGAGCAACCTGCTTTGCGTTGCGCGCTGGCTTCGGCTCGCGCGTTTCCTCGGTGTTTTTGCGTCGACGGCTTTGGCGTCGGTTTTCATGACGGCCTGGCCCACCGCCGCCCGCGCCGACGATCACGTCACGCTCCTCACGAGCTGGTATGCGCAGGCGGAGCACGGCGGCTTCTATCAGGCCGTCGCGACCGGCATCTACAAGAAGTACGGGCTCGACGTGACGATCCGCATGGGCGGCCCGCAGGTCAACGGGCTGCAACTGCTGGCGGGCGGCCAGGCCGACTTCATTCTCGGCTACGACTTCCAGGTGCTGTCGGCCGTGGAGGCGAAGATTCCCGTCACGACCGTGGCCGCGTCGTTCCAGTTCGATCCGCAGGGCATGCTCACGCACGACGACGTAAAAACGCTCGCCGATCTCAAGGGCAAGACGATCCTCGTGGCGGGTTCGGGCCGCACGAGCTGGTGGCCGTGGCTCAAGGCGAAGTACGGCTACAGCGACGCGCAGGCACGCCCCTATACGTTCAACCTGCAACCGTTCTACGCGGATCGCGACGTGGCCATGCAGGCCTATCCCACCTCGGAGACCTTTCAGGCCGACGCGGCGCACGTGAAAACCCACTTCTTCCTGTTCGCCGACGCGGGCTATCCGCCGTACAACACCACGATCGTGACGATGCGCGACACGCTCAAGCACAAGCCCGAGATGGTCGCGCGCTTCGTGAAGGCGTCGATGGAAGGCTGGAAGAGCTATCTCAGCGATCCCGCGCCGGGCAACGCGCTCATCAAGAAGGACAACCCGCAGATGAGCGACGCGCAGCTCGCCTACGGCGTGGCGCAGATGAAGAAGCTGCGGCTCGTTACCGGCGGCGACGCCGCGACGCTCGGCATCGGCGCCATGACGGACGCGCGCTGGAAACGCACCTACGACTACATGGTCGAAGCGGGCCTGCTGAAGTCCGATACGGATTACCGCAACGCCTACACGCTCCAGTTCGTCGACACCCTCAAGGTCATGCCCTGAACCTCGCGCGCGCGATAAGGCAATCACGAGGACAACAAGAGGATCACATCATGCTCGTCACGCAACAGAAAGTGCTGCGCCGCTTCTGGTACGCCATCATGCCGCTGTCGCAACTCGACGCGGGCCCGCAACCGTTCACGCTGCTCGGCGAACCGATCGTGCTCTGGAAGGGCGCCGACGGGCAGCCGCACGCGCTGCGCGACCGCTGCTGCCATCGCACGGCGAAACTCTCGAAAGGCTTCGTCGACGACGACGGCAACATCGCCTGCGGTTATCACGGCTGGACCTACGATTGCAGCGGCCGCTGCGTGAAGATTCCGCAAAACGACGGCGCCGCCATTCCGTCGCGCGCCGTGGTGCCCGCGTATCGCTGCGAGGCGCGCTACGGCTATGCGTGGGTCGCGCTCGACGAACCGTTGCAGCCGATTCCCGACTTTCCCGAGGAAACCGCGGGCGGCTATCGGCGCGTCCTGCAGTTCTACGAGCGCTGGCAAACGAGCCCGTTGCGCATGATGGAGAACTCCTTCGACAACTCGCATTTCAGCTTCGTGCACAAGGCCAACTTCGGCTTGTTCAGCAGCCCGAAACCGTCGAAATACGCATTCCGGCCCAACGATTGGGGCTTCGAAGCCGAAACGCACGTGCCCGTGCGCAATCCGGCCGCCAGCCATCGCATCACCGGCACGACCGAGGAGATCACCGAACGCCATCTGCTGAACCGCTGGTTCATGCCGTTCGCGCGGCGTTTTGGTTGCGTGTATCCGGCGAGCGGCGTGCATCACATCATCTACAACTGCGCGACGCCGATCGACGACCGCACGATCATGCTGTCGCAATGGCTCTATCGCAACGACACCGAGGACGCGTGCTCGACGCAGGAGCTGATCGACTGGGACCGCCCGATCACGGATGAAGACCGCGACATTCTCGAAGCAACGGACTACGACGCCTGCATCGACGTGCGTCGCCAGCAGGAGTGCCACATGGAATCGGATCAGCCAGGCCTGCTGATGCGCCGCATGCTGCTCAAGCTGCTCGAAACGCATGGCGAGCGCGAAGTGTTCCGTATCGAAACGGAGGTCTGATCATGTCGATTCCCTTGCTTGCAGTGCAGCGCGTGGACAAGCGCTATCCGAACGGCACCGTCGCGCTCGACGACGTGAGGCTCGACATCGAGCCGGGCGAGTTCGTCTCGCTGCTGGGGCCGTCGGGTTGCGGCAAGAGCACCTTGCTCAAGATGTTCGCGGGCATCGAAACGCCCACGCACGGCCATCTGCGCTGGTGGGGCGGCCCGTTCGCGACGGTGGGCGCACCGGGGCGGCGGCTCTCGTTCGTGTTTCAGGAGGCGACCTTGATGCCGTGGGCGACGGTCGCCGAGAACGTGCGGCTGCCGCTCGATCTCGCGGGCGTGCCGCGCCGCGAGGCGCAGGCGCGCGCATGCGAGGCGCTCGAAGGCGTGGGGCTCGGCAAGTTCTGCGCCGCGCGGCCGCGCGAGTTGTCGGGCGGAATGCAGATGCGCGCGTCGCTGGCCCGCGCGCTCGTCACGGAGCCCGATCTGCTGCTGCTCGACGAACCGTTCGGCGCGCTCGACGAATTCACCCGCAACCGGCTCGACAGCGATCTGCGCGCGCTCTGGCAGCGCCGCGCGATGACGGTCGTGTTCGTCACGCACAGCATCCAGGAAGCGGTATTTCTGTCGAGCCGCGTGGTGGTCATGCAGGCGCGGCCGGGCCGCGTGATCGCCGACGTGCCGATCGACGGGCCCGCCGCGCGCGACGACGACTGGCGAATCAGCACGCCGTTTATCGAACATACGTGCGCGCTTTCGAAACGCATTGCCGACGCGCACGCCGCGTTGCAGATCGACGAGGACAGCGAGGTGCAATCATGAGCGGACAAACCGTGCAGCCGCTGCGCATCGCGCGCGCGGCCGGTGAAACCGCCGGGGCAGCCACGACCGCCGCGCGCGAGCGCGTGCCGCTGCTGCGCCGCCCCGGCGTGGCGCGCGCGCTGGCGCCCTGGTGCGTGGGCTTTCTGATGCTCGGCATCTGGCAGGCGTGGTGCACGCTCGGCGCGGTGCCGGCGTATCTCGTGCCGTCGCCGGCCGCGATCGTGCAGCAACTGGTGCAGGACTGGCCGATGCTGTTCGCGAGCCTGCTCGCGACGCTCAAGATCACGCTGCTCGCCTTCGCCGTGGCGACGGTGCTGGGCGTGGCGATCGCGTTGCTGTTCGTGCAGAGTCCGCTGATCGAGGCGAGCCTGTTTCCCTATGCGATCCTGTTGCAGGTCACGCCGGTCGTGGCGATTGCGCCGCTGATCATCATCTGGGTCAAGAACACGACGGCGGCGCTGGTCGTCTGCGCGATGCTGGTCGCGCTCTTTCCGGTCATCTCCAACACGGCGCTCGGACTGCGCAGCGTGAACCCGGGGCTCGTCAATCTGTTCCGGATTCATCGCGCGACACGCTGGCAGACGCTCGTGCGCCTGCGCATTCCGAGCGCGCTGCCGTATTTCTTCGGCGGGCTGCGCATTTCCAGCGGGCTTTCGCTGATCGGCGCCGTGGTGGCCGAGTTCGTCGCGGGCACGGGCGGCAGCGGGGCGGGGCTTGCGTATCAGATCCTGCAAGCGGGCTTTCAGCTCAACATTCCGCGTCTGTTCGCCGCGCTGCTGCTGATCACCGTGACGGGCGTGCTGCTGTTCGGCATGACCGTGTGGCTGTCGCGGGTTTGCCTGCGCGGCTGGCACGAGAGCGAACTGTAGAGCGAGCGGTCGATGGCCGGACAATCAACGCAACGGCATTTTCATGAGGCGTCACCGATGACATCCACGATTTCCACCACGCTGATCCGCCATGCCGCCGCGATCATGACGGGCGGCGACCCGCGCGCGGGCGAAGCGACGCGGCTCGCCGGTCCCGACATTCGCTTGCGCGGCGACAGCATCGAAGCGATTGGCGCGCTCGCGCCGCTGCCGGGCGAGCGCGTGATCGACGCAACCGACTGCGTGATCTACCCGGCGTGGGTGAACACCCACCACCATCTGTTCCAGTCGCTGCTCAAGGGCGACCGCGCGGGGCTCGACGCGAGCCTCACGCCCTGGCTCGCGGCCACGCCGTACCGGTTTCGTGCGGGCTTCGACGAAGCGCGATTCCGGCTGGCGGCGCGCATCGGCCTGATCGAGCTGGCGCGCTCGGGTTGCGCGACGGTCGCGGATCACAATTACCTGTACTACCCGCAGATGCCGTTCGACAGCTCGGCGATTCTCTTCGACGAGGCCGAGCGGCTGGGCCTGCGTTTCGTGCTGCTGCGCGGCGGCGCGACGCGCACGCGCCAGCTCGAGGCCGAATTGCCGACGGCCTTGCGTCCCGAGTCTTTCGACGACTATCTCGCCGATATCGAGCGGCTGGCCGCGCGCTATCACGATCCGTCGCCGCGCGCGTCGCGCCGCGTCGTCATGGCGCCGACCACGGTGCTCTATTCGATTTCGCCGCAGCAGATGCGCGAGAGCGCGGCGTTCGCGCGGCGGCTCGGCCTGCGCCTGCACAGCCATCTGTCGGAGACGGTTTCGTATCAGGACAGCGCGCGGACGATGCACGGCTGCTCGCCCGTGGCGTTCTGCGGCGAATACGACTGGCTTGGCGACGACGTCTGGTTCGCCCATCTCGTCAAGCTCGACGCGGACGAGATCGCCATGCTCGGCCAGACGCGCACGGGCGTGGCGCACTGTCCGCAAAGCAACGGGCGGCTCGGCAGCGGCATCTGCGCGCTGACCGAACTGGCGGAGGCGGGCGCGCCTGTCTCGATCGGCGTGGACGGCGCAGCATCCAACGAGGCCGCCGACATGATTTCGGAGGTGCATATGACGTGGCTCGCGCAGCGCGCCCGCGTGGGCATGGCGGCGCGTCCCGAGTATGCGGGCGGCAGCTTCGAGGGCGGGGCGCACGCGGCGAGCGTGGAAGACGTGATTCACTGGGGCACGGCGGGGGGCGCGCACGTGCTCGGCCTGACGGATCTCGGCCGCATCGCGCCCGGCGCGCCCGCCGATCTCGCGATCTACCGGCTCGACGATCCGCGCTATTTTGGCTTGCACGATCCGGCCATCGGCCCGGTGGCGAGCGGCGGGCGGCCCGCGTTGAAGGCGTTGTTCGCGGCAGGCCAGACCGTGGTGGTCGACGACACCATTCCAGGGCTCGACATGGTCGAACTCGGGCGCGAAGCGCGCGATGCCGTGCGCGCGCTCATGGCGCAGGCGCAGGCGTGAGTGGACTTGCCGGGCGGCGTGCGTGCGTCGACTTCTACGCAGCGATAGTTAGCGAAACGTCGTGGATATGTGCAGGAAACAAGCGCCGGAAGTCATGTGAAGCAAGGCTTTCAGCGCCTTGCCGTCCCGCCTCATGGCGGCGGACTAGCGACAATTGACTCAGCGATACCTCGCCGCTCCGCAGAGCACCTCCGGTGTAATCCCGATGGCGCCCGGCAGGGCTCGGCAAGCCGACGCGTGAGCACGGGAAGGCCCACATTGGGCCGCGTTCCGTATCGTCCACACAGCAGCCGACCCGTCGCACGACCGTGTTGAAGAGTATTGAAATAACGTCGCTATGCCGAAGCTCTCCGCATCGGCAGGCGCTCCTCAAATGCGTTCGAAGCGGTGTCAATAATTTCCCGGTAGTGCTTTTTGACGTGCTTATCCCGTGCGCCAGGATGGAATGTCCTGAAACACTCGATGCCATTCGACCGGAAGTGCCAAAGAGCTTTTGGCTCGACCTTCACAGTCTGGCGTTCGGGAAGCACAGCTTTCAAGGCGCGATCGTACGTGTGGCCGCTACCGAAAATGATGAGATCCGGTTTAAGCAATTCGATTTCGAACTTGACGGTTGCTACCGAAAAATCAAACAAATAGAGAACGGGTTTCGATATTTTCTTTCCGTCTTAGTGTTCAGTCCCGGAAATAGCTTTGCATTGTCGAGCCACTCTCTGGAGAAGTGAATCGGCGGTCGGGGGCCATACGAATGGCAGGCTCCTGTTGTTGGTACCGCTTGGTATATCGCTCGATGCTGGCAATGAGTTGGCGCACGTTCTTGAACGCCCCTCGACGGATCGCCCACCGTGTATTCAGGCCAACCCGCCATTCAACCTGATTAAGCCAGTTTGAGCGGGTCGGCGTGAAGTGCATAAGGTAAAGCGTGTGCCTGGCCAGCCATGCCTTGACTTTCGGATGCTTGTGCGGCGCATGGTCGTCGATAATCAGATGTACATCGAGATCGGTGGGCGCCGCCTGATCCCCATGCCTGAGAAACCCCAGAAATTCCTGATGCAGGCGACGCGGCTGACATTGCGCGATGACTCCATTCGTTGCCGTGTTGAGCGCGGCGATAGCGGACATAATCATGCGTCACTCCTTCGAGATAGTACAGTCCCATCGGCTGCGTACGGCCCACCGCCTCACGCGTGCGTTTTCGATAACCGGTCACGCAAAACCTTGCCCGTCATGGTGCGTTCGAATTCATCCACGAAAAACAGACGTTCGGGGCAGATCGGTCCCAGTTCCCGCCTCGCCCATGCGAGCAATTCTTCCGTGGGCAGGCGCGCCGACACCATGACGGCAACAGCAAGCAGGTCGAGTCCGGACAGCTGCGGCAGCACGAATGCAGCGGCCTCGCGCACCGCTGGATGTTTCTCGAGCACGGTTTCGACGTCGCGGAACTGCACCTTGTTGCCGCCCACGTTAAATACGTCATCCTGACGACCTTCTATATACAGCAGGCCGTCCGCATCGAGCCTGGCATTATCGTAGGGGTAGTACCAGCCGTCGCGAAAGCGCTCGGCGGTAAGTTCCTGATCGAGATAGAAACGATCGAACATCTGATCCGCCTTCAGCCGCAGACGCCCGGACTGTCCGGCTGGCACCGGACGCTCTCGCTCGTCGACGATCTGCACCGTGACCCAGGGCGCCACCTCGCCGGCGCAATCCGGCGTGCGCCTGATGATCTCGGGCGACGCAATTGCCACGATGCCGACTTCCGAAACGCCGTAGTCGGCGCGCACGTTCGGCGTGAATTTGCGCGCCATCGCGTCGATCAGACGGGGGCTGGGCGCACCGCCCAGTATGCGCAGGCTGACGAGTGACGGAAAGTGGACGTCGTCGTCGTCGAGCAACTCAAGGATCCCCTCAGCGATCGCCGGCGACAGTAACCAATGCGTAACCGCATGCGAGCGGACCATATAGGCCAGATTGGCGGCCGTTCTTTCCGGTGCCAGCACCACCGCGCCGCCGAGCAGCAACATGCGCAAGGCCTGGCCGAAGCCGACCGAGAAATTCAGGTCCAGCGGCAGAAGTCGGGAGTGTTGGTCGCGTGCGTCGGCATCTGTGCCGACCCGGTCGAGCATATAGCCATGTGTGCGCAGCACGCCTTTGGGGTCCCCGGTCGTGCCCGAAGACAGGGATAGCCAGCACGGATCGTCGGCCCGCGTCGTCGTGGCGGGCAGCCAGGGCACACGACGGCCGAGATCAATCGCAGCGAGCTGGATGAATGGCCAGCCGTCAAGTCGCATGTCCTCGCGTCCGGACACCACCGTCACCACGTTGAAACGCCGCGCCGCCAGCATTCTGCGCTCGGGCGTCAATGCGCCGTGCAGCGGCACCGCAATCGCGCCGATGCGCGCGATCGCCAGCAACGTCGCCAGATGCAGCGAGGTTTGCGCCATCGACACGCCGACCGTCTGGCCCTTGTCGATACCGCTGGCGAGCAGCTTGATCGCAATGACATGAACGGCCGTGACGAGTTCGCGATAGCTGAAGACGCGGTCGGGAAGAATCAGCGCGGGGGCGGCCGGGTGAAGGCGCGCGCGGTGTTCGATGACTTCCGTGATATTCCAGACGCTTTCGGGGAGATCCGGCAGACGCAGATGCGATTTATTAAAGACGGTCATTTTTTATCATCCACGATATATAACCAGGTGCCGACTACGGAAAATTCAGGATGTCAATTGGTGTTCACGACTAAATTCATGCAAATACTGGATTTATTCATGACGGATAGATCCGCACATGGGTAAACGGCATTGGGAATGCAGGACTTTAATCCGAAAACGTTTGCGCGGAAAAAATATGAAAATCAAACCGGGCCGGATTGAAATTGCGGATTGATTTCGCGTAAACCCCGATTTGACGCGGCTTGTGCGGAATACAACAGTCCCAGAAAAAATAATTTCGGCACTTTCCGGATACTGCATACTCGCCTCCGCTTTTAAAAATAATCTTCCACCGGGGAATCGTTCATGAGCTTCGCGACCAGGCCACCTAAGAAACGCGCATTAGTCATTGCCATTACCGGAGTATTGGCTGGCGCAACACCGCTGATCGCGAAAGCAAATTGTCAGATAAGCGGCACGATTACCAGTAACACGCCTGAAATCGAGTGGGCGTCGGGTAACTGCACGGTTGCCTCGAATGTCGTCATCTCCAATAACGAGACCGCTACGGCGTTACTTGCTGTCGGCACCGGGCTCGGAACGTTGACCAACAACGGCACGATCGCGGGCACACGATACGGCTTCCTGAATGCGGCCTCGGTCGGCACCTTGATCAACAACGGCCGGATCAGCGCGCTGACGGTCAGTGCGGCCGCGATCTATAACAATTCCGCGATCGGCCAGTTGATCAACAACGGCACGATCACTTCTGGCAGTGAAGCCCTCTTTAACCCTGGCAGCATCGGCACGCTGACCAACAACGGGTTGATCAACGGAAGCGGCGGCTATGGTTATACGCCTCGCGCCGGCGTCCGTAATGCCGGTGTGCTCTCCGTGCTGGATAACGAGGCCGGCGGCACCATCATCGGCGGCAGTTCGGCTGTTATCAACTCCGGGCAGATCGGCACGCTTACCAATAGCGGCACGATCAACTCGACGAATGCGGCTGGTGTGGGTGGGATAAGCGGCCCGGACAGATTCGGCATTTATAACGCCACCACCGGGAATATCGGCACGCTGACCAATAACGCCAGCGGCTTCATCAGCGGCGGCACGGCCGCAATCGGAAATGCCGGCACCATTGGCACGCTGACTAACGCAGGCACGCTGTCCGGTACTGCTGACGGGTTGTCCAATACCGGCACGCTCCAGAGCATGAGCAACAGCGGGCTGATTTCCGGCGGACAATGGGGCATTGTCAACGCGGGCGATATTGTTACGCTCACCAACACCGGCAGCATCACAGGCGCAACCGGCGGTATCGACAACACCGGCACGATTGGCGCATTGATCAACGCGGGTGCCATCGCTACGGCTGGCGCGGACATGACGATCGGGAGTGGGACGGTCGTTTCCGGTTCCGCGCTAACTGTCACCAATACCGGCATCATCGGCACGGCAATCGACGCCGGCATCTACAACGACGTTGCTATTGCGGGCATCGCCAACAGCGGGACGATCACTGCCGGCGGTCTCAGCATCACGGGCAATGGAACGGTGGGTGCGCAATACGCAGCTGCTCTCTACAACGATGCGGGCGGCACTATTGGCACCCTGACGAACGCGGGCGTGATCGGCGGCGCGCTGCCAAATTTCGGCATTGAGAGCAGCGGTTCGATTGGAGCGTTGACGAACAGCGGGTCGATCCTCGGGTACCGGGAGGCTATTCTGAACGCCGGTTCCATCGGAACCCTGACCAATCAGTCTGGCGGAACAATCGCGTTGGCGTCGGTGGGCGCACAAGGCTCCGACATCGTCAATACCGGTACGATCGATGTGCTCTCCAATAGCGGCGTAATCGGAAACGGCACGACCGAACTGTATGGTGTCGACAACGCCGCGGGCGGCACGCTCACTCAACTCAACAACGAGCAGGGCGGCACCATCTACGGTTACTACACCGCTATCGAGAATGCGGGGACCTTGGGTACGCTGTCGAATAGCGGCACGATCATCGGCTGGACGGCCGCTGTCGATAACAAAGGCACGATTGGTCAGCTCGCCAATACGGGCGCCATTCGCGCAATCCTGGGCGGTGGTTCGTCAGGCGTCGGTGTCAACAATAACGCGAGCGGCAACATCGGGTCGCTGACCAATAACGGCTTGATCTACGGTTCGAAGTCGGGTGTTTATAACGACGGCACGATCGGAACCTTGAGCAATACCGGCACGATCACGGGCGCCTTGTACGGGATCACAAACGACACGACCGGCACCATCACGCAGCTCTCCAACTCGGGAACGATCAGCGGTGCGCAGTTCGGTATCGGCAATGTCGGCACCATCGACAACCTCCTTAACAGCGGCGAGATCAGCAGTGCCGGAACGGCCATCGGTATCGCCAACGCCGGACGTATCGGCCTGCTCAACAACGCGGGCGTCATTGCCGGCAACATCGTGAACCAGTCGACGAACGACCTGTCGATCAGCGGCGGCACGGGCTCCATCTTCGGCACCTTGACGGGTTTCGGCAATACAGTGGGCACGATTACGAATACCACATCGAATGTAGTGTTCGTATCGGGCAATCAACTGTTGAACGATAACGTCAACGTGGGTAGCAACGCGGTGAACAACACGGGCGCGACGCTGCAGGTCAATCACGTCGTCGCGATCACTGGCAACTACGCACAAGACGCCAATGCCACGCTGTTGGTCGGCGTGTCAGACGGCGCGGCCGCGAGCGGCTCGCTGACCACCGACGCCGGCTACGGCCGGCTCGTCGTATCGGGCAGCGCCACCGTGGCATCCGGCTCGAACGTCACACTGCAAAAACTCAACGCATACGGATTTGCGGCCGGGCAGCGTTTCGTCGTTATCGACGCAAACACAACCGGGACCAACTACAACGCGAACCAGCTTGTCTATTCGATTGCCGGGGGGGCGAGTGGGCTCACGGTCAGCGGCGCAGCCGTCGCAAACGGTACGAAGAGCGACCTGGTGCTGACGGTGGCCGATGCATCGACATCGACGCCCACACCGACGCCGACTCCCACGCCGACTCCAAGTCCCACGCCAACTTCGACGCCTACGCCGACTCCGAGCCCAACGCCGACCCCGACGCCGACCCCGGCGACCTCGCCAAATGCGCGCTCTGCGATTGGCGCACTACAGGGATACCAGGGCATCAGCAACCTCGCGTTGCTGAATCTGTACGACGCGTCGCTTGCGCTATCGGCGACAGGCTCCGCTGGCGAAATCAATCGCGCCGGCAAGCAGCTCGGGCCGACCGCACAATCCACTTCGAGCATGGCGGCCGCAGCCCCCACTTTCGAGACGCTCAACGTCGTGGCGAGCCACGTCAACGGCATCCGTCTCGCGCAACGGGACGGCGGCAGCGGCATTTCGACAGGCGAAAGCGCACCGCAATGGGGTGTCTGGGGTCAGGCGTTCGGCGGTCATGCCAGCCAGGACGAGCGCGACCAGATTGACGGCTTCAGTTCCAACTATGCCGGTCTGCTGTTTGGCGTCGATCGTACGTTGACGGACTCGTGGAATGTGGGGGGTGCGTTCAGCTACAGCAACGCGGCGATCAACAACACGGGCGACTCGGCAGGCGACAGCACCCGCGTCAACTCATACGGCCTGATCGGCTACGCGAGCTACAACGCCAGCCGGTGGTACGCGAACCTGTCGGTAGGCGCCGTGCAGCAACGCTACGATACGAACCGTTCGGTGAATTTCACCGGCTTCTCGGGCGATACCAATGGTGCCTTCAACGGCCAGCAGTACGTTGCGCGCGGTGAGGTTGGCTATCCGATCGCACTCGGCGCCACGACGGTCACGCCGCTTGCGACCCTGACCTACAGCTACCTGCATCAAAGTGCGTACACCGAAAGCGGTGGCAACGGTGCGGCTTTGTCGGTTGATGCTTCGCATCTGAGCTCCGTGACCACGGACCTGGGCGCGAAAATCGAACGGGAATTTCCGACTCCGTATGGTGTGCTCGTACCGGAACTCACTGTTTCGTGGCGTCATGAGTACAACAACACCAGCCAGCTGACGACGGCAACCTTCGCTGGCGACCCGAGCGGCGTGAACAGTTTCACGACGCTCGGCACGAGCCCGCTGACGAACTCGGCCGTGGTCAGCGCAGGCGTTACGCTGCTGCGCGAGCGCAATCTGAGTGTCACCGCACGTTATGAAATGCAGGCGGGCAGGGGCTTCCTGTCGCAAGGCGGCACGTTGCGTCTGCGTCAGTTGTTCTGATGCCGTACGGGAGGCTGGAGCATACGCCGGCCTCCCGCGCGCGCCTGCTGAATGACGCGAACGTTCTTCGCACCGCATCCCCACGTGCGCACATTCGTCAGACCGTCCTCCCACCTCCACCACGGCACACGGACCGACAAACAACGGCTCGGGAAACCGCGACTCCATCTCGCCATACTCGACCATCGCACGCCCGGACGAGCACATGGGGCGAAGCAACCGGGATGTGCTGCGTCCGAGGCGATCGGGATGCGCCTGTCACGATCGATGGAACGCGGATGACGTTTAGCCATCCCGACGTATGCATCCGTTACGGCTCAATCAAGATGCGCATTTCGATCCAATGTACGCATGTTACGATCGAAAAGTCTGTTTACTCATGGATCACGGAATCGCGCCATGTCCAGTACCCCATCCTCTCCTGGCAGCATGAACATTCAGGAAGCATTGTCGAAAGCCTATGCGCACTGGAATGCCGGCCAGGCCGACCAGGCCGAAATGCTCGCGCAGCGCGTGCTTGCCGCGTGGCCGGGGCAGCCCGATGCGCTGCATCTGCTCGGCTTGATGGCACATGCATACGGCAATCTGGATCTGGCGATCTCGCATCTGCGTCAGGCCTGTCTGGCACCGCGAGCGCCCGCGGTCTACTCGAGCAACCTCGCTGAAATGTGTCGCCAGAAGGGTCTGCTCGCCGAGGGCGTGGAGGCTGCGCAGCGCGCAGTGAACATGGATCCGGCGCTCGTTTCCGGCTGGAACAATCTGGGCATCCTGCAGCAGGAAACGGGGCGATTCGAAGAAAGCCGCCAGTGCCTGGAACGCGTTATCGCACTCAATCCGGGCTGGCCGGAGGCGCACAACAACCTCGGCAACACATGGCGGCGCCTCGGGCGCATGGACCGCGCCGAAGCCTGCTACCGGCAGGCGTTGGCACTCAATCCGTCCTACCCTGAAGCGCACAGCAACCTTGCCTACCTTTTGTCGAGCAAAGGCAATTTCGACGATGCGGCAAAGCATGCGCGTGAGGCGATCGACCTCAATCCACAGCTCGTCGATGCTTACCTGAATCTCGCGGAGGTCGAGATTTCGCGCCAGCGTGCCGACGCTGCGCTGCGGGCGCTCGACATGCTCAACGCCTTCGCTCCGCGCCATCCTGCTGCACTCGTCGCGCGCGCCAAGGCGCTCAAGCATCTGGATCACAACGAAGAAGCACTCGAGTTCGCTCGCGCGGCCATTGCGCTGACGCCAGACAACGCCGACGCACATCAGACAGTCGCGCAGTCGCTGCAGGATCTCGGCAGGACAGAGGACGCGCTGCGTCACTACGCACAGGCGGCAGCGCTGCCAGGCATCTCGGCCGAAACGGCCATGGCCGGTAGCGCGTTGCTGCTGACGGAAGCCGGCCGTCGCGACGAAGCCCTCGCGGCATTCGACGCCGCGCTGGAACGTTTTCCCGGCTCGGCCGTGATCATGGCCGCGCGCTCGGATCTGCGCACGTACAGCGCGAACGATCCAGATATCGCCGCCATGGAAGCCTGGCTCGTCGATGGCGACGATCGGCCACTGCCTGACCGCATTGGCGTGCACTTTGCGCTTGGCAAGGCGTATCTCGACGTCGGCGATAGCGCGCGCGCCTTCGCGCATTTCGAAGCGGGCAGCCGCCAGAAGCGCTCGACCTTCGATCACGACAGCGCGAAAACCGCAGCAACGATGCAAGCCATCTGCGCGACGATTACGCCCGAGCGTTTCGCACGCCTCTCCGGCCTGGGCGAACCTTCGTCGATGCCGGTGTTCATCATCGGGATGCCACGCTCGGGCACCACACTGATCGAGCAGATCATTTCGTCGCATCCGCTGGTCACCGGCGCGGGAGAACTCTCCGCGCTGCGTCACGCGGTCGACCGTATGGGCGAGTTTCCCGACTGGCTGGTGAAGCTCGACGACGCCAGCGCGAGCGCGGCCCTGAAGCGCTGCGGCGAGGATTACCTGTCACGCGTGAAGCCCCTCGCGCAGGGGCGGCCTCACGTCGTTGACAAAATGCCTGGCAATTTCGTGCACGCCGGCTTGATTCCTCTGGTCCTGCCAGGCGCGCGCATCATTCATGCGCGACGCGACCCCGTCGATACCTGCCTGTCGTGCTACACGAAACTCTTCGGGGGCTTGCAGCCTTTCTCGTACGATCTGACCGAACTCGGCCTCTTCTATCGCGAATACGAACGCATGATGGCGCACTGGCGCTCGGTCCTGCCCGCGGAGCGCTTCCTGGAAGTCGAGTACGAAGCCGTGGTTGATGATCTGGAGGGCGAGGCGCGGCGCATGATCGAGTTTCTCGGACTGCAGTGGGACGACGCGTGTCTGAGCTTCCACACCAACCAGCGCATCGTCCGTACAGCGAGCGTCAATCAGGTGCGCAAACCGATCTACCGCACCTCGAAAGGCCGCTGGCAGAAACACGCAGCCTATCTGAAGCCGCTGCTCGATGTGCTCGAAATCGAGGCGCCTTGATGGCAGGTCCGGCAGCCGGTCTACCAGGCGTTGACCAGCAATTTCGATCGCTCACCAATGCGAATCGATACGAAGAAGCTGAAGCGCTCGTGCGCCCTTATCTCGCGAGCGGGAGCGGGCCGCTCGCCCTGTGGAAAATGCTCGCGACCGCTTTACGTCATCAAGGACGGATTGTCGAAACGCGCGCTATTCAGGAGATGGTGGTCGCGCACGCGCCGGGAGATTTCCCGGCGCGCTTCGATCTTTCGGAGACCTTGCTGCTGCTGGGCGAATTCGAACGCGGCTGGCGCGAATACCGGTATCGCTACAGCCTCGCGCACACCACCTCGATTGAGCGCAAAGTGCAGCGTCCCCGCTGGGATGGTCAACCTATTGTGGGCAAGACGCTGCTGATCCACGACGAGCAGGGTTATGGCGACACGTTCCAGTTCATGCGGTTGACGCGTCGGGTGAAAGAGATAAGTGGCGCACGCGTGATTCTGGAGGTGAACGCGGAAACGTTATCGCTGGCGCGGCGCATGGAGGGCCACGACGACATCATCGCGCGTGGCAGCCTGCCGCCCGCGTTCGACTTTCATTGCGAGATGATGAGCCTGCCAATGGCGATGGGGCTCGAAGCCGCAGACCTGCCGGGCCCCATGCCCTATCTGAGTCCCGATCCGCAGCGCGTCGCGCACTGGCGCAAACGCCTCGAAGGGCTGCCGCGTCCACTCGTGGCACTGGTCTGGGCGGGACGCCCGACCCACGTGAACGACGCGAACCGCTCATTGAGCCTCGACCAATTCGCACCGCTCGGTGTGCCCGGCGTCACGTATGTGTCGATCCAGAAAGGGCCCGCCGAGACGCAGGCGATGAGTCCGCCGGCGGGGATGTCGCTCGTGTCGTTAAGCAGTGAGATCCGCGACTTCGAGGATACGGCGGCGATCCTGAGCGTGGTCGACCTGCTGATATCGGTCGATTCGTCGCCGGTGCATCTCGCGGGTGCGCTGGGGCGGCCGGTATGGGTGATGCTGCCTTTTGTGCCCGACTGGCGCTGGCTGCTTGGACGGAGCGACACGCCCTGGTATCCCTCCACACGGCTCTTCAGGCAGCGCTCGCGCGGGGACTGGGCGAGTGTCATGGCGGCGATGGCGGGCGAACTGGGCAGCGTCGCCGCCGCCGATCCGTCCCGCAACGAACGGCATGTGTCCGCAAGCTGATGAATGAAAGAACCACACCGCCTGCCGCCACGCTGTGGCTGACGGGCCTGAGCGGCGCGGGCAAGACGACTCTCGCCCATGCCGTATCCGACGCGCTCGCGGCCGCGGGCGCATCGTGCCGGATCCTCGACGGCGATCTCGTACGCCGCGAACTGAGTGCCGACCTTGGGTTCTCGCGCGCTGACCGCAGCGAGAACGTTCGCCGTGTGGCCCTCAAGTGCAGGCAGTTGAATGAGGCAGGTGTGTGGGCCATCGCCGCGCTGATTTCTCCCTATCGCGACGATCGTGAGCTAGCGCGCCGCACAGTCGGGCAAGCACGCTTCGTGGAAGTTTATCTGGCGACGCCGCTCGCGGTATGCGAGTCGCGCGATCCGAAGGGCTTGTACCGCCAGGCGCGCAGCGGGGCGATCACGAACTTCACGGGCATCAGCGATCCTTACGACGCGCCGCTGGATCCCGAACTTCGGTTCGATACCGGCGTGCAGTCGCTTGCCGACTGCGTGGCCGGGACAATGACGTGGCTGCTGGGTGAGCGAGCGATCGGGGTGGGGGCTCAGGAGGCGGCCCACGACGGGCGCGATGCGGTTCGCGACGCGCTGAGAGCCTGCGACGTCCCTGCGTCCGAGCCACGCGACGTTAGTCCCACAGGAGGCGAGATCCATGCTGTCCGTTGACGCCGACTGGCAAGCTTGGCTAACCACGAATTCGAATCGCGGTTGCAGTGCGCAATCCATGATCGACGCGATGGTAAAAGCAGGGTTTGATGCGGTGGTGGCCCGCGCCGCCGTACAGGGGCTGGCCGGCCGCGACGCCGGCGTTCAGGCGGAGCCAGCCCAGGGCAAGCCGCGCGAATTTCAATATGACGGCTGTCCGGTCGCGGGCGGGAATCTGATTCATGCCCATGATCGCGCCGTCAACGTTCTGGCGCGCCTGGAACGGCCGCAGGTCATCGTCTTTGGGGACGTCTTGTCGCCGCAAGAGTGTGCGGAGATGATCGAGCGTTCGCGACACCGGCTCACGCGATCCACAACGGTCAATCCTGAGACGGGGCAGGAGGACATTATCCGCAATCGCACGAGCGAGGGAGTCTGGTTCCAGCGCGAAGAAGATGCATTCATTGCACGTCTTGAGCAGCGCATTGCGAGCCTCATGAACTGGCCGGTTGAAAACGGCGAGGGTCTGCAGATTCTTCACTACAACCGCGGCGGCGAATACCGGCCGCATTTCGACTATTTTCCACCCGACCAGGCGGGCAGCGCGGTCCACACCGCGCACGGTGGTCAGCGAGTGGCGACGCTCATCGTCTATCTGAACGACGTGCCCCGCGGCGGTGAAACGGTCTTTCCGGAGGCCGGCCTGTCGGTTGCGGCAAGGCATGGGCATGCCGTTTATTTCCGTTACATGAACCGGGTACGACAGCTCGATCCGCTGACACTGCACGCAGGCGCACCGGTCGAGGCCGGTGACAAATGGATCATGACGAAGTGGGTTCGCGAGCGCGAGTATGTGTAAGACTTGAAGGAAACCTAACGGTAGGTCGTGGGATTCGCGAAGCCAGGTGAAACAATCTAGTGGTCAACTCATCCCGGACACTGCGTTAGGTTTTTGTTCCGCAACTGCCGGTGCCAGTCCGTCATTGAACTGATGCGGCCGTATCCAGTTGTACCGATGCATCAGGGAGTGGCCAATGTCCCGATGCGCTTCCTGCGCCGGCATGCAAAGCATTGACGGCAGTCATTCCGTTTTGAAGCTGCGAAACAGCGTTTCGACTGGCCGCCTTGATCCGGGTCGAACGGCAATCCTTGCGGCGGCCACGCTGGTCATAAGCCATCCCAACGCCTGCGCCGCGAGATCGGCATCCGGGCTTCGAGAATGCCCAGCCAGCAGCCCGGCGTTCGACCTGCTCTATATCGTCTCCGCCACCGTCATTTACGATCTGATGGAATGATAGTCACGAACATGGTGGCGACCGGAATAGTGGTATGTCTGAAGGTCGACGGGTGTAAGCGATGAACCGCTGTTACTCAACGGCGCGGATTGACTGAGCAGACAGAAAGAATCTACGCGCTCCCCAAACGAATGATTGCGTATCTGCACGAAAAGAACGCATGGGGCGCATCGACGGATGAGCGTGCAAATTCGCAAAGAAGCGGTGGCCCGCGCAACAGGCGTTCCGTCGACTGATCAATACTGCGTCGCAACGCCGGACGATCCGGCGGACCGTGCAACACAGCGCTTCATTCGTGGACACGAAACGCACACCGCAATGCGGCGCTGATGTCGCTCAATCCAGGGAAATAGGAGTTACATCATGACGACGCTCACACTCAAGGACGGCACGGAACTGTTTTACAAGGACTGGGGCAACGGGACGCCGATTGTCTTTTCGCATGGCTGGCCGCTGAACGCCGACGCCTGGGACGCGCAGATGCTGTTTCTGGCAGAGCGTGGTTTCCGTGTTATCGCGCATGACCGTCGAGGCCATGGCCGGTCGAGCCAGCCATGGGCGGGCAACGACATGGATCATTACGCCGACGATCTCGCTCAGCTGATCGAGCATCTTGATCTGCGTGACGCCGTGCTGGCCGGTCACTCGACCGGCGGCGGCGAAGTGGCGCGCTACATCGGCCGGCATGGCACGCAGCGTGTGAGGAAGGCCGTGCTGATTTCGGCGGTGCCGCCCATCATGCTCAAGTCCGATGCGAATCCGGGCGGCTTGCCGCTGTCCGTTTTCGACGAGATCCGCGCGGGCGTGCGCACGAATCGCTCGCAGTTCTTCAAGGACCTCGCGCTGCCGTTCTACGGTTTCAACCGGCCGGGCGCGAAGGCGTCGCAAGGCACCATCGACGCGTTTTGGCTGGCGGGCATGCAGTGCTCGATCAAGAGCGCTTACGACTGCATCAAGGCCTTCTCGGAGACCGACTTCAACGACGACCTCAAGAAGATGACGATTCCGACGCTCGTGATTCAGGGTGACGCCGACCAGATCGTGCCCCTTGACGACTCGGGCCGGCTTTCGGCGCAACGCGTGCCGACGGGCAAGCTCGAAGTCATCGCAGGCGCGCCGCATGGTCTGTGCACGACCCACGCCGATCAGGTCAACGCTGCGCTGCTCGACTTCATCGCGAGCTGATGGCGGCGTGCGCCTGTCGGCCCATGTGGTGCGGCAGGCGCAGCGTGTTGCAGCACCGTCGCTTGCATCGACACAGCAGGTTGCCTGATATGCCGTTGGCAGCGAGATCGGCGAGCTCGCTCAGGCGATGGGCAAGGTCATTCGAAACTCGGCGCCATCGTCAAGACCGAAGGCATCGAGCGTGCCATGATGCGCTTCGACGATGGAGCGGCAAATGGCGAGCCCCATCCCCATGCCAGTGGACTTCGTCGTGTAAAGCGGCTCGAAGATTCTCTCCATCACGTGGTCCGGAATGCCGGCGCCGTGGTCGCGCACGGACATGACGACCTGCGCGCCCTCGACGAGCGTGGATATCGTGAGCGTGCGCCTGTCCACGGCGGTCTCGCTCATCGCTTCGACGGCATTCGTGAACAGATTCAGCACGACTTGCTGGAGCTGTATGCGATCGGCCTCGACCGTCGCGTCGGCAGCGTCGAGAAGGCTCACGACGCTGACCTGCCTCGCCTCCGCTTCGGGTTGAAGCAAGTCCAGGACATCGCGCACGACGTCGTTGACGCGCATGGGTGCGAGCACCGCAGGCGCCTGCTTGGCGAGCGCCCGCAACGCGCGGATGATTTCGAGCGCGCGCAGACTGGTGCGCTTGATCTGCATGAGCCCCGACGTCACTTCCTCCAGATCCGCGGGGTCACGCTGCAGCCAGCGCAGGCTCGCATCGACCGTGGTGGTGATGGCCGCGAGCGGTTGATTGACTTCGTGCGCAATCGAGGCCGCCACGTTGCCCATCACGGTCAGGTGAGCCGTGCGCGCGAGTTCATCGCGCGCGGCCCGCAGGCTGATTTCCGCATTCAGACGGTGATCGCTTTCGTCGACGAGCCGTTCATACAGCCGCGCCGTTTCGAGAGACACGGCAACCTGAGGCGCGAGCACTTCGAGATCCGTCACGCGCGTCGGGTCGAATACGCCGGGCGCGAGATTGTTCTCGAGGTAGACGACGCCGACGAGCGAGCCTCCCCGTAGCAGAGGCGTGCACAGCACCGAGCGCTGCACGCGCCCGGCGCCCACGCGGGATCGCAATGATGGGGACTCGAATCCGGCATCCGCGAATACGAGCGTGTTGCGGGTGCGAACGACGCTGTTGAGAACGGCCAATGGCAACGCATCGTCGTCCGGTGCGGCGTTGCCGTGCGTGATGACCACCTTGGTCGACTCCACGCGCGCCATCGCGACGACCTTGAGCCCGTCATCGTGCGAAAGCAACAAGAGGCCGTATTGCGCGCCCGCGTAGACCACGATACCGTTCAGCAGCTTTTCGACCAGCCGTTCCGTGACGGCCTCGCCAGAAATGGTCTTCGCCGTTTCGATGCCCAGATCGACGAACGGTTGCTGGCGCGAGGGCGCCTCGACCTCGGTCTGTTCGGCCGCGTTGCCGAGCAGCGATGCATGCCGCTCGTGGAGCCGCTGTTCCGCGTTCACCGCGCCCCAACGGCGGTAGCAGGCGGCCGCCTGACGCAAGTGATACATCGCGGACGATTCCAGCGTCTGCGACAGGTAAAGCTCGCCGGCCAGTTCATGAGCGAGACCTTGCTCGTGAACGAAGCCCACCGTTTCCGCCGCACGCGCGGAATGCTCGTAGGCGATCAGCGCAGCCATCACGTCGCCGCGAAGGCGCGCGATTTCCGCTTCGATCAAAAGGAGCTTGTTGCGAAACGTGGCACCGTTTCGATTGGCCCATTTCACGAACTGGCTTCGATGCCCGGAGAGTTCAACGAGAGCGTTTGTCGGGGACACGTTTTCTGCATGCGCGAAAGCGATCGCGCGATACAGCCTGGAATCGGCAACGTTGATGTGTGCGGGGACGGTCCAGGCGAGATCGGCGGCCTTATCCAGCAGGGAAAATGCCGCAGCAAAATCCCTGGCGAAAATCTTCGTCAGGCCGCCGTAGAAGAAGATAAAGAATCGGGCGATCTGGGAGACCGAGGCCAGGTTATCGACTTCGCGTTTTTCCAACCGTTGCGTGGACGCACTGTCGGTATCGATCTCGCTCGCTGGCGCTGCGCTCATCAAGGCCCGCGCAAAGTCGCGCTGCGCCTGGAGCACGGCTTCGATATCCCGATAGCGAATGATGGCCGTGAGTTCCAGGCCGCGTTCGACTTCGTCATCGACGATGGACAGATGCTCGCCCATGGCGATCAGGTCGGAAACGATGTGATTGCACGCATAGCACGCCATTCCGATGTCCCCCGAGGCGCGTCCGAGCGCTCTCGCCTGGCGCGCATAGCCGAGGGCAAACGAAAGGGGACGTGTCCAGACACTGACCTGGTCGATCGCGACGAGCGTCGCCACGCGCTGCGCTTCGAAACCGTGCTGGTCGATCAGCGCCAGCGCGGCCTGGCCGTATTCATAGCCTGCGTCGGGGGCGTCGTACATGCCCGCAAAAAGGACGCCAAACCACGCCAGGCCGCTGGGAGACTCGGGCGTCACGCCATGTTCGATCGTGAGTTCGACCATCTTGGCGAGATGCAGAATGCCAACGCCGTCGGTGACGAAAAACGACGAAGTCATGGTGGCGAGCAGCCCCATGATGACCTGGATTCGCGGGTCATCGCAGCGCGGCAGGTGCCGCATGGGGTGGATCGTTTTGTTCTTGAGCGCGCGTTGGGCGGACTCGCAGGCGCGCCGCATCTGTTCTGCGGTTGGCGCGCGATGTAGATGGACATCGAGAAGCGCCAGCCCGGCCAGCGCGGCCGACAACGCGCCCTCGTAGTCGGACTGGACGGTCTTCAGGACGGCCTTTAGCCGGTGCACGTCGGCCCGATGAAGCGGCGTGAGCGGGTGCGCAAGCAAATCGTCCACGCCGTGTTGAGCGTCGACGAGGGCCGCTTGCGCCAGCGAGCACTCGCAATACTGCAGTTTCGCCCCATAGGCGAGATCGTAATGGCTCGACCACCAGGGTTCGTCCACCATCGCGAGCGCGATATTCGCATATACCGTTGCCTGGTCGAGCGCGGCCGCATTGCGCGCGCGTTTGCCCGCGAGGATGAGAATACCCACGTACGCGACGCGTGTGTCTGGCGACAGGGCGTCCATGGCGGCGCGCTCGATCTGGCTCGCGATCTCGAACGCGTACTCGGCGAGTCTGGACTGCCAATAGCCGATCATGGCCGAGGCGATGTGCGCGTGATGCAGCGGCTTCGACGCGGAGTCGATGCGCGAGTAAGCCGACTCCAATACGCGATCGTGCTGGAACGCGTAGGAGTCGGAATCCTGCACGAGCAGATTGGCGTCGACAAAAGGACGAAGCGTGTGATGCACCTCGTCATTCGACAGGCCGCTGATTTCAGCGAGCAATCCCGTTTCACAGCGAATTCCCACGCAGGCCAGACTTTCCAGCAGCTTCGTGCCTTCGGGCGGGAAACGTTCAATGCGGCGTACCAGCAGGTCGATGACGTTATCCGAGTAGAGCCGTTGCGCAATGCTCGTCTCATCCCACGTCCACGCGCCGCTCTTGACGCTGAATCTCAGTACCTCATCGTCGATGAGCATGCGCAGAAGCTGGCGGGAAAAGAACGGATTGCCGCCCGTCTTCGCATGCACGGCGCGCGCGAGCGCTTCGACGCGATCGGCCGATTCACCGAGCGTGAAGCCAATCAGCGCGGCCAGGTTCGCCACGGAGAGCGAGTGCAGCGGCACGTGTGTCAGATGCATCGTCGTGCTATCGCGCAACGCGTGTTGCCATTGCAGTTGACCGATCTGTTCGGCGGAAAACTCGCGGCACGCGCAGAGCAATAACACGTTCGGCGGCGGTTCTGCGGAGAAGGCTTTGAGGAAGCTGAGCGAGGCCGGATCGGCCCACTGCAGGTCGTCGACGAACAGCACGACAGGTGCGCCCGGCGAGGCGAATGCCGCGATCGTATTCAGCAGTGCGCGAATCAGGCGAGTCTGCGCGAGCGGACCCGCGACCTCGGTAAGCGGCGTGCATCGTCCGATGATGTGCTCGACTTCAGGCACGAGTTCGGCGACTGCCCGTCCCTGGCCTTCGAGGAGCGCGATCCAGCGCTCGCGAACGGCGGCCAGCAGGTCGTCATCCGCGCCAAGCAATTCGAGCGTCAGCGTGCGGACGATCTGCACGACAGGCGCATACGGAATGCCGGAGCGTTGCTTGTCGGCTTTACCGGAGGCATAGCGAAAGGCGCGGCGTCGTACATCGTTGAACAGCGACTCGACGAGCGCCGATTTTCCGGATCCCGCGCTGCCGGAGATGAATACCAGCTCGGTTTTTCCGGTCTCGACCACGCGCGCGAGCGCCCGGTCGAGGTGGGCTTTCTCCGCGGCGCGGCCAAAGAGCATGCTCGACATGCTGAGCAAGCGCGATGAGACGGCGGCATCGGCGGCAAGAGGCGTTTCATGGCCATGAAAACGGATCGCGTCGCGAATGAGTTGCAGGTCCGCTAGCGCTTGCGTGGCGCTCGTGTAGCGTTCGAGCGGATCTTTCGCCATCAGCCGGAGCAACACGACGGACAGAATATCGGGCACATCGGGCCGATGCCGCGAAGGGTGCAGCGGCTCGACCGCAAGGCGCGCGTGATACCAGCCGGCCGCGCTTTCGGCCGTGAATGGCAGCGCCCCGGCCAGCAGCGCATAAAGCGTGACGCCGAGGGCGTAGAGATCGGCGCTCTTTTCGCGCTTATGATCAGGCTCCGCATCGATGATGCCAAGCTCGGGCGCGAGGAATGGCTGGGCGCTCAGCCGCTCGCGATACGCTTTGGGGGCTTCGGGATCGAAGCCGATCAGACTGACCGTGCCGTCGTCACCGAGAACGATGCACGCGGGCCGCAGGTCGCCGTGGCAGATTCGCGCGGCATGCGCGTCGCTCAGCGCGCGCGTTGCACCGATGGCGATCCGCAGGAACGCGTCGATCGTCAACTGCCGGGGATCGACATTCGATGCTAGCGTTGCCGTGGACGACAGCGGGTAGATGACGATGACGCGCTCGTCCTGCCAGAGCGTGGCGATTTGCGGCAATCCCCACGGCAAGCGGATTCGCGCACTCCATTCCAGTTCGCGTTTCAGGCGCTCGGATGCGGAAGCGGACGAATGCGTTTCATAGCGTGCGAGCCAATGGCGATCGCCGGCGCGCTCGGTGAGCAGGCCGGTCACGACACCGTCCGAGTGATCGAGTTCGTGCTTGTGGCACCCGTCGAACCAGGCGATGTCGAAGGGCTTTCTTGTGGTTCCCGCGCCGTCTGCATCGCGATCTTCGATCGACGTATCGGACGAACGGGAAGGCGTGCCTTGCGTGGTCATTTTGCGGCCATGCGTATGTCGAGTTTCTGGACAATCGATAAAAAGCCGGCAGCCAGGGCGTGACAGTGTCTGACGCGCATCCGGCCGCGCTGCTGGTGTATCGATACTTCGCTACGTCTTCTTCATGAAGTCCTGCCGCCGCAGACAAGTCGTTACATGACCGTCGCGCGCTTCGCCTTGGATTGCATCGAAAATGTGGCGGCAAAGACTTCGTCGAGAAGAGCGCCAAAAGTAGCACGGGAAAATATTCGATGCGCGTAAGAGCCGACCGGTGCGAGTCACGCGTGGCTCTCGGGGCGACGGCCACGCATGCGGCGCGGGTCGCGCCCGGCGATGTTGATACGGGCCATTGTGCGCATTATTGGTGCAAGGGGAGCCGGGCGTTCGCCAGAATGCCGGACGAGCGGCGGATGACCGTGCGAATCTATAAACGCGCGGCCAATTCGCGCACGTCCCGCCGCCTGTCTGTCCATCATCGCTCCATCGCCAGCACGCGCAATCCGGCATGGTGCGCGGCGCTAACCACACGTGGAGGGACTCGCTATGGACATGTTCAAATCACTCAAGGCTTTTATCGCGGTGGGACAGTTGGGCAGCTTTACGCAAGCCGCGCGCGCATCGGGACTGTCCACGCCGGCGGTGAGCCGTGCGGTGTCGGAACTGGAGGGCGCACTGCGGGTGCAATTGTTCAATCGTTCGACACGCCGCGTGAGCCTCACGGAAGAGGGCACGCTTTTCTTCACGCCCTTGAGCCAGGGCATTCAGATGATCGAGTCGAGCATGAGCGCAGTCTGCCGCTCGAATACCGACCTGCGCGGCGTGATCCGGATTGGCGGAGCCCCGAGCATCAGCGCCATGCTCACGCGGTTGATCGCGGAATTCAGCGAACGGCATCCGGAGATCGAATTCGACGTGTCGATCGACGAGCGGCACAACGAAGTGCTCGACGAACAGATTGACGTCGCCGTGCGCGTGGGTAGCGAGCCCGAATGCCGCTGGGTCGTGCGCTCGCTCGGTCCGCTGCGGCTCGTGCATTGCGCCGCGCCTCACTACCTGCGCCAGCGCGGCGCGCCCCGAACGCCCGACGACCTCGGGCGGCATCGCTGCATTGGTCGTCGCGACACGCGCTCGGCAAGAGCGCGCACATGGGATCCGGCGGGCAGCGGCGAGAGCCCGCGTGGCCAGATCAACGCCGTGGCCACATTCAATGACGACGGCGCCATCATCCAGGCCGCCCTCGCGGGCGTCGGCATCGCGCAGATTCCCCAGTATCTCGTGCGCCGGGAACTCGACGCGGGGCGGCTTGTGCAGGTCTTGCCGGAACATACGAGCGAGCGCAGCAAGGTGATGCTCTGCTATCCTCGCCGCGCGCCCATGCCGATGCGGGTGCGAAGCTTCATCGACTTTGCCGTCAGTCGGGTGACCGAGGAACTCAACGGCCCGCCGGATGGCGCGCAGGCCGACATGACCGCGCGCCGCGTCCCGCACTGACCCAACCATACTTAGATATAGTTGCACCAGATCGAAATATAGTGTTATTGGATCGCACACCTGTCTAAGATAACGAACGTGAGCGGTCAGCCCTTCTATGCCCCGCCCGAATTGCCGTTTTGGACGAGGACTATTCGCTTGCAAACCCCCATGATTGTTTCCATTGTCGACGACGACGAAAATGTCCGCGTCGCAACGTGCAGTCTCGTTCGCTCCCTGGGTTGCAAGGTGCGGGACTACGCTTCGGCGGAGGCGTTTTTGCGCGCGGATGGCCTGAGGGAGGTGCATTGCGTGATCTCGGACGTTCAGATGCCGGGCATGGATGGGATCGAGATGCAGCGCAGGCTCAACGAAACGCCAGGCGCGCCGCCGGTCATCTTCATTAGCGCGTTCGGCTCGGAGGCGCGCCGCAGTGAAGCACTCGCCAACGGCGCCCTGTGTTTTCTCGACAAACCGGTCGACGGCGATGTCTTACTCGCATGCCTGGAAAAACTCGGTCAGAATGCGGATGGAGTTTGAGCGTCCCCGCTACGTATTGCGAAACGGAGTGGTCGCTCGCGGGCTGAACCGCCGGATCGTCGCAGCAGATGATTGCCGATGACCTGGTCGGGGCCGCCGCTTTTAAATGCAAACGTCTCTGGTGTCATGGCGAGTTTCAGTCCGGTTTTGAATACGGGTTCGCCTGATTTTCCAGTTCACATCCGAATGTTGGTGAAATGAGCGGCGCTCTTTAGCGCCGCCACCTGTTTCCGGCAAAGCCGCCCGTGAATGCAACCCTGATCCGATCGAACACGAAGCGAGCGCTCCCCGAGGGGCCGATCGTTTTCTGGTTCGCTGCAATCGTCGCGCTGACGGTTTTTAGTATCGACGCCTTTACGTCGCTCGATATTGCGGTCGCTGTTTTCTACGTGGTGGTCGTGCTGCTGGTGGCATCCAGCGGCTCCGATCTCGCGGTCATGGGCGCGACGGTCATCGTGGCGATGCTCACGCTCGCCGGTTTCCTGATTTCGCACGACAGCGATTACGCCGGCGGCGCCATCGCGCGCTGCGTGCTGAGCCTGCTCGCCATTGGTTCGACTTCGATACTTTCGCTGCGCAATCTTTCCAATACGGCGCGACTGCTCGAACAGATCGACATGCTGAATCTGACCCACGACGCCGTGCTGGTCGTGGACCTCGAAGGGCGAGTGACGTTCTGGAATCACGGCGCGGAATCGCTGTACGGGTGGAGTGCGGAGCAGGCATTGGGGCAGCGCATTCATGAACTCACGCAGACGCGCGCCGCGTTGCCGCTCGACGAAATCCACGCGAAGTTGCTCGACAGCGGAAGCTGGTCCGGCGAACTGCAACGCGTTCGCCGCGATGGGCGTACGGTGACGGTCATGAGCCGCGTCGCGGTGTGGCGCGATGCGAAGGGCGCGCCCCGCGCGATCCTCGCGACGAACAAC
This sequence comes from Paraburkholderia tropica, assembly GCF_014171495.1. Classification (NCBI taxonomy): domain Bacteria; kingdom Pseudomonadati; phylum Pseudomonadota; class Betaproteobacteria; order Burkholderiales; family Burkholderiaceae; genus Paraburkholderia; species Paraburkholderia tropica. Next base: position 1,274,716 of record NZ_CP049137.1, read on the forward strand.
GACATCACGCTGCAAAAGCGGATGGCCAACGAGATCGAGGCGCAGCAGGCGGAGTTGCGCGCGGCCATCGACACGATTCCCGGCATGGTGTGGAGCGCCTCGGGCGACGGCGACGTGGTGTACGTCAATCGCCGCTGGCAGGAGTCCGGCGTCGATACGGAGGGCCGCGGCGCCGATCTCTGGGACGCCGTCGTGCATCCGGACGATCTCGGCGCGATGCGCCGCGACTGGCTGGACGCGCTCCGCTCCGGGAGTGCGCTCGACAATATGTCGCGCGTGCGCCAGAGAGACGGCGGCTATCGCTGGATGCACATCGCCGCCGAACCGCTGCGCGATGCAGACTGCGCCGTGCGCCGCTGGTATGGCGTCAATACGGACGTCGAGGCGCGCAAGCGTGCGGAAGATGCGCTCACGCGAAGCGAGGCGTTTCTCGTCGACGCGCAGCGCCTGAGCAAGACGGGCAGCATCGGCATCGAAGCCGTGCACGGCAAGATGATCTGGTCGGCCGAGGCTTACCGGATCTTCGGTTACGAGCCGTCGCCAGCGTTGACGCCCGGTCTCGCGCTCATACTCGAACGTACTCATCCCGAGGATCGCCGCCAGGTTGAAATCGCGCACGGCGCCGCAATGGCGACGCCGTTGGTCGATTTGAAATATCGGCTGATCATGCCCGACGGCGAGCTTAAATACGTGCATTACGTCGCGCATTCGGGACCGCCGCTTTCCACGGATCTCAACTACGTCGGCGCGCTCATGGACGTGACATCGTCGCAACGCACGCAGGAGGCGCTGACACGTTCGATGGCGGAGCTCGCGCACGCCACGCGCATGACCACGCTCGGCGAGATGGCCGCTTCGATGGCGCATGAGGTGACGCAGCCCATGGCCGCGGTGATCACCTCGGGCGACGCGGCGCTGCGTTGGCTCGGCAGGCCGGAGCCGGATATCGGCGAAGTCTCCCGATCAATCGGCCAGATGATCCATTCCGCGCGCCGGGCGAACGACATCGTGCGACAGATTCGCGCGATGGCGCGAAAGCGGCCGTCGGCGCTCAGTCGCGTCTCGCTGGTCGAGATGGTTGAAGAGGCGGTCAGCATGATGGCGCCGGAACTGGTGCGCCACGGTGTGATCTGCGAAGTGCAGCCGCCGCCGGATGCGATTCACGTACACGCGGACAGCGTCCAGATTCAGCAAGTCGTCGTGAATCTCCTGTTGAACGCGGCGCAGGCGATGGCCGATCTGCCGGGCAAGCCGCACCGCATCGTCATTTCGATTTCCGCGCCGCGCGAGGGCAGTGTCGACCTTCGCATCGAAGATTCGGGCAACGGCGTACCCGAGGATGTTCGCGAGCGGCTTTTCACACCGTTTTTTACGACGAAAACCAATGGCATGGGCATGGGCTTGTCGATCTGTCGATCGATCATCGAGGCACATGGCGGCCGTATCACGCTTGAAGATTCATTGGCGGCAGGTGCCCGGTTTTTGATTACGCTGCCGTTGGATGCTGAAAAAAAGGAGAATAATCCATGAACCTTCAGCGCGGTGGCGCTGGCGACGCCGAGCCAAACCGGATGGTGTACGTCGTGGACGACGACGAGTCGATGCGCGATGCCGTCAGCAATTTGCTGCGCTCGGTTGATTTGCCGGTGCAGGCATTCGCTTCGGCGCGCGAGTTTCTTGCCTTCGAGCGCCCGGATGTCCCCAGTTGCCTGATTCTCGACGTGCGCCTTAAAGGACAGAGCGGATTTGCCGTTCAGGAACAGATCGCCGATGGCGCATTAAGCATTCCGATCATCTTCATGACGGCGCACGGCGACATCGCCATGACGGTCAGGGCGATGAAGGCGGGGGCGATGGACTTTCTCGCCAAGCCCTTTCGCGATCAGGACATGCTCGATGCCGTCGATCAGGCGCTCGCGGCAGATGAAAAGCGTCGTGCAGCCGATCGTTCTGTTTCGAATCTGCGCAAATGCTACGGTTCGCTGACGCAGCGGGAGCGCGAAGTGATGGCGCTGGTCGCCTCGGGGTTGCGCAACAAGCAGATTGCGGCGGAAATGAACCTGAGCGAAATTACGGTGAAGATTCACCGCGGCCAGGCGATGAGAAAGATGGAGTCGAACTCGTTTGCTGACTTTGTGCTAAAAGCCAAGACGTTGGGAATCGGATCGTCGGCGGAAGATTCCTGAAAACTGTTTGCTTCACGTCACCGTTTTTATTTTCGACGCCCGGTCATTTTTATATTTGAAAATGACCGGGCGTTTTCATTCGCGAGCGAAATTTTTCGCGTTGCCAAAAAAATATCGCGGCATTAAACAATAGTATGAGTGCGTAAAACTTATACGCGAGAGGCGCATTCTATTGTACGACTAGAATCGAATATTTGAGTCGGGTAACGTAGAGGCTAATCACACAACCTGTCTTGCTGCGTCGCGGGTCTGATCGATTCTGGATTGCGCCGACAAAGGAGAGCACCGTATGAATAGTTTATCCGACAGCCTCTCGCCACCGCGCACTGCGCGTCATCCCATCGAAATGGAACGTGAGTGGCGTCGGCCGGAAAGCGTGGAAGACGCATCGCACGAAATTCGGGTGCTGCGCTGGTCGAATCACTGCTCCGAACCTCTCGACGTGTCGAGCGACGGCGCGGCGCCGATGCATTGTGTCGCGCTGAATCTGAAATGTACCGTTGTCGATTTCGATTATGCGGCGCGTCCGTTGATTCGCGGTCGCGTGGCGGCGGGAGTAGCGCATATTGGCGCGCCCGGTGTCGCTGCGCGCGCCCGCTTTTCGTCTCAGTTCGACGTCCTGCACCTCTTTGTCACGCAGCGCGTTTTGAAGGAATGCTACGCGGACCTGTTTGGACGCACGCCCGGTGAAGAACTCACGCTTGGCGATGGCAGCGTGCTGCGCGACCCCGCGATTGAGCGGCTGAGTCAGGCGCTGGCGGTCTCGCAGACCCACGACGCGGCGCTGGGAAAAGTATTCACCGATAGCGTGAGCCTGGCCATTGCTTCGCGCCTTGTCGCGAGCCAGTATGCGGGCACGTCGCGCGGATCGCGGGGCGCCTCGGAGTTGCCGAAATGGCGCATGACCCGCGTGATGGATTATGTGGACGCGCATCTCGGCGAGCCGATTGGTCTGGCGGACATGGCCGACAGTGCGGGACTCACGCGCATGCATTTCGCCGCCCAGTTCCGTCAGGCGAGCGGTTTGCGCCCCCACGAATATCTTCTGCGCAGGCGCATTGAACATGCGCAGTCGATGCTGCTCCGCTCGCAACACAATGTGCTCGATGTTGCGCTTGCCAGCGGATTTCGTTCCCAGGCTCACTTTACGACCGTATTCAAACGATTCGTTGGCGAGACGCCCTGTTCATGGAGAAAAAATCACGATGGGCTTCGATAGCCAGATTGTCCGCTTTATGGCATGCAGCGCCGAGTATCTGTTTGGTCCGGTTTCCGCGGGTCAAGAGGCGTGCACCATCGAACGATCGCTCGCGCAATGCGCTCTGGAGCTGAGCATGCGCGAACCGAGGATGCACCCCTTGTTTTTGGATAACGGAGCGAAACGATCCTCGGAAGTTTCGGCGGGCTGACGGTCAGGGCAACAGTAAAGAATCTCTTTAAAAGCACGCGCTAAACATTCAACGGTATTGTCTACTCATGTAGGAGTGCAATATATGATTCCGCAGATTCAAACGATTGTCGATCCGTGGCAGATGACGGTTGGCTTGCTCGGCTTGTTGTCGAGGGAGAAATATGAAGGCGTTCAGGTGCCGTCTGCACGCAGGTACGTCGCGCGTCGATGCGCCGATCAGCCGGTCGCCGGCCTGACGGTTCAGCTCGTCGAGCGGGCCACCGCCACGCGTGTGACCTTGGCCTGGCGCGATCCGTCGCGTTGCGCATATTGCGATCAGGAGTGGTTTCGCACGCGGGCGCGTCGCAATGGCGTATGCGCGGTATCCGGTCGCTCGATTCGCCGGGGCGACGACGTCTATCGGCCGCGAGCCATGCGGCCACGCGCGATCAATGCCGACATGATGCTTCACTGCAACGTCGTGGAGGCGTTGTCCTGAGCGCGGATCGCCAACCAGACTGGAATCCACGCATCTGCGTATTCGAACTGACATTGATGCCCGAGGAGCCGATCCGGCTTTCTCGGGCATTCGCTCAACGCATCATCCGTTACTTTCCGCCGTTGGGCCGACCGTGCCGCGAAAGATCGCGTACTGGTAGAGGTTGCAGCCAATCATGATCGGAAACACGAAGCCAATGCCGATCAAGACCGGTGCTGATCGGCGTTGAGCCGAAGGTTGCCATTTCTATCGGGTTTCGCGGTGCGGCGAAGCGTTCGAGCGCACGCTCGCGAAAGGGATTGAACGAGATGATGCTCGAACCGCTCACGATCGATTGCGGCGGCATGAAGGTCGCTCATCATGCGCGGACTGTTGGTGCCGAATCGGGCGTGCAGCGCATTTCCGTCGCTTCCCACGCGACCGCCTTCGCGCTTCTCTCGCAGAACTCGAACGAAGATGTGTGCTTCGGATCGGGCCACGCACAACCGGGGATAAGCATGAATAAGCACAAGTAAGAACGAGTAAGCGCGAAAAGATGCGACTCGCTACGTCCAGTATTGGTAGCCGTCTCTGCGGCTTCGCATGGACGGCGTTTCCTGAAGACGCAACAGGCGGCTTTGCTGCGCGCGCGTCGGTCTCGTCGACGAATTGAGCGGCAGCGTTTCGCGCCGAGGTGTGCGTGTGTCGTCGGCGTTTGTTGCACCGACTGCCACGCGTTCCAGTGGCAATTCCGTTTGTGCGCCGACCTTCATTAACGCGGTGCGCAGTCCCACGCCGTTCTGCAGCGATACGGCAACGATCAGGCAGGCACCGAGGGCGGCGAGCGAGGAGGCGAGAAAGCGAATGGGCACGATGTAGCTCCGTGAGCAAACTGAATCGTCGGGAATCGACGAGCGCCATTCTCGAGGGGCACGCACGCGTTCATTTTCGGATTGGCACCCGGTTGATGAAAAACGCACGGTTGCGGCTGGGGAGGGAGCGTTATGTTATTGCAGGCGGAATGGGGCAAGGGAGTGGCGTATTCGCCGAGCGTGCGAATACGAAAGATCAGGAAAGCGCAGGCGATGGCTGGGTACTGGCGAGTAGGGCGAACATCTCGCGCACCTCCGGCACCGCGCTGCACGCATCGAATCGATTCGCAAGCGCCGACAGGGCATTCCGCGCCTCGTTGGCTTCCTCATCACCAAGCGGCAATTTAATCAGATCGAGCGTCGCGCGCAATTCCCACATGCGCGCGCCCTGCGACTGTGCCATCGCGATCGCCTTCGTAAAACACGCCTTTGCACGCGTCAGCGCGTGCGCATCGTATGGGCGGTCGGTATCGAGCGTGCGGGACATGGCATGCGCGCATAAACCCCGGCCGCGCAGGATTTCAGGCATAAAGTAAAAAGAGCCGTTGATCTCGCAGAATGCCTGTGCGTCCTGCAAGCGATCGAGCGCATCCGAGGTCCGGCCCACGCTGATGAGCGCTTGCGCGCATTCGACGATCAGCGGCGACGTCAAGCGCCGGAACCCTCGCGCCAGCAGCGAGTCGAGCGTGCGCTCCAGCCTGGATAGTCCTCTGACCACATCCCCATCGTGAATGAGGAGGATGGCGGCGAGGCATTCGCCGAACTCGTGCCAGATAGTCAGGCGGTGCAGCGTCGTTTGCGAGCGCATGATCGACAGATAGTGGCGCGCACGCTCGCGATCTCCCGAGATCAGCGCAAGCGGCGCCGCGACAACGCCGAGGACGTGCGTAAACCACGGCTCCATGGTCTCGGCGGGAATCAGGTCCAGCGAGCGACTCGCGAGGCGCGCGGCCTCGCCGACGTCTCCTTCGAGCCAACGGATACGGGCCAGCCCCGCGTAGCAGACCGCGAGCGGGTCCACCGCGAACTGCCGGATCTCGGCAGCATCGTTGGGATAGGCTTGAACATGTTGCACGACGGCTTCGAGCGTCGCGGCCGCGCCATGATGATCGCCGGCGCAGTGCGCCGCGGTGGCGGCGAGCGTCGTCGCGAAGATGTGCTGCCACCGGCAATGCTTCTGACGCGCGAATTGTTCGAATTGCTCTGCATACCGGCGCGCGTCGCTGACTTTGCCGGAAGAGAGCATCGCATTCCACAATCCCCAGTAACTCCGCGCGCGCAGGCCGTCGTCTTCGATTCGCAGCGCATGCTCGTGCACTTCGCGCCAGAGTTCGCACGCGCGTTCCACCGGCCCTTCCAGATTCGGCAGCACGGCGGCGAGTGCGATTTTGAGGCGAATCGCGGCAGCGGGTGGCATGGCGGGCTCAGGCAGCGCCTGACGTGCCTGAAGCGCCAGCGCGGCGCGGCGGCCGCATTCGTCCAGCTTGGCGCGCGCCAGCAGCGCGCTCACCAGCGTGGACGAAAGCTCCACGCCTGTACGCACATCGCCATCGGGAGAAAAGGCCCAATCCACCGCGTTGCGCGTGTCGTCCAGCATGTCCTCGGGATGCTCGCCAGTGGCGAGCGCCGGCCCGCTTCCGGCGGCTTCCTGGTTGCGGAAGCGCGAAGCCAGATCGCGTGCATGGCGTGCCGATACTTCCTTGACTTCGCCCGCCGAGAGGAGATGTTCGAGGGCGTAGGCGCGCGTCGACTCCGACAAGCGATAGTGAGCGATCGGACCGTCGAACGACACCTTGACGAGCGATTTCGCCAGAAGCTCGCCGATTCCGTCGATGACGGTGCTCACCGGCAATGTCGCGTCGCAAGCCACCGCGCACAGGGATTCGACCGAGAAGCGGCGGGTAAACAGCGCGAGGCGTCTCAGCAGCGTGCGGCTGCGTGAGTCGAGCAGCGCGAAGCTCCAGTCCAGCGTTGCACGGAGCGTGCGATGGCGCGGCATCGCCGTGCGAAAACCCCGTGAAAGCAGCGTCAATTGATCGGCGAGACCGCGATGGACGCCTTCTACGCCCAATGTCGGCACCCGCGCGGCGGCCAGTTCGATCGCGAGCGGCAAGCCGTCGAGCCGGCGGCAGATTTCGCCGATCAGGCCGATTTCCTCGGGGTCTCCGTGAACAGGGCGGCCCGTTGCCTCGACGCGCTTCATGAAAAGCTGCACAGCGGCTTGGCGGCGAACAGTCTGCTCGTCGGCTTCTCGCTCGGGGACGGCGAGCGGCTCAACCGGCATGAGTGTTTCGCGGTCGATCGCCAGCGCTTCCCGGCTCGTCACGAGCACATGCAACGCCGGGTAGTCGTCGAGCACGCGATGCACGATGTCGGCGACCGCCGCGATCATGTGTTCGGCGTTGTCGAGCAGAAGCAGCGAGCCGGAATTGCCGCTCGTACCGCTCGCGCCGTGCGCCGACAGTCGGGTCTTGACGGCGCGGGCGACTTCGTCGGCCGTCGCCATCGCCGCGAGTTCGATCACCATGACGTGACCGCCGCGCTCCGCTTCAAAGCGCTGCGCGACCGCCATCGACAGCGTGGTCTTACCGATTCCGCCCGATCCGATGAGCGTCAAGGCGCGCCCGCAGGTCAGCGCGCCGAGCACCGACGAAATGGCGTGGTCCCTGCCAATCGGCGGGGGAAGATTCGGCAGTCGTGCGGCAGGTGGCGTCGGGTGATCCCCGTTGCCCGGCACATTGCGTCGGCCGTTTGCGACTTCGCTGCGTGAACGCTCGTTCGCACGCGCGGCGAGAAGCCGATAGCCGCGTCCCGATTCGGTGACGATACAGGCGCGGTCATCGCCCAGCGCGCGGCGCAGCTTCGACAACTGCACCTGCAGATTGTTTTCCTCGACGACAACGCCGGGCCAGGCGCGCGCGAGGAGTTCGTGCTTCGTGACGAGCCCGCCGTCCGCTTCGATCAGCGCTTCGAGAATCGCATAGGCGCGCGCGCCCACCTGGACCAGTTCGCCGTTTCGCAGCAGGACACGCTCGCGGAGATCGACGCGCGCGTGGCCAAGCTGGAAGACAGCCGACGGCGGCTCGGAAAGCGAAGGCATGCGATCAGGACCGGAAGGAGACGGGTGACAAAACGGCTTGCTGTGCCGACGCGGAACGTGCGGCGCTTCGCAAGTAGTCCGCGCGACGTTCGACCATCGTTGCCAGTTCGCCCGCTTCGGCAAGCCTCTGCCTTCCGAACGATTTCGAAGGCGTGAGCAGGCGGTACGTTACTGCCGCGCCGTCGAAATGAATGTCGAGCAGTGAGTGATCGACCAGCTCGGACACACATTGCATCACCGCCGTTGGCGACATCCTGACATCGCTTGCGAGCGCACTCGCGGCCTGGGCGTCGAACGCGCCGTCGAACACAGAAAGCCGCTGAAACACGGTCTGTTCGCTCGACTCGAGCATGTCGAAGCTCCATTTGATCGACGCGAGCAAGCTCTTGTGCCGTGCGCATGCGGTGCGGTAACCGCCGTCGAGATAGGGCAGCGGATCGGCGAGATTGTTCAGGACAGGCTCCAGGCCGAGAATCGCTGCGCGCGATGCCGCCAGTTCGATGGCAAGCGGTATGCCGTCGAGGCAGCGGCAGATCTCGGCGGCTTGCGTCATGAGTTCGTCGTCGATGACCCGGTGCCGGCCGTCGTGCGACAGGCGGCGCAGAAACAAGGCGATCGCGGGCGATGGACTGCCGTTCGCGTCACAGGGCTCGGTCGCTTCGCCCGACACGGCGAGCGGCGTCACGCGATAAACCGTCTCGGCAGGAATGCGCAGCGGCTGGCGGCTCGTGACGAGAAAGCGCGGTGGGTTGGCGGAATGGCACGCCCGTTCGAGCAGTTGCGCGACGGGGTCGGCGACGTGTTCGGCGTTGTCGATCACGATCAGGCCGCGAATACGCGTGAGCATGGCGGCCGTTGTGTCGAGATCGGGCTCGCCGTCTTCGCGCGCCACGGGGCCAATTGCGCCGAACGCCAGCAGGACTTCGCCCAGCGAGCGTTGATCGGACACATCGACGAAGTGGACGTCGTCTTCGTTGCTGCCCGATGTGCGATGCGCGATTTCCAGCGCGATCGACGTCTTGCCGATGCCCCCGGGGCCCGCGAGTGTGAGCACGCGAGTGTCGCGCATCATGGCGCAGATCACGTCGATCGCCGTCTCTCGGCCCAGCAGCGCCGGCCGCATCGGCATCATCGCCGTACGCAGTGTACGTTGGCTGTCGTCCTCGAAATTCGCTGCGGGCACCGGCGTGGACGGCGACGCAATCAACTGGTAGCCGCGTCGGGGGACCGTTACAATAAGCTTGCTGTCTTGCCCGATTACTTTGCGTATTGTGGAAAGATGCACGTGTAGTGCATTTTCGTCCACGATCGTATCGGGCCAGACACTGTCTATCAGCTCATCCTTGTGTACGACGCGCCCGCTCGCCTGTGCAAGCGTCGCGAGCAGGTCGAATGCGCGCGAGCCGAGTTCCAGCACGCGGCTACCCTGGCGAAGTACGCGCATGCCGATGTCGAGTTCCGTTTCGCCGAATCGTATGAACCGGGAGCCGAATTCATGCGCCGACGCGAACGTGCAAAGCTCAGAGGTCGCTGACGTCATGGTGGTTGCGTCCGTGTCGATCCGGGTGGCCCGGCGGGTTGGCAGACGGCGGGAAACAGGCGGTGCAGGGCTCCGTGACGAGCCTGCTCGCGGAGAATTGATGTCGGCTGAAGCATAGCCAGATTGTATTTTGCTGTCATTAACCGCGGATTAAATTTGGTTAATGTTCGGATTTAATTGAGGCCGTGACGGCTGGATGAGGCCCGACTCGATTCCAGCGCGAATTTACCGCGGCGTTTTTCGGGCGGATTATTTTGAAATGCCGAAGCCTGTCTGCTTCGGCGGCGAAATGAAACGCCAGAGGAAACGCCAGAGTGGACATTAACGAAATTTAATGTGCGGCACAAAGACAGTCATTCGGATCGCAACCGATAATTCACCTTTCCGAAGCCTGAAGCCGCAAACCCCGGGTCATCGAAGCGCCTGCGCGTGTCGAATCGGCCGGACACCATGAATGGGCCAGATGAAGATCTTGTTAGTCGAAGACAACGTGCAGGTGGCCGGATTCCTGAAGAAGGGGTTGACGGAAGCCGGGCATGGCGTCGACTCCGCCGACAACGGCCGCGATGGCATGTTGCTGGCGCTGAGCGGCGTCGCCTATGACGCGGTGGTGCTCGACCGCATGCTGCCGGGCGGCGTGGACGGGCTCAGCATCGTCGCGGCCATGCGCGCCACCGGCAGCAAGGTGCCGGTCCTGATCCTGAGCGCGCTCGACGCCGTGGACGAGCGCATCCGCGGGCTGAAGGCGGGCGGCGACGACTATGTCGTCAAGCCGTTTGCGTTCGGCGAAGTGCTCGCGCGGCTCGAAGTCCTGCAGCGCCGCACGCAGACCGATCCCGTGACGTCGTCGTTGCGTTGCGGCGACCTGAGCATCGACGTGCTGTCACGCAAGGTCTCGCGCGGCGGCAAACCCATCATCCTCAAGCCGCGCGAATTCAAGCTGCTCGAATATCTGATGCGTCATGCCGACAAAGTCGTCACGCGCACCATGTTGCTCGAAAATATCTGGGATTATCATTTCGACCCGCAAACCAATGTGGTCGACGTGCACGTGAGCAAGCTGCGGCAAAAGATCGACGCGGGTTTCGACACCTCGCTGCTACGCACCGTGCGCAATGCCGGCTACATGCTCACGGCTGAAGCATGACGCGCGATCGGGAAGACGCAATCCGCCTCGGCGACGACGGCCTGTTCGTGCTCGCGCGCGTCGCCGATGGAGCGAGTGCGAATCCGGACGCGCCCGCGCGCCTTGTCGTGTTTCCCACGTCGCCGCAACCTTCGACGCATACGCTCGCGATGCTGGAAAACGCGTGGGCATGGCGCGCGCGCCTCGACAGCCCGCGTTTGACCCAGCCGCTCGATTTTGTTCGCGAGGGCATGACGGCCACGCTCGCGCTGCTGGATCCGGGCGGCGTGCCGCTGTCGACGCTCGATCTGCGCGCATTCACGCACCCGCAGATCATGACGATCGCCGCCAACGTCGCGCAGGCGCTCGACGCGTTGCATCGACGGGAACTGGTGCATAACGACCTGCGTCCGGAACACGTGCTGGTCGACCCGGCCACGCTTGCTGTCGCGCTGACCGGCTTCGGCCTGACCGCGAGTCCCACGCCCGCCGGCAACGTGGCTGCGCCGCCCTTGATGGTGGCGCAGGCGCTGCCGTATCTCGCGCCCGAGCGCACCGGCCTCGTCAACCGTCAGGTCGATGCGCGCGCCGATCTCTACGCGCTCGGCATCGTGACCGGCTGGATGCTCACCGGGCGCTTTCCGTACGCCGCGGCGTCGCCCGGCGAGTGGCTGTATTGCCATACTGCGAGCGTGCCGGTGCCGCTGCGCGACTGGTTGCCCGCGCTGCCGGAAACGCTCGATCTGCTGGTCGCGCGACTGCTCGCGAAGGCCGCCGAGGATCGCTACCAGACCGCTCGCGGTGTCGAGCACGATCTGCGCGAATGCGCCGACCGGCTGCGCGGCAGCGGTGCGTTCGCGCCGTTCAGGCTCGGCAGCGCCGATACCGACGATCGCCTGCTCATCCCCGACCGCCTCTACGGCCGCGCCGCCGAACTCGATGCGCTCACGCAGGCGTTCGAGCGCGTCGCCCGCGACGGCTCGACCGAATGCGTATTTATCTCCGGCTATTCGGGCATCGGCAAATCGTCGCTGGTCGAGGATTTTCACCGCAGCATGACGCGCGGGCGTTTCGCATCGGGCAAATTCGATCAGCACCGCCGCAACGTGCCGTACGCCACGATCGCGCAATGCCTGGAGCAATTGTTGCAGCGGATTCTGCGCGACGAGCCGCGCGAGCAGGCGCGTTGGCGCAAGCGCATCCAGCAGGCGCTCGGGCCGCATGGACGCCTGCTCGTCGATCTGCTGCCGTCGCTGGAACAGCTCGTCGGGCCGCAGTCCGCCGTCGCCGAAGCGCCGCCGCACGAAGCACTGACGCGCTTCGTCGCCGTGCTGACACGCTGCATCGCGGCGTTTGCCGGTGCCGGCCAGCCGCTCGTGTTGTTTCTCGACGATCTGCAATGGCTCGACGCCGGCACGCAGTCGATTCTTGAAGCGCTCGGCCGCGGCGCGGGCAACGATGCGTTGCTGATCGTCGGCGCGTATCGCGAGAACGAAGTCGGCGCGGCGCATCCGCTCGCGCATGTGATCGCCGATCTACGCGCGCGCGGCGCGCGTGTGAGCGACCTGTTGCTCGCGCCGCTCACGGTGGACGACATCGAGCGCCTCGTGCGCGACGCCACGCGCAGCGATACGGCGGCCAGCGGCCAGCTCGCGCGGCTGATGTTCGAGCGCACGGGGGGCAATCCGTTCTTCGCGGTGCAGTATCTGCACGCGCTCGCCGACGACGGCTATTTGCGTTTCGACGATACGGCGCGCCACTGGGTCTGGAGCGTCGAGCAGATTGCGCAGCGCGCGTTTCCTGAAAGCGTCGTCGATCTGATGATCGGAAAGATCGAGCGTCTTTCCGCGCCGACGCAACGGCTGCTGACCGATTTCGCCTGTGTGGGCGCCACGGCGTCGCGCACGGTGCTCGCGAGCGTGCACGACCGGACCGCCGCACAGATCGACGCCACGCTGGCGGAAGCCGTCGAGCAGGGGCTGGTTTATCGCCGGGCGCACGCCTACGCGTTCGTGCACGATCGCGTGCAGGAAGCGGCCTATGCGCTGCTCGGGCCGCACGAGCGGGTCGCCGCGCACGGGCGAATTGGACGGCGGCTCGATCTCGACGATGCCGATCCGGAACTCGATCGCACGATCTTCGATATCGTCAATCAATATAACCGCGCCCTGAGCGCCATCGACGACGCAGCGCTGCGCCTGCGCGTCGGCCTGCTGAATCTGCGGGCGGCGCAGCGTGCCCGCGCGGCGTCTGCTTACGCCACGGCGCTCAACTATCTGGTCGCGGGCAGCGAGATTCTCGACGAAACGGCGTGGCAAACGCATTATCGCGAGAAGTTCTCGCTCGAACTGCTGCTCGCCGAATGCACGTTCCTCGCCGGTAATCCGGGCGACGCGGAAAGCCGTTTGCGCGCGCTCGCGGCGCTGGCGCGCAGCATCCCCGAAAAAGCGGCCGTGGCGTTTCTGCGCATCACGCTGCATACAGCGCTCGACGAAATGAGCGTGGCCGTCGACATCTGCCTGCATTATCTGCGCGAAGTGGGCGTCGACTGGAGCGCGCATCCCGAGCGCGCGGCGGCGCACGCCGAATACGCAAAAGTGGCTGCGCGCGTCCGGGAGCGCTCGATCATGGCGATGCTCGATAATCCCACGCTCGCCGACGAAACGCTCGAGGCGACGCTCAACGTCTTCACGGCGGTGCTGCCGCCCGCGTTTTTCACCGATGAAAATCTCGTTTGCCTCGTGCTGGCGCGCATGGCGAACCTGAGCATGGAGCACGGCAACGCGGGCGCATCGTCGCTCGGCTTTGCCTATCTGGGCATGGTGGCGGGGCCCGTATTCGGCGATTATCCGGGAGGTTATGAGTTCGGCAAGCTCGGGATGGCGCTCGTCGACGAGAAGGGCCTCGATCAGTTTCGCGCCCGCGTCTACATGTGCTTCTCGTACCACGTCATGCCGTGGACGCAACCGATTGGCCACAGCCTGCCGATTCTGCAGCGCGCCTTCGAGGTCGCCACGGAAAGCGGCGATCTCACCTACATCGGCTTCAGCAGTTGCTGTCTCGTCACGACGCTGCTCGCCGCATCGACGCCGCTCGCGGAAGTGGAAGCGCGCGCGCTCGAACGGCTGCACGTCGTACGCGAGGCCGGGTTCGGCCTGATCGTCGATATCATCAACGCGCAGCTCGCCTTGATTCGCGATCTGCGCGGCACCTCGCCGTGGTTCGGCTCGCCTGACGCCGATTACGCCGACACGGCCGCGCTGGAAAATCATTTCGAGCACAATCGCGCGCTCGATATCGCCGCGTGCTGGTACTGGATTCGCCAGCAGCAAGCGCGCTATTTCGCGGGCGATATCGAAGGCGCGCTCGCGGCGGGCGCGCGTGCCGCGCCGCTCGTGTGGACGTCGTCGGGCCACTTCGAACTCGCCGAGTATCACTTCTTTTCGGCGCTCGCGGGCTTGCGTTCGGCGCAAACCGTCGACGCGGCGCTCGAAGCACACGTGAGCAAGGTGCAGGCGTGGGCCGCGAGTTGTCCCGCCAATTTCGAAGCGCGTGCGGCTTTGCTCGAAGCCGAGCTTGCGTGCGTGCGCGGCGCGGAAATGGAGGCGATGCGGCTCTATGAACGCGCGATCGACAGCGCGCGCGCGAACCGCCTGCTGCACGTCGAAGCGCTGGCGGCGGAGCGTGCGGGTCACTTCTACCTCGCGCGCGGCTTCGCGGCGATTGCGCCCGTGTATCTTCGCCGCGCGCGCGAGGCTTACGAAAGCTGGGGCGCGAGTGCGCGTGTCGCGGCGCTCGACGCGGCGCATCCGCAACTCGCCTTCGACGCGCCGCGCGCCGTCACGCCGGACGCGGCTGCGAATCTGCTCGACGTGGAGTCGGTCGTGCGTGCGTCGCAGGCGATTTCGAGCGAACGCGTGCTGGACCGGCTCATGCACACGCTCATGACGATCGTGCTGGAGCACACGGGCGCACGCCGTGCACTGCTGGTTCTTCCGCACGAGGAGCGGCTGCACGTCGAGGCCGAAGCGCGCGAGGGCGGCGAGGTGCGCATCGGACGGCAGCCCGGAACGCCGCGCACCTTGCCGCTGACCATGCTGAACGCGTGTTTGCGCACGCACGACGCGCTGCTCGTCGACGACGCGTGCGCTCACAATCCGTTCGCGGCTGACGAATACTTTCAGGACCGCGTCTCGCGTTCGGTATTGTGTCTGCCGCTCGTCAAGCAGACACGCGTGATCGGCGCCCTGTATCTGGAAAACGAGCTCGCGCCGGGCGTATTCACGCCGCCACGCATGACGGTGCTGCGCCTGCTGGCGTCGCAGGCCGCCATCTCGCTTGAAAATGCCAGTCTCGAACAGGTCGAGGCCTTGCTCGAAGAGAAGGATGCGTTGCTCCACGAGGTGCATCATCGCGTGAAAAACAACCTGCAGTTGATCAGCAGCCTGCTCAACCTGCAGGGCGCGCGCGTGCCGGATCGCGCGGTCGCCGAACTGTTCCAGGAAAGCCGGAATCGGGTCCGGTCGATGGCGATGGTGCACGAAAACCTCTATCGCGCAGGCAATTTCGCGCGCATCGACATGGCGCCGCACATACGCAATCTGTGCGCGCATCTGGCGCGCGTCTACGAAATGAGCCAGTCGGGCGTGGTCCTCGATGTCAAGGTGGACGACGTTCAACTCGACATGAATCGCGCGATTGCGTGCGGCATGATCGTCAACGAGCTGGTGTCGAACGCGCTCAAGCACGCGTTTCCGCAAGGGCGGCGCGGGAACTTGCGCGTGACGCTGAGCCTCGACGACACGGTGGAGCATGCGCCTCGTCACGCGGATGCCGCGCCGCGCTGCATCCTGAGCGTCGCCGACGACGGCGTGGGCTTGCCCGTCGCGTTTGCCATCGAAGAGGTCGATTCGCTCGGGCTGCAACTCGTTCACGATCTGAGCCGCCAGTTGCGAGGCGTCATCGACATCTCCCGCCATGGAGGGACGTGCTTTGCGATCCAGTTCTGAGCCGGACGCGCGCGCAGCGTCCGCGACGCCTCCCGCGCGCATCCTGATCGTGGAAGACGATTGGGTGGTGGCGCGCGATATCGCCCAGCAGATGCAGCGCTGCGGACATAACGTGATCGGCCAGGTCGCGACCGGAGAGGACGCGCTGGCGCTGGCCGCGCGCGACAAGCCGGGTCTGGTGCTCATGGACATCCGGCTCGAAGGCGCGCTCGACGGTATCGACGCGGCTCGGCAGCTCCGCGCGGCGCACGACGTGCCCGTCGTATTCCTGACCGCTTACGCCGACGAGGATACGGTTCGCCGCGCGACGCTCAGCGAGCCGTTCGGCTACGTGCTGAAACCGTTCGACGATCTGCAACTGCGTACCGTCGTGGACATGGCGCTCTACAAGCACGATGCCGAACGCCGCCTGCGCGAGAGCGAGCAGCGTTATGCCGTGACGCTGGCCAGCATTGGCGACGGCGTCATCGCAACGGACACCGATGGCCGCATCACGCTGATGAATCCTGTCGCCGAGCGGCTGACCGGATGGCGCGGCGACGCAGCGGCGGGACGTCCGCTCGCCGATGTGCTCGCGCTGGTCGACGAGGACACGAATGCGCCGGTAGCGGTCAGCGTGGCCTTCGCGCTGCTGGCGGGCGGCAACGTGCCGTATCCGGCGCACACGCGGCTGGTGGAACGGAGCGGACGGACGCTGCCTGTCGAGATCCGCAGTTCGCCGATCGTGAGCGATGGAGGCGCGGTTTACGGCATGGTCTTCGCCATCCGCGATGCGACGGAGTCGAGACACGCGTCGCAAGCCGCAATCCTGCGCGAAACCAACGAACGCCTTGGCGTGGCGATGCGCGGCTCGAAAGTCGGCGTGTGGGACGTGGAGATTCCGCGCACACGTGTGCGTGCGACGCGTCTTCAGTGCTGGAATATTTCCGCGTGGCTCGGCTATGCGGAGCGCGATGCCGAGCTGGATTCCCTCCGCGTGCTGGAGCTGGTCCACGAGGACGACCGCGCGGTGCTGCGCCGCGCCTTTGCACGATGTGCGGCGCGACCGGGAAGCGGCTTCGAGATCGAGCATCGCGTGCGCAAACGTGACGGCACCTATCGCTGGGTGCTCACGCGCGGCACGTCGACGGCGCTCGCGGCGCGGGGCGGCACGCGCGTGTCCGGCACGGCGGCGGACATCACGGAACGCAAGGCGCTCGAGGAAACGGTGCGAGTCGCGCGCGACGACGCGGAAACCGCCAATCGCGCCAAGGACCAGTTTCTCGCCAACATCAGCCACGAACTCAGAACGCCGCTCAACTGCATCCTCGGGTATTCGCAGATCCTGCGGCAAGATATGTCGTTGGCCGATCGGGCGAAGACGCACATTGCATTGATCGAGCAAAGCGGTTCGCATCTGCTGACCTTGATTACCGATCTGCTCGACTTCGCGCGTGCGGGTGCCGGGAGCGTGCTGCTCGACGTCGGTGACGTGCTGCTCTCGCCATTCGTCGAAACGTTGTCGGACATGGTGTGCCTGCGGGCGCGCGAGAAAGGTCTCGCGCAGACCTGCGTGCTCGCGCCTGACACCCCGCGCGTCATTCGCGCCGACGAGAAACGCTTGCGCCAGGTGCTGCTCAATCTGCTCTCGAACGCGGTCAAATTCACCGACTTCGGCAGCATCCAGTTTTCGGTGAGTATGGCGCGCCGCGACGTGCTGCGTTTCGAGGTCCGCGATACGGGAATCGGCATTCGTGCGGACCAGCTCGAACGCGTATTTCAGCCGTTCGAACAGGCCGGCGACAGTGAGCGCAGGCGTGCAGGGCTCGGGCTTGGCCTGTCGATCAGTCAGCATCTTGCGAATCGCATGGGCAGCGCGATCCGCGTGGAGAGTGTGCTGGGGCGCGGCAGCCGGTTCTGGCTGGATTTCGCGGTTGACGCAGATGTGGAGCGCGCGCCTGCCCGTGAGACCACGCGTGAACTGGCCGGCGCCACGCGCCGCGCCGAGGGCGAGCCCTCCAGGCGCGCCGAGCCGGCCAGATCGGCGGCGCCGTTCGAGCTGCCTTCGCGCGCCAATATGGAGGTGCTCCATGCGCTCGCGCTTCGCGGGTCGATGAGTGAAGTGGTACGGCACGTGCAGAACTTGTGCGAAGGCCCCGAAAATGGCCGCTATCGTGTGTTTGCAGGGCAAGTCCGTGCACTCGCGCAGACCTTCGAATCGCGTCAGTTGCTTGCACTGATCGAAAAGCATTTGAACGAGACTTGACGTCTATGCCCGACGAATTTCAAATCAGGCCGCCCGTCGTGCTGGTGGTCGACGATACGGCGTCGAATCTGGGCATCGTAGTGGACTTTCTGGAAGCAAGCGGTCTTCAGGTGTCGATCGCGCGCGATGGTGAGGAGGGGCTGAACCGGGCGGAACTGGTGCGTCCGGATCTGATCCTGCTGGACGTCATGATGCCTGGACTCGACGGTTTCGAAGTGTGCCGCCGGCTCAAGGCGCAACCCGAAACGTGGGAGATCCCGGTGATCTTCATGACCTCGCTTTCGCGTGCCGACGACAAACACCGGGGATTTCAGGTTGGTGCGGTCGATTACGTGACCAAACCGCTTCAGATGGAAGAGTTGCTTGCGCGTGTGCAGACGCACGTCAAGTTGCGGCGGCTTCAGCAGGCACTACAAGAACGCAACGCTCGCCTGCACGAAGAGATAGAGCGCCGCCAGGTCGCGCAGGAAGCGCTGGTCGAGATGATCAACAGCGTGCGCAACTCGTCGAATGCCATCGCTCACGATCTGCGAACGCCGCTCTCCGAGCTGCGCGCGCGTATGGAAGTGATGATCTTCGAATTGCGCAAGCAGGTCGGCACCGACACGCTCGAACGCCTCGAAGGGGCGCTCGGCGATATCGACCGTGTGATCAGCATCTTCAACGCGCTGCTGCGTCTCGCGGAAATCGATGCGGGCGTCAGGCGCTCAGGGTTCGTTTCGAGTAACGTTGCGGACATCGTTTCGGAGGCCGTGGACTTCTATCAGCCGCTCGGCGACGTGCGGGGCATCGCGCTGTCTCTCACGTGTCCACTCGAACTCAATGCGATCGTCGACCCGCTACTCATTGCGCAGGCGATCGGCAACCTGATCGACAACGGGCTCAAGTACGCTTGCACGCGAGTGCATGTGAGCGTCAACGAGCGCGAAGGCGTGATCGAAATCGAAGTCGCTGACGACGGCCCCGGCATTCCGCTGTGCGAGCGCGAGAAAGTGACGGAGCGTTTCTATCGCGGCGACGCGAGCCGCGGGACGCCTGGCGTCGGACTTGGCCTGGCACTCGTGAAGAGCGTGGCGACACTGCATCGCGGAACGCTTACTCTGGCGGACAATGGCGGCGGCCTCGCGGTGACGCTGGCTGTTTCGAGCCGCCCGGTGTATCGGCTTGCGACCTCGCCTTGACGTACGGCACAGAGGGCGTTCCTCGCGGTTATACGAAGGTTTCGTTCGCTCCTGCCTTCTAGTGAAATCTTCATGCGACGGCATGATTGTCAGACCGTCAAGCCCGGCGATATTCTGGAACACATCGGTTGCCGCGTTAGGCGGTAACTCACTGAAGCCCATCAGGAGCGTTCCCGAACATGAACACGTCGCCTTCCGTACATCATGCTTCCCCGCTGCAGCCCGGTGCGCAAGCGCCGGACTTCACATTGCCCGCCACGCCGGACCAGACGATGTCGTTGTCGGAGTTGCGCGGCGCTCCGGTCGTCCTCGCGTTCTATCCAGCCGACTGGAGTCCGGTTTGCAGTGACGAACTCGGTCTTTTCAATGCCGCGCTCGACATGTTCAAGCACTACGAAGCACAGCTCGTCGCCATTTCCGTAGACAGCGCCTGGTCGCACGCGGCCTTTTCGACGCAGCGCGGCTATCACTTTCCGATGCTCGCCGATTTCGAGCCCAAAGGGGCAGTCGCCAGAAGTTATGGCGTTTATCGTGCAGCGGAGGGCGTGAGCGAGCGGGCGCTTTTCGTGATCGATGGCGCAGGCTTCGTGCGCTGGTCGGACGTCTCGCCCATCAGCATCAATCCCGGCGTGGACGGCGTACTCGACGCCCTGCAACGCCTCGCCCCCACCACGCAACAGGTGCTGTCATGAGCAATCTCACGCCGCCCGTGCACGCCGCCGACCATATTCAGGGCACCGCTGATTCGCCGGTCACGCTTGTCGAATATGGTGACTTCGAATGTCCGTATTGCGGCGCGATGTATCCTGTAGTCAAGGCCGTTCAGCAAGCGATGGGCAATCGTCTGCGCTTTGTGTTCCGGCAATTTCCGCTGACTTCGATGCATCCGCATGCGCTCCATGCGGCCCAAATGTCGGAGGCCGCCGCGGCGGTCGGACGCTTCTGGGAGGCCCACGACCTGCTATATGAAAACCAGGGCGCATTGAACGATGCTGCGCTCGCGAATTACGCCGCGCACGTCGGCGTGAGTGCGAGCGACTTGAAATCGGCCTTCGAAGGCGCTTATGACGAACGGATTCAACGTGACTTCGACGGCGGCTTGCGTAGCGGCGTAAATGGTACGCCGAGCCTGTTCATCAACGGTCGGCGTTATGACGGCGATCGCGACGCCAGGAGTCTGCTCGAAGCCCTCGATGCTGCCGCGGCCGGCGCGTGAGCGGCGCCGATCCGGTGGTGGAGACACTGGGCTCCGAAAGCCTTCTAGGTTGAGAAACCCTCGACAAAGCGGATGAAAGCGCGAACTTTGCGCGAGAGGCGGCGGTTGGGAAGGTAGGTGGCATACACGAAAGCCTCGCCCGCATCGGCCGTGATTTCCCAGTCTTCGAATAGCCGCACGAGGCGTTCGGCTTCGAGGTCGGGTGCCACGAGCCATCTGGGCAGCAACGCTACGCCCTGGCCACCAATTGCGGCTCCCGCGATCATGTCGAGGTTATTGGTCACGAGTTGACCGGTCACGATAACGGGCTCCGTCGTGTCGCCCAAGCGAAAATTCCAGCGCTGTCGTCGCCCCGGCTTATAGGCGAATTGCAGGCATTCGGCCCGAGAAAGGTCGGAGGGCGTGGCGGGGCGTCCATGCCGCTCCAGCCACGCAGGACTCGCTACCAGAAAGCGTTTGCTTTTGCCGAGCGTCTTGACGATGAGGCGGTCGTCGAGGTCGGGCACGCCAACACGCAGGGCCACATCGAGGCGGTCATTCACGAGATCGAGGTGGACGTCCGACACGACGAGATCGATGGTGATCCTGGGATAGGCCTGAAGAAACTCGGGTATTCGCGTGGCGAGGTGAAGACGGCCATAGGTCGCGGAAACCGACACACGCAAATGCCCCGTGAGTTCGCTGCCGCGATCGATCACGCTGCTATCGGCATCGTTCAGATCGGAAAGCACCTGCCGCACCTGTTCGACATAAGCGCACCCCGCATCGGTGAGCGAGACGTTGCGCGAGGTTCTCGTGAGCAGGGGCGTGCCAAGCGATGCCTCAAGACCGTCCATGATGCGCGCGATTGAAGACGTTGTTTTGCCGAGCTCCTGTGCCGCCGCCGTGAATCCCCCGCAGTCCGCGACTTTCAGCAAGGTATGCAGGGCTAACAACTTGTCCATGTCGGTTCCCGATTGGCTTGTGGGCCCGTTCGATTCTAAGTCAACCCGGCGCCTGAACGAAAAGAGTCGAGCGAGAGAATGCAGCTCGGCTGCGGGGCCTTTCTTGCGTCCCCTTAGAACTTGTGCTTGATCCCCAGCGTGACGACGAGCTGGCGATTGCCGCTGGCCGGTCCATATCCGAGTATGGTTGCATGGTGAGCGTCGCCTGCGGCCTGCTGCATGAATGTGAGCATCGAAAGGTCCGTGCGTTTGGACAGCGAATACACGATGGCGAGGTTCAGTTCGTGCCACATGGGTATCTCGCGCGGGCGATCGTAGACGCCGCGCGTGAACACATACGCCGCGCCGAGCAGCAACCATGGTCTCAAGTAATAGCGCGCACTGACGTTGAAGTTGTTGAGCGTGAGGTGCGTGGCGTCGAGATAGTCGTAGTTGACGTTGCTGTACATCGCACCGAATATCGCCGACCCCGCCGTGTAGAATCCGCCGGTGCCGAAGATCTTCTGGCGGCTCGCGTAGGCGTGCGGGTCCGCCGCGCTGTGCGTAAAGATCAGATAGCTTGCCGAATAATCATTATCGACCGCGCCCGGCTGATTCGTCGAGCTATAAGGCGAGTCGTATTCCGCATAGGCAACGTTCCAGTTCAAACCGCCGTAGTCGTAACTCGCCCCAAAGCTGAACGCCCGATTGTTCGCAAATCCTCCAGGCGCGTTGCTCAACCCGTAAAGCGCGGTCGCCTTGAAGCCTTTGATGTTCGGCGTCACGTACTTGAGCGAATTCTGGATGCGGATATTGTTGAACGTGTTGTCGCTGTCGCCAACGCTGCCCAGCCAGCTCCACGCCGTGTTCGGCCCGAGGTAATCGACCACGGCGTCATATTGACGGCCGGCCGTGAACGTGCCCCATCTCGGGCTGGAAAGACCCACATAGGCCTGGCGTCCGAACAGGCGGCCACTTTGGCTCGCGCTGCCGGTGTAGGGATTGAAGCCATTTTCCAGCACGAATACGGCGCTATTGCCGCCGCCCAGGTCCTCCGTGCCGCGCAGGCCCCAGCGGGGGCTTTGATTCTGCCCGCTCAGCGCTTGCCAGGTGTGATGGCCGGATTGATTCGGCGACCACGCAATGCCCACGGAAATGAGACCGTACAGAGTCACGGTGCTTTGTGCATGGGCCGCGCCGGCATGTGCGCCGGCCAGACAAATCAGTGCGAGTGCGTGCGTTTTTAATTTCATTCTGGATTCCGGTCATTCCGCGGACCAAAGCGCGTTCAATGGACGTGGCGATTCCCGCGTCCGCGCACGATTGCGCGGACGCTGCAATAACGCGTGAGCGTGTGGGGAAAACGGGAGATCAGGCTGCGATGGGACTGACCGGAGCGCGGCGAATTACCTTCTCGCCCGCGTCGGTCTGGACACCCAAGGCATAGAGGCCTGAATGCTGCTTGTTGTAGCGAATCTCGAACGGAAAGTCGGCGGGACGCGCGATATCGCCAAGCCAGCGCGCGAGCGCATCTTCATCCTCGCCAATTTCAATCCAGTTGAGGCCCTCGCCGCGCACCGACCCCGATCCCGGCACGACCGGCAGCGTTGCAGGATGCGGACCGTTCGTCATCTTGAAGTACAGGTTCGGCTTGCCGATGGGCCAGGCGGTCAACGCGCTGGGCGTCTGCAAGGCAAAGCTGCGATTGCCGTTCATCATCTGACGGCCGGCCTCCTTGCCCGTGGTGTTCGGATCGACCACGGTATGGTGGTGACGCGCGAAGGCCTCCAGTTCATCGAGCGTGTCCGCACGCAGGCACCATCCAACGAAGCAGTCGCCTGTTTGCGTTTGGCGCGCGAAGAATTCCGCAAGCGGTTGCCCGCGCTTGAGGACCGTATGATCGACAATGCTTTCGACCTCGATGTAAATATCTTCGGCGAGCGGCACGACGCGATGCCCGATGCCGTAGAGCGGGAAGAATCCGCCGTCGTAATTGCCGATGCCGGTTTCCTGGCTCAGTCGAAATGTGGCTTCGTACACGTTTTGCGCGGCGAGGCAAATATGATCGAAGTGAATCATCGTGAGTGCGTTCCTTGCTGTGGGGGGGAGAGGGCGAGCCGTTTCTGCCTTGAATTCGGGGCAGGCTTACCGGTTATGAAGCGATGGCCCGATTTGCGGTGAAGTCGACGACGGGTTCGCGTTTTTAGATGAAGCATCGTTCTGTTCGTATCGAGGCATCAAGGCGAAGACTGCGGAGGCTGCAATGGCCAGCAGCGCGCTCAGCATGAGGCCGGGCTGATAGCTGCCGAACCGGTCGGCGAGCCAGCCGATGGAGAACGGGCCGATGCCGGCGACGATGCAAAGCGAGCCGTATTGCCACGCGTAGACGCGAGGAAACACACGCAGGCCGAAATACCGCGTGCACATGTATGAGACGAGGTCGATTTCGCCGCCGAATGTCCAGCCCACTGAGAACGCATAGAAAGCCGCATAACGAATGCCGCCGAAATGGATCGCGAGCAGGCCCGCTGCGCCTACCAGGCACGAAAAGACCATGAGCCAGGAAGCCTGAACATAGTCGGAAAGCCACCCGCAGATCAGTCGCACGCAAATCGTGCCGATGCCGACCAGGCTGATGTATTTCGCGGCGGTGCCCGGCGCCGCGCCGGACTCAGCGAGCAACGGCGCCATGTGCTGAGCGTTGCCGGATACCACGAGGGTGGAGAGCGTGAAGGCGACGAACATCAGCCAGAATGTGCGGCTGCGTTTGGCATCGGCGAACTCACGCTCGAGCGCTTGCATATCGACGGCGTGCGGTCTCTCCTCGCGCTGCGGCGGCGTTTCGGACGTCGTCGCTTCGGCGCGATGATCGCGCAGCACCAGGAGAGCGATGGGCACACCGGTCGCGGCCAGTGCGGACAACGCCATGTAACCGACATGCCAGCCTAGCCGGTGAATCACGGCGGCGATCAACAACGGGAACGCCGCGCCGCATAGACCCAAACCGACCTGCGTGAGGCCCAGTGCGAGACCCCGGCCGCGATCGAACCAGCTGCTGACCACGCGCGTGTAAGGCAGGCCGCTGGTGCCGCTACCCACTAAACCAAGGAGTCCGATGAGTCCGATATACGTCACGGGGGAGCGCGCGCCGGCTGCAATCGCGAGAAAGCACAGCGCAAGCGCGAGCGCGCTGGCGGCGACTGTGCGCGCGGCGCCGAAGCGAGACAGCATGCGCCCCCAGAACTGCAATCCCACGGCAAGGCCGAGTGTGAACGCGAGATATCCCGCGCCGTACTGCGTTTTCGTGAGACCAAAGGCCTGTTCGAGGTCCCTGGCAAAGAGACCGAGGTTATAAGAACCCAGGCCGATCACTCCGACACCGAGGCCGGCCGTGCAAGCAATCAATTGAGGCCAGCCTCGGTGAAATTCGTCAAGCTTGCGCATACATGTCCTGTGTCTGGATGATTTCGTCGTGCCGACGCACGCGCGAAACAAACCGGGGTTATCGTTCAAGCGCCGCTGCACATGCATCGACGGGCTCAAGAATAGGGCCGAAAAAAAACACGATAAACGGAGATCTTGCGAACGCCGCGTTGCGTTTTCTGCAATGCACAGGCGTGAAAAGGGCATGCACGCGCCGCGGAATACGCGGGTGCGCCAGGCAATGGATGAAGTGGATTAAAGGAATGCGACGCGAGGGAAATAGCGCGTCCAAGCTGAACCAAACGATCCAGCTCGGCTCAAGAAAGGGAAATCAGACGCGGGCGTGCCCCGCGCTGTAGCGGGACGCTCGCGTAGTGCAGCAGGCGGGCCCGGCTAAATGCGCAGCAGTCGTGCGGCGTTGCCGCCCACGATCATGTTGCGCCCGGCGTCATCGATCGGAACGTGGTCGAGAAAGCGCACGGGCTGCTCGTATCCCATATCGAAGCAGTAGTCGCTGCCAAGCACGAGTCGATCCACGCCGACGTTCTTGATGAGAAACTCGAGTATGGGCGCCGAATGGGAAACCGAGTCGTAGCTGAAGCGGCGCGCGTAGCTGCTGGGCTGCTGGGCGAGCTTGCGCGTTTCAGGCCGCACATTCCACCCGGCATCGATGCGCCCCAGCAGAATCGGCAAAGCCCCGCCCGCATGCGGCAGCGTGATTTCCAGCGTGGGATAGCGGTCCATCACGCCGCCGAGAATCAGATGCGACGCGGCAATGGCCGTGTCGAAAGGATTGCCAAGCAGATTGCTCAGATAGTAGTCGGCGAGGCGGCTCCCACCGACGGTTTGTTGGGGATGCAAAAAGACCGGCAGCCCCATTTGGGCGATACGGGCGAAAATCGGATCGAAGCGGGGATCGTCGAGATCGTGATTGTCGATGTTCGTGCCCATATACACGCCGCGCACGCCAGGCAAGTCCGCGGCGCGATCGAGTTCATCGAGCGCGTCGCGCGCGTCCAGCATCGGCAGCGTCGCCAGCACGACGAATCGTGTGGGGTGGGCGCGATAGACGTCCGATGCTGCCACATTCCACGTTCTCGCCAATCGCGCATTGAACGGGCGGTCGCCCCAGTATGCCATGGGCACACTCAGTGATAGCGCCTGAACATCGACGCCACTTGCGTTCATGTCCCGCAGGCGTTGGTCGACATCGATGAACTTCATGGGCAACGGACCCAGGCCGCCGGCCGGTGTCTTGAAGGTGAACGAAAGGCCGTCGGACACAAAACTGCCGCCGTATTTCGAACCCTCCTTACCCACGAGGTCGCAATACGCTTCGGGGTAGTAGTGCGCGTGAACATCGATCGAACGCTGGTTGGCGGCCGCCGCCGAAGCCTGTTTGCCGCTCACGCCGAGTGCGGCTCCCCCGGCGACCGCGCCCAGTGCGCCGAGCAAACGGCGGCGAGCCGGGGAAATACAGCATGTGCAATCCATACCTTGTCTCCTTCTGTTTATATGTGGTGAGTACTTGCGAGGCTTACGCACCGTGCGTGGTGCCTATTTCACATCTGACAGTTTGCGAATCGAACAGCATGCGCTCGCGTTGCGCGCGGGCTGAGCGGTCGGTGACTGAGAAAAACCAGATGCCCGCAAATGCGCAAATCATCGAAAAGAGCGCGGGATATTCGTACGGGTAAGCCGCATGAACGTGCCCCAGCACCTGCACCCATACTGTTGGGCTGAGTATGGTCAGCACCACGGCGACGGCGAGTCCAATCGTGCCGCCCGCCACGGCGCCGCGCGTGGTCATGCCACGCCAGTAAATCGACAACAGCAGCACCGGGAAATTCGAGCTTGCGGCGATCGAAAACGTCAGGCTGACGATAAACGCGATATTCTGCTTTTCGAACGCGAGTCCGAGCAGGATGGCGAATATGCCCAGAACAAAGGTGGTCGCGCGCGAGACGCGCATTTCGTCGCGCTCGGAAGCCTTGCCACGGCGCAGCACGTTCGCATAGAGGTCATGCGAGATCGCAGAAGAGCCCGCGAGCGTGAGCCCCGCCACGACGGCAAGAATGGTCGAGAACGCAACGGCGCAGATAAAGCCTAGAAAGACATTGCCGCCCACCGCGTGCGCGAGATGAATCGCGACCATATTGACGCCGCCTGTCACCGCGCCCGAAGGCGTGTGATAGCGTGGGTCCGTCGCCACGAGCGCAATCGTGCCGAACCCGATCACGATAATGAGGGCGTAGCCTATGCCGACGATGCCCGTCGCGTAAAGAATGCTCTTGCGCGCCGCCTTGACGTCGCGGACTGTGAAAAAGCGCATCAGGATATGCGGCAAGCCCGCGGTGCCGAATATGAGTGCGAGGCCCAGCGAGATGGCCGAAACCGGATCGGAGACCAGGCCGCCCGGTCGCATGATTGCGTCGTGCGCCGGATGCACGGCAACGGCTTGGGCAAAGAGTGCGTTCAGGCTGAAGCCGAAGCGCGAGAGCACCATGATCGCCATGAACGCCGCGCCCGCGAGCAACAGCACCGCCTTGATGATCTGGATCCACGTGGTGGCGAGCATGCCGCCGAAGAATACATAAACGACCATCAGCACGCCCACCATCACCACGGCCACGCTGTAGTGCAGGCCGAACAGCAGTTCGATCAGCTTGCCGGCGCCGACCATCTGCGAGACGAGATAGAGCAGCACGATGACGATGGAACTCGACGCCGCGAATGCACGGATCGGGCGCTGTGCGAGACGCCAGGACACGACGTCCGCGAGCGTGTATTTGCCGAGATTGCGCAGCGGTTCTGCGATGAGGAACAGAATGATCGGCCAGCTTGCGAGAAAGCCAATCGAGTAGATCAAGCCGTCGTAGCCGCTCGTAAATACTAGCGCGGAGATGCCGAGCAGCGAAGCGGCCGACATGTAGTCGCCCGCAATGGCCCAGCCGTTCTGAAGTGCGGTGATCTTGCCGCCTGCCGCGTAGTGGTCGGATACGCTGTTGTTCCTGCGCGCCGCCCATTTGGTGATGACGAGCGTGGAGGCGACGAAAACGAGGAACATGCCGATGGCGAGCGTATTGTGGCCTTGCGCGATAGAAGAAGTCGTCGCGGCTTGCGCCGCAACGGGCAGGACCGCCAGCGTATAACACGCGAGGAGTGCAAGGCGTTTCATGACGTCCCTCCTTTTGCGCAGGCTTCGACCATCGCGTCGTGTACGCCGTTGGCGCGCGCGACATAGATCGCCACGAGCGCGAACGTGAATACGAACATGCCGAAACCGACCGGGAACCCCCAGGTCATCGGCTTGCCTTGCGTGATCGGCATGCCGAGCCATTTCGCGTTGAAAGCAAGTGACAGGATGAACGCGAAATAGACGCCGAGCATCAAGGCAGAGAGGCCCCACGAGAAGGCGCGGCGCGTTTTCACGAGCGCGGTAAAGCGGGGATTGCCGACCAGCGTCAGCGGGGGATCGGCGGACAGGGCCGCTCCTTCGGGCCCGTATGCGCCGTGAGAGGAAAGAGTGGGTTCCACGTAGTCTCCGTTTCGATTGTGTTTGGCTCGCGCGGCGTCACCCGGGTATGGCGTTGCCGATGTGCGCCACGCGGGTGCCGTCAAGCCGTCCAGGGAACGGCGGTCTCGCGCATCACCGCCTCGGGCGTGCGGTAACGTTCGGCCATCTCGCGCTCGGACGCGTCCTTGAGTTGCGCCTGCATGTACGCCCCAAGGTGGCGCGCATGCTGAACGATGGCGGCCCCGAATTCCGTGCGAACGGCGCTATAGGCTTCCAGCGCAGCGCGCACGTCGGCACCTTCGCGCAATGCCTTGACGAGTTCCATCGCATCGCCCGCGGCTTTGGTCACGCCCATTCCGCAGTGCGGGCGCGCCACGAATGCGGCGTCGCCGAGCAGGGCGATGCGGCCAAAGGCCATGCGCGGCACTTCGAGATCGAAAATGGGCTGGAAGAGCGGCTGCGCGGCTTTCGTCACGACCTCGGCGAACTGCGGCGCAAGCAGCGCATGCGCGGCGTCTTCCATGTTGGCCAGCACGTCGTCGCGAATCAGCGTCGGCGGGATGCCGCCCTCCCAGCGTTTGCCCGACGCATCGGTGAGCATGTCGCGAAGTGCCACCTGCTCGTCGGTCGCGCGGTACCAGACAAAGTTGTAGCGCCGCTCGCCGGGCCGGGTGCTGTTGGCGTGGCCGGCCACCGGGTAGCCAAGAATCTGTTCGCGCGGGGGCAGGCAGAACGCGAATTTGTCGAAGAGCGCAGCATGCGTGGGCGCGGAAATGGCCGCTTCGTCGACAAGACCGCGCCATGCGACATAGCCCGCATACTGCAACGCCACGCGCGGCAAAAACTGCTCGCGGATTGCCGAGCGCAGCCCGTCCGCCGCGATCACGAGATCCGCCGTGTGCGTCGTGCCGTCGGCCAATGTGACGGTGGCGCGCTCGGCGTCTTCGTCCACGCGGACGACCGACATGCCCGGGTGATAGTGAGCATCGTGGATCGATCCGCGCAACACGCTGTACATCTTGCCCCATGCGGTGAGCACTTGGGGCATATGGCAGGACGAGATCAATTCGCCATCCTGATCGAATGTGCCGCGCTTGTCGATGCTGACGCCGATCGTGTCGTCAAAGTGGATGTCCGCCGCGCTCAGCGCCGCGAACAGCTCCGGATGCGTGACGATACCCGCACCGCGTCCCGAGAGCGCCTCCGGGACGCGTTCGAAAATCTTCACCGTCCAGCCGTCGCGCGCGAGCAGGTTGGCGGCGAACAAGCCGCCGAGCGAGCCGCCCACCACGATCGCGGTGCCCTTCGTAATCTTGCCGTTCATCTCAGTTCCCTGCCTTTGCCAGATTGCCCGATTCGTTCAGTGATGCTGACGATCGTTTCTCGCCGTGTTCGACCTCCGAGGCGGGGAAGTTCAGTTCGATGGTGACGCCCGAGGGGTCTTCCACGAAGATCTGGTGCAGGCCGAGGCTGGGCACCGTGCGATCGCGCCATTTGAGCCCTTCGGCGCGCAGCGTTTGCCACATCGCCTGCACGCCGGTTGCGAGAAAGGCGATGTGATCGACATTTCCCGTGCCGCTTTCTACCAGGGCCTTGTCGCCCAGGTACGCGGTCAGTCCATCGGGGTTGTGCGCGTCCACGCCGATGATGTGGACGATGCCGAAGTCGGCTTCGTCGCCACCCCGGTAGAGCCACGCGCCGGGAAAGTCGAAGGGCGGCCGGTAGCCGCGCGTGAAGCCGAGCACACGTTCGTAGAACCCGCATGAACGTTCGAGATCGGTCGTGCGGATCGAGTAGTGGGCGAGTCTGGTAATCGGCATAAGATGTTCCTCATAATTTATCGATCGATAACTGATCGGTTGATAAATTGTAGGGAGGAAGGCGCCTGAATACCAAGCGCAAAAGCGCGGGTGTTTACCCTGGAGCGGACGGGCGTTCCAAGGGGCGTATCGCTCGAATCAGGCCAGGCTCGGGGCTTCGTGGATGCGCAGGGGCGTGCGCGAAATCGCGGACTGTTTGCGAGGTGGCACGTGTATGTTGGGGAGGGTGTGGCAACGCGGGAATCTGCGGCTAATGCAATGCCGCGTTGCGGACCGTGCAAGCTGCGCGAAGCTCGCGTCAGCGCGAACGTCCCACGCATGACGTGCGAGGACGAACGAGTGCGTCAGGACGCCGCTTTCGCCTGTTTTGCCCGCGTCGCTTTGGCCGCGGGCGCGGGCCGCAGATGCTTGAGCGCCGCCGGAACGCCGTTGAGGAAGGCGTCGATCTGCAAGGCGATCTGGCCTTCGAGGTCGTCGGGAACCGGCAGCCCGTAAATCCATTTGCGCACGCCAATATAGAAAATGCTGGCGTGCAGGCTCCAGATCAGTTCGAGATCGGCCGCGCGTTGTTGCGCATTGTTCGCGGGTTCCACGCCGTATGCCTCGCGAATCTCGTTCATCACGGGGACGAACACGCGCTCGCGCAGGCGCGCGAGGTATTTCGAGTTGATGCCTTCCTTTGTCAGCCCCGCGAAAATGAAAATGCGAATCCACTCGCGGCGCAGGATGACTTGGGAATAGCCGTGATAAAACGTGACCATGCGCTCCTGAATGGGAACCGTGCGGTCGAGAATTAGCTTTTCCCACGACGAGTCCCATTGGTAGACCTCGTCGTACACGCGGTCGATGAGCGCTTCCTTGCTGGAGAAATAGCGGTAGAGCAGGGGTTGCGTGACCCCGAGCTGGCGCGCCAGTTCGCGCGTGCTGCCCGAAAAGCCGTGCGTGGCGAAGTGGTCGATGGCCTTGAGCAGGATCTGCCGCTCGCGCACTTCAGGCGCAAGGCGGCGCGCCGTGGCGGATTGCGCCTGCGGCGTCGCGGCTCCCTCCGTTTTCTTTCGCGGCATGCTGGATCACCACTGGTTGCGTCGTGGGGATCATACAAAGATTGCCCGCCGATGGCTAGCGGGCCCCATGCCGCGCCCTCCCGCACTCGCGAGCGCGCGCTCATGAAAGACGCTGCCCCTGCATGGCCGGAATGCCCGCGTAGAGCGCCGAGAGCCAGTCGATGAAGACCTTCAGCTTCGGCGGCATGTGGCGATCGGGCGGATACACGACGGAAACCGGCCGCGGCTGGGTGTTGCAGTCGGGCAGCACCTCGCACAACCGGCCTGCGCGAATGGCGGGCTCCACGAGGTAGAGCGACGTTTTGACGAGACCGAGACCGGCGAGCGCGCATTCGACCTGCGCGTCGGCGTCGCTCACCGCTATCGCCCCGCGCAGGGCTACCGTGCGCCGCGCACCGCCCACCATGTACTCCAACGGGCGCGGGCGCCCGGTGTCCGCCGACACGTAGTCGACGGTGCTGTGATGCATAAGGTCGTCCACGCTCTCGGGCGTGCCGTGCCGCTCCAGATAGGCGGGCGTCGCGCAGGTGCAGGTGGACATGCTGCCGATGCGCCTCGCGACCATGGAGGAGTCCGGCAGCTCGCCCACGCGCACGACGCAATCCACGCCTTCGCCCACGAGGTCCACCCGGCGGTCGGTGACCGCGAGGTCGATCGAGATGTCGGCAAAGCGTTCCACGAACTCGGGCAGCGCGGGAATCACAATGCGCCTCGCCATGGCCGTCGGCATGTTGACGCGCAGTTTGCCTTTGGGCGCGATGCGCGCGCGCGACAGCGAGGCCTCCATGTCGTCGATCTCGCTGAGTACCGCAACGCAGCGCTGATAGTAGGTGCTTCCGTCTTCCGTGGGCGACACGCGGCGCGTGGTGCGGTTGAGCAGCTTGCAGCGCAGATGCTGTTCCAGTTGCCGCAGCAGCGCGGAGGCGCGCGGCGTGGTCAGCCCCGTGAGTTCCGCAGCGCGGGTGAAGCTGCCGGTTTCGACGATGCGTGCGAACACGTGCATCGACAGTAGCGTATCCATGCTCTTTTACACCTCGATGAGCTTGCGCAGCGAGTCGCCGGCCAGCGGCAGGTCGCGAACGCGCTTGCCGCTTGCGTCGAACAAGGCGTTGCCGAGCGCGCCGGCGGTCGGTCCCATGGCTGCTTCGGCCGCGCCGAGGAAGGGCGCGCCGGGGCGGTCGATCAAATGCACGTTGATCTGTTTGGGCGCCGACGAGTAGCGCAGGATGGGGTACGTGCCCCAGTCGAAGCTGCGGATGCGCTGCGTGTCGAATTGCAGGGACTCGTGCAGCGTCCAGCTCGCGGACTGGATGATGCCGCCCTCGATCTGGTTGCGGATGCCGTCGGGATTGACGATCTGCCCGCAATCGACCGCCGCTTCCGCATGCTCGAGCGTCACCTGACCCGTCTCCGGCTCGATCGAGACTTCGACGGCAACGGCAACGTACCCCATGAGGTTCTTGTACCTGGCGAATCCGAAGCCCACGCCACGATTGCGGGCGCGCGGCGCGCGCGGCCAGCCGAACTGTTTTGCGGCGAGCTTGATGACGTCCTTCGCGCGCTCGTCGTCGAGATGCCGCAAGCGGAACTCGACGGGATCGACGCCGGCCATACGGGCGAGGTCGTCCATCGTGCTTTCGATGGAGAAGACGTTCATGTGCGCGCCGAGCGAACGCATGGCCGAGGTTTGCAGCGGCATGGTCGGCGAAAAGTTGTTCATCACGTAGATGTTCGGCAACACGTAGAGCGGAATGCCGTTTCGGTCGCCGCCGCCTTCGGGTTGCAGCATCGGTGTGGAAGGCGCGGAGACGAATGGCTTTTCCAGCATGCGCGCAGGCAACAGCCGCCCCGCGTTGACGATGCGCTCGTTGTGCGAGCTGCTCCACAGTGCGTAGTTCCAGTCGACGATGCGGCCGTTCGCGTCGATGGCGGCTTTCACCTCCGTCACCATGGCGGGGGTGTAATGGTCCCAGGTATGTTCCTGCTCGCGCATCCATTGCACGCGAACCGGCTGGCCCGGCATGGCCGCCGCGATCAACGCCGCATGGGCGGCCACGTCGTCCGCGCCGTTGTGCCCGTAGCAGCCCGAACCCTCCACGTGTACGCAACGCACGTGCTCCTTCGGCAGCGAGAGCATTTCTGCGAGCGCGTCGCGCAGCGGATACACACCTTGCGAATGCGTCCAGACGGTCATCTGCGTGCCGTCGAACAGGGCGACCGAGCATGACGGACCGATCGAGCCGTGCATCATGTAGCGCTTCGTGAACTGCGCGCTGAGCGTCTTGACGGCGGGCGGCATGGGCGCGTGGTGATCCGCGATCTTGATGGGCTCCGTCGCGATGACTTTCAGGTCGCGATGCACCGTATGCGGATCGGGCAGCGCGCGGCCATTCGTCCAGACGCTTCCGGCCGAGAGCACACGTTGCGCCTGGACGGCTTGCCATTCGCCTTTCGCCACGACGGCCAGCATGCTGCCGTTGCGCACGATCCTGACCACGCCGGGCATCTTCATGACCGTGGCCTCGTCGTACGCCGTGAGGTGCGCGTCGTAGACCGGCGGCATCACCACGCGCGCGTGCAGCATGCCGGGCAACGCCATGTCCTGAACATAACTCACGCCCCCCGTCACTTTTGAGGGGATATCCACGCGCGGCAGTGAGGTGCCGATCACGCGGAACGTTTTCGGGTCCTTGAGCGGCGAGGTGGGCGTGGCGCTACGATGGAGGTTGACGAGTCCAACCGCCTCGTCATAGCTCATCATCCGGCCGTCGCGCGCGCGGATCACCGCGTTGTTCGCGACGAGCGTCGCGCCGTCCACGTTGAAGTGCGTCGCGGCGGCGTCCACGAGCAGGCCGCGCACCTGGGCGGCGGCGTTCAGCAGCGCCGACCCGCTGTCGGCGATGGTATGGCTGCCCGCGGTCAGACCTTCGTCGGGAGACGCGCCGGTGTCGGCGGTCAGGAAGGTGATGAGCGCGGGCGCCATATTCAGTTCTTCCGCCGCGACCTGGAGCAGTGCCGTGCGCACGCCCGTGCCGAGTTCGACCTTGCCCGTGAAAACGGTGACCTTGCCTTCGGGCGTGATCTTGATCCACGCGTCGAGCATCGGGTTGGTCTTGAGGCTGCCCGCGAGCGCCTGGGTCTCCTTCGAGACATGCACCGCCGCGCCTTCGTCGGCGATCACTTCCTGAGCGAACAGCTTTGCACCGGGCGCCATGCTGAAGGCAACGAACAGGGCGCCCGAGATCATGAAGTGGCGGCGGCCTTCGTCGACGAAATCGTCCTGGTGGCTCATCGTTGCGCCTTCGTTTCGATGTGAGGTTGAGCAACGGCTTGCGCAACCGATTGAAGCGCGGGCTGTGGCATGCCCGCGACCTCGCGCACGGCGGCGAGAATGCGCATGTGCGTGCCGCAGCGGCAGAGGTTCGGCTCCATGTGATCGCGCAGTTCCTGCTCGCTCGGGTGCGCGTTCTTGTCGAGCAGCGCTTGTGCGCGCATGATCATGCCCGCGATGCAATAGCCGCATTGCGCCGCCTGGTGCTTGATGAATGCGTTCTGCAAGGCTCCGGGATGCGCAGCGTTGCCGAGCCCTTCGAGCGTGCGTACGGGGCGTGCGCCAATCGCGCTCACCGGCACGAGGCAGGAAAACGTGGCCTCGCCGTCGACGATCACCGTGCATGCGCCGCATTGACCGAGGCCGCAGCCGAACTTCGCTCCGTGCAGTTTGAGATCGTTTCGCAGCGCATACAAAAGCGGCGTGGACGGGTCGATATCGAGCGTGTGCGTGGCACCGTTGACATTCAGGGTAATCATCGCGCACTGTCCTCCTTTCTGAGCTTGGCGACGAGCGGGACGGTGTCGGGCCACGCGGGTTTCGCAGACCACTTTGCGCGCACATAAGCGAGCAGATCGGCGACTTGCCGGTCGTCGTATACGCCGCTGAATGCGGGCATGTAGTTCATTGCGTCCTCGCCGTGCCAGTTGATGCCGTTCAGGATCATCTGGATTGCGTTGCGCGGCGTGTCGGCGTTGATGGCCGTGCTGAAGGCAAGCGAGGGGCGTTCGCCGATCGTCTGCATGGGTGAGCCGTCGCCGTGGCACTGCGCGCACGATGCGCTGAACAGCACCGCGCCGCGTTGCTCGGCCGGTGTGGTCTCACGCGCAGCGCTCATCATGCTCGTGGCGGCCGCTGGCGTCGTATGCGGCGCATCGCCGTTTTGAAGCGACATGATGTACGTGGCGATCGCCTCGACGTCCGACTCAGGCACGGTTGCGAGGTCGCGCGTGACGGGCAGCATCGGGCCAGCTGCCGCGCCGTGCTCGGATGCGCGGCCCGTGCGCAGGTACGTGACGAGTTGTTCGCGCGTCCACGGCTGTGACGCGCCGTGGAGCGCGTTGAGCGGCGGCGCTTCCCAGCCGTCGACAATGCCGCCTTCGAACGCCTGCCCTGACTTTTCTCCGCCGATGGCATTGAGCGGCGAGTGGCACGACGCGCAGTGCCCGAGCCCGTCCACCAGCAGTTTGCCGCGATTCCATTGCGCGTCGTGCGCGGGGTCTGGCTGAAGCGGGCCGGGGCGCAGGAACAGCACGTTCCAGAAGGCCACGAGCGGGCGGAAGTTCAGCGGAAAAACGAGCGCGTTCGCGGGCGCGGTGGCCTTGACCGGCTCGCGGCTCATCAGGTATGCATAGGCTGCCGAGACGTCATGGCGAGACATATGCGTGAAGTGCACGTACGGAAAGGCGGGATAAAGCTGATGCCCGTCGCGCGCGATGCCGCGGCGCAAGGCGCGGGCGAAGGCCGCCTCCGACCAGTTTCCGATGCCTGTTTGCGGGTCGGGCGTGATGTTCGTGGCATAGATCGTACCGAACGGCGTAGCGAGCGGCAGGCCGCCCGCGAACGGCTTGCCGTTCTTCGCGGTGTGGCATACCACGCAGTCGCCCAGAGCGACCACGCGCGCGCCTTCCTGCTTGAGCTGGACGTCGAAGCTGTCGGGCGACGGCGGCGTGACGGGCGCGATGGCTGGCTCGTACATGACGGCGCCCGCCACCGCCAGGCCCACGACAGCGAGCGCGCCAACGGCCAGCGCAATGCGTTTGCGATTCATGCTATCTCCTCGCTTCCTCGTTCATGGGCGCCTTTGCGGTAAGGCTTCACGAGGAGAGGGCGTCGGCGGCGGACGGTTCGCCGGAGGGAGCGCCATGCGGCGGGTAATCGACGTAGCCGACATCGTCGCCGCCATACCAGCCCACCGGGCGCGGCGCGGCCAGTTCGAGATTCCCGGCAATACGCTCGACGAGGTCCGGGTTCGCGATGTACGCGCGGCCGAACGAGACGAGATCGGCGTCGCCCGCGGCGATCAGGCGATCGGCGGCCGAAGGCGTAATGGAGCCGTTGAGCATCAGCGTGCCCTTGAACGCGGGACGCAGGGTCTCAATCATGCGGGGCAAGTCCGGCTGGCCGCTCCAGCCGTTCGTGTCGGCCGCGTGCAGATACGCGATGCCCGCTTCGTCGAGCATGCGCGCGACGTACGCGTAAGTGCCATCTGGATCGGCGTCGCGCACGTTGTTGTAGGCCGCATACGGCGAAACGCGCACGCCCACTTTGGCGAGCGGTATGACTTCGCCCACGGCCTTGATGACTTCGGCGAGAAAGCGCGTGCGGTTGGCAAGCGAGCCGCCGAACTGGTCTTCGCGCGTATTCGTCGTCGACGAGAGGAACTGATGCAGCAGATAGCCATTGGCGGCGTGGATTTCAACGCCGTCGAAACCGGCGGCGAGCGCATTGATGGCAGCGCGCCGGTACTCTGCGATGGCCTGGACGATTTCGTCCGTCGTCATGGCGCGCGACGGCGTGGCGTGGATCTTCGTGTAGAAGCCGTTTTGCAGTTGCCCCCACACTTGCAGTTGCTCCAGATCGTCGTTCAGGCCCGAAGGCGAGAGCGGCTGATTGCCGTCGAGTAGCGCCAGCGAACTCACGCGGCCGCTGTGCCAGAGTTGCACGAACAGGCGTCCGTGCTTCGCGTGCACCGCTTCGGTCACGGGTTTCCAGCTCTGCACCTGGGCGTCGGTCACGAGGCCCGGCGCCAGTTCGAACGCGGCGGAGTGCGAACTGACGTTCGTGGCCTCGCTGATCAGGAGGCCCGCCGACGCGCGCTGCGCGTAATACTGCGCCATCCGCGCAGTGGCTTCGCCTTGATGTGGCGCGCGTGCGCGCGTCATGGGCGCCATCGCGATCCGGTTGGGCAGCGCGAGACCGGACAGGTCGTAAGGAGTCAGCAACGAAGACATGGCGAGTTTCCTGTGGGGCACTTTCCTGCAGTTGAACTGTGGGTACGGACTTCGGGGTCTAGCGGCCGGTGCGCACGTGGGTGCGTCCGACGAAAAGAAAGTGGACAAACGCAATGAGCGGGAAAACGAGGGCGACGCCGGCAACGAGCGTCCAGCCGCCGCGCGCGAACAGCGTGCTGGCGAGCGCCGAGCCGATCGCGCCGCCCACGAAGATGCTCGTCATGTAAAGCGCGTTGAGGCGGTTGCGGCTCGACGCATGCAGCGCGTAGATCTCGCGTTGGCCGAGCACCATGTTCATCTGCACCGCGAAATCGAGCGTGATGCCGGTGACGACGAGGCCGAACACGCCCCATGCCGGATGCACGAGGGCTGGCAGGAAAGACAGCGCGGCCGTCACCAGGGCGACGAACGTGGCGCGCACGGAATGACCGGCGTCGGCCAGTCGGCCCGCCACGGGCGCGGAGGTGGCGCCGATTGCGCCCACGAGTGCGAACAGTGCGATCTCCGACTGCGTGAGCCGGTACTGGCGCGTCAGTTCGATCGGCACCGCCGTCCAGAAGAGACTGAACGTGGCAAACATGAGGCCCTGGTAGAGCGCGCGATGACGCAGCACGGGCAGGCTTCGGGTGAGCGCGACGAGCGAGCCGAGCAATTCGAGGTAAGTGGCGCGGTGCTCGGGACGGCGCTGCGGGATCGTGAGCGCGAGCACGGCCGTGACGAGCGCCATCAGAACCGCCGCGCCGCCGAACACGACGCGCCAGCCCAGGTGGTCGGCGACCACGCTCGCGAGCGGGCGTGAGAGCAGCACGCCGAGCAGCAGCCCGCCCATGATGGTGCCGACGATGCGTCCGCGCGAGTGGTCGGGCGCGAGGTGCGCCGCGAGCGGAATCAGGATCTGCACGGCGACTGAACTGAAGCCGATCAGGAAGGAGAGCACGAGAAACCAGCTTGCCGAATGTACGAGCGACGCCGCCGTGAGGCTCGCGATCGACACCAGTGCGGTCACGATCATGAGCTTGCGGTTTTCCAGCAGGTCCCCGAGCGGAACGATGAAGAACAGGCCGAGCGCATAGCCGATCTGCGTGAGCGAGACGACGAGGCTCGCGGTGTCGGCGGACATGTGGAGCGACGAGCCGATCAGCAGCGTGATCGGTTGCGCGTAGTACAGGTTCGCAACGATCGCGCCGCAAGCGAAGGCAAACAGCGCGACGAGTCCCGACGTGAGTTGGACGGAATCCGATTTGCCGCCGAGGGCGCGAGAGGGCATGGACATGTTTGCTCCTTGAGCGGTGGCCGCGTGCCACTGACGCGGAAGACTCAACAGATCGCAACGTTAGAAGAGTCGCCGGCCTTGTGGAAGCCGAACACAACGCAACCCCGCGTTGCGTAAATTGCAATGAAAGCGCAGTGTCAGGTGCAGTATGTGCAGGTCGGAGAGTCCGCGCTTTGCGAATTGCGGTCCGTTTTTTGGATTCGCACGATGTCGATTCGACGCGAGTTGTGGAGGGCGCGATTGACAATGCCGCTCATCAATGCCGCTCATAATCGGTCGGAGCGTCTGGAAGTTTGAACGATGGGCGCGTGGCGGCGGTTACTGAAGTTGCGGATCCTGTTGCACTCGCATCTTTTACGCGATGCGTGCCGGCGAAACGTTCGCGCGAAGGCATTGATGTCGTAGCAGCAGCCGGCCGCGTAAAGAGCGATCTACCGAACAGGATTGAGTGGTCCGCACAGGCGTCGGGAATGGCCTCAGCAACCCACGCTCCATGCCAAACATTGAATGACGATGACGGACTTGGCGCCTCACACAGAGGTGAGGTTCTTTGATTTTACATAATCTAAGTTATCGCACTTTTCAGTATCAACCAAACGCCCCCATCCCCAACCACCTTGCATCAAACCCAATAAACGATAATAATTCTCATTCGTAAAATAACCGTAAGTGACATGAAACCGGCCGCCCGTGCGGCACTGGTGCCGTGCAGACCGATCCGTGCAGCCGTCTTCCAGCCTCGCCAACGCCTTTGCCGCGCATTACCGGACGCTCGTCGCGTTCGCCGCGCGCCGCATGAAGTCGGCGGAAGCCGCGGCGGATCTGGTCCATGACGCGTTCGTCAAAGTGGCGTCCTTGCCCGGCACCGCGGAGGTCCGGCAGCCGCGCGCGTTCTTCGTGCGCGTGATCGAGAACCTCATGATCGACCGTTTCCGCGAAAGCCGCGCGTCGGCGCACGCACGCATCGACGTGACGCCGCTCGACGACGATAATGACGCCTTTGCCGATCTGGCGATCGATCCCGTCGATCCGAGCCAGCTCGCCGAGGCCATGCAGACGGCGCGCGCGCTCGAAAGCGCCGTGAACGCGCTGCCTGCGCGCTGCCGCGAGGTGTTCGTGCTGCGCAAGGTGCACGGGCTCTCGCACGAAGCAATCGCCGAGCGTCTGCAGATCAGCAAGAACATGGTCGAAAAGCATTTGCGGCGCGCCCTGCTGGGTCTCGTCGAGTTCGATCGAGGCGCGCACGGCGACGACATCCCGCCGGCTCATGACTAAGGAATTCCCGCAACCGGCCATGTCCGTTTCCACTTCAGCCGACACCCCGAGCGACGCGCGGGCGGCCGCGCATGCGCGCCGCATTCGCGCCGAGGCGGCCGTCTGGGTCGTGCGGATCGACGCGGGCCGCGCAACGCCCGACGATGCGCGTCTCGCCCGCTGGCGAGCGCGCTCGCCGCTGCATTGCGCGGCCTTCGACGACGCGCTGGCGCAATGGCGCAGCGCCGATGCGCTGCACGTTTCGGCGCGCACTGATGCTGCCGCACAGCGCGTCGACCGGCGCGCCGAGCAACCTGTCGAACAACGCATGGAACCGCGCGCCAGGCGCCCTGCCGCGCGTTTCGCTTTGGCTTCGATCTTCACGCCGCCGCGCGCGGCCTTTGCATCGCTGTGCGTGGCGCTCGGCGTCGGCGCGGCGTGGTATGTGCATGCGCCCGATTTGTCGACATCAGCGGGCGAAGTGCGCACGTTCGCGCTCGACGACGGGAGCATCGTGAAACTCGACGCCGATTCGGCCATCGACGTCCGCTACGACGCGCACGAGCGCCGCATCGTGCTGGCGCGCGGACGCGCCGCGTTCGACGTGAAGCACGGCGACGCGCGCCGCTTTGTCGTGCGCGCGGGCGATGGCGAGGTCGTCGACATCGGCACGGCCTTCCAGGCGAGTCTGCCCGGCGACGACGCCCAGCACAGCGGCGAATCGCTCGTCACGGTCACGCAGGGACGCGTGGACGTGCGCAACGCGTGGGGCAATCTGGAAGCGGGCGCGGGCCAAAGCGTCGCCTATGGCGACGCGGTGCGCGCGCCGGCCGCCGCCGTGGTGGATGCCTACTCGGTCACCGCGTGGCAGCGCGGGCGCATGGTGTTCACCGATGCGCCGCTCGCCGACGTGGCCGCCGCGCTCAACCGCTATTGGAAAGGCCATTTCATCTACGTGCGCGGCAGCGCGGCGACGTTGCGCGTATCGGGCAATTTCGCCATCGGAGCGCCGGCCCAGGCGCTCGACACCCTCGCCGAAACGTTGCGTTTGCAAGCCACGCGCATTGCGGGCCGCGTCGTGATCTTGTCGGCGCCGTCGTGAGCCTCACGCGATAAACACGTCGCGCAAAAATATTTCGCGCGCGACGTCCGGTTTCTTCTCCGCACAACGTCTATTCCCTCAGTAAGACCAAACAATCAGGGGAATTTCGTTGTTCACGCAAGCATCACTTCGACCACTCGCGATCAGCGCGGCGGCTGCCGCTCTCTCCGGCGCTTCGTTGCCCGCGCTCGCCCAGCAAACTGCTCAATCGGCTCAAGCGACGCAATCCACGCAACGCGATGCGCGTATCGACTATCGCATCGCGCCTTCCGACCTCAACACGGCACTCAACCGCTTCGCCGAAGCCAGCGGCGTGCAGCTCGCTTACGCGAGTTCGCTCGTCGCCGGCAAGCAGTCGCCCGGCTTCACGGGCCGCGCCGATGCAGCCGGCGCGCTCACGCAGGTCCTGCGCGGCACGGGTTTGCGCGCGGTGCGCGGCCAGAACGCGGCCTTCGTGCTCGAAGTCGATCCCGAACCGCCCGGCACCGACGCGAACGTAGCCGCCGAAACATCGCTGCCCGCGATGACGATCCGCGCGCAAAGCGAAGCCGATGCGCACGATCCGACGGTTGCCGGCGCGGCGCTCAAATCGTCCACGCCGCTCACGCGCACGCCGCAATCGGTGTCGATCATCGAGCGCAAGCAGATGGACGAGCAGAACGTGCAGTCGGTCGCGCAGGCACTGCGTTATTCCGCGGGTATCGTGCCGGAAACGCGCGGTATCGGCGATCGCTACGACAGTTTGCAGATGCGCGGTTTCGGCGGCTTCGGCGGCAATGCCGTGTACGTGAATTTTCTCGACGGCCTCAATCTCGGGCGCGGTCTTTCGTATGCGGTGCCGCAGATCGAGCAATACGGTTTGCAGCGTATCGAAGTGCTGCGCGGACCGAGTTCGATTCTGTATGGTCAGGCGAATCCGGGCGGCGTGGTGGTGCTCGAAAGCAAGCGTCCCGAAGCCGATCACGTGAATGAAGTGATGCTCGGCGCGGGCACGCACAATCGCTGGGAAGGCGCGTTCGATCTCGGCGGCGCGGTCGACGCGGACAAGCGCGTGCTCTATCGCTTCGTCGGTCTCGCGCGCGATGCGGACACGCAGGTTTCCGGCACGAAGGAGCAACGCATTTATGTGGCGCCGTCGCTCACGCTGCGTCCCGATGCGAATACGGAATTCACGCTGCTCGCGAGCTATCAATACGATCCGAACAACGGCTATTACGGTTTTTTGCCGCGCTACGGCACGGTTTCGTATAACCCCAATGGGCAGATCGGCACCGGCTTCAACGACGGCGAACCCGATTACGATCACTTCCGCCGCGAGCAGGCGAGCATCGGCTATGCGTTCACGCACCGCTTCAACGACGTCTTCACGGTGCGTCAGAACGCGCGCTACACGCATATGTGGAGCGATTATCAAACGGTCTATTCGAGCGGCTACACGAACTCTAGCAACCGCTACCTCAATCGCCTGACCACGGCTTCGCTCGAGCATCTCGATGCGCTCTCGACCGACACGCAGCTCGAAGCCGATTTCAACACCGGCCCCGTGCGTCATGCGGTGCTCATGGGTCTCGACTATCAGATGACGATGTCCGACCGCCGTCTTTCGTCAGGCAAGGCGCCCTCGCTCGACATTACCGATCCGATCTACGGCCAGTCGCTGACCGCGCCCAAGCTCGCTAGCTACACGCGCCAGCGCACCGACGATCTCGGCCTCTACGTGCAGGATCAGATGACGATCGGCAAATGGTCGTTCGTGCTCGGCGCGCGCGAGGATTACGCGTCCACCAGCGCGAATGAATATGTGAAGCACACATCGTCGTATCAATTCGATCGCGCATTCACGTGGCGCGCGGGCGTGCTTTACGCATTCGACAACGGCATTTCGCCGTTCGCAAGTTTCTCGCGCTCGTTCCAGCCGGTCACGTCGGGCACGACGGCGGACGGCAGCTCGCTCAAGCCGTCGACGGGTCGTCAATTCGAAGTGGGCGTGAAGTATCAGATTCCGGGCACGACGAGCTTCACCACGCTGTCGCTCTACGATCTTCAGCAAACCAACGTGTCGACGCCCGATCCGAACAACGCGAATTACCGCGTGCAGACCGGCGCGGTGAAAAGCCGTGGCGTCGAACTGGAAACGCATTTGAACATCACGCGCGATCTTTCGCTGATCGCGGCATACAGCTATACGAGTGCGTATGTGGCGAGCGCGAACGATAGTTCGCTGGGTCATACGCCGGCCGCCGTGCCAAAGAATACCGCTTCGCTGTGGGCCGACTACACGCTGCATCGCGGTACGTTCAAGGGTCTCGGCATGGGCGCGGGCGTGCGTTATATCGGCAGCACGTATGGCGCCGCCGACGATTCGTTCAAGGTCGGTTCATTCACCCTCGTCGATCTCGCCTTGCATTATGAAATGCGCAATTGGCGTT
This sequence comes from Paraburkholderia tropica, assembly GCF_014171495.1. NCBI lineage: Bacteria > Pseudomonadati > Pseudomonadota > Betaproteobacteria > Burkholderiales > Burkholderiaceae > Paraburkholderia > Paraburkholderia tropica. The sequence continues at coordinate 1,318,149 of NZ_CP049137.1, forward strand.
TCGCGCTCAATGCGTCGAATCTGTTCGATCGTCAATATGTGGCGGCGTGCGCGAGCGCGACGCAATGTTTCTGGGGCGTACGTCGCGAAGTGATTGGCACGGCGCGCTATCAATGGTGAGTCTCACGATGAAATCCTCACGCGCTTTCGTGCGACGCACGGTGTGTGTCTTCGCGGGAATGTCGATGGCGGCGGCTGCGTGGGCGGCAACGCCCAATGCAGCGTCCGACACTGCATCAACGCATTCGGAGACGAAAGTCATTGGCGCGGCAAACGCCCTGCTTCCCGACACGGAATCGTTCGTGATCGACGCCACGCCGAACGGGCCGCGCTATCGCATCTGGCTGTATCACCCCGCGTCGTCCGTTTCAGGCCGCCCTCAGCCCTTGCTCGTGCTGCTCGACGGCAACGCGACTTTCGCGCTCGCCGTAAGCGCGGCGCGCCTGCAGGCGAAGCTGATCGGTCCGGTGACGATCGCTGCCATCGCCGCCGATAACGACGCCCTTTTCGATGAAAGCCAGCGTTTTCGCGACTTCACCACGCCGGCGCGCGACGGCTGGGGCGTGCCGAACGACGCGCAAGGCAAACCGCTCGACACCGGCGGCGCGCAGGCGTTCGAGACCTTCGTGAACGAGACCTTGCCGCGCGCCATCGAAGCCCGCACGCAGCTTGCGCCGCGCGCCCGCATGTTGTTCGGGCATTCGCTCGGTGGCTATTTCGTGCTGAACGATGCGCTCGCGCATCCGCAGGCATACTCGCGATATATGGCGGCGAGTCCGTCGATCTGGTGGAATGGCGCGGAGTTGCTGGCGAATGTTCGCGCGAGCGCGCAATCGTCGGCGGGAAAAAACTCGCACCACGCGCAAGCGCGCATTCCGCTCGCCATCCGCATCGGCGGCGACGAACAGAAACTCGCGCCCAATGCGCCGCCGGCGCGCGTCGAGCGCGTGACGCACGCGGCGATGCTCGACAACGCACGCACCTTCGCGGACCTCCTGCACACGACGCCCGCGCTCGGTTTCGACGCCGACTTGCAGATCTACGCGGGGCAGAATCACGTGTCGTATCTGCCCGCTGCGATCAGCGAAGCCGTGGCGCTCGCGGCGCGAAGCGTGCCGTAATCGGCACGCTGGCACATTCAAGCACGTTCGAGCGCCGCCATCGCGCGCGCGATCACCAGCAGCACAGAGAGGCTCACGTTGCTCGACGCACGCAATTCGGCGAGCAGATGGCCATAGCGTTCGAGCGCCGCTTCGTGCTGCGCGCACCATGCGTCGACGATCGCTTCGGCGTCGGCCGTGTCGGGCGACTGGGCGAGCGCGCTGGTCGTGAGCGCGCGCTTGAGCCGCGCCACTTCGGCGAGCGCGGCCGCGCGCGCCATCGTGTCCCAATGCGTGGGCGTGGGCAAAGTGGCCGCGCGTTCGCTAATCCAGCCATAATTCAGACGCGTGCCGAGCGCGAAGTATGCGGATGCGACCAGTTCGAGCGGACGTCCGCAGGCCGCTGCCACTTCGGCGATATCGAGCAGCGCCACCGGAATTTCGCCGCTCGCCGCGCGCAGAGCGAGCGTGCTCTCCACGCCCGCGTTCACGAGTTCGCCCTGGCGCACCGAGAGCGCTTCGAGATCGGCTTCCGGCAAAAGCGCGGGCAATTGCGGCGCGAGGCGTTGAGCGGCATCGCGGCAGCGCGCCAGCAGCGAACCCACACCGTCGCGATCCACCGCGCCCGCCTGCAGATGGCGCAGGAACCACAGCGCCGCGCGTTCGAGCAAGCGCGCAATATCGACGAACATGCGTGCCTGCACATCGTCGGGCACGCGATTGTCGAGCGCGTCGATCGCGCGCCAGATCTCGTCGAGATCGAACACATCGCGCGCCATGATGCAGGCGCGCACGATTTCGTCGGGCCGCGCGTCGGTCTCCTCCATGAGTCGGTGCACGAACGCGCAACCCACGCGATTGATAAGCGCATTGGTCAGATGCGTCGCGAGAATTTCGCGGCGCAACGGATGCCGCTGCATCGGTTCGCTGAAACGCTGCTGCAAAGGCTTCGGAAAATAATCGATCAGCAAGGCCGCGACGAGCGGATCTTCGGGGACATCGGAATCGAGCAACGCATCGTAGAGCCACATTTTGCTGTACGCGAGCAGCACGGCGCGCTCGGGCGACGTGAGGCCGAGTTTCGACGCCTGGCGCTCGGCCACTTCCTCATCGGTCGGCAGGAATTCGATCACGCGATTGAGTCGCCCGGCGCGTTCGAGCCAGCGCATCACGCGCGTTTCCGCATCGAGCAGCGGCACTGCATAGCGGCCCGCAATCGAGAGCGACTGAGTTTGACAATAGTTGTCGCTCAATACGAGCAGGCCGACTTCGTCGGTCATTTCCGCGAGTAACGTATTGCGCTGCCGGGTGGTCATTTCACCATCGGATACCACCAGTCCGAGCAGAATCTTGATGTTGACTTCGTGATCGGAACAATCCACACCCGCTGAATTGTCGATCGCGTCCGTATTGATACGGCCGCCGCGTTGCGCGAATTCAATGCGCCCGAGTTGCGTGACGCCGAGATTGCCGCCCTCGCCCACCACCTTGCAACGCAGATCCGAGCCGTTCACGCGCACGGCGTCGTTGGCACGGTCGCCCACTTGCGCGTGCGTTTCGCGCGCGGCTTTCACATACGTGCCAATTCCGCCGTTATAAAGCAGATCGACCGGTGCCTGGAGAATCGCGCGAATGAGTTCGTTCGGCGTAAGTGCAATTGCGTCGATACCAAGTACCTCGCGCACCGCGGGCGAAAGCGGAATCGTCTTGACGGTGCGCGGAAAAATACCGCCGCCCGCTGAAATCGCGGCAGTATCGTAATCGGCCCAACTCGATCGCTCCAGTGCGAAGAGCCGCTTGCGCTCCGCGAAACTCAGCGCCGGGTCGGGCGAGGGATCGAGAAACACATGGCGATGATCGAATGCCGCCACGAGCTTGATATGCGGTGACAGCAGCATGCCATTGCCGAATACGTCGCCCGACATATCGCCGACACCGACCACGGTAAAATCGCTCGCCTGCGTATCCACACCCATTTCGCGGAAATGGCGTTTGACCGATTCCCACGCGCCGCGCGCGGTGATCGCCATTTTCTTGTGGTCGTAGCCCACCGAGCCGCCCGATGCGAAAGCATCGTCGAGCCAGAAACCATATTCGGCGGAAATGGCGTTCGCATAATCGGAAAACGTGGCCGTGCCTTTGTCGGCGGCGACGACGAGATAAGGATCGTCCGGATCGTGACGCACGACATCGGGCGGCGGCACGATGGCGTTATTCACGAGATTGTCGGTGAGATCGAGCAGGCCGCGCAAAAAGGTCTGATAACAGGCCACGCCTTCGCGCATCCACGCTTCGCGATCGCTGGGCGGCGGCGGATTCTTGACGACGAAGCCGCCCTTCGAACCAACCGGCACGATCACCACGTTCTTCACCATCTGCGCTTTCATCAGGCCGAGCACTTCTGTGCGGAAATCCTCGCGACGGTCGGACCAGCGCAGGCCGCCGCGCGCCACGCGTCCGCCGCGTAAGTGCACGCCTTCCACTCGCGGCGAATACACCCAGATTTCGAACATCGGTTTCGGTTCGGGCAATCCGGGAACTTTCGCCGGATCGAATTTGAACGACAGCGACGGGCGCGGCGCGCCATTCGGCTCGCGACGGAAATAATTGGTACGGACCGTCGCGTTGATCACGCCGAGAAACTGGCGGAGAATGCGATCCTCGTCGAGATTCGGCACCTGATCGAGCGCGGTTTCAATGGCCTTGAGCGCAAGTTCGATGCGCTGTTCGCGCGCCGCTTCTACGTGTGGATCGAAACGCACCATAAACAATTCGACCAGTTGCCGCGCAATGGCCGGATTGCCCGTTAGCGCGCGTTCGATATAAGCGTCGCTGAATGTCGATCCCACCTGGCGCAGATACTTCGCGTAGGCGCGCAATATCGTCACCTCGCGTGCGCCCAGATACGCGCGCAAAACGAGGCGATTGAAATCGTCATTCTCGATGCGCGCACTCCATACGGCTTCGAACGCGTCCTCGAACAGATCTTTCACGCGCTCGATATCGAATTCGGCATCGTCGGCGAGTTCGAGCCCGAAATCGTGCACCCACGCGGGATCGCAGCCCGGCACCTGAATCACATAGGGCCGCTCTTCATCCACGCGCACGCCTAGATGTTCGAGCATCGGCAAACTGCGCGAGAGCGCAATCGCTTCGCCCGCGCAATACACCTTGAAACGAAACGCGCGCGGCCCCGATTCGATGGGCCGATACAGATTCATGGCGATGCCCGCACTGCCCTGCACACGTTCGATCAATTCGATATCGCGGACCGCCGTGCGCGCCGGATAATCGTCGCGATAACCGGCGGGAAACGAATCGCCGTAACGATGCAGCAAGCGCGTGCCCTGCTCTTCGCCAAATGCGTCGAGCAATGCATCGGCGAGATCGTCTTGCCAACGCCGCGTGACCTGCACGAGCCGCGCTTCCAGTTCACGCGTATCGACATCGGGCATCGTGCCGGGCTCGGCGTGCACGACAAAATGAATACGCGCAATGGCCGATTCGGAAAGCAGCGGCGTAAATTCCACGGAAATTCCGTTGAATGCCGAAGCGAGCAGATTGGCGATGCGTCGGCGCAAATCGGTATTGTATTTATCGCGCGAGACATAAACGAGGCAGGAGACGAAACGATTGAAACGATCGCGCCTCACGAACAGACGCGTGCGCTGATGCTCCTGCAAACGCAATACACCAAGCGCGATATCGTAAAGCTCGTCTTCCGTGGCCTGAAACAGTTCGTCGCGCGGATAGGTTTCGAGGACGGTCACGAGCGATTTGCCGAGATGCCCTTTCGGTAAAAAGCCCGCGCGGCGCACGATATTCGCGCACTTGCGGCGCACGATCGGAATGTCGGCGGCGGGCACCATATACGCCGTCGAGGTATATAGACCGACGAAACGGCGCTCGCCGCAAATCTTGCCGTCCGCGCCAACGAGTTTCACGCCGACATAGTCGAGATAACCGGGCCGGTGCACCGTTGCGCGCGAATTCGCTTTCGTCAGAAAGATCGGCGAGGCGCCCGCGATGATGTCCGCCGCGGCGGGCGGCAGCGGCGTAATGTCGGGGGTGTCGGGCGTGCGCAACGATTCGCGCAGAATACCGAGACCCGAATTGCCTACGCCGCGCAACCCGAAACCGTCGCCATGCTCGACGAGCGCATAGTCGCGCTGACCGAGAAACGTGAAATGGTCGGCCACCATCCACTCGAGAAACGCACGGGCTTCGAGCTCTTCCGCGCTCGTTTCCCGGGCCTTCATGCCTTTGATGGTTTCGCGCGCCACCTCGACGATTTTCGGCCAATCCTCGACGGCGGCGCGCACATCGCCCAGCACTTTGGCAATATCGCGGCGCAATTCGTCGAGTTTTGCTGCATCGCCGCAGCGGTCGACTTCGAAATGAATAAACGACGTGAGTTGCGACGGCCCGTCTTCGGCGCCGGACGCCCCGACGTCAATACGCTCGATGCCGCCTTCCTTGCCTCGCCAGACGCGAAACACCGGATGCATGGCCGAATGCAGCGCGAGCCCGAGCTTGTTGACGGCCATCGACACCGAATCGACCAGAAACGGCATATCGTCATTCACGATTTCGATGACCGTGTGATCGGAATGCCAGCCGTGCTGTTCGAGAATCGGGTTATAGACCCGCATGCGCTCGGAGCCGGGCACGAAACGCTGCGCCGTTTGCCAGTGCGCCATCGCCGCGCCATAGAGATCGGCGATGCTGCGGCTGCGCAAATCCTCGGCATCGACGAAATCGTAATAGTGGCGCAGGAACGGTTCAACCGTTTGAAAGGCGGGTTCCGGCAATCGCGCTCGCGCGAATGCCAGAACATCGGAGAGCAGATGGGCGACGAATTCCTCGTTCCTCGCTTGCATGGCGGACTCCTCGACGGATGGCCATCGACTGCATCGGCGGTAAAGCCATTATGCACCGGCAAGGTGATTGAACGATGACTGCGTGTGCGGTGTTCTACTTACGCGAGCATGCCCGAGTTCGCGTTTAGAATGAATGTTTTAAAACGTTATTGCGTCGAACACACGCACGGAGCTGTTTAATCGGGCCAACGCGCCCGCAAACGGCTCGCGGGCGAGCGCCGCGTCGTCCAGACCTTTGCGCGCGGTGGTCACATAAGCCGTCCGCAGATCGTCGCCGCCGAATGCGAGTTTCGTCACGTTCGAACAGGGAAAGGCAACGTGCCCGACGCTCAGGCCATTTGGCGCGTAGCGTTCGATGCGCGCGCCGCCGAACGTCGCGACCCAGACCTAGCCTTCGGTATCGACGACAAGACCATCGGGATCGCCCGGCGGCGCGTGCGTACTAAAGAGCTGCCTCGACGAGAGTTCACCGTCATCGCCCACGTCGAATGTATAAATGGCGCGGCGCAGCGAATCGACATGATACAGCGTGCGAAAATCCGGACTCATCGCGGGACCGTTCGTGATGATGTAGCCGCTGTCGTGCACGCGCGGCGCCTGATCGCCCTCGACGGGCCAGAGCGAGCCGGTTGGTTCCCGTTCCGCGTCGTCCATCGAGCCGAACCACAGGCGCCCTTCGGTATCGACATGCGCGTCGTTGAGCCGGTTGCCGGGCAGACCGCTTTCAACCGGCACGCGCAACACGAAGCGCCCGTTTTCCGGCGTGAAGCGATGCAGCCCGCCCTGCAATCCGCAGACAAAGCCGCCGTCCGCGTGCGGCAGCACGAAACCGGTTTGCGCGGGCGCCTCCCAACTGCTGCGCTCGCCGCTTTCGGGTACATAGCGATGCACGCGGCGTCGTTTGATATCGACGAAATACAGCGCGCGCTCGCGCTCCACCCACACGGGGCCTTCGCCGAGCAGCGCGCCCACGTGCCATTCGACCTCGGGTGGCAGCATATTCATGCGCCGTACCAGCCGGCGTCGACGAAATAATCGCGGCCCGTGCAACGCGCGGCGTCGTCGGAAGCGAGAAACAACACCATGCGCGCGACATGCTCGGGTTCGATGCGGGCGTGCAGGCATTGCTGCCCGAGCAGCTCCGATTCGCTTTCGTTCGATTGCCAGAGCTTCATTTGACGCGGGGTGCGAACCGCACCGGGAATCACGCAATTCACGCGAATACCGTATTCACCGAGATCGCGCGCGAGCCCGCGCGTGAGGCCCTCGATTCCTGCTTTGGCAGTCATATACACGCTGAGATTCGGCGTGGCCAGATGCCAGGAAATCGAGCCGAGATTGACGATCGCGCCTGCGCCCTGCTTGCGCATGCCGTCGACGACGGCTTGTGCACAAAAGAATTGATGGCGCAGATTCACGGCGAGCCGATCGTCCCAGTAAGCCGCGCTGACGTCGCCGACGTCATGACGGTCGTCGTTGGCCGCGTTGTTGACGAGAATCTGTACGCCACCGGCAGCCTGAGCGATGGCGTCGAAACAGCGTTGCAGGGCGTCGATATCACGCAGATCGCAGCGATGGTAGACGGGTTCGTATTGCGTCTGCCTGCACGCCTCGACGAGCGCGAGGGACGGTTCGTCGGCTACGTCCAGAAAATGCACGCGCGCGCCTTGTGCGCTGAACGCTCCCACCATGGCGGCGCCAATGCCGGTGCCGCCGCCCGTGATCACGACCACCTTGTTGTTCAGGCTCGGATAAATTGCATAAGACATGGGTTATTTCGCTTCCGGTTCAATCGATGCGTGATGGCACGCGCACGGGACATTCAATCGACGCTCACATCGCTCGTCATGCGCCAGTCGCGCGGCAGCGTACGCGTCGCTTTACCCGTGACGGCAAGCGTCGCGTGCAAGTGAATATCGCGGCTTGAACTGCCAATCATCAGATCGAATTCGCCGGGTTCGACAATGCGCTCGCCGCGACCATCGGTGAAATTCAACATGTCGACGGGCAGACGAACATGCACGCGCGCCGCGCCGCCCGCTTGCACCGTCACGCGTGAAAACGCCTTCAATTCACGCACCGGACGCGCACTTGACGCCACGCGATCACGCAGATAAATCTGCACGACTTCCACGCCGCTGCGAGCGCCCGTGTTCTTCACCGTGAATGAAAACGCGAAGGTGCCGGTTTCGATGGGCGCAGTGGGCGTCGCGATGTCGAGCGCTTCATAAGCGAAGCGCGTGTAGCCGAGTCCGAATCCAAACGGATAACGCGAGCCGAAATGCCACGCAACCGGCGTGCCCGCGCTTTTGAGCCGATGGTTATAGACGTAAGGCACTGCGCCCGCGCTGGTCGGCACGGAAAGCGGCAGGCGGCCGCTGAAATTCTCGCGCCCAACAAGCAGAGCGGCGAGCGCTTCGCCGCCCTTCTCGCCCGGCGCGAACGCCATCAACTGGGCAGCGACGCGTTCCTCCTGGCCGCCGAGGTTGTAAGGGCGCCCGCCCGTCATCACGACGACCGTGGGCGTGCCGGTCGCGAGCACGGCGTCGAGCAGCGCCTGCTGCACGCCGGGCAGCGCGAGGTTGTCCGTATCCGAGCCTTCGCCCACGGTGCCCGACTGGAACAGGCCCGCGAGGTCGCCGACAAACACGATCGCCACATCGGCGGCGCGTGCCGCTTCGGCGGCGGCGATAATGTGCGTGGTGTTGGTACTGATCAGTGCGTCGCGGGTGCCCACTTCACGCGTGTCGAGCGAGACGTCGCCCGGAAAGACCGGCGCGCCCGCGCGGCGTTCCTCGATAATCGCGCAGCCCTGCGCGTAGCTGACGTGCGCCTCGCCGAGCATATTGCGCAGCGCTTGCAGCGGCGTCGTCATCGACGAGTGCGCACTCTCGCCGCTATTGATCAGATGCACGGGAAAGCTGTAACCCGCGAGCAACGCCAGCGGATCGTCGGCCGTCGGCCCGATTACGGCCACGTTCTGCCTGCCGTCGTTGGCGAGCGGCAGCACGCCGTCGTTGCGCAACAGCACCACCGATTCGAGTGCCACCTCGTGAGCCACATCGCTGGCGGCTTCACTGCGTACGTTCACGCGCGCCACGTCGGCATAGGGCTGTTCGAATAAACCGATGTCGAACTTCGCACGCAACACGCGTTTGACTGCCGCATCGATCGTGACTTCGCTGATCTCGCCACGCGCCAGGGCTTCCTTGAGATGCAGCGCACACTCGTGGCCGGGCAACTCGATGTCGAGTCCGGCGTTGAACGATTGCGCCGCGGCATCGGCGACGTCGCGCGCGATGCCGTGATGCGTGTAGAGCAGATTCACGGCCGCATAATCGGCGACGATCAAACCGTCGAAGCCCCACTTATCGCGCAGCACGCCTTGCAGCAGATCGCGATTCGCATGGCACGGCACGCCGTCGATGTCGTGATACGCGGGCATGATCGAGCCTGCGTGCGCGAGCTTCACCGCCATTTCGAATGGCAGCAGGAAGGTGTCGTTGAGTTCGCGAGGCCCGACGTGCACGGGCGCGTGATTGCGCGCGCCTTCGCTCGCCGAATGCGCAACAAAGTGCTTGAGCGTGGCAAGTACGTCGCGCTTCTCGCCTTGCAGGCCCTGCACATATTGGCACGCCATCACACCGACCAGATACGGATCTTCGCCGAACGCCTCTTCCGTGCGCCCCCAGCGCGGATCGCGCGAAACGTCGAGCACGGGCGCGAGTCCCTGATGACAGCCAATCGAGCGCGCCTGCTCGCCGATGACCTCGCCCACTCGTCCAACGAGCGCCGGATTCCATGTGGCCGCGTAATTGAGTGGCGACGGAAACAGCGTGGCGTCCTTGATCATCAGCCCGACGAGACACTCCTCGTGCGCCATCACCGGAATGCCCAGACGCGTATGCTCGATCATCTGCCGTTGCAGCGCGTTGAAGGCCTCCACGCCCTCTTGCGGATCGACCGTGTGCGTGCCGAGCGGGCGCGTGACCTGACCGAGCCCGTGTTGCAGGAGCGTGTCGAGCGGCACGCCCGTATCGCGCTGCGCGAAGTCTTCGGTGCGCCACTCGTGACGGCCATTCGCGCGCAGCTTGAGCCAGACGGCATGCAACTGCGCGATTTTTTCGTCGATCGTCATGCGCGCGAGCAGATCGGCGACACGCGCTTCGGTCGGCGTATCAGCGCGACGATAAACGGGCACCTCGCTTTGATGGTCAAGCGACATCACAACACTCCTAGTTGGTCGTGCGCCAGGCGCAATGTTCGCCCGAACACATTAGTTATCCTGCTTAATATTTCAACGCGACGGCTCATTGAATCACCCGCACGCAACGATCAATGCATGCGCTTGAACGCCATGTCCCGATCGTCGAACAGATGGCAGGCTTCGGGCGGCAGCGCGATCGTCACGTTCTCATCGAAGGCCAGCGCACTGTCGCCGGGCAGCTTGGCGATCAGCGTGGCAGAACCCGCGCGTGGCTGAACGAGATGCACATAGCTGTGCTCGCCCATACGCTCGACGAGCCGTACGCGACAGGCGAGTGTAGGCGCGTTGCGCACGGAGTCGGCGAGACGCAGATGCTCCGGGCGAATACCGAGCGTCACCTTCATACCGACACTTGCGTGGCCGGGTTCGACGCGCGCGAGCACGCGCTCGCCGCTATCCAGCGTGACGTGCACGCCGCCCACGTCCGCGCTCGTGATCGTTCCCGCAAAGAAGTTCATCTTCGGCGAGCCGATGAAACCCGCCACGAAGCGGCTGCGGGGATGGTGATAGAGATCGAGCGGCGCGCCCACCTGCGCGATGCTGCCGTGCCGCTCCATCTCCGTGCCCGCCTGCAGCAGTACGATGCGGTCGGCCAGCGCCATCGCCTCGACCTGGTCGTGCGTGACATACACGGCGCTCGCTTCACGGAACTCGCGATGCAGGCGCGCGATCTCGGTGCGGGTCTGCACGCGCAGCGCGGCATCGAGATTCGAAAGCGGTTCGTCGAACAGAAATACGCCCGGCTCGCGCACGATGGCCCGGCCAATCGCCACGCGCTGACGCTGTCCGCCGGACAGCGCTGCGGGACGGCGTTCGAGCAACGCGTCGAGTTGCAGCGCGGCGGCGGCACGGCGCACTTTCGTATCGATGAGCGCTTTATCGATCTTCGCCTGGCGCAGGCCGAACGCCATGTTTTCGTACACGCTCATGTGCGGATAAAGCGCGTAATTCTGAAACACCATCGCCACGCGACGCTGCGCGGGCGCAACGTCATTCATGCGCTGGCCGTCGATACGCAACTCGCCGTTACTGATCGATTCGAGGCCTGCAATCATGCGCAGCAGCGTGGATTTTCCGCATCCGGACGGTCCGAGAAACACGCAGAACTCGTTCTTCCCCACTTCGAGCTGCGCGTTGCGAATCACCGCCTGACCGTTTGCATAAGACTTCTGTACGTTTGCGAGAGAGATGCTTGCCATGTCGTGATGTCGGTGTCGGTGTCGGTTCGGTTTAAACGGTGCGTCAGCCTTTGAGCGAGCCGGCCATCATCCCCTTGATCACGCGTTCCTGACCAAAGGCGTACGCCACGATCAACGGCAGCGAAGTCAGCGTGACGACGGCGAGCATCGCAGGTACGTTCGACGAATACTGGCCCTGAAAATCCCATACCGCGAGCGGCAGCGTGCGATGCTCGGAGGTGGAGGTGAGCATGTAGGCGAAGATGAATTCGTTCCACAGGCCAATGCCGTTGTAGATCGCCACCGTCGCGAGGCCTGGGCCGGACAACGGAAAGAACACGCGCCAGAAGATGCCGAACGGGCCGCAGCCGTCGAGTTGCGCGGCTTCTTCGAGTTCGCGTGGAATCTGCCGCATGAATTCCGTGAGGATGAAAATCGACACGGGCAGGCTCAACGCGACATATGGCCCGAGCAGCGCGAACGGCGTGTCGTAAAGGCCGAGATTGCGCGTGAGCAGATAGATCGGCACGAGCGTGGCGTGCAGCGGCACGATCATCCCTGCAACCACGAGCGCGAACAGGGTCTTGTTGAACGTGAAGCGCAGGCGCGCGAACGCATAGGCGGCCATCGCGCTCACGATCACGATCAGTACCACGGACACGCCCACGACGAACAGGCTGTTGCGGAAGTAGGTGAAATACGGGCCTCCGAGTACGGCCGCGTAGTTGCCGACATACAGATGTTTCGGCAAGGCCCAGACCGGCGAGGAGAAGGTTTCGTCCTGCGTTTTCAGACTCGTGGCCACCACGAAGATGAACGGCACCGTCGTGACGGCCAGCCAGATCAGCGCGAGCAGCGGCACACCCACGCGGAGCTTGCGCAGACTGAATGCGCGTTGATGCGGGAGCGTCGACATCGCTTAAACCTCCGTTGCGTAACGACGCGTGAAGCGCAGCGAAATCGCCGCCACCGTGCACACGATGAGGAACATCGCCGAGCCGATGGTGCTGCCGTAGCCGAGCTGGAACGAACTGAACACGGTGCGGTACATATACGTCGCCATGAGTTCGGACGAGCCTTCGGGACCGCCACCCGTCATCACGTAGATCAGATCGAAATAGCGCAGCGAACCCAGGACGGACAGCAGCACGGCGGTGCGCACGGTGCCTTGCAGATGCGGCAGCTTGATGCGCCAGAAAATGGTCCATTCGGAGGCGCCGTCGAGCCGCGCAGCTTCCGCGATTTCCTGCGGCAACGAAGAAAGACCCGCGAGAAACAGGATCATGTAGAACGGCGTGTTCTGCCAGCAGATCACGGCGATGGTCGAGCCGAGCGACAGATGCGGGTCGCCGAGCCAGTCCTGCGCGAGCGCGTCGAGTCCGAGTCCATGCAGCGCCGCGTTGAGCGGGCCGAAGTTCGGATCGTAGACGTTCTTGAACAGCACGCCGATCGCGACACTCGACATCAGCAGCGGCAGGAAATAAAGAATCTTGAGCAGACGCGAGCCGCGCCCCGCTTTTTCAAGCATGACGGCGAGCGCGAGCGCAATCGGCAACTCCACCACGATCGATGCGGCGGCGAGCAGCGCATTGTTCGCGAGCGATTGCCAGAACACGGCATCGTGCGCGAGCTTGGCCCAGTTGGACAGCCCCACGAAACGCGCGTTGCTGCCGAGTCCGTTCCAGTCGAGCAGGGAAAGCCGCAAGCTGGAAACGAGCGGATAAAGCAGAAAAACGGCGAGCAGCACCACCGCGGGCGCGAGAAAGGTGGCGGCAACGAGCCACTGCGCGGAGAATCGCAAGCGGCGTTCTGGAACGGCGGAAAGTGCGATATTCACGGAGCGTTCTGCCGGCGACGCTCTCGCGAACGCGCCGGTCTTAAAGATAAATTGATCAGGATAGCGAATCGTAATAGCGTGAATCAGCCGCCCGACTTCGACGCGGCTTCCATTTGCTGCGCGGCGGCCTGCGGGGTGACCGAGAGGCCGAACAGCGCCTGGGTCGTGTCCTTGTGCATTTCGCCCAGCCGCGGCGGCAGCGCCTGGTCGTACCAGAGCTGCACATTCGGCGCCTGCACGATGAGCGCCTGCAGACGCTTGAGGAACGGATCGGGAATCGCCACGTCCTTGATCGGCGGCACCTTGTGATCGGTCACGCGTGCGCGCATCGACTCGTCGTCGGTGAGCGACTGAATCAGCTTGAACGCCTGATCGGGATATTTGCACGCGCTCGAAATGCTGAGGAAGCCGTCGCCGACCGTGCCGATCACGTCGCGCGGATCGCCCTTGCCGCCCGGCACGCTCGGGAACGGGAAGAAGTCGAGCTTGGCCGAGAAGGCGGGATTTTCATTGGCGATGGTCGAGGCTTCCCAGCCGCCCATCAGTTCCATCGCGGCGCGGCCCGAATACAGCAGGCGGCGCGAGGCGCCCACATCGTAATCGAGGCCGTTGTAGCCCTGCGCGAACGCGCCCGCTTTCACGAGATCCTGAATGTACTTGCCCGCCTCCACGAAGGCCGGGTCGCCGAAGCCTTTGCCACCGCCTTCCACCGCGCCGCGCACGACGTCCGGGCCGCCGATGCGATCGACGAGATACATGTAGTACATCGAGCCCGTCCACTTGTTCTTGTTTGCGAGCGCGAATGGCGCGATGTCGTGGGACTTGAGCACCTGCACCACGTGCATTAGTTCGTCCCACGTAGCGGGCGCCTTGAGGCCGTATTGCCTGAACAGGTCCTTGTTATAGAAGATCACGGCGGCCGAGGCGTTTTCGGCCGCAACGCCATAGGTCTTGCCGTCGAAAGTCACGGATTTCCAGGAGGCGGGCAAGAATCGATCGCGATACGCGGGGTCTTTCTGCAGATACGGCGTGAGGTCAGCGATCTGGCCGGCCTTCACATATTCGTTGAGCGTGCCGCCGCCCCACGATTCGAACACGCAAGGCGGCTGATTCGCACCGAACGCCACTTTCAGCTTGGTCTTGTAAGCGTCGTTCAGGATGTGCGAGTTTTCGACCTTGTAGCCCGGGTTTTTCTGCTCGAAGCGGTCGGACGCGTCGCGCAGGATCTTGCTGGAACTGGCATTGGTCTGCTGATCCCACGTCGTGATCACTTTCGCGTCCTGCGCGTGCACCACGCCCGCCGCCGCGAGTGCGGCGAACAGCACCGCCGCGCGCGTCGTTTTCGCTACCACCGCGTACGCCATCTTGGTGTCTCCTGTCGTTGGTTTTGTTTGCGACCGCTTAACGTTAGCCTTAACGTTACAGGATCGTAGTCGTAACGTTACAGGCTCGCCAGACAGTGTTAACCCTCGAACTACGCCACGGGCAATGGTTGAGCGACGTTTCCGTACAACGCTTGCTGCACGGCCTGTGCGTGCCTGAAGTGTCGCGCTGCGCGGTTCTGCTAGAATCATTTCCACTGTAACGCTAGCGTTACCAAGACCTGCCCAGTTGCGGTTCGTGTCGCGCCGCCTCACTCTTTCATAACAAGCTAGTCGCATGACCAAGCAAAATCCCACGCTGGCCGACGTCGCGAGGCTGGCCGGCGTGTCGCAGATGACCGCATCGCGTGCGCTCAACGGGCGTCCGGGCGTGTCGCGAGAAACGCGCGACGAAGTGCTGCGTATCGCGTCCGACATCGGTTACGTCGTCAATCGCACCGCCCAGAAGCTCTCGGGCGGACGCAACGGCATCATCGGCATCATGACGCCCACGCTCGACACGCAGTTCTCGAGCGAGCTGATTCTGGGTGCGGGCCGCGCCGCGCGTGCGGCCGGTTGCGAAGTGCTCGTCTACACGGTGTCAGACGACAGTCACTCGCATCAGGAACTCATCAAGCTCGTGCGCCAGTTTTCCGATGGTCTGCTGGTGATCCTGCCGCGCGAGACCATGTGCCTCGATGCGCTCGCCACCGCGCACGTGCCGGTCGTGGTGGTCGATCAGCGCGGCACGCTCAATCGCTTCCCTTCGGTGTCGGTCGACAATTACGGCGGCGCGCGCATGGCGGTCGAGCATCTTGTGTCGCTCGGCCACAAGCGCATTGCGTTTCTCGGCGGCGACGAGGCGATCGAAGGCGTGCGCGACCGGCAGCGCGGCTATCACGACACACTGGTGCGCCACGGCATCGAGCTCGATCCGGCGCTCGTCGTGACCGGCGATCTTTCACAGATGACCGCCTTCGAAGTGGCGACCGGGCTGGTCAACCTGCCCGATCCGCCCACGGCCATTTTTACGGCCAACGACCAGAGCGCGTTTGGCGCGATTGCAGCCGCGCGCGAGGCGGGTCTGCGCGTGCCCGACGATATCTCCGTGATCGGTTTCGACGATATCCCGATGGCCGAGCAGTTTCATCCCGCGCTCACCACGGTGCGTCAACCGTTTCAGCAGATGTCGAGTTCGGCGGTCAATGCGCTGCTCGCGCAGATCGCGGGCAGCGACGCGGTCGCGCAGCGCACGACCTTCCCCGCCGAGCTGGTGGTGCGCCAGTCCACGGCGCAAGCTCCTGCTGCCGCGCGGCGGCCTGCGGAAGCTGCACGGCGTGTGGGGCGTCAACGCGCGAAAGCGTAACGGTGATTGAATAGAAAGCGGCGCGCATTATCTTCGGATAACGCGCGCCGCTTTTTGCGTTGAGGCCTTTATTTGCGCTGCCTTTCACCAGATGGTGTCGAGATGCGTGAGCGCGCGCACGCGTGCGTCGGGCGTGACGAGCGGCACGCCGAGCGTGCGCGCCGTGGCGGCAACAAGCCGCTGCGATGACGGCAATTCCGGCGACAGCGTGGTGGCACGCACCGCGATCGCGGTATCGACGGGCACCATGCGCACGCCTTCGATCGACGCGAGCGTGGCGAGCCAGCGCCGCGTATCCATCGACAAGGCGAGCCGGCCGTTTTCCACGAATTGCGCCAGTTCCAGCACGCTGATCGTCGAGATCAGCACCTCGCCGTTTTCCAGCGCGCCGTCGATGGCCGTGCGCGCGGGCTCGCTCAGCGCCTTGTCGTCGCGCAGCCAGTAGACGAGCGCGCAGGTGTCGAGCGTGACCATGGCCGCATCTTATTTGCCGACGGGCGACGCGCGACGCGTGCTCGCGCCCTCGCCCACGGCCTCGCTCAGTGCATCGACGCGCGCATCGACCGGCGCGTTGAAATCGCAATGAACGATGGCCGCGCGCAGCGAGTCGAGCGGACTCTTGCGCTTCGCGCGATAGGGACGTATTTCGATGGTCGGCTGGCCGCGGTCGGTCACCACCACGCTTTCGCCGAGCATTTCGACTTGCCGGAACAGTTCGCAGGCTTTCGCCTTGAACATCGCTTTCGATACCCGTTTTTCCATTGAAGGATCTCCACCCATCGTGATCGGCGCGCTGTAGTTTTGTAGGAGTCGCATTGCGAGACGTCGCGCGCCGTGGACGTTATCGCTAACGTCGGCAAGATAGCATGGTCGTCGGGCGACATTCAAGGGCGGATGAACGCGGGGTTTCCCGAGTGCGCGCCGACCCCGGAATGCGTGGATACGCGGGAAATAGCGATGAAACGGAAAACACCCGGCTTTGAAGCGGAGGCTGAAAAAAAGGACGCCGGCGTGTCAGGGTGGAGGAGTTTGACCACGCCGGCGCGGCCCGGACCAACGTCCGGCCGGGCCTGTCCATACGACTCGCTACTGCTGAGAACTCACTGGATACTGCATGGAAATTGCGGTTGCTGCCGCAGACTGCGTCTGTTCCGCCCGAATCAGAACAGATGCATGACGCCCGCGAACACGCCGAACTGGCCCTGCCCGTAATTCGGATTGCCGTTCGCCGACGAGCCCGTGGTCGGATCGTAGTCGTTGTTGCCGTACGAACCGTTGCCGAGGTTGATATTCGACGTCGAGCTGTTATGCACGTAGCCCGCTTCCGTGTAGAGGAAAGTGCGCTTCGACAGGTTGTACGTGCCGCCCAGCGTATAGAGCGTGGCGTTACCGTTGCCCTTGTTGGCGTTGGCGTGGAAGACCGCCGCCGTGATGGCCGCCGCCGCGTTGATCTGCCAGGCTGCGCCGATCCATTCGTGATCGACCGCCGTCGGTGCGGATACGCCGCCAGGCTGCGAAGCATCGGTCACGCCCACGCTCGCGTTGGTCGCGTTCGGCGCGCTCAGATGCTGATAGCCCGCGTAGAACTTGACCGGGCCGAACACCAGCGTGCCGCCCGCGAGGATCGAGCGCGAGTGCTGATAGACGTCGTTGAACGTGCCGTCTGCGCCGCGCACTTCGTCGTAGATCACGCGGAAATCGCCGAGGCCGTACGAATAGACCGCTTCGATGCCGTCCGTGCGGCCCTGCCCCGTGGGCGTCGAGGCCGCGTTCCACTTGGTGTTGTTGGTCAGCGCGTACTGGCCGCGCATGTAGAAGCCGCCCCAACTCGGCGTCTGGTATTCGAAGCCGTTCGAGGCGCTCGCCCAGTTGCGGCCGCGCACCAGCGTCGCGATTGCGTAACGCTGCATCAGTTGCGGGTCTGCGCCCCAACTGTCCTGCGAGATTTCGCCCGCGCCGAGATTACCCATCTTGAAGGTACCGTAGCGGTCGTTGTCGAAACCGACGATCGCGTGACGGCCGAACAGCGCGCCCGCCGACTGGCCCGTCTGCGTGTTGAGCTGGCCTTCGAGCTTGAAGATCGCCTTCGTGCCCGCGCCGAGATCTTCGGAGCCTTCGAGGCCGAACCACGAACAACCCCAGTCGCCGCTTTCGGCGCTCACGGCGTTCTTGTTGCCCGGCAGACCTGTTTCGTACTGAATGCCGTTGTCGATACGGCCGTACAAGGTGACTTGGCTTTGCGCCTGGGCGGCGGACGATACCGCAGCCAGCACGGCGAGGCCAATCAGCTTCTCTTTCATCAGGTATCCTATCTTTTTGCGTGTGTCTCCAAACCACGTCCCGGCTTCGTGGGGCTTGCCGGCGCAGCGACCCGAAATGCGCGAGGCTCAGGCCCCTTGCACTTCGGGAGCCGATTATAAAAACGCCCCGCGCGCTCGCGGCGGCCTCAAGCGCCAGGGAAAATGCGCCCCAGTTCTAACGTTGTTTCCACTCGGGAGTTGCGCTAGCGCTAACGTTATGGCCATGTCATGTGGTCAGATCCGGCGGCGAAGCCGGTCGCAGCGTGGCGCGACGCGGGCGCGCCAGCGTTACACACGTGTGCAAACCGCGGTGGAAACGCGTTCCACCGTGTTACCGACCGGACGGTCGCGCTTAACGTTAAAGGTGGGTGTCGCGCTAACGCGACGCTGGCGGGCATGGCTTCTGCGGGCTGAAGTACAGCGGCGCATGTGCGCCACCCCGCCCACCCTTCTCTCTCTGCGATGAATCGACATTCGTCCGCGCCGGGGCCGGCCCCGGCTTCCGCGTCCCTTCGCCCGCTGCGCGTGGCCATCTGGCTCGGCCTGGTCGGTGCGCCGCTGCTCTGGGTGCTGCAACTTGCGCTGGCGGTCACGCTCGTCTCCGCAGCATGCGGCGACGGCATCCAGCGCCACGCCGACATGCCCTGGCCTCACGTCGAGGGCATTGTGGGGGTGGCGTCAGCCTGTGCGTTCGTTATCGCGCTTGCGCTGGCAATCGCGGCCGGTCGCGCGTGGCGCCGGACCGTGTCGCTTTCGCCGGACAAGCACGACTCCCAGCGCTTTATTGCGTGGTGCGCCGCCTCCTGCTCCGTGCTGTTTCTGGCACTCATTGCATTCTCCACGTGCGTGCTGGTGATCGCGCCGATCGAGCGGTTGTGCACCCCGTTCAATTGAAGCGTGTGTGAAAATCCTGCCCCGTTAAAATCGTCTGATCAACGAAATATTTACCGCTTTTACCGCCTGTATTAGAACGCGAAAATCGGGGCCATGGCGAGGAATCGAATGTCTGCGAATGCATTTTGATTTGCGATGCCAAATGCCCGCATCTCGTGCAATTGAATAGTGCGGATGAACCGTAAAGTCGAAGCCGTCGGGGAACCCATAGCGAGCGTTTCCCGGTTTCAGGGAGAAAGGCAGTGACTTCGGTAAATATGGGTTGGGCGCTGCGCGCGACAGTAATGGGCGCGGCGATTTTGGGAGCGGCGGCCGTGCAGGCGCAGGAAGTGTATGTGACGGGGGGCACGCTCGGCGCAGGTCTCGGCGGCGCGATCAATCTGGGCCCGCATTTCGGCATGCACGCAGAAGCAGCGGGATTCGGCCTGAGTCACACCGTGACAGTCGACGATAACCGCTACGACGGGCACCTCACGCTCGCACAGGGCGGCACCTATCTCGATCTGTATCCGTTCGCGTCGAGCGCGTTCCGGTTGACCGCGGGCGCCCTCTTCAACGCGGACTCGCTTTCGGCAACGCTTTCGCCGAACGCGCAAGGTAACTATCAGATCGGCGGCCAGACAGTGCCGGCGCTCGGTCCTTCGCCAACCGCGAAAGCAACGCTGCCGCACGTGATGCCGTATATCGGCATTGGTTATGGTCACAAGAAGCCGGCACTCGGTCTGGGCTTCTCGTTCGACCTGGGCGTAGCGTATGGCCGTCCGCGTGTGTCGTACGACGTGCCGTCGATTTACGATCCGTATGTCTCGCAGCAGGATATCGCCAACGAAGAACAGAAGTTCAGCGACAAGATCACGCGCTATCACTGGTATCCGGTTGCGCAGATCGCATTGACGTATCGCTTCAATTAAAAATAGGGCGAGGCTTCACGCATGCGGGCCTCGCCACATATTGCATCGGCAATCAGAACGACATATCGATGCCAAGCATGGCGACGATCTGCGTAGGTGTCGATGATCCCGTGAGGTTTTGCGAATCGCCGACGGCCGGGGCGGCGTTCACCACTTGCCCCGTGCTGTCCAGCGTCTGGCCGCTCGCGTGCTGCCACGCTTCGAGCGCGTAGAGTTCGGTGCGCTTGGAAAGCCGATAACCCTGCTTCAACGAAAGCTGCGCATAGCGCGCGGCATGCGCGACACCATTACCTTTCGAGGCCATCGTGTACGAGACGCCCGCCGCCAGATTGACGTCCGCCTCGACTTGCCAGCGCGCAAATGCACCGTACGTATTGAACGAAGCCGTGTCCGCGAAAAGCGAACGCGCGCCGGGCAAATAGCGCACGTTGGAATACATCAATCCCACGCGCGTCGGGCCGAAGGTGAAGCTGCCTGCCATGGCGACATCGCGCATCGATCGCGCCGTGACGTAGCCCTGATTCACCTCGGAGACGCCGAACGAGCCGGTCGATGTCGAATCGAATGCGGCGCTCGTGCTGCCTTCCGTGTTTGCCGTGCTGGTGAGCGCGTTATCCATGCGCAGATAACCGGCGGCGAGCGCGAGCGGTCCGTGCGCATAGCGCAGCGCGACGCTCATCGTCTGGCCGCTGCCGA
This sequence comes from Paraburkholderia tropica, assembly GCF_014171495.1. Lineage (NCBI taxonomy): Bacteria > Pseudomonadati > Pseudomonadota > Betaproteobacteria > Burkholderiales > Burkholderiaceae > Paraburkholderia > Paraburkholderia tropica. The sequence continues at coordinate 1,338,938 of NZ_CP049137.1, forward strand.
TGCTCCCCGCCACGCCACCCAACGCATACATACCCGCTGCCTGCAAGCCATGCCATTGCGGCGACACGTACAGGGCCGCGTTGCTCGCGCGCACGGTCGTGTCCATGCCATCGAGGTCGCCGGGATGCGCGCCCGCCGCGCCGGTCAGCGAACCGACCGACGAAAGCGGCCCCACGAACAGGAAATAAGGCGTGTATTGACGACCAAGCGTGCCGGTGCCGTAACGGTCGTTGGAAAGGCCCACGTAGGCCTGTCGATTGAATATCGAACCGCTCGAAGCCGCTTCGCCTTCATTCAAATCGAAGCCCGATTCCAGCACGAAAATAGCGTGCGTGCCGCCGCCGAGCATCTCATCGCCTTTCAGGCCGAATTTCGAAGCGTACAGATTGCCCTGGCGAAGATAGAGATTCGCGTGACCGTGCTGATTGTTGACATAGCTGATGGCGTCGTCGGCCACGCCGTAGAACGTGAGGCTGCTTTGCGCGTGCGCGGACGGTGATGCCACGGCGGCAACGGCGAGCAAAGCGCTGGCCGATGCACCCAAAAAGGAATTGTTCTGTTTCATTCGATGGGGTGATGCGCACAGAACAATGCTATGGAGTCCGTAGTTAACAATGCGATTCTCTGTTCTATGCATGAATGCTGCTTTGATGCGGCATTTGTCCGGAAGATTCTCCAGACGAATACCGAAACCTGAATAGAAACCGCGCGCACCGCTCAATAGCGCGGTGCGCGCGTTTCAGGGTGAGCAGCCAGCGCAGCCGTCTTGTGACGGCATGCGTTACGTAGCTTGCTCGGCGATCGTCGTGCGGATTACTTGCCGCTCGCAGCCGTATCGATGGTATTGAGCACCTGGCGCAGCGATTTTGCATCGACCTGGCCCGGCGCTGACGCCTGGCCGATCATGCCGAAGGTCAGATCCGAGCCGAACACTTCGCCCGAGAAACGCGAGACCGCACCAAGACCGCCCATCGACATGGTCAGCAGCGGCTTGCGGGAATAGTGATCGCGAATCTGTTCGGTGGCGTCGAGCAGTTTCAGCACGTCAGCGGCGTTATGCGGCATGACGGCGATCTTGAGAATGTCCGCGCCCATCTTGTCCTGCTTGCGCAGCCGCGAAATGATTTCGTCTGTCGACGGGGTTTTCTTGAAGTCGTGGCTCGACATCACGACCTTGATCCCGGCCGCGTGTGCAGCCGCCACAACTTCGCGCACGACGCCCGGATCACGGAACATTTCAACGTCGAGAATATCGATGAAATGCGCCTTGATCAACGCCAGATACAGATCGCCGTATTGTTTGTCGCTGATTGCCTTCGCACCGCCTTCGGCCTTGGTGCGGAACGTGAGAATGAGCGGCTTGCCGTTCGCCACGGCCGCGACCTGCTTGCCCAGTCCGGCGACGCGCGTGGCGTCGGTATCGAAGTCCAGATAGTCGACGCGATACTCGATGATATCGACATCGGGGTTGCTGCCAATCGCGCGCGCCTGAGCCAGCACGTCGTCGGCCGTCGAACCCGTGGTCGGAACGATGATCTTCGGTGCACCCTGGCCGATCACGACGTTGCGGATGGTGATCGGCTCGGCATGCCGTTGTGTGACTGCTGCCGCCGGGGCGCTGGTCGCCGCCGACGCGGTCGTGACCATTGCGAGCCCCTGGGTCGCCAGCAACATCGAAAGCGAAATCACCGTCTTGCGCATCTTCATCGTTTCAAACTCCTTGTCATGTATTCGGGTGTACTCGGGCGTGGACCTCGCGGCGCGCGACGGGCTGGCAAGGCGAAGAAAGACGAAGGTCAGGAAGAAATGAACCGAGGCCGAATCGCGTTTGCGCCGCGTCGTTCATGAACGTGGCCATGCGTGCGCGAGAGCGCACCGGTATCCGGTTCGCGTCGCAGAGTATGAGGGAATTCATGACATGCTGCGCTGTTTCCGCCACGCCGCACGCGAGAAAACGAGCGGTATCGTAGCAAGCATGCCGCGGAAACAGCGCCGCAAAAAATGAAGCTTTCTTTAGGAAGTGTGTTCGGAACCGTTAAAGCGAGCGAGAAGCATCGCGCGTAACGATGCGCTGCGCGTGAGCGCTGTGTTACGGATGCGCGGCCACGCAGTCATGCCGATAGTCGACGGCGAGCTTTTGCTCCGCCGTATTCAGGTCGGCGGGAAACACACCGTTATCCGAGCCGGGTTGATAGCCGCGTGCTTCGAGTTCGCCGAGTTCTTTCATCAGATCGGCGTGCGTGACGCCTCCGGCCGTTTTCTTGAACGGATACGACAGGCATTGTTGATGCGAAAGATGCGTCGCGGCAGAAGCGGCAAAGCTCGACGTGAATACAACGAGGGCCATCGCGAGATGAGGCAAGCTTGATTTGAGGTTCATAATCGACTTTTTTATAGGTTGCGCAGCGCGCTGAACTCGAACCATTAGACTAGCCGACGCCGCTCGCCAGATAGTCCCCCGAAAAGTTAAAGATAATTTAGGTATCGCGACCACGCAATCGTCATTGCGCCGGTTTCAGCCTGCGCTTTCGGGCGACACGTCCACGTCGGCGCGATAACCAAGACGCGGAATGACCACGAGCTTCACCGGCGCGCCGGCTTTCGCAAATCGGCCGCGCAATCTGGACACCAGCCGGTGTAGTGATGTCGGGTCAACCTCGAGTTCGCCGAATACATAATCGACCAGTTCGGCATGACGAACCGGTTCACCAGGATTGCGCAGCAAGCGATCCATCAGCAGATATTCGCGACGACGGAGCAGCAGTGCGCTGCCATCGCTGCAAATCAGGCTGCGCGTGGCGCGCGAGAGCAAGGGTTGCGATGCACTGTCTGACGTCGTTGTATTGGTCGCGGTTTGTATCGTATGGCTGCCGGGGCGCGTGATGGCCTGAAGGCGAGCGTGCAACTCGACATAGTCGCAGGGCTCGTCGAAACAGATATCCACGCCGGAATCCAGTAGTTTGACGCGCGTTTCCGTCGTGGCCTGCGACTCGACGATCACCAGCACCGTATGATTCGGTCGCGCCGCAAGCGTGCGGGCGACGTGCTCCGCCTCGCCGTTCGTCAGCGCGATAATCGCGTCGAGATAGTCGGTGCCGGCGAGCCAGGCAGCGTCATCGGGGCCGTCGAGTTCGACGACGCTGTGATTCGATTCTTCCAGCGCCCTGGCGAGATAGCGCCGCCGTCGCTCGACGCCGATGCAAAGGATGCGCATACCTTCTCTCCTCCGTCGTCCATTCAGTCACGCTTGAATTGCATCCAGCAATCGAGCCGGACGCAGAGACCCGGATGCGCATCCGTAAGCGTCAGGCCGAAATCGTGCAAGCGAACCACGGCCTGCACCACCGAAAGGCCCAGCCCCGAGCCCGGCACGACGCTGGTGAGGTCGCTGCGATAAAAGCGTTGAAAGACCGCTGTGCGTTCGGTATCGGGAATGCCGGGACCGGAATCGGAGACCACAATGGTCGGGCCATCGCTGCCGTCCACCACACTCAGCAATACCGTGCCGCCTTCCGGCGTGAATTTGATCGCATTGTCGAGCAGATTGACGAGCACCTCGAACATCAGCGGATAATCGGCGCGGATGGTGGCGCGCGAGCGCAGATCCACCAAAAAATTCAGACCGTTCGCAGCCGCGACCGGCTGATAAAGATCGGCGGCTTTACGGCACAACGCCTCGATTTCGACATCGCTGAAACCTTTTTTGCGTTTCATCGATTCGATTTCGGAGATCCGCATGATCGCTGCAAAACGCTGCAGCACGTCTTCGGTTTCTTCGCGCGCCTGTTCCAGCAATTGCGCGTGCGACGAAGACAATTCATTGCCCTGAATACGCGCCAGTAGCGAGCGAATGTGAATGACGGGCGTGCGCAAATCGTGTGCGATGCCGTCGCTTGCGCCTTTCACTTCATGCATGAGCCGCGACACTTCGTCGAGCATGTGATTCACCATGGTCGAGAGCCATGCAATCTCGTCGCGCCCCGCTTCGGGCAGACGCGCCTCGAAGTCGCCGCGCGTGATCTGTTGCACGACGCGGCGTACGTCGCTGACACGACGCAATTGCGAAGTCGACACGAGAATGCCAATCGCCAGTCCGCCGAGCACGACAATAGCCGCGCTCCATGCGAGTCCGCCCAGCATATAGGCGCGCAAACGGGACATTTCGTCGACGTCGCGCGAGACGACCAGGATGTCGCCGTTCTCCAGTTTCATCGCCTTCGTGCGCATGTAATCGGGTAGCGCGGTGGCCTGCTCGGCGAGTAGGGGTTTGCTCCAGACGCCCTCGCCGTCCGGCTGCACCCTGGAGGGAAAAGCGAGAATGTCGCCCGCGATATGCCGATGGTTATCGCTGAACAGTCCGTAAAAGTTGACCGGACGGCGCACTTCGCTGCGAATATGGGCCGCGATCTGCATCGGCACCTTGTCGACTGGCAGCGCCGAGAAATACGCGAACTGCCAGGCAATGTTGTAATCCGCCTGCGTCGCCGTATAAGAAGCGGAATTCCAGTAATTCATATACACGACGCCGGACATCGAGCCTGCAAACACGAATCCGTAAATCAACAGCAGCCGGAAAATCGCGCTGCGCCATAGGCTCATCTTCATACGGCTCATCCAAGCATATATCCCGATCCGCGGATCGTCTTGATCAGCGGCTTGAGGCCAGCCCGGTCGATTTTCTTGCGCAGATTGCCGATATAGACTTCAATCAGATTCGTGCCCGGATCGAAGTGCATGTCCCACACCGACTGAAAAATCATGGTCCGCGTCACCACCTGTCCGGAATTGCGCGCGAGATATTCGAGCAAACGGAATTCGACGGGCGGCAGATTGACTTCGATATCCGCGCGTGTCACGGAACGCGCGATCAGGTCGATTTCGAGGTCTTCGACTTTCAGTGTCGTGATCACCTGTTGCTGCAGACGTCCCCTTCGACGCAACAGCACCTGAATGCGGGCGCGCATTTCCGTGGCCGAAAACGGCTTGGCGATGTAATCGTCGCCGCCTGCCAGCAGGCCGGTGACGCGCTCGTCCACGTCGCTGAGAGCGCTGATCATCAGCACCGGCGTTTCGATGCCGACGCTGCGTATGGTCTTCACGATCGTGAGACCGTCGATGCCGGGCAGCACGCGATCGAGCGTAATGGCGTCGAACTCCGGGCTGAGCGCACGTGCAATGCCTTCCGCGCCCGTACGCGCCCACTCGACCTCGAAACCCGCGTTGGTGAGTTCTTCCGTGATGTCCCTGCCAACGATGGGATCGTCTTCAATCGTGAGAATTTTGCTCATGCTCCAACCTGGTTCCAGCCTGATAGATGGGGGACGCCGATCACCCCGTTTTGCGCTCGTGTTTTACAGCCCGCCTTTTCAGCCAGTATCGCAAAGGCGAAATTGGCGAGAATGAAGAATCCTTTAGGTAGGCGCGGACAGGCGCGTGGGGAAACGGACGCAAGCGAAGCGGCGGCGCGCGGGCGCAGTATGCCACCGACGGCGCGAGCGCCACGACGCGGGAATCAGGCCGAATGGACGCCATGTCGCCCAGGCGCGGGATCGAGACCGCGGCAGGCGACAATACGTCGCATTGGAGCAGGTGAATCGGCGGCGAGCTGCCGCGATTGATGAGACGAATGCCTTATCGGCGAGGCGAAGGTGAAGCCCGACAAGGCCGGCGCGGCGCCGTTTTCGCGGCCGCCGCGCCACGCTACGCTAGCGCGTCTTGAACACGTCGATCGACGAAAGCGCGTGACCGTGAAAGTCGAACAACGTGTTGTTGTCCCACTGATCGCCGCCGCCCACTTTCCAGCCGACATCAGGCGTGGGAATCCACTCGGGCTCCCACCAGAAGATGCCCTTGCCGCGCCCGTCCGGAATACTCTTCACCACGTTCGTCAGCGCCGCGAAGAATTGCGACTGGCCTTGCGGAGAAGGCGGGAACGTCGCGGTGCCGGTATTCGTCATTGCGTTGGGCTCCGCGTCGCCGTCGCTCGTGGTCCACGGGTACGCCGTTTCCACCACGATGATGTCCTTGCCATAGCGCGCGGAAAGATCGTTGGCGTTGTTCTGCAGGTCGTCGAGCGAGCCTTGCCATTGCGGATAATACGAAAGCCCGATCAGGTCGAAATTCACACCGCGCTGCACGGCGCTGTCGAACCACCAGCGGCTCTTGGCGTTATCGCCGCCGCTGTCAATATGCAGCATGTGCTTGATATTCGGATCGACGGACTTCACCGCGTCGTGCGCGGTCTTCAGCAGCGTCGCGAGGTTGTCCCATTGATCGTACTTGCCGAGCGGCCAGAGCATGCCGCCGGTGATCTCGTTGCCCGTCTGCACCCATTCGGGTCGCACGCCTTCTTCGCGTAGCATGTGCAGCACACTCGTGGTGTATTCGCCGAGCAGATCGCAGGTCTGCGCGAGATCCTTGCCGGCCCATGCGTGAGGCGGATACTGCTTGCCCGGATCGGCCCACCAGTCGCTGTAATGGAAGTCGATCAGCACGCGCAGCCCGAGTTCGGCGGCGCGGCGTGCGAGCACGCGCACGTGCTTCGCATTGTTGTAGCCCGTGGCGGGACTTTGATTCGCCGGGAAATAATCAGGATTCCCAGGATCATTCCAGACTTTGATGCGGATGGCGTCCAGGCCATGACGCTTGAAGATGCGCAGGCAGTCGTCGGCTTTGCCATGATCGTAGAAGCGTGCGCCGTTCGCTTCGAGTTCGAGCAATGTCGATACGTCGGCGCCCATCGCGAGGTGCTCACCGGGTGCTTCGCGCGCCCCGTTTTCCGTTTCGCCTGCGCGCGCGAGGCCCGGAAGCGAGGCGCCCGACGCGAGCGCCGTGCAGGCCAGCCAGGACAGCATGTCTCTTCGATTCATCTGTGCTCCTCCTTGTTATGCGGCGGGCCATGCGAACGCTGCGACGGTCCGCCTGATGGTCCGGGCATAGCGGCATCATCCATGCATACGATGCTTCCGATACGCCCGACGTGCCGGGTCAGCTCAGCTCGGCTCCGTTATTCGCCTCGACTCAGCGCGGATCGCGCCACGCGCTGACATCGCCGCGCGCGAGTTCCGGAGCGCCGAGCACGAACTGCGCGCCTTCGGGCGCAGGCGCACGCACGCGCGCTTCGCCGAAGTTGAACGCGAAGCTCAAGCCGCCGCGACGCGCGAGACGCACGCCTTCGGGCAGCGTCTGCGTATCGAGCCCGGCCGCGCGTGCCGCCGCACCGAGCAGCGCGCGATGCAGATCGTGCGTGAGCCACGCCGTGGCGTATTGCACGCGGCCGCTCGACAGCAGCGCGGGCCAGCCGTCCTCGAACGTGGCGTCGACCTGCGCGCCTTCGTTCGCACGCACGTGTTCGCGCCAGTGCAAAGCTGCGCCGCTTACGTCGCCGAGCGACAGCGCGGGCGCGAGCGTGGGCCGCAGCGATTCCGCTTCGAGCACCTGCAGCGGCAGCACGCGTTGCAGCGGCCCCGGCGGCAGATTGCCGGGAATCGCGAAGTGCGTGGTTTTCGAGCCGGTACGCGGGCCAAACAGCCAGCGCGCGTCGCTCTGTTCGACCTTGGCGATAAACGCGTCGTCGAGCACGGCCAGCGACGGCACCACGACGAGGCGGTACGCAGAGAGATCCGCGTGACGCGAGACGATATCGACGTCGAGGCCTTGCTCGCGCAGCGCACTGTAATAGTCGAACGCGAGCGTCTGATAATCGAAACCCACGCCGTGGCGTTGAATCTCGAACATCCATTGCGTCTCGTAGTCGAACACGAGCGCGACGGCGGCAGGTGCGGGCGCGCCGAGCGTGCGCAAGGTCTCGCTCAGCGCGATTTCGCGCGCGGCCTGCGCCACTTCCTCGCCGCCCGGCGAGAGTTCGTTATTCGGCAGATTGAGGCCCGAATGCATCTGTTCCTGCGCATACGGGCACTGACGCCAGCGGAAATACGACACGAGTTCCGCGCCGTGCGCGAAGGCCTCATAGGCCCACAGGCGCACCATGCCCTTCGCGGGCACCGGATTCCACGGCGCCCAGTTCACCGGACCGGCCTGCTGCTCCATAACCCAGAAACGGCCCGCGCCAATCGCGCGATAACGGTCGTGATCGAACGCCGACACATCGGGATGCGCGGTGCGTGCATAACGCGCCTTGTCCGCTTCCGGCACGCCGATCACTTCGGTACGCGCGATCGGATAACTGTCCCACGTCGCCACGTCGATGGCGTTGTTCGCCGCGAATTCGTAGTGATCGAAGGTCGTGAAAAAACCCATGAAATTGTGCAGCACGTCCGCATCCGGCGCGTGACGGCGCAGCACCTCGGCTTGCTCGCGATGGAAGCTCGCCACTTCGTCGGACATGTAGCGGCGGAAGTCCAGCAGATGCGAGGGATTGGCGTCCGTAGGCGTGAGCACGGGCAGACCGACCGTCTCGAACGACGGGTACTCCATGCTCCAGAACACGTTGCCCCACGCTTCGTTGAGCGCCTCGATGCTGCCGTAGCGTTGCGCGAGCCACGCCTGAAAACGCTGCTGCGCGGCGGCCGAATAGCTCGGCACCGTGTCGTGGCAACCGAGTTCGTTATCGGTTTGCCACGCGACCACGGCGGGATGCCGGCCATAGCGCTGCGCCATCGCTTCCGTAATGCGCTCGCATTCCTTGCGATACGCGACGCTGGCGATGTCGTAATGGCGTCGCGAACCGTAATTCCAGCGCGTGCCGTCCGCGCGCACCGGCAGCATGTCGGGAATCGAATCGACAAGCCATTTCGGCGGCGACGCCGTGGGCGTACCGAGCATGAGTTTCAGGCCGCGCGCCGCGAGCGTTTCGATCGCTTCATCGAGCCACGTCCAGTCGAACACGCCCTTGCGCGGCTCCATGCGGCTCCACGCGAATTCGGCGATACGCACGTGCGAAATGCCGAGTTCGGCCATGCGCCGCGCGTCGTCGGCCCACATCGTGCGCGGCCATTGTTCGGGGTAGTAGCAGACTCCGATTTGCATGAGTGAAAAACCCGGTACGGTTAAACGTTGAACAGCGGAAAAAGCACCTTCGACACCAGCGAGGATTCGTTTAGCCCTTGCTGGCGCCGAAGGTGAGACCCGCGACAAAATGCTTTTGCATGGCGAAGAACATCAGCACGGAAGGCAGCGCCGCGAGCACCGAGCCGGCCGCCACGAGATTCCACGCCGTGGTCCACTGCCCTTTCAGCGCGGCCACGCCCACGGTGATCGGCGCGGCGTCGTCGCCCTGTGTGAGACAGAGCGCCCAGAAGTAGTCGTTCCACACGAAGGTGAACACCAGAATGCCGAGCGCGGCGAGCGCGGGCCGCACGAGCGGCATGACGATACGCCAGTAAATGGTCCATTCGCTCGCGCCTTCCACGCGCGCCGCTTCGATCAATTCGAATGGCAACTGCTTGATGAAATTGCGCAAAAACAGCGTGCAGAAACCCGTTTGAAACGCGACGTGAAAAATAATCAGCGCCCACACGGTGTTGTAGAGGCCCACGCGCAGCGCCATATCGCGCACCGGAATCATGAGAATCTGGATCGGCACGAAATTGCCCGCAACAAAGGCGAACAGCACGGCGGTATTGCCGCGAAATTTGTAGGTCGAAAGCGCGAAGCCCGCCATCGACGCCAAGACGATTGCGCCAATCACCGAAGGCACGGTAATGAGCACGCTATTGGCGAAGTAATGCAGCATGGGCGTTTGCGTGAGCGCCGCGCCGTAGTTATCGAACAAGGCGAAATGTTTCGGCCAGCCCCAGTAATCGCCTTGCTGGAGTTCTTCGGTGGAGCGGATCGAGGTGACGAGCACGGCCAGCATCGGCAGCAGCCAGATCACGAGCGCGATGGGCAGCGAGAGTTTATAGAGCGCGCGATTCGCGGGTTTCCAGCGTTGGACGGGAAGCGGATACATAAAGGCAACTCCCTTGTTTCAGTGTTCTTCGCGCAGCATGCGGCGCAGATGGAACACGATGTAGACCAGCATGATGGCGAACAGCACGACGGCGATCGAAGCCGAATACCCTTCGCGGTAATACTTGATGGCCTGGTCGTACATGTAATAGGCGAGCACGGTGGAGCTGTCGAACGGACCGCCGCCGCTCATCACCGCGATCAGGTCGAAGCTGCGCAGCGCGCCAATCACGGTCAGCACGATCGCCATGAACGTGACGGGACGCAATTGCGGCAGAATCACGTGCCAGAAAAGCTTGAAACCCTTCGCGCCTTCCATGCGCGCGGCTTCGACAATTTCCGGATTGATCGACGTAAGGCCCGTGAGATAGAGCACCATGCAGAACGGCGTTTGCGGCCACAGCGCGGCGAAGATGATGCCGTAGGTCACGAGCTTGGGATCGCCGATCACCGGCACGCCGTGGCCCAGAATCAGGCGCAGCAGACCGAACGTGGGATCGTAGAACCACGAAAACACGAGACCCACCACCACGCCCGAGAGCACGAACGGCGCGAAAAACAGCGACTTCACGATGCGAATACCGCGCACCGTCTGATTCAGATAGAGCGCGAACATCAGGCCGACGGGCGGTGCGAGCTGGAACAGCACGAGCCAGAGCAGATTGTTCTTGAGCGCCGTATAGAACGTGTCGGTCTGGAATAACTCGATGTAGTTCGCGAGGCCCACGAACGTCTTTTCGGTCATGCCGTCCCAGTTATAGAAACTGAGCGCGATGCTGCTGAAAATCGGGTAGATCACGCAAAGCGTAAACAGCACGCCGCCTGGCAACAGGAAATACAACGCGGCGCGATTCTGCTGGCGACGCGACGTGGAAGCGCGACGCGGCCGCGCCGCCCCCATGGGGCGCGCTACGGTATCGGACATGTTCAGGCCTCGCTATTTATTACGGATGACGAATCAAGCGAATGAAGATTTGCGTGGCGGGCCGGCGGCTGCGCGCCGCCGGCCGTCATGCAATGACGTGCGATTTACTTGTGGTAAATGCGCTGACGCGTGGTTTCGAGTCGCGCGAGCAGCGCGTCGATCTGCGTCGGATCGGAATAGAACTGCTGCATGGCCTTCATGCCTTCGTCGGCCATTTCCTTCTGCATGTCGCGGTCGTAGAACTGCGCGATGCCGCCCTTCGTGTTCGCGAGCGTCTGGAAGCCGACCTTCGAGATCGCATCTTCAGGCTCGGCCGCCTTGTTGTTCGACGGCAGCTGGCCCCAGCCGCGCGCGAGATCGGCGTTGATTTGCGGCGATTCCATGAAGGCGAGCAGACGGCGCGCGTCGGCCTTGTTCTTCGCCTTCGCGGCCACCAGCAGCACGTTCACGGGACCGTCTTCGGCGGTTGGCACGTTGGCGTCGATGATCGGGAAGCGGAAGAAGCCCACGTCCTGCTTCATGTTGGCCGGGAAGCTGGCCGAGAAGAACGTGCCCATCAGCATCATCGCGGCCTTGCCGTTCACGAGCACCGGCGCGATCGAATCGACGTCGTAGGACAGCGCGTTGTCCATGAAGTAGTGGTTGTCGATCAGCGTCTTCCAGGCGGTGAAGACCTTCTTCACGCGCGGGTCGGTGTAGGGAATCTCACCGGCCATCAATTGCTGATGGAACGCGTTGCCGTTGATGCGCAGATCCAGATAGTCGAACCACGCAGCGAGCGTCCAGCTGTCGCGCGCGGCGACGGCGATCGGCTGCACGCCGACGGCCTTGAGCTTCTTGCAGGCGTCGAGGAATTCGTCCCACGTTTTCGGTTCTTCCTTGATGCCGGCCTTCTGGAACAGGTCCTTGCGATAGAAGAAGCCGTACGCGTCATAGCCGAGCGGCGCGGCGTACTGCTTGCCCTTGTACGTCGACGCTTCCTTCACCGAAGCGTATTGCTCGTTCCAGCCGTTCTTCGCCCAGTCGGACGAGAGGTCTTCGAGCAGGCCGCGCTGCGCGTAATACGCCATGCGCTCGCCGTCGTGCCACGACACCACATCGGGCGGATCGGTCGCGAGCCAGCCGCTCATCTGCACCTTGTAGGCCTCTTCGGTCACGTACGACACCTTGAGGTCGACGTCGGGATTGGCCTTCTTGAACTTGTCGAAAGCGTCTTGCCAGGTCGAGCGCTGATTGCCGCGCGCCGATACGTTGACGGTGAGCGTGGCCGCGTCGGCGCCGGCGCTCGCGAGCGTGGCGGCCACCAGCGTCACGGCCGCCGTGGCGCGCGCGAGCGTGCCGAAGCTGCGGAAGCGTTGTGCGAACATGTTTTGTCTCCAGATGTGCGTTGTTTGCTCGTCTTGCATGCGGTTACTGCGTGCGTGTTGACTGCTTCACTGCTTGTTTACCTGTGTGCTTGCCTGTGAAACTCGCCCCGCTCTCGCGGCGGGGTAAAGCTGACTACGCGCGAGCGCGTTTTTATCAGATCAGCGCTGCGGCCGCCGCCGAACCCGCATCGGCGTGTGTGCGCGCAACAGCCAGCCGCTTGCGCGCGAGACCCGCTGCGTCGAACAGATGGCAGGCGTCGGCGGGCACGCGAATGCGCAGCCGCTCGCCCACGCCGATAGGCGTGTCGCCAGGCGCCTTCGCCACCAGCGTGCCGGCGGCGTGATCGGCGTGCAGATAGCTGTGCTCGCCCAGACGCTCGGCGAGCACGGTCGCGCCCGAGATCGATTGACCTTCGCCATCGAGACGCAGATGCTCGGGCCGCACGCCCAGCGTCACACGCTCGCCGCGTTGCAGACCGCGCCCGTCGACGCTCGCAAGCAGCGTGTCGTTGCCGCCCGCGAAGGCGACGCGCACGCCCTGCTCGCTCACGGCGTCGACCGTGCCATCGATGAAATTCATGCGCGGCGAACCGATGAAGCCCGCCACGAAGCGCGACTTCGGATGGTGATAGAGATCGAGCGGCGCACCGCTTTGCGCGACGCTGCCGTACTTCTCCATGTCCGCGCCCGCATGCAGCAGCACGATGCGGTCGGCGAGCGTCATCGCCTCGACCTGATCGTGCGTGACGTAGACCACGCTGGCATTGTCGAAACGTTGATGCAGACGCGCGATTTCCACGCGGGTGTGGCTGCGCAGCGCGGCGTCGAGATTGGAAAGCGGTTCGTCGAACAGAAACACGCCGGGCTCGCGCACGATCGCGCGGCCGATCGCGACGCGCTGGCGCTGGCCGCCCGAGAGCGCCTTGGGATGGCGGTCGAGCAGCGTGTCGAGTTGCAGGCTGCGCGCGGCGTCGAGCACGCGGCGCTCGATTTCGGGCTTCGGCACCTTGGCGATCTTCAGGCCGAAGGCCATGTTCTCGAACACCGTCATGTGCGGGAACAGCGCGTAGCTCTGGAACACCATCGCCGCGCCGCGCTGGGCCGCGGGCACGTCGTTGACGACGCGCCCGCCGATGCGCAGCTCGCCTTCGGTTACCTCTTCGAGGCCCGCGATCATGCGCAGCAAGGTGGATTTTCCGCAGCCCGACGGGCCGAGGAATACACAGAATTCGTGGTGGCCAATCTCGAGATCGACGCGCCGGATCACGGGCGCGTGGTCGCCGTATTGCTTGCCGACGTTCGATAACTGGATCGTCGCCATCTTGTCTCCTCCGGATTTAAGCGCTTAAATTCTACGCTATAAATATGGCCGGGGGCTTGTGCATCGGGCATTTAACCGCTTAAATTGCTGTGCGGAGATTCCCTGCGCTCATCGCCTTCCCGGCATGGTGTGGGTGAAAATTATCAAATTCCCCCGGCGGCTTGCAACATTTGAGTCGCAGTCCCTGAATGTGGGAAACGACACAACAAAGGCAGCCCATGGTCACCTTGTCAGAAGTCGCGCGGCACGCCCGCGTCACCGCGGCCACGGTTTCGAACGTGCTGCGCAATCGCGAGAAGGTCCGCCCGGAGACGGCCGAGCGCGTGCTCAAGGCGATCGCCGAACTCGGCTATCGGCCCAACCTCAACGCGCGCGCGCTCGCGCAGGGCCGCTCGTCCACGCTCGCGCTGATGCTCTCGAACATCGCCAACCCGTTCTATCCGGAGTTCGTGCTGGCGGCCGAGCGCGCGGCGCGCAAGGCCGGTCATTTCCTGATGGTCTGCAACACCGACGACGACGCGCAGATCGGCCGCGCCTACCTCAACCAGATCGCGGGCACCTTCGCCGACGGCGTGCTCGTGATGAACACCGACATCGCCATGAACGAGCTGTGCATCTCTGCGATGCACAACGGCCCGATCCTGCTGGCGATGTGGGAGCACCCGGAAAAACCGCCCGCGCTGCCCTGCGTGGCGGTCGACTTCGCGCGCGCGGGCAGGCTTGCGGCGCAGCATCTGCTCGAACTCGGGCACCGCAAGATCGGCATGCTGATCGGCGACGGTTGCGGTGGCCTGCAGGACGCGCGTTCGGACGGTTTTCACGCGGCGCTCGCCGAAGGCGGCGTGGCCTGCGCGGCCGCCGAATTGCAGGTGCGCGACTCGATCGACGCGGGCCACGCGGCCTGCCTGACGCTGATGGCGGCGCACCCCGAACTTACCGCGATCTTCGCGTCGAACGACCTGCTCGCGATCGGCGCGATCCAGGCGCTGGTGGGCATGGGGCTGGCAGTGCCCGGCGATGTATCGGTCATCGGCATTACCGATATCCAGCTGGCGCATCAGGTGCGCCCCGCCCTCACGACCGTCGCGATCCAGACCGAGGCCGTGGCGGAACTGTCGATCAGCAGCCTGATCCGTTTGATCGGCGAGCCGGTGCAGGCGCCGTCGATGGCGATCGGGCCGCAGCCTCAACTCGTCGTGCGCGATTCTACCGGGCCGGTGAGAAAGCGCGCGCGTCGCGCGGCTTCTAAATAATACGGATGCCGAACTATCTGCGTCGACGCCTAGGCGACAGGAGTCGTGCGCCAGCGAATCAACAGTGCAATGACGGCCACGCAGCCGCAGAACACCGCCAGCCAGGAGAGCAGATTCGCGCTGGCCACGAGCGTCGCCTGGGTTTGCAGCGCGGTGGCCATGCGCATCATCTCGGGCATCGGCGGCACGCCGCCCAGATCGAACGGCGTGATGCGCTCGATGAGGTGTGTGCGCGCAACCGTCTCGCCATATTGCAGCCACAGGCTCGCCGCGCCGGTGCCGCTCGCGGTCGCGATCTGGCGCACGATGTTCTTGAAGGCGTAGGCGTCCTGGAAATCGTCCTCGTCGAAATCGACGAAGGTCATGCCCGCGACCTGCGCCATCACGAATGGCACGGTCAAGCTCTGCAAAAGGAGCGCGGGCAGGATCGCCGCCATCGATGCGCCGCTCATCGTGCGCAGCGAAAGCATCAACAGCGCGGCCGAGAAGAGCACGTAACCGAACGCGATATAGCGGCGTCGGCCGAACATCCTGGGCGCGACCAGCGAAAAGCACATCATTGCGCCGAGACTCACGGTGGACGCCCAAGTGAGTGCCGCGCCCGTGACCTGAAAACCGAAGCCGAAACCGCTTTGCAACAGCGTCGGAATCAGATAATTCCAGAGGCCGTTGAGGAAATAGTAAATCGCGTAAAACAGAATGCCGATGAGAAAACGGCGGCCGAGCAGCGCGTGCGGATCGAGCCAGAGCTTCGACTCGCTGCGCAGCCGCACGAATGCGGCGCCGATCAGCGCGAAGCCCAGCAGCGGCGTGAGCGCAACGGCGGGGGAACTCGCGAATTCGTAGAAGCGCAGGTCGCCGAGTCCATGCATGAGCACCATCGCGCCGAGGCTGAAGAGAATCACCACGGTCCAGTCCATCGGATCGATGTCGAGTGCCCAGAGGCCGCCCGGGGGCGGCACGCGACGCGGATACGTCAGCAGCACGAGCACCAGCACCACGAGCGCGAGCACCACCTGGATGGCGAACACCATTTGCCATGCGGCGCTTTCAACGAGTTCGGCCGCGAGCCACGGCGTGATCGCGAGGAGTCCCTGCGAGCCGATGTTGAAGCCGAAGTAAAGCGCTCCGCGTTCGTCACGCGTGGCCAACAGTTGCATGATGATGCGCGAGGCCGCGAACAGGCCGCCCGCGCCGAGGCCCTGCACGCCGCGCGCAATCGCGAGTTCGAACGGCGTTTCGCTGAGCGCGCACAGCAGCGAACCGACGATCGCGATGATCAGCCCGATTACTGTGAACGAACGATAGCTGGTGTGGCGCGCGATGCGCGCGAGCATGAGATTCGCCACGCTCGCCATCGCGGCATAGGAGGTCATGCTCCAGAGAAAATCTTCGGGTGAGGCGTGCACGCCGCCGCGGATGTGCGTGCCGGCGATACCCATCATCGACGAGGCGACGAAGTCCACGCCTGCCGCACCGCCTAACGCGACCGTGAAGAAGAATATGCGCAGTGGCGAAAAGTCAGGCAGCGCGCGCAATCTCACCGGCGCGCTCCGTCATGGACGCGCGCACCGCGAGTAGAAACCGGAGACCCGCCAACGATGCTGTGCGTCACGCTCTCCCCTGGGCGCCTCTGCTGGCGCCGCGTTGAAATGAAAAGATAAGGTGTCTAGAAGCGGTCGATCATGCCGAACTGCACGCCGCGCACGGTCGCACCGGGCCATGATGGCGTCAGACCCGTCACGTTCACGCCGCGCAGCGTCATCTCGCCTTCGCCGCGATTGCGCAGCCAGCCCGCGCTCGCGTAGAGCAGAACGCGCTTCGAGAAATCGTACTCGCAGGCGGCGCTGAACTGGTCGGCGTTATCGCCGCCACCTTTGCGGTCGCGCATATAAGTGTAGCCGAGCGAGGCGCGAAAGCGCGCGCTGACGGCATAGCGCGCGGACACCGAGACGCCGTCGTTGTGATAGCGCGGCGTACCGCCGTCGCCGTTGAAGAACGACAGAAAGCCCGTGACCGGTCCGTAGACGTACGAGATGCCGCCGAGGTTCGCGCGCAACGCGCCCGAGCCGTGCGTCTGCTGATGCGCATATGAAATGCGGAACGGGCCGTCGTGGTACGCGAAGGTTTCGATGTGGCCAGCGAGGCCGTTGCCGTCCCCGTCGCTCGCGCTGCGCAGCGAGGCCATGATCGTCGTGGAGAAGCCGTGGTACTCCGGCGACAGGTACGTGATCGCGTTGCTCTCGTACGGCGTGATCTTCGAGAGATTGTTCAGGCCCGAGGCGATGGTGCCCGCGCCGAACGCGTCGAGTCCGCCCTTGAACGGGATGTAGATCGGCGAATACTGGCGGCCCATGCGCAGCGTGCCGTACGGCGTGCCGAGGCCGATCCACGCCTGACGATTGAAGATCGTGTTGGCCACGGCGTAGGTGCCGTCGCCGGAACCGAAACCATTCTCCAGGTCGAAGAGAATCTTCACGCCATTGCCGATATCTTCCGCGCCGCGCAGGCCGATGCGCGAGCCGCGATACGCGCCCGAATCCATGCGCGCGACATAGCCCGCGCCCGGATTGGTGATTTCGATGCTGGTGTCGATTGCGCCGTAGAGCGTGACTGAGCTTTGCGCGTGGGCGTCGCCGGCATGCGTGGCCAGTGCGACGCAAACGGTGAAAGCGGAGAACGCGCGCGGAGCGAACTGCGCGAACGGCATCAGGCGGCGCTCGCAAACGCGCGCGCGTGAGACAGACCGGTGCGGGCCGAACGGCGCACGGAAGCTTGAATGCATACGGGAAACAGAAAAACGGCGCGTGCGTGGCTGCGCGGCGCGCGGTGGGAATGGCGGGAGAAGCCGCATGTCAGGCCGCGCGATTCACGCGGCGGGAGATGCTGCCTGTTCCGGCGGACTCATCGTATCAAACGACTCGTTTCGACTACTGAATACTGGCATCGGCGCTCGCCAGCCAGCCTGCCAGCCTGCCAGCGCTTCCACGAAAGCGCCGCATTTTACCGCAGCGAAATCGCATCGCGATCCGTAAATTAACCGGTTGGTACAAATACCACAAACGCTTCGGGCGCACGGAAGGCCCCGTGAAACACCTGCGAAAAACGCATGAAAAAAGCGCGGCGCGCCCGGACGGTCACGCTCGATCTGAGCGTTTCCGGCCGGCCGCGCCGCGCCTTCTGCTATCGCCTCGCCCTTACTGCGGCAGTGCGTAAGCGATCACGTAGTCGCCCAGCTTGGTGCCGAACGAACCGTGGCCGCCCGCGGCGATCACCACGAACTGGCGGCCGTTGACCGAGTAGGTCATCGGCGTGGCCTGGCCGCCTGCCGGCAGGCGGGCTTCCCAGAGCTGCTTGCCGTTGTTCACGTCGAACGCGCGCAGATAGTTGTCCGCCGTCGCGCCGATGAACGCAACGCCGCCGGCCGTGACCATCGGGCCGCCGAGCATCGGCATGCCCATCTTGAACGGCAGCGGGATCGGCGAGCTGTCACGCACGGTGCCGATACGCTTCTTCCACACGATCTCGTTGGTCTTCAGGTCGACGGCCGAGATGTAGCCCCATGCCGGCTGCTTGCACGGCAGACCGAACGGCGAGAGGAACGGGTTGAGCGTCACGCCGAACGGAATCCCGTACTGCGGCTGGATGCCCGATTCCGTACCGCTGCCCTTCGCGCCCGGTTGCGGTTCCTGCGGATTGCCCGGACCACGCGGGATCAGACGCGAGACGAACGGCAGCGCGATCGGGTTGGCGATGGCGATCTGACGATCCGTGTCGAGTGCAATGCCGCCCCACTCGAACATGCCCAGGTTGCCCGGGAACACGAGCGTGCCTTGCAGCGAAGGCGGCGTGAACGTGCCTTCATAGCGCAGCTTGTGGAACATCACGCGGCAGACCAGCTGGTCGTACATCGTCGCGCCCCACATGTCCTTGTCCGTGAGGAGATTCTTCGGACGGAACGTGAGTTCGGAGAACGGCTGCGTCGGCGACGTGTGATCGCCCGGCGCGGCGCCTTGCGGCACCGGCAGTTCGGGCGCCGGCACGACGGTCTCGCCGGTGCGGCGGTCGAGCACGAACAGGTT
This sequence comes from Paraburkholderia tropica, assembly GCF_014171495.1. Classification (NCBI taxonomy): domain Bacteria; kingdom Pseudomonadati; phylum Pseudomonadota; class Betaproteobacteria; order Burkholderiales; family Burkholderiaceae; genus Paraburkholderia; species Paraburkholderia tropica. The sequence goes on from NZ_CP049137.1 coordinate 1,357,795, forward strand.
GCCGGTCTTGGCCGGCGCGTACACGACCGGCACGGTCTTGCCGTCCTTGTCGGTGATGTTCGCGAGCGTCGGCTGCGACGGCATGTCCATGTCCCAGAGGTCATGGTGCGCGGTCTGGTAGAACCAGGCGAGCTTGCCGGTCGATGCGTGCAGCGCGAGCAGGCCGCTGGCGTAGCGCTCCATCTCCGGCGTGCGGTCGCCGCCCCAGATGTCCGGGGTGCGCACGCCCATCGGCAGATAAACGATGTCGAGCTTCGCGTCATAGGCGGCCGGCGCCCACGAGTTCGGCGAGTTCCACGTGTAGTGCTCGCCCGGACCCGGGATCTTGTTCGGATCGGCTGCACCCGGATCGAAGGCCCACAGGAGCTTGCCCGTGCGCACGTCGAAGCCGCGGATCACGCCCGACGGTTCGCGGTTCGAGAAGTTGTCCTCGACTGCGCCCGCGACCACGATCACCTTGCTGGTGATAATCGGCGGCGACGTCGGCTCGTACATGCCCGGCGTCGTGACCGGCATCGCATGCTGCAGATCGAGCTTGCCGTTATCGCCGAACTCCGGGCACGGCGCGCCGGTCTCGGCGTCGAGTGCGTAGAGATGGCCGTCGTTGACCGGCAGATAGATGCGGCGCGTGCAGGCGGCGTTCGCGGCCGGAGCGGCGGCGAGCGTGGCCGGTGCGTCGCTGGCCGGTGCGGCGGCGTCGGTGGCCGAAGCGCCCGAGGCGGCAGCGGTCGCGCTCGAAGCGGCGGCGTCCGATGCGGCGGCGTCCGATGCGGCGGCGTCCGATGCGGCGGCTTGCGCCGGCGCGGCCGTGGCAGCCGAATCGTCCGATTGCGCGCTCGCCGACAGGTCGACGTACGACACGCCACGGCAGGTCACGTGCTGGAACGACGGGTCCGGCTGCAGCTTCGGATCGAACTTCCACTTGAGCTGGCCGCTTTGCGCGTCGAGCGCGAACAGGATCTGGTGCGGCGAGCACAGGTAGAGCAGGTTGCCGATCTTGATCGGCGTCACCTCGTTGGTGATCTCGACCGGATCGTTCGGGCCTTTCAGGTCGCCCGTGCGGAAGGTCCAGGCCACCTGCAGGTTCTTCACGTTGTCAGGCGTGATGGTCTGCAGCGGCGAGTAGCGCGTGCCTTGCTGGTCGCGGCCATAGGCGGGCCAGTCGGACGGCGCGATGCCGTCGACATGCGCGGCCGGCGTGCCGGTCGACGCGTTCAGCGTGCCGTTGACCGTCTGCGGATCGTTGAAGCAGGCGTACACGAGCACGCCCGCCCAGATCACGAGCGAGCCGACGAGCGTCTGCACGCCGAGCTTGCGCGGCGCTTCGAGACGCCAGCTCACGAGCAGCAGCAGCCACACGCCGAACACGACGAGGACGCCCGAGCGCGGTGCGAGCGCCCAGAAGTCGGGACCCGACTCCCACAGCGCCCAGATCGCGGTGCCCACGAGCACGAGCGCGTAGAGCACGAGCGCGGAGGCGCGGCGGCGGTACAGCAGCCACGTCACGCCGAGCAGCAGGACGCCGGTGATGACGTAGTACGCCGAGCCGCCGAGCGAAAGCAGGTACGCGCCGCCTATCAGCAGATAGAGCGACGTGAGCGCAATAAAGATTAGGGTGATGACGCCGATGAACCCCGGCGATGATGATTCTCTGGATCTGGACATGATGATCTCAACCTTCTTTTGAGGACGCCGCTTGCCTCGTCTTTCACACGAAGCCGGCGGCGAGGCGCGCCGGCGCGAACGCCGGCGAGTCGTCCAGCCACTCCGCTACGCCCGGAGTGGCCGGCAATGCGGAAAAACACTCCGCGAAAAAAGCCTTTAGAAGACGTGCATCATCCCGACGTACGCGCCGGTCTGCGACTCGCCCACGTTCGGGCTGGTCGGCGAACTCGAATCGCGCGGCGTGGCGAACACCGAGAAGTTGCCGTTCTTGCTGTTGTCCACGTACGCGACGGTGCCGTACAGGAACGTGCGCTTGCTCAGGTTGTAGGTGGTGCCGAGCGCGTACAGCATCGCGTGGCTGCCCGGGTCGTGCGAAATGTCGCCGCTGCCCTCGCCTACATGAATATAGAAGCCGGCCGCCGTGACGGCCCACTTCGGCGTGGCCTGATAGGTCGCGCCGAGCCAGTAGTGATCGGCCGAGTCGGCCACGCCAACCGGTGAATCCGGCGCGCTGTAATGCGTGTAGGCCGCCTGGATCTTCCACTTCTGCATGCGCAGGTTGCCGCCCACGAAGTATTCGCGCGAGGCGGTGAAGATGTTGGAGAAGCGGCCGTTGGAGTCGCGCAGTTCGTCGTAGATGCCGCGCACGTCGAACAGCGGCGAGTGGTACGTCAGCATGACGCCGTCCGAGCGGCCGAAGTCGCCGTCGGCGCCATTGTTGAAGCCGCTCGTCTGGTTGCCGAAGGCGTACTGGCCTTGCACGTCGAAGCCGTTCCACACCGGGCTGTGGTACTCGACGTTATTGCTGGTCTGCTGCCAGTTGCGCCCGCGCACGAGCGACGCCGACGACACGGCCTGCTGCACGAACGGGTCGAATTCCCATACGCCGTCGCTGTCGATGAAGAGATTGCGACCGGCCTGGATTTGCCCCCAGGTGTCGTTCTTCAAACCGACATAGGCGCGGCGCGAAAACAGTTTGCCGCCGCCGGACGTGCCGTCCATGATCTGCAGCGCGGTTTCGAGGTCGAACAGCGCGCTGGTGCCGCCGCCGAGATCCTCGGTGCCCTTCATGCCGAGCATGCTGGTGCCCCAGTCGCCGCCTTCCGCGCTCCAGCGGCTCGAGGTGCCGCCGTTGCCATTTGCAATGTGATTCAGATATTCGATGCCGCCGTCCACGCGGCCATACAGCGTCACGCTCGATTGCGCCGATGCCGCCGAACTGGCTGCGAGCAGCACGAGTGCGCCCAGTTGATATTTCACGTCAGCTCCCAGGTGGATTCTTCTTTCGTTTGTCCGTGCCGTCCGGGCGCTGCCCGCCGTGCCTGACCAGACATGGGCGAGAACGCAAACGGGCCGATCCATCCGCACCGCAGGGTTGCTTTACGCGGCGCCCGGCGGCAACGCAGGGGTGCAATGCGAACCGGCCAGGCACATGGCGTCTAAAAAATATAGCGCGTCATCCGGAAAGGTGCTTTCTGGCTGGTTGCAGCGGGGCGCGACTATAACAGCCTGCGGCAAAATGTGCATTGAAAATTGCGCAATTGGGCAAAACCCGCACGCAGCGGGCGCTCACGGCCGCGCGAGCGCGCACCGACAGCACGTTGCGTACCTTACTTTTCTATTTCAAGCGCGTTGAGAAGAGGCAGATTGGCGCAGCGTCAGGCGCCGGGCAGCACCGTGCCGCCGCGGCCCGTGCGCACGCGTTCGGCGGCCACGGCGAGGATGCAGTCGACAAAATATTCCGCCGGTTTCGTGAGCTGCGCCTCGGGCGGCGAGTAGAGATAGAGCTGCAGCGGCGGCGGACGCTGCGGCAGCGCGAGTTCGACGAAGGCGCGGCCCAGCTCCGCCGTTTCGAGCGTGTGGCGCGTCCAGGCGAACACGGCGTCGTTGCTCAGCGCGAGCCCGTAGAGCAGCCCGTACGAGGTGCAGCGCGTGACGCGGCGCGGCGGCGCAAGCCCTTCGCCCTCGAACATCGCGCGGATGCGCTCGGGATAATGGTCGGTGGCGTCGGTGTGAATCCACTCGGCGTCCTGCAACTGTGCGAGCGACGTGGCGCGCGCGAACGCACCCTGCGCGCGCGTCACGAACACGGAATCGAACGCGAACAGCGTCTTGACCGCTTCCGGATCCTGCTCGGCGGGATTGGCCGGAAACGCAGCGAACGCGAGATCGAGCGTGCGGTTGCTCAGTTGCTCGCGCAACTGGTTGAAGCCCAGCTCGCGAAACTCGACGGTCACGAGCGGCCAGTGACGCCGAAAGTCGGCGAAGGCGTCGGCGAGACCCGCCGTGCCCGCGATCGGCGTCACGCCGATCACCAGCCGCCCTTCGCGCTGGCCCTTCAGATGCGCGAGATCTTCCTGGGCGCGCTCCAGCTCGCGCAGCACCGTGCGCGAGCGCCGCAACAGCGCCTCGCCTTCGGCGGTCGGCACCACGCCCCAGGGATTGCGCTCGAACAGGCGCACGCCGCACTCGTCCTCCAGATCGCGCACGGCCTTGGTGATGGCGGGCTGCGTCACGTGCAGCCGCCGCGCCGCGCCGTTGATGGTGCCCGTGGCGGCGATCTCGACCAGCGCTCTCAGTTGGTGGATTTTCATGATGCGGTGGATATTACCATCGGTTATCGGCATGCCGATTTTTGCTTTTTTATTTCGACCGATCGTCCTTAGTCTGTAACAAATGCGGCCGTTGCAGCACACGGCAACCACGGCCGACCGCACCCTGACTCCAGGACAAGGACATGACGCAGCAAATCCCGCAAGCCAGCCAAGCCGCCACCGCACCCGAGCGCGCCGACCTGATCGACGCCATCCGCGAGCAACAGCAGCCATTTATCGCGATTCGCCACGATATTCACGCCCATCCCGAACTGGGCTTCGCGGAGACGCGCACGTCGCAGATCGTCGCCGAAAAACTCGCGCAATGGGGTTACGCGGTGACGACGGGCGTGGGCGGCACGGGCGTGGTCGGGCGTCTGCGTCGCGGCAGCTCGACGCGCGCGATCGGTCTGCGCGCCGACATGGACGCGCTGCCCATTCAGGAAAGCACCGGCCTGCCCTACGCGAGCACCGTCGCGCAGACCATGCACGCCTGCGGCCACGACGGCCATACGGCCACGCTGCTGGCCGCCGCGCATCACCTCGCCAGCGCCGATTTCGACGGCACGCTCAACCTGATTTTCCAGCCCGCCGAGGAAGGCCTGGGCGGCGCGTCGAAGATGATCGCCGACGGTCTGTTCGAGCGCTTTCCGTGCGATCAGGTGTTCGCGCTGCACAACGCGCCCGGCGTGCCCGTGGGCCACTTCGCGGTGCGCCACGGCTGCATGCTCGCGTCGTCGGACTCGGTCACGATCACCGTGACGGGACGCGGCGCGCACGGCGCCATGCCGCAACTGGGTTGCGATCCGGTGGTGGCGGCGGCGAGCATCGTGATGGCCTTGCAGAGCATCGTCGCGCGCAACGTGGAGCCCACGCGCGCCGCCGTGGTGACGGTGGGCGCGATCAACGCGGGCAAGGCGGGCAACGTGATTCCCGAAACGGCGACGCTGCAACTGTCGGTGCGCGCGCTCGACAGCGAGACGCGCAACCTGCTCGAAGCGCGCATCCGCACGATCGCCGAGTTGCAGGCGCAGTCGTACGGCGCGACGGCCACGGTCGACTATCACGCGATCTCGCGCCCGCTCGTGAACGAGCGCAACGCCACGCTGCTCGCCATCGACGCGATCGAGTCGCTGGTCGGCCCGCACGGCCTGACGATGATGCCCGACGCCGTAATGGGCAGCGAAGACTTCTCGTGGATGACCGAGGTGCTGCCCGGCTGCTACGTGTTGATCGGCAACGGCGTGGGCAGCGTGGGCGGCTGCTCGGTGCACAACCCCGGCTACGACTTCAACGACGACGCCCTCGCCTACGGCGCGGCGTGGTTCGTGGCGCTCACGCAGCGGTATCTGCGCGCGAGCTGAGGTTCATTCCCTGTGCGATGACCCATGCGATGCCGCGTTCGTGCGGCTCGCCCGGATCACCACGACTTGATACGGATTCCTGATCGATGGACCGACGGCGGCGCCGCATTCCGCTTCTCGCCCGCGCGCACCGCTTTCCCCGCAGTTTCTGACCAACCTGAAGAGCTAATAACAATGTCAGCAAGCAGCAAGACGTCGTCTTCCCACGAACCCCGGCGCGCGCGGACCACGCGCGCCGCGCGTCTGCTCGTTTGCGCCACGGCGCTCGGCGGCGCCTCGCACGCGGCGCTCGCACAGACCTCGGATCTGTTTCTCCTCGACTACTTCCAGGGCATCCCTTACGCGACGACCGGCGCCTACACGCCCGGCGTGCGCCTTTATGGCGCCGTCGACCAGTCGATCGGCTTCACCAAGGGCGCGCAGACCGCCTTCGTGCAGCAGAGCGGCGGTGAATGGACCTCGAAGATCGGCCTGTACGGCGTGGAAGATCTGGGCGGCGGCTATCGCGTGCGCTTCGCGCTCGAAAACGGCTTCGACGCGGCGACCGGCAAACTGGGCAGCACGAACACGATGTTCAATCGCGAGGCGTGGGTGGGCATCGGCTCGGCGAAAACCGGCGAGCTGAAGTTCGGCTTGCAGGACGACGTCGGCGTGCCGCTGTTCGTCGACGTGTTCGGCCAGGTCGGCACCGTTTCGACGGTCGCGTATCTCACCGCGTGGACCTACGATCTCGGTCCCGGCGCGAGCTTCGAAGCGGCGCGCCTCACCAATGCGGTCAGCTATTCGTCGCCGTGGTTCGGGCCGCTGAACGCGCAGGTGGCGCTCGCGCTGCACGACGCGGGCTCGACAGCGCCGACCATCCAGACCAAATCCATCGCGCTCAATTACTTCGACGGCCATCTGTTCGGCACGCTCAGTTATATCGGCAATTACGGCCTGAACGCGCTCACGACCTCGCAGTACGTGCGCACCGACAACTTCGCGGCGGGCCTGCTCTACGACCGCGGCAACTACGTGCTGTCGGCGGGCTACAGCTTCCTCGCGCCGCGTCTCGAAGGCGACCGCGTGGCCTCGCTTTACACGCTGGGCGCGCTCTATCGCTACCTGCAGCGCAACGATTTCCGCATGGAACTCGCGTATCGCGACGTGGCGGGCGCGGGCAGCCATTCGTACGGCGTGACGCTCGGCTACGACTACAACCTCTCGAAGCGCACGGCGCTTTACGTGCGCGGCTCGCTGATCCACAACACCGGCACGACGCCGACGTACGGCAAATATCCGACGATGCAGCCGACCGTCGACAACATCGCGACGAGCTATACGGGCTCGGAAGGCACGACGGCGTATCAGTCGCCGCATCTCGTGCTGGTGGGCATGTATCACAAGTTCTGAGCCGCACTTCAGCGAATTGGACGATCGAATATCAACGTGGAGACCTGACATGAAACAGCGAATCTTTTTGCGCCTCGCCGCCGCCACGCTCTGCGTGGCCGCGAGCCTGAGCGCCCACGCGCAGGGCGATAACGCGTCGCAGACCGGCGCGGCCTCGATGCATCCGGCGACGAGCGCCACGAGCAAAGCCGCCGACCGCGCACTCGCCAACGACGTGCGTCACGCACTGCGCGCGGCGCGCAAGCAGGGGCTCAAGGCGACGTTTATCCGCGTGCGCGCGCACGACGGCGACGTGACGCTCACGGGCGTGGTCGCGGACCAGAAGCAGATCGACTTCGCGACGTCGATCGCGCAAGGCGTGAGCGGCGTGCGCTCGGTGACGACGAAGATCACCATCCGCGACGGCGAAGGCATCAAGGGCAGTCAGTAACGCCCGTGTTTGAACGGAGCCACGCGCGTAGCTCCGGCTTTGACCTGGCTTCAACCTGGCTTTAATCCGGCGCCCTCGCCGGTCTTGTCATCCGAACAAGGTTTCATCATGAACGTCGCACACCAACGCGCCGCCTCGGGCGCAACGCAAGCACCGGACGCTTCGGCCACGCGCACGAAGCGCTCGATGGTGCTCGCCGCCGCGCTCGGCAACGGTCTGGAGTTCTTCGACTTCACCGTCTACAGCTTCTTTTCGGCGCTGATCGGCCAGTTGTTCTTTCCGGCGCACGACGCTCTCACCTCGCTGATGATGTCGCTCGCGACCTTCGGCGTCGGCTTCGTCGTGCGACCGCTCGGCGGCGTGCTGATCGGCGCTTACGCGGACCGCGCGGGACGCAAGCCCGCGCTGATCCTCACCGTGCTGCTGATGGCGCTCGGCACCGGGCTGATCGGCCTGGCGCCGACTTACGCGCAGATCGGCCTCGCCGCGCCCGCGCTGATCGTGCTCGGGCGTCTGCTGCAAGGCTTTTCGGCGGGCGGCGAAGTGGGCGCGGCCACCACGCTGCTGATGGAAGCGGGCCGCGAAGGTCAGCGCGGCAGGCTGGTGAGCTGGCAGATGGCGAGCCAGGGCGGCGCGGCGCTCGCGGGCGCGTTGATCGCGGTGCTGCTCTCGAAGTCGCTGACGCACGAGCAACTGGTCGCGTGGGGCTGGCGCGTGCCGTTTCTGGTCGGGCTCGCGATCGGGCCCATTGGCTTCTGGATGCGCTCGCGTCTGGACGATACCTTGCCCGCGCATGCCGTCTCCGCTTCGCAGACGAACGGCCGCGCGGCCGCTCCGGTGCGCCGCAAGCTGCCGCTGCGCCAGATCGTGGCGGGCACCATGCTCGTGATCGGCGCGACCGGCACGATGTACACCATCGTGTTCTTCCTGCCCGCATTTCTCGCGCTGACGCTGCATATGCCGACGGCCGCCGCCTCGGCCAGCGGCGGCATCGCGGGCGTGGTGCTGCTGGTCGGCTCGCCGCTGGCCGGTCGGCTCGCGGATCGCGTCAAGCGCCGCAAGCCGATGCTCGCCGCCGGTTCGCTCGTCTCGCTCGCGCTGCTGTTTCCGGCCTTCGCCGCGATTGCCGCGTGGCCTTCGGTGGGCACGGTGCTGGCGGTCGTGCTGGTGCTGGTCGGCCTGATGACGCTCACGAGCCCGGCCGGTTTTCTGATGATGCTCGAAGCGCTGCGACCCGAGGTGCGGGCGACCTCGCTCGGCATCATCTACGCCGTGGGCGTGACGCTGTTCGGCGGCTTCGCGCAGCTCGCCGTCGGCGCGTTGTGGCGCGCGACGGGCAGTTTCTATGCGCCCGCGTGGTACGTGTTCGGCTGCGGGATCATCAGCCTCGCGGGTTTGATGCTGTTCGAGGAAAAGACCGCAACCGCGCACTGAGCATGCATGACGCGCCTCAGTGCGCGTCCTGCGAGGCCTCGTCGGCCGCCGCTTTGCGCGGCGGCTTTTTCACGAGGTCGCGCGTCTGAAACACCGGCAAACGCCAGCCGTAGTAAAGCGCCGCGAGCCGCAGCGCGACACAGGCGGCGGTAGCCACCCACGGCGTCCAGAACGACGACCAGTCGAAGTACGTGAGCCCCATCTGCACCGAAGCGCCCAGCAGCGCCGCCGACGCGTAGATCTCGCGTTCGAGAATCGCGGGCACGCGCGAGAGCAGAATGTCGCGCAGCACGCCGCCGCCCACGGCGCTCACCATGCCGAGCACGATGGCGGTCTCCGCGCTGTTGGTCCAGATCCACGTTTTCTGCGCGCCCGCGACCGCGAACAGCCCGAGCCCGATCGCATCGAAGAACAGCACCGGATGGCGCAGCCGCCGCACCTGCGGATAGGCTGCGATGGTCAGCGCCGCCGCGAGCAGCGAGACCGCGAGATACGCCCAGTTCGACAGCCCCGCGGGCGGAATCGCGCCGATGCAGACATCGCGCACGATACCGCCGCCGCACGCCACCATGAACGTCACCACGACGATGCCGAACAGATCGAGCCGCCGCTGCCGCGCGGCCACGGCGCCCGAGATCGCGAACGCGAACGTGCCGATCAGATCGAGCACGGTATAGGCCGTGTGGGCGTTCATATGCGCGCCCACGTGCGCGCCCAGCGCCAGGCTCATGCGGCCTCGCTTTCGTGGCCGAGCCACGCGGCGGCGGCGCACAGCATCGCTTCGAGGCCGGTGCGCAAGGTGCCGTCGAGCACCGGCGCGAACTTCGGCGAGTGGTTGCTCGGAATCTCGTTGATCTTCTTCGCGGTCTTCGCCTTCTCGAAGGTCTCGGGATCGGTGCCGCCGATGAACCAGAACGCGTACGGCACGCCCCATTCGCGGCCGAACACGCTGAAGTCCTCGCTCGCCGCCGCGGGCTGCGTTTCATAGGCGCGCGCGCCGAAACGCGCTTCGAAGGCGCTGCGCAGACGCGCCGTCGTGGCGTCGTCGTTGACGGTCAGCGGATAGCTCGACAGCGTGGTGAATTCCGGCTCGCGCGGCGCGTTCGAGGCCATGCACTCGGCGCAGCAGATGCGGCGGATCGCGCCCAGCATGTACTCGCGCACGTCCTCGTCGTAAGTGCGCATGTTGAGCTTGAGCGTGGCGTCGTCGGGGATGATGTTTTCCTTCGTGCCCGCCTGCAGCGCGCCCACCGTGAGCACGGCGCTGTCGCGCGGCGAGATCTCGCGCGAGACGATGGTCTGCAGACGCAGCGTCGTCGAGGCCGCCATGATGACGGGATCGATCGAAGTCTGCGGCTGCGAGCCGTGCGAGCCGCGCCCGAACAGCTTGACCTTGAGGCTGTCGCCGGCCGAGAGAATCGTGCCGCTGCGATAGCCGACCGTGCCCGCCGCGCCCACCATCACGTGCTGGCCGAGGATCACGTCGGGCTTCGGAAAGCGCGCCATCATGCCGTCGTCGATCATGCTGCGCGCGCCGCGCCCGACTTCCTCGCCGGGCTGAAACACGCACATCAGCGTGCCGCGCCACGCGTCGCGATGCTGCGCGAACAGGCGCGCCGCGCCCATCAGCCAGGTGACGTGCAGATCGTGGCCGCAGGCGTGCGCGACGCCCACCTGCACGCCTTCGTCGTCCTTCGCCGTGACGCTGCTCGCGTACGGCAGGCCGGTCCCTTCGGTCACGGGCAGCGCGTCCATGTCGGCGCGCAGCATCACGGTCGGGCCTTCGCCGTTGCGCAGGATCGCCACGACGCCGGTCACGCCCACCTCGCGCGTGACTTCATAGCCGAGCGCTTCCACGTAATCGGCGGCGATCTTCGCGGTGCGGAACTCCTGCATCGAGAGTTCGGGATGCTGGTGCAAGTCCTTGTAGACGGCTTCGAGCTCGGGCAACAAGGCGTCGACGGCAGGCGCGACGGTTTCGACGAGCGGCCTGGAAACCGCCTTGGACACTGGATTGGCGACCGGAATGGACATGGGCGACTCCTTCAATGACGGCTTCGGATACGGAATAGCGGGTTGGAATGCGCGCGAGATTCAGGCGGATGCCCCGTCGAGCAGACTGTCCGAGAGCTTGCCGAGCAGACGGTCGAGCGTCTTGCGCTCGGCATCGGTCAACGCGACGGCGAGTTCGGCTTCGAGCGCGGCCCCGGCCTTCGCCGACGCTTTCGCGACCTTCTGCCCTTCCGGCGTGGCGTGCAGCGCGACGCTGCGGCGGTCGTCGGCGTGGGTATCGCGGCCGATCAGCCCACGCGACTCCAGTTCGGCGAGCGTTTTCGACAGCAAGGTCTTTTCGATCAGCGCGCGCTGCGAGACGGCTTTGGGCGTGACGCCCGGCTCCGCGCAGACGATGCGCAGCACGCGCAGCGCACGCACGTCGAGGCCCCAGCGCTCGCGATACACGGCATTGGCGCGCTCGCTGAGCAACGCGCTCGTGAGGTCGAGCCTGAACGTCAGGAAATCGGAATACTGACCGGATGACACGCGCGCTCCCGCAGCCTGGCCGGCGAACCGGCGACGCATCGGAGTATAGTCAAATAGTTGAAAATTTCAACTATTCTGACGCGGGAATTTGAGTGCCGGATGAAGGCGCGGCATGCGGCTTGCTGCTCGCACTGATCCGATGAATGACGTGTTTCGCTGCGAGGTCACCATGAAGAAGGCTTTGAAGCTGACGCTGAGCGCGTGCTGTTGCGCGAGTGCGATTGGGTTGGGCCTTGGGTTGGTCGTGGAGCCCGCTTTCGCCGCCGACTCTTCCGATACCGCCGCGCCATGCGGCAAGCTTTCAGGCCCGAGCGGCCCTGACGCGCACTTCGTGCTGCGCGACGGCGAACCGGTCGATTTCAGCAGCGGCGGCCAGACCGCGCACGGCAAACTGCGGCTCTTTCACGAAGGTGCGCTCTATCACGCGTATTGGCAACCGGCCGCGAGCGCCGAGCCATACGCGCTCGCGAACGCCGCGCCGAACGGCGTGCGCCTGATCTCCACGCCGCCGCAAGGCTCGCCCGCGAACGACGGCAAACCGGGCGTCGATACGCCGCCGCTGAACGTGCTGTCGTGCCCGAAGCTGTAACGATCAACCGCAATCAACCGTTGTCGCCGCCCGCCACCGCGAGCACCGCGCCGGTGATATAGCTGGCTTCGTCGGAGGCGAGAAACAGAATCGGCGCGATCTGTTCGTCGAGCGTGCCGTAGCGCTTGAAGAAGGTCGAATCCGTCACTTGCTGGACGGCCTCGTTCATCCACGTCTTTTCCTGCTCGGTGTCGCCCGCCGCGTTGCGCGGCACGCGGCGCGGCGGCGCACTGGTGCCGCCCGGCGCGCTGGCGACCACGCGGATGTTGTACGGCGCGTATTCCATCGCCAGCGATTGCGTGAGCGCATTGACGCCGCCCTTGGCCGCCGAATACGGCACGCGCCGAATGCCGCGCGTCGCGTTCGAAGAGACGTTCACGATCGTGCCGCCGCCGCGCGCGAGCAGATGCGGCAGCGCGGCGTGACACGTATAGAGCGTGGGCATCAGCGAGCGGCGGATTTCCGCGTCGATCTGCGCGGGCTCGAATTCCGCGAACGGACGCATGCGGATCGCACCGCCCACGCCGTTGATCAGAATATCGATGCCGCCGAACCGTTGCGCGGCGAACGCCATCGCCGCGTGCGCGCCCTCATAAGTTTCCAGATCGGCGACGAAACCGGCGGTTTGTGCGCCGGGCTGCGCGACCTGCGCCTGCGCCGCCACCTCGGCGACGAAATCCGCGCGATCGACGAACACCACCTTGCCGCCTTCCGCCGCGGCGCGCAGCGCCACGCCGCTGCCGATCCCCTGCGCCGCGCCCGTGACGACCACGACCTTGCCTGCGAATCGTTGCTGCATCATGCCGCCTTCGCCGTCGTAGCCGTCGTCGCTGCGCTCGCGTTCGGCGTGAACTTCTCGTAGTGGAAGCTGTGGGGCTTCACGCCTTCGTCGTCGAAAAACTTGCGCACGGCGTCGACCATCGGCGGCGGCCCGCACAGATACACGTCGACGTCGCCATCATTGAGCGCATCGGCCGGAATATGCTGCGTAACCCAGCCTTTGCGCGGATGCGTCGACTCGGCTTCGGCCACGACGGTCGCGTAAGTCAGGTTCGGCAGTTTCGCGCGGAACGCCTCGATGGCCTCAACCTGCACGAGATCGAGATCGCGCGTGACGCCGTAGATCAGATGCACCTGCTGCTGCGCGTGCGTGCGCGCCAGCACTTCGAGCATCGAGAGGAACGGCGCGAGTCCCGTGCCGCCCGCGAGAAACAGCAGCGGGCGCTGCACGTCGCGCAGATAGAAACTGCCGAGCGGTCCGTGCAGATTCAATTTATCGCCCGCTTGCGCAGTTTCCAGCCACGTGCTCATCACGCCGCCGGGAATTTTCTTGATCAGAAAACTGATTGTCGATTCGCGCGGCGCCGAGGAAAACGAATACGAGCGATGCTGGCCGCTGCCCGGCACGTCGATATTCACATATTGACCCGGCAGAAATACGGGGGCGTTGGCGTCCATGTTCATTTCGAGCACCACGGCTGCGTCGTTGTGCTGCTCGACTTTCGAAACCGTGGCGGCAAACTGGCTCTGCCCCGTCTTGCAAGCGGTGGACGACGAGGGAATCGCAATCACGCAATCGCTTTGCGGCACCATCTGGCAGGTCAGCACGAGACCGCCGTCTTTTTCGTCGTCGCTGAGCGCGTCTTCGATATAGTCGTCGCCGAGATCGTAGCTGCCGCTTTCGGCGCGGCATTTACAGGTGCCGCACACGCCATCGGAACAATCCATCGGCAAATTGATCTTCGCGCGAAACGCGGCGTCGAGCACTTTTTCTCCGGCCTTGCAGTCGATGAAACGCGTAACGCCGTCTTCGAAATTCAGTGCGATCTTGAAACTGGACATGGGAACCTCCTCTACTGCCTCTGATACGTTGCGCCCGACATCACACGTGATAAACGTCGAGCACCTGCCGGATATAGTCGTTTTTCAAAACGATCTTCTTATAGGCAATCAGTAATTGATCGCCCGAGCGGCGCAAGGTGACGAACATCGTGCCGAAGAAATGATCGGTGACCTTGTAGCGATGATTGAGCGTGTGAAAGTTGTAGCGCACGTCCACTGCGTCGCCGCGATCGGCCAGCACTTCCACGTTCGTGACGTTGTGGCTCGTGCGCGGCTCCGGTGTCGACGCGCCGCTGCGCTCGGTCTTGATCCGGAATACGCGATCTTCGAGACCGCCTTTGTCCGGGTAGTACATCAGCGAGACCTGGCTTTCGTGGTCGTCGGTCAACTGGTCGTCGTCGTCCCAGGCGGGCATCCACCAGGTGACGTCGTCCGCGTAACAGGCGAGCCATTCGTCCCACTGGCGGTCATCGAGTAACCGTGCTTCGCGATAGAGCGCCGCGCAAATCGTTTGATAATCGATGCTCATGCCAGCGTCTCCTCGCTTTCCTTCTTGAGCGCGTCGCGCATCACGCGCACCCAGTACTCGTGCTGCACCACGAACAAGCCTTCGTCTTCACTGCGCTCGCCGGAAATGAGCGGATTCAAGCCCATCTTTTTCGCGTTGTCGTCGGCGCCTTCGACCCACAGCGGTGCGCCGCGCGAGAGATCGTTCCAGAGCGCGGCCGTGCCGGCATAACCGTTCTGGCACGCGCGAAACTCCTCCAGATCGTCGGCCGTGCCCATGCCGGACACGTTGAAGAAGTCTTCGTATTGACGAATGCGCGTGGCGCGGTCTTCGGCGCTTTCGCCTTTCGGTGCGAAACAGAAAATCGACACTTCGGTTTTATCGACGCTGATCGGACGCACCACGCGAATCTGGGTGCTGAACTGATCCATCAAAAACACATTCGGATACAGGCACAGATTGCGCGTTTGATTGACGATGAAATCGGCTTTCGTTTCGCCCACGCGCGCCGTGATTTCGTCGCGCTGACGATAAACCGGACGCACCTCGGGATTCATCGTCTTGGTCCACAGCAGAATATGGCCGTGATCGAAACCATAAACGCCCGCTACCGATTTGCTCCAGCTGTTCGCATCAACAGCCTGCGTGCCGTCTTCCTTGCGTCGGCCCATGGTGGCGGCGTAATTCCAGTGCACGGTGCTGACGTGATAACCGTCGCAACCGTTTTCCATCTGCATTTTCCAGTTGCCTTCGTAGACATACGAGGAATTGCCGCGCAGCACTTCGAGACCGTGCGCCGCCTGATCGACAATCTGGTCGATGATCACGCGCGATTCGCCGAGATAGTCTTCGAGCGGCATCACATCCGCGTTGAGACTGCCGAACAGAAAGCCGCGATAATTCTGGAATCGCGCGACTTTCTTCAGGTCGTGCGAACCGTTCTTGTTGAATTGCACTGGATATTCGGTGGTCTTTTCATCTTTGACTTTCAGCAGTTTGCCGGTATTGGCAAACGTCCAGCCGTGAAACGGGCACGTGAAGCTGCCTTTATTGCCATGCTTGCGTCGGCAAAGCATCGCGCCCTTGTGCGCGCAGGCATTGATGATGGCGTTCAGCTCGCCGGTTTTATCGCGCGTGACGACCACCGGCTGGCGGCCGATCCACGTGGTGTAGTAATCATTGTTGTTCGGCACCTGGCTTTCATGCGCCAGATACACCCAGTTGCTCTCGAAGATGTGTTTCATCTCCAGATCGAACAACGCGGGATTCGTGAAGATATCGCGACGGCAACGGTACACACCGGCTTGCTTGTCGTCCTGCACCGCAGTGGCTAACAGGTGTTCCAGTTCGTTGGCTTTGTCGATGGTGGCGGACATGTTTTCTCTCCGTAGGCGCGAGCAAGCTCCTGCACGGCTTTCGCGCATCGGTGTGCATTGATTCTCGCGGAAACCCGAACGGCGACGGTGGCATTGCACCGTCGCGCTAGCGGGCGATTACGCCGTCGCGGCTGCGCGTGGGCGATTGACGATCTGGTTGTCCTTGCCCTGCACCAGCGTGGTCAGGGAAAAGTCGAACGCAATATCCTTGTAGGCATCGGCCTTCAGGCCCAGCGCCGCGCCGCCGGTCTTGTCGACGACGTGAGGAATCAGTTCCTCGCGCGTGGCGTAGGCGAAGTCGTCCCAGATCAGCGGATCGCCTTCGATATTGAATTGCGTCGTGAGCTTGCGGTGGCCTTCGCTGGTGACGAAGAAGTGCACGTGCGCCGGACGGTTGCCGTGACGCGCGATGGCGTCGAGCAGTTGCTGCGTCGCGCCTTGCGGCGGGCAACCGTAGCCGACTGGCATGAGCGTGCGGATTTCGTACTTGCCGTCCGCGCCGGTGCGCACCGCGCCGCGCAGATTGAAGTCGTCCTGTGCGCCGGTCGGGTCGAAGTGCGAGTAAAAACCCTTCGAATTGGCGTGCCAGCATTCGACCACGGCGCCCGCCACCGGTTTGCCGTCCGGACCGGTCACGGTGCCGTGAATGACGAGCGGGCCGGCCTCTGCATCCGGATTGATGTCGATCTTCGAAACGCCCTCGCGCACCGGCGCGCCGGCCACATACAGCGGGCCTTCGATCGTGCGCGGCGTGCCGCCGTCGAGACCGGCCGCTTTATCGGCGGCATCCATGCGGATGTCGAGATATTTTTCCAGACCGAGACCGGCGGCCAGCAGCGCTGCCTCGCCGTCCTGGCCGAGCTTGTTCAGATAATGGATGCCGGCCCAGACTTCGTCGGGCGTGATGTCGAGATCGTCGATGGCTTTGAAGAGATCGCCGAGCAGGCGGCCGAGCACCTGCTTGAAACGCGCGTTGCCGCCCGCGCCTTCTGCGTTGGTGGCGGCCTTGAGCAGGTCCTGGACTTCTTTCGTGTCGAACACTTTCACGTTCATGATCACTGTCTCCACTGAATCTTTTAGCGGGGGAAATTTTTAAGGGGCGTGCACGCCCTCTAATGGATTGCGTTACTCAGGTTCCAACCGGTTTTCAACTTCGACTCACCGACTCACATTCAAATATCGTTTTCGCGAATCGACGACGGATGACGGCACAGCGGCGTCACCGAAATCTCCATATACGGAAACAGCGGCAGCGCAGTCAGAATGTCGTGCAGTTCTGCATTGCTTTCGACGTCGAAAATGCTGAAATTCGCGTATTCGCCCACGAGACGCCAGATGTGGCGCCACTTGCCGCTGCGTTGCAGATCCTGCGAATAGGCCTTTTCGCGCGCCTTGATTTCGTTGGCGACGTCGGCGGGCATATCGGACGGAATCTTCACGTCCATGCGTACCTGGAAAAGCATCGTTGACTTCCTTTATCTGAAGCGGAAATTGCGTGATTGAGCGCGCAATCTAGCGCGTGACCTTGGTAAGTCCGTCGCGCGTGAATCGCTTGACCTTCGCCTCGTCGAGTTCGATGCCGAGTCCCGGGCCGGTCGGCACGGTCAATTCGAAATCGCTGTAATCGAGCGGCTGGGTCAGAATTTCCTCGGTGATGAGCAGCGGGCCGAACAATTCGGTGCCCCACTGCAGATTGGCGAAACTGGCGAACAGATGCGCCGAGGCCGCGGTGCTGAATGCGCCTTCGAGCATGGTGCCGCCGTACAGTTCGATGCCCGCGGCGTCAGCGATCGTCGCCACGCGCTGCGCGGCAAAGAGTCCGCCGCTTTGTTCGATCTTGATCGCGAAAACGTCCGCGCCGTGCTGTTTCGCAATCTCGAAGGCGCTTTCGGGACCTTGCAAGACTTCGTCAGCCATCAGCGCGACCGGGAAGCGGCGCATCAGGCGTCCAAGCGCCGCCGCGGACGCAACCGGCTGCTCGACGAGTTCGCAACCCGCGTCGGCAAGCGCCGGAATCGCCCAGGCCGCCTGGGTTTCGCTCCACGCCATATTCACGTCCACACGCACCGCTGCGCGATCGCCGAGCGCGCGCTTGATCTGCGCGACGTGCTCGATATCGGTCTTGACCGCCTTCGCGCCGATCTTCAGCTTGAAGACGCGATGACGGCGTGCGTCGAGCATCGCTTCGGCTTCCGCGATGTCTTTGGCCGTGTCGCCCGAGGCGAGCGTCCACGCCACCGGCAGACGATCGCGGCGGCGTCCGCCGAGCAGTTCGCTCACGGGCACGCCAAGGCGCTTGCCCTGCGCGTCGAGCAAGGCGGTTTCGAGCGCGCTCTTCGCGAAGTGCGTGACCTTCACGAGCTTGCCGAGATGCGCCATCAGTTCCTGAATGCGCGTGGCGTCCTTGCCGATCATGGCGGGCGCGAAGTACGCGTCGATCGCGAGCTTCATCGCTTCCGGGCTTTCCGGACCGTAGGCCATGCCCGCGATCGTCGTGCCCTCGCCCACGCCAATCACGCCGTCGCTGCACAACACCTTCACGAGCATCAGCGTCTGGCCGTGCATGGTGGCGACCGAGAGCTTGTGCGGGCGGATCGTCGGCAAATCGACGAGACAGGTTTCGATACGTTCGATCGTCGCGGATTTCATGGCGGCAACGGCAGGAGTGGAGTTCATGGATTGGATTTATACGCGCCGCGCAAAGGGACCGTCCAATACTTTTCGGGCTGCGGTTTCATACCTTTGAGGTATAGTGATAAGGTCAAATACGGGGGAAAACCCGTATTTACCGGATAAATTCATGCTCGCGAGGTATCGTAGGCGGGCGAATCGGCAGGCGGGGCTTTATGGAACTGAGACACCTGCGCTACTTCGTGGCCGTGGCCGAAGAGCGCAATTTCACGCGCGCGGCGCAGCGGCTGCACATCGCGCAGCCGCCGCTGTCGCGGCAGATCCAGCAGCTCGAGGAATTGCTCGGCGTGCAGCTGTTCGAGCGCGACGCGCGTCCGCTCAAGCTCACCGACACGGGTCGCTTTTTCTATCAGCACGCGGTGCAACTGCTTGCGCAGACCCACGAACTCGAATCGATGACGCGGCGTGTCGGCAAGATCGAGCGCGGTCTCACGGTGGGTTTCGTCGGCTCGACGCTGTACGGCATGCTGCCGAAGATCATCCGGCGCTTTCGCCAGGAGAATGGCGCGGTCGAACTGAGCCTCGTGGAAATGTCCACGATGGATCAGATCAAGGCGCTCAAGGAAGGTCGTATCGACGTGGGGTTTGGGCGCATCCGGCTCGAAGATCCGAGCATTCGCCGCGTGGTGCTGCGCGAGGAGCGCATGATCGTGGCGCTGCCGCTCGGGCATCCGCTGATCGACGCAAAGCCGGAGCTTTCGCTGCACGACCTGCTCAACGAAACCATCATCATCTTTCCCAAGCATCCGCGTCCGAGTTACGCCGACCAGGTGCTCGCGGGTTTCCACGATCGCGGACTCGAACCGATGCGGATTTACGAAGCACGCGAATTGCAGATCGCGCTGGGCCTCGTGGCGGCTGGCGAAGGGATTTCGATCGTGCCGAGCAGCGTCTACGGCCTCAAGCGCGACGACGTCTCCTACAAGGATCTCGACGACAAGCAGCTCGTTTCGCCCGTCATCATGAGCATGCGCATGCTCGACGAATCGGCGGATATTCGCCGCATGCTTGAACTGATCTACGTGCTCTACGGCGAAGCGAAAATGGAACACGTGGCGCCGGCGGCGCGCTGAGTTGCGCGTCGCCAGTCGCTCGCGCGGTTTATTCCGCGAGCCGTTGCGCGGAAAAACGCAAACCGTCGAACAGTTTTGCGGCGACGCGCTCCGGAAATCCCGCAGGCAACGCCGCGCTCACGGTTTCAATCGCGGCGGGCGTGCGTTCGATCAGTCGATCGATAATTGATTCGGCATCCGAACCATAGTGACAAAGCTGCGCCGTGGCATTGAAATGCGCGCGCTTCACGTCGCGCATGCGGTAGTGCCGGCTCTTGCCCCACACCGCCATCGCCAGCGACGCCTTGTGCCACGACCACTGATTGCCGCCGTCGCCGGCCACGGGCCAGATCGACATCACGTCATAGAGCGGCGCGAGCTGAAAGCGCCCGCCCGGCAGCAGACGCAGGCTGAAGTTCTTCGCGTGGCCATCGGGCGCGGCCATCATCCAGTAGACGATCTGCGCGGCGAGAAACGTGTCGATATCCGCGCGCGCCTGTTGCGACTGACGCAGCAGATCGGCGATCTCGCGCACGCCGGGGCCGCCGTCGGTTTCGTACTTGAAGTGCGGCGCGACGCCGAGCGCCTGGCAAAAATCCTCCTGCGGCAGGCGCAGCAACGCGCCCGTGCGCGAGACGGCGCGATCGAAGCGCTCGACCGCCAGCACCTTCTGCGCGCCGAACGTGGCAATGCGCGCCGACGACACCGGCAGCCCGTACGCCGCGAGCAGCGCGAGACACAGCCACTCGTTCTCCACCGAGGTGTTGAAATCGACCTTGCGATGGCCGATCAGGCCGAGCGGCAGCTTGAGAATGTGCGTGGTGGGCGTGGCGCCGTGCGGCAGCAGCCAGCGGCCTTCGTGATGGAGCAGCGCGGTTTTCTCCTGCGCGCCCGCCAGCGAAATGCGCAGCGGTTCGTCGTCATCGTCGTTGCCTGCGGGCAGCGCGCCCGCCGTTTCGAGCAGCAGCCGTTCGATGTCGGCCTCGTCAAGCGGCGTGCCGTCGATACGGCCCTGCGGCTCGGGCGTTTCGTCTTCGTCGAGCAGTTGCACCGCGCCCACGCAGTCGCGCCCGATCGCCTTGAGCAGATCGAACGCGTCGATCGACCCGGTGCGAAAGCGCGCGGCAATGCGGCGGCGGATCGGCATGCTGTCCGGCAGCAGATTGTCGAAGTAATGATGGACGCGCTCACCGCGCAACGGCCGCTCGCCGACGCCGAACGGCAGCGAGAGCGACAGCGGCCGCCCGGCTTCCGAGACCTTCCAGGCGGCGTCGTAACGCAACTCGGCTTCGCCCGTCACGCCGAGCGTCCAGGTGCCGACGCGCTCGCCGTTCGCCCAGATCGACAAGCTGCTCGAATGCGATTTGCGGCCCATGCGCTACCACTCCAGCCGGTCTTCGCGCGCCGCCAGCACCCCGCTGGTGTCGCGCGACTGCACGCACAGTTCGAGTCCGTAGAGCGAAAGCAGCGTGAGCATCTGGGCCAGCGAGATGCTGGCCGTGCCGGTGGTTTCGAGCGCCGACAGGCGCGGCTGGCCGATGCCGAGCGCGCTCGCGGCCTGCGCCTGGGTCAGGCCGTATTCTTTTCTGGCCGACAGCAGGATTTCGGCGAGCGCCGCCGGCGTATTGACGATAATCTTCATGTGATATTCCTGTGAAGCATAAAGCGATTATATGCCTGTGAGGCATAAACTACAAATATCGCTGACACGCATAAACAGGAAATATCACTGACACAAATATTCAGGGCGCGATAACTCGCCCGCCGCCGGCCTCACACCGTCTCCGTTTCCTTGCGCCGGAAGCCCGCGCCGGTGTGACGATCGGGCAGCGTATCGCCCGCGCCGAACAGCTTGTGGCGCAGCGAGCCCGGCTCGTAAGCGGTTTTATAGAGCCCGCGATTCTGCAACTCGGGCACGATCAGATCGACGAAATCCTCGTAGCTTTCGGGCACCACCGTGCGGCTCAGATTGAAGCCGTCCACGCCCGCTTCCTCGACCCACGCCTGCAACTCGTCGGCCACCTGCGACGCGCTGCCGACGATGGCCGGATAGCGTCCGCCCAGCTCGAACATCTCCAGCAGCGAACGGCGCGTCCAGCCGTGCTGCTGCGCCGTGCGCGTGGCCGACTCGATGGCGTTGCCGGGCGTGTAATCGACCGGCGCGTCGAGATCGTATTGCGCGTAGTCGATGCCCGTGCTCGCCGCGAAGTGCGCGAGACCGGCCTCGCGGCTTGCGTACTGGCGGTAATCCGCGTACTTCTCGCGCGCTTCGCGTTCGGTCGCGCCCGGCACCACCGCCGCGCCGACGAACACCTTCACGTCGTCGGGACGGCGCCCCGCGCGCACGAGCTGCTCGCGCAGCGCGCGCACCGTTTCGCGACCGACCGCGCGATTGGGCGGCGAAATGAACACGCATTCCGCGTGGCGCGCGGCAAAGCGCTGGCCGCGTCCTGAACTGCCGGCCTGAAACAGCACCGGCGTGCGCTGCGGCGACGGCTCCGCGAGATGGTAGCCGTCCACGTCGTAATAACGCCCCTTGTGCTGCACGCGATGCACTTTCGCCGGATCGGCATACACGCGCCCGGCCTTGTCGCGCAACACCGCGCCCGCTTCCCAACTGCCTTCCCACAGTTGATAGAGGACGTCCAGATATTCGTCGGCGCGTTCGTAGCGCTCGTCGTGCGGCAACTGTTCGCGCACGCCCATCGCGCGCGCCGCGCTGTCCAGATAGCCCGTCACGATATTCCAGCCGATGCGCCCCTGCGTCAGATGATCGAGCGTGGAAAAGCGCCGCGCGAGCAGATACGGCGCCTCGTAAGTGAGATTGACCGTCACGCCGAAGCCCAGATGCTGCGTAGCCGCCGCCATCGCGGGCACGAGCAGCGTGGGATCGTTGACGGGCAGTTGAATCGACTCGCGCAGCGTGACGTCGACATTGCGCTGATAGACGTCGTACACGCCGACGATATCGGCGAGAAACAGCCCGTCGAACAGGCCGCGTTCGAGCGTGCGCGCGAGATCGGTCCAGTACGCGAGTTGGCGGTAATCGGCCGAGCGGTCGCGCGGATGCGTCCACAGACCGTGATTGATATGGCCCACGCAATTCATGTTGAACGCGTTGAGCAGGATCGGCTGTTTCGTCTTCGGCATGACAGGAGGGCTTCGAATGGACCGGAATGCGCCTCGCCCGCGCGTCGCGCCGGGCGAGTCCAGCGGTCATTTGAACAGCCCGTGCCGCAATCCCCTACTAGAAAATCCGCGATTGCATATGAGCTTTTCGGCTATGCGCGATTGGCGCCGATGTTTTTATGCTCAGCCGCGCATGCAGGCGGGGCAATCGTCGGCGCGTCGCGCGGTGTCGCCCGCTTGCGGCGTGTAATCCTCGCCGTCGATGTCGTAGCCCGACGGCTCCCAGCGAATCGCCAGCAGCACGAGCAGCGACGTCAGCGGTGCGACCGCGATCACCCAGAACACCTTCGTGCCGAGCGCCGCCGCCAGCACCGGAAAGAGAAACAGCGAAATGGTCGACGACGAGCGCACGAGCGTCTGGTTGAACCCCACGCCGATGCCGCGCAGCGAAGTCGGATAGCTGAGCGACGCATACGTCATCGAATGCGAGCCGGGGCCGAAACCTTGCCCGAACAGATAGGCGCCCAGCAGCAGAATCGCGAGCGCGACGAACGCACCGCTCGACGGATGACCGATCAGCGCGAGTCCGACCAGCGCGCTCACCTGCAACGCGTGGCCCGCCACGGTCATCTTCCACGCCCCGATGGTGGGCGCGGTGCGCACGCCGATCAGGCCGCCGACGAAGGCGAACAGCAGATTGAGCAGCAGCGAAGCGACGATAGTAGTGAGCGGCCCCTGTTTGAAAAAGCTCGCGATGATGACCGGCAAGCCGAAGATGATCGCGTTATAGCCGAACGACGAGGCCGCGCCGATGGTGGCCGCGAGGATCGTGCGACGCCGATAGGTGGCGTTGAACAGCACGCCGTAATTGCGCCACGAGGCGGCGCGCGGCGTGTGCTGCGCGGGGTTGGCATCGTCGCGCTCGACCACCGCATCGACGCCCCACGAACGTTTGAGAATGCGCGCTGCGCCTTCCAGATCGCCCTGATTCGCGGCCCAGACCGGCGACTCGCTGATATAGCGGCTGCGCACCGCGATGATCAGCAGCGCCGGCACCGCGCCGAACGCGAGCGTCAAACGCCAGAGCCAGCCCGCGTGATGCGCCGGCAGAATCGCGTAGAGCGCGAGAATCAGCAGATAGCAGGTACTCGTGGCCGCGTACCACGCGGGGCACCAGGCGGCCACGCTCGCCGCCTTGTTGCCGCGGCCCGCCACGCGCGAGAACTCGGCGAGAAAGGCCATCGCCACCGGCAGATCGAGCCCCACGCCGAAGCCCATCAGGAAGCGCGCACCGCCGAGCACCCATGCATTGGGCGCGAGCCCGGCCGCGATGGCTGCGACCACGAAGAACAGCATGTCGGCCATGAAGACGCGATAGCGCCCGATGCGGTCGGTCAGATAGCCGCCGAACAGCGCGCCCAGAATCGCGCCAAACGTGATCGCGGCGGAAACCACACCGACCTGAACCGGCGAAAGCGCGAATTCGCGCGCGATGTCCTTCACGCCATAGGCGAGCGAGGTGAGATCGTAGGCGTCGAGAAACACGCCGCCGAGCGCGATGGCGATCACCACGCGCGCCTTGCTGCCCGTCTGCGCCCCTTCGTTGACGATGCGCGCGACGTCCTGCGCCGAGCGGATGACGGGGCGCGCGTGCGGCGCGGCGGCGTCGCTCCATGTATCGACGTGACCGGCTGGATCGGCACGATCGGTACGGTCGGCATGAGCGGGGACGGCGACGGTCGACATGAGGGGAATCCGGACAAAGTGACAATCGAAGCATCGTAGTCATCGCCCGGTCCGTGGCAAAACGACGTATACGCATATGCTTCGCGCGAGACGTGCATTGCGCGATCGCCCCATAGCACGCGCCATCGCGCCCTGACCCGGCCCTTCAATCCCCCGTAAGCACGCGCCGCGATGTGCTTATCAGCGTGCGTGCGATAACGAACGTGCGCGAAATTGGTTGGACGCGGCCCGCGCGCGCCCTAGCATCGCCCCATCTTTCACTCCGCCACGGGCGCACGCATATGAACAAGAACAAACGAACCCTGATCGCCGCGGGACTCGCCTCGCTGACGCTCGTCGCCGGTCTGTTCGGGCCGCTCGCCTCGACGGTGCAGGCGGCGCAGACGCTGCGCGTGGGCATCATGTCCGGCGAGGACGAAGACGTCTGGCGCGTGGTGGCCGCGAACGCCGCCCAGCACGGCCTCGACATCAAGGTGACGACGTTCTCCGACTACACCCAGCCCAACGAAGCGCTGTCCGAGCACGATCTCGACGCCAATTCGTTCCAGCACAAGCCCTATCTCGATGCGCAGGTGGCCGCGCGTCACTACACCATCGTGCCGGTGGGCTTCACCTACGTGCAGCCGATCGGGCTCTACTCGCGCAAATATCCGTCGGTCGCGGCGCTGCCGCAGGGCGCGACTATCGGCGTCCCGAACGATCCGAGCAACGAAGGCCGCGCGCTGCTGCTGTTGCAGGGTCAGGGTCTCATCAAGCTGCGTAGCGATGTCGGCCTGCTGCCGACGGCGCGCGATATCGCCAGCAATCCGAAGCAAATCAAGATCAAGGAACTCGATGCGGGCATCGTCGGGCGCGCGATTGGCGACCTCGACGCCGCCGTGGTCAATACCGACTGGGCGATCAAGGCCGGCATCCGCATTCCGCAAGAACGCATCGCGCAGGAAAAGGTCGATGGCAGCCCGTATCGCAACTTCATCGCCGTCAACGAGAAAGATGCGAACGCGCCGTGGGTGAAGACGCTCGTGGCCAGCTACCAGCAGCCGAACGTGGCGGCGAAGATTCTCGCCGTCTATCACGGCGTGACGCTGCCCGCGTGGAACGGCGCACCGCAGCAGTAAGACGCACGGCCGTCATCCGTTTGTCATGACCGGGCGGCGTCCTGCCGCCCGAACTCGCAGTGCGGCGTGCCGCAAGCGGCCATTTCGACTTCGCCCTACACTGGAGCGAGCGCCACACGCGGCAATCGCCACGGCCGTGCGCCCAATGCCCACTGCCGACTGCGAGGAGCCGCGTCATGCAAACCAGATCCGTCAAGATTCCCGGCCCGGACCATCCGATCACGATCGAGCTGCTGGCGAAGCACGTGGTCGTGAAGGTCGCGGGCCATGTTGTCGCCGACACGCGCCGCGCGCTCGAACTGCGCGAGGCGAACTACCCGCCCGTGATCTACGTGCCGCGCGAAGACGCGGACATGTCGCTGCTCACGCGCACCGACCACACCACCTACTGCCCCTATAAGGGCGACTGCGCGTACTACTCGATCGTGCCGGGCGGCGAGCATTCGGCCAACGCGGTCTGGACCTACGAGCATCCGCATACGGCCGTCGCGGAGATCCAGAACCATCTGGCGTTTTATCCGGATCGCGTGGACGCGATCAAGCAGCTCGACCTCTGAGCGCGCCGCGCCAAACGCGGGCGCGATTTCCTCATACCCGGCGATACGCGAATCCGCCGGCGATCGCGCCGTTCAACGCGCCCTGTCCGGCGCCGGTACGCCGATCAGCAACGCCGCGCCGCTCGCCACGAGCAGCGCGGCCAGTATGTAGAGTGCATTGTCCATGCTGCCGGTGTGCGTCTTGATGAGGCCAATGGCCCACGGACTCAAGATGCCGCTCGTAATACCGATACTGCTGATCAGCGCGATGCCCGCCGCCGCGGCCTTGCCGGAGAGATACGCAGGCGGCACGGCCCAGAAGATCGGCAGCGCAGCGAAAATCAGCACGGCGGCCATCGAGAGAATCGCCATCATCGCCGCGAAGCTCGCCAGATGCAGCGTGAGCAGCGAAAGCGCGACGCCGCCGCCCACCGTGCACGCCGCGAAGTGCCAGCGCCGCTCGCCGCGCCGGTCCGAGCGACGCGCGATCAGCATCAGGCCCACCGCGCCGACCGCGTTCGGAATCACCGTGTAGAGACTGATCGCGAGCACGTCGTGCACGCCGAAATCGCGGATCATCAGCGGCATCCAGAAGTTCAGCGTGAGCGACGCGCAGGTCAGCGAAAAATAGATGAACGCGAACAGGTAGACGCGCGGATTGCGCAGCGCCGCCCCGAACGAACGCGAAGCGTGCGCTGAATGTGCGGAATGTGCCGACGATGCGCCCTCGCCCTCGCCCTCGCCCTCGCCATCGCGCTGCGCAAGCAGTTGAGCCTTTTCAACGTCGCTGAGCCAGCGCGCCTGTTCGGGGCCGTCGACGAGCCAGAACGCCGCCATCAGACCGAGCAGCACGGCGGGCAGTCCTTCGATCGCGAACATCCAGCGCCAGCCTTCGAGTCCCATGACGCCGCCCATGTCGCGCATGATCCAGCCCGACACGAGGCCGCCCAGCACGCCTGCCACCGCCACGCCCGCGAAGAAGATCGAGAACACCGCTGCGCGCCGCCGCGGCGGGAACCAGTAGGTCAGGTAAAGCACGATGCCCGGAAAAAAGCCGGCTTCGAACACGCCGAGCAAGAAACGCAGCGCGTAGAAATGCGTAGGCGTGTGCACGAACATCATGCAGGTCGACGCGATCCCCCACAGCAGCATGATGCGCATGAACGTGCGGCGCGCGCCGAAACGGGCGAGCAGCATGTTGCTCGGCACTTCGCACAGCACATAGCCGATGTAGAAGATCGCCGCGCCGAGTCCGTACATGGCGTCGCTGAAAGCGAGATCGTGCTTCATCTGCAACTGCGCAAAGCCGATGTTGATGCGATCGAGAAACGACACGACATAGCAGACGAACAGAAACGGAATGACGCGCCACGCGACCTTGCGGAACAGCAGGTCGTCGCTAACGCTCCCGGCGCCCGAAGCATGGGCGGCTGGCGCGAGCGGACGCTCGGACACGCGGTCCGAGATGATCGATTGAGGCATGGGCCTGTCTCCAGACATTGTGGCGAATCCCGCGCGGCGGGTCTTCGGTAGCCGGCGTCTGACGCGCCGTACGCACACAGCAACCGCACTGACCGCGCTTAACGTGCGCGGCCCGGTGTGGCGACTGTGCGGCCATCATAGGAGTGGCGCATTTTATTTGTCAATAGCAAATCAATTCGCCAAATACAAACATTATTTATCGGATGAATGCGGTGTGTCGGCCGGCATGCGTAGCGAAACGCCACGGGCGGGCGATGCAGGCGCCGGCGCGCAAGGACGTGTCTGCGTGAGGCGGAGGGACAGCCCGACCGGGCAAAAGAGAAGGACGATTCGGGCAGCCTGCGCCTACGCGCGCCACGGCCAGATCGCCGGAAAATACCGATTAGCGAGCCTGACGACGCGACAACCCCGTGCGGCGCGCGCCACGCGCAAATTGCTCGCGATATGCCGCCGGAGTGGTGAGCGCGATGCGCCGGAAATGCCGTCGCAACGACTCTTCCGAGCCGAACCCCGCGAGTTCCGCGACGCGCTCCATGCTCAATGTCGGGCGCGCCTCCAGCAGATCGCGCGCGACGCTCACCCGCTCGCGCACGACCCATTCGTACGGGCCCATGCCGGTGGCGTCGAGAAATTGCCGTTGCAGCGTGCGCGGGCTCATCGCCGCGCGCGCGGCCAGCGACGCGACGCTATGTTCGAGGCGCGGATTCGCGCGCACCCAATCCATCAGCCGCGCAAGCGGACTGCTTTCATCGCGCGGCATCGGACGCGGAACGAACTGCGCCTGCCCGCCTTCGCGATGCGGCGGCACGACGAGCCGCTGCGCCACGCGATTGGCCACTTCGCCGCCATGATCGCGGCGCACGAGATGCAGCAACATGTCGATGCCCGCCGCCGATCCGGCCGACGTCAGCACCTGCCCTTCGTCGATATAGAGCGCATCGGCTTCCACCTGAAGTTGCGGATAGCGCTGCTGCAACGCCTCCGCATAACGCCAGTGCGTGGTGACGCGCTTGCCGTCGAGCACGCCCGCCGCCGCCAGCACGAACACGCCCGAGCAGATCGAACACAAACGCGCGCCGCGCGCATGGGCGGCGCGCAGCTTGCGCAGCAGCGCCTCGGGCGGACGCTCGTCGGCATCGCGCCAGCCCGGAATCACGATGGTCTGCGCGCGATCGAGCATGGCCAGCGTATAAGGCGCCGACACGGTCACGCCGCCCGCCGCGCGCAGCGGCCCGCGCTCGGCCGCGCACACGGCGAAGCGATACCACGCGACGTCGAGTTCGGGCCGTTCGAGCGCGAACAGCTCCGTCACGCAGCCAAATTCAAAGGTGCAGAGACGGTCGTAAGCCAGCGCGACGACGAGATGAGGAGCGGTGCGAGACATGGCGCGATGTTACCGGAAAATGACGATCGCGCCACTGTCGGCGAAGTCGCAGCGCACGCGACAATGCCTCGCATCGACACTCGAATACGGAGCGCAACCATGACCGTTCAGACGCAGCTTTCTTCGCAGCCTTCCTCTCTCGTCAGCGACATTCCCGCCGCCGCGAGCGCGGACGCGCTGACGCATTTCAGCGCCTCGCTGGCGTTCGAAACCGATTGCTGGGACGTGCATGCGGCGCTCGCCGATCGCAGCCGCCAACCCGATTTCGTGCTGCTCGACGTACGCAGCCCCGCGCTCTACGCGCAGGGTCACGTGCCGGGCGCGATCAACCTGCGGCACGGCAAGATCGTCGCGTCGAAGCTCGAAGCGTATGCGCTCGACACGCTGTTCGTGACGTATTGCGCGGGGCCGCACTGCAACGGCGCGACGCGCGGCGCCATCCGGCTCGCGCGGCTCGGCCGCCCGGTGAAGCTGATGATCGGCGGCATCACCGGTTGGCTCGACGAAGGCTTCGACCTCGAGCGATCCTAGCCGCCGGCTTCCGTCGATTCCTCGGCGCCGCCGCCGGTTTGCGCGGCGGCGCCGGCATCGTCGGCGCGCACCAATAGCACCGGACACGGCGCCTGACGCGCGACACGCTCGGCCACGCTGCCGAGCAATGCACGACGCATACCCCGCCGTCCATGCGTGCCGATGACGACGAGCCGCGCGCCGCAAGCCGCGGCCTCGCGCGCGACGCCGCCCGCAATGTCGTCGTTCAGGTTCGCGAGCTGGATCAGCTCCGTCTCGCAGGCCACGCCCGCCACCCGCGCCTGTTCGTAGGCTTCCCTCAGCAAGCGCCGCGCGTCGCCGCGCATGGCGTCCAGCAGATCGGCGGGCACATAGCCCGCGCCCATCCCGAACGGCGACACGGCGTCGAGCACGTGCACCACGCGCAGTTCCGCCCCGCAGATATCGGCGAGCCGGATCGCATGGGTGAGCGCGGCGCGCGACATCGCGCTGCCGTCGTAGGCGACCAGAATCCTTTCATACATCGCGTACCCTCCTCTCGTGTCGCGGCCGTTGTCTTTACACTTTTTGACTTTAGAGGCCGAGGAGAAGCGTGCGTTGACAGGTATCAAACAGATATCCGGCGCGCGTTCCGGATCGCTACAATCGTGCGCATCCGTCACACGAGGCGCGCGCCGATAGCTTTCACGGTGAGCCCTCCGCATTCGCACAAGGACCGCCGCCGTGATCACCTGCACCCTGCGTTACGTCATCGACCCTTACCGCCTGGCCGAATTCGAGACTTACGCCAGAATGTGGATTCCGCTCGTCGAGCGCTTCGGCGGCCAGCATCACGGCTACTTTCTGCCGTCCGAAGGTGCGAACAACATCGCGCTCGCGCTGTTTTCCTTCCC
Source organism: Paraburkholderia tropica (assembly GCF_014171495.1). NCBI lineage: Bacteria > Pseudomonadati > Pseudomonadota > Betaproteobacteria > Burkholderiales > Burkholderiaceae > Paraburkholderia > Paraburkholderia tropica. The sequence goes on from NZ_CP049137.1 coordinate 1,388,071, forward strand.
GAGTCTCGCGGCTTACGAAACCTACCGCGAGCGTTCGGCGACCGATCCCGACTGCCAGGCGGCCTTCGCCTATGCCCACGAAAACCGTTGCATCGTGAGTTATGAACGCAGTTTCATGCGGCCCGTATTCGGGTAGGATGCCGGATATCGCGCGCCTCGCAACACAACGACCCTCGCACCCAGCCGCCGCGCGCGGGACCGGGCGCGCTCCCAACCTCGCCACCACACCGCACCGCTATGCAACAAGGCACTCCGGCCACCGCCGCCAGCTTTGCCAATATGGGCGTCGACCTGCTCGACTTCTTCGACGTCACGCCCACCTCGTTGTGGCTCGAAGACTATAGCCAGTTGCGTGCGCTGTTCGAGCGCTGGCGGGCGGCGGGTGTCGTCGATATTCGCGCCTTTCTCGAGGAAGATCCGCGCCGCGTCGCCGAATGCTCGGCGTGCATCCGCGTGCTCAAGGTGAATCGGCACACGCTCGAGCTTTATGGCGCGAGCAGCCACGAGGAACTCACCGCGCGCCTCGCCGACGTGCTGCGCGACGACATGTTTCAGGCCCACGTCGGCGAACTCGAACAGATGTGGGCCGGCGAGCCGCGCTTCCAGAGCAAGAGCGTGAACTACACGCTCGGCGGCCGGCGCATGGACATTCTGCTGAACGGCGTGATCCTGCCCGGCCATGAGGCCGACTGGAGCCGCGTGCTGGTGGCGATCGAAGATGTCTCCGCGCTGGAAGATGCGCGTCAGCGCGCGGCCGCGAGCCAGCTCTACGCGCAGGGCATTTTCGAGCACGCGCCGGTTTCGCTGTGGGTTGAAAATTTCTCGGCGATCCGCGAATTGCTGGAAGAAGCGCGCATGCAGGGCATCGTCGATTTCCGCACGTTCACCGACGTGCATCCCGAGTTCGTCGAGCGGTGCATGAGCGAGATTCAGGTGCTCGACGTGAATCACTACACGCTCGGCATGTATCGCGCGCCCGACAAGGCCACGCTGCTCGCGCGCCTGCCCGACGTGTTCCGCGACGAAATGCGTCCGCATTTTCGCGAGCAGTTGCTCGATCTCTGGGAAGGCCGCCTGTTTCAGCAGCGCGAAGTCGTGAATTACGCGCTCGACGGCAGCGAGCTGAACGTGCATCTGCAGTTCTCGGTGTTTCCCGGCCACGAGGAAAAGTGGGATCTCGTGCTGCTCGCGCTCACCGACATCACCGCGCGCAAGAAAGCCGAGGCCTACCTCGAATTCCTCGGCAAGCACGACGTGCTCACGAAGCTCAAGAACCGCTCGTTCTATGTCGATGAATTGAACCGGCTGCAACGCAAGGGGCCGTTCCCGGTCAGCGCGATCGTGGTCGACATGGACAATCTGAAGACCGTCAACGACCAACTCGGCCACGCGGCCGGCGACGCGCTGCTGCGCCGCGCGGGCGAAGTGCTTGCGAAGGCGATCCAGAAGCCGTATCACGCGGCGCGGATCGGCGGCGACGAATTCGCCGTGCTGATGCCGGGCGCCGACGCGCGCGATGCGGAAATCGTCGCCGACAGCATTACGAAACTCGTCGAGCTGAATAACCAGTTCTACGGCGGGCCGCGTCTGAGTTTTTCGCTCGGCTGGGCGAGCTGTGGGGAAGGTGAAAGCGTGGAGGGCATGCTGCGCGAAGCCGACGCCGCGATGTACGAAGCCAAACGCCAGCGCTACGAACTGCACCGAAACGGCGCGGTGAACGAGAGCGTGCGCGCCTCGGCGGGCAAGAACGAGGCATAACTGCACGCGTAATGGCGCGTAAAGAACGCCGCGTAAAAAACCGTAGCGTAAAACAGCGCGGCGTGAAAAAAGCCGCGCCAGAAATGCACACCGGGAGCAAGGCGCGACGCGCCCTGCTCCCGGCTTGAGATGCGTTGCCGCCCGAAGGCGTGCCACGCGGCGGAGGCAGACGACCTGTGGCCGCCCGCCCCCGCCTGGTTCGACGACGCGGCTAACCGGACTAATCAGCGAGCCAATCAGCGGCGGTCAGCCGGCGGCAGACGACATCACGACGCGTTGACGGCGTCCTTGAAGGCCTTGCCAGCCGTGAACTTCACCGTCTTCGCCGCAGCGATCTGGATTTCCGCGCCCGTGGCCGGGTTACGGCCGACGCGAGCGGCACGTTGGCCGGTCGAGAACGAACCGAAGCCGACGAGCTGCACGGAATCGCCCGACGTGACCGCCTTGGTGACCACTTCGAGGATCGCGTCGATTGCGGCTCCCGTGGCTGCCTTGGTCTCGCCCGTGCTTGCGGCGACTGCGTCAATGAGTTCCTGTTTGTTCATCTGCTTCCTGTGTTGAGTTGAGAAAACCTGCATACCCTACCGCACAAGGGCGAAACAGGCAAATCGCGTTGCATATCGAAACCTCCGGCACACGGGGCTTACACCATCCTGCCGCGAGCTGGAACGAATCGTGCAGAGCGATTTTCCCGCCTAATTCATGACTATTTCGCGTATTTTCACAAAAACCACCGATATTCGCGTGCGTGGATGGCGTTCATGAAATCGAGATGGTCTTGCCGTTTATTTTCACAAAAAACCATCGTGAAGTCCTCGCCGAGCCCTTCCCGCACGCCCGCATGCGAGCGCATCGCGGCCACCGCCGAGAGCATGTCGCCCGGAAAATCGACGCCGCTCGCACGGTTTTCGTTGAGCGGCGCAATGGGTTCGTGCTGCGCATCGAGGCCGTATTCGATGCCCGCGAGAATGGCGGCGAGCACCAGATAAGGGTTCGCGTCGGCGCCCGCGAGACGGTGTTCGATACGCAGATTCGCCTCGTCCGACTCCGGAATGCGGATACACGCATCGCGATCCTCGAAGCCCCAGCTCGCCCGGCTCGCCGCGTTGACCATCGCGCCGTAACGGCGAAACGCGTTATGGTTCGGCGCAAAAACCGGCATGCAATTCGGCAGCAGCGCGAGGCAGCCGGCCACCGCGTGACGCAGCCCGCGCCGGCCGTTCGCCGCGAGTGCGTTGCGGCCGGCGGAGTCGTAGAGACTCACGTGCACGTGCATGCCGCTGCCTGGCGCATCGAGCCACGGCTTCGACATGAAGCTCGCGCGATAACCGTGCTGCATGGCCACGCCGCGCGTGCTGCGGCAAAAGAGCGCCGACCAGTCGGCGGCACGCAAGGCGTCGTCGCAATGGCCGAAGTTGATCTCGAACTGGCCCGGCCCGAGCTCCGCCGTGATGACCGTCGCGTCCACGCCCTGCTCGCGCGCCGCGTCGACCATCTCGTGCAGCACCGGCGCGAAACGCGACAGGCGCTCGATATGCATGTTCGGTTGATCGTCCTCGTCGCCGCCGAGCGGATCGCGCGCGTGACGCGGCAGGCCCTCGCTGAGCTTCGCATCGAACAGATAGAACTCCAGCTCGAATGCGACGACCGGCCTGAGTCCGCGCCGCCGGAAACGTTCGAGCACGCGCGCGAGCACTTCGCGCGGCTCGAAGCCGATGGGCGCCGCCGTGCCGTCCGAGGTGATGAGCATCTGCGCGAGCGGCCGCGATTCCCAACGTACACGCTTGAGTGTGCCGGGCACGAGACGGCGCGGCGCGTCGGGATCGCCGTCGCGAAAACAATAGTCGCCGATCGGATACACGCCGCCCTGCGTGCCTAACAGGATGCAGTTTTGCGGCAGTTTGAGCAGCGCGCCCGCGGCGACCTTTTCGAGCATGTCGATCGGATAGCGTTTGCCGTAGAAATGCCCGGGAAGATCGAGGCAGATCAGATCGACGTAACGCACGTCGGGATGCGCGGCGCGAAACGCGCGGACTTCGCGCAGCAGATCGGCAGCGTTGGCGGGTTCATGCGCAGTTTCATGCGCAGTTTCATGGACAGTCACTTCGATTTCCTCTTGTTCGTGTCGCGAGAATGACAATGTTTTTCGGGTTTTAGTTCGACATTTAATTCGGAGTACAAATAACCATGAATACGCCGCTACGCGACGTACGGCAGCTATCGCCGCCAGCAACAGGCGTAATTATGCAAACACCCAGAGCACGCGTGCGTTCTGTTCCGAGCGGTTCGCGTAGCTGAAACGACAGCGCGAGGGCAACTGGAAGCTGTCGCCGGCGCGCAGCGTGACTTCGTCGTTTTCGCCGTCGACCCAGATCGTGAGTTCGCCTTCGAGCACGAAACCGCCCTGCTCGTCGCTGTCGTCGACGGGACGCTCGCCGCTCGTCGCGCCCGGTTCGAGCAGACTCTCCAGCATCGAAAATCCGCCCGACGACATGGTCGGCGACACCAGCACGTCGGTAATGCCGCCGCCGTAATAAAGCGTGCGCCGCTCGCCGGGCCGCGTCACCCACGGCAGCGCGCGCGGCTTGCTCACGCTGTAAAAGTACGTGGTGGGCGTCTGCAGCGCTTCGCCGATAGCCGTGAGATCGGCCACCGTGGGCCGCGAGAGACCGCGCTCGACCTGCGAGAGAAAGCCCACCGAGCGCCCGATCTTCTGTGCGAGGTCGGAGAGCGTCACCTTCTTGTGCTTGCGCAGATCGCGAATCAGGATCGCGAGACCTTCGATTTCTTCCTGCTTGTCCATGTGCATTCCATCGGGTCGGGCGGAATTGAAGCGCGGGCGGCGGCGCTAGACGACATCGCGCAGCCGATACCAAAGCTTGCCGAGCGCCTCGAGCGGCGCAGCGAGCGCGTCGCCGCCAGGGAAACGCGGATTATGGATGGCCTCGTAATGCGAGAGCAAGCGCGTGTCGCCGAGGATCGCGTCGGTCACCGCGCGCGCGGCGGCCAGCGTCGGCAATACGCCGTGGCCGGAAAAACCTTGCAGCCAGTAGCGTCCGCGCGCATGGCCAACATCGGGCGTACGCCGGATGCTGATATCGATATGGCCGCCCCACGCATAGTCGAGCGCCACGCCGCGCAACTGCGGAAACGCGCGTTCGAGGCTCGGGCGGATTGCCGCGCGAATGTCCTTCGGGATACCGCCGAGATAGGTGCACGCGCCCCCGAACAGCAGGCGATGATCGGGACTCAGGCGGAAGTAGTCGGGCACGAACTGGTTGTCGATCACACAGCTATTGCGCGGCAGCAGCGACTGCGCAAGCGACGGATCGAGCGGCGCCGTGGCGACCTGATACGTGCCGACGGGCAGCACGCGGCGCGCCAGATCGCGGTCGAGGCGATCGATATAGGCATTGCAGGCGAGCACGAGCGTCCCGGCGTGCAGCGTGCCATTCGGCGTCGTGACGACGAAACCGGCGGGCGTTTCGCGCCACTCGCGCACGCGCGTCAGCTCGAAAATGCGCCCGCCCGCGCGCTCGATGGCCGCCGCGAGACCGAGCGCAAGCTTGAGCGGATTCAGATGTCCCGCCTCGCGATCGTACAGCGCCGCGCGATAGCGGCGGCTGCCCACCCATTCGGGCATCTCCGCTTCGGGAATCACGCGCAGCGCGTCGTAACCCCACTTCTGCTGCGCTTCGTCGCGCGCTGCTTCGAGCAGCGCAACGCGGCTGCGCTTCACGGCGGTCCACAAACTGCCCGGCCGATAGTCGATGTCGAAACCGTGACGCGCGGGCAACTCGCGCACTTCACGCGCGGCCCAGCGCATGCTGTCCCACAGTTCGCGTGCGCGTTCGACGCCGAGCGAATGTTCGAGCGGGCCCATGTCGCAGGACCAGCCGAGCAGCGCCTGGCCGCCGTTGCGCCCGGACGCGGCCCACGCGACCCGGCTCGCCTCTACCAGCGCCACGCGCTTGCCCGCCAGCGCGAGCCGCAGCGCCGTGTGCAGGCCGCTGAACCCGGCGCCGACGATCGCCACCTCGGCGTCGTGATTGCCCTCCAGCACGGGGCGCTCGGGCAACGCGCCCGGCAAGGTGCGGGCGTAGTAGCTATCAACGTGTTGAGTCGATTCGACGAACATCGCGGCATCCGTGAAATTTTATCGGCCAATTTTCATGAAAAATTAGCACGACAATTTCACGGATGCAAATCGGGGATGCCCGAGGGCGTCGCCGATCAGTTCGCGGCGGTTTGCGCGCTCTGCTGCAGAAAGCGCGCGCGCATCGGCTTGAGCACGAACAGCGCGAGCACGGCGGTGACGATGTCGAGCGTGATCGCCGAGGCGAACACCGGCACCCAGCTGCCCGCATGCAGATGCAGCAGCGCTGCGAGCGGGCCGCCGAAGATCGAGCCGATGCCCTGCGAGATATAGAGCCAGCCGTAGTTCTCGGTCGCGTGACGCGTGCCGAAGGTGTCGGTCAGCGTGGACGGGAACAGCGAGAAGATCTCGCCCCAGCCGAAGAACACCACGCCCGAGAGCAGCACGAACAGCACGGCGTTATCGCGCGTCAGCAGCCAGAGCGCCATCGCGACGCCTTCGAGCGCAAAGGCGAAAAACATCGTGTTTTCGCGGCCAAAACGATCGGAGACCCAGCCGAACAGCGGTCGCGTGAGGCCGTTCGTGAAGCGATCGATGGTCAACGCGAGCGGCAGCGCGGCCATGCCGAACACCACCACTTTCGTGATGCCGAAGTCCGCCGCGAAGGTCGCCATCTGCGAGGTGACCATGAGGCCCGAGGTCGACATCATCGTCATCATGGCGAACATCAGCCAGAACAGCGGCGACTTCATCATCTGCGACGGACGCAGGTTCGGCACGCTTGCCGACGCATTCACGTTTGCTGCCGAAGCCGTCTGTGTCGGCGCAGCATCGCGCGGCACGCGCAGACCTTGCGAGGCCAGAAAGCCCACGACCGCGAACGCGATGCCGTACATCCACAGCGTCGCGTCGAGGCCGCGCGTCGCGAGCGAAGCCGAGATCGGGAACGTCGTGACGATCGCGCCCATGCCGTAACCGGCCGCCACGGCGCCCGCCGCGAAGCCGCGTCGATCGGGGAACCAGCGCACCATCAGCCCGACCACGCCAACATAAACGATGCCCGTGCCGAGCCCGCCCACAAGGCCGTACGTGAGGTAGAGCATCGATGTGCTCGTGACCAGCGAAGCGAGCACCCAGCTCAGCCCCGACATCACCGTGCCGAGAGAAATCAGCAGACGCGGGCCGAAGCGGTCGATCAGCTTGCCCTGAAACGGCGAGAAAAAGGTCTGCAGGATGATCAGCAGCGAGAACGTGACCTGCAGTTCGGGCAGCGGCACGCCGAGTTTCGCGGACAGCGGCTTGGTCAGCAGCGTCCACACATATTGCGGACTCGAAATGGCCATCATGCACAGCAGGCCGAGGCCGAGCTGGAGCCAGCGATTGTGCGTCGCGACGGCGTGCATGCTTGCGGTGGTCTCCGCGCCGAGCGTCTGAATGCGTGTATTCATGTGTTTTCCCCGTTGAATGCGGATGAAAAAGGACGAGTGCCGCCCTCCGGTTCGGCACAACGCCGAACCGGATATAAAAAACAGTCGATGAGTTAACTCGGTGAATGCGTCAGGTCATGCGATGACTCGCGCTACCAGCCCGCGGCCGAACCATCGCTGCGTGGATCGCTGCCCGCCTCCAGCAATCCATTCGGATACCGAACGATTGCACCGGCATGCCCCATCGCTTCGTCGTAGGCGTCGAGCACTTCGACGTCGTGGCCGAGCGCGCGCAAGGCATCGACGGTGGCCGCCGGGAAACGTGCTTCGAGTTTCAGCGAATCGGTCGATTGACCCCACGTGCGCCCGAGCAGCCAGCGCGGCGCGTCGATCGCGGTCTGCGGATTCCAGCCGTAACGCGCGATGCGCGAGAACACCGCGCTTTGCGATTGCGGCTGGCCGTCGCCGCCCATGTTGCCGTAGACCATCGTGCGGCCATCGGTGAACTGCGCGAGCGCCGGATTGAGCGTGTGGAACGGACGGCGCCCCGGCATCAGCGGATTCAGCGAAGCGGGATCGAGCGAGAAACTGCAGCCGCGGTTCTGCCAGTTGATGCCCGAATCCGGCAGCACGATGCCGCTGCCGAACTCGTGATAGATGCTCTGGATAAAGCTCACGGCCACGCCGTCGTTGTCGACGACGCCCATCCAGACCGTGTCGCCGGGCCCGCGGCCGTTGCCCCACGGCATCGCGCGCGACATCGACACCTGGCGCGCCATCGCATCGAGTGCCTCGGGCGCGAGCAGCGCGTCCGGATCGATGCGCATATGGTCGGGATCGGTCACATGCTCGTCGCGCACCTTGAATGCGAGCTTGGTCGCTTCCACGCAGGCGTGCACGAAGTCGGGGCCGAGCGGGTCCATGCCGTTGGTCAGCAAGCGATCGAGCACGCCGAGAATCAGCAACGACACGAGGCCTTGCGTCGGCGGCGGCATGTTGTAGACCGTGCCGAGCGTGTGGTCGAGCGCGAGCGGCGTGCGTTCGCGTGCACGATGGCGTTCGAGATCGTCGAGCGTGATGAGCGTTTCCAGCGACGAGAGATCGCGCGCGATGCTGCGCGCGAGATCGCCGCGATAGAAGTCGTCGAGACCTGCGTCGGCGAGTTGTTGCAGCGTCGCGGCGAGACGCGCGTTCGTGAAGCGCTCGCCGGTCTGCGGCGCGCGTCCATCGGTCATGAAGGTCTGCGCGAAGCCCGGCACGTGCTGCAGTTCGACGCCCTTGCGCGCGACGCAATCGGCGTGACTGCGCGTGACCGGCGCGCCGTGTTTCGCGTAGTGAATCGCGTCTTCGAGCAGGCGCGCGACGGGCAGCCGACCGCCGAGCGCGGCTTGCGAATAGCGCTGCGCGAAGTCCCAGCCGGACACGGTGCCCGCCACGGTATTCGCGGCGAGCGGGCCGCGCGCCGGCACGGTGTCCAGCCCGAACGCGCGGTACGTGGCGATGTCCGCGCGCATCGCCGCCGCGCCGCACGCCTCGATGCCGATGGGCGCGTGACCGGGACGCGAGATCAGCCAGAAGCCGTCCCCGCCGATGCTGTTCATATGCGGATACACCACGGCAATGGTCGCGGCGGCGGCGATCATTGCCTCGACCGCGTTGCCGCCTTCGCGCAGGACGGCGAGCGCGCTCTGCGACGCGAGCGCGTGCGGCGCGACCGCCATGCCGCGCGAGCCGCGCGTGGGATTCAGGATGGGTGCAGCAGTGTGTTCGAGAGGCATCGACGTTTCCTTGTATACAACGAAAACGTTAATGCGAGATTCGTGCCAGACCTTGGTAAAAACCCTGAGAATGCCGATTGGATAAGGCTTTCAGCCTGCCTACGCTGCGCTTCGCCGGTGGCCGCGCCGTGCCGTCAGGTGGTGCGCCGAGGCCGCGCTGGTGCGTGCGCAACGACATCGCGCCCCGTGTCGGTGCGCACGGCGCGCAGGCGTTGCAGCGTGAGACCGTTGACGCTCGCCTGACTGCCGCCGATATGACGCGAGACGAGTTCGACGCTCAGCGCGCTGTCGCCACGGCGAATGGCATCGAGGATCGCGGCGTGTTCGTCGTAGGTTTCGGCGATGCCGTCGCCGTGCACGAGATCGAGCCGCCGAACCACGCGGATGCGGTCGGTCACGCGCTGCATCGTCGCCGTGAGTTCGTCGTTGCCCGCCGCCGCGACCAGCGCGTGATGCAGCGCCTCGTCGAGTTCGACGAGCCGGTGACCATCGGCGATACGCTGGGCGCGCCCCACTTTCCACGTGCGATCGAGCGCGTCGAGCAGCAGATGCAGTTCGGCTTGCGGCGCCTCGCCGCTGCACAGCTTGCGCACCGCGAAGGTTTCGATCATCTGGCGCATTTCGTAGAGATCGTCGAAACGCTTGTTGTCGATCGGCACGACTTCCCAGCCGCCGCGCACATAGCCCTGCATCAAGCCGTCGCTTTGCAGACGTTGCAGCGCTTCGCGCGCGGGCGTGCGCGAGACCGCGAAACGCTCGGCGATCGCGCCCTCGGTGAGCCGGTCGCCCGGCAGCAGGTGCATATCGAAAATTTCGTTGCGCAGCGTGTAATAGACGCGGTCCGCCCGCGTCAGCGCGGCGTCCGCTGCTGCGATCGGCGCGGACGGCGGGCTGTCGTGGAGCGAGAGGTTCAGCTTGATGTCGGGCATGGTCGGAAAGCTTATCAAACGCGCCTGCCCGGAAGAAAACAATTGCGACGCCGCGCGGCTATCGCGTCGCGCTAGCGTGGCCCGTCGGGTGGCCCATCGTGCGGCACGAGCCCGTATTCCTGCAACAGCGTGCCGATCTGCGTCGCGTCGAGCTTCTTCAGCAGCAGATTGCGCAGGAACGCGGGGCCGGGAATATCGAGCGGCTTGCCGTCGCGCAGTCGCCCCGTCGCGGCCAGCAGGCTGCGCACATCGTAGGTGGAATTGAACACCTCCGGCACGCCGCGCTCGACGCCGAGCAGCGTGTAGACGGCTTCCATCGGCGTGCGCACCGAATACTCGGTGGTGAAGATGCAGTCGCGCTGCCGCGATTCGGCGAACTGGCCGATAAACGCGAAGTTGACCGCGCCCTTGGGCACGACATCGGGGCGATCGCCCGCACGGCGCGGCATGAAGAACGCGGTCACATACGGCATCATGACCGGCACGGTTTTCGCGCCGCTCGCGGCCAGTTCGTCGATCTGTTCGCGCGGCACGCCGAGGTGATAGAGCCACTCGCGCGTGATCTCCTCGCCGGTGCAATCCTGCATGGGCTTCTTGACGTAATCGCCGGGCGTATCGACGAACAGCGCGTAGAACCACACCACGATCTGGTCTTTCGGCTGCTGTTTAAAATGCGGCTGGCGATTGACTGTCCAGCTCAGCAGCCAGCTCGAATCCTTTGCCGTGACGATGCCGCCGGTCACGACCTTGCCGCTGAACGGATCGCGCTTCGCGATCTTCTGGATGTACTGAGGGATGCGCACGTCGAGCGTGGTGATCGTCGCCGATTCCCATTTGGTTTCGGCAATATGCGAGCCAAAGACCTCGGGGCGGCCGAACGCCGCGTCGCGCGCCGCGATGCGTTTCCACAGTTCCCAGGCGGGCGCCGGGCCCGCGTCGAGTTCAGCCGCAGTGTGGTGATCACCGTTGCGGGAGTTTTCGGTCAGCGAGCCGATGGTCATGAACACGAGATCGTCCGCGCCGAGATCGACGCCGCCCGCCGCGCCGTCACGCAGCCAGTGAATACGCGTGGCCTGCTTGCGGCCCGGCTCGATGCGGAAATCGACGTCGACGACCTCGGTGCCGTACTGGAACGTCACGCCGTGATCCTGCAAATACTTCACGAGCGGCAGCACCAGCGACTCGTACTGGTTATAGCGCGTAAACTTAAGCGCAGAAAAATCGGGCAAGCCGCCAATATGATGAATGAAGCGATGCAAATAGAGCTTCATTTCCAGCGCCGAATGCCAGGCTTCGAACGCAAACATCGTGCGCCAGTACAGCCAGAAATGGCTGGCGAAAAAATCGTCGCCGAATACCTCGTTGATGCGCTTGCCTTCCATTTCCTCGCGCGTGGCGAGAAATAATCGCACGATGTCTTTCTGCGCCTGCTCGCTCAAACTGAACTGATTGTCGGTATGAGCGTCCTGCCCCTGGTTCACGGTGGCGCGCTGCAAGGAGTAATTGGGATCGTCCTTGTTGAGCCAGTAGAACTCGTCGAGCACGCTCGCATTCGGCACGTCCAGCGACGGAATGGATCGAAACAGATCCCACAGGCATTCGAAGTGATCTTCCATTTCGCGACCGCCGCGAATCACGAAACCTTTTTCCGGCTCCTTGATGCCGTCGAGCGCGCCGCCGGGAAGGTGCTGCTGTTCGAGAATGGTGATGCGCTCGCCCGCCATCTGCGCATCGCGAATCAGGAACGCCGCACCTGCCAGCGACGCCAGTCCCGAACCGACGAACCAGGCGCGCTTGCCATCGACACCGGCTGGCTTGCGAGGACGGGCGAATGCTTCGTAATTGCCGCTGCTGTAGTACATGGCGCGAATCCTTTCGGAAAATCAAACAGAATTGGCTGACTCAAGCGACTCTAGCTTGAATGGCCGAATCGTGATCCGAAAGACGCCACAGTGCGCACGCGCGCTAAATGGGTGAATTCGCGTGTCTATAAGCGGTTGAATGACGTCGATGCGCGATTCACTGCCCTTTCGCGAATCACGCATGCGCGCATTTACCGCATACGATTGATTAACGTGACAGCGACGACGCCTGCTGCGCCCACGCTTTCACATAATCCGGCGCGTCGTCGGGGCACTCGCCCGCCTGCGCGGCGACGCGCTCGGGCGGCAAGGGCTTGAGCGCCAGCGGCAGCACGCCGGCCCAGACGGGCAACGCGAGATCCGCTTCGTCGTCGCTCGGACCGCCGGTGCGAATCTTCGACACCGCTTCGTCAAGCGGCAGACGCAGGATCGTCGTCGCGGCGAGTTCGTTGCGGTCGCCGCGACGCACTTCATTCACGCGTCCGCGCGCGATGTGATTGAGAAAGGCGTCGAGTGCGGCAGCCTTCTGCTCGGCGGGGACGACTTCGAACGCGCCGTAGATCATCGCCGAGCGATAGTTCATCGAATGGTGGAATGCGGAGCGCGCGAGCACGAGGCCGTCGAGATGCATGACCGTCACGCAGCACTGCGCGCCCTCGGCGGCGAGCTTGAGCATGCGGCTGCCATTCGAACCATGAATGTAGAGATGATCGCCCTCGCGCCAGCACGCTGTGGGAATGCAGTGCACGCCGCGCTCGTCGGCGAATGCGACGTGGCATACATAGGCATCGTCGAGAATCGCGTGCAGCGTGGCGGTCTCGTAGTCGGCGCGTTCCGCCATGCGACGCACGCGCGTGCGGGGCGACGGCGGCGTGCCCTTGCTGGCGACGGTATCGGTCTCGGACATCCTCGGCATCTCCTGGCTGGATGAAATGCCGATCAGACTAGCGAAGCGGTGGCTCCAGCGCTAGACCCAGCATATGCAACTTGCGTAGAGCCACGCCGAACCGCGAACTTCCGCGGGATTATGACTTTGTGGCGGTTTTGCGCGCGGGCCGCAGCGGTTTGGCGGCCGCTTCGGCAGGCCGCCCCGCGCGACGCGGCGCACGGCGGGCCGGCGCCTGCGCACTGGCCGAGCCCGATTTGCCACGGGCCGCATCGAGCTCTTTGGCTTGCGCCGCATGCGTGGCGCGCAGCGCTTCGAGCCGACCTTCCAGCACACCGGCCTGATGGCGCAAATCGCCAAGCTGCCCTTGCAGCGACTGGATTTCGGCACGCGCACTTTCCTCCGCGCGCGCCGCGCGCTTCGCGGCGGCTTCGCTATCGCGCTGCAAACGCGCAGCGGACGTGCGCTCGCGCTCAATCTCCAGCAGCGCGCGTTTCTCCGCGGCTTGCAGTCGCGTTTCGGCAAGCTCGGCGCTGGCGCGCTGTTTTTCGAGTTCGGCAGCGAAGTCCGCACGCGCCTGCGCCAACGCGGTGTCGCGCTCGCGATTGCCCTGCTGGAGGCGCTCGACCTCGCCTTCGAGCGCCTCGCGCGTAGCCACCGCCGCAGCCTGGGCCTGCTCCAGTTCCTGAATACGCACCTGCGCCGCCAGCAGGGCAGACGTGCGCTGCTCCAAGGCGGTTTCCGTGCGCGCGAGATCGCTCTGCAAACCGGTGACGGCAACTTCGGCTTCCTGGCGCGCCGCCTCGACCTCCTCGCGCAGCGCGTCGAGCGACGCCTGGGCCGAGGCCGTTGCGCGCTGCCAGAGCGCCCCGATGAGTTCGCCCGCCGCGCCCTGCAACTCCTCGGGCAAGTCCGCGTGCTCGATGCGCACACGGCTCTTCTCGCGCAACTCCGCCCAGAACTCGGACAGCACCGCCGTGGGCGTGCCCATGCTGCCGCGGCGCACGAGCTGATACAGCCGGTTCGCGGTAGGCGTTACGCCGAAGCGAAAGAACAGCAGCGCGCACACTTCGCGATACAACTCGCGCGTCTTGGGAAAGTCGGCTTTGAGACGCTCGATTTCCGCGGCGATGCGGACTTCGTCGGGGGCAATGTCGGACATGGCGAACTTTGACGGCAGTAATTTCTAAAATAATACTACGTAAACCGTCAACTTTCTACTTGTCATACCTATAAATTTGACATTAACTGTATAATGTCGCCACTTCAGCCGTCTCACCCCGTGCAAATGCCACGCAGCGTTTTGCCAGCACATCGGTCGGGTCGATCAGCGTCACACGCGCGCCGCTGGCCGATTGATACGCCCCACCGGCGAGGAGCAGTGGCAACTCGGTGCAGCCCAGAATGACCACCTCCACGCCTTCGGCAATCAAACCATCCAGCGCGGCCGCGATATCGTCGAAACACGGCCCGCTCGTGAAACCCGCCTTCACGCCCTGCTTGCCGTAGATCGCCGCCATCACACGCGCCTGCAAGGCGGCATCGGGCGCCATCTCGCGCAATCCCTGCGATTCGAGCGCCTGGCGATAGACCCCGCTTTCAATCGTCCCCGACGTCGCGAGCACGCCCACCTCGCGCAGCGCCGGAAACGCCGTCCGCAGATAACGCGCCGTTTCGGTCAGCATATTGACGATGGGCACGCCCAGATGCGGCTGGATGCGTTCGACGAACGCATGCGCCGTGTTGCACGGCATGGCGATCACATCCGCGCCGCCCTCCTCCAGCCGCTTGCACGCGGCATAGAGCGAGAGCGTGGGATCGACGCCGTCACCGATCAGGTTTTCCGTGCGATCGGGAATTTGCGGATTTTGCTCGACCAGCATTTTGATGTGGTCCTGATCGCGCGCAGCGGGCGTATTGCGCACGACCTTGTGCAGAAAATCGACCGTAGCGGCCGGACCGATGCCGCCCACCACGCCCACTTTGATGGGCTGTACCGGCACGGCACAGCGGCCCTCAATTGCATACAGTGCGTAAGCGAGATTCGCGTCGATAACCGGCACGCCGCGCGCGGCGCTTTCGACGGCGCCACGCGCGTCATCGTCCAGATCGTGCACGATGATTTGCGCGCCTTGCTCGATCAGGCTTTCGCACGCCGCCTGAACTTCGCCGCGTTCGATGCCTTGCTCACGCGGATAAACACAAGTCAACGGCAACCTCGCGTGCGTATCATCGGCATTCAGAAAGCCCACGCACCGTGCGTCAGGAAACGATTCCACCACGACACGCTGCACCGCGTCGCCCCGGTCGAGAATCTGCACACGCGCATTCGCCCTCAATTCGTCGATGAACGCAGCACTCGTGAGAGACGGCAACAACACCGTCGTCACGCCGCTTTTTTCGAATTCGCGAATCGTGTCGAATATCCGCAGTTTCCATGCGGATGAATCGAGCGCCTCGCCACGCCACGGCAATTGCCGATAGATCGCATCGAAATCCGCAGCGTCCGCGCGCGCCGATGCCAACTTCGCCAGCAGCCGGACCAACTCCGCGCCCGCCAGCGGCACGACCCCGCCAATCACACCAAACTTCCGTCCCTTCAGGCCAGCGCATTGCATCACTTCGCGTCTCCCTGCGCCTGCGGAAACAGTCCTTGCACCGATGCATCGCGCTGCGGCTCACGCGCGGCTTCCCACTTTGCGATCACGGCGGTCGCCACGCTGTTGCCGATCACGTTGGTCATCGTGCGACCCATATCGAGAATCTGGTCGATGGCGAGCACCATCGCCACGCCCGCAGCGGGCAGATGAAACATCGGCGCCACGGCGGCCACCACGACCACCGATCCACGCGGCACGCTCGCCATGCCCTTACTGCTCAGCATCAGCACGAGCAGCATGAAAATCTGCTGCGAAACCGGCATATCCACGCCAAAAGCCTGTGCAATGAAAATCGCGGCGAACGCCTGATACATCATCGATCCGTCAAGATTGAACGCATAGCCGAGCGGCAGCGTAAAACCCACCACTTTCTTTTCCACACCAAATCGTTCGAGTTGCTCCGTGAGGCGCGGATAGGCCGCTTCGCTGCTCGCCGTCGAGAACGCAATCATTGCGGGCTCGCGAATCGCCTTGAGCAAGGGCCCGACACGTCTGCCCAGAAACAGATAACCGATACCGACAAGCATCGCCCACAGCACCAGCAAGCCCAGATAAAACGAGCCAATCAATTTGCCGTACGTGTAAAGCACGTCGAGGCCGCGCAGCGTCACCGCCGAAGCAATCGCGCCGAAAACACCGAACGGCGCGGCGCGCATCACGTAATTCGTCACGCGCAGCATGACCGGCACCATGCCATCGATACAGTCGATCACGACGGCTACACGCGACTGCCGTTTAAGCGCGCCGAGCGCGAGCCCGAGAAACACCGAGAACACCAGAATCTGCAGGATGTCGTTGCGCGCCATCGCATTGAGCAGACTGGTCGGAAACGCGTGCGTGAGCACGTCCTTCACGTTGAGCGCCGCCGTGTTGAGCCCGGTATCGACTTCGCCCGTACCGGCCGTCATGTGCAACCCCGCGCCAGGTTGGAGCGCATTGGCAAGCACGAGGCCCAGCGCCAGCGAAATGAGCGACGCGCACACGAACCAGCCCACCGAACGCAGACCGATCCGCCCCACGTCCTGCCCGCTCTCCATACCCGCCAGCCCCGAGACGAGCGTGACGAACACCAGCGGCGCGATAATCATTTTGATGAGCCGCAGAAAGATGTCAGTGACGATCGAGAAATAACCGGCAATGGTTTTGGCGCTCGCGGCGTCGACGGCATGCGTATGGCAGACATAGCCTGCCGCCACGCCCAGCAGCATGCCGATGCCAATATTCAGAGTGAGGCGATTCTTCATATCCGTCCTTGAATGGCGCGCGACGAAGGCCGCGCAATCAGAACGGATGGTAAGGAGGAGAAAAAAGAGGTCGATGCCGGTCTGGCATATGCGTATGCGAAACTCGCATAACGCGTGATTTTTCCAAATGGATCAGCGACTGTCTTGTGCGACCGCGCGCAAATGCTGCCAGAGCGTATCGATGAATTCGCTGCGATTCGAGGCGTCGCGGTACACGCGCAATTCCACGTCGAGATGCCACGCGGACGGCCCTGCCGGCACCAGTTCGCCGTCGGCCAGTTCACGCGCGATCGCGCTTTTCGGCAGCCATGCAACGCCTTCGCCTTGCATCACGAGTTCCTTGAGCACCGCCGCCATGTCCGATTCGTAGTGCAGGCGCAAGAGCGGTTTCGTGGCCGCGCGCCCGAGCAGCAGCGCCACGCAGCGGCCGAAATAACTCGTCTCCGTATAGGCGATATGCGGTAAAGGCTGTTTCGCGGTGCCGGGCAAACGGTAAGCGGGCGCGGATCGCGCATTCGGGCGACTGGCAGGCAGCAAGGTGTCGAGGCCCACAGTCACGTGCTCGTATCGGGCGGGATCGAGATGCAACGGCAGTTCGGGATGGTGATACGCGAACATGAGTTCGCAATTGCCATTCACGAGCATCAAGATCGAATCGTGCACGTTGGTCGGCACCACGCGCGCGGGAATCTCGCCAACATGTTTCGCGAGCTGTTTGAGCCACGCCGGCAGAAAATTCAGGGCGATCGTATGACCCGCCGCGATTTGCAGGCTCTTTCCGCCAATCCGCTGCTCGGTACGGATGATCGCGCGCGTATCGTAGAGTTTGCTGAGCACGTCGTCCGCCGCTTCGCGAAAGAGTTGCCCGGCGGGCGTTAAAACAGGCGGAAAACTGCTGCGATCAATCAGTTCCGCGCCCACCCATTGTTCGAGCGATTGAATGCGTCGGCTGAATCCGGATTGCGTGACGTTGCGAAACTCAGCCGCGCGCGAAAAACTCTGATATTGCGCGAGCGCGATGAAGTCTTCGATCCATTTGATTTCCATGCGCAAGACCGGCGCGCCATTCGCCGCGTGCTGTGATTGAACCGCGCCATTGTACGCCCGCGTGATCGCCGAACGCTTTACGGTTCAATACGGCGAATCGATTTGCGCAAGACGCGCTGCGAGCACGTCGATTTCCCAATCGGCAAACACTTCGATGCCATTCGCGCGCAATAACGCCGCCGTGACGCCTTCGCCTGCGAACTTGTGTCCGCTGAATGTGCCGTCGTATATGAAGCGGCTCCCGCATGAGGGACTGCCGTCGATCAGCAGCGCAAAACGACAGTCGTGTTCGCGTGCGAGATCGAGCGCCGCTTGCGCGCCCGCGATAAAGCGCGCGCTCACATCGGCGCCATACTCGTCGATCACATGCGCCGCGCCTGCGAGCACGGCATCGCCCGATTGCGACTGCGCGATTTCCGCAGCCGGACGCGGCACGGAAAATCCGCCGCTCAATTCCGGACAAATCGCCACGACGCGGCCTTCACGCTGCCACGCATCGAGCGCGGCATGCGCCAGCGTTTTCGCCGAACCGTTGTAACGCACGGGACGGCCCAGCAAACACGCGCTGACCAGAATCTTGTGAGACATACGGATGCAATGCGCGGCAAGCGCTTAATCGAGCAAGGCGCTATCCAGTTCGGCGACCGGCGCGCCCAGCGGCAAGGCGTCCGATTCGCCGTCCATCAGCGCGATGCGTGCGTAAAGATCGTCCCAGTCGACTGCGAGCAGCGGCGCCGTCAAATCGCCGCGCGCGCGATAGGCGAGAAACCGCATCCAGCCGTCGAGAAACACGCCGGCACCGGGCATCAGCAAACAAGGCGGCCTCGCCATCGCGGGATAGCGCACGGCGCTTTCGTCGAGCGCGGCGCGCAATGCCAGGGTATCGGCGCCACGCGTTCCGTGATCGGATACGAACTTTTGAACCGCCGTATCGACAATCGCCATTGGCAATTCAACATAGGCGGCGCGTACTTCGCCCAGTGTGCATTGGGTCGATTTCGACGATTCTTCAGTTAATTCATTCATGCACAGTCGTTTAAACACGACCGTTCGCGCCTGAAGCGGCAAAGCATTCAACGACGTGGCGCCGTGCCGGAGCGCCTCTCTGAACAGGGGATAACGGCCCAACCAATGATCGATTTCGGACATGCATGACTCCGGCGCGGGACCGCGAGGCGTGCATCATGAAAACGGCGCCTCCTGCCCTGCTGCTGCTCTCAGGTTTTTTTATTCCAAAAACTATAACGTTGCGTCTTGCATCGCACAAGTGAAAGGTTCCGCATCATCGGTATTCATGCATTCGTCATAAAACCTGCAAGCGGAATTATTTTCGAATTTTTTTAGCGGAACACCGATTTATTTTTGGAACCAAGCCATCGAAAGCATTTCGTAAACATCGATCGCCACGCCGGCGTCGTCGCATCCCCACCCGCCGGCTCATCATTCTGGAGCCTCGATCGATGAATCATCCGAAACGCTTTCTGCTTGCCAATCTCGCGTGGTCTTCGGAGGTCGCCGCGCGCGAGCCCGAATTCTTCACGCAGCTCGCGCAAGGCCAGCGCCCGCGCGCGCTCTGGATCGGTTGCTCGGACAGCCGCGTGCCCGCCGAGCGCATCGTGAATGCGCAGCCGGGCGAACTGTTCGTCCATCGCAACATCGCGAACCTGTTCACTGCCGACGACGCCAACGCGTCGAGCGTGGTCGAGTACGCCGTGCATGCGCTCGAAGTCGAGCACATCATCGTCTGCGGACATCACCATTGCGGCGGCGTGCGCGCGGCGCTTTCCGCGCCGCTGGACGCGCTGCCGAACGTGAACCGGCGCATCGCCGGACTGCGCGAACTGGCCGGGCGTCACCGCGCCAAACTCGACGCCATCGCCGATCTCGATGCCCGCGTCGACCGTCTCGCGGAACTCAACGTGATCGAGCAGGTGCAGCGCCTCGAAGCCTCGCCGATCGTGCGCGCGGCGCGGCGTCCGCCGCAGATTCACGGCTGGGTGTTCGGTCTGCGCGAAGGCCGCCTGCTGCAATTGACCGAAGCCAGCGCGGCAGTCTGAGCAGACATTCCCATCGATCCTGAGCGCCAACGCCCGCTCATTCACGCCTTTCACGTCACCTTAGCGGACCCTTCACATGCCGAACTCCCGTCACATCGACCTCGCAAGCCTGCGCAGCGATTTATTCGCGGGCATCGTCGTCTTTCTCGTCGCGCTGCCTTTGTGCCTCGGCATCGCCACCGCATCCGGCGTCGAGCCGTTCGCGGGACTGCTCTCCGGCATTGTCGGCGGACTCGTCGTCGCCCTGCTCAGCGGCTCGCATCTGAGCGTGAGCGGCCCTGCCGCCGGGCTCGTAGTGATCGTCGTTTCCGCGATCGCCTCGCTCGGCAGCTTTTCGGCGTTTCTCGCCGCCGTGCTGATCGCGGGCGTCTTGCAGTGCGTGTTCGGCATGCTGCGCGCGGGGCAACTCGCGAGCTTCGTCCCGGTGCCGGTCATCAAAGGCATGCTCGCGTCGATCGGTCTGCTGCTGATCGTCAAACAGGTGCCGCTCGCCGCCGGTTTGTCCGAGGGTTTGTCCGCTTCCGCCGCGTCGCTCGCCACGCCCTTCGGTGCGGTGCTCGTGCCCGCGCTCGTGCTGGCCGTGGTCTGCGTGATCCTGCTGTTCGTCTGGGAAACGCCGCGCGCGAAACGCTACGCGCTCGTGCGCATCGTGCCGGGACCGCTAGCGGTCGTGGCGCTGGGCATCGCGGCGACGCTCGCGCTCGACGCCTTCGCGCCTGCATTCGCCTTGCCGGGCGAGCAGCGCGTGGCGCTCGACGCGCTGCAATCGTTCGACACGCTCGCGGGCGCGCTGGCGTTTCCGGACTTCACGCAACTCGTCGATGCGGACGTCTGGCGCGTCGCGCTCACGCTCGCCGTGGTCGCGAGCCTCGAAACGCTGCTGAGTCTCGAAGCCGTCGAGCAGATGGACCCGCAACGCCGCCGCGCGTCGCCCGATCGCGAATTGAAGGCGCAAGGCGTGGGCAACATCGTGGCGGGCGCGCTCGGCGGCTTGCCGATCACCGCCGTGATCGTGCGCAGCTCCGCGAATCTGAACGCGGGCGCACGCACGCGTCTCGCGGCGTTCGTGCACGGCGCGCTGCTGCTCGCGAGCGTGTTCGCGCTGACCGCCGTGCTCAACCTGATTCCGCTCGCCTGCCTCGCCGCGATTCTGATCCAGACCGGCTACAAGCTCGCCAAACCCGCACTCTTCGTCTCGATGATGCGCGAAGGCACCGACCGCATCGTGCCGTTCGTGGCCACGATCGTGGGCGTGCTCGCGACGGACTTGCTGATCGGCATCGGTATCGGCATTGCGGTGAGCATGCTGCTGGCCATGCGCGCCAATCTCGACGACACCTTCGCGCTCGCCGAGCACGACGACCATTATCTGCTGTCGTTTCGCAAGGACGCGTCGTTTCTCGCCAAGCCGATGCTGATGCGCTGCCTCGCGCGCATTCCCGACCACGCGACGGTGTTGATCGACACGGAACGCGCCGATTTCGTCGACCGCGATATCCGCGACACGCTCGAACGCTTTATCGCCGACGCGCCGCGCCGAAGCATCGCCGTGGAAAACGTCCAGTGGCCGCGCCTGAATTCGACGCCGAAAAAGCGTTTGCCGTGGGCGCGTTCGCCAGGCGCGACGTCATAAAAAAAGCCGGGTATCGCTACCCGGCTTTTCTCCCCGTTTAAAGCGCTTATTCGAAATGCTCGCGCAACCATTTCTTGTTCAGTTTGCCGACGCTGGTTTTCTCCAGCGCCTCGACAAACTTCACGACCTCCGGCACCGCGTATTTCGAAATCGTCCCGTTCTCGCTGAACTTGAGCACGTGCTGTTTGAGTTCATCGGCCGTGACGGGATTGTGATCGGCGCGCAGCACGACGAGCGCGGCCGGGCGCTCACCCCATTTGTCGCTCTTGATGCCGATGACCGCCACTTCCGCCACGGCGGGATGCTGCGAAATCAGGCTTTCCACTTCCAGCGACGAGACCCATTCGCCGCCCGACTTGATCACGTCCTTGATGCGGTCGGTGATCTGCAAATAGCCGTCCGCGTCGATACGCGCCACGTCCTGCGTATGCAGATAACCGCCTTCCCATAGCGTGGCCGACGCTTCCGGATTGTGCAGATAGCCTTGCGTGAGCCACGGCGCACGCACGACCACTTCGCCGCTCGCGCTGCCGTCGTGCGGCAGATCGCGCATTTCCGTATCGACAATCCGCAGATCGACGAGCGGAATCGGCAAGCCCGTGCGGCAACGCAAACTCACTTCCTCGTCGAACGAAAGCGCTTCCTTCTGCGGCTTCAATTGCGCGAGCGTGAGCACCGGACACGTTTCCGACATGCCGTAGCCCGTGAAAATATCGATGCCGCGTTCGAGCGCCGCGCGCGCGAGACCATGCGGCAGCGCGCCGCCGCCGATCACGACTTTCCATTTGCTGAAGTCGGCGGATCTGGCCTGCGGGCAATTCAGCAGCATGTGCAGAATCGTGCCCACGCAATGCGAGAACGTCACGCCTTCGTCGCGCAGCAATTCGACCAAACGGTCAGGCACGTAGCGCCCCGGATACACCTGCTTCACACCCAGCACCGTGGCGATATACGGCATGCCCCACGCGTGCACATGGAACATCGGCGTGATCGGCATATACACGTCGCCGCGATGAAAACGCTGGCCCGATTCGGGACTCGTCAGCGCCGCCATCACCGTAATCGTATGCAGCACCAGTTGCCGATGCGAGAAATAGACGCCCTTGGGCAAACCCGTCGTGCCCGTTGTATAGAACGTGGTGGCGCGCGTGTTTTCGTCGAAGTCGGGGAAGTCGTAGTGCTCGCTGCACGATGCGAGCAATTGCTCGTATTCGCCGGCGAATTCCAGACCGTGCGTATCGCTGACGTTGCCGTCGTCGTCGATCAGAATCAGCGTGCGGACCTTCTCCAGCTTGTCCCGAATCGCCGCGAGCACGGGCAGAAAATCCGCATGGACGAGCAGCACTTCGGCGCCCGCGTGATTGATCGTGTAGGCGATCTCGCTTTGCGACAGACGGATATTCACCGTTTGCAGCACCGCGCCCATCATCGGCACGGCAAAATACGCTTCCAGATAACGATGGCTATCCCAATCCATCACTGCAACCGTGGTGCCAAATTGCGTGCCCACGTTTTTCAATGCGTTCGCCAGCTTGCCCACACGCTGACCGAATTGCGCATACGTAATGCGCGTCGTGCCGCGATAGACGATTTCCTGGTTCGGCGTTTGCTGCAACGGCGTGAGCAGCAAGCGTTTGATCAACAAGGGGTACGAATACGCCGATGCCATCGTTTCGCTGGAATGGTCGTGCATCGCTGTCTCCATCTTGGGATAGTTCAATTGCGGTGTTCAATGCAGACATGCCGCAGCGCGCGCTGCGGCATGTCGATATGGCCGGTTTAGCGGGATCGACGAAAAACGCGAAATACGCCGCGTTTAAGCCGCGTTCTCGAAGATCGCCGCGATGCCCTGGCCGCCGCCGATGCACATCGTCACCAGCGCATAACGGCCGCCGATGCGTTGCAGTTCGTGCAGCGCCTTCACCGTGATGAGCGCGCCGGTCGCGCCGATCGGATGGCCGAGCGAAATGCCCGAACCGTTCGGGTTCACCTTGGCCGGATCGAGGCCGAGTTCCTGCGTCACCGCGCACGCTTGCGCCGCGAATGCTTCGTTCGATTCGATCACGTCGAGATCCTCGACGCGCAGGCCCGCGCGCTGCAGCGCGAGACGCGTGGCCGGCACCGGTCCGATGCCCATGTAGAGCGGTTCGACGCCCGCATGCGCGTAGGCGACGAGGCGCGCCATCGGTGCGAGGCCGCGCTGTTCGGCAGCTTCGCGCGACATCAGCAGCACGGCGGCCGCCGCGTCGTTGATACCCGAGGCGTTGCCCGCCGTCACCGTGCCGTTTTCCTTCGCGAACACCGGCTTGAGTTTCGTGAAGTCTTCGAGCGTGGCGTCGGTGCGCAGATGTTCGTCGGTGTTGAACACGACTTCGCGGCCCTTCACGGTGCGCGTGACCGGCACGATCTGGCCCGCGAAACGGCCTTCGGCGATCGCCTGCGCGGCGCGGCGATGCGATTCGAGCGCCAGCGCGTCCTGACGCTCGCGCGAAATCTCAAAGCGGCGCGCGACATTCTCGGCGGTCACGCCCATCGGCACCGTATCGAACGGATCGTTGAGCGCGCCGAGCATCATGTCGATCAGACGCGCGTCGCCCATGCGCGCGCCAAAACGCGCGTCGGGCGCGATATAGGGCGCGCGGCTCATGTTTTCCGCGCCTGCGCCGATCGCCACGTCGGCGTCGCCGAGCAGAATGGTTTGCGCCGCCGAAACAATCGCCTGCAAGCCCGATCCGCACAGACGATTGACGTTGAACGCGGGCGTCGATTCCGGAATGCCCGCGTTGATCGCGGCCACGCGCGAGAGATACAGGTCCTTCGGCTCGGTGGCGATGACGTTGCCGAACACGACGTGCCCCACGTCGTCGGCCTTCACGTTGCTGCGCGCCAGCAGTTCGCGCAGCACGATCGTCCCGAGTTCGGTCGGCGCCACGTCTTTCAGGCTGCCGCCGAACTTGCCGATTGCGGTGCGTACACCGCCCACTACGACGACTTCTTTGCTCATGTCTCTTCCTCGTTTGCTGGTCTGCGCAACAGCGCTGCGCACGCGTTACATATTCGGATAATTCGGCCCGCCGCCACCTTCCGGCGTGACCCAGACGATATTCTGCGTCGGGTCCTTGATATCGCAGGTCTTGCAGTGCACGCAGTTCTGCGCGTTGATCTGCAGACGGTCGCTGCCGTCGTCGTTCTTCACGAACTCGTAGACCGCCGCCGGGCAGAAGCGCGCTTCCGGACCCGCATACGTGCGCAGATTCACATCGACCGGCACCTTCGCATCTTTGAGCGTCAGATGCGCGGGCTGATTCTCTTCGTGATTCGTGTTCGAAATAAACACAGAAGAAAGACGATCGAACGTGAGCTTGCCATCCGGTTTCGGATACTCGATCGGCTTGCACTGCGACGCCGGACGCAGCATCTCGTTGTCGCGATGCTGATGATGCAGCGTCCACGGCACATTGCCGCCCATCAGCTTCTGCTCGAGCCCGACCATCAGCGTGCCGAGGTAGAGGCCCTTGCTCATCCACTGCTTGAAATTGCGCGCCTTGTACAGTTCCGTGTAGAGCCACGACTGCTTGAACGCTTCCGGATACGCCGTCAGTTCATCGCTCGTGCGACCGGCCTGCACCGCGTCGAACGCCGCTTCCGCCGCGAGCATGCCGGTCTTGATCGCCGCGTGACTGCCCTTGATGCGCGCCGCGTTCAAAAAGCCCGCGTCGTCGCCGACGAGCGCGCCGCCCGGAAACACGAGCTTCGGCAGCGACATCAAACCGCCTGCGGTCATGGCGCGCGCGCCGTACGAAACACGCTTGCCGCCTTCGAGATATTTGCGGATCGCCGGATGCGTCTTGTAACGCTGGAATTCCTCGAACGGCGACAGATACGGATTCGTATAAGCGAGGCCGACGACGAAACCCACCATCACCTGGTTGTTGTCGATGTGATAGAGGAACGAGCCGCCGTACGTATCGTTTTCGAGCGGCCAGCCGGCGGTGTGAATCACGAGACCCGGCTGATGCTTCGCGGGATCGATTTCCCACAGTTCCTTGATGCCGATGCCGTAGACCTGCGGATCGGCGTCCTTGCCCAGCTTGAGTTTCTCGTTCAGTTGACGGCCCAGATGCCCGCGCGCGCCTTCGCAAAACAGCGTGTATTTCGCGTGCAGTTCCATGCCGAGCTGGAAATTCTCGGTGGGCTCGCCATCCTTGCCGATGCCCATGTTGCCCGTGGCGACGCCCTTGACCGAGCCGTCGTCGTTATAGAGCACTTCGGCGGCCGGGAAACCCGGGAAAATCTCGACGCCCAGCGCCTCGGCCTGCTGACCCAGCCAGCGCGTCACGTTCGCGAGGCTGATGACGTAATTGCCGTGATTCTTGAAGTTGTCCGGCAGCGCCCAGTTCGGCACAGCCTTAGCCCCGGTTTCGGAAAGAAAAAGGAACTTGTCCTCGGTCACGGGCACGTTCAGCGGCGCGCCCTGGGCTTTCCAGTCGGGAAAGAGTTCGTCGATTGCGCGCGGATCCATGACCGCGCCCGAGAGGATATGCGCCCCGATTTCCGAGCCTTTTTCCAGGACGCATACGCCGATTTCGACGCCTTTTTCCGCTGCGAGCTGCTTCAGGCGGATGGCCGCGGACAGCCCGGCCGGGCCGCCGCCGACGACCACGACGTCGTATTCCATCGACTCGCGTGGGCCGTATTGGGCGACCAGTTCATTCGCATTCATGCTGTGTCTCGTGTGTTTTCTTTTTTCATCATGCCCGCATTACATCCGCTTGCGACGACCGGTTTCAGAACTGATCCTCGGCGAGCGCGAGCACGCCTTCGCCGCCTTGCGCGCCCACAATCGCCGTGGCGAGACCGCCCGCCTGCGAAAGCACGTGCTCGGCATAGAAGTGCGCCATCGCGATCTTCGCACCGTAAAACGCGGGGTCTTCGTCATGCTTGCGTTGCGCCGCGAGCAGCCCGCGCGCGAGTTGCCAGCCGCACAACACGATGCCCGCGAGTTTCAGATACGGCACGCTGCCCACGAACACGGCGTTCGGATCGCGCTTCACATTCTGTACCACGAAATCCACCACCTGCGCGAGCGCGTTCGCACCCTGCTGAAGTTGCGCGCGCATCGAAACCGCCGCCGCGCCGCTTGCACTGCCGAGCGCTTCCACCGTCTGCGCGACCTCGTCGAGCAGCGCCTTCGCCACCGCGCCGCCGTCGCGCGCCGTCTTGCGACCGATCAGGTCGTTCGCCTGGATCGCCGTGGTGCCTTCGTAAATCGCGAGAATACGCGCGTCGCGATAATGCTGCGCCGCGCCCGTCTCTTCGATGAAGCCCATACCGCCATGCACCTGCACGCCGAGACTCGTGACGTCGTTGGCCATTTCGGTGCTCCAGCCCTTCACGATCGGCACGAGGAATTCGTAAATGGCCTGGTGACGCGCGCGCACCGCTTCGTCGGCGTGACGATGGGCGATGTCGCAATGCGCCGCCGCCACGTATGCGAGCGAGCGTGCGCCTTCGGTGAGCGAGCGCATCGTGGCCAGCATGCGGCGCACGTCCGGGTGATGAATGATCGTGACGGATTCTTTCGCCGAACCGTCGACGGGGCGGCTCTGCACGCGGTCCTTCGCATACGCGAGCGCCTGCTGATACGCGCGCTCGGCAATCGCGATGCCCTGCGTGCCCACGCCGAAGCGCGCCGCATTCATCATCACGAACATGTATTCGAGGCCGCGATTTTCCTCGCCGACCAGATAGCCGGTCGCGCCGCCGTTGTCGCCGTATTGCAGCACCGCCGTGGGGCTCGCCTTGATGCCCAGCTTGTGCTCGATCGACACGCAATGCACGTCGTTGCGCGCGCCGAGCGAACCGTCTTCATTGACGAGGAACTTCGGCACGATGAACAGCGAAATACCCTTCACGCCCTCGGGCGCGTTCGGCACCCGCGCCAGCACGAGATGCATGAGGTTCTCGGCCATGTCGTGCTCGCCCCACGTGATGAAGATCTTCGTGCCGAAGACCTTGTACGAGCCGTCCGACTGCGGCTCGGCGCGCGAGCGCACCAGCGCGAGGTCGGAGCCCGCCTGCGGCTCGGTGAGGTTCATCGTGCCGGTCCACTCGCCCGAGATGAGCTTCGGCACATAGCGCTGCTTCTGGTCCTCGCTGCCGGCCGTAAGCAGCGCTTCGATCGCGCCGTCGGTCAGCAGCGGGCACAGCGCGAACGACAGGTTCGCCGCGTTGAGCATTTCGTTGCACGGCGTGCCGATCAGCTTGGGCAAGCCCTGGCCGCCGTATTCGGACGGATGTTGCAAACCTTGCCAACCGCCCTCGGCGAACTGGCGGAACGCATCCTTGAAACCGGGCGTGGCGGTCACTTCGCCGTCGTGCCAGCTACTGGGATTGCGGTCGCCTTCGACATTCAGCGGCGCGAGCACTTCCGCGCACAGCTTCGCAGCCTCTTCGAGCACGGCCTGCGCAGTGTCGAAACCGGCCTCTTCGTAGCCCGGCAGTTCGGCGATAGTGTCGATGCCGGCGAGCTCTTTCAGCACGAACAGCATGTCCTTGACGGGGGCGTTAAAGCTCATGGCAAACCTTTCGATCACACGTTGAATGAGAAAGACCGTGACGGCTGGGCGCAATGCCCGGCGCGGCCGGTCATGTTCATCAAATCGTAGCCTCAAAGGCGCGGGCGGGGACTGTCCGATCCGGCCCATCTAGTGACAAATCTGGCCACGGCGTGACGCAGCGCACCATGCGCGGCAAGGCACCCAGGGTCAACCCGAAGCAATATTCGTGTGAAATCGGGGCTCAGGCGCGCCCGCGATAGGTGCCCGGCGTGCTGCCGGTCCAGTGGCGAAACGCGCGATGGAACGCGCTCGGGTCGTCGAAACCGATATCGGCGCCGATGGCCGCAATGGTGTCCTGCGTGTCGGTCAGACGCTGGATTGCGATATCGCGACGCAATTCGTCCTTGAGCGCTTGAAACGCGGTGTCTTCGGCGGCGAGGCGGCGGCACAAGGTCCGCACCGAGCAATGCAGATGCTCGGACGCCGCCTCGATCGTCGGCAGATCCGGCAGCGTGCTGGCGAGATACTGACGCACCTGATGGCTGACCAGTTGCTCGCTGAACGATTCGAAGATCCAGTCGCCCGGCGAGCGCGCGAGAAATTGACGCAGATTGCGCTTGCTCTGACGAATCGGCATGTCGAGATACGCCGCGCTGAAACGCAGCAGCGGCGCTTCGCAACCGAAGCGCACCGGCCCCGAAAAGAAGTAGCGATGATCGGCGGCGTGCGGTTGGCGCGCACATGCGAGTTCCACTTGCAGCAGCGGGATTTTCTGGCCGATGAGCCAGGACGACACGCCATGCGCGAGCTTGAGCATCAGTTCCTGGCCGAGCGGGCCAATCGGTCCGAACGCCGGATGCGGACGCAGTTCGACCTGCGCGACGAGTTCGCTGCGGCGCGACTCGACGCGGAAATCGTCGAGCACGATATGGAAGAACTGGCCGAAGCGGTGCAGCGCCGTTTCCAGATTGCGCGCGTCGAGCAGGCTCAGGCAGAGGAACTTGAGCGTGCCGCTGCGAAACGGGCGGCTGAAAATGCCGGGCATTTCATCGTCGAGTTCGATTGCGAGCATGCGATAGAGCGTCGAAAACTGCTCCTCGGTCACGCGCGCGCCGGGTTCGTCGAGCAATTCCTCCGGAATGCCGGCCTGCTGCAGATAGCGCTCGACCACGTCCGGCCGCGCGCGGGCGGCGGCGAGAAAACCCAGGACGAGTGAGATCGGGACGGTGGAGCCGGGTAATTGCATGCCTGGTCGATCTGGCGGCGGCGCCGGAGCGGAATCGTTTCGGAGCGTTCGAACGGTGAATGCGCACGCGGCGGCGCGCGGAATCGATTTTACCTGTTGGCGATGCGTTTGCGCCGTGCTTGCGCCCTGATTGCGGCAGGTTTGCCGCGATTCGGCCGGCGTCGGGCGACGCTGAACAGGCGGGCAGCGTCAGGCCGTGTAAGGCGAGCCAGGGCGACTCCCCCTAAAGAATCGGCCGTGCGCTGCCGTTATCCCAAACAGGGGCTTCATCTGCGCGTTTTGCGGACGATGCCCGGACCGCTTCGCCGCACCGCTCAACGTCGAGGACACGCCTCCATGCAGATTCAGCCCACCAGTTCCGCCACCTCGACCATCGCCACGACCGCCAGCGGCGCCAGCGCGAACACGTCGAATACGTCGAACGGCAATAACAGCGCCACTTCGTCGAACGCTTCGAGCGACACATCATCGTCGAGCAGCACGTCGAGCACGACGTCGACGACTTCGACTTCGAAAAGCGGCGGCGGAGGTGGAGGCGGCGGTGGCGGCGGTTCGTCGTCGAGTTCGAGCAGCACCACGACGGCCATCGATCAGCTTAAGGCGCTGATCAAGGCGCTCGAATCGCAGCTCGCCTCGTTGCCGAAGAATGGCGGTTCGGCGCAGGCGACGAGCAGTACGACCAACGCCAGCGATGCGAACAACAACGCGAATGCCGATTCGAACAACAGCACGACCGGCGCATCGCAATCCACGAGCACCGGCGGCGCCGCCAAATCGAGCCAGGATGCGACGCTCAGCGCGGCCAACCAGCTCGAAGCCGCGATCCAGACGGCGCAAGCCGAACTGGTTCAGTTGATGCTCGCGAGCGGCCAGAGCACGGGCGGCCTGATCTCGACGACAGCCTGATCGCAGGCACGCACGATCTACAGGCGTGCGCGCCAGGTTCAGCGCGCCGCGCCGCGCACGCCCATGAACAGCGCGTACACCGACGACGTCGCCGTCACAAAAAGCCGGTTGCGATTGAGCCCGCCGAACGTGAGGTTCGACACCACTTCCGGCAGCAGGATCTTGCCGAGCAATTCGCCTTGCGGCGAATAGCAATGCACGCCGTCCTCGGCGCTGGTCCAGACATTGCCCTGCTCGTCGACGCGAAAGCCATCGGGCACGCCGTTCTGAATCGAAACGAACACGCGCGAATTCGACAACGCGCCGTCGCGCACATCGAATACGCGGATATGGCGCGGGCCGCCCTCCACGTGCGAAGCGCCCGAATCGGCAATATAGAGCAGCGATTCGTCCGGTGAAAACGCGAGCCCGTTGGGCTTGACGAAATCGTCGGTCACGCGCCGCGCCTCGCTCGCGCCGGTTTCGAGCGCATAGACGTGACAGCCGCCGATTTCGCCTTCCGCGCGAAAGCCCTCGTAATCGCTCATGATTCCGTAGTCGGGGTCGCTGAACCAGATCGTGCCGCGCGAATCGACGATCACGTCATTCGGCGAGTTGAAACGGCGGCCCTGATAATGCGACGCGAGCACCACCACGCTGCCGTCGTGTTCGGTGCGCGAAATACAGCGCCGTCCGTGCTCGCAGGTCACGAGGCGGCCTTCGTTGTCGCGCGTATTGCCGTTGCTGAAATTCGCGTTGGCGCGAAACACGCCGACACCCGCACCGGGCGCCCAGCGCATCATGCGATTGTTCGGAATGTCGCTCCAGAGCAGCTGATCGGCGGCCGGAAAATACACCGGCCCCTCGTTCCAGAGACAATCGCCCGCGATCTTCTGCAACGGTGCGTTCGCCTGAATCAGCCAGCGAAAGCGCGCATCATGGATTTCATACTCGTTCTTGTTCATTCGTCATCCTGACTGATCGCGCGCTTTCGATCGCGTTGCGCGGCTAGTGATGCCCGTGATCGCGTTTGGGCAGTATGTGCAACTCGTCTTCCAGATAAGTCTGCACGATCGCGCGGAACGTGGTCTCGCCGCTGAAGCCCAGCTTTTTGGCGTGGCGCACGTTCCAGCTCGACGGCCAGCTGCTGACGATGCGCTCGATCGTCTCGTCCGGCGCCCATTCGATACGGGCCACAGCCTTCGGCCCGGCGAACTGGCTCAGCGTTTCGACCATTTCGTCGACGGTCACGCACACGCCTGGCAGATTCACCACACGCGTATGACCGAGCGCCGCCGCGTCGATTTCCGCGCCCACCACGATGTTTTCGATCGCGATACGCGGCGACAACAGCCACACGCGCGTCGCGCCGCTCACCGGCACCACGCTGATCTCGCGATTGAGCGGCTCGCGAATGATGCCGCTCGCAAACGACGACGCCGCGCCGTTCGGCTTGCCCGGCCGCACGCTGACCGTGGGCAGACGCAGCACGCGCCCGTCGACGAAACCGCGCCGCGAATAATCGCTCAACAGCAGCTCGGCCATCGCCTTCTGCGTGCCGTACGACGACTGCGGATTGAGCGCGGTATCGTCCTGCACCTCTTCGGGAATGTCGCCGCCATAGACCGCCACCGAACTCGTGAACACGAGGCGCGGCGCATGGCCGCGCGCGCGGCACACTTCGAGCAATTCGCGCGTGGCATCGAAATTGATGCGCATGCCGAGCTCGAACGCCGCCTCGGCCTCCGCGCTCAGAATCGCGGCGAGGTGGAAGATCACGGCCGTCTCGCCGTCGATCACGCGCTCCAGCACGGCGCGCTCCGCAATATCGCCTTCCTCGATGCGCACGCGCGGATCGTCGGGGCCTTCTGCGCGCGTCACGTCGAGGAGCACGATTTCGTCGATGCGCTGCTGCACGCCGCCAATCTTCAACGACTCGCGCGCAAGCAGTTCGCCCGCGAGTCGTTGGCCGAGAAATCCTGCACCGCCGGTAATCAGCACTTTCATAGTCGAACGCTCCGTTCAAGCCTGATGGAATGCACCGCGTACCGCGCACGCACGAACGACTGCCTCAGGCGCGCGCCTTCATCGCACTTTGACCGTGTTTTATCGCGGTTTCATCGCGGTTTCATATAAGGCCGGATCCAGCCGAGCCCGTCCGACGCTTTCGCGCGCGGCCAGTACTCGCAACCGATCCAGCCGGTATAGCCCAGTTCGTCGATGAGCGAAAAGAGCCACGGATAATTGATTTCCCCGCTATCGGGCTCGTGCCGCTCGGGCACGCCCGCCACCTGAATATGCCCGATCCGCGCGATATCGCGCTTGAGCTTGACCGCGAGGTCGCCCTCCATGATCTGGCAGTGATAGCAATCGAACTGCACCTGCAGATTGGCCGCGCCGATTTCGGCACAGATCGCGTGCGCGTCGTCCTGACGATTGAGCAGATAGCCCGGCATGTCGCGCGTGTTGATCGGCTCGATCAGAATCGTGATGCCTTCGCCGCGCGCGGCCTGCGCCGCGTAGTCGAGATGCTTCAGATACAGCTCGCGCTGCTGCGCACGCGTGTCTTCGGAAGCGACGATACCCGCCATCACATGCAGCTTGCGATTGCCGAGCACGCGCGCGTAATCGAGCGCCTTGTCGATACCGCGGCGGAATTCGTCCTCGCGGCCAGGCAGCGCGGCGAGACCGCGTTCGCCTGCGGCCCAGTCGCCGGGCGGCGCGTTGAAAAGCGCCTGCGCGAGGCCGTTTTCTTCGAGCCGCGCCTTCACTTCGGCGGCGGGATGGTCGTACGGAAACAGATATTCCACGGCGTCGAACCCATCGTGCGCGGCGGCGGCGAAGCGGTCGAGAAACGCGTGCTCGTTGTACATCATCGTGAGATTCGCGGCGAAGCGAGGCATCTAGACACTCCGGTAACGGATGCGGGCGCAATCCAGCATGCTAGCGAGATTGGCGACGCCAGTGAAGTCCTCGACGCAATGGCTGGGCGAATGCACGGGCAAGGAAGCGGGGGCGGGAGTGTGGGCGTTCATGAGGCTGCGTGGCCCGTCACGCTCGACGCGGCAGCGACGACTGCGCAGCCGCAGCGCATGAGCGGGAGCATCGGCATGTCCTGGCCCATCATACAAATCGGTGCGCGAACGCAGCCATTCGCGATAACCCTGAGACCGGTAACATGCGTGCGAACGACGTGACCGATCACGCATTTTCCGGCGCATCATGCGCCCATTTGCAGCGATTTCGCCGGAAAAACAGCAAGAATGCGCGCGGCGAGGTGTTCTACCTGTACCATTGAGTCTCGCGCGCGGCGATACGCCTCGCATCGAGCTGCTGCTATCCAGCCGTTTCCCGGTGCTTCGTCGCGCCTCTTCGCCCTCTTTCGAACTACCCGCCTCAACTTCTTCTGCCGGTGATTTCCCTTTCTCGACTTCCGCTCCTCGTTTCCGCCCTCCTGCTCGCCGGCCTGACGGCCACGGCGAGTTTCGCCGCAACGACGCCTCGGCATCGCGCCGATCCGCATGTCCACGCGGCCGCCAAGAAGAAGAAAATCACCCGCAAGCCGCGTTCGGCGCAGCGCACCGTGCCCGCGCTCGCCGCGGCGAAAACGCCTGATGCGAAGCGCCGCGGCAAGCGCGCGAAAACGAAGCCGTTGCCGCACGGGCATGCCGCTCACCGTTCGATCGCGCAAAGCAAGTCGCACGTCAAGCCGCATGCGAAGGTGCACGCGAAGCCGCACGTTAAGGCGCATCCGAAAGCCCACGTGAAAGCGCCGGCCAAACGTCACCACGCGAAACCGCCCGTCACGACCGCGCAAACCGAGTCGCCGAATTTCGCGCCGACAATCATTCCGTACGTCGCGCCGCAAACGAGCGTGTCGACCACCGCATCAGCCACCGAGGGTCCGCATCTGCTCGCGCGCTGCGGCTACACGCCGGCTTCACGCAAGCGGCTTTTCTCGCGCTCGGTGTTCATCGTCGACGAACAGACGCACACGCCGCTGTTCGCGCGTAACGCCGACGCCGTCGTGCCCATCGCCTCGGTGTCGAAGCTGATGACGGCCGTGGTCTGGCTCGACCAGAATCACGCGCCGCTCGCGCGCCGCATCGACGTGACCGACGCCGATCTCGACACGCTCAAGTTCACGCATTCGCGACTTACCGTTGGGTCGAGCCTCACGCGCGCGAACATGCTGCATATCGCGCTGATGTCGTCGGAGAACCGCGCGGCGTCGGCGCTGTCGCGCGACTATCCGGGCGGCCAGCCCGCCTTCGTCGACGCAATGAACGCGAAGGCCGCGAGCCTCGGCATGCCGCACACGCACTTCGTCAACGCCACGGGACTCTCGCCGCAAAACGTCTCGACGGCGCGCGAACTCGCACGGCTCGTGCGCGCGGCCAACGGCTACCCGCTGATCCGCCGCTATTCCACCGATCATCAGGAACGCGTGCCCACGGGACGCGGGCAGCTTCAATATGTGAACAGCAACCGCCTCGTGCGCTACAACCGCGTGCAGGCGAGCTTGCAGAAAACCGGCTTCATCAACGAGTCGGGCCACAACATGGTCATGCGCATGATGGTGCACGGCCGCCGCCCGGTGATCGTCACGATGCTCGGCAGCGCGAGCGCCGAAGGCTCGCGTCTCGACGGCGAGCGCATCCATCACTGGCTCAACTGTTCGCTGCGTTAAAGGCGAACCCGCGCGTCCGCGTGCGTGAGAACCCACGCGGACGCGCCGTGCCGAACCGGCGTTACTCGTTCGACCCGGTGTAACGCACCACTTCCACCCAGTTCGCGCCCTTGTCCACGGGCACCTGCCCCGTTTCTTCGAGCGCGCCCGTTTTCGCATCGATGCGATACACGCTCATCTGCGTCGACAACTGGCCGACCGCGAACAGCCAGCGCCCCGACGGATCGATATTGAAGCCGCGCGGCTGCTTCTGCGTGGCATAGGTGCCGATGCGCGCGAGCTTGCCGGTCGCGCGATCGACGCGATAGGCGCCCAGCGTGCTCGACGTGCGCTCCGACGTGTAGAGAAATTGCCCGTCGGGCGTCAGGTGCAGATCCGCGCCCCACGGCTTGTCGCCATGAAAATCGGCGGGCAGGATCGAGACGGTCTGGATCGGCTTGACCGTATCGTGCGCGCGGTCGAACGCGAGCACGTGCAGTTTGCCGTCGAGTTCGTCGATCAGATAGACGAAGCGGCTGTCCGACGAAAACACGAAATGGCGCGGCCCCGACTTCTCGGGCAGCGCATACGCGGGCGCGGCGTCCTCGGTCAATTGACCGGTCGTGGCGTCGAAACGCAGGCGCAGCCACGCGTCGGAACCGAGCACGGACGCAAACGCGTAACGGTTGTCCGCCGACGTGCGGATCGCGTGCGCCATCGGCCCGGTCTTGATCGTCTGCTGCACCTCGCCCGCCACGCCGTTCTCGCCGATGCGGTTCACCGCAAGCTGGTTGCCGCCATACGAGGCCGACAGCAGATAGCGGCCGGTCGCGTCGGTCGAGAGATAGGCCATGCTTTCGGCGAGCGGCGCGCGGCCGAGTTCGGCGAGCCGCCCGTCGAGCGGATTGATCGCGAAGCTCACCACGCGATACGGCTGCGAGCGCAGACCGGCGTACAGACGGCGATGATCGGGCGAGAGCGTCATCGGCATGACCGTGCCGCCGACCGGCACCGTCTCGACGGCGGCGAGCGTGCCCGCGCTTTCGTCGACGCGAAACACCGAGATGTTCTGGCTATCCGCATTCGACACATAAACAAAGGTCGCCGCGTGCGCCGCCACCGCGCCCGCGACGCCCAGCACCGCGCCCATCACTGCCTGCGCCATTTTCTTCCTGTTCAAATTCGCCTCCCCGGGCTGTTGTAGTCGGGGGCGCCACTGTTAACATCATCACCGCGGCGCCCGTCATGTTGTCGAACAACTTGGCGAACAATTCCACAAGCGCGCGCCCCGCTCAATACCACGTTTACCCTGAATTCAACCGAAACATGCGCCGAGACGATTGCTCCGCCGCCGTAAGACATTGTAGGATGCCTTCTGACAAGTCGGCTCGATGTCTTACAACTCGCGCCGCTCGGAGACATTACGCGGAGACGCTCGCCCGTTCCCCCGCGCACGAACCAAGGTGAACCCATGCCGTTGAGCCGTACCGCCAACCCGGCCGCCAGCGCAGCCGATGCCGCGAGCCGCACGAAAGTCCGCTACGTCATCCTTGCGCTGATCTTCGTCATCACCACCCTCAACTACGCGGATCGCGCGACGCTCTCGGTCACTGGTTCGGCGATGCGCGCGGAGTTCGGCTTCGACGCCATCCGCATGGGCTACATCTTCTCGGCGTTCAGCTGGGCCTACGTGCTCTCGCAACTGCCCGCGGGCTGGATTCTCGACCGCTTCGGCGCGCGCCGCGTCTACGCCACCAGCATCTTCCTGTGGTCGCTGTTCACGCTGCTGCAAAGCGCGATCGGCGTGCTCGGCAGTACGGCGGCGGCCGTCGCGGCGCTGTTCGCGCTGCGTTTCGTGATGGGCGCGGCGGAAGCGCCCGCGTTCCCGGCCAACGCGAAAGTGGTCGCGAGCTGGTTCCCCACCCAGGAACGCGGCACGGCGTCGGCAATCTTCAATTCGGCGCAGTATTTCGCGGCCGTCGTCTTCACGCCGCTGATGGCGTGGGTCACGCACGCCTATGGCTGGCACCACGTCTATCTGATGATGGGCGTGGCCGGGCTGCTGCTCGCCTTCGTCTGGCTCAAGGTCATGAAGAATCCGGCGAACCATCCGGGCGTGAATCCGCAGGAGCTGGAGTACATCGAACAAGGCGGCGGCCTCGTGAACGGCCATCTGCGCAAGTCGCGCGCTGCGGACGATGCCGGCCGGACGCAAACGACGGGCAACGGCTGGCGCATCATGCGTCAGTTGCTGTCGAACCGCATGCTGCTGGGCGTGTATCTCGCGCAGTACTGCATCAACGTCATCACCTACTTCTTCCTGACGTGGTTCCCGATCTACCTCGTGCAGGCGCGCGGCATGACGATCCTGCAAGCGGGCCTCGTGGCGTCGCTGCCGGCGGTCTGCGGCTTTCTCGGCGGGGTGCTGGGCGGCGTGATTTCCGACTCGCTGATTCGCGCGGGCTGTTCGCTCACGCTGGCGCGCAAGGCGCCGATCGTGGGCGGCATGGCGCTGTCGGCGTGCATCGTCGGCTGCAATTATGTGCAGAGCGACTGGCTCGTGGTGCTGCTGATGTCGCTCGCGTTTTTCGGCAAGGGCATCGGCGCGCTCGGCTGGGCCGTGGTCGCCGATACCGCGCCGAAGGAAGCCATCGGCCTCTCGGGCTCGATCTTCAACATGTTCGGCAACGTGGCCGGCATCGTCACGCCGATCGCGATCGGCTACCTCGTGGCGAAAACCGGCTCGTTCGACGGCGCGCTGGCCTTCGTCGGCGTGAACGCCATGATCACCGTGATCAGCTACCTCGTGATCGTGAAGGAAATCAAGCGGGTCGAGCTGGTCTGAACCCGCCTGAGGCGCGCTTTATCCGCCGCCCGTCGTCGCCCGCGTCGCCCGTCAGGTCACGCGCCGTGCGCGCCCTTTTCCACCATCTCGGGCGACATCCACATCAACTCCCAGATATGGCCGTCGGGGTCTTCGAAGCTGCGGCCGTACATCGCGTCGCCATAGTCCGTGGGCGGACGCTTCGACGTGCCGCCCGCCGCGAGCGCTTTCTCCGTGAGCGCATTGACCTCCTCGCGCGACTCGCATGAGAGACAGACCAGCACTTCGGTCTGCTCGCGCGCGTCGACGAGCGGTTTGTCGGTGAAGCCGCGCATGAAGTCGGGCGTCAGCAGCATGGCGAAGATGTTTTCGCCAATGACCATGCAGGCGGCCTGCTCGTTGGTGAATTTCGGCTCGAACGTAAAGCCGACCTGAGCGAAAAAGTCCATCGAGCGCTTCAAGTCGCGCACGCCCAGATTGACGAAGATGTGCTTGTGCATAGGCGTTTCCCTGGCGGATTCATTTCGACGACGACGCGTTTGCCTGTTGCGCAGCAATGAAAATACGCGCCACGCGGCAGCGAATTGAGAATCTAACGCGTAATCAGAGGCGACTCAACCGGCCGACGGCCATGAGCGGTTCCCTGATTGCAGTTCCCGAAAAAGAAAACGGCTCGAAATGAGCCGTTTTGACTGCTGGATTCACGCAGGTTTTTCGATTTCTACTTTCTGCCAAAAATCGGAATTTTGATCGAGCACGAGCCCTTTCCCGTGCAGATGTTTTTCGACGAACCAGAGCTGCCAGAGCCGCCAGCCACGCCAGCTTTGGCCAGGTCGTTTCGCGTAATCGGTTGCATTGTGGATTTCCTTCAGTATGTTGGAAGTTGCACCTTGCTCTGTGGCGAACAGGGCGAATGCAATCTAGCATGCAAGGCGGCCTGGATAATTCCGAATCCCGCACCCTCTCCATTCATTCGTCATCCATACGAATCAGCATTTTGATCGCCGACAAACCACCCCGGACCGCGCGCTTTTTTTAACGCACTCCTGCGTGCTACGAGATCGTCCCGGACGATTGCGATGCGCGCTCGGCACACGCAAACGGCTACCGACGGATAATCGTTTCCAGCAACGAGCCGACGACGGTACATGCTTGTTGCCTCGAGTTGGCCGCAACCGGGCACACGCCCACATTTCTTTCATTCACCCAACAACCGTTGGGCAATGCTATGTGCGGCCACATTCATGCCCACCCCGCGCCGGGATTTCCCCAGGCTGACACGGGACGAAATCCGGCATTAAATAAATCAACTTGATTTATTTAGTCGCCGACGAACGCCGCACACCGTCCGGTCGACACGCATCGAGAGCTACGGAGGAGACGCGTGAGAAGTCCGCATGTCGGTCAAGGCAGCAATTCGGCCAATGTCCGCCGCTTCAACGAGCGTCTGCTGCTGCAAGCGCTGCGGCGCGCCGGCGAGGCGTCGAAGGCCGACCTCGCGCGCCTCGCGAACCTCACCAGCACGGCGGTGGGCAGCATCATCACGTCGCTGATCGACAATGGTCTGATCGAAATGAGCGGCCGTCGCCTCGACGGCGGACGCGGCCAGCCCGCCTCGCTGCTGCGCCTGTCGCCGCGCGGCGCATTCGCCATCGGCGTGCGTCTGGACCGGACCAACATCGAAACCGTGCTCGTCGATTTCGCGGGCCGGATGATCGGCCGCCGCTCGCATGACATGCTGCTGCCGCAACCCGCGCTCGCGCAGGAAATCGTGCAGCGCGACATCGGCGAACTGTCGGGACTGCTCGACAAGGACGAGCGCCGCCGCCTCGCGGGCATCGGCGTGGCGCAGCCGTACAACCTCGGCAGCTGGCTGCGCGAACTGGGCCTGCCCGCCGATACCTTCAGCGTCTGGAGCGACGTCGATTTCGCCGCCGAGCTGGGCCGCGCGACCGGCCTGCCCGTGTTCAGCGAAAACGACGGCAACGCCGCCGCCATCGCCGAAATCTTCTACGGTTGCGGACGTCAGCGCGACGATTTCCTCTATCTGTTTCTCGGCCCGGCGATCGGCGGCGGCGTCGCCATCGACGGCGATTGCGTGCGCGGCCTGACCGGCAACGCGGGCGATTTCGCGGTGATGCCGGTGCCGCCCTGCAACCTGCCTTCGGCGCACAAGCCCGACGGCAAATGGGACATCCTGCTCTCGCGCGCGTCGCTGATCGCGCTGCGCCGCCATCTGCAAT
The DNA here is from genome assembly GCF_014171495.1 of Paraburkholderia tropica. NCBI lineage: Bacteria > Pseudomonadati > Pseudomonadota > Betaproteobacteria > Burkholderiales > Burkholderiaceae > Paraburkholderia > Paraburkholderia tropica. The sequence continues at coordinate 1,427,875 of NZ_CP049137.1, forward strand.
ATTGCGGCGAGACCGTCGACAGCCGCGCCGATCTCGAAGCCTGCATCGCGCGCCGGCATCCGGCGGTCGAGGAATGGCTCGACGATTGCATCGACGCGCTCGCGCCCGCGCTGCGCGCCGCGCTCTGCGTGCTCGACGTGCCCGCCGTGGTGCTCGACGCCGACGTGGACGCGGGCCTCATCGACACGCTCATGCAGCGCCTGCGCGTGGCCGTGGCCGCCACCGCCCCGAGGCGCGCGGCACGCCCGCGCTGGTGCGCGGCACCTTCGGCCCCGACGCGGGCGCGCTCGGCGCGGCCACGCTGCCGATGTTCTTCAACTTTTCGCCGCGTGCGGGCATCCTGATGGGCGCCGGCGCACAAACCAACGTACAAGCGCAGGAGGAGAGCCATGTCGAGCTCTGAGACGACGCCGCCGCTGCTGGAAATGCGGGGCATCAGCAAGACCTTTCCCGGTGTGCGCGCGCTCGACAACGTGCGCCTCTCGGTCTGGCCCGGCGAAGTGCATTCGCTGATGGGCGAGAACGGCGCGGGCAAGTCCACGCTCATGAAGATTCTCTCGGGCGCGTATCAGGCCGATCCCGGCGGCGAGATTCTCATCGAAGGCAAGCCGGTGACGATCGACGGGCCGCTCGCCGCGCGCGAACTCGGCGTGGCCGTGATCTATCAGGAACTGAGCCTCGCGCCGAATCTGTCGGTGGCCGAAAATATCTACGCGGGCCGCGAATTGCGGCGCGGCAACTCGCGCTTCGGCATGGTCGATCGCGCGGCGATGGAGCGCGGCTGCGAAGACGTGCTGCAACGCCTCGGCGCCACCTTCGGCCCGACCACGCTGGTCGGCTCGCTCTCGATCGCCGAACGCCAGCTCGTGGAAATCGCGCGCGCCGTGCATACCGAAGCGCGCATCATCGTGATGGACGAGCCCACCACGCCGCTCTCCTCGCGCGAAACCGAACGCCTCTTCAAGCTGATCCTGCAACTGCGCGAAGACGGTCTCGCGATCATCTACATCAGCCATCGCATGGCCGAAATCTACGAGCTGTCCGATCGTGTTTCGGTGCTGCGCGACGGCAGCTACGTCGGCACGCTGATGCGCGACGCGCTGAGCGCCGAAAGCCTCGTCAGCATGATGGTGGGGCGCGATATTTCGGGCTTCTACAAAAAGGCGCACGCGCCCTACGATCCGGGCAAGGTCGTGCTCACCGTGCGCGACGTCGCCGACGACAAGCGCGTGCGCGGTTGCAGCCTCGATCTGCATGCGGGCGAAGTGCTCGGCATTGCGGGGCTCGTGGGCGCGGGCCGCACGGAACTCGCGCGCCTGATCTTCGGCGCGGAACCGCGCGTGCGCGGCGAGATCTCGATCGACGGCAAAACGCTGCACGTCCACACGCCGCGCGACGCGATCAACGCGGGCCTCGTCTATCTGACCGAAGACCGCAAGCATCAAGGCCTCTTTCTCGACATGAGCGTGCGCGACAACGTCAACGTGTCCGTGGCGGGCCGCGACGCGCGCTTCGGCGTGCTCGATCTCGCGCGCGGCTCGGCGCGCGCGAAGGAGTCGATCCGCGCGCTGACGATACGCGTGCCGAGCCCGCGCGTGAACGTGGGCGCGCTCTCGGGAGGCAATCAGCAGAAGGTGCTGCTGTCGCGTCTGCTCGAAACGAAACCGCGCGTGCTGATCCTCGATGAACCGACGCGCGGCGTGGACATCGGCGCGAAGTCGGAGATCTACCGCATCATCAACGACCTCGCCAAAACCGGCGTGGGCATCATCGTGATTTCGAGCGAGCTGCCCGAAATCATCGGCGTGGCCGATCGCGTGCTCGTCATGCGCGAAGGCCTGTTCGCCGGAGAACTGGGCGGCTACACCGGCAGACCCATCGGCCAGGAAGCCATCATCGAACTCGCCACCGGCTCGCAGGGCGCGCTGGACGAAGCCGCGTAAGCGCCGCGCCCGACGCGCATCGCCCCGTCAAAAGAGATATTGAGGAGCACGACATCATGAAAAGCATTCTTCCCCGCCATGCGGCCGAGGCCACGCCTGCCCAGGGCGCGCAATCCACGCGCGGCCAGACCGTTGACGGCCATCGCGCGCGCATGAAGTCGATCATGCGCACGGCGGGCATGCTGCCCGTGCTGGTGCTGCTGTGCATCGGCTTCGGCCTGCTCACCGACGGCTTTTTCTCGCTCGAAAATCTGTCGATTGTCACGCAGCAGGCGTCGATCAACATCGTGCTCGCGGCCGGCATGACCTTTGTGATTCTCACGGGCGGCATCGATCTTTCGGTGGGCTCGATTCTGGCCGCGTCCGCCGTGGCCGCGATGCTCGGCTCGACCATCGTCGGCTGGGGCTGGCTGGGTATTCCGGCCGCGCTCGGCGTGGGTCTCGGCTTCGGGCTCATCAACGGCGCGCTGATTTCGCTGCTGCGCCTGCCGCCCTTCATCGTCACGCTCGGCTCGCTCACGGCCGTGCGCGGCGTGGCGCGTCTGATGGGCCACGACACCACCATCTTCAATCCGCAGCTCTCGTTCGCCTTCATCGGCAACGGCACGGTGTTCGGCGTGCCCTGGCTCGTGATCATCGCGCTCGTCGTGGTGGCCGCGTCGTGGTTCGTGCTGCGCCGCACGGTGCTCGGCCTGCATATCTATTCGGTGGGCGGCAACCCGGAAGCGGCGCGTCTCTCGGGCATCAAGGTGTGGGCGATCGAGATGTTCGTCTACGCGGCCTCGGGCCTGCTCGCCGGGCTCGGCGCGGTGATGTCGGCGGCGCGCCTCTACGCCGCCAACGGTCTGCAACTCGGCCAGTCGTACGAACTCGACGCCATCGCCGCGGTGATTCTCGGCGGCACCAGCTTCGTGGGCGGCGTGGGCTCGATCGTCGGCACGCTGATCGGCGCGCTCATCATCGCGGTGCTGTCGAACGGCCTCGTGCTGCTCGGCGTCTCGGACATCTGGCAATACATCATCAAGGGCCTCGTGATCGTCGGCGCCGTGGCGCTCGACCGCTATCGCCAGCGCGGTTCGGCCCGCACCTGATTCCTCGCTTTCCCTTGCAGCACGCATCACATTGACACAGCACGTTGACACAACACACCAACACGACACACGACATAACTCGAAGGCACCCTCAGGAGACATCATGCTGAAAAAGAAAACCGCCGTTGCCGTCGCCGTTCGCACCGTTGCCGCCCTCGCCCTGGGCTGCGCCCTGCAGGGCGCGCACGCCGCCGACAAGCAGTTGAAGTCGATCGGCATCACCGTGGGTTCGCTGGGCAATCCGTACTTCGTGACCATCGTGCAAGGCGCGGAAGCGAAGGCCAAACAGATCAATCCGAACGCGAAGGTCACGGCCGTGTCCGCCGACTACGATCTGAACAAGCAGTTCACGCAGATCGACAACTTCATCTCGGCGCACGTCGACATGATCCTGCTGAACGCCTCCGATCCGAAAGCCATCGAGCCCGCCGTGCGCAAGGCGCGCGCGGCCGGCATCGTGGTGCTGGCCGTGGACGTGAGCGCCGCGGGCGCCGACGCCACCGTGCAGACCGACAACGTGAAGGCCGGCGCGATCTCCTGCGAATACCTCGCGAAGAAGATCAACGGCAAGGGCAACGTCATTATCGAAAACGGCCCGCAGGTCTCGGCGGTGATCGACCGCGTGAACGGCTGCAAGCAGGTGCTCGCGAAGTCGCCGGGCATCAAGATTCTCTCCGACGATCAGGACGGCAAAGGCTCGCGCGAAGGCGGCATGAACACGATGCAGGGCTACCTCACGCGCTTTCCGAAGCTCGACGGCGTATTCACCATCAACGATCCGCAGGCGATCGGCAGCGACCTGGCCGCCAAGCAACTGCACCGCAGCAATATCGTGATCACCTCGGTGGACGGCGCGCCCGACATCGAAGCCGCGCTCAAGGGCGACACGCTCGTGCAGGCGTCCGCGAGCCAGGACCCGTGGAAAATGGCGCAAACCGCCGTGCAGGTCGGCTACGACATCATGAACGGCAAGAAGCCCGCCAATCCGATGATCCAGATGACGCCCGCGCTCATCACGCGCGACAACGTCGGCAGCTACAAGGGCTGGACTTCGCCGCACTGATTCTTGCGCTGAGGCTTGAAGACAAACGGGCGGCCGATCAGGGCCGCCCGTTTTTTTGCATCGATCGAAAGCCGCTGAGGTCGCCGGATTACGTTGCTTCGCGCGCTGCCGCCACAACCGGGGCGGGAAACGGCGCCATGCCCGGCCCGCGATACCAGCGCCCGAAATCGTCGGCGGGCATCGGCTTCGCGTAGAAGAAGCCCTGAATCCAGTTCGTGCCGCGCGCGCACAGATAATCGAATTGCGCCTGCGAAGCCACGCCTTCCGCCACGAGTTTCGCATCGAGACTGTGCGCGAGACCGATGATGCTGTCGAGCACCACGGCGCTGCGCTCCTGCGCATCGATGGTCAGCACGAAGCCGCGATCGATCTTCAGGATATCGAACGGAAATTTCTCCAGATACGAGAGCGAGCAAAAGCCCGTTCCGAAGTCGTCGATGGCCACGCGCACGCCGTCGCGGCGCAGCGCCACGAGATTGCGCTGCGCCACGTCGGTATTGCGCACCAGCGAACGTTCGGTGATTTCCAGCACCACCTCGATGCCGCGTCCGCCAATGCTGCGCGTGAAGTTGCGCACGTCGGGCAGCAGCGCCTCGCTCGACAGATGTTCGGGCGCGAAGTTGATGCCGAGGTGAAAACCCGGCAACGTCGCCCATTTCATGACGTCCTGGGCAATCAGCGTGAGCAGATGCTGCGTGAGCGGCACGATCACGTGCTCTTCTTCGGCAGCCTGAATGAACTCGTCCGGACGCACCGTGCCGATGCCGGGCCGCACCCAGCGCAGCAGCGCTTCCGCGCCCTCGCAGCGCCCGCTCGCCACGCCGAACAGCGGCTGATATTCGACATGAAATTCGCCCGCGCGGATCGCGCGCAGCAGTTGCTCGCGGCGCGACCGGCGGCTTTGCTGCACGCGATACACGAGCCAGACCAGCAGCGCGGCGAGCAGCGCCGTCCAAGGCAGATAGCGAAACAACAGCACACGCCATGTGGCGTTCAGCCGTTCGGGCAAGCCTTGCAGACGCAGTTCGATCACGCTGCCGTCGAGCGTGCGGCGCACGTCGGCGAGCAGCGGCGCGGATTCCATCGGGCTGTCGCCGCCCGCCTCGTCGCGCGCGGGGTCGCCGCCAGCGGGAATTTCGTGCAGCGCGGGCCCGGTGCCCACGCGCAGCGTCGCCTGCCGAAACTCGTTATGCGGCGCGGCAGCGTGCAGCAGATCGAGCAGATACTGCGAGTCCACCGCCGCGACCACATTGCGGCCGCCGATGGCGCGCACGGCCACCAGCAGCGCGGGCCGGTTCGCGACAAGCGGCGTGCCCGGGACGATCATCAGCCAGTCGCCGCGCGGCGTGCGCACGTTGCCGTTGAGGAAGGTCTCGACCGCGATCGACTGATTGCCGGTCGCCGACGAGCAGGCGACGTGATCGCTGTCGAGAATATTGAGCGTGCGCACATAGGGCTGCGTCGCGGCGGCGAGCGAGAGTTCGCGCGACAGCGTCTCGCACGGCGCGCCCGCATGCGGCGCGACCGAGCGCGCGGCGTCGCGCGCCTGCTCGACGATCGCCATCACCTGATTGACGACGAAGTTCGAGGCCAGCGCGGCCTCGCTGCGCCCGATGCGCACGGCTTCGTAGCGCGTCAGCAGCACGCAGAGCACGAGCGGCACGCCGGCGGCGAGCGCGATCACCAGCCCGCGCGCGGCCAAGTTCGCGAGCCGCGCGAGCATGCCGGGTGCATCGGAAGAACGGGGTGACTGAAACGGCACAGGTTTCTCCGTCGCGACGCGCGCGCGAAATGGCGTGAGCCTTGCCGGAACGTTACACCAAGGGACAGAATGAGGAGCGCACACTGCTCCGCAGCCGGGAGACGCGCATGTTCACGGCGATGCCCGAAAACCGCGCGCTCAGGCGCACTCGATGCGGTTGCGGCCGCCCTTCTTGGCGCGATAGAGCGCCACGTCGCTGCGCGAGAGCGCGGCTTCGGCGGCGCTGTCGTCGGCGCTCATCTGCGTGATGCCGATGCTCACGGCGAGCGTGACCGGCCCGGCGACGCTGAGCAGCGGGTCGACGGCGATGCGGTCCTGAATGCGGCGCGCCACGCGGCACGCGCCTTCCACGTCGGCGCCGTCGAGCAGAATGGCGAACTCCTCGCCGCCGATGCGGCCCGCCACGTCGCCCGCGCGCAGATGCGTGCGCAGGATTTCGGCGAAGTGGCGCAGCGCGTCGTCGCCGACCGCGTGGCCGAAGCGGTCGTTGATCGACTTGAAATGATCGAGGTCGCACATCATGACCGCCGCCACGTTGCCGATGCCGCCGAGTCCCTTCATGCCGACCATGCCCGTCACGCCGGCCGCGCTCGCCACGCGGCGCAGCAGCGCGAGCTTCGCTTCCACGCGCGCCATGAAATGACGCCGGTTCGCGAGCCGCGTGAGGCCGTCGGTGGTCGCGAACTCCTGCAACTCGGCTTCGATGCGCTTGCGCTCGGTGACGTCGGTGATAAAGCCGTGCCACACGGTCGCGCCATCGGCGAGACGGCGCGGCTTCGCATCGCCCTGACGCCAGCGCAAGCCCTGCTGCGGCAGACACACGCGATATTCGAGGTGCCACGGCGCGAGCACGGCCGCCGACGCCGCGAACGACGCGCGATACGCATCCAGATCCTCGGGATGCACGAGCGCCTCGATGCCGCTCGCGTCGGCCGCGACCTGCGCGGGCGTCAGTTCGTAAATCTCCGCGATCCCCGCACTCGCATACGGAAACGACACATGGCCGTCGCGCGCCTGATGGCACTGGAACACGAGGCCCGGCACTTCATTCGTCAGATTGGTGACGAGATTCACCGACTCGCGCAGACGCTCGGCCATTTCGCGCATCGAGGTGATATCGGTCGTGGTGCCGATCATGCGCAGCGCGCGCCCGTCCGCGTCGCGCGCCGTCACCTTGCCGCGGCTGCAGATCCACTTGTAGCTGCCGTCTTTACAGCGGATGCGGTGCTCGACTTCGTAGTGCGCGGTGCGGCCTTCGAAGTGCGCCTGCATGGTCGCTTTCACGTAATCGCGGTCGTCGGGATGCAGGCGCAGGAGGCTGTCTTCTACGCGGCTCGTCACTTCGTCGTCCTCGTAGCCGAGCATCGCTTTCCAGCCGGTGGAATAGCGGATCTCGCCCGTGACGACGTCGCGATCCCAGATGCCCGTGCCGCTGCCCGCGATCGCCAGCGCCAGCAGACGCTCGCGCGCACGCAACGCTTCGACTTCGTCGTGCGCCGGCGGCGCCTGCACCGCGAGCGTGGCGATCACGCGCGCGAAATCGTCGAGGCTCGCGCGCTCGGCGGCGTTCAGCTCGCGCGGCGCGTGATCGATCAGGTAGAGCGTGCCGGGCGAGTCGCCGTTCGCGCCCGCCAGCGGCCAGGCGGCGACGAAGCGAAATGGCAGCGCGCTCGCGCGATTCAGACAGGCCTGCCAGGCCGGATCGCCCGCCACGTCGCTGACGACGATCGGTTCGCTCGCGAACGCGCCCGTTTGCGCGCCGCCCAGGCGTTCGGCGCGCTGCAGTTCGAGCAGCGCGTCGCGCAACGGTGCATCGACGCCCTCGCCCAGCCACGCTCCCGCGTGCGCGTCGTCACGCATGTGGCCCGGCAGCACGCAGGCGGAAGCCACGTTGAAGTGGCGCGCGATCACGCGCATCAAGGCGTCGAGCGGGGCCTCGCGGGCGACTTCATGAAGGGCTTCATGAGCAGGCGGCAACGCGCCATCGTCCATGCCGCGCACGCGTGCGCCGCCGCTTTTGGAGGCAGCGGGGGCAGTCGCGGATTCGACGGATGGCGGAGGGACGGCCATAGCGTTAGCACACAGGCTGGAGGGGTGGAAAGGGTCAAAACGGCGCGGGGCCGACGGTTCGAGCGCGTAGTATAAGGCCTCAAATAAAGGCCTCAATTTTCGCCGCCAGTCCGCGCGTGCGCGTTATGGCACGCGCGCCTAGCTGTCGCCGCGGCGGCGGAACACCCACCAGCCGAGCAGCGCCGTGAAGCTCGCCACCACCAGCACCATCAGCCAGAAGCCGTGCCGGTTCTCGGCGAGCGGAATGCCGCCCACGTTCATGCCGAAAAAACCCGCGACGATATTGATCGGCAAGGCGAGCACGGTGACCAGCGTGAGCGTGAAGAGCGTGCGGTTGTTCTGCTCTTCGAGACGCGCGGCGATCTCTTCCTGCAGGAGCTTGATGCGCTCGACCAGCCCCGCCATGTCGCCGAGCACGAGCGAGAATTCTTCGGTCGCCTCGCGCAGATCCTGCACGTCGGGCGATTGCAGCCAGCGCGGCGGACGCGCGAGCAGACGGAAGATCGAGCCAGGTTCGGGCGCGAGCATGCGCTGCAATCGTACGAGGATACGGCGCATGGCGGCCAGTTCGTGGCGGCTTTTCGAGCGGCGCGAGGCGAGGAACTGATCTTCGGCGCGATCCACGTCGATGCTCGTGCGGCGCACGATTTCCACCATCAGGTCGGCCTGATCGCGCATCAGATGAATCAGCAGTTCGGCGGGCGAGCGGAACGTCTCGCCATTGCGCACGTCGCCGCGCAAACGGTCGATCGAGCGCAGCGGCTTCATGCGCAGCGGCTTCATGCGCGCCGTCACCAGCAGGCGTTCGTGCGTATAGGACCAGAGCGTGGCGATCTGCGAAGGCGTCAGCTCGAAATCGAACATCACGTCGTTGACGACCGCGAACAGCGCGCCGTCCATGTGTTCGATACGCGTGGAATGCGAGCCTTCGACGAGCATTTCGAAAAAGCCGTCGGGCAGATCGAGATGCGAGCGCATCCACGAGGCGCTCGCGGCATGCGCGAGATTGAAGTGCAGCCAGTAGAAGGCGCCGTCGTCGGCCGGACTGGGCTCGGGCTGCACAGGCGCGCAATCCGGCGTGGCGAGATCCGCATTCTGGCGCGCGGCGGCGGCAAGCGCCGCTTCGGCGGCCTCGGCGGCCAGGGCGCGCGCATGCTGAAGCCCGCGCAGCACTTCCTCGCCGCTGACGGGCTGACCCGGCTGGCCAGGCGTGAAGCGGAATCCGCATATCAGGCCCGACATGTCGGCGCCATAAGTTGCAATGGACGAAGCGAGATCCATGGTCGTGTGGCCGTTTGATCGCCGCAAGCATGCCACACGGGTGCTTTCGCGGGCAAGCTTGCACGCGCTCAAAGACACAAAACCGTCATATTGCGCCGATGTCCCGCCCAAACTCCGAGGCGCGTTCCGCCGAGTTTGCCGACCGCCCCGCTTACATCGCTACACGAAGATACACACGCGAACGGAATAGCACGGCGCGCCATGCGTTCATCTCCATGCAGGCCGACATGAATCCAACACGATCGATTCCGGTCACGCACCAACCTCACATTATCAGGAGTTCGAAATGTCCATTCGCCACGCCATGTTCGCCACCTTCATCGCGCTTGCCTCCGTGGGCGCCGTCACGCAAGCCTCGGCACAAGGCCTCACGCGCGCCGAAGTGCGCCAGCAGTTGATCGAAGCCGAAAACAACGGCTCGCGTTTCGTGACCGATGCGTCGTACCCGGACGTGAGTCCCGTGTTCGCGCAGCAAGTGGCCGCACAGCAACATCAGCAGCCGCCGCGTGTCGCGCAGACCGCGGCCGATCCCGTCGCGCAAAGCGGCATGGGCATGCCGATGCCCGGCACGAGCGAGTCGGGCGCGCCGCAAATGTGCGTCGGCCCGGCGAGCTTCTGCAATATCTATCAGGGTAGCTGAGCGCAGAGAAGACGCTGTTCGACACCGTGCAACGCCGACGCCCCGCACTCGATGAGCGGGGCGTCGGCGTTCGCATGCGAACCATGACGCGGCAAGAACGGTGCGGGCAATCCGCACCGCTACGTCATGAATACCGCTTCAATAGAGCTTCAATGCGGCGTCAATTGCGAATAGACGTCGTGCGCGAGTTGCAGCATCACCTTGTGGTCGATGCCGCCGGACAGCGCGTAGCCGAAGTCGCCGTCGATCCAGTAGAACACGCTCACGGGGCCATCCTCGTAGAGCTTGAACGCCGTGGTGTTGCTGCTGGTCTTGCGGTGCGAGATGCACAGCGTCACGCGTTCGCCCTGCGCGTTGTGATACATGAACTGCGCGACTTCGCCGTCGGGACCGGGCAGCAAACGGCCGCCCGCCAGCTCGAAACCGCTTTTCGCGAGCATGGGCGGATGCACGTCGGTGCCGAGCCGGTTCGCGAGCCATTGCACGAAGTCCTGCTCCTGATGGCTGCTCATGGTGTCCGGACGCCCGACTTCGGGCATGTAGACCACATGGGCGAGCGCGGCTTCGTGGACGAAGCTCATCGTCGTGTCGGCGCTCGCCGTCTGCTGATCGCCGCGACCGGCAGTACCCGGCATGAATGCCGCGCCGTAATGCGTGCCCCAGCCGATCCCCACGCCCAGCACCAGCGCGGCCGCCATGCCCGCGTATTTCGGCCAGTTGGCGGCCGCACGCACGGGCGCTTTCAGCGTTGGGTTCAGCGTTCTGGTCGCGTCCACGCGCGCGGCAGGCGCTTCGCTCGCCGCGCGCAGACGCGCGGGCACCGGCTCGCTGAGCAGGCTGTCGAAGCGCTCATGCAGCAGGCTGTTCAGCGAAAAGAAGTCGCCGACACGAGCGGCGAGGTCGGGATTGCGTTCGAGCTCGCGCTCGACGTCGGCGCGGCGCGCTTCCGAGAGCGTGCCGTCCACGTAGGCGTGGATTTCGTCTTCGGTCACGGGAATTTGTTGCTCGCTCATCGCACCACCTTCAGATTCGCGCGTGGCACCGCGCCGGCCATGAGCGCACGCAGGCGCTCGCGTCCGCGCGACAGCCGCGACATCACCGTGCCGATGGGGACGTCCAGCGCCAGCGCCACATCGGCATAACTCATTTCTTCGAGGCCCACCAGCAGCACCACTTCACGCTGTTCGACCGGCAGCCGCTGCAACGCGAAGTCGAGATCGCGCACTTCGAGCGCGCCGGTCTGGGTCGCGGGCACGGCGTAGTCGGTTTCGGGCACGCTGTCGTCGTCGACGGAGACATGCGTGCCGCGCGCCGCCGACTTGCGCACCTGATTCACGAAGATGTTGTGCATGATCGTGAACAGCCACGCGCGCAGGTCGGTGCCCGCGCGGAACAGCTCGGTGCGCGCGATTGCGCGTTCGAGCGTGTCCTGCACGAGATCGTCGGCGAGCTCGCGGTTGTTGATCAGCGCGCGCGCATAGCGCCTCAGGCGCGGCACGTGATCGATCAGTTCGTCACGGATGTCCATGTTGCATCCTTCTCTGCCCTCTTTATTCGTGCGTGCGGCGCTCGCGACGCGAGGCGCCCTGCTGCGTGGCGACGTCGGCGGCGCGCATCAGACCGTGCGTCGCGGCATTGCCCGCGAGCACCCAGCGCGTGCCGTGCGACGTCCAGCCGAGCAGACGCAGCGCACCCACGCGGCGCGCGCTCCACTGCGGCGCGTCGGCCGCGAACCAGGCGCGCGCGCCCAGCAGCACGACCGGTTCGCCGTCGCCATTTTCGTAGACGTAGCGCGCGGCGCGCGCAAACGGACCCAGCTCCATCTTGCCCGCCGACACGAGCCGCAAGCCCGCCGAGGCCAGATCGAACGGCGCGGCGTCGGCGGCTGCATCGACGTGATAGATGTTATCGACGCTTGCGCCTTCATGGGCGTGATCGGCGCCGATTGACGCGGCCGGAGCCGCTTCCATCAGCGCCATGACGGCCGCGTTGTTCAGCGTGTGGTCGTCCGGTTCGGTCAGCGCCAGCCAGGCCGCGCCCGCCGCGAGCATTGCACACACCAGCGCGAGCGCGGCGGCGCGGCGGCGCCAGACCGCGCGCAGACCAAACCCGGCGCGCCGCGCCGGCATGCCGGACTGCGTGCTCGCCAGGGCCGGATGCGACGCTGCGGCCGCGTGAAACGAGCGGCGCATCTGCGCATTGAGACGCCGATAGAACAGGATCCGATGCCATTCGCCGGGCCGCCGTGCCAGATAACGCCGCACGCGCGCGGCGTGCTCGCCGGCCAGCGAGCCGTCAGTGTAGGCCTGAATATCGGCCTCGGACACCGGCCGCTCGTCGGGCGGCCCTTGGGAAACCATGATCGTCGGCCTGCGTGGATGGAGATAATGGACTAACAGGCGGCCCGGCGATTTATTCCGGGCGGGGGCGAGAAAGGCAGGGACGAGGACGGGGAAACAGGAAGGAACCGCGTGGATTCAGCGCAGATTCAACGCAGATTCAGCGCGTAAAGGCGAACACCTGCTCCGCGAACAGCAGCACGGCGACGAGGATCATCGCCACGCCCGACAACTGGCTGACGCGGCGCGCCGCGGCGGGCCGCGTGCCGAGCACGGCCTTCGAGCCAAACCCGACCACCGAATAGACGGACGCGCAATTGATCATATGCAGCACGCCCAGCGCGACGATCTGCGCGGACACCGACCAGCCGGCGTCGCGGCGCGTGAACTGCGGCAGGAGCGCGACGAACAGCAGAATCGCCTTCGGATTGAGGCCGCTGATCGCGAAACCGCGCATCGACCAGCCCCAGCGGCTCTGCCGTCCCGTTTTCGGACCGTCTTCCTGGCCCGCCGAGAGTTCGGCCGGATGCATCACCGTGCGTACGCCGAGCCACAGCAAATAAGCGCCGCCGACCACCGTCAGCACCGAAAGCAGCGCGGGCACGCTCGTGACCAGCGCGCCGACACCGGCCGCGACCACCAGCGTGATCGCAAGATAGCCCAGCAACATGCCGCCGACGGCCGGCGCAATCACGCTGCCGCGCAAACCCGCCGAAATCGCGTAGGCCCAGTCGGCGCCCGGCACCATGACGAGGGAGAACGAAACGATCCAGAACGCCGTCAACAAGCTCACTTCCACTGCTGTACTTCCGGTAAGACGGGCGCCACCGCCCGAGGGCGCAAATCTTACGGTTTGCGCACCGGAATGTGCTCCCTATTTCTTGCCAGTCGGCGTCCTCAGGCGCTAATATTTCTCACATGGATGCCATTGACCGCAAGATTCTTGCTGAGATTCAGCAAGATGGACGACTTTCAATCACGGAACTCAGTGAACGCGTGGGCCTGAGCCTGTCGCCGTGCCAGCGCCGGCTGCGCGCGCTCGAGAGCGCCGAGGTCATCAGCGGCTATCGCGCCACCATCGACCCCGCCACCGTCGGGCTGAATTTTTCGGCCATCGTCTTCGCCACCTTGCGCGAGGGCAGCAGCGAGAACGTGCAGTCCTTCGAGGACGCGCTCATCGACATTCCGGAGATCACGCGCGCCGAACGCCTGTTCGGCGAGCCCGACTACATGCTGCACGTGGTCACGCGCGACCTGAAGGCGTTCCAGACGCTCTACGACCGGCGTCTGCTGCCGCTGCCCTGCGTGCTGCGCCTCACCTCCACGCTCGTCATGAAGAGCATTTTTCAGGACCGGCCGCTGCCGTTGTGAGGCGGCGTGCTTTCTCGCATGCGTGCGCGATGGCTTTTAGCGCGTGTGAATCGTGATCTGAAGTTCAGGGATGCGCTTGCGCAATCGGGCGACGAGCGCCGCGACTTCGGTAGCGTCGATTGCGGTTTCGGTGGTGAAATCGATGGTCGTGCCGGTCGTATTCGTCGCGCCCAGCAACGCGGCCGGGCCGGATGGCTGACCGTATCTGAAGCTTTGCGACCAGACCTCGCCTTCTCGTCGACTGGTGAATCTCAGCGCCGGGCAGGCGAAGTTGGCAAGCGAAGGACCGAGTGAGCCGTGGTCGCCCCAGATCAGTTCCTGGAGTATGGCGTTGTCGTGCTCGTTCGACGACAGACACGGATAGAAGCCGGTCAGCGCTCGCTCGGCATGGGAAATCGTATCGCCCAGATCCGGCGTGAGTCGCATGCCTCTGCCTGTGTCGGCGAGTTGGCCTTCTGTGCCGTTTAGCGTCAGCACGACGCTCAAGCCCGGCGCGCGGCTATATTCGACAACGCTTAAAGCAAGCAGTTGTGCACACACTTCGGCTGGCGAAAGATGCCGCGAAATAAAGAGCAGGTCGTTGTGATGCATCGTCGACTCACGCGCGCTGGACATGAATCATTGTCCGCATTCTAAGAGCCGCTAACACAAGTCGTCAACGAAGCGCGAACAGATAACGGCAGCAGCCAGGGAAAGCAACGCAAAATGAATGTCGAGACGACGCTCGAAACGTATGCGCAGTTTGCCGAAACCGGCAAACCAGGCATGCGTGCGCTCGACCACCCAGCGATGCCGTCCGAGCCGCTCCTTGCTTTCCACACCGCGACGGGCGATACGGGCCGTGATGCCGCGCTCCTTCAGGTAACGCCGACATCGGGCAAAGTCATAGCCCTTGTCCGCATGCAGCTTGCCCGGGCGTTTGCGGGGCTGGCCATTGAGGCCCGACACTGCCGGAATGGCATCGAGCGTGGGTTCGAACGCCATCGAGTCGTGCCGGTTGGCACCCGTGACCGTGATGGCCAGAGGAATGCTGCGCGCATCTACGACGATGTGTCGTTTGGACCCGATTTGCCCCGGTCTGTCGGGTTCGGGCCGGTTTCCTGGCCCCCCGGGGCTGGAAACACTGGCGGCATCAAGACTGGCCCGTTCCCAATCAATCTGGTCATGCTCACGCAACCGGCGAAGCATCGCCAGATGCAGTTGCTCCCACACGCCTTCGGCCTGCCAGTCCCGCAGCCGTCGCCAGCATGTCATGCCACTGCCGAAGCCCAGTTCCTGCGGCAGGTCTTCCCATGGGATGCCCGTTTGCAGCACATACAGGATGCCGTTCAGTGCTGCGCGCTCATCCACCGTTCGGCGTCGGCCACCTTTGGGAGACGGGATGAATACCGGAATCAGCGGCTCCAATGCCGCCCATACCTCGTTGCTGATTTTGAGTCTCGACATGACGCCAGGATATGACTTTCATGGCGTCATGTCCTGGTTGTGTTAGCGACTCTTAGTGAGATGTCGACTGGACGAAAATCGGGAGTACAGATTCATGCTTTACGCATTTTCCATCCATTGGAGGTGGAAATGAATACAGAATTCGACCGATAGATGCACAGGCGGTCCTCAAACTACAATTACCATTCGCGCACCTATCGTCACGTACCAGTTATTGTGGGACACTACTATTCCGTCACATTGCCTCACATGACTTAGAGGCAGAGGCTTTGCGGGGAGACTCGGAGTTCAAGCCACAAAGCGTTGCCGGTCCACGTTCGCTCTAGCCACAACGATCGTGGATATCGAATCGATCCATAACGAAGAGATGTCTTCGTTAAGCTCATCCGTCATAAAACCAAGAACTAGACCAATGAACAAGGCCTTCCTATCTCACAATAGCTTTGACAAAGATTTCGTCGGAGCAGTCTTTGATCGACTCGGCGCACTGCAGTCCATCTATGACAAGGAAACGTTTAAGCGAAACTGCGATCTTGCAGAGCAAATCCGCGAAGGTCTATACGATTCCAAGGTTTACGTTTTATTCCTTTCCCGTGCCGCTCTCGATTCCGGATGGGTGCGAAATGAGCTAGACCTTGCCAATGAATTAAAAACAAAGTGGCAAATAAAAGAATTTCTTATCTTTCAACTTGACGACACAAATTGGTCTGATCTCCCTGCATGGGCATCCCGATTTGTGGTCTCTTGCCCCCCTCACCGGGTCAAGTAGCATTGCGCATCCGCGATGTGCTCCGAAAAGAAAAAATTGAGGAACAGGAGCCCTACGGCAGGGACCTCGACATCCGAAAAATAAACGAGATGGTCCTTCATCGAGACACCCCGCCGAAATTTCTTTTTTTATCGGGTCCCACTGGGATCGGCCGACGTACTATCGCCAACGCCGTCTTCAAATCATTCTATAAGACCGTTGCGTCTCACAAGATTCGCGTAGAATTCAATGCTCACGATGACATTGGTTCTCTCTATCGCAATCTTCTCGGTTACAGCGCAAATTGGCGAGCGAGGGAGCTATTTGAAGCGATGGAAGCCTTCTCTGCATTGCATGAGACAGAGAAAATCGCTGCGCTTGCAAAATTGATCAACACCGTTACCGTAAATTTCAACCAAATCCTCATTCTCGACGTCGGTGGATTCGCTTTCGATAATGATAGTCGGCCGTTAGGCTGGCTGATATCATTGCTTTCAGCTTTAGGTGATGCCTCGTACCCGTACCTCATAATACTGTCCAGCCGAAATATGGAGTCAGTAAGCGATGAGGGTATTTTTTATCACCTTCGCCCGCTCTCCGAAGAAGATTCAAAATATCTCTTCAAAATGCTTATCAATCAGTTTGAAATTACGCTACCTAGCAAAAAAGAAAGAGATCTTATTGAAAATAGCGTAATCGGCCACCCCGGGCTAATCGTCGCAGTTGTGAACTACCTTCGTCACAACCCACACTATCGGCCAAACAAGACACACTCAAGCATCATTCAACTGATACGTGTCGAAGTCGAAAAAATGCTTCTTGATTTCCTAAATGGTCGATCAGAGCATGAAAAAGCGGTCGCTTTTTTTGGGGAAGCTTACATTCTCTCATATGCAGACATCGTCGCTGTAAATGAATGCTGGAAAAATTTTGACGAAATAGTATCCCAACTTCTTGACACAGGGTTTGTCGTTGAAGAGGGCGGTAATTACCAGTTAGCACCTTATATTCAGCGCCACGCGCAGAATCTCTCAGCCAAATACTTTAGTACATTGGAATCCGCTCGCCGCGCTGTTTTTGATTTGACGGCTATCGATAGCGAGAATTCGTACGTCTCCACTGAATTGCTGGATGCACGGATCGTCGAACATTTTGTGTCTGGGACACAACTCCCCACCTACATGTCAAATCTCGTAATGCCTGCGCAGCAGCTCAAAGCAGCCAGACGGGAGTATGATGGCGAGCGCCACAAAAGAGCGCTGCAACTTGCGATAGATGCTTATTCCCAGCAAACGAAGCTTAGTCAAAATGGCCTTATCGAAGCCTGGAGACTCATCGGACTTGCATCAATCCGACTTGGCAGTGATTCCGATTTCGCTTATTTTGAGGATGAATTCAAAAAACTCCCTAAATCGGATAGACGGGATGCAACATACAATTTTGCAAAGGGCCTGAAGGCAAGGTTGAATGGCAACCTTCGGGAAGCATTACCACCTTTTGAGAAGGTGATCAGCATGGGCATGGCCGATGCTCACTGCCTTCGTGAAGCGGCATATATTTATGCTTTCGATGGCCGCTATGACGTAGCATCCGAAAGAGTCCGGGAAGCGCGTCGACTCGTACCGTCTAATCCCTATATCGTAGATATGGAAGCATTTGTTTTACTAGAACGATTTAGGAAAAGCAAAGATTCCTCACTGCTTTCGGAACTCGACGGATGTCTGGACCGTTTAAAGGATGCTGACGATAGAGAGGGAACGCATTTTTACCCAATCAGAAAAAGTATGATGGACGTGTTTGTTCACAATCAAGTCGATTCGGTAAGGCAAATATATAGTAGACGCGAAAAATTATCGACGCATCCGAAACTTGCGTTACTAGATCTGCTTTCAACCAAGGGAAAAAATGATCAGTACGATCAACTTCTCTCTGAACTCGAAGCAGCTTTGCGCTCGAAGCCTAATCGCCTTGCTGAGATCGAGCTTGCGAAAATTAAGGTTGTGCATTTTTCTTACGCCGGAAAGTTCCAAGATGCGGAAGACATACTAAGGAGATTTAAGAACAGACTAACTGATACGTGTATTGAAGGATTGACTCGACTTATTGGTAGCTCTAAAGCACAGACTGCTCGTTGACACAGCGCCTCCCCATACCCCGAAGCGCATCGAACCCGCATCGCTTCGGGGGCTGCTTTACAACTGCCTAGCACACGAGAAGTTCACGACAAGGTCAAAAAAAAGAAGAATGACTACCATCCGATCCAGATTGTTTGCGCTGTGCAACAGCAGCAACCTGAATCAACCGCCAGTAAGATCGGCAACTCGAAATCTATTATCCCTTCAACCTCACGCTGTACTACATCTCCAACCCGTTCCCCTCAAAACCGCCACGCCAGCCGCCCGGAAATCGCATTGTCATGCGAGCCGCCGCCATACTGCCCGCTATACGCGACGCCCAGCGTCAGATTCTTTGCGACGCTCGCATCCAGGCCCAATTCGACCACCGCCGTATCCCGCGCGATCGGCACACCGGCCACCGAGAACGCCGACCCGCCATCGATAAACGCCAGTGTCGAAGTCGGTTGCGTATTGCCGAACGCATGCCGCCAGCCCGCCATCGCATGCGCGCTCACGCTCGCGAGCGGCAGTTCGCCGAGCCGCGTCGCCACTCGCAGACCCAGGGTCGAGAAGCCGATATTCTCCGTATCGCCCTGAGCCCGCAGCGCGCTCTGACCGCCGTTCTCCGAAAAGCCGTCGCTATGCAGATTCACATACGCCAGCCCGGCGAACGGTTCGACCGCGAAGCGATCGAACGGCACCGCGTAGCCCACTTCGCCGAACACCTGCGCGGCCTTCGCGTCGTAGTTCGCACTGTCGTGATCGGAGAAGCCCGTGAAGGCCGGATAGCGATCCTCGCTCGCATCGTTCCAGGTGTACGCCGCGCCGAGCCGCACGCCGATCGGCCCGTACTGCGCGCCGCCGTACATCGCCACGTGATACGTATCGACCGATGCCGACGAGTTCAGCCCGTTCTCCAGCGAGCTGTGCGCAAAGCCGCCCGCCACGCCCACACGCCACCGGTCGTTCAGCGCCATATCCGCGCCGCCGATGAAACCGGCCGTGGTGCGGTCGAGGCCCGCGGCATTGGCGTCGCCCGCCAGCCGGCTATCCGCGCCGTAGCCCTGCGCCCAGACCACCGGCTGATACGGCGTGCTGTTCGCGCACGCGCCCTGCGAACCGCCGTGCACGCTGTCGCCCGACATTGCGCCTTGCGAGAGACGCGAATCGCACAGCGCCGGTCCCGACGACAGCGCCCCAAGCGGCCCGTCGGTCGGCGCGAGACCCTGACGCAGGCGGTCCGTGACCGCGTCGCGCAGATAGCGCGTATCGAGCAGGAACACCGTCTTCGCATCCGAGATCAACTGGCCGTCGATCATGTTGTAGGCCTGGCGCGCCGTGGCGGCATCGGTCGCGAGGATCGACTGATACAGCGGGCCCGTCGTCGAGAGCGAGGCCACCGCCGTCGCCACGCTGCTCTGGTTCGGCGTCACCGCCACCGACGTGAACGGCTGGTCGTTGCGCGTGAGCGTCAGGTTGACGGTGTTCGGCGTATAGCTCAGCGACGGCGTGAGGAACGCGAGGTTCGAACTGACGCTCTGGAACGCGCCGCTCACGCCGCCCGCCGCCGTGAGGATCGGATACTGCGTCTGCGGCGACCAGGCGCCCTGGCCCGCGAGCACGCTGACCGCGCCGCCGTTGAGCGTCGCCGTGCCCGTCGCTGCGATCCTGCCCGCCTGGGTCGGCGTGGCCGCGACCTGGTAGTTCGATCCCGATTCGAAGGTCACGTTGCCCGCCACGTTCAGGCTCTGGCCCGGCGTGAGCGCCGCCGCGGTACCGCCGCTCTGCACGATCAGGCCGCCGACGGTGCCGGTGCCCGTGAGCGTCGCGCCGTTCTGCACGGTGGCCGTCGAATTGGCGGTCGAGCCGCTTACGTCGAGCGTGCCGCCCGAGACCGTGGTCGGGCCGCTATAGGTGCTGGTGCCGCCGAGCGTAAGCGTGCCGCTGCCCGACTTTGTCACCGAGCCCGTGCCCGTGAGCGAGCCCGCATAGCTGCCGCCGCCGTTCACAGTGAGGCTCGAATTGCCGAGCGAGACGCTCGAACCGGACGCGCCGTCGAGCGAGCCCACCGTCACGGCGAGCGGCGCGCCGCCGGTCGTGCCGAGCGCGAGCGTGCCTCCGTTGACGGTCAGGCCGCCGGTGCCGAGCGCCGTGTTCGAGCCGACCGTGAGCGTGCCGTCGTTGAGCGTCGTGCCGCCGCTATACGTGTTTGCGCCCGTCAGCGTGAGATCGGCCGCGCCGTTCTTCACGACCGCGCCCGTGCCGGAGACCACGCCGGACAGCACGGTGTCGGCGCTGCCGCCGATCGTCAGCGTGTCGTTGAGCGCGACCGCGTTGGCGAGCGTGACGGCCGTCGAGGCGTCGAGCGTCGCGGGCGCGGCGACCGTCAGCGTGCCGGTGCCGAGCGCCGCGTCGTTGCCCGCCACGAGCGTGCCGCCTTCGAGCGTCGTGCCGCCGCTGTAGGTGTTCGCGCCCGTGAGCGTCTGCGTGCCCGCGCCGGCCTTGACGATGCCGCCCGTGCCCGAGATCGTGCCGCCGTAACTGCCGTCCGAACCGCCGCCGAGCGTAAGCGTATTGCCGCCGAGCGTGACGCTCGTGCCGCCGACGCCCGAGAGCGAGCCGACCGTCGGGGTGGCCGTGGAATCGCTGCCGCTGATGTCGAAGCTCGTGCCCGCGTTCGCGAGATTCACGTTGGTCGAGTCCGAGAGCGTGCCGCCGCCCGCGAGCGCGAGCGTGCCGTCGTTGATGGTCGTCGCGCCCGTGTAAGTGCTCGTGCCGGTGAGCGTTTCGGTGCCGCTGCCCTGCTTGACGATGCCGCCGCCCGTGCCCGCGATGCCGCCCGTGAAGGTGCCGTCGGTGGCGTCGCCGAGCGTCAGCGTGTTCGCGCCGAGGTTGATCGTGCCGCCGCCGACCAGCGTGCCGAACTGCTGCTGCCCGTTGCCCGCGGAGAGGTCGAAGGTCGCGCCGTTCGCCACATCGACGATACCGCTCGCGGCCAGGCTCGCATTCGCGCCGAGCGCGAGCGTGCCCGCGTTGATCGTCGTGCCGCCCGTGTAGGTGTTCGCGCCGTTCAGCGTGAGCGTGGCCGCGCCGTCCTTCGTCAGACCGCCCGTGCCGCTCAGCGCGCCGTTCAGCGTAAGGTCGTTGCTGCCGAGCACCGTGAGGCCGTTGTTCAACGTGATGTCGTTGCCGAGCGTGACCGGCGCGGTGCTGTCGAGCGTCGAGGCGCCGTTCACCGTCACCGCGCCCGTGCCGAGCGCCGCATCGTTGCCGACGACGAGGCCGCCCGCGTTCAGCGTCGTGCCGCCGCTATACGTGTTCGCGCCCGTCAGCGTTTCGGTGCCGCTGCCTTGCTTGACGATGCCGCCCGTCCCCGAGATCGTGCTGCCGACGGTCTGATCGCTCGCGTCGCCGAAGGTCAGCGAATTCGCGCCCAGCGACACCGTCGTGCCGCCCACGCCGCTCAACGCGCCGATGGTCTGCGCGCCCGACGCCCCGCTGATGTCGAAGCCCGCGCCGCTGTTCGCGAGATTGACCGCGCCGGTCGAAGCCAGCGAGCCGCCCGCGCCGAGTGCGAGCGTGCCCGCGTCGACGGTCGTGCCGCCCGTGTAGGTGTTCGCGCCCGTCAGCGTTTCCGTGCCGCTGCCTTGCTTGACGATGCCGCCCGTGCCGTCGATCGTGCCGCCGAACGTCTGGTCGGTCGTGTCGCCGAAGGTCAGCGTATTGCCGCCGAGCGTCACGCTGCTGCCCGCGACGCCGCTCAACGCGCCGATGGTTTGCGCCGCCGACGCGCCGCTGATATCGAAGCCCGTTCCCGCGTTGGCCAGCGTGACCGCGCCCGTCGAGGCGAGCGAGCCGCCCGCACCGATGGCGAGCGTGCCCGCATCGATCGTCGTGCCGCCCGTGTAGGTGTTCGCGCCCGTGAGCGTTTCCGTACCGCTGCCGATTTTCGTCACGCCGCCCGTGCCCGCGATGCCGCCCGTGTAGGTGCCGTCGGTCGCGCTGCCGAGCGTGAGATCGTTCGAGCCGAGATTCACGGTGCCGCCGCCGACCAGCGTGCCGAATTGCTGCTGCCCGTTGCCCGCGGAGAGGTCGAAGGTCGCGCCGTCCGCCACATCGACGATACCCGTCGACGCAAGGCTCGCATTCGCGCCGAGCGCGAGCGTGCCCGCGTTGATCGTCGTGCCGCCGGTGTAGGTGTTCGTGCCGTTCAGCGTGAGCGTGGCCGCGCCGTCTTTCGTCAATCCGCCCGTGCCGCTCAATACGCCGTTCAGCGTGAGGTCGTTGCTGCCGAGCACCGTGAGGCCGTCGTTGAGCGTGATGTCGTTGCCGAGCGTGACCGGCGCGGTGCTGTCGAGCGTCGAGGCGCCGTTCACGGTCACCGCGCCTGTGCCGAGCGCGGCGTCGTTGCCGACGACGAGTCCGCCCGCATTCAGCGTCGTGCCGCCGCTATACGTATTCGCGCCCGTGAGCGTTTCCGTGCCGCTGCCTTGTTTGACGATGCCGCCCGTCCCTTCGATCGTGCTGCCGACGGTTTGATTGCTCGCGTCGCCGAACGTCAGCGAATTTGCGCCGAGATTCACCGTGCTGCCCGTCGCGCCCGACAACGCGCCGACGGTCTGCGCGCCCGTCGCGCCGCTGATGTCGAAGCCCGCGCCTGCGTTCGCGAGATTGACAGCGCCGGTCGAGGCCAGCGATCCGCCCGCGCCGAGCGCGAGCGTGCCCGAGTTGATCGTCGTGCCGCCCGTGTACGTGTTCGCGCCGTTGAGCGTTTCCGTATCCGTACCGCTCTTGACGATGCCGCCCGTGCCGCCGATGCTGCCCGCAAACGTACCGTCGTTCGCGCTGCCGAGCGTCAGCGTGTTGCCGCCCAGCGCAACGGTCGAGCCGCTCACGCCGTTCAACGCGCCGATAGTCGGTGCAATGGTCGCGCCGCTCACGTCGAGCGACGTCCCTGCATTCGCCAGCGTAACGTCGCTCGATGCAGACAACGTGCCGCTCCCTGAAAGCGCCAGCGTTCCGTCGTTGATTGTCGTCGCGCCCGTGTAGGTGTTCGTGCCGGTGAGCGTTTCCGTGCCGGAACCCTGTTTGACGATGCCACCCGTCCCCGTGATCGCGCTCGCCAGCGTCTGGTCGCTCGCATCGCCGAAGATCAGCGAATTGCCGCCGAGCGAGACCGTCGTGCCATCGACGCCACTCAATGCGCCGATCGTCTGCGCGCCCGTCGCGCCGCTGACGTCGAAGCCCGCTCCCGCGTTCGCGAGATTGACGGCACCCGTCGAGGCCAGCGATCCACCCGCGCCGAGCGCGAGCGTGCCGGAGTTGATCGTCGTGCCGCCGGTGTACGTGTTCGCGCCAGTCAGCGTTTCCGTATCCGTGCCGCTCTTGACGATCCCGCCCGTGCCGCCGATGCTGCCCGCAAACGTACCGTCGTTCGCGCTGCCGAGCGTCAGCGTGTTGCCGCCCAGCGCAACGGTCGAGCCGCTCACGCCGTTCAACGCGCCGATGGTCGGCGCAATGGTCGAGCCGCTTACATCAAGCGACGTCCCTGCATTTGCCAACGTAACGTCGCTCGATGCAGACAACGTGCCGCTCCCTGAAAGCGCCAGCGTGCCGTCGTTGATTGTCGTGGTGCCCGTGTAGGTGTTCGTGCCGGTGAGCGTTTCCGTGCCGGAACCCTGCTTGACGATGCCGCCCGTCCCCGTGATCGCGCTTGCCAGCGTCTGGTCGCTCGCATCGCCGAAGATCAGCGAATTCGCGCCGAGCGAGACCGTCGTACCATCGACGCCACTCAATGCGCCGATCGTCTGCGCGCCCGTCGCGCCGCTGATGTCGAAGCCCGCTCCGGCGCCCGCGAGCGCCACCGATCCCGTCGACGCCAGCGATCCACCCGCGCCGAGCGCCAGCGTGCCCGCGTCGATCGTCGTGCCGCCCGTGTAGGTATTCGCGCCCGTCAGCGTTCCCGTGCCGCTGCCTTCCTTGACGATGCCGCCCGTGCCGCCGAGCGTGCCGCCGAAGGTCTCGTTGCCCGCATCGCCGAACGTCAGCGTGTTGCCGCCCAGCGTGACCGTGCTGCCGCCGACGCCGCTCAAGCCGCCGATCGTCTGGTTCGCGCCCGCCGCGCTGATATCGAAGCCCGTGCCCGCGTTGGCGAGATCGACCGCGCCCGTCGCGGCCAGCGAGCCGCCGAGGCCGAGCGCGAGCGTGCCCGCATCGATGGTCGTGCCGCCCGTGAAGGTGTTCGCGCCCGTCAGCGTCTCCGTGCCGCTGCCGATTTTCAGCAGGCCGCCCGTGCCGCCGATCGAGCCGCTGAAGGTGCCGTCCACGTCGCTGCCGAGCGTCAGCGAATTGCCGCCGAGCAGCACCGTGCCGCCGCCGATCAGCGTGCCGAACTGCTGCTGCCCGTTGCCCGCCGACAGATCGAAGGTCGCGCCGGTCGCCACATCGACGATGCCCGTCGACGCCAGGCTCGCGTTCGCGCCGAGCGCGAGCGTGCCCGCGTTGATGTTGGTGCCGCCGGTGTAAGTGTTCGCGCCGTTCAGCGTGAGCGTGGCGAGGCCGTTCTTGGTCAGGCCGCCGGTGCCCGCGAGCACGCCGTTGAGCGTGACGTCGTTGCTGCCGACCACCGTGAGGCCGCTGTTCAGGATGAAGTCGTTGGCGAGCGTCGTGGCCGTGCTGCTGTCGAGCGTCGCGGCGCCGTTCACCGTCACCGCGCCCGTGCCGAGCGCCGAGTCGTTGCCGACGACGAGTCCGCCCGCGTTCAGCGTCGTGCCGCCGCTATAGGTGTTCGCGCCCGTGAGCGTTTCCGTGCCCGTGCCGTTCTTGACGAGACCGCCCGAGCCGCCGATCGCGCCCGCGAAGGTCTGATTGGTCGCGTCGCCGAAGGTCAGCGCATTCGCGCCCAGCGTCACCGTCGTGCCGCCCACGCCGCTCAATGCGCCGATGGTCTGTGCGCCCGACGCCCCGCTGATATCGAAGCCCGCGCCGGTTCCGGCGAGATTGACCGCGCCCGTCGACGCGAGCGAACCGCCCGCGCCGAGCGCGAGCATGCCCGCGTCGATCGTCGTGCCGCCCGTGTACGTATTCGCGCCCGTGAGCGTCTGCGTGCCGCTGCCCTGCTTGACGATGCCGCCCGTGCCGCCGATCGCGCCCGCGAAAGTCTGATCGCTCGCATCGCCGAAGGTCAGCGCGTTCGCGCCCAGCGTCACGCTGCTGCCCGCGACGCCGCTCAACGCGCCGAGGGTCTGTGCCGCCGACGCGCCGCTGATATCGAGCCCCGCGCCGGTTCCGGCCAGACTCACCGCGCCCGTCGACGCCAGCGCGCCGCCCGCGCCGAGCGCGAGCGTGCCCGCGTTGATCGTCGTGCCGCCCGTGTACGTGTTCGCGCCGCCGAGCGTCAGCGTGGCCGCGCCGTTCTTCGTCAGTCCGCCCGCGCCCGAGAGCACGCCGTTCAGCGTGAGCGCGTTCGAGCCGCCCACCGTCAGCGTGTTGCCGAGCGTGAAGGCGTTGGCGAGCGTGGTCGCCGCGCTGCTGTCGAGCGAAGCGGGTCCGGCCACCGTGACCGCGCCCGTGCCGAGCGCCGCATTGTTGCCGACGACGATGCCGCCCGCGTTCAGCGTCGTGCCGCCGCTGTACGTGTTCGCGCCGCTGAGCGTTTCGACGCCCGCGCCGTTCTTCACCAGCCCGCCCGTGCCGCTGATCACGCCCGCGAAACTCTGGTTCGTCGCGTCGCCGAAGCTCAGCGTGTTCGCGCCGAGCGCCAGCGCGCTGCCCGCCACGCCCGAGAGCGCGCCGAGCGTCTGGTTGCCGCCCGCGCCGCTGAGATCGAGCGTCGATCCCGCGCCGTTCAGCGCGACGTTGCCGCCGAGCGTCGCGCCCGCGCCGAGCGCGAGCGTGCCCGCGTTGACGGCCGTGCCGCCCGTGAAGGTGTTCGCGCCGTTCAGCGTGAGCGTGGCCGCGCCGTTCTTCGTCAGGCTGCCGGTGCCGCTCAGGCCGCTCGCGAGCGTCAGCGCGTTCGAGCCGAGCACCGTGAGCGCGCCGTTGAGCACGACGCCGTTGGCGAGCGTGATCGCGCTCGTGTTGTCGAGCGAGGCCGGGCCGCCGATGGTCAGCACGCCCGAGCCGAGCGCCGACGCGTTGCCCAGCACGAGCCCGCCCGCATTGAGCGCCGTGCCGCCGCTATAGGTGTTCGCGCCGCTGAGCGTCTCGACGCCCGAACCTTGCCTGGTCAGCCCGCCCGTGCCGGAGATCGTGCCCGCGAAGGTCTGGTTCGTCGCATCGCCGAACGTGAGTCCGTTCGCGCCGAGCGACACCGTCGTGCCGCTCACGCCGCTCAATGCGCCGATCGTCTGCGCGCCCGTCGCCGCGCTGATATCGAAGCCCGCGCCCGCATTCGCGAGATTGACCGCGCCCGTCGACGCGAGCGAGCCGCCCGCGCCGAGCGCGAGCGTGCCGGCGTTGACCGTCGTGCCGCCCGTGTAGGTGTTCGCGCCCGTCAGCGTTTCGACGCCCGCCCCCTGCTTGACGATGCCGCCCGTGCCGTTGATCGCGCCCGCGAACGCGCCGTTGGCCGCGCCGCCGAGCGTCAGCGCATTGGCGCCGAGATTGATCGCGCTGCCCGTCACGCCGTTGAGCACGCCAATGCTGCGCGCGCCGCTCGCCGCGCCGAGGTCGAACACGCTGCCCGCATTCGCGAGCGTGAGCGCCGAGTTCGCCGCCAGCGCGCCCGCGCCGGAGAGCGCGAGCGTGCCCGCGTTGACGGTCGTGCCGCCCGTGTAGGTGTTCGCGCCGCTCAAGGTCTGCGTGCCGGCGCCGTTCTTGACAACGCCGCCCGTGCCGCCGATCACGCCCGCGAAGGTTTGATTCGTTGCGTTGCCGAACGTCAGCGCGTTCGCGCCGAGCGCGACCGTCGTGCCGCTCACGCCGCTCAATGCGCCGATGGTTTGCGCACCGCTCGCCGCGCTGATATCGAAACCCGCACCGGCGCCCGCGAGCGTCACGCCGCCCGCCGCCGCGAGACTGCCGCCCGCGCCGAGCGCGAGCGTGCCCGCGTTGATCGTCGTGCCGCCCGTGTAGGTGTTCGCGCCCGTCAACGTCTGCGTGCCGCTGCCTTGCTTGACGAGACCGCCCGTGCCGCTGATGACGCCCGCGAAGGTCTGGTTCGTCGTCGTGCCGAAGGTCAGCGCATTCGTGCCGAGCGCGAGCGTGCTGCCCGCCACGCCCGACAACGCGCCGATCGTCTGCGCGCCCGACGCGCCGCTGATATCGAAGCCCGTGCCCGCGTTCGCGAGCGTGAGCGCGCCCGTCGAGGCCAGCGAGCCGCCCGCGCCCAGCGCGATCTTGCCCACGTTGACCGTCGTGCCGCCGGTGTAGGTGTTCGCGCCCGAAAGCGTCTGCGTGCCGCTGCCCTGTTTGACGAGACCGCCCGTGCCGCTGACGACGCCCGCGAAGGTCTGGTTCGTTGCATCGCCGAACGTCAGCGTGTTCGCGCCGAGCGCGAGCGTGCTGCCCGTCACGCCCGAGAGCGCGCCGACCGTCCGCGCACCCGATGCGCCGCTGAGATCAAAATTCGCGCCGCTCGCGCCCAGCGTGAGCGCGCCCGCCGACGCGAGATTGCCCGCGCCCGAGAGCGCGAGCGTGCCCGCATTGATCGTCGTGCCGCCCGTGTAGGTATTGACGCCCGTGAGCGTCACCGTGCCGCTGCCTTGCCTGGTCACGCCGCCCGTGCCGCTGATCACGCCGCTGAAGGTCTGCGCGGTCGCATCGCCGAACGTGAGGCTGCGCGCGCCGAGCGTGACGTTGCCCGAACCGGAGAGCGCGCCGATCGTCTGATTCGCGCCCGATCCGCTGATATCGAGCGCCGCGCCCGTGCTCGCGAGATTGACCGCGCCCGTCGCCGCGAGCTTGCCGCCCGTGCCGAGCGCGAGCGTGCCCGCGTTGATCGTCGTGCCGCCCGTGTAGGTGTTGACGCCCGTGAGCGTCACGGTGGCCGCGCCGCTCTTCACCAGCGCGCCCGTGCCGGCGATCACGCCGCTGAGCGTCGCCGCATTGCTGCCGCCGAGCGTGAGCGTGTTCGCGCCGAGATTGACCGCGTTGCCGAGCGTGAGGCCCGCCGTGCTCGTATCGAGCGTGGCCGCGCCGCCCACGTTGAGCGCGCCGCTGCCGAGCGCCGCCGCATTGCCCGCGACGAGCGAGCCGCCGTTCAGGTTCGTGCCGCCGCTATACGTGTTTGCGCCCGTGAGCGTGAGCGCCGCGGTGCCGGTCTTGGTCAGCGCGCCGGTGCCCGACAGCACGCCCGAGAGCGTGAACGCATTGCTGCCTTGCGCGATGAGTCCGCCCGTGCCGAGCGAAATCGTATTCGCGATGTTCAGGCCCGCCGCCGCGGCTTCGAGCGCGCCGCCCGTCGCCGTGATCGTGCCGGTGCCGAGACTCGTGGCGTTATCGACGATGGCCGTCGCGGTGCTGGCGAGCGTCGCGTCGAGCGCGCCCGACGGACCGTTGAGCGTCCACGTCCCGCTCTCCAGCGAGAGATGGTTGAAGTTGATGTAGTTGGACATCGTGACCTGGCCGGCCGCCGGACCGCCCGTGGCCTGCGCGAGATGCAGCGTGTTATTGCCGCCGCTGCCGCCATCCACGTAACCGGCCTGCGCAAAGCCCAGATTCACGCCGACGACACCGAGCACGCCCACGTACGCCCCCGTGCCCGCCGACACCGACGAACCCGTGTACGCATAGAAGTTGTTGGTGCTGCCCGCGCCCATCGACACGCTGCCGATCACGCTGCCCGCGTTGCGGAACGTGTTGCCCGCCGTCGACGCCTGAAAGCCCACGCGGCCCGAGATCGTGCCGTTGTTCGTGAAGTTGACCTGACCGCCGCCATACACCGCGGCGGTGACGCGATCGGCGGGCGCGACCGTCACGCCCGCGATGGCGCTGGAACCGATCGTGCCGTTATTGACGATGTTGCTCACGCCGCCCGCGCCGTTCTGCACGGCGAGCGCCAGCCCGGTGAGATTCGACAGATTGACGGTGACGAGCTGCGCGGTGCCGTTCATCGTGCCGTTGTTGGTCACGTTGATGGTGCTCGCGCTGCTGTTGCCGATCACCGTGCCGCTCGACAGGATGCTCAGTATGCCTAAAAGAGAAGGATCAATCGTGCCGCTGTTATTGAAGGTGACGTTGCTGCCCGTGAGCGACACCGCCGTGCCGCCCACGCCGAGCAGGACGCCGAAGTTGGTCGTGGAATCGGCGTTGACGGTGATACCGCTGGTGGTATTCGCATAGTTCGGCGCGAGCGGATTGGCTGCGCCCGTGCAATTCACCACCGAGCCTGCCGTCGTGCAGGTCGTCGCCGGCGCACGGCCTGGCGTCAGCAGGAAAATGCATAACGCAATAACCAAAGAAGCGCACAACGAAGCGCACTGAACAATTAACGCGACAATAACGTCGCCGGAAACAAAGCCGCCCATTGCGCGAGGCGCAACGCGTAGCACGCAAATACCGTTCGATTCCCTCACGCCCTTTCCCCTTAGAAGATCGTGAATCGGCACTACGTCGATATCCGTTTCGCAGGCGCGCACAGACCCGTCCCGCACGGATGGCATGCGCGAGTCAAATCGGCGCCGTCGCGGCCGTGCGCGCGCGGGCGCCGGTCATGGACGGCGCGCGCAGACACGCGACGCAAGGCGCACGGGCGCTTTGCGGGCAAGCGGCGATCAAGGCGAACGGATGGCGACCGCGGACGAGCAACACGCGTACAGCAAGCGTGCAGGACTCGCCGCGCCAATCAGGATGGGCTGGTGAGCGGTTTCATGGAGGGTGCCTCCCGGTGTACTCTCGTGGATCGTTTGTTCACATCATTGACTGTCATCCAGAGCATAGACAAAAGCTTGCTTACTTCAAGCTTTAAATCGCGCTTTAAATCATTTTTTGCGCACTGGATTAAATTACGGCAAAACCGCCAATACGTAAAATCGCGCCCAGCAAAATTGACAGGGAACGGCATATGCGAATCGCTTTTTAAAGCGCGGAAATAACTGCTTTGAATGACGATAAATGCCGGTAAAAAATTCGTGCGAGCCGCCTGGATCATGGACGGACTATGTTTAAAGCGGGAATGCCGTCTGCTCGACCTTGTCCGATATATTGCCGGGCCTGCGCCGCACAGTTTGGCTGTCAGGCAGCGCGATCATCGAGTCACGAAATCGCTGCGCAAGTGCGCCATAACCTGAAAAAAGAAAAAGCCCGCTCGAAGCGGGCTTTTTTTCTTCAGACCGTTGCCGACGCAACCAGTCAAGGCACAACGACGCACATCAACGCATCAATTCCGCCCCGACACACCCGTCGAAAACTCCACGCGGTTGCGCCCTTCTCGCTTGGCGCGATAGAGCGCGGCGTCGGCTTCCTCGATCAGCGCGGTTTCGGCGATGCCCGCCGTCGGCGTCAACGTCGCGACGCCCACGCTGATCGTCAGATGCTCGCTCACCTTCGAGCCGACGTGCGGCAGTTGTAGCGCGGCCACGTCGCGGCGCATCTTCTCCGCGAGCATGCGCGCGAACACGCTACCCGCGCCCGGCAGCACAACGGCGAACTCCTCGCCGCCAAAACGCGCCACCAGATCGCGCGGCTGCTTCACCTCGCGGCGAATCGTCGTGGCGACCGAGCGCAGCACGTTGTCGCCAGCCACGTGGCCGTAGGTGTCGTTATAAGGCTTGAAGTAATCGACGTCGATCATCAGCAGCGACATCTCGGTGCTCTCGCGCTGCGCGCGACGCCATTCCGCGCCGAGAAATTCGTCGAGATAGCGGCGATTCGAGAGCCCCGTCAAACCGTCCGAATGCGTGAGACGGCGCAGCTCCAGATTCGCCTTTAGCAGTTCCTGCTGCGAGCGGCGCAGCGCGCGGTACGCCTCGTCGCGCTGGAGCATGTTCACATAGGAGCGCGAGTGATACTTGATGCGCGCGATCAGCTCGATGCTGTCCGGCAGCTTCACGAGGTAATCGTTCGCGCCCGCCGCGAACGCCGCGCTCTTGATCGCGGGCTCTTCCTTGGTCGACAGCACGATGATCGGCACGTCGCGCGTGGCGTCGTTGGCGCGATAGGCGCGCACGAGCGTGAGGCCGTCGGTGCCCGGCATCACGAGGTCCTGCAGGATCACCGTGGGCCGCACTTCCCCGGCCATGCGCACGGCCTGCTCGGGATGCGCGCAGTAATGGAAGTCGATCTCGCGCTCGGCGGACAGCGCGCGCCGCACGGCCTCGGCGACGATCGCCTGGTCGTCGACGAGCAGCACCATCATCGGCACGTCCGCGTTCGGCAACGGCTGTTCGAGCGCGGTGCGCACGGCCTCCAGCGCCCGTTCGAGCGAAGCCTCGTCGGGGCCGCCATCGGCAAGTGCGGGCTCGGCTCCGGGTGTCAGATTCGGCTTCTCGGTCATGATTTCGGTCGCATGATGTGGGTCGGATCGAAGCTCGGTACGTGCTTCGACCCGGTTCCTCTCGTTACTCGGGTCGCCCCGCGCCGGGCAGTCCGACGCGTTGGCAAAGTTCGGCGGCAATCACGGGCAGCGGCAAAATCGCGCGCGCGGCATCGAGCGCGGCGGCGGCCTTCGGCATGCCGTAGACGGCGCTCGTCGCGGCGTCCTGCGCGATCGTGTAATAGCCCTTCGCACGCATGGCCTTCAGGCCGATCGCGCCGTCGCGGCCCATGCCGGTCAGCAGCACGCCGATGGCCGTGCCGCGCCAGTGCTCGACCACGCTGTGAAAGAACGTGTCGACGGAAGGCCGGTACGGCGTGTCCGCCGGCTCGCGGGTGTAAGCGAGCTTGCCGGCGGCCGTCATGCACAGATGGTCGTTGGTGGCCGCGAGCAGCGCCTCGCCGGGCGTGGGCCGGTCGCCTTCCTTGGCGACGCGCACCTTCAGCGCGGCCTGGCCGTCGAGCCAGTCGGCCATGCCCGCCGCGAACGACTGATCGACGTGCTGCACGATCACGATCCCGGCGTTGAAGCTGGCCGGCAGCGCGCCCAGCACGGTGGCGAGCGCCGTGGGGCCGCCCGCCGATGCGCCGATCGCCACCAGCGGCGTGCGCGCGTCGGTGGCGATCGCGCTGGCGCCCTGGGTGCGCGCGACGTCGCTCACCACGTTCACGCGGCCGATCTGTTCGATCTTCGCGAGCAGCAGATCCATCGTGCGGCGCGCATCGGGGCCCGCGAGCGTGGGCGTGTCGACGGCGTCGAGCGCACCCGCGCCCATCGCCTCGTAGACGCGCCAGGCGTTCGCGCCAACGCTGCTCGTGACGATCAGGATCGGGCACGGCGAGCGCGCCATGATGCGCCGCGTGGCTTCCACGCCGTCGAGCCTGGGCATGACGAGATCCATCAGGATCACGTCGGGCGGCTGCGCGGCGCAGAAGTCCACCGCCTGTTCGCCGTCCTGCGCCACCCATAGCACACGATGCCCCGGCCGCCTGGCGATGGCGTGACGCAACGCCTCCACGGCCAGCGGCATGTCGTTCGCGATGCCGATATTCATCAGGTCGCCTCTCCGATCAGATCGTTCACGGCGTCGAGCAGCGCCTCGTCGTGGAAGCTGCCCTTGGTCAGGTAATAGTCGGCGCCCGCGTCCAGGCCGCGCCGGCGGTCGTCCTCGCGATCCTTGTACGAGACGATCATCACCGGCACCGCGCGCTGCTGCGGATCGCTGCGGATCATCGTGACGAGTTCGATGCCATCCATGCGCGGCATGTCCACGTCGGTGATCACCAGATCGAACTGGCCCGTGCGCAAGGTGTTCCAGCCGTCCATGCCGTCCACCGCCACGGTCACGGCGTAGCCGCGCTTTTCGAGCAGCTTGCGCTCCAGCTCGCGCACGGTCAACGAATCTTCCACGACCAGAATGCGCTTGCGTTCGCGCGCCGTGGTCTGCGCGCCGCGCGCGACGCCCGCGAGCTGTCCTTCGCGCACCAGCCGACCGACCGACGCGACGATATCCTCGACGTCGACGATCAGCGCCACCGTGCCGTCTTCGAGCAGCGACGCGGCCGCCACGTTGCGCACCTTGCCCAGACGCGCGTCGAGCGGTTGCACGGCGAGCGTGCGCTCGCCCGCGAAGGCGTCGACGGCCACGCCGTAGAGCGCGGCTTCGTGGCCCGCGTCGTCGCCGACCAGCACCACGCTTACGTCGTCGGCGTCCGCTGCGGGCACGCCGCGCCCGTCGGCGCCAAGCAACTGGCGCGCGGTCACGAGGCCCACGGGCCGCCCTTCGTAGGCGATGTGCTGCTGGCCTTCGAGCATTTCGATCGCGCTGCGCGGCACGCGCAAGGCGCGCCGCACGTGTGCGAGCGGGAACGCATAGGCCTCGCCCGCCACATCGACGATCAGGCTGCGCATGACCGAAAGCGTGAGCGGCAATTGCAGCACGAAACGCGTGCCGCGCCCCGCCGTGCTTTCGATGCGCACCGTGCCGTGCACGGCCTTGGCGAAATTCTGCACGGCGTCGAGACCCACGCCGCGCCCGGACACGTCGGTGACGCGCTCGCGCATCGTGAAGCCCGGCAGCAGCAGGAAGTCGAGCAGTTCCGGCTCGGACATGAGGGCCACGGCGTCGGCCTGCGCGAGACCGCGCGCGACGATGGCGCGTTTGAGCGCGTCGAGATCGACGCCCGCGCCGTCGTCGGCCACGGCGATCAGCAGCTTGCCCGCGCTGTGGCGCGCTTCGAGCGTAAGGCGCGCTTCCTCGGGCTTGCCCGCGCTCAGCCGCGCGACCGGATCTTCGATGCCGTGATCGAGCGCGTTGCGCAGCAGGTGGCCGAGCGGCGCATCGAGCATTTCGAGGATGTCGCGGTCGACCTGGGTCGATTCGCCATCGACGACGAAACGTACGCGCTTGCCGAGCGAACGCGCCAGATCGCGCACCATGCGCGGCCAGGCGTGGGCCGCGTCGCCGAACGGGCGCATGCGGCATTGCAGGGCTTCGTCGTAGAGGCGCTGCGCGAGCTGGGTGCCGCGCCGGTCGATGCGGTCGAGGTCGTCGAAACGTTCGGCGAGTTGGCGTTCGAGCGCGCCCAGCGCCGCGCGCACATCGGCGAGCGAGGCGCGCGCGTCGGCGTCGAGCGTGTCGCCGTGGCGTTCGTGGAACTGGCCGAGCGCCGCCAGCACGCCGCTCTGCGCGCGGCGCACGCGCAGCAGGCCGTCGGCGAACGGACGAATGCGGCGCGACTCCACCAGCGACTCGCCCGCGAGCCCGAGCAAACGGTCGAGCGTGCCCGCGCGCACGCGCAGCATGCGGTGGCTTTCGTGCGGCGTGCCGGGCGTTGCGGTTTCGGGCGGCGTTGGCGTCGGTGCTGGCGTTGGCGGTGCTGCGGGCGGTTCGTCCGCTTGTGGCGATTGTGGCGATTGTGACGGCTGCGACGATTGCAGCGCCGCGATGCTCGCGGCCAGCAGCGCTTCCGCGTCGTTGGGCGTTTCCGCTTGCGCCGAGGCCCGCGTCTCCTGCTGCACCTGCGCCGCACCCACGAGCCGCGTCACGAAGGCCTCGACCGCGTCGCGCGCCAGCGGCGGCGCAGCCGGATCACCGGCCGCGAGCAGCATGTCGATGCCGACCAGCAGCGCGTCGATATGCGCCGCGCCGATCGTCAGCAGGCCGTGCTGGGCCGCGACGAAACAGTCCTCCATCGCGCTCGCCACCTCGACCGCCTCGGGCAGCCCGACGATGCGCGCCGCGCCCTTGAGCGAGTGCGTCGCGCGCATGCAGGCTTCGAGCGTGGACGCCTCCGTGGGCGCCGCTTCGAGCGCGAGCAGACCGGCGGACAGCGTGCGCGTCTGCGTCTGCGCTTCCTCGTGAAAGAGGTCGAGCAGCGAGCGCCGGCTCAGGTCGTCGGCGCTGTCGTTATCGTCGTGGTCGCCGTGCTGGCTGCTCATCGCAGACTCCTCGCAAGCGCGCCGAACAGCGCATCGGGTTCGAGCACGCCCACCGAACGGCCGCGCCAGACGAACACGCCGCGCACGTGGCGGCCCGCCGCCTGCGCGAGCGTGGCCGGCGCGGGCAGCAGTTCGTCGTCGCCGAACCAGGCGACGCCGTCCACATCGTCGACGGGAAACGCCGTTGTCTCGCCGCCCCACTCCGTCACCAGCAGGCGCGGCGTGGCTACGCGCACCGAGGCGGATGCAACGGTCGCGGCGGCATCGATATGCAGCAACTCGGCCAGCGACGCCGCGAGCGTGAGCACGCCGCGCACGTTCACGACGCCGAGCACGGCCGCGCTGCGCCGGTGCGGCAGCGAATGCACGGGCCGCGACTCGCCCACGTAGCGCAGCGCCTGCGCGGGCAGCGCGAGCCATTCCGCGCCGACGCGAAACACCAGCGAACCGGTCTGTCGCGCGTTGCTGCGCACCGCATGATTATTTCGCGATCCTGATAATTCGGCATGCCGATTATTGTCTCGCGGATCACGAAGATCGCGCACCTCACGCGGCGCCGGCCGATCGAGCATGCGTGCGGCGGCCTGCTCGAACACGGGACAGTTGAGGCAGCGCACGTATTCGGCGAGCCTGGGACACGAGTTGTCGCCGAGCACGCCGATGCTTTTCCAGCAGGCGTCGAACGGCACGTCCTGCGGCGCGCTCAGTTCGTCCATCGCATGCGCGTCACGCATCGGCGCCTCCTCGGTCCGGCGCACGCTGCGCGGCGCGTTCGGCGCGGCGCATCAGGCGGCGCGCGCCCTCGGCGTCGCCCTGCACTTCGAGCAGCGCCGCGAGATGCGTGAGCGCTTCGTAATGACCGGGTTCCAGATAAACCGCCTTGCGATAGTGTTCCTGGGCGAGCGCGCCGTTACCTTGCGCGTCGGCGATCAGGCCGAGCAGATACCACGTCGGCGCGTCGTGCGGCGCGGCCTGCGCGGCCTCGGTCGCGAGGCGCTGCGCATCGTCGAGCGCGCCCGCGTCGGCGAGACGCCGCGCTTCGCGCAGCGCCGCATCGGGCGTCGGCGCGCTCGGCTGCGTGCGCGTCGAGAGCGCGGTGAACGGCGCGAGCGGCGCGGTGTTTTGCGTGGGCGTCACGCCAGGCGAGAAGCCGTTGAGCGGCGCGCCTGCGCGGGCGGAAAACGCCGCCGCCGGCGCACTCGCCGCCCCCGGCACCACGCCGACGAAACCGGCCGCGCGCGCGGGCGGCGCGGCATGCAGCGGACGCAGCGCAGCAGGCGGCACCGCGCCGGGCGCGCTCGCCACCGGCGCACGCGCGTTCGCCGTCACGCTGGCGCCCGGCAGACAGCCCACCGCCAGCGACGACGCCAGCGCCTGCGGCCCGGCGGCCTCGCCATCGGCGCGCGCGGCCTCGGGCACGCGAAAACCGAATGCGAGCGGGATATACGCCGACTGGAATTCGTGGCGCATCATCAGCCCGGTCTCGGCGGGACCGACGAAGATCATGCCGCCGTCGGCGAGACGCCCGCGCAGCAGACCGATCGCGCGGTCCTGCGCGGCGCGGTCGAAGTAGATCAGCACGTTGCGGCAGAAGATGAAGTCGTAACGCACCGGATGCGCCGCGAGCCACTCGAACAGATTCGCGCGCTCGAAATGCACGGCGCGGCGCACCGTATCGGCCAGCCGCCAGCCGTCCGGCCCGGCGTGAAAATAGCGTTCGCGAAACGACAGCGCGTCGCCGCGAAACGCGTTGCGGCCATACACGGCGCGCGCGGCGGCTTCGATCGACGCGGCGCTGATGTCGAGTGCGTCGATGCCGAACTGCGCGTGCGAGAGCCCGGCGTCGAGCAGCGCCATCGCCGCCGAATACGGTTCCTCGCCCGTCGAACACGGCACGCTGAGCACGCGCAGCACTTCGCCCGGATGCTTCGTCAGATGCTCGGCGCCGATGCGCGCGAGCGCCATGAAGGCTTCGCGCTCGCGGAAGAACCAGGTTTCGGGCACGACCAGCGCGTCGATGAGCGCCTGGCGTTCGGCGGGCGCGGTCGTCAGGTAGGTCCAGTAGGCGTCGCGGACCTTGTCGGGCAGCGCGAGGCCGCCTTCCCATTGCGCCGGAACCGGCGGCTGCACGGGCGCGGCGTGAGCATGACCGTGATGCGAGGCGCGATGGGAATCGTGATGGGCGTTGTGATGCCCATGGTGATGCACGCTGCGATGGCCGCCGTGGTGCGAAGCATGGCCGTGCGCCGACGCGTCGCCACCCTCGCTGGCCGCCAGCATCGCCGCGATCATCGCCGCCGCGCGCGACGCCACCGCGCGCGCCAGCGCGTGCGCGCCGAGCGATTCGGCTTCGATGCCGGTTTCTTCGAGCAGCCAGGCGGAAAAGCGCGGATCGACGGTCTTCATGGCGCACGCCCGTCAGTGGCCGCGCGCCGCCACGAAGGCGGATCGGGGAACAGCAGCGCGCGTACGCGCGCGTCGAGCAACTGATCGACCTTCACCCATTGCACGAAACCGTGCGCGTCGCTGGCCACGGGTCCGAGCCAGCGCGCCTCGGGCGTGGCGATGCCGCCTTCGGCGAAGGCGTCGGCGGCGAGGGTCTGCGTGCGCGTCGCGCTTTCGAGCAGCAGCGCGAGGCAGCGCGACGGCGTATCGATGTCGGCTGAAGCGCCGCCCGATGTATCGACGCCCGACGCCCCGTCGTTCACCAGCACGAGCCGCGTCGACATCAGCGCGCGCGACGGCCGCCCGAGCGCGAGCCTCGCCAGATCGACGACCGGCACCGGCGCGCCGTCGTGATCGATCACGCCCGCGATATACGGCGGCGTGCCCGCGAACGCGCGCACCGGCTGCAACGGCAACACGCGCACGATTTCGCGCGCGTCGAGCGCGTAGCGTTCGCCATCCAGCTCGAAGACCAGAAAGAGCATCGCGGCTCCGTTCAGCGGCGCGTCATCATGGGCGTCGTCATCCGCGTCACGCCTCGATCCTGAAGCGCGACACGCCCGTGCGCAGTTCGTTGGCCACGAGCGTCAGATTGTCGATGGCCTGCGACGACTGGCGCAGCGACTCCGCCGTCTGCTGCGCCGCCTCGGAAAGCTGGATCAGCGCCTGGGTAATCTGCTCGGCGCTGGTCGCCTGCGCCTGCATGCCGTCGTTGACCACCTGGAAGCGCGGCGCGAGCGTCTGCACCGCGCCGATGATCTGCGAAAGCTGCCCGCCCACCAGTTGCACGTCGTGCATGCCGCGGCGCACTTCCTCCGCGAACTTGTCCATGCCCATCACGCCCGCCGAGACCGCCGACTGGATCTCCTTGACGGTCTGCTCGATGTCGTAGGTCGCCACCGCAGTCTGGTCGGCCAGTCGCCGGATCTCGGTCGCCACCACGGCGAAGCCGCGGCCGTATTCGCCGGCCTTCTCGGCTTCGATCGCCGCGTTCAGCGACAGCAGATTGGTCTGATCCGCGACCTTGGTGATGGTCGCCACCACCTGGTTGATGCTGACGGCCTTCTCGTTGAGGATCGCGAGCTTGGCGTTCACCGAGCCCGCCGCTTCCATCACGCTGCGCATGGTGTCTTCCATGTGCGTGAGGCCGCTCTGGCTCGTGGTGGCGAGCGAAGCCGACTGCTCGGCCACGGTCGCCACCTCGCCCATCGTGCGCACGAGGTCGCGCGCCGTGGCGAAAATCTCGCGCGAGGTCGCGCCGATCTCGGTCGTGGTGGCCGCCGTCTCGCTCGCGGTCGCCTGCTGCTCCTTCGAGGTCGCGGCCACTTCGGCCACCGAGGTCGTCACCTGCAGCGACGACTTCTGCGCCTGCGCCACGAGGCTCGCGAGTTCGTCGCTCATGCGGTTGAAACCGTCTTCGAGCACGCCGAATTCGTCCTTGCGTCCCAGCTCCAGACGCTGCGAAAGATTGCCCATGCGCATCGCATCGTGGACTTCGACGAGCCGCCCCATCGGCCGCGTAATCGCGCGATAGAGCAGATAGCCGGTCGCGAGCGAGGCCAGCAGCACGACGCCGAGCGCCGTGGCGAGCGTGATTTCCGTGCCGGTCACCGAACTGCGGATCGCGCGCGCGGACTCGTCGGCGCGCCGGCGGTTTTCGTCGACGACCACGTTGGCCGCGTCGATCACTTCGCGCCAGCTCGCGTCGAGCTGCACGAAGGCGCCTTGCGCGGCGGCGCGCTGCGCGGGCAGTTGGCGCGCGATGGCCATCAATTGCGGCAGATAGCGGCCGTACGCATCGCGAAAGCGCTGGAAGCGCGCGCG
Organism: Paraburkholderia tropica; assembly: GCF_014171495.1. NCBI lineage: Bacteria > Pseudomonadati > Pseudomonadota > Betaproteobacteria > Burkholderiales > Burkholderiaceae > Paraburkholderia > Paraburkholderia tropica. The sequence continues at coordinate 1,466,930 of NZ_CP049137.1, forward strand.
GTCGTCGGCGTCGTACATCGAGGCCTCGTAGTGCGCCGCGTCCTGCTGGGCCTGGTTGACGGCAACCGGCAGTTGCGCGAGGACGCGCGCCACGGCGGCCGGATCGGTTTCCACGAAGACGGCGCGCTCGACCAGCGCGTAGGTCTGATTGGCGGCGGCACGCATCGAGGTGGAGTAGAACAGGCCCGGCACGGAATCGTGCGACAGGCTGAGGGCTTCGTCGTCGATGGCGCGCAGGCGGTCCCACGAGAGGGCGGCCGTGGCGAGCATCAGCACGAACAGCAAGCCGAAACTCACGACGATGCGCGTCCCGAGTGTGTAGCGACCGTGGGTCTGGCGCGGCAGGCCGGCTGAGCCGGAACGGGGCATGGCTGTGCTCATTACGCTTGGGCTTTTCCGGTTGGCGGCGGGAGGCGGCGTTTGCCGTCCGCGCAAGGTGCGCGAGCGCACAGACGCCCCGGCGAAGGCCCGTCACACGGGCTTCCGGGGCGTAGTGTAATGCGTTTGAGCACTTTTATGCGATGAGGACACTACCTGACGAGGCGGCGCGGCAACGCTGAGCGCGTTTTTCGATATAGCAGCAAAGCGCGGCGGGCACGCTCGCTCGGCTCGTCCGGGCTGACATCGCCTTCGGGTGTGCGCCGCGACGGGCTTGAAACGCTTGCTTAATCCGTTTTGCGCACGAAGCGCGCGACCGCGTCCACGACCATTTCGCGATGACGCGCGCGCAGGCGCGGATGCGACGGATCGCGGCCGAACGCGGCGCCGAACGTGTGGCGGTTGCCCACGCGATGAAAGCACATCGAGCTGATCAGCAAGTGCAGGTCGATCGGGTCGATATCGGTGCGGAACACGCCGGCCGCCACGCCGCGCGCGAGCAGATCCTCGATCGTGCGGATCACGCTGGCGTTACGCGTGCGGAACGTCTTGAGCCGCTCGATGTACTTCGCGCCGTGGATGTTTTCGATCGTCACGAGGCGCACGAAGTCGCGATGGCGGTCGTGGTAGTCGAAGGTGAATTCGACGAGGCGCTTGAGGCCTTCCTCGGGATCGAGTTCGTCGATATGCAGGTCCTGTTCGAGCGCACGGATGTCGCCGTAGACCTTGTCGAGCACCGCTTCGTACAGCCCTTCCTTGCTGCCGAAGTAGTAATACAGCATGCGCTTCGTGGTGTTCGTGCGCTCGGCGATCGCGTCCACGCGCGCGCCCGACAGCCCCATCGCCGAAAACTCGGCGGTCGCCACTTCCAGAATGTTGCGCTTGGTTTGCTCCGGATCGTACTTGCGCCGGCTTTCGGATTGAGCGTCGTTGCGTTCGGCCGAAGCCGCCGGTCTTGCCATATCGTTGTTGTGGACCGCAGGGAGGGAGGGATGCGGCCGATTCTAGCATGGCGGGCGCCGCGTCCCGCGAGGCCGGGCCAAGCCGGCCGGTGTTCCGCAGGCCGTCTGGAGCAGGCGCGCGGCGCGCGGATTGCAGCGGCCTTGCAGCGGTATTTCGCCGATCTTGCCGCCGCGTTGCAGCGCGCTTTCGGCGCGGCTTCATCGAGGTTTCATTGACGCCTCGACGAAGCCGCGCACCAGACCGATCACACCAGCTCGATCCGCTTGATATCGCCGACGATGAAGATATACGACGCCGCCCCGATCAGCGCGATCACGCCGATAAACACCAGCGCCCAGACGAACGAGCCCGTCACGCCCACGATCAGCCCGACCACCAGCGGCGTGATGATGCCCGCGAGGTTGGCCGCCAGGTTGAAGATGCCGCCCGTCAGGCCCAGCATGCCGGCCGGCGCGATGTCGGAGACCAGCGTCCAGCCCAGCGCCGCCATGCCCTGCGCGAAGAACGCGATCGAGAGGATCACGATCACCGTCACGTTGCTTTCGACGAAGTTCGCCAGAATGATCGTCGAAGCCAGCAGCAGCCCGGCGATGATCGGCAGCTTGCGCGCCACGTTGGCCGAGTAGCCGCGGCGCAGCATCCAGTCGGAGAACGTGCCGCCGAACATCACGCCGATCGAGGCGGCGATGAACGGCATGATCGCGAAGAAGCCGATCTTGAGCCAGCCCATGTGGCGCTCGGTGGCGAGATAGGTCGGGAACCACGTCAGGAAGAACACGAGCGTGGAGTTGCCCGCGAACTGGCCGAGGCAGATGCCCGCGAGCTGACGGCGGCGCACCAGTTGGCCCGCGAGACGCCAGTCGAAGCCCTTCTTCGCGCTCTTGTCGCCCGCCTGTTCGGCGGCGGCCTCTTCCTTCGCGGCCTTGCGTTCGTGCTTCGCCAGGCCGCCGCCCGCCTCGATGTAATCGAGTTCGGCGCGGTTGGCCGCCGGGTGCTCGTGCGGCTCGCGATACAGGAACCACCAGATGAAGCCGAAGCCGATGCCCGCCGCACCCACCACGTAGAACAGCGAGCGCCAGCCGTAGGCGCCCATCAGCGCGAACAGAAACGGGCTGAAGAACGCGAGGCCGATGTACTCGCCCACGGTGTAGGTGCCGGTCGCGAACGCGCGTTCGTGCTGCGGGAACCAGGTCGCCACCACGCGGCTATTGGTCGGAAAGCACGGCGATTCGGCCGCACCCAGCCCGAGCCGGCAGGCGAACAGCGCGCCCACGCTGCCGACGAAACCCTGGATCAGCGTGCAGGTCGACCACAAGGTCATCGCGAGAAAGTACGTGAGCTTGCTGCCGAAGCGGTCGAGAAACACGCCGCCCGGAATCTGCGCGACCACGTAGCTCCACGAGAACGCCGAGAACACGAGGCCCATCAGCGCCGCATTGATGCCCAGTTCCTTGGTCAGTTGCGGCGCCGCGATACCCAGCACGGTGCGGTCCAGGTAGTTGATCATGGTGCCGACGGCGAGCAGGCCGAGGATGCGATAGCGCGCTTTCGAGCGCCGTACTGCGCCTGCGGCGGACGTCGAGGAAAGCGTCGGCGCGTCGCGGCCCGTGGATACGGGAGGTGCCATGTCTGTCTCCATTCCTGTTAATGGCCGGATTGGCCCGGCTTGTTATTGGCCGGCGCCCTGGGCTGCGCCCGGTGCCAGCATCGACTGCAAATGCGCGTACATGCGCTCCGCGTCCGGCTCGACGCCGGTGAAGAGGCGGAAAGCGTCCACGGCCTGATAGACCGCCATGCCGCCGCCGCTGAGCGTGCGGCAGCCGCGTGCCTCGGCGGCTTCGAGCAGCGCCGTGCGGATCGGGAAATAGACGATGTCGGCCACCCACAGGCCCGCGTGCAGATACTCGGCGGGCAGCGGCAGCCCCGGCAGCTTGGCCATGCCGGTCGGCGTGCAGTGGATCAGGCCGGTGGCCGCCGCGAGCGTCGCTTCGAGCGAACCGCCCGCGCTCACGCGCGCCTGCGGGAAGCGCGCCTGCAGTTCGGCGGCGAGCGAGTCGGCGCGCGTGGCGTCGACGTCGAACAGCGTGAGCGCGCGGGCGCCCATTTGCAGCGCCGCGTGCGCGACCGCCGCGCCCGCGCCGCCCGCGCCCAGTTGCACCACCGATTCGAGCGACACGTCGGGCAGGCCGCGCCTGAAGGCGCTCGCGAAGCCCGACCAGTCGGTGTTGTGGCCGATGCGCTTGCCGTCGCGCAGCAGCACCGTGTTGACGGCGCCCAGCGCGCGGGCGTCGTCCGAGAGTTCGTCGAGCAGCTCGATCACCGCCTGCTTGCAGGGATAGGTGATGTTCAGGCCGTCGAAGCCCATGCGCTCGGCCGCGAGCAGCAGCTCGGGCAGCGCGGCGGGCGTGAGTTCGAGCGCGTCGAGATCGATGCGACGGTAGACGTAGTTGAAACCGAGTTCGCGCCCTTCTTTCTCGTGCATCGCGGGCGTGAGCGAGCCGCCGATGCCCTTGCCGATCAGGCCGCAAAGGAACGAGCGCGGTTTGTTGCTGTCGTGCTGGCTCATTGCGTCACCTGCTTCGCGAATTTCGTGGTCAACAAGGTCTGCATGCGTTCGAGCGCGAGCACGTAGCCCTGCGTGCCGCAACCGACGATGATCGCTTCGGCGATCGGCGAAACGAACGAGTGGTGCCGGAAGGCTTCGCGTTTGTGAACGTTGGAAATATGGACCTCGATCACGGGCTTGGCGATGGCGGACAGCGCATCGGCGATCGCCACCGACGTATGCGTATAAGCGGCCGGATTGATGACGATGCCGTCGACGCGCGTGCGCGCCTCGTGCAGCCAGTCGATCAGCTGATGCTCGGCGTTCGACTGCCGAAAATCGACTTCGAGATGAAGGCGGGCCGCCGCGTCATGGCACATCCGCGCCACGTCGTCGAGGGTTTCCGCCCCGTATATCGCGGGTTCCCGCGTTCCCAGCAGATTCAGATTCGGCCCGTTCAGGACCAGTACCGACGGCAATTGCATCACACACTCCACAACAGCGCACAACAACGGTTTGGCAAGCGCGGAATCTTCGGTCGAAATTCGCTGCGGTTGATTCTCAACACAAGACGGCGCCTAATAACATTCTTGAGATTGATTGGCCGCATGGCATCCCACGCATGGCCGCCAGTGTGCCGCGCGCGCGCCCCGGGGTCACCCTGGGGTTTCCGAGAATTTGTACTAACTGGTTAGTTTGGTTATTCTTGCGACACTCCGGCGGGCATCTGTATCCGCACCGCCGGCCCGGGTCGTACGGCTCATACCGGTTACAGTTATTGCTGCATTTACGCCATGTCCAAGCTGCCCCACGCCTCCGCTCCCGCGCCCCTGCGCCGCTCGATCGCGACTGTTTCGATTAGCGGCACGCTCGCGGAGAAGCTCGCCGCCATCAGTGCCGCGGGCTTCACGGCGGTGGAAATCTTCGAAAACGACCTGCTCTATTTCGAAGGCTCGCCCGCCGACGTGCGCCGCATGGCCGCCGATCTGGGCCTCGATATCGTGCTGTACCAGCCGTTCCGCGACTTCGAGGGCGTGAGCGCCGAGCGCCTCGCGCGCAACGTCGAGCGCGTCAAGCGCAAGTTCGACGTAATGCACGAACTGGGTACGGACCGCATGCTGGTCTGCAGCAACGTCTCGCCCGACACGATCACCGACGACGCGCTCGTCGCCGAACAGCTCGGCGCGCTGGCGAAGGCGGCCGGCGAAGCAGGCGTGGTGACCTGTTATGAAGCACTGGCGTGGGGCCGTCACGTGCGAACCTACCGCCATGCGTGGCAGCTCGTGAATACGGTGAATCATCCGAATCTCACGCTCGCGCTCGACAGTTTCCACACGCTTTCGCTCGACGATACGCCCGACGCCATCGCGCAGATTCCCGGCGGCCGCATCGGCTTCGTGCAGATCGCGGACGCGCCCAAAATGCAGATGGACGTGCTCGAATGGAGCCGCCATTACCGCTGCTTCCCGGGTCAGGGCGACTTCGCGCTCGCCGATTTCACGGCGCAAGTGGTGAAAAGCGGCTACACCGGTCCGCTTTCGCTCGAGATCTTCAACGACGGTTTTCGCGGCGCGCCGCCCGCGGCCACGGCCGCCGACGGCCATCGTTCGCTGCTGCTGCTCGAAGCGCTCACGCGCGACACGCTGGAAGCCGAACACGACACCGCGCATGCCGCGCCGCTCTATCATCCGCCTGCCGCGCCCACGCACACGGAGTGGCAATTCCTCGAATTCGCCGTGAACGATACGGCGCGCGCGCAAGTCGCCGACTGGCTCGGCAAGCTGCATTTCCGCCGCGCGGGCCAGCATCGCTCGAAGAACGTCACGCTTTATCAGCACGGCTCGGCGGCCATCGTGCTGAACGCCGAGCGCGATTCGTTCGCCGACGCCTTTTTCCAGCGCCACGGTCTCTCGCTGTGCGCCTCCGCGCTGCGCGTGGACAACGCGCAACTGGCGCTCGAACGCGCCGCCGGTTTCGGCTATCAGCCGTTCTCGGGCCGCGTCGGGCCGAACGAGCGCGTGGTGCCCGCCGTGCAGGGTCCGGACGGCAGTCTTAACTATTTCGTTAACGAAGAACCGGGTCAGCCGACGCTGTTCGAAGCCGACTTCGTGCTCACCGATGTGGACGGTCCGACCGAAGTCGGCCCGATCAGCGGCATCGATCACGTGAGTCTTTCGCTGCCCGCCGGTTCGTTCGACGCGTGGGTGCTGTTCCTCAAATCGGTGTTCGGTTTGCAGGCCAGCGCGCCTGTGATGCTGCCCGATCCGTATGGTCTCGTGCGCAGCCGCGCCCTGTTCAGCGCCGATCGCGGCCTGCGCATGGTGCTCAACGCGTCGGTCGATCAGCACACGGCGGCTGCCGAAACCGTGCGCGCGTATCACGGCAGCGGACTGAGTCACGTGGCCTTCACGACCGCCGACATCTTCCGCGCGGTGACGGAATTCGAAGCGGCGGGCGTGCCGCTGCTGCGCGTGCCCGCGAACTATTACGACGATCTCGACGCGCGCTTTGCGCTGCGCGGCGATTTCCTCGACGCATTGCGTCAACACAATCTGCTCTACGATCGAGACGAACGCGGCGGCGAATTCCTGCACGCCTACACGGAGACGCTCGACCAGCGCTTCTTCCTCGAACTCGTGGAACGGCGCGGCGGCTACGACGGCTATGGCGCGCCGAACGCGGCCGTGCGTCTCGCCGCGCAGGCGCGTCAGCGTGCGCAGTCGCAGAAGTAATCAACGAAGCATCGAAGCACAAGCACAGTACGCAACACCGGCGCGGCACCTGCCGCGACCACTTCTCGCACAGAACTTATAAGTGCTCGAAAAAGCACATAACAATAAGTATTCCTACTTTTCCTGGAGACGCACAACGATGAAGAAATCCGCCTTCGGTCCCGGCCTGTTCCTCGCAGCCGGCGCTGCCCTGATCGCCAATCCCGCCTTTGCGCAGAGCAGCGTCACGCTGTACGGCGCCATCGACGACGCCATCACCTACGTGAACAACCAGAACGGCAAGTCGAACGTCTATCTGCGCCAGGGTAATGTCTACGCCTCGAAGTTCGGCTTTCAGGGCAAGGAAGATCTCGGCGGCGGCACCTTCGCGATCTTCGATCTGCAAAACGGTTTCGATCCGAACACCGGCGCGATGCAGTCGAGCGGCCTGATCTTCAACCGCCAGGCGTATGTGGGTCTGCAAAACCGCAGCGCGGGCACCTTCACGATGGGCCGCCAGTACACGCCCTACTACCAGTTCGTCGGTCCGCTCACGGGCAGCAACTGGCTGACCGGCGCAACGGGCGCGCACCCGGGCGATATCGACGGCCTCGACACCACCGTGCGCATCAACAACTCGGCGATCTACACCACGCCCTCTTGGAACGGCCTGCAGGCAAGCGCGATGTACGCATTCGGCGGCATTGCGGGCAGCACCGGCAAGGGGCAGACGTGGAGCGCCGCGCTGCGCTACCTGAACGGCCCGATCTCGCTCGCGGCCGCTTACCTGCGCATGGACAACGCCGCGCTGACGAGCGGCTTCGACACCTCGTCGACGGCGAGCTTCGGCAAGTCCTCGCTGAATACGGGCTATGTGTCGGCGCGCGCGGTGCAGCATATCGCCGTGGCGGGGAACTACGCGATCGGCAATCTCACGCTCGGCGCCTCGTATTCGAACGTCGAATATCTGCCGGGCGGCAAGTCGATCTTCGCGGATACGGCCGTCTTCAACACGTGGGCCGCGCTGGCCGTCTACCGCTTCACGCCGGCGTTCGACGTGGGCGGCGGCTACGCGTACACGATGGCCTCGAAGGCGAACGGCATCAGCAGCGCCGCGCGCTATCAGCAGGTGTCGCTCAAGGAAACCTACCACCTCTCGAAGCGCACCTCGCTCTACGCGTTGCAGGGTTATCAGCACGCGAGCGGCCAGACGCTGGGCGCGAACGGCGCGGGCGACATCGTCGACGCGACGCCGGCCGTGGGCGATTCGCAGAACAGCACGCCGTCGAGCACGCACTCGCAGTTCGTCGGCATGGCGGGCATCGCGTTCCTGTTCTGAGGCGGCGCGTCAATACGACGCGAATCCGCGCGGCACCACGCCCCACGGGCGTCGCGCCGCAGGGACATATCCGCGCGCGGCCAGGCTGACGCGCCGATTCCGGTCGATATGCGACACTTGTCCGTCTCGATCGAGCGGCTCCCGATTGCTCCCGATTGCGCTGACGACGTTCGCAAACCGCGTCGTCATGCGCGATGATTCACGGCGCGGCGCGCGAGGCAAACCAGTCTGAACTCATTTGCCCCAGTTCGCTCAAGCGCACCGTCATGCCGGACCTTCCCTTACCTCCCGCAACTCGCCACTTGCGCGCGCAACCGCGCCGCCGCCACTTCGCGATCGTCCTGTTCTTCGCGATCATCGCCATCGGCACCCTCTACGTTCTCGATCATCTGTTTCTCGACCTGCACGCGGTGCGCGAGAGTTCCGCGCTGCCCTTCGTGCTGCTCGGCCTCGCGCTGCTCATCGCGCTCGGCTTCGAATTCGTGAACGGCTTTCACGATACGGCCAACGCGGTCGCTACCGTGATCTACACGAACTCGCTCGAACCGCATGTCGCCGTCGCGTGGTCGGGCGCGTGGAATTTTCTGGGCGTGCTGGTGTCGAGCGGCGCGGTCGCGTTCGGCATCCTGCAACTGCTGCCCGTCGAACTGATTCTCCAGGTGGGCAGCAGCGCAGGCTTCGCGATGGTGTTCGCGCTCCTCATCGCGGCGATCGTGTGGAATCTCGGCACCTGGTATTTCGGGCTGCCTTCGTCGAGTTCGCACACGCTGGTGGGCTCGATCATCGGCGTGGGCATCATGAACCAGTGGATCAGCGGGCCGTCCGGCACGAGCGGCGTGGACTGGGCCCAGGCGGCGGGCGTGGGCAAGGCGCTACTGTTCTCGCCGGTGGTGGGCTTCGTGCTCTCGGCGCTGGTGCTGCTCGCGCTCAAGTTCGCCGTGCGCGCGCCGCGCCTCTATCGCGAACCCGAAGCGGCCAAGCCGCCGCCGTTCTGGATTCGCGTGCTGCTGATCTGCACCTGCACAGGCGTGTCGTTCGCGCACGGTTCGAACGACGGCCAGAAAGGCATGGGCCTCATCATGCTGATTCTGATCGGCGTGGTGCCGACCGCCTACGCGCTCAACAAGGCGGTAACGCCGGAGCAGACCGAGGCCTTCGTGGCGTCGGCGCGCGCCGCCTCGCTTACGCTCACGCACTATGCGCCGCCCGACCCTGCCGCCGCGCTCGTGGCCGCGCCCGCCGATCCGCGCGCCGAGGTCGAAAAGTATGTGCGCACGCGCCAGTTGCAACCGCAAACGCTGCCCGCGCTGCGCGCGCTGACCGACACCATCGGCGACCAGGTGAGCCTTTCGGGTTCGCTCGCGAAGGTGCCGGAAGTGATCGTCGACAACGTGCGCAACAACATGTACGTGGCCTCCGAAGCAATCCGCCTGATGGAAAAGGCCCACGCGCCCACGTTCGCGCCCGCCGACGCCGCCGTGCTCGACGACTTCCGCAAGCAGATGGACCACGCGACGAAATTCATCCCGACGTGGGTGAAAGTGGCGGTGGCGATCGCGCTCGGTCTCGGCACGATGGTCGGCTGGAAGCGCATTGTCGTGACCGTCGGCGAGAAGATCGGCAAGCAGCACTTGACCTATGGCCAGGGCGCGTCCGCCGAAGCGGTGGCCATGCTCACCATCGGCATGGCGGACGTCTACGGCCTGCCCGTTTCCACCACGCACGTGCTGGCTTCGGGCGTGGCGGGCACCATGGCCGCGAACGGCTCCGGACTGCAATGGAGCACCATTCGCAATCTCGCGCTGGCGTGGGTGCTCACGCTGCCGGCTTCCATCGCGCTGGCCGCCGCGCTGTACTGGGTGTTCCGCCAGATCTTCTGACGATCTTGCGCGCTACGCGGGCACCGCCTCGCGCCCCGCGTTCGCACGCGCGATGATCGTCTTCATGATCTGCGCGGTGCCGTCGCCGATCTGGAAACCGAGGATGTCGCGCAGACGCTGCTCCATCGGTCCGCGGTCGTAGCCACCGTGGCCGAACGACAGCAGGCACTGATGCACCACGTCGTAGGCCAGCTTCGGCGCCCACCATTTGCACATGGCGGCTTCGGCCGTATGCGGCAGCCCGCGATCCTTGAGCCAGAGCGTTTGCAGACACAGCAGGCGCGCCGCTTCCACTTGCGTCGCGTATTCGGCCAGCGGATGCGAGACCCCCTGAAACGCCGCCAGCGGCTTGCCGAACGCCTCGCGCTGCGCCACGTAAGTCCATGTCTCTTCGAGGCTTGCTCGCGCGACGGCGAGCACCTGCAAGCCGATCAACGCGCGCGAAAAATCGAATCCCTGCATCACCTGCACGAAGCCCTTGCCCTCGTCGCCCACCCGATGATCGACGGGCACGCGCACGTTGTCGAAGAAAATCGAACCGCGCCCGATCGCACGCTGACCGTGGCAATCGAAACGATTGCGCGTGATGCCGGGCAGATCCATCGGCACGAGCAGCGCGGACACGCCGCGCGCGCCGTCCTCCACGCGGCCGCTGCGGGCGAACACCACGGCGGCGTCGGCCTGATCGGCGGCGGAAATCGAGGTCTTTTCGCCGTTGAGCACGTAGTGGTCGCCCACGCGCTCCATCTTCAGACGCAGATTCGCCGCGTCGGAACCGCCGCGCGGTTCGGTCAGTGCGATGGCGAGCAGCGCGCGGCCCTGCGTGAGCCGTTGGAGCCACGGCCGCGCGAGTTCGGGACGCGCGTGCTGCGCGAGAATCTGCCCGTTCAGCGACGCGAGCAGGTTGATGTACGAAAGACTCAGGTCGGCGGCCGCGATCGCTTCGTGAATCACGCCCGCCGCGAGGCAGCCCAATCCCTGCCCACCGAACGCTTCGGGCAGTTCGGGCGCGATAAAACCCATCTCGCCCATCTCGCGCATCAGATCGCGATCGAGCACGCGCGTCCGGTCGCGCTCCAGAAAGCCGGGCGCAACGCGCCCTTGCGCGAAACGCTGCGCGTGTTCGGCGAGCGCCGCGAGATCTTCGTCGATATAGGGGTTCATGCGCGCTCCTGAATCACGACATCATTACGGAATCCAGATTAATTTTAAACGTCTTTACTTCGCGTACTTGCGAAACTCGGGAGGACGTTTTTCCTGGAACGCCTTCACGCCTTCGCGCGACTCCTCGGTGTCGTAATAGAGCTTCAGCGCCATCATGCCCATGCCCGCAATACCCGCCTGATGCGCGGTATCCATATTGAACGAGCGCTTGGCGATGGCAATCGCCGTCGGGCTCTTCTCCATGATTTCATCGCACCACTTTTGCACTTCGTCGTCGAGCCGATCGTGCGGCACGACCGCGTTGACGAGTCCCATCGCGAGCGCTTCGGCCGCCGGATATCGGCGACACAGATACCAGATCTCGCGCGCCTTTTTCTCGCCGACCGCGCGCGCCAGATACGCCGTACCAAAGCCCGGATCGACCGAACCAACTTTCGGCCCCACTTGCCCAAACACTGCTTTTTCCGAGGCAATCGTGAAATCGCAGATCGTGCAGAGCACGTTGCCTCCGCCAATCGCATAGCCTTGCACGCGCGCGATCACGGGCTTCGGCACGTCGCGAATCGCGTTGTGCAGTTCCTCGATCGGCAAGCCGATCGTGCCGCGCCCATCGTATTGCCCAGCGTGCGCCGATTGATCGCCGCCCGTGCAGAACGCTTTCTCGCCCGCGCCTGCAAGCACGATCGCACCAATCTCGCGCGTATAGCCTGCCCGATTGATCGCGTGAATCAGCTCGTCGCAAGTGCGGCCGCGAAACGCGTTCATCTTCTCGGGCCGGTTGATCGTGATCCATGCCGCGCCGTTGCGCACTTCGTAGAGAATGTCGTCGTATTGCATCGTCGAGTCCTGGTGAGGTGATGGCGTGCCGTGTGCGTGCACGTTCGCGTGTCAGCCGGCCATGGTCAGGCCGCCGGATACGCTCAGCACCTGGCCCGTGATATAGCGCGCGTCGTCGCTGGCGAAAAAGGCGATGGCGCCCGGCAGATCGTCGGGCTGGCCGATGCGTCCGAGCGGAATCGCACGTTGAAAGGCTTCGAGCAGTTTCTCCGGATTGCCCGCGCCTTCCTTGTAGTCGGCGAACAGCGCGGTATCGGTCGGCCCCGGACAGACCACGTTCACCGTGATGCCGTGGCGTGCATGTTCGCGCGCGATCGTCTTCGAAAACGCCACGAGTCCGCCCTTGCACGCCGCGTACACCGCTTCGCCCGAGGAACCGACGCGCGCCGCATCGGAAGCAATATTGACGATGCTGCCGCGCTTGCGCTCGACCATGCCGGGCAGCACCGCATGGTGCAGATGCAGCGCGCCGACGAGATTGATGGCGATGAGCCGCTCCCATTCCACCGGCGTCGTCTTCGTGAACGGTTTGAAAACGTCCCAGCCCGCGTTGTTGACGAGCACATCGACCGGTCCGAGTTTCGCCTCGATCTGCGCGATCGCGTCGTTCACGTCGGCGCGCACCGTGATGTCGCCGTGCAGCGCCAGCGCCGTGCCGCCTTGCGCGACGATCTGCGCGGTCACCTGCTGCGCGGCATCGAGCGATAGATCGAGCACCGCCACCCGCGCGCCCTCCGCCGCGAAACGCCGGCACGCCGCGCCGCCGATGCCGCCTCCGCCGCCCGTGACCACGACCGTTTTGCCTTCGAACCGTTTCATCGCGCCTCCTTGCGTGGCGAGGTTGTTACCATGGAGTCCGTCGACGTTGGCGCCTTCTTGTAGCTCGCGCCAATTACGTCAATATATTGACGTATACTAGGCAGACCATCCGATGTCGGCAAGCGCGGCATCATCAGGAGAAACCCTTTGTCATCAACGAAAAATACCCCGGAAAATACCGTTCAATCGGAGGACGCGACGCGCTTCGAACTGGCGAACCGGCTGTTCTTTCGTCTTTATCAATCCGCCAATATGTTGCATAAAACGGGCACGCGCGCGGTGGAAGAGGAAGGGCTGACCACGCAGCAATGGGCGGTGCTGGGCGCACTCTCGCGCGAAGAAGCACGCGACGGCATGAGCGTGGGGGAACTCGCGCGTTATCTGCTGGTAAGCCGCCAGAATCTCTCAGGGCTGCTGAGCCGCATGGAGCGCGACGGGCATCTGAGCGCGACGCCCGACGCGCAGGACCGCCGCTCGCGCCGGGTGCGCATGAGCGAATCGGGCCGCAAGCTCTGGCTGAACGAGGCCACGCCCAAGATTCAGGCGTATTACGAGGAAGTGCTGGGGAATTTTTCCGTCGACGACATGACGCACACGCTGCACTATCTGCTCAAGCTGCTCGACAACATGAAGCAGATCGACGCGCGGCGCGGCGCGGTCGAGGAAGATTGAATCAACCGGGTAAATCAAACGCGCGCCGCAAGCTCCGCTTCCACGCGCCGACGCAGATCGCGCACGATCTTCGCGGCCGGCACGAGCCACCACGTCGGCGCATCGACGGTGAAACCCCATGCGAGACGCGTCTCTTGCGCATCGGTTTGCTGCGCGCGGCAGTGAAAGCGCAGCGTCTGATGCGCCTGTGAATCGGCGCCTGCTTTCGTCGAATAAGTGAGGACCGCGCGCAGATCGAAACCGGAATCGCCCGGCGATAGCGTGCACGATTCGATCTGCCAGGTCGCGCCATAACGGCCCGTGCCGCGCAGCGCCGCGTTCACGCGCCGCCACGTTTCGGGCGCGGGCAGCGCGACGGCGTGCGCGCGCCCAGCGCGATCCGCACGATAGAAGTGACGCTGCGCCCAAGCAAAACCGCCCGCGAAAACCACGCCCGCCGCAATCAACGCGGCTTGCAACGTGTCGCCGAGCCAGCGCCAGCCGCCCGTCGCGTCGAACACGCTGAACACGATCCGGTGCGCCACGACGAACAGCACGATCATCGCCACGACGATGCCGCTCAGCGTGATCAGCCAGCCGCGCGACGGATCGTCGAGACGCCCAAAGCACGCGTCGCGCACCGCATGCTTCGCGGGCGGCCACGGACCGGCGGCCATCGCGGCGTCGCGCGTGGCGTGCGAGGCCGCCTCCGACGCCGCCTGCGCGGCAGACGCCGCCTCATCGCGCTCGCGCTGCGCCTGCGCCTCGGCGGCTTGCTCGCGCGTGCGTTGCTGCGTGCGTTCCTGCATGCGCTCCATATCGCGCCGCGCGGCCTCGCGCATCCGCGCTCTCGACACTTCGTCACGCAACTGAATCAGCTCGCTCGCGAGCCGTTCGCGCTCGGCCTGCATGCGCGTGAGTTCAGCGACGCCGCGTGCCTGCTCGCTTTGCATCGCGTCGATTTCGCCACGCAGACGTTCGCGCCGCAATTGCAGATCGCGCATCTGGCCGCGCGCATCCGCGAGCTGCGACTCGCCGAGCGCCGTACGGCTCGCGGGCGCCTCGTGATGCGCGAGCCAGTAGCCTTCGAGCACTTCGCGCGCTTCCTTGATCTTCTTGAACTGCTCGTCGGCCCAATGCAGCGAGGCCGCCGTGGGATGGCGCCACTTGTCGGGATGGAAAATCTGCGCGAGCTGGCGATAGTTGTGCTTGATGTCGGCCGCGCTCGCGCCGGGCTCGAGTTCGAGCCGGTAATAGAGGCGGTCGTAATCTTCGCGGGTCCTCGGATGGGGAGCGGGCATGTCCGAAGCCTTGTTTCAAGGGGTTTGTTCAGTCGAATCACGAACCGCCGGAAAGCAGCCGCAGACGACCGGCGAGACGCACAAGGTTAAAACACGCTTTGCCGCATCGCAAGAAAAGCGCGGCGCGCACGCAACAGCGGTGGCACAGGATTCGGGGTCGTCAGGCTTCTCGCGTGCGCCGCGCGAGCATGCGGCTCAGGGTGGCGAAGGCCACGGCGGGTAATTCGTGCAGTTTGCGCACCACCACCGAATGCGGATAAAACGCTTCCACCGCGTCGTCCTGAATGCCGATGCCGACGAGTTCGATGCCCTGCCCGCGCACCTCGGCCACGCGCGCATGCAGATCGCGGTGCAGCACGGCGGGATCGCCGTCGCTCGTGGAAGGCGAGCCGTCCGAGAGCACGAACAGCAGACGCCGCCGCGCCTTGCGCGCCATGAGCCGCGCAGCGGCCCAACTGAGCGCCTCGCCATCGGGGTTCTCATGACCGCATTCGATGCGCGCGAGCCCGCTCAGGTCGCGCGCATCGAAGCGCTTGAACACGCGCAGATCGAGCCGCTCCACGAAGCGGTTATAGCCGCGCAGATCGGCGTGCGCCGCGCGTTCGCGCTCGTAGTGCGCGCGCATCGCCGGCGAGTCGATCGAGCTGTAGCCCAGCACTTCGGCCTCGAAATCGAGTTGCGCGAGCGCGTCGGCGAGCGCCGCCGCGCATAGGCGCGCGAGTTCGATCTTGCGCCCCGCCATCGATCCGCTGAGATCGAGCAGCAGCGTCACGGCCGCGTCGCGCCCGCTCGCGCGCGTGCTCACGCGAAACGGCGTGCGATAGCCGCGCGAGACGGCGAGCCGCGCCAACGCCGCGCGGTCGATCTCGCCGCGCTCCTGCTCGCGCTTCCAGTGCGTGAGTTCGTCGGCCTTGAGCACGCGTTCGAGATGCGTTTTCAGCGCGCCCGTTTCCGCGCGGGCCAGCGCGCGCAGCTTGCGCCAGGCGGTGGCGTCGCCGCTGCCGGTGAGGTCGGTGATCACGTCGAACGCCGTGGTGAGCGGGATCGAGCGCAACGGTTTGCCGGGCGCCGATGCCGCGTCGATGGCGCGCGGCGAGGCGGCGGCATCCGCTTCGGACAGCGCCGCGCCGGGCGCGGACACGGCCTCGTTGCGCGCCTCGCCGGTCTGGCCGGGCGTCTGCGTATCGGCTTGCCGCGCGGGATCGGCGCCGTCGAGATCGAGCGCGAACGCGAGATCGTCGTGCTCGCCGAAGCCGTCGAGTTCGCGCGCGAGCGCCGTTTCGTCGACGGTCTGATCGGGACCGGCCGTCTGCATCATGTTGTTCGCGCCGGCCGAGGCGAGCGAGCGCACGCCCGCCACGATGGCGCGTGCGGCCTGCACGCTTTGCGCGGTCGAAGCGCTCGCGCGCGCCGTCTCGAACGCGCCGCCCGCGCCTTCGAGCACGCGCAGCGCGGCGGCGAGCGTATCGGCGTCGGGACCGCTTAGCGTCGGCGGTTCGTTCCAGAGCGTACGCTCGATCGCCCACACGAGCCGTTCGCGCCACGCGAGCGTCTGCCAGCGCTGCGCCGCTTCCTTCGCGGACTGCGCGCGCCAGCGCTCGACGTAACGGCGCGCGCCCGGATAATCGGCGAGCAGGCGCGCGAGCACGCGGCGGTCCTCGACCGCTTGCGCGATGCGGCCCGTCACGCCCGCTTCGGCGAGGTCGAGCCGGATCGCGCTATGACGCCAGCGCGCCGCCAGCAGATCGAGATAGCCGAGCAGCAGGTCTTCGTCGTGCGTGGCTCCATCAGCGGGATCATTCGTCGACTGGTGCGTCGGCAGCACGAAACGCTCGCGCTCCACGCGCGGGCCGCCCGCCCCCATCGACACCGTCACGCGCGGCTCGCCCGTCAGCACGCGCGCGAGCTTGCCGAGGCGCGCTTCGAGTTCGTCGATCTGGGCGGTCTGCATGGCGCGCCGCGTTCAGGCTGCGGGTTGCCCGTCGGGCGCGGCATCGAAGATCGCGTGATGGCGGATGATGCTGCGGATCAACGCGGCGTCTTCGGCGCTCACCTTCGAGTAGATCGCGGGCGCGGCGGCGCGCTCGGCGTCGCCGGTTCGCAGCATCAGTTCGGCCCAGTCGAGCAGACGCCGCGTGGAAAACGCGCTCGCCAGATCCTCGCGCGCGAAGGCGGCGCGGCAGTCGGCGGCAATGGCCGCGAGCGTGTGCGCCAGCGCGGGCGTGAGCGCGGGCAAGGTCCGCAGTAATACTTTGGTTTCCTCATCGTTCGAAAGATAATCGAACAGATACACGCGCCAGCGGTCGAGAAAGGCTTCGTTGAGCAGATTCGCGCCTTGATAGAGGTGCCGGTACGCACTCATCGCGCCTGCCGCGTTCGCCGTGCCGAACAGCCGGAACGACGGATGCGGCGTGACGATCTCGTTGCCGCGCTCTTTGAGCAGCAGCTTGCCGCCCGGTTCGAGCACGGCCGTGAGCACCGCGAGAATCGACGGCTCGGCGAAATCGAGTTCGTCGATGATCAGCCAGTAGCCCGCGCGCATCGCCACGGGCAGCACGCCGTCGACCCACAGGGTTTCGCCGCCTTTCACGGTCCAGAAACCGACGAAGTCGCCGACGGTAGTCTGGCCGTTCATGTTCACGCGCAGCACGCCGTGGCCCGTGCGCGCCGCCACCTGCTCGACGAAACTGGTCTTGCCCGAACCCGTATGACCGATCAGCATCACGCGGCGGTTTTCGACGATATCGAGCGCGATGTCGTCCGCGCGCGGCGTGAAGAGATACGCGTCGTTGATGCGCGGCACGAGCGCGGCATTCGCATCGCTCGAATCGGTCGAAACCGGCATATCCACGTTGCCGATGCGCACGGTACGTTGCGCCGAACTCAGCGAGCGCGCGGCTTCGCGCGCTTCGCGGGCCGCCTGCGCGGCGCGTTGCAGATCCGCCGCGAACGCGCTGCCCACTTGTGCGGCGCGCGCCTCGTCTTCGTGATCGGCGGCGGAAACGAAACCTTCGCGCCGCCACTTCAGCAGTTTCGCTTCGAGATTGTCGAGGTCGACGACGGTGTCGATATCCACCTGACCCGCACCGTCCTCGCCATGACCATGCTCGATGCGAAACATGTTCGCGCGCTCGGACAGCGAGACGCGCCACCATTCGCGCGCGGCCTTCGCGCCGCGCGTGTAGACGCCTTCGGGGCTGTTGTCGGGCACGGCGAGTGGCGTGGCGTTCATCGGCGTGAAAGGCGCGGCGCGCAAAAAAGGTCCAGCGGAAGATCTTACCCGCTGGACCTCGTTCACGGCACGAAACGCGTTACGCGGAGCGCGGCCCGCTCAGGCGAGATCCTCCACCGCGCGAATCGGAATGACCGTGCGTGCGCCGCAATTGCGCAGCACGTCGCGCAACTCGTTGATGACCGGAAACACCTCGTGATTCCAGTCGGCGCCCTGATTGTCGTGCGCGGCCTGCTCCAGTTCGACGATCGCGCGGTCTTCCTTGAAGATGCGCTCCGTGAACCACACCAGCAGCGGCCACGCGGCGTCGAGCAGCAACGACACCTTCGGCTTGCGGATCGACAGCATGCCGAAGGTGCGGTTGGTGCGCTGCTGCGCGTCGAGCGGCACGTAGACGATCCACAGGTCCATCACCAGCGAGTCTTCGCTCGAACGGATCTGCAAGGTCTGATACGGATAACCGGTGCGGATCGTCATGACGCTGCTGTCGCTCTGGTCTTCGCTGCGCTTGCTCGACCCGAACACCAGCGCCTCGCCCGCGGGCTGCTTGCCCGCCTCGCGCATGAAGGTGTAATCGACTTCGATCCAGTTCTCGCCGCGGCGGCGGCCGAGCGAACGCGCGCGCATCTGGCCCATCTGGCGGCGGTGCAGAAACTGATGGTTCATGTCCATCAGGTTTTCGTGCATGAACGAGTAATGGCACTTGACGGGACGCCCGAAACGGCGCGTCTTGTACGCCTTGTCGGTGACCGAGGGCATCTCGGGAAACGGCGTCTGCTCGGCCAGCGTGGCGTCGCCGGGAAACACGAAGATCATGCCGTGCGCCTCGCGGCACGGATACGCGCGCACGCCGTTGGGCAGGCGCTCGCGGCCGAGGTACGGAATGTCGACGCACTGGCCGCTGCAGTCGTAGGTCCAGCCGTGATAGCCGCAGCGAATGCCCTCGCCTTCGACCACGCCCGCGTGCAAGGGCACCTGTCGATGGGCGCAGCGGTCTTCGAGCGCGAACACGCGCCCCGATTCGGTGCGCGCGAGAACGATGGGCTCGCCGGCGAAATGCACGCCGTGCGCCTTGCCGCGCTTGACCTCTTTGGACCACGCGAGGGGGTACCAGAAGTCGGGATGAATGGGGACCCGGCGCAGATCGCGCACGGATGCCTCGCTCGCCAGGTTGTCTTGGGACTGCACTGCGGACATGCGGGATGTCTCCTTGGGGTTCGCGTCTTCCGCCCGATCGACCGATGGCTACCGATGGCCAGGGGCCGTTGGCGACGGACTGATCAGTACGGATGGGCCGAAAACGCACGAATCGCCTTCACTGACCCGGCTTCATCGACGTCGCTTCACAGCGGCTGAATTCTGCAACGACTTCAATGGGCCGGCTTCACTGCACCTGCACATCGGAACCTGGACTGCCCTGCCCGGGCCGCCCGCACGGCGATGCTGCGGTGCGGCGGCGCAAGACAGGCAACTGGCTCCATAGTACCGGACATGTTTGGAATCGGTGTACGGGGTTTGAACGGATGCGGCTACGGCGGCCGCGCCCGAAGCCGTTGAAGTAGCAATTTTCTTGCCCGGTGGGACACAAGGAGGACAACCCGGTCCGCGAGCGCGGTCGGGATCGCCCAAATAATCAGCTCGACTGATTAAATGACGCGACGATGCACGCTCACCGCCAGCGCTGTTTTATCGACGCCAGAACGCCGAAACGCTCAGCCGAGCAGCGCGTGCAGGCCGCCCGCCGCCGCGCGCGCCACGGCGGCGAGACGCGCCTCGCTCATGCCTTCGCGCGCGCTGCCCGAAAGACCCGACATCACGCTGGCGACGTAATCGGTCACGGCGTCGGCGGCCTCGGGGCGCGTCGCGGCCACGTAGGCGCGAATCTCGTCGCGGCGTTCCTGCGCGACCCGGCGCGCGAGTACCGCGCTTTCGGTGTCGCCCGCGCCGCGCGCCGCTTCGAGCACCAGACAGCCGCGTCGGCGCGGGTCCTTCGCGTAGGTGCGCGCCGCGCGCTCGAGCAGATCCGCGAGTGCATCGGCGGGCGGCCGGCCCGGCGCGAGCAGATCGGCGGCGGGCAACGCCGTTTGCGCGTAACGTTCCATCACGCGCTCGAAGAAGGCCGCCTTGCTGCCGAACGCCGCGTAAAAGCTCGGCGCTTTGATGCCCAGCTCCTCCGTGAGCGCGGCCAGTCCCACAGCGTCGTAGCCGTGTTCGTGAAACATCCGCTCGCCGATTTCCAGCGCCGCCTCCGGGTCGAAAACCCGCGGCCGGCCACGACCTGGCTTGCGTCCTGAATTTAAATTAGTGACCACTATAAAAATTCCTTGCCTTACCCGAACCTGAAATATATAGTGGTCACTACTTTAATTCAAGGAGGTCATCCATCATGACGCAGTTCTCAGGCAAATCGGTTCTGGTCGTCGGCGGCAGCCGCGGCATCGGCAAGGCCATCGTCAAGCTCTTCGCCGAAGGCGGCGCGCAGGTGCGCTTCACCTACGCCGGTTCGCGCGAAGCCGCCGAATCGCTGGCGAAGGAAACCGGCGCGAGCGCCGTCCATGCCGACGCGGCCGACCGCGACGCGCTGATCGCCGCCGTGAAGGCAGCGGGACCGCTCGACGTCTTCGTGTACAACGCCGGGCTGCTCGTGGTGGGCGATCCGCTGACGATCGACGCCGACGCCGTCGATCGCATGCTCGACGTGAATGTGCGCGGCGCGTATCACGCTAGCGTCGAAGCGGCCCGCTTGATGCACGACGGCGGCCGCATCGTCGCGATCGGCTCGGTCAACGGCGACCGCATCCCGTTCGAGGGACTCACGGCCTACGGCATGACCAAGTCGGCGCTGCAAGGCATGGCGCGCGGACTCGCA
The DNA here is from genome assembly GCF_014171495.1 of Paraburkholderia tropica. Lineage (NCBI taxonomy): Bacteria > Pseudomonadati > Pseudomonadota > Betaproteobacteria > Burkholderiales > Burkholderiaceae > Paraburkholderia > Paraburkholderia tropica. The sequence goes on from NZ_CP049137.1 coordinate 1,487,619, forward strand.
CGCGATTTCGGCGCGCGCGGCATCACCGTGAACGTGGTCCAGCCGGGCCCGACCGACACCGACATGAACCCCGCCGAAGGCCCGATGGCGAGCATGATGCACAGCGTCATGGCGCTCAAGCGTCACGGCACGGCCGAGGACGTGGCGAGCCTCGTCGGCTATCTCGCGGGTCCGCATGCGAGCGGCATCACCGGCGCGCTGCATACGATCGACGGCGGCTTCGGCGCCTGAGTGCGGCTGTGCCTGAACGGCGCGCGTCATCGGCGCGCCGCCGCGAAAGCGCACTATGATGGCCGGATCGTTTCCCCAGGAGCGTCCGGCTTGAACACTTTCAAACCGCTTGTGTGGCTGGCGCTGGCCGCGCTGCCGCTCGCCTGCACGACACAGCAGCACGCGACGACGCCCGCCACTTCCAGCGAGTCGGCCAACGACACCACCCGTATCGCCACGAACGCGGCGCGTTTTCCCGCCGCGCAATGGCGTCACGCCGATCCCGCCAGCCTCGGCTGGTCTCCCGCCCGCCTCGCCGACGCCGATACCTACGCGCATCGCGTCGGCGCCACTTCGCTGATGATCGTCCAGCACGGCGCGGTCGTGGACGAATGGGGCGACACGCAGGCGAAAACGCCGCTCTACTCGGTGCGCAAGAGCTTGCTGAGCGCGCTGATCGGCATCGCCGTCGCGCAGCACCGGATCGATCTCGACGCCACGCTCGCACAACTCGGCATCGACGACAACGCGCCCGCGCTCACGCCCACGGAACGCCAGGCCACCGTGCGCGAACTGCTCGAAGCGCGTTCGGGCGTTTATCACGCCACCACGTACGAAACGCCGTGGATGCAACGCATCAAGCCGCCGCGCGGCAGCCACGCGCCCGGCGCGTTCTGGTGCTACAACAACTGGGATTTCAATGCGCTGGGCGGGATTTACCGGCAGCAATCGGGCCACGATATTTTCACGGCCTTCGCCGATGAAATCGCCAGCCCGATCGGCATGCAGGACTATGCGCCTTCCGATGGCCGATACGCGTCCGGCGAACCGGACACGCGCTATCCCGCCTACCCGATCGACATGAGCACACGCGACCTCGCGCGCTTCGCCTGGCTCTATCTCAACGACGGACGCTGGAACGGCCGGCAGATCGTGCCCGCCGCCTGGGTCGAGGCATCGACGCGGCCCGGCTCGAACACGCCGTGGGGTGGCTACGGCTATATGTGGTGGACGAGCACGCCCGCCGATGCCGTCGATACCGCCGGAAACACCGCCAGCGCCCCGCAGATCGCGAGCTATTGGGCCGACGGCCATCTCGGCCAGTACGCGATCGTGGTGCCGTCGCTCGATCTCGTGGTGGTGAGCCGCGTCGATCCGAAACAGACGTCGAAACACGTGAGCGAACCGGCGCGCGCGCATCTGATGACGCTGATCGAAGCCGCGCGCCCTCGAAAACGGTGCCGTGAACGCGAGCTTTTCACTCGCCGTGTTCACGTCATAACCGCGAATACCTCTTGTTTTGCCGGCGTTTCGATGCCAGTGAGACGTGCGCTCAATGCGAGTATCGAATGCGAGCATTTGCTTATATTCTGAACTCCTCGGGCGAACACGGCATGGGGCCGTCGCCACCGCAAAGAGACCCGCAATGACCGACGTCACGCACATCATGAAGCTCAACCATCTGAGCTTCCCTTCTTCCGATACCGCCGCCACCGCGCGCTTCTTCGAACGCTATCTGGGCTTCACGATCGCCGGATCGTGGGAGCAGTCGTACATTCTTAAACGCCCCGGTTATGACGTGGTGATCGACCACTCGAGCAGCGAAACGCCGGTTTGGCCGGGGAATTTTCATGTCGGCTTCGAGCTGCCCAACGTCGAAGACCTGCAACAGCTTTATGCCCGATTCAAGGCCGAAGGCGTGCAGATGGAAACCGAGGTGTTCAATAACGGGCGCGGCTCGCGCTTCTTTTGCCGCGCGCCGGGCGGCGTGATGTTCGAATTGAATACGCGTAAAGATGCTGCGCCGGAGTATCAGGGGACGTTTGATAATTGAGTATTCATGCCTGCGCGATAGCGGATCGATTGACAATTAATTAGCTATACATATCGTTATCGCAAAGCCAGAATAAAAAACGGCGGCAAGGTCGAGCACCGCGCCGCCGTTTCCTGTGTGCCCGAACGCGCTAAAGGCCGCGTCCCGTGCTAGCGTATTGCATCGGCGCTATCGCCTGCCACGTACCAAACGTACCAAACGCACGAACGCACGCAAGACGCACGTCCCCCATGCCTCAAGCCACCCCACCCACCCTCGACGACGCCCCCGGCCACACCCGCTCGCTCGCGCGCCATTATCCGCGTGGCCTGCAGATCGAGCCGCATTCGCACACGTGGGCGCAGGTGCTGTATGCCGTCTCCGGCGTGATGTGGGTCGAAGCGGGCCGCGAAGCGCTGGTGGTGCCGCCGCAGCGCGCGGTCTGGTTGCCGCCCGGCACGCCGCACGCGATCCATATGATGAGCGCGGTCGAGATGCGCAATCTGTATCTGCACGAGCACGACATCCCACATCTGAGCACGCGCTGCGAGGTGTTCGAAGTCGACGGCCTGCTGCGCGAACTGATCAAGAATCTCGCCGAACGCGAGCACGATCGCGACGACGCCTGGCGTGCCGCCGCGTCGCGTCTCGCGGGAATGGAACTGGCCCACGCGCGCCGCTCGACGCTGCGCATTCCCTTGCCCGATAGCTCGGGCAGCGCCGATCGCCGCCTCGCGATGCTGTGCCGCGCGGTGATCGACAATCCATCGAACGAGATCCCGTTCGAGCAACATGCGGCGTCGGTGGGCGCGAGCGTGCGCACGCTCGCGCGCCTCTTCACGCGCGAGCTGGGCGTGGGTTTCGCGCAATGGCGGCGGCAGGTGCAACTCGCCATCGCGGTGTCGCGGCTCGCGGAAGGCCAGTCGGTGAGCGCCGTAGCGCGCCTGCTCGGCTTTTTGCCCAGCAGTTTCAGCGACATGTTCCGCCGCGAGCTGGGCGTCCCGCCGAGCGAGTATCGGCCGGAGGACACGCTGGCGCTCGGAGCGTCGGCCTCTGCGTCCGTCGACTCGAAAACACCGGCCGACGAACGCTAGCGACGCTCACTGCCTATACCACGCGCCTATACCACGCGCTTACGCCGCAGGATCAATCGGCGAAGGCGGCGCGCCGCGCGCCTCGATGGCCTTGCCCGCCAGCAGGCACAGGTCCTCGCGATAATGCCCGGCGACGATTTGCACGCCCACCGGCACGTCGTTCACCATCCCCGTCGACACGACCAGCCCCGGCAAGCCCACCGCCGGCAACGCGCGCAGCGTCAGTTGCGCCTCCCACACGCGCTGGAATCCCTCCGGCCCCTGCAGATCGAGCCCGTCCGCGAACGGCAGCTCGCCCGACACCGGCAGCAGCAGCACCGGATGCCCGGCGAAGAACAGCCGCCACTGGCGCGCGAGCGTCGTGCGGCGCACCAGCGACTTGCTGACCACGTCCTCAGGCATCGCCGCGACCTTCGCGCGCACGCCCTCCACCACGGCGCGCGCGCCCGGGTCGCCATCGCGCAGCACCGCATCGACCAGCGCCGGATAGCCGTCGCCGAGCCACAGGCGCTCCTGCACTTCGGCGGCATCGCGCATCGACGGTGTGTCGTCGATCTGCTCGACGGTCCAGCCCGCATCCGCGAGACGGCGTCCGGCGTCGAGCAGCGCGTCTTCCACTTCCTTCGCGATCGTCATGCCGCCGGGGCGCAGACAGATCGTCGCGCGCAGCGGCGCGTCCGGTCCCTTGAACGGCGCGGGCACCCACCACGGATCGCGCATGTCGGGCTGCGCCAGCGCCGTGAACGCGAGGCTCACGTCGTCGATGCTGCGCGCCATCGGTCCCGCGCCCGACATCAGTTGCGCGCCGATCGGCCGTTCCGGCGACGAGGCGTTGAACGCCGGAATGCGTCCGAGGCTCGGCCGCAGCCCGTGCACGCCGCACGCGTAGGCCGGATAGCGCACCGAGCCGCCGATGTCGGTGCCCAGCGCGATCTGGCCGATGCCCGCCGTGACCGCCGCCGCCGCGCCGCCGCTCGATCCGCCCGGCGTGAGCGACGCGTTGCGCGGATTGCGCGTCGCGCCGTGCACCTGATTGCTCGTGAACCAGCGCAGCGCGAAGGTCGGCGAATTGGTGCGGCCGAGCAGCACCGCGCCCGCGCGCACGAGGTTGTCGACGGCCGGGCTGTTGGCCGGCGCGATCAGGTCTTTTTGCAGCACCGTGCCGTTGGTGGTGGCGAAGCCCGCCTGATCGACGTTGATCTTGGTGGTGACCGGCACGCCCGCGAGCGGGCCCGGATCTTCGCCGCGCGCGATGGCCGCGTCCACGCGGTCGGCCTGCTCGTAGACCCGCGCCGGGTCGTGCGCGACCACCGCGTTGATGCGCGGGTTGACGGCGTCGAGCCGCGCGAGCGCATCGGTCGCGGCCTCGCGGGCCGACACTTCGCGGGTTCGAATGCGCCGCGCCAGTTCCGTTGCCGATAGTCGCCAAAGTTCAGTCACGTTTCCTCCGGTTCTTCTGGGGTGATGGGATGTTGCGTCGGGTAAAAAATTCGCGATGTCGATGAGGGAAATCGCCCGGGTTCATCACAGTCAAGCACTCGCCGAAAGCGATCCGCCGCGCCGCCGGTCGCGCAGGATCGCCAGCGCGAGCGCCGCCAGTCCGCAGCCCGCGATCAGCGCGAGCAGCGCGCCCTTGCCGCTGTGCACCAGCACCCAGCCGCCGAGCGACGGAAAGCCGAACGCGCCGATGAAATACGCCGCCACGAACCAGGTGAGCGCGGCGCGCCGGTGCGCGGCAGCGGCGTCGTCGATGGCCTGCACCTGCACAATCGGATAGGCAAGGCCGTAGCCCGTGCCGAGCAGCACCGCCGCCAGCGCCTGGAAACCCGCGTGGTACGGCACCGCGAACATCGCAGCGCTGCCGAGCACCATCATCGCGAGCAGCACCTTGGTCGCTGTGGCCGCGCGCATGCGCACGACGAGCCGCGCGAGCAGCCAGCGCGTGGCGATCACCGTGATCGTGTAGAGGCTGAAGAACGTGCTCGCCTTGGCCTGCGTGCCTTGCACGAGCGACATCTGGAACGTCATCAGGCCGGAAAACACACAGCCGCCCAACGCGATGATGACGATCGGATACACGGCGCGCGTGCGCGCAATCGCGCCGATGCTGCGCAGCCAGCGCTCCTGTGCGGGCTGCACGCGCGCGAGGCGGCCGAAGATTTCGAGCGTGAGCGCGCCGATCAGGCACAACGCGCCGATCGCGTACAGCACGCCTTCGAGCGGCATGCGCCAGAAGCGCATCGCGAAGGCGGCGAGCGCCGGGCAGCCGCCCACGCCCGCCATCTGGAAGGTGGCGAAGCGCAGGAACCAGAGGCTGCGGTCGGCGTCGCTGGTGCGTTCGGCGAGCGCCATCGGCGCGGCGAGACAGAACGCGCCCCAGCCGAGGCCGACGAGAAAACCGGGCAGCGCGTCGATGCCGCTCGCATGCGCCATGAGCGCGAAGCCCACCACGCCCGCGCCCACGCAAAGCGCCGCGAGCGCGGCCATGCGCGCCGCGCCGACGTGCTGCGCAACCCAGCCGGTCAGCGAGACGCCCGCGAACGTGCCGAGCGCTGCGCCCGCGAGCGCCACGCCGGTGTCGAAGTCGGTGCCGCCGATCGCGCGCACGTGCATCGAGAACAGGAACGTCGCGCCATAGCCGCCTGAGGCAAGCAGCACGCCAATGAGCAGGATTGCGGCATGAATGGGGCGCACGGTCGGGTTCCCGGTCGGTGGCGGTGATCGGCCAGTGAATGAGGCGGATATGAGGCGGATGGTCGGCAGCGTATCAGGGCTGCGCGCGGGCCGGCCGCGCGCGTGTCGGGCGCAAGGCGATGCACGGGCAATGCGTGTGCATTACGTGCGCATTACGAGTGCGCGTAGATGGGGCCGAGGCCGGGGACGTCCGCGTCGGGGCCGTTCACCGGCGCATTCAGTTGGACGCGCGGTGCGCGACTGCCCGCCGCCGATGCGCCCTGCGTCACGCCGCCATACGACGATGCCGACGACACTGAAGCTGAAGCCGTTTCGCCGTTCGCCGCGCTCACGCGCGCCAATGCGGCTTGCAGGTTCGCCGGGTATTGGGTGTTGTCGCTGGCCGGGTTGTAGCCGGCTTGCTGAAGCTGCACGAGTTCGGCCTTGACCTCGGCGCGGGTGACCGGCGCGTTCTGGACGCCGGACTGCGCGAACGAGAGCGCGGGCACGGCAACGAGAGCGGCGACGACGAGCGATTGAACGAGCTTCATGGTGTTTCTCCTGGCATTGAGTAGGTGGGATGCAGTGGATGAGGGATCAACCGTGCACAGGAGTTATTTGAACGCCGCGATGTATCTGGCTTGTTTCCGCGCGCGTGCCAATTTGCAAGCGTGTATGTCGTATCTGCGTCCCGATACATTGCGATACATACCGCACGTTTAAAAGCCCCCTGCCGCGCTATGGATGAAGCGATAACGCTTCACTTGCCGTATCGCCACCTGCATCGAAAGCCGATTGCAAGCAAACGCCGTTCGCGTGCGTTACGCCGTGGCACGCCCGCTTGTCGATGCGTACGAACGCCTTCGCCCAGCTTGCGTTCGTAACGGCGCATGACGAAAACGAGCCCTTGTAACAAGGCAAAACCTTTCAAAAAACTAACGTTTCGAAATTAGCGCGCGAGTTGGTTAGACTGCGAGTCTCGCCTTTCGCTGCGTGATGCGCAGCCACGGGCGGCCCACAACAAACACGAGAATGCGTATGCGAATCGACGTCGAACGGCACGTTTCCGAAGCGGGAAAAACGCCGTGTCCCGCACATGGCCCCTGCAAGCGCGTCAACGCGCGTGCCGCACACGAAGACCATCGCGCTGATTGCGGGATCGACAGCGACGCCGCATCGACCGGGAGACTGGCATGAGCGATACGCCGAACCGCCCCGCCGCCCCGCAAACGCCACCGCCCACGCCGCCTTCGCCGCCTTCCCGGCAAACTCCGCCGCCCGCGCGCAAGCGTCGCGGCGTGTGGATTCTGGCGCTCGTCATCCTCGTGCTGATCGTGCTCGTGGTGCTGCACGTGCTGCACCGCAAGAAGCCCGAACGCGGCGCGGCGGCGCAGGTCGTCACGGTCGCGCCCGCCGCGCTCGGCGCAATGCCCGTCACGCTCAACGCGCTCGGCACGGTCACGCCCGTGGCCACCGTCACGGTGCTGCCGCAATTGAGCGGCTATCTCACGGAAGTCGGGTATCGCGAAGGTCAGGACGTGGTCAAAGGCCAGTTCCTCGCGCAGATCGACCCGCGCCAATACGAGATCAACAAGGAGCAGGCCCAGGCCACGCTCGCCAAGGATCAGGCCTCGCTCGCCCAGGCCCGCTCCGACCTCGCGCGCTACACGTTGCTCAACGAGAAGAAGTCGATCGCCGAGCAGACCTACGCCGACCAGAAGTTCCTCGTCGCGCAGGATGAGGCGGCCGTGAAGTCGGACCTCGCCACCATCAAGCAGTACGAGCTCGACCTGATCTATTGCCACATCACCGCGCCGGTGTCGGGCCGCGTCGGCCTGCGCCTCGTCGATCCGGGCAATTACGTGACGGCGTCCAGCTCCACGGGCATCGCCGTCATCACGACGATGAAACCCACCACGGTGCAGTTCACGGTGCCGCAAAACGCGCTGTCCGACGTGCTGCAACGCACGAACGCGGGCGCGAAGCTGCCGGTCACCATCTATAGCGCCGACAACACCAAGGAACTCGCCACCGGCACGCTCTACGCGATCAGCAACCAGATGGCCACGGCCACCGGCACGGTCACGCTGCGCGCGAGCGTCCCGAACGACGACGAGGCGCTGTTCCCGAACGAGTTCGTCAACGTGAAGCTGCTGGTCGACACGATGCAGAACGCCGTGCTCGTGCCCACGCCCGCGGTGCAGTCGGGCGCGCCCGGCGACTACGTGTATCTCGTCAACGACAACAACACCGTGTCGGTTCACAAGGTCACGATCGGGCCGGGCGACGGCCAGCATACGGTGATCGTCTCGGGCCTGAGCGCGGGTCAGCGCGTGGTCACCGACGGTCTCGACCGCCTCAACGACGGCGCGAAGATCCAGCCCGCGGGCGCGCGCCCGGCCAGTGCAGCAAGCGGCGCCAAAGCGGCGCGCATGGGCAACGCCTCGCACGCGCATGCGCATGCCACGACCGCAGCGTCGGCCGCCCCGGCCGCCAGCGCGGCCACGGCGGATTCCGCTTCGCAAGCGTCCTAAGCAACCCGTCCCGCCCCGATGAATATTTCGCGTCTTTTCATCCTGCGGCCCGTCGCGACATCGTTGCTGATGATCGCGCTGGTGCTGGTCGGCCTCGTGGCGATGAAGTTCCTGCCGGTCTCATCGCTGCCCGCGGTCGACTATCCGACCATTCAGGTGCAGACTTTCTACCCCGGCGCGAGCCCGACCGTGATGGCCACCACCGTCACCGCGCCGCTGGAAGTGCAGCTCGGCGAGATTCCGGGCTTGCAGCAGATGGTCTCGTACAGCTCCGAGGGCGCCTCGGTCATCACGCTGCAGTTCGACCTCTCGCTCAATCTCGACGTCGCCGAGCAGAACGTGCAGCAGGCCATCAACGCGGCCAACAGCTATCTGCCGAGCGGCCTGCCCGCGCCGCCGACCTACGCCAAGGTCAATCCCGCCGACCAGCCGATCCTCACGCTCGCGGTCACGTCGAATTCGATGTCGCTCACGCAGTTGCAGGACGCGGCCAACAACCGCCTCGCGACCAAGATTTCCGAAGTGCCGGGCGTGGGTCTCGTGAGCACGGCGGGCGGCAACGTTCCGGCCGTGCGCGTGGAAGCCGATCCGCAGAAGCTCGCCGGTTACGGCCTGAATCTCGACGATCTGCGCACGCTGCTCGCCAACGTGAACGTGAGCGCGCCGAAGGGCAACTTCGACGGCCCCGAGCTCGACTACACGATCAATTCGAACGACCAGATTTCCGATCCGAAAGATTACGAAGACACGGTCATCGCGTACCAGAACGGCGCGCCGGTCTACATGAAGGACGTGGCGCGCGTGTCCACGGCCGCGCAGGATGTGGAGCGCGGCGCCTGGTACAACAAGCAGCCCGCCATCGTGCTGAACGTGCAGCGCCAGCCGGGCGCGAACGTGATCGCCACGGTCAACCAGATCATGCGCCAGCTGCCGCTGCTCGAAGCGACGCTGCCGGCCGGCATGAAGGTCACGGTGGTGTCGAACAGCGTCGGCGTGATCCAGTCCTCGGTGCACGACGCCGCGTTCGAACTCGTGCTCGCGGTGGCGCTCGTGGTCGCCGTGATTTTCGTGTTCCTGCGCAATCTGCCCGCCACGATCATTCCGAGCATTTCGGTGCCGGTCTCGCTGATCGGCACGCTCGCGATCATGTACGAGCTGGGCTATTCGATCGACAATCTCTCGCTGATGGCGCTCATCATCGCCACCGGTTTCGTCGTCGACGATTCCATCGTGATGATCGAGAACATCGTGCGTTACCTCGAAGAAGGCGAAAAGCCCTTGCAGGCCGCGCTAAAAGGCGCGGGACAGATCGGCTTCACGATTCTCTCGCTGACCATTTCGCTGATCGCCGTGCTGATTCCGCTGCTGTTCATGGGCGGCGTGATCGGGCGTCTCTTCAGCGAATTCGCGGTCACGCTCGCGGTGACCATCGTGCTCTCCGCCGTGGTCTCGCTGACCGTGGTGCCGATGATGTGCGCGCGCATTCTGCGTCCCCAGGCCGAACGCCATCCGAGCCGCTTCGAGCGCATCAGCGAAGGGCTGTTCGACAAGACGCTCGCCGCCTACGAGCGCGGCCTGCGCTGGGTGCTCGACCATCAGATCCTCACGCTGATCGTGGCCGTGCTCACCGTGGCCATCACCGGCCTGCTCTATGTGGTGATCCCGAAGGGCCTCTTCCCGGTGCAGGACGTGGGCGTGCTCCAGGCGATCAGCGTGGCAGACAATTCGGTGTCGTATTCGGCGATGGTGCGCCGCCAGAGCGAACTGGCCGAGCAGATCCTCAAGGACCCCGACGTGGTCTCGCTCACGTCTTACGTGGGCATCGACGGCATCAATAACACGCTGAACAACGGCCGCTTCCTGATCAACCTGAAGTCGCACGACGACCGCTCGGAAACCGCCGAGGAAATCGGCCGGCGCATCCAGCAGTCGGTGGCGAAGGTGCCGGGCATTCGCCTCTATGTGCAGCCCGAGCAGGATCTGACGCTCGACACGACGGTCTCGCGCAGCCAGTACAACTTCGTGCTGCGCGGCCCGAGCCAGGAAGCGTTCGGGCAGTACGTGCCCGACCTCGTCGCGCGCATGAAGCAGATTCCGTCGATCGCCGACGTCACGAGCGACCTGAACACGGACGGTCTCTCCGTGAACGTGCAGGTGAACCGCCAGCTCGCGGCGCGTTACGGCATCACGGCGGCGACCATCGACAATGCGCTTTACGACGCGCTGGGCCAGCGCATCGTCTCGACCATCTTCCAGCAGTCGGACCAGTACCGCGTGATTCTGGTCGCGAAGCCGGAGTCGCTGCCGACGGTCGATTCGATCGGCGACATCTATCTGCCGAGCCAGACCGCGAGCACGGGCCAGGTGCCGCTCAAGGGCATCGCGACCATCAGCATCACGCGTTCGCCGCTGATGATCAGCCACCTCGCGCAATTCCCCTCGGTGACGATCTCGTTCAATCTCGCCGACGGCGCGTCGCTCTCTTCCGCCGTGCGCGACATCCGCAAGGCCGAAGCCGCCGTGAAGCTGCCGCCGTCGATCACCTCGTCGTTCCAGGGCGCGGCGCAGGCCTTCGAGGACTCGCTGTCGAGCGAGGTCTATCTGCTGATCGCCGCCATTGTGGCCGTGTATATCGTGCTGGGCGTGCTCTACGAGAGCTACGTGCATCCGGTGACGATTCTCTCGACGCTGCCTTCGGCGGGCATCGGCGCGCTGCTCGCGCTGATGATCGCGGGCAAGGACCTCGACGTGATCGGCATCATCGGCATCGTGCTGCTGATCGGCATCGTCAAGAAGAACGCCATCATGATGGTGGACTTCGCGCTCGAAGCCGAACGCGTGCACGGCAAGCCGCCGCGCGAGGCGATTTTCGAGGCCTCGCTGCTGCGCTTCCGCCCGATCCTGATGACCACGCTCGCGGCCATGCTCGGCGCGCTGCCGATGCTGCTCGGCACCGGCACGGGTTCGGAACTGCGCCGCCCGCTCGGGCTCGCGATCATCGGCGGCCTGACGGTTTCGCAGTTGCTCACGCTGTTCACCACGCCCGTGATCTATCTGATGTTCGATCGTCTCGCGGAGCGTTTCGGCCGCAAGCGCAACCGCGATGAAAGCGGCGACGCGGACAGCAACGCGCCTGGCGGCAACAACGGCGGCAGTGGCAACAACCCGCCGCCCGCGCCCGAGGCGACACCGTGAATCTTTCGGCGCTTTTTATCCGCAGACCGGTCGCGACCTCGCTGCTCGCGATCGCGATCCTGCTCGCCGGCACGCTCGCGTTCTTCCGTTTGCCCGTCGCGCCGCTGCCCAACATCGCCTATCCGGTGATCGTGGTGCAGGCGAACATGGCGGGCGCGAGCCCGGAAACCATGGCGTCCACCGTGGCCGAACCGCTCGAACGGCGGCTCGGCACGATCGCCGACGTCAGCCAGCTCACGTCGATCAACAACGTGGGCTCGTCGCTGATCGTGGTCGTGTTCGGCCTGAACCGCGACATCAACGGCGCCGCGCGCGACGTGGAAGCGGCCATCCAGGCCGCGCGCGCGGACCTGCCCACCACGCTGCGCAGCAATCCCACTTACCGGCAGTACAACCCCGCGAGCGCGCCGATCATGGTGCTCGCGCTCACCTCCGACACGCTCACGAAAGCGCAGCTCTACGATTCCGCCGACTCGGTCATCATGCAGCAGCTTTCGCAGGTGGACGGCGTGGGCCAGATCACGCTGGGCGGCGGCGCGCTGCCCTCGGTGCGCGTGGAGTTGCAGCCGGGCAAGCTCAATAGCTACGGCATCGGCCTCGAAGACGTGCGGGCGGCGATCGGCGCGGCCAACGCGAACAGCGCGAAAGGCCATCTCGACCAGGGCGACCAGCGTTTCGTCGTCACCTCGAACGACCAGATCAGCAATGCCGCGCCGTTCCGCGACGTGGTGATCGCCTATCGCGACGGCGCGCCCGTGTATCTGCGCGACGTGGGCACCGTGCGCGACTCGAACGAAAACATCCGCAACGCCGGCCTCTACAACGGCAAGTCGGCGGTGCTCGTGATCGTCTATCCGATGCCGGGCAGCAACGTCGTGAAGACGGTGCAGCAGATCCAGGCGCGCCTGCCCAACATCGAGGCCGCCCTGCCCGCCACCATCAAGGTGAACGTGGCGGTGGACCGCTCGGAGTCGGTGCGCGCCTCGGTCGCCGACACCGAGCGCACGCTCTTCATCGCCGTGCTGCTGGTGATCGGCGTGGTGTTCGTGTTCCTGCTCTCGCCGCGCGCCACGCTGATTCCGGCCGTGGCGCTGCCGCTCTCGATCATCGGCACTTTCGGCCCGATGTACCTGCTCGGCTACAGCATCGACTCGCTCTCGCTGATGGCGCTCACCATCGGCACCGGCTTCGTGGTCGACGACGCCGTGGTGGTGCTCGAAAACATCGTGCGCCATATCGAGGCCGGGCTCGATCCGAAAGAGGCCGCGTTGCGCGGCTCGGCCGAAGTGGGCTTCACGGTGCTCTCGATGAGCCTCTCGCTGATCGCCGTGTTCCTGCCGATCCTGCTGATGCCGGGCATCGTCGGCCTGCTGTTCCACGAATTCGCGATGACGCTCTCGATCGCGATCCTCATCTCGCTGATCGTCTCGCTCACGGTCACGCCCGCGATGTGCGCCTACGTGCTCAAACGCGAGCAGGTGCACAAGGAGCCGTCGCGCGCCGCGAAATGGATCGACGCGCAGTTCGAGCGCTTCAAGCAGTTCTATTCGCACTCGCTCAACGTCGCGCTCGATCACGCGAAGCTCGTGATCTTCCTGCTGTTCGCGCTGCTGGTCGGCAACGTGTTTCTCGCGCGCCTGCTCTCGGGCACCTTCTTTCCCGAGCAGGACACGGGCATTCTGATCGGGCAGATCATCGCCGACCAGAGCATCTCGTTCACGGCGATGGAAAAGAAGCTCGCGCAACTGCAGGAGATCGTGCAGCAGGATCCGGCGGTGGCGTCGGTGGCGGGCTTCACGGGCGGGCGCGCGCTCAACACGGCCAACGTCTTCATCGAACTGAAACCGCTCGCGCAGCGCAAGCTCTCGGCCAGCGAAGTCGTGAACCGGTTGCGGCCCAAGCTCAACGGCGTATCGGGCGCGCGCCTGTTCATCCAGGCGCAGCAGGATCTGCAGATCGGCGGACGGCAGTCGGCGGCGGAGTATCAGTACACGCTCACGAGCGATGATGCCGACGCGCTGTTCAATTGGGTGCCCAAGCTCGTGACCGAGCTGAACAAGCATCGCGGCGCGATCATGGACGTGAATTCGGACCTGCAGCAAAACGGGCTGCAGACCTATGTGACCGTGAACCGGCAGACCGCGAAACGCTACGGCTTCGATCCGAACCAGGTCGACAGCGTGCTGTACGACGCCTTTGGCCAGCGCACGGTCTCGACCATCTACAACCCCATCAACCAGTACTTCGTGGTGATGGAAGTGGCGCCGGAATACTGGCAGTATCCGCAATCGTTCGATCGCATCTATCTGAGCACGGCGGCGGGTAACGCGAGCGGCTCGGCGTCCACGCAGATGTCGAGCAGCACGGTATCGGGCGTGACCGCGTATAGCGCGATCACCAGCACGAGCACGTCGAGCAGCAGTACCAACGCCCTCAACGCCGACGCCGTGGCGAACCAGCAGAACAACTCGATCGCCAACAGCAAGGGCGGCAGTTCGAGCGGCAGCGCGGACAGCACGGCCGCCGAAACCATGGTGCCGGTGACCGCGATGATGAACTGGAGCGTGAGCCACACCGCCACTCAGGTGAACCACCAGAGCGGCCAGGTCGCGGGCACGATCTCGTTCAATCTGCCGACGGGCGGCTCGCTGTCCGAAGCGGGCAAGATCATCGAGCAGGCCGAGCGCGATATCGGCATGCCCGCTGCGATTCACGGCGAATTCGCGGGCGCGGCCCAGGCGTACGCGCAGTCGATGGGCACCGTGCCGCTGCTGATCCTCGCGGCGCTGGTCGTCGTGTATATCGTGCTGGGCGTACTCTACGAGAACACCATCCACCCGCTCACGATTCTCTCGACGCTGCCTTCTGCCGGGATCGGCGCGATTCTCGCGATGCTGATCTTCGGCACGCCGTTCTCGGTGATCGCGATGATCGGCATCATTCTGCTGATCGGTATCGTCAAGAAGAATGGGATCATGATGGTGGACGTCGCGATCCAGAATCAGCGCAATCTGGGCATGGATGCGCGCAGCGCGATTCACGACGCCGCCGTGGTGCGCCTGCGCCCGATCATGATGACGACCTTCGCCGCGGTGCTGGGCGCGGTGCCGCTCGCGGTCGGCATCGGCCAGGGCGCGTCGCTGCGCCAGCCGCTCGGCGTGACCGTGATGGGCGGCCTGCTCCTCTCGCAGGTCTTCACCCTGTACACCACTCCTGTGATTTATCTGTTCCTCGACCGCCTGCGCGCGCGACTCGCACGCTGGGCCGCACGTCTGCCCTGGAATCGCCAGGCCGATGAGAGCGCATCATGAAAACGACTGACTTCACTCTGATTCACCGCACGCGGCGTACGCTGCCGCTCGCGCTCGCCGCCGGCCTCGCGTTCGCGCTGAGCGGCTGCATGGTCGGCCCCGACTACCATCGCCCGCAGGTGTCGGTGCCCGCTCAATGGAAAGAGCTGCCGGGCTGGACCCAGGCCGAGCCCAGCGCCGCCGAAGCGCCGAAGGGCGACTGGTGGACCGCCTTCCACGATCCGCTGCTCGACGAACTCGAACCGCTCGTCACCGTGTCGAACCAGACCGTGCGGCAGAGCTACGCGAACTATCAGGAAGCGCTCGCCGAAGTGCGCGTGGCGCGCGCGGGCCTCTTTCCGACGCTGGGCGTGACCGGTTCGGCCACGCGCGAGCGCGCCTCGACGACCACCACGACCGGCAGCGCCGCCCGCATCGTCAACGCGGGCTCGCTCGAAGCAAACGCAAGCTGGGCGCCCGACCTCTGGGGCGAGGTGCGCCGCCAGATCGAGGAGCAGTCGGCCACGGCCCAGGCGAGCGAAGCCACGCTCGCCAATGCGCAGCTTTCGGAACAGATCGCGCTCGCGAACGCCGTGATCGACCTGCGCATCACCGACGCCGACATCGACCTGCTCACAGCGACGGTCGCGGCATACAAGGACTCGCTGCGCGTGGTGAGCGATCAGGATGCGGCGGGCACCGTCGCGCCGTCCGATCTGCTCACGGCGCGCACGCAACTGGAAAACGCGCAGGCGAGCCTGATCGCGCTGGGCGTTTCGCGCGCGCAGTACGAGCACGCGATCGCGGTGCTGGTAGGCCGCAATCCGGAAGACGTGACGATCCCGCATAGCGAGCGCCTGCCGATCCTGCCGGAAATCCCGGCGGGCGTGCCGTCGACCATCCTGCAACGCCGCCCCGATGTCGCGACCGCGGAACGTCAGATGGCGTCGGCAAACGCGGCCATCGGCGTGGCCGTGGCGGCGTACTACCCGAGCATTTCGCTCTCGGCGCTCGACGGCTTCACGCAATCGCCGCTGTCGGGTCTGCTGCACATCAGCAACTATGTGTGGTCGCTCGGCGCGAGCGCGACCGAAACGATCTTCGACGGCGGCCTGCGCAGCGCCGACGTGGACGCCGCGCGCGCGAGCTACGACGCCTCGGTGGCGAACTATCGCGGCACCGTGCTGACGGCGTTCCAGGACGTCGAAAACGATCTTTCGGGCCTGCGGATTCTCGCGCAGCAAAGCGCGGTGCTCGAATCGGCCGTGCGTGACGCCACGCGCGCCACGCAGATCGCGCAGAACGAGTACGAGGCTGGCACGGTCGATTACACGACGGTCGTGACCGCGCAGGCCACGCAATTGAGCACGCAACAAAGCGCGCTGACCGTGCAGCAGAGCCGCCTGCTCGACGCCGCCGCGCTGATCGGCGACCTGGGCGGCGGCTGGAACGGCCAGATGCACGATGCGCGTCATCCGGATCGGGTCGACGGCAACGCGAATCCGGGCATCAGCGCGAGCGCGCCCGCCGGTGCGGCGGCGCCTGTGCAGGCGAGCGGCGTGGCGGCGGCTGCGCCGAATCCGTAAGACGCGGGCGCGGTCGCGCGCGCGGACTCCAGTCAAACGCGCCGCGCCTTGATGTGCCGCGCATGCCGTTCGTGCATGCGCTTTGATGCAGCCCTTCTCATCCCCCTCTTCACCCCCTGCGAGCGCAACCGATCGTGAGATCGGCTGCGCTATGCTGAATTGTCGGGCGCGCATCGTCGGCTTTGTGCCTTGGTGCGCTTGCTCGTGCGCTTGGCTCGTGCTCACGCGCGCCGCCGCGCCCCCCGTCGATCATCGCCTGCACCACAGCATCGGCACGATGCCGATGCGGGAGATTTCGCCACGATGACACGCCACCGGCACTCGAACCTCGCCATGCTGTGCGCGCTGCTCGCACTCGCCGTGACGGCCCACGCCGAATCCCCACCCAACGCGGACGACGCTAACAGGACAACCGCAGCGCACCCCACGGGGTTCGCACGCTTTCGCGACACGCAAGACGGCGCGTTCGACCTCAGCGACTTGCTGCTCAATCACAAGGGCGTGTTGCCGGTACCGACCATCATCACCGAACCGGCCGTGGGCTACGGCTTTGGACTTGGGCTGCTGTACTTCAGCGCCCCCAAACGCGAGGCAAGCGACAATGCCGGCTCAGCATCGAACAGCGCCGACGCCAAACCGACAATGTCACCGCCCAACATCACCGGCGTGGGCGGTTTCTTCACCGGCACGCATAGCTGGGGCGCGGGCCTCATGCACTTCCACAGCTGGGACGACGACCACATCCGCTATCTCGGCGTGCTCGGCAAGGTCAATCTGCATTTGAATTACTACGGTCCGCAAGGCAACGCCAACGCGTACCAGTTAAGCGGCGTCACCGTGGTGCAGCAGATTTTATTCAGGATTGCCAATAGCCCGTGGTACGTCGGGCCGCGCTATACGTTCTTCGATTCGGCCACACGCTTCGGCCCCCTGCTGCCCGACGGCCTCCACCATTTCGAGCGCGACGTGCGCGTGGGCAAAGGCGGCATCGTGGTCGATTACGACACGCGCGACAACATGTTCTATCCGAGCCACGGCACCTACGCGGAATTCGAAGCCGATTTCGCGCGCGGCGGCTTCGGCAGTTCGAACGCGTTCGACATGCAATCGGTCAAGGCGTATCACTGGATCGAACTGACGCCGCGCTGGATTCTGGGACTGCGCGTGGACAGCGGCTTCTCGCAGGGCGACATCCCGTTTTTCGCGCAGCCCTACGTGAGTTTGCGCGGCGTCTCCGACGCCCGATTCCAGGATCGCAATCAGGTCACGGGCGAGCTGGAACTACGCTGGAACGTCACGCCGCGCTGGGCGCTGCTGGGCTTCGGCGGCGCGGGCAAGGCCTGGGGCAAGCTGCATGCGCTCGGCGACGCGCCCACGGCTTTCGGCTTCGGCACCGGCTTCCGTTATCTGATCGCGCGCAAGCTCGGTTTGTCGATGGGTATCGACGTGGCGCACGGCAACGGGCAGAACGCGTTCTATATTCAGGTGGGCAGCGCGTGGCGCTGAGTTGCGTACTCAAGTGCGCGCCGGATCACGCGCAAGGTTCCGATTCCGCGCGCGGCTCCAGCGGCAGCGCCGAGGCAGGCAAACCGAACACGCGATCGAAGATCAGATTGAAGACGTAGGCATAGACGAGGAAGAACACCGCGAGGCCGACGTCCATCACGAACGCCTCGCCGAGCGGCACGCGCAGCGTGAGCGCGATCATCGGCACGAGAAACAGGATCAGGCCGCCTTCGAAACCCACGGCATGCGCGATGCGCCGCGCGACGCTGCGCCCGCGCTTCGTCTGGCGCGCTTCCCAGCGCTCGAACAACGTGTTGAACACGACGTTCCAGATCACCGCAATCAGCGACGAGAAAATCGCCGCCGCGCCCGCGCGGTCCATGCCGCTGCCCGACAACGAGGCGAAGCTCGTGCTGGTGATGAGGATCGCGATCCCCTCGAACAGCGCGACGTAGACGATCCTGCGTTTGATTCCCTGCATGCCGTGAGCGCTCCCGCGCGATATTTTGCCTGGAAACCGAAAGTGAAAACCGGAAGCGGCGATGGTACCAGCATCCGCGCCGCCTCCCGTTTTCACGGCATGCGCGCCGTGGGCCTTACGCGAGGTCCGTGAACACGGCTTGCGCCGTGAGACGCGACTTCGGCAGCTTCGCGTTGAAGTCGTCGGCGCTGCGGTAGCCGAGGCTGATCACGACGAGCGACGTCAGGCCCTGATCGGCCAGACCGAGTTCCGCGTCGAGCGCAGCGGCGTCGAAACCTTCCATCGGGCAGGCGTCGATTTCGAGCGTCGACGCGCCGATCAGCACCGAACCCAGCGCCAGATACGCCTGCTTTTCCATCCACGACGGCAGATCGTTGCGCTCGCGATGCAGGTTCACGTAGAAATTGCGCGTGTTCGCCTGCCCCGTCTTCGCTTCGGCGCTCGCGAAGCGGCCATCGGCCTCTTCCTGCGCGAGCACGGCGTTCAGATGCGCCTCGTCCATGTCCTTGCGCACGCACAGCACGAGCACGTGCGAAGCCTTCAGCACCTTCGGCTCGTTGTACGCGTAGCCGGGCTGCATGGACTTCGCCACGCGCGCGCGGGCCGCGTCGCTTTCGGCCACCACGAAATGCCAGGGCTGCGAGTTCACCGACGACGGGCTGAAGCGGATCAGCTCCTTCAATTCGTCGATGACCGCGACCGGGATCTTGCGGGCGGGATCGAAAGACTTGGTCGAGTGGCGAGACTTGGCGAAGCGGGTGAGGTTCAAAACATTCTCCTGAATCGATGCGAGGTCTGACGTCGGCCGCCAGCGCGGCGGCAAGGCCGGTATCCTACCAGCATGCGGCGAAGGCCGTGCGGGCGGCCATCGGACCTGTTGCGGCGACCTCGCTCTGCCTGCTCGCCCCGCCTGCTCGCTTCGCCCGCCCCGCTTACGCATCGCGCCTTACCGGAGAATCCCATGCGCCAGGCCATCCATCATCTGCACGTGCACGCGCGCTCGCGCGGGCTCGTCGATTTCACCGCGCAGGTGCGCGAATTCGTCCGCGAAACCGGCATCGGCACGGGTTTGCTGACGCTGTTCTGCCGCCATACCTCGGCTTCGCTGCTGATCCAGGAGAACGCCGATCCCTCGGTGCGCCGCGATCTCGAACGCTATTTCGACGCGATCGCGCCCGAGGACCCGCAGCGCTACGAGCACGACACCGAAGGCCCCGACGACATGCCCGCGCATCTGCGCACCGCGCTCACGCAGACGCAGTTGTCGATTCCCGTCGAGTTCGGCGGTCCGGTGCTCGGCACGTGGCAGGGGATTTATCTGTTCGAGCATCGGCGCCACGCCTCGACGCGCGATGTCGTGCTGCACCTGATCGGTGAATAGACGCGCGCCGGACACCCGCCGTTAGCGAACCTTGTCGCGCCGGCATCGACTTCGCGCCGATGCCGCCGAGCAAAGCGCGCGCGCAGACGCTATGCTACGGCTTGCGCTTTTTCGACACCGGCTTTCGTTCGCCGCTATCGCATCCGAAAGCCTTCGGAAATGTCTAAACGCTTTCGCACCGATTCACCGAACCCTCAAGGAACGCCACATGACAAAGACCACCGGCTCCATGATTTCCTTCAACCGCCCCGACGGCAAAGCGCTGCAAGGCTACCTGGCCACGCCCGCCAAAACGGAGGGCGCGCCCGCCATCGTCGTGATCCAGGAATGGTGGGGCTTGAACGGCCAGATTCGCGGCGTGGCCGACCGTCTCGCGCAAGCCGGTTACTACGCGCTCGTGCCCGACCTCTATCGCGGCAAGAGCACGGTCGAGGAAGAAGAAGCCCATCACCTGATGACGGGCCTCGATTTCGGCGACGCCGCCTCGCAGGACATCCGCGGCGCGGTCGACCACCTGCGCACGCTGACCGACCGCATCGGCGTGACAGGCTACTGCATGGGCGGCGCGCTCACGCTGCTAGCCGCCAACCAGATTCCCGATCTCGCGGGCGTGGTGACGTGGTACGGCTTCCCCCCGCTCGAGTACCTCGACGCGAGCAAGATCACGGCGCCGGTGCTCGGCCACTGGGGCACGCAGGACGGCTTCTTCAAGATCGAGACCGTCGACGAACTGGAAAAGAAGCTCAAGGACGGCGGCGTGAACGTCGAGTTCCATCGCTACCTCGCCTATCACGCGTTCGCGAACGAAGAGGCCGTCGGCCCGGGCCGCATCGCGCACACGCAATTCGATCCGGTCTGGTCGCAGCAGGCGTGGGACCGCACGCTGACGTTCTGGGGCCGCACGCTCTGGAAGCAGGGCTGAGCGCGGCGGCGTGTAGCCGCTGGCCTTAGGCTCAAAGCATGAAAAAGCGCGGCGCACGTTTTCGAACGTGCGCCGCGCGATGGTCCCACAGAGAGACGGGACGCGACTCACCTCATTGCTGGATCGTCGCGCCGCGAATCTGCGCTGCGGTGAAAGCCGCCGCTGCTTTCTGCAGCGCCAGCACCTCGAGTTGCGCCTTCACCGTGTCCTTCACCTGCTCGAACGGCGGAATCTGCGTCGGACGCTTTGCATCCAGCTTCACGATCACCCATGCGTTACCGATCTGGACCGGCTGCGGTGTGATCCCGCCTGCTGGCAATTGCGCGATTGTGCGCGCGATCGGCAGCGGAAGTCCCTGAGTCTTGCCCTCCGCCGCCGGCACCGGAAAACTCATCCACGGCATTTCACCGCCTTGCGCCCCGGTCGCCGCCACGCTATACGCTTTCGCCAGTGCGTCGAACGGCTCACCTGCCTTGACCTGCGCGAGCACCTTCCGGGCGGTCGCCTCGTCGCCAACGGTGATGATGCGCGCCTTGAATTCGTCCTTGCCGAGCGACGCGACGAGCGCGTCGTAGCGCGAGCGAACCTGCGCGTCCGTCACCGCGTCGGGATGCACGTGGTCCGCGAGATAGAGCCTCACCTCGGTGTCGATCTTCGCCTGCGCCGGCGCCTGCTTCACCTCGGGCTTCTGGTCGTAATGCGCTTGCTCCGCGCCCTGGCGCAACACTTCACGCGCGATCAGTCCGCTGGTCAGCATCTGGCGCAACTGCGGCGTATCGGGCTGCTGCGCGCCGTTCGCGCTCACCCGGCGAACGGCATCGTCCAGTAGCGAGGTGGGGATGGCCACCCCGTTGACCACGGCGACAGCGCCAGCAGGTAGCGCGGTGGGTGCCGGGGAATCGCTTGCGTGCGCGAGCGGGACGCCGAACAGGCCACCGAGCACGCCCGCCATTGTCGCGACACGCGCCGCGCCTTTCATACGTTCAAGACAAAACATCACTGCTCTCCTGCTTCAATTGAATGATTGGGCTCGGCCGCATCAAAATGACCAGTTCACCGTACCGAGCGCGAGCGTCGCGCGCGGCCCGATTGCCGCTGGCCGGGCAAGCTGCCGCCCGATCAGGCCTTCGCCCGAAAACTGCTGGTGGCGCCACTGCCACTGCACGCGCAGACCCGCGCCAATCCCCGCCAGCGTCGGGAACCCCGGCACCGCGACGAGACTCGCCTTGCCCGCATCGAGGAACACGTAGGGCTCGACGCGTCCGTCGTGCCACACCGGCACGTTCACCCAGGCGAGTTCGTTACGCGAATAGATACCCCGGTCGCCCGCGATATCGCCCGAGCGAAAGCCCCGGATCGTATCCATGCCGCCGAGGTACAACTGGTCCGAGCCGTAGAGCGCCACGTTGGCGTACTGGCCGCCGAGCGCACCGCGATACGCGAGCGCCACGCTGGCTAGCTTCGGTAGCGGCAGCGTCCACGTCGCCGTTGCATCGCCCTTCGTGAACTGCGCGTGCGCGTCGGTGCGCGCCGCGTTACCGTCGTGGTCCGCGCCGAGCCACGGCAGGCCCTGGGAGATGCCCGCGTCGAGCGTGAAATTGCCCTGCGCTTCGTTGGCGACGAAGCGATGCAGCCAGTTGCCGCCCAAGCGCAGCACCGCGACGCGCTGCGGATCGAGATCGAAGTTATTGATCTCGCGGTCGGTGCGCCGCCATGAGAGCGAGGCGTCGAGCGCGGTGAGGTCCGAAGCCGTCCGGCCGAGCTGGTAGTTCCAGCCGACAATGTGGCTGAGCGTGCGCCCGTACTGCAACGCAGTCGTACCGATCACCTGCTGGTACTCGGAGTCGGAGAGCGTATAGCTGAACGTATTGCGCCCGAACGGGATCGCGAGCGAGCCGACGATTGCGTTGCTCTCGACGCTGTCGATGTAGTTCAGGCTCAGAACCTCCTGCAGGCCAATCAGGTTGTCGGCCTCGAAGCCTGCGCGATAGCGCGTGACGCCCGTCGACTGCGCGCCGTAGTTGTCGACGCCGAGCGCGTAATACGTCCGGTCGCCCGGCGCGTTCTGGATCGCGATAACCGAGTCGCCGATCTCCTGACCCGGCAGCACCTGCACCTGTGCCTGATTGCGCCGCATACGATTGATCTGCGCGACGCCCTGATCGATGTCGGCGAGGCGCAACGGGTCGCCCGCGCTCGCGGGGAACGCGAATCCGTACCCCGCGTCGGTGAGCCACCCGCCGCCGGCAGCGCGCTCGTTCGTCGCGAGCCGGTGAATCGTCTGCCCGTTGACCGTGAACCCCTCGATGCGCCCGATCTGAATCGTCACCGTCAGCGTGCCCGAGCCGAGGTTCTGCGGGCCGAGCAACGCGCGTGTCGTGACATAGCCCGCCCGCACATAGGCGTCGGTGAGCCGCCGCAACAGGACGTTCACGCGATGCGAGCCGAGATCCTGACCGACGAACGGCGCGACGAGCGCGACGAGCGTCGCCTGCGAGACGGCGGTTTCAGGGACGGGCGTTCCATTGGGGCCGGTGAGAACGATATGCTCGACGTGGAAGGTCGGCCCGGTCTCGACGATCTTGTCGACCGGTGTATCGAGCGGAATGTCGAGTGTGGTCTCGCTGGCCTGTGGCGCGACCTCGACCTGTGCGGGCGGCTCGGCGAGTTGACGTTGACGTTCGGCTTCGCGCTGCTGGTCGATCAGTTGCTGCGCGGGGTCCTGCACGGGGCGAGCCACCGGAGGCGCGGCAGGGGGAGCAACTGGAGGCGGCGTCTGCGCCGCCGCATGAAGCGTGTGAAAAACGACGGCGAGCGACGCCGGGATCGCGGCGAGTCGCCAATGCTGCCTGAACTTCGTGATCTGCATTTTCTAGTACCACCACCACGTCGTCAGGCCGAGATGCTGATCGATCTGTACCGGCGTGCGCGACGGCGCGCGCAGCGTCGTCATGTGGCCGAGGACGCCCCGACCGCCCGAGATATAGCCCCCGTTGATGAGCGTATCGCCCGTGAGCGTGACGAGGCCGTCCGCCGTCAAGCCGCCGCCGATATCCATCGCGACGAGCTGCGCCCAAATGCTGCCGAAAAACGCCTTGAATCCCCGGTCCTGATTGATCGCCGAGTAGCCCGTCACGCCCGTCGCGTAGGCAAGCGGCGCGTCCACGAGAATGTTGCCCTGCGCGATCACATTGCCGCCGACGTTCGCCGCGCTCGCTCCCGCGTGGATCGCGACATCGCCGCCGGAGCGGATCGTCCCGCCGTAGGGCGTCACGCTGCTCGACGCGCTGCCGTGGCAGAAGATGAAGCAGCTTCGTGAATAGCTCGCCTGGCCCGCGAAGATCGCCGCGTTCGTGAACGTATCGCGCGCCTCGATCGACACGTCGCCATCGCTCGACTGGATGATCCCGCCCGCGTTCGTGACGTTGCGCCCCGAGATCGAAACCGACCCGTTGCTCGACGCGATATAGGCCATCTGCGCGGGCTGCGTGACCGTCCCGTAATCGACGTCGTAACCCCCCGTCTGGTGCCTGAAGAACAGGAAGCGCCCCCCGGTGTAGAGGTAGGCGAGCGGCGCGCCGCCGTTGACACCTCCCGCGTGGTCGATAACGTTCCTGACGTCGCCCTGCGCCGAGAGCGAGACCGCGCCGTTCGCGATGATGCGCGCGTTATCGTTGACGATATCGCCCTGCGCGGAAAGTACCGCCTGGCCGTTCGCGGAGAACAGCACCGCGAGGTTCGTCGCGTCGGAAACGTTCGTGATGCTGCCGAGCGCGGAAAGCGTCAGATCGCCGCCCGAGAGCGTGCCGTCCGCCTGCGCGAGTCCCGCCTGAATCGTGCTGCCCGTGTTCGTGATCGCTCCGCCGCTCGCGAGCGCGAGAGCATGGTTCGCGCGCAGGGTTGACGGGCCCGAGCCGGCGTCGGAGACCGTGATATCCGCCGCGCTGATTGCGCCGTCATGGTTCGCGCCAACCTGAGCACCGACCATCGAGAACGCGCCGCCCGACGTGATGGCGAAATCGTTGGCCGCCTGAACCTGCGCCCCGTCGAGCGCGAGCGTGCCGGTCGCCGTCATGGTGACGTCGGTCCCCGCCTCGACTGTGCTGTTCGTTGCCGAGAGGTCGCCGCTACTCAGAAGCGTCGTATTGCGGTTTGCGCTGATCGAGGTCGCGCGCGTCGCGTCTGCCGCGAGCGTGATATCCGACGCCTGGACGACGGCGTCGCGCCCCGCCAGCACTTCCGTACCCATCGCCGAAAGCGGACCTGTCGCGGCGAGCGACACGTCCTCTCCCGCCGTCACGCGCGTATCCTGCAACGTCATCGCGCCGCCCTGCGCGGCGAGGCTCACATCGTTGCCCGCCTGGAGGGCGCCGCCCTGTACAGCGATGCTCGTCCCCGCGATGAGGCCGACGTCGTGACCGGCGACGACGGGCGTATCGTGCAGCGAGACCGCGCCGGGCGTCGCAATCGTCGCGTCGTGCGCTGCGGTTATCGAGCCGCCCAAGGTCGTGACGTCGCCGTTGGCCTGAACAAGCGCATCGCCCGCCGTCGCGTTGATCGCGCCCGCGCTGCGCACGCCCGCTCCCTGATCGGTGATGACAAGCTGCACGCGCCCTGCCGTCAGGCCGCCCGCCTCGGTGATATCGACCGCGTAAGCCGGTCCCTGCGCGCCGGTCGAGACGAGCCCGACGAGCCAGTCATGCCCGTTATCAGACGGGGAAAGGCTCGTATCCCAGGTGGTCGTACTGCTGCCGGTCAGCGCGCGGATACCGCCAGTCGAACTCGTATAGGCGTTCGCAACCGGACCGTTGACCGCAAGCTGCTTCGAGACGAGGTCGAGGTTGATGAGCGTGCCGGAGAGGCCACCCGGGCCGATGGTGATCGCGCCGCCGTTCGTGGTCAGGATGACATTGCGCTGGATCTGGCCGGGCGCGAGCGTGATGTCGCTAAAGCTGACCTGCCCGGTCGAGAGGACGACGTGCCCGGCGTTCACGAACGACCCGCCGTCGACCGTCACACCGTTCGGGTTCGCGAGGATGACGTTCGCGCGCGGCCCGAGCACGCTCACCGCGCCCTGAATGAGCGACGGGTTCGTACTCGTCACCTGGTTGACGATGGTTCGCGCGTTGACGCCCGTGTTCTGGAGATCCGCGCCAGCGTTCGACACGTTGAACGTGCGATACGTGTTGCTCGATACGCCGCCGACGGCGGGCGCGATGGAGACGGTCTGGTGACCGTTGGCGGCGGTCGAGACGTTTGTCGCGGTTCCGCCGTCAGGGGTAATCCCCCAGCATTTGCCGTGGGGATCGCCAAGGCAAACACGATTATGTGCAACAACCGCGCGAAATCCCACTCGCGGCATTCTTGTCTCGATCTGCTAATCTTTTGCATTGTTGTACGTTTTGTATCGAAATCTTTACCACAATTAAGACTAATCTGATTGACACGCACCTTCCCACCAAAACATACAGCACAGCCTACCCATGCCAACAGAAAACGATGAAATCAGTAAATATTTAAGCTACATACTCCGCCATGAACCGCACTCTATTGGACTGCAGCTAGATTCCGATGGATGGGCGAGCATCAACTCCCTCATCGCACTTTCTGCCGACCATGGGCGCGTTATTGATAAAGCAACAATCCAAACTGTGGTGCGAACGAACACGAAGAAACGATTCGAAATATCAGACGACGGTCGGAGGATTCGCGCTGTTCAGGGTCACACAACAAAATCTGTACAGCGCGTTTACCCAATAACAATGCCCCCACAATTGCTCTATCACGGGACTGCAGCCCGATTCGTAACGTCTATTCGCGAGCATGGTCTAAAAGCTGGTGCGCGCCATCACGTTCACTTATCAATCGACGTATCGACAGCCATTTCTGTCGGAAAGCGACACGGAAATCCAGTTGTTCTTGAAATTCAGGCACTGAAAATGTACGAACTAGGTTTTAAGTTTTTTATCGCCGAGAATTCAGTTTGGCTCACGGATTCTGTTCCCCCTGAATTCATCAAGACGATCGAGCAACTTGTTCACCAAGAGAAACCTCGCTTGCCATGATAACCAAAAGGAGGTTTTCTGCCGAGAACACAATATTGAAGTGCCGGACTATTCTTAAACTATTGAGATGTTTCGTCCATGCCTTCGCGATCTTTGATTCGGGATACTCTACAAGTACTCCACGCAGAAGGAGTGGCGCATCCATTTCCTCAACGTCAACCATCGGCGGCCCCGGAAATAATTGGGAATAGAAAGAACAAACCGAGGAGAACCGCAGCTCGCGCTGGCAAATTGATTCTCCACAGTCATACTCAATTCCTACTATTAGATCCGGCCCTTCCGTTCGTACCCTCACGGCACTCTCGCCATATCCCGGAAGCCATTCATAAGGGTCAAGCACTTCGATGCCGCGCGCTGCTTTCATCACTTTGGCCCCTTGGGCAAGTTGGGTGTTCCGGTTGATGGCAACTTGTTACGTGCCAGTTGCGTCGCAGCCAAGTCGTTAAATGTCATCCCAGCAGGCATCCCGGGCACTTGAACACCCGATTGATTGATGCCATACCATTGAGATCGCAGTATTCCAGCATCCCTCAAGGCAACGTGGGACGAAGAAGGCCGACAGCTCTTTGCGCCTCGATCACTCGCTGAACCTGCGATTCCCTAGCCTCCCGAACCTCCGCCTTTCCTTCCGCTTCTCGACGCATTGCACTACTTCTGTGTCGGCTTGTAGATTGTTGACTCTGAGCGAATACCATCCCCATCAATTCGACAACACCATCTGACAAGAGCAGACCAACCTCGATCGGTATTTCTAGCCACAACACCCGACGCGATCAAGTTATCGATTTTTCCGCCCACGTCACGATCCTCCATGTAGATGCTTACCAACATCCCTTCTCTAAGGTCTACCAGCAGTCCGGTAGCGTCGGCTTTGGTATCAGTTGCAGATAACAGCACAGTATCGGCATCGACCATTTCATTGAAGTCAACACAAAAAACTGGGCGGGACATTTGAACCTCACTTCCCAACTTTTGTTGGGTTCTTGATTGTCGGCACAAACAGATCCTGCAACTGTTACGTCGTAGTCTTTATCACTTTTCAGAAAAATCTGATTGACCGATCACCTCAGGTAGATATGCAACGCACTGTGCTAGTTCGCGTCGCCCTCTATCGCAACCACATCGGCGTTCCCTCTAACGCGTCATACTCTTCGAGGGGCTTGTTCTTGTCGCGCGCAAAACCAGCGAGGTCGGTGATCACTGTTCGGACCGGCTGATAGATGTTAAAGGCATCGACAAATGATTTCGCAGACGCGCAGGCGTCCGCGAAACGGTCGAAGTAACTACTGAACACATCGGCCAATGAGGGCTGATCGGGATTCAAGCGGCTCCTTTCCGGATCTGCGAGCATTGCAGCGTCCCATTCTATCGACGTCTTTGCCGGTTGTTGCGCAAAGATCTCTCGCGCCTGCGCCATCAACTTCAATGCAGGCTCCAGTTCTTCCGCGCGAAGGTAACGCCGATACAGACGATCGGTGAGCACGCTCCAGTCCTGCGTTGGATGATCCTCTTCTGCGTACCGTCTCAAACAATGGAAGAACAGCGACACATCAGGGGCTGGCCCTAGTTCATACATCGAATGCCCACCATCAAATCCGATTTTTCTCATCACTTTAACGAGAATCGTTTTCTGGAAGCCAGCCGCTCTCGATACGTTCGACAAGTGCTGTGTCATTCCATGCACTCCGTATTGGTAGCCGCCGTTGCTCCTCGGTAATCTTGCCGACCTTCCACTCTTTCTCTCCGTCCCATAGCCACCAATTTTCGACCTTGCCTGTCGATTGGTTAGGGATACCCGCCCGAAAAAGGGGAGTCGCTTTCGCGTGTTCCGGGACATGACCGTTCGCGACTTCTCGGATGATTCCCCGCTTATGAGCAGCCGCTACGGGAAAAAACACCCAAAAATTAGTTTCGCGCTCGACAAGTGAAGCCAACTCGGGCTGTCCATCTGCGTATGTTCCCGGTAAGACTCGGATCAGCGATCCCATCGGTGCGATCGTCTTCACGAACTGAAAGTATGCGTCTCCGATTGCCGTCTTGATCGCGAACACATCGCCAGTTCTCGCCATCGTTAGAAGCCCTCATATCCGACAGATTTAAGAGATTCGATACAAAGCCAAACTTCTACCGTCCATCAAACCGCTTGTCATTTTCACGACCAGACTTGAATCCCATTAACAACCCAACCTCCAGAAGTTTTATCGCAGCCTTCCCGGAAATCTTATAAGAATGTCGCTCAAGCGCGCAGTTTATATACTCATACGCAAGCCCATACTCCCCCGCAATTTCAATAAATTCTCGGATTTGAGCCATTTCATCGCCATATGACAACTCACCCGGAAGGTAAGTTTCTTCGATTTCATTCTGTCGCTCCATCTCATCCAAAACGACTATCAAATTCGCTTCGATAATCTCGTGATCGGATAAATTTTTCATTTCGGATTTCTCGGTAAATTTGTTGGATATCCGGCAACAACTCGACCCTTTGATGCATCGACCGCAACCTTGATATCAACTTCATTCACTGACCCAATTCCAATCACGTATCAGACGTCACCCCAGCAATTTGTCACTTGTTCAGGACTTGGGGATACCAAAGATGATCCACCAGTTCATAAGGCTCCAAGTAGCGCGAGAAAGTGTGTCGATCGCGAGTGGCCATAGATGCATCGTGCGATTCGCCAGGTTCATTCCACTCGGATTCACAGTCCTCACAGAGGACGAAGAGCGAGTGACCATCCTTCTCAGAAGCCACAAGAACTCTTCCCTGTCCGCATACTGGGCATGTTTCGTTGACAACGGCGTAGTGTACGTAGGTCATGCTTAAGGTGCCTTCGGCAAGGGTAAGCCATTGCCCGGGAATGCTGTAATGATTTGATTCGTTCCATGCACCGTAATAATGGTGACGGAATTCAGGTTCTGTCGTTGCCCAGTGTAGCCTCCGGCATATCCTGAGTTTGGTCGTGGCACAACGTAAATGTCGGTGCCTCCGTTGGTTACAGGTTGGATGCCGGTTTGCTGAACAGTATTCCATGAGTCGTTCACTGTCGACACTGTTACCCATCGTACTTTTATGTTGTAATCCTGATTAATTTTCAGAATAATCTGATTGACTGATCACCTCAGGTCGATATGCAACGCTCTGTGCTAGTTCGCGTTGCCCTCTATCGCAACCACATCGGCGTTCCCTCTAACGCGTCATACTCTTCGAGGGGCCTGTTCTTGTCGCGCGCAAAACCAGCGAGGTCGGTGATCACTGTTCGGACCGGCTGATAGATGTTAAAGGCATCGACGAATGATTTCGCAGACGCGCAGGCGTCCGCGAAACGGTCGAAGTAACTACTGAACACATCGGCCAATGAGGGCTGATCGGGATTCAAGCGGCTCCTTTCCGGATCTGCGAGCATTGCAGCGTCCCATTCTATCGACGTCTTTGCCGGTTGTTGCGCAAAGATCTCTCGCGCCTGCGCCATCAACTTCAATGCAGGCTCCAGTTCTTCCGCGCGAAGGTAACGCCGATACAGACGATCGGTGAGCACGCTCCAGTCCTGCGTTGGATGATCCTCTTCTGCGTACCGTCTCAAACAATGGAAGAACAGCGACACATCAGGGGCTGGCCCTAGTTCATACATCGAATGCCCGCCATCAAATCCGATTCTTCTCATCACTTTGGCGAGAATCGTTTTCTGGAAGCCAGCCGCTCTCGATACGTTCACAAGCATTACTCAACTGCAAGCCTCAAACGCCGTGACTAATTTATGGCCGAGTTCAGCACTGGACAACTCGCACTCAATCGTTTGATCTTTGAGCGCCCTCCCGCCTTTGTTCCAGTAATCTGATGTTGGCACCATTCTCACCAGTTCCGACTCGCACTCCAATCCGACCGATTTCGCCCCCTTTCCAAGCGTCGCCCAACTCTTTACGCCCACAGCTTGAAGCATTGGCGCCTGAATTAATTTCCACTCACTTTGACTAGGATGAGGTACATCCACCTCCGAACCTGCCAAGACTCCTCGGATTCTCTCGCTCAGATCCGCTTCACAATCCCCTCCAACAACATGGACGGGGCCAGTTGCAATCCATAGCCCCGTGGTTGCCTTGGAATAGCTTTGCAGGAAAATTTTCCCGTTTCGCAAAATAGCGTAAGCAGCTTTCAATTTCTCTTCCTCTAGAAATCAAGGATGTATGATCACATTGACTTTTACGCCCTTCGATAGCCCGTACTCAACAGCTTGCTTTATTACCTGTTGCTGTGCGATTGACCCCGAATTCGGTATTACAAGATCAAGTCCTCTAGCGGTAATCTGACTTGCATCAACATTCGCACCAGCCCAACCACCCGGGCCTGTTCCATTGTACGCAGCCACGTTATCGATATATCTGTTCAATGTCCGGGTTAGCGTAGCTGTACTTTGGTATGAACTAGCATTCACGTCTAGACTTTTGATGCTCGTCGCGACGCCATTTTCGAATCTGTCGATCACGGGGAAATTCTGCGGGAGGTTCTGTCCAATTTGCTTCTCAATATCTGTGCCGCGATCGAATGGACGTTTTGTCCACACACTTGTCGATGAATCTGCATCATTCGGCGACCCGGAACCGCTTTGGGCACCTTCCCCACCTCCACCACTCGCCAAAATCGGCGCACCCGGCGTAACAACCGGCGTGACAGCCATCCCACATGCGCCCGGCCCCGCAGGACACGGTAACGGCGTCACCACCGCCCCCGCCGTCGGCGGCGTATTGTTACCGCCGCTCGCATCCGAGATCTGCCTGTTCGGATCGCTCGGCGGCGTCTGACCGTTGTTCGCCTTGACCAGATCGACGAACTGACCAGGCAGGCTCGCAATCGTACTGCGCGCGTTCTGGAGCGCGTTCCACGCGTCGACGGCATTCCCGACGAGCCCCTTTTGCCCCGGATGCTCGCCCGAGTTGTTCATCGCCTCGTTCATCGCGGCGGCGACCGCGCCGTCGACGTTCGCGCCCGCGAGCGCCGCCGTCCCACCGCCGAGCGCCGTCGCGAAGCCCGCGAGTACGGCCATCTGCCCCTGATCGAGCGCGCCGCCGCCCGGGTTGATGCCGTTGATGAAATCCGGGCTGAACGCCGCGCTCACCGCACCGCCAATCGCGCCACCGCTGCAACCCTTGCCGCTCGCCGCGCCAGCCGCGCAGCCGAGCCCCGCGTGTGCCGCGATATACGCCGCCTCGTTCATGCCCGAGGCCGCCTGGCCAATCGCAAACGCGCCCGCCGCCGCCGCGTTCGCCGCCGCGTCATTGCGCAGGTTCTCAAGCAGGCTTCCGCCCTGGATCGCGGTCTGCGTGCCCGCCTGAATGCCCGTCACCGCGGCGAGTGCGCCGAGTGTCTGCAAGGTGCTGCCCGTGGCCGCTCCCGCGCCCGGGATCATGACGTTGCCGACCGGCTGCACGCCCGCGAGCGCCGCGAGGCTGTTCGACGAGGCGTTCGTCGTGAAGCCGACCGCGCCGTCCGCGTACGTGATCCCGCTCGTCAGACCCGCCGTCACGAACGCCGTCGCGCCTGCCGCGAGCATCGTGCCGAAACTGAAGCCGTTGCCCGAGAGGCTCTGGCCCATCGCGCTGTTCGCCATGCCCCCGACCGCCGCCGAGACCGAGGCGTTCCCCACGCCCGCGCCCACGGTCGGCGCTGCCGCCGCGAAGGTCGTCCCGGGCTGCGCCGCAGCCATCGCCGCCACCGCGCCCGAGGCCACGTAGGCCGCGCCGACCGAGATGATGACGATCACCGTCATCATGAACACCGTGCCGAGCACGCCCATCGCGTTATCGGCCACGACCGACGTTTGCAGGTTGTCGGCGACCGTCGACTGCGTAAAGCCGCCGCCGAGTTTGTCCTTGAGGCCCGCGAGCAACTGGGCGGTCGCCGCGCTGTTTGCGCTGCCGTCCGCGTTGATCTGCTGGAGCGCGCCGCCGATCTGGTTGATCGTGCCGGCGGTCAGGTCGTAATTCGCCGCCGACATGAACCCGCCTTCCTGCACGGCGGTCCCGGTCGTTTTCATCACGCCCGCCGCCTGCGCGAGCTTCGTGTAGATATCGCCGACATTGGTCGAGCGCTGTTCGTTCGTCAGCGTGCCCGTATTGACCGTCAGGTTCTGCGCGCTCACCGTCCCCGTGTTGAGGATGCTGTTCGCGTAATTCAGCGCGACGTTCGTCCCGCTGATCTCGCCGTCCGCGCTCACGCTCGCCCAGTTCTGCGGCAGCAGCACCTGCGGCATGAGCGCCTGAACGGTCGGGCAGCTCGCGTTGCCCGTCGCCGTACAGCCCGGCTGCGGGACCGTCTGCTCGACGTACCAGAGCATCGGCGCGGTAATCTTCGCGAGCTGGTCGGCGCTCAGTTGCGTGCCGAGCGCGACGTTGTTCTGCTTCGCGTAGTCGAGCGCTGCGCCGTAGAGCGCCGCCGTGTCGAGGTTGTTGACCGTCTGCTGGTTCGCGCTATCCGTCTGCGAGGGCAGCGCGTAGAAGCTCGATTGCCCCGTCGCTTTGAGCGCGGCCTGCTCGACCTGTTGCGCCTGCGTATACGGGTCGTAGTAGAACTGCGTCGTATCGGGTTGCAGGCTCGGGGGCAATTGCGCAATCAGCGCGGCGGGCGAGAGGTCGCCCGTCACCGCCGAGGCGGGACTGTTGAGCAGATACGACACATTGAACGTCTGCCCGCCGATGGTCTTGACCTGCGTCCCCGCCGCGACGCCCGGGGCCGTCCCCGCCGAAGCGGTGCCGGCCTGCGCGCCGGAGGGCGTGCCCGCGCCCGGCGCGCCCGGGACAACGGGCTTGCCGACCGTCGTCACGCCAATCGGCGAATTCGACGGCAGGCCCGCGCCGCCCGTCACCGAGACCGGCTGACCCGCGATGTTCGTGACGAGCCCCGCCGCGTTGACGGTCGTCGTCGCCGTCGCCGGCACCGGGGGCGGCCCGAGCGAAATCACCTGGCCCGCCACGGCGGGCGGCGGCGTATAGACGTTCGGGTTCGTCAGGCCGTTCACGAGCGTCGAGCCCGTGAGCGCCACGTTCGGGCCGATCACGTTGCCCGTGTTCGTGAGCGTGGGCGAATTGACCGCCAGCGCGTTGCCCGCCTGGATCGTGCCCGCGACGAAGTCGGGCAGGCCGACGCCCGAGGGCAGTCCGGCCGGAGCCTGCGATTGCGCGCCCTGCCAGGCGCTGCCATAGAGCGAGGCGCACAGCCCCGGGTTCGCCGAACAGCCCCAGGCCGGGAAGCTCGCGTCGTAATACTTGAGGTTCGCGTGCCAGTACGCGCCGAGATACTGGTTGTCGTTCGATGCGCTGCCGCTCGCGTTGATCGTGACGTTGTTCAGGCCAGTGACGAGACTGCCCGTATTCGCGAAACTGCCCGCGTTCACGTTCACGTCATGACTGGCCGTGATGGTCGCGGGCGCGGCGGACTGGACGTCGACGTACGCCTCGCAGTTCGACGCGCAGCCCGTATAGGGCGTAGCGCTGCCGTAGTTCTGGTGAACCTGAACGGGCGCAGCGACGGTGTTGACCACGCTCGCCGCGTTGATCGTCACGTCATGACCGGCGGCAATCGCGCCCGAGGTATTCGTGACACTCGCGGCCTGCGTCGTACTGCTCGCGCTCGTCCCCGCGCCGCCGATCACGACGTCATGCCCCGCGACGAGATTCCCGTAGGTGTTCGCGAGCGCGTTCGTGCCGACGACGATATCGTTGCCCGCCGTGACGTTCGCGTTGGTCTGCTGGTAGCTGTAGCTTTCCGAGTTCGGGTTTGTGGTCGAGAGCGTCGCGCAGCCCGCGCTGTAACCTGCCGCGCAGCCCGCCGTCGTCGTCATCGTGCCGACGTTGGTGCCCTGGTTCGTGAAGCTGTTCGACGTGATGTTGACGTTGTTCGTCGCGGCAATCGATCCGGCGTTCGTCAGATCGCCGCCCGAGAGATTGACGTCATGACCGGCGACGATCTGCCCCGCGCCACCCTGCACCGAGACCGACGACGAGGTCGAGAGCGGCGTGACCGTTCCGGGCGCTGCGAGCTTGATGCCCGACGTGTTGATCCACGCGCCGATGGTGTACGGGCCGATGGCGGTCGGGCCGTTGTAGTTGCCCCATACGCCAAGCGTCGACGGCATCGCCAAGAGGAACGCGTTGAGCGAGGCGAGATCGACCGAATCGGTGACAGTCGAACGGTAGGTCGAGCCGCTGTTGTCGAGCGTCTGGACGTGGATATTCGCGTCGTTCCCGGCGCTGACCGTGCCGCCCGAGTTCAGCAGGGTATCGGCGTTCAGGTTCAGGTCATGCCCCGCGGCGATGACCGAGCCCGACGCGCCGGGCGCGCCGCCCGTCGTCGTGGTCGTCTCCGTCACCGTGGGCAGCGCGACGGTCACGCGCGCGATGGCTTTGCCCGCGTTCTCCGGCGTCTCGACGAACCATAGCGTTCTGGACGTCCCGGCAAGCTGGTCCATGACCTTGACCTGGACGAAGGTCACCGTCCCCGAGGTCGCCACGGGCGGCGCGGTCGGCACAGCCGAGCCAAGCAGGAGCCCGACGACCGGATCAGGAATCGGGTTTGCCGCGCCCGTGGGCGAAAGGATGTCCGCGAGCGTGAGCGAGACCGGCCATCCCGAGTAGTCGCAGCAGAAACCGTTCTCGCCGCCGGTCAGACTGCCCGTGACAATGTTCGTCGATGCGAGCGCGAGACTGAGCAGCAGCGCCGGGTTGTCTATCGTCGTGGTGGTCGTCGTGGTCGCGCCACCCGCGCCCGACGAGCCCGAATTGACGACACGCGCCGCATTGACCGACAGATCGTTCGTCGCGGTGATCGTGCCGCCCGCGTTCGTCAGGTCGCCCGAGACGTTGATGTTCAGATTGCCCACACCACCCGAGGCGCCCGAGGCGGAACCCCCGCGCGTCGTGGCGCCCGAGTTGTCGTAACTCGCGCCGTTGATGCTCAGGTTGTTCTGCGCCTCGACGGTGCCCCGGTTCGTGCCCGAACCGTTGAGTGCGAGCGAGTCGTTCGCCTGAACCGTCGCGCCCGCCGCATTCGTGAGGTTGCCGTTGAGCGTGAGGCCCTGCGCCGTGACGGTGCCGGTATTGTTCAGGTCGCCATTGAGCGTGAGCGAACCCGTGCCCTGGCCGATCGTGCCGCTGTTCGTGATGCCCTGCGAGGCCGAGATCGTGACGTGCGTGCCCGGCAGCGTCCACGTTCCGCCATTGCTGATCGCCGCCACCGAGAGCGCGAACGCGTTGCCGCCGTTGAGCGTGCCGACCGACGCCGCCGAAGGATCGAGGTTCTGCTGCGGCAGGTTCAGCGTGAGGCTGTTCTGCCCGAGGATCTGGCCGTTCGTATTGTTGAAGGTGCCGTCGCCGCCGGTGACGGTCACGTTCACGTCGCCCGTCGCTGCCGTCGGGTCGTTCACGTCGCCCGCGAAAATCAGGCCGCCCGCGTTGTTGAGCGCGTTCGTCGTGATCGAGAGCGCATTCGTGCCGAGCAGCGCGCCCGAATTCGTCACGCTGTTCGCCGCGTGGATCGTCGCGGTCGAGCCGTAGATCGAGCCCGTGTTGACGAGATCGTTCGTGTCGACGCTTGCGCCCGCCAGCCCCGAAAGCCCGCCCGTGTTTGTCACCGATGCACCGCTGACGCCAAGCGTGCCCGCCGCCATCTGCGTGCCGGAGTTCGTGACGCTCGCGCCCGCGAGCGATGCGTCACCAAGATACGCGCCGGTGCCCGTCGTGTTCAGTGCCTGTACGGCGATCGCGCTGTAGCGCCCGCCGATCACGGCGTTACCGGTCGCGACCGTCGCGCCTGCGAGCGCCGCGGTACCGTTGACCGCCAGCGCGCCTGCCGTCGTATCGAGCGTCTGGGTCGCCTTCGCGTTCAGGTTGCCGTCGACCGAGACGTCGTGCGCGGCGATGTTCGCGCCGGAGAGCGCCACATTGCCCTGCACGGTCGTCGCACCGCCGAGCGCGAGATTGCCGCCTGCCGAGAGCGACGCGTCGCCCGCGACCGCAACCGGCCCCGCCGCGTTGACGTCGCGGCCCGCGTTCACATCCAGGTTGCCGAGCGTCTGGACGCCGCCACGCGTGTTGACGTCGGTACCCGCGTGGATGCTCATGTCGCCGCCCGAGAGCGCATCGCCCGTGAGCGTCGCGCTGCCGGCCGTGGCGGCGAGACTCGCTTTGCCGACCGCCGTCACCGCGGCGACCGAAAGATCCTGCGCCGCCGTGGCCGAGAGATCGTGACCTGTCTGCACCGCACCCGTGAGCGCGATGTCGCGGCCCGCCGTCAGCGTCGTATCGTTCGCGACGCTGATCGCCCCGGCGCCCGTGATATCGCCGCCTGCAGCGACGGTCGCGTTGCCCGTGCCGTCCGCTTCGAGCCCGCCGTCGAGCGCGACGTTGCCGCCCGCGCGCACGCCCGTATCGCCGCCGCTATGAACCACGCCCGCGACCGAAACGTCCTGCGCGGCGCTCACGCTGATCGACCCCGGGCTCGTCAGCGTGCCGCCGACCGAGACGCTGCCCGCGCCCGCGGCGATCGAGGCGTCGCCCTGGCTGTAGACCGTGCCGCCGAGGTCGACGCCCTGCTGGCCGCGCGCGATGAGCTTGCCGAGACTGACCACATCACCCGAGGTCGCGAGCGAGCCCGTCGCCGCGCCGAGCGTCATATCGCCCATCGCCTCCGCCGCGCCCTGAATCGCCGCGTTGCGACCCGCCGCGACCGTCATCGACGAACCCGAGGTCGCCGCGCCCGCGAGCGTCGCATCGCGCCCGGCGTCGACCGAAACCGCGCCCGGCGCGCTGACGGTGCCGCCGATCACCGCATCTCGCCCCGCCTTGACCGCGAGATCGGTGCCCGCCTCGAGCGCGCCGCCCGTATTGACGTCCTGTCCCGCCGTCAGCGAGACGGCGTCGTTCGACGCGACGCTGCCCTGGCCGCTGATCGAGCCGCCCGTCGCGCTGATCGTGACCGGTCCCTGCGCGAGCGCCTTGCCGCCGAGCGCAACATCCTGTGCGGCGCGTACGTCGAGCGTGCCGTTCGTCTGCACGTCCCCGGCGACCGAGGCCGAGCCGCCCTGCGCGGCAATCGTCGTATCGCCCACGGCGGCGATCGCGCCGCTGACCGTTGCATTGCGCCCCGCCGCGAGCGCGACCGTGCTACCGCTCGCGACGCCGCCCTGCGCGTTGATGTCCCTTGCGGCCTCGATCCGGATCGCCCCCGGCGCGGAGACGTTCGCGAGCGTCGCGTCGACACCTGCCCGGATCGCGGCTGCGCCGCCAGACTGGATCGCGCCGCCGTAGTTCACCGAGCGTCCCGCACTGACGGCCACATCGCCGCTCACGGTGCCGACGGTCCCTTTGCCGGTAACGTCGCCGTTTCTCGCCGACAGCGTCAGCGCATCGACGGTCGTGATCGAACCGTTGACG
The DNA here is from genome assembly GCF_014171495.1 of Paraburkholderia tropica. Classification (NCBI taxonomy): domain Bacteria; kingdom Pseudomonadati; phylum Pseudomonadota; class Betaproteobacteria; order Burkholderiales; family Burkholderiaceae; genus Paraburkholderia; species Paraburkholderia tropica. The sequence continues at coordinate 1,525,793 of NZ_CP049137.1, forward strand.
GCGATACCGTTGCCTGCACTCACCGTCGCGCGCTGCGCCTGCGTCTGCCCGCCGAGCGCGACGTCCTGCCCGGCGCTGACCGTCAGCGTCCCGGGCGTGACGACCGTACCCGCCAGCGTGGCGCTCCCCGCCGTCGCCGTGACATTGATGGGTCCCTGCGCCGAGAGCGCGCCGCCGACCGTGACGTCCTGTCCTGCGTTGACGTCGAGCCTGCCGTTCGTGATGGCGCTGCCCGCAATCGAAGCCGAGCCTGTACCCGCCGTAACGGAGGTATCACCCACGCCGCTGACCGAGCCGTTGACGCTCGCATGGCGCGCGCCCGTCAGCGCGACGGTGCTACCGCCCTGCACCGCGCCGTTGACCGTCAGGTCGCGCCCCGCGTTCGCCGAGATCACGCCCGGGGCCGTGAGGCCCTGATTGATCGTCAGGTCGCCGCCCTTCGCATCGAGCGCGATGGCGTTCGCCGCGAGCGAGCCGATGGTCATCGAGTTGGCCGCGACGAGACTCGCCTGACCGTTGGCCGCCACCGAGGCGACGTCGAGGTCGTGGCCCGCCGTCAGCGAAACGTCCTTCGCCCCGGCCACGCTGCCGCTCGCCTTGATATCGCCCGTCGCGGTGACGGTGTAGTTCTGGTTCGCGAGGCCCGTGTCGTTGATCGAGACATTCCCGCCGCTCGCCAGCGTGACGTTCTCGCTGCCGAAGGTCTTGCCGACGACGATATCGCCCGCCGCGCTGACGCTGACGTTGCCCGCCGTCGCGGCGAGCGGACCTTGCAGGTTGACGCCCTGGCCTGCGGCGGTCGAGACGATGAACACCTGCCCTGCGGTAACCGATCCGAACGCGCTCGCGTCGACGGCCACCGCGCCGGGCTGCCCCGCAACGACGTTCGACGTCCAGTAGGCCGAGCCGGTCGAACCCGGCGTCGGCGTAACCGTCTGGTTGCCGGTGACGACGTTGACGGCCTGGTTCGCGTAGAGCGGCGCGTTGAGGCTGACCGACTGCCCGATCAGATCGATGTTGCCGACCGTGCCTTCGATGCCCGCGCCGGGACCGTTCGCCCCCGTCGAGCCCGGCGCTCCATGGATACTGACGTTGCCCGATGACACGGCGAACGCGACCGCGCCCGCGTTCGCGAAGCTCGCCGCCGCACCACCCGGGCCGGTGATGAACTGCGGCACGCCCGTGGTCAGGACGAGCCCCGGCGCGTTGGTCAACGACAGGCCGCTGACGCTCACGCCGTTCGGCGCGGCGACGATCACGCTCGCCGGAGAGCCAAACACTTCGAGCGGCCCGGCGAGGATCGCCGGAGCGGTCGACGTCACCTGATTGAGAATCGTCGTTGCCGTGCGACCCGCGAGGTTCGGATTCGCGCCAAGCGCGCCGCCGAGCAGCGGCGTACCGGAGACGAGGCTGTTGTTCAGCACCAGGCCGGTGCCCGCGTCGACACCGAATGAGGAATACTGATTAACGCTCAGACCCGCCGCATTGGGCGCCGTGATGTTGACGGCGGGCACGCCCGCGCCCGTCTGCGTTATCGTTGGCTGAAACTGGACCGGCGCGCGTGGATCGACGATCGGCGGCGCGGCGTGCGCAGCCTGATCCGCCAGCAGCATCGCAGGCGTGAAGTACATCACCACCGTCATGATCGCGGCGGTCGCCCGCATCCATATCGGACGTCTTGTCTCGCGCAAGCTTTCGCTTGTTCCGGCCGCGCCTGTCAAGCGTCGCGCATCACGCGCAACATGCTGCGGGGCCAGCTGTCTCCTGAGTCGTGCTTCGGCTTTCATGCTCGTTGAAATCCACGCAGATCGATTTGGAGCGCGAATCTAACACCGCCTTACAAGCACATTCGTCAAGAATTGTCACAGTCACTTCGTGACCCTGGGGCACGTCATATCACGTCGACTTCGCTGCCTCCGGCGATGAATTTCCGCATTTCGACTCTCCACGCCACACCGTTCTACAAGGACAAACCGACACCACAAAACGAGCGCGGCGCACGTAAAAAACCGTGCGCCGCGCTCGTTTTACCGCTTCAATTCGATTCAACTCCTCCGCGTCATCGCCTGATCGAGCTCCGCAATCTCCCGCTCGCTCTGCGCGACAGCCTTGCGCTCGCCCTGCGCGTCGATCGAGCGGGCCAGCGCGAGATACACGAGCGCCGACACCGCAAGCCCCACCGCCCACGCCACATCCACGCCGCCGATGCGCGCGGCCAGCGGCCCCGTATAAATCCCCGGCAGCACGAAGAACGGCACCGTCGCGGCAAAACCCACCGCGTAGGCGATCAGCCCGCGCGCGCCCCACGCGCCATAGAGACCGCGCGGCGTGAAGAGTTGCGTGATCGCGTAGTGGCCGCGGCGCACGAAGAAGTAATCGACCAGATTCACCGCCGTCCAGGGCACCAGCAGATACAGCATGATCGTGAGCGCCGCGAACAGAATGTCGATGGCGTTACCCGACAGCGACAGCGAGATCACCACCCAGACAAGTCCGAGCGCGAGCACCGTCACCACGCGCACGGTTTGCGTCGGCTTCACGGGCTTGAACGAATCGACCGCCGTGACCACCGTGAGCATCGCGCTATACGCGTTCAGGCCCATCGTCGCGACCATCGCGCCCACCGATGCCAGCGAGATCAGCACGCCGAAGCCGCGGAACATCGCGTTGCCTGCATCGTAGAGCGCGACGAGACCGTCCGAGGCGCCCAGACGCGTCGCGAGCCACGCACCCAGCGCGATCAGCCAGATCGCCGACGCCGATGCCCCGACGAACACCGCCGCGATAATCGCGCGCGGTTTCGTATCGCGCGGCAGATAGCGCGAGTAATCGGACACATACGGCGCATAGGTGATGTTGTAGCTCGCGCTGGCCGCGAACTGCGCGGCGAATGCAACGAGCGAGAAGCCGCCCGCGTGCACGATGCCGGGCTTCACGCCGACCGCGCCGAACAGGATCCACAGCGTCAGCAGCACATAGAGCGGCAGGCTCGCGACCAGCAGCCACTTGAACACGCGATGCAGCCAGTCGTGACCGTAGATCGCCAGCGCCAGCGCGATCAGCGCTGTGACGATGGTGACGAGCGTCGGCGACCAGCCGAAGATGCCCTTCACGCCGCTCGCCATCAGCACGGTATCGACCACGTTGAAGCCGATGAACGTGAACAGCGTGGCGATCAGGATCAACACCACGCCGCGATAGCCGAACTGCGCGCGCGACTGGATCATCTGCGGCAGGCCGAGATGCGCGCCCTGCGACGCGTGAAACGCCATGAACAGCGTGCCGAACAGAATGCCGAGCACGCCCGACAGGATCGTGTAGCCGAGCGACAGTCCCATGCTCGGACCCACGAAGCCGATGGCGATCGTGAAGAACTGGAAGTTGCCGAGAAACCAGAACGGCCCTTGTCCCGCCACGCTGCCGTGGCGTTCGTGCGCGGGCACGTAGTCGATCGAACGCACTTCGATCTTGCGCCATTTCGAGGGCACGGCGGCGCCGGGCGCTTCCATGCTGCGTGGCGGTTCGGCCCCGTCGGCCGCCCAACCGTTGACGTTGTCAGTGTTCATCTGTCTGTTCCTGTGGGGTGCGCCTGCCCGCGCGCGCGACGCGCGCGAGCGATGGCGTTGACGGCGGGTTCGTTATTACGGTTGCAGCGACGGCGACAATGGCGGCGCGCCAGCCGGACGCGCGCGAATGACATGCTTGATTTCCTGATAGGCGCGCACGCCCCAGGGTCCGAGTTCGCGGCCGATGCCGCTGAGCTTGCGCCCGCCCCAGCCGGTCTGCGGGAAGATCACTTGCGGCGCGTTCACCCAGACGACGCCCGACTCGCAGGCGTCGGCGACACGCGCGGCACGTTCGGCGTCGGCGGTCACGACCGTGGCGACGAGTCCGTAGTCGCTGTCGTTGGCGAGCGCAATCGCCTCGTATTCGGTATCGAACGCACGCACCAGTGCGACCGGGCCGAAGATTTCCTCGCGCCAGAGCACGTTGTCGGGCGCGACGTTCGCGCAGACCGTCGGCGCGACGAAGAAGCCTGGACGCGCGAGCGCACCGCCGCACAGCACGCGCGCGCCTTCGTCCTTGCCGCGCGCGAGCAGGCCGAGCACGCGCTCGCGCTGCGCCGCGCTGATCAGCGGTCCCACGCGCGCGTCGGCGGCGTCGGGCGCACCGACGACCGCGTCGCGCGCGAGCGCCACGAGCCGCTCGACGAACGCGTCGTGCAGCGCTCGCGCCACCAGCACGCGCGAGGTCACCGAACACATCTGCCCCGCGTTGAAGAACGCGCCGTTGAAAGCGAGTTCGACGGCTTCGTCGAGATCGGCGTCGTCGAATACGATCAGCGCCGACTTGCCGCCCAGTTCGAGCGAGACGCGCTGCATGCGCTCGGCGGCGGCGCGCATCACGGCTTGCCCGGCGGCGGTGCTGCCCGTGAACGAGACCTTCGCGACGCCGCGATGCGCGGCCAGATGCGCGCCCACCTCGCGCGCGCCGGCGACCAGATTCACCACGCCCGCGGGCACGCCCGCCGACGCGACGATGTCGGCCAGCGCGCGTTCGGCGAGCGGCGTGAGTTCGGACGGCTTGATGACGACCGTGCAGCCCGCCGCCAGCGCGGGCGCGAGCTTCCACGCGGCTGTCACGAGCGGGAAATTCCACGGCACGATCAGCGCGCAGACGCCCACGGCTTCGTGGCGCACTTCGGCGTCGAAACCCGGGTCGGGCAACGCGACCGTCGATGTGGTGGCCACGCCGCCATCGCGACACAACTGCGCGTAGTAATGGAACGTGGCCGCCGCGTCGCTCACATCGAGCTGCGCTTCGAAACGCGGCTTGCCGTTGCACTGCATCTGCAGGTCGATCAGTTCGACGCTGCGCGCTTCGATGCCTTGCGCGATGCGTTCGAGCAGCTCGCCGCGCACGGTCACGGGCGTCTTGCGCCAGCCGAGCAAGGCGCGCGCGGCAGCGGCGACGGCGGCGTCCACGTCGGCGGCGCTCGCGGCCGACACGCGCGCAACCGGTTGCCCGCTGCACGGATCGATCAGCTCGAGCGGCGCGCCTTCGCCATGCCGCCATTCGCCATCGACGAATACGCCCGGCTCCACGGCCGCGACTACGGTCTCGCGCTTCATGCGGACGCCTCCAGCGCGTTCGCTTCGTTCACGTCGTGCTGCACGGCCACGCAGGCGTGCGGCGACAGATGCTCGTGCACGGCGATCCAGTCGGCGCCATCGCGCGCGAACACGATGGTCTCGCGCTCGACCAAAGTCTCGCGGCCCGCGTGCGTGCTCACCTGCGTGCGCACGTTGTGCGTGAAGATCGCCACGTCGCCGAGACACTGCACGGCGCGCCCGCTCGACTCGCAGCCGAGCACGGCGAAGCCGTCGTCGCGTTCCCACTGACGCCACAGCGCCTCGTAGGCCGCGCGCGTCGGCAGCGCTTCGCTCACGTGATGAAATACGAAACTGGCGTGCGGCGCGAAGGCCGCGAAATAGGCGTCGCGGTCGTGGCGCGCGAACGATGCGATCAGCGCATCGGCGGCGGCCAGAACGGCGGTCTCGGTGGAAGTCGGGGTCTCGCTCATGCTTGCTCTCCGGGGAACTGGCGTCATCTTTGAATCATTTCGGATGCCGTATCAATCGACATCGCTCAGGCGCGATACGCCACGCCGGGCAGCACGCACAGCATTTCGAAGGCGAGATTCGCGGCCAGCAGCGCCGTGGTGCCTTGCGGGTCGTACGGCGGCGAGACTTCCACCAGATCCGCGCCCACCAGATTCAGGCCGCGCAAACCGCGAATGATTTCCAGACCTTGCGGCACCGTGAGTCCGCCGATCTCCGGCGTGCCCGTGCCTGGCGCGAACGCGGGATCGAGGCCGTCGATATCGAAGCTCAGATAGACGGGACCGTTGCCCATCTGCTCGCGCACCTCCTTCATCAGCGTCTCGAGCGAGCGGTTCCAGCACGCCTCGGCCTGCACCACGCGAAAGCCCTGATCGCGGCACCAGTCGAAATCGTCGGCATGATAGCCGGTGCCGCGCAGACCGATCTGCACCACGCGGTCGCAATCGAGCAGGCCCTCTTCCACCGCGCGCCGAAACGGCGTGCCGTGGGCGATTTTCTCGCCGTACATGGTGTCGTTGACGTCGGCATGCGCGTCCACGTGGACCACGCCGACCTTGCCGTACTTCTTGTGCATCGCGCGCAGGATCGGCAGCGCGATCGTGTGGTCGCCGCCCAGCGTGACCGGCTTGCAGCCGCCGGCGATGATGCCGTCGTAGGCCGTTTCGATATCGGCGATCGCCTTGTGGATGTCGAACGGATTGATCGCCACGTCGCCGATATCGGCCACCTGCAGCGAGTCGAACGGCGCGGCGCGCGTCGCCATGTTATAGGGCCGCAGCAGCACCGACTCGGCGCGGATCTGGCGCGGGCCGAGGCGCGCGCCGTTGCGGTTCGAGGTGCCCAGATCGAACGGCACGCCGACGAAACAGGCGTCGAGTCCCGCGCTCGTGTCGGCGATCGGCAGTCGCATCATCGAAGCGATGCCGCCGAAGCGCGGCATGGCGTTACCGGAAAGCGGCTGGTTCAGCGGGGTGTGTTGCGAGTCGTTCATATCCGTATAAACCCTGAAAACATCGATAGGAGCAGTGGGATGAAACCCAATGCTGGCAATGCTAGAGGGAAAAAAATACGGATAAAATGACGGCCTGATGATGTTTACATCGATTCGCATCAATGTGAGGATTGAAGCATGCTGGCCAACCTGACCGACTTCGACCTGCGGCTGATCCGCGTTTTTCTCGCCGTGGTCGACGCGCGCGGGCTGACGGCCGCGCAGGCCGCGCTCAACGTCGGGCAATCGACGATCAGCACGCAGCTCGCTTCGCTGGAAACGCGGCTCGGCTTCCGGCTCTGCGAGCGCGGGCGCGGCGGCTTCAAACTCACGGCCAAGGGCGAGCGTTTCGCGATGTCGGCGCGGCGGCTGCTGATGGCCACCAATACGTTCTGCGCCGAAGCCGCCAATATGGACCGCCAGCTCGTCGGCGAACTCAATCTCGGCCTGATCGGCCACACGCCGTTCAGCCAGAACGCGCGCATCAGCGACGCCATCGCGCGCTTTCGCCAGCGCGACCAGGCCGTGCGCTTCAACATCCAGATCCGCTCGCCGGGCGAACTGGAGGAGCAGGTGCTCAACGGCAAGGTCGATATCGCGATCGGCTATTTCTGGCACCGCGTGCCGAGCCTCGACTACACCTCGCTGTTCATCGAGCGCCAGTACGCGTATTGCGGCGCGCGCCACGCGCTGTTCGGGCGCGCCGCCCACGCTGACCAGCCGGGCGACGTGGGCGCCGCCGAAGCCGCCGCGTGCGAGTGGGCGTGGCGCAGCTATCCGCTGCCGGAGGCGCAGCATTCCACGCACGAGCGCAATGTGACCGCCATCGCCGACAACATGGAAGCCGTCGCGTTGCTGATCCTCTCGGGCCATCATCTCGGCTATCTGCCGGTGCATTTCGCCAAGCCTTATGTCGACGGCGGCCTGCTGCGCGCCGTGAATCCCTCGGCGCTGCGCTACGACGTGACCTTCCATATGGTCACGCGGCGCATGACGAACGCGGGCGACATTCAGCGCGCATTCATCGAGGATCTGCGCGCCGTGCATCTGAACGAGGTCGAGCGCGAAGACCCGGCAAACGCGTAGAATCGCTCCACCCAGCCGCCTTGCCTGCCAACGTTTATTGCTGTTCACGCGCCTTCGACTCACGCCACTCGGAGCCACCATGACGCAATACCTTCAGCATCCCGCGTATCTCTTCGTCACCTTGATTGTCTGCCTGCCGCTGGCCGCCGCGCTCGGCGCGGTCGTGCTCGACCGCCGCTTCCCGCTCTCCGAGGAGGCGCGCGAAAACTACAACGTCGTGCAAGGCGCCACGCTCACGCTGCTCGCGCTGCTGATCGGCTTCACGCTCTCGATGGCGGTGGGCCGCTACGACCAGCGCAAGAATCTGGAGGAGGAAGAAGCGAACGCGATCGGCACGGAATATCTGCGCGCGGATCTGATCGGCGGCGCGGGCGCGGCGAACCTCAAAGCGCTGCTCGCGAAGTACACCGAGACGCGCGTGCTCTACTACACCACGCACGAAAGCCACGCCCTCGCGCGAATCAACCGCACGACCGCCGATCTGCAAACGCAGCTCTGGAACGGCGTGCGCGACGCGGCGGCGGCGCAGCCGAATCCGGTCACGGCGCTCGTGGTGGCGGGCATGAACGACGTCATCAACACCCAGGGCTATACGCAGGCCGCGTGGATCAACCGCATTCCCGTGGCGGCATGGATACTGATGATCATCATCGCGCTGTTCAGCAATCTGATGCAGGGCTATGGCGCGCGCGGCAGGAGCGGCAAGCGCATTCTGCTGTTCGTGCTGCCCATCACGGTCTCGCTGTCGCTGACCCTGATCGCCGATATCGACAGCCCGCGCGGCGGCCTCATCCGCGTTGCGCCGCTCAATCTGATCAGCTTTCAGCAGTCGTTGCCGGCGCAACATTAAACGCGCAGCATCCAGCATCGCGCGCCGCGTTTTATCCCTTGTTTTCGTGCTCCCTCATGAAGATCATCCGCAGCAAGAGCTTTACCGCCGAGCGCGCCTGGGGCGCGCTCGATATCGCGAATCTGAACGGCACGACCGTGCGTCTGCACTGGACCGACCAGCCGTACAAATGGCATGTGAACGACGGCGAGGAAGTGTTCGCAGTGCTCGACGGCACTGTCGACATGCACTACCGGGAACGCAGCGAAACCGGCGTGTCGGAACACGTGGCCGTGCTCGAAACCGGCGACGTGTTTTATGCGCAGGTGGGCTGCGAACACGTGGCGCATCCGCGCGGCGCGGCGCGCATTCTCGTGATCGAGAAGGAAGGCAGCGTGTGAACGCCGTCACGCGCAACGGCAAGGATCGAGCAAGAATCAGGACACGCCCAACGCGCTTGCCGTAATTCTTCTACACTAGGCGGCCTTCGTCGCACGGCCAGACCGATCGACACGACAAGACCACTCAGAGGAAAAGCATGAACGCACTTTCGACCTTCCCGATCTCCGAAAAATGGCCGGCGCAGCATCCCGAGCGCATCCAGCTCTATTCGCTGCCCACGCCCAACGGCGTGAAGGTCTCGATCATGCTGGAAGAACTGGGCCTGCCGTACGAGCCGCATCTCGTGCGCTTCGACGCCAACGATCAACTGTCACCCGCGTTTCTCTCGCTGAATCCGAACAACAAGATTCCCGCGATTCTCGACCCGAACGGTCCGGACGGCGCGCCGCTGCCGCTGTTCGAATCGGGCGCCATCCTCATCTATCTCGCCGACAAGACCGGCCAGCTCCTCGCCCGCTCGGGCGCGGCGCGCTACGAAGCGATCCAGTGGGTGATGTTCCAGATGGGCGGCATCGGCCCGATGTTCGGCCAGCTCGGCTTCTTCCACAAGTTCGCGGGCAAGGAGTACGAGGACAAGCGTCCGCGCGACCGCTACGTCGCCGAGTCGAAACGTCTGCTCAATGTGCTCGACCAGCACCTCGCGGGCCGCACGTGGATCATGGGCGACGACTACTCGATCGCCGATATCGCCACGTTCCCGTGGGTGCGCAATCTGGTCGGCTTCTACGAAGCGGGCGATCTGGTGGGCTTCGACTCGTTCAGCAACGTCAAGCGCGTGCTCGATGCATTCGTCGCGCGTCCTGCGGTGCAGCGCGGGCTGGAGATTCCGAAGCGCGTGTGAACGCGGCTTTTTCTGCGGCGTCGCGGCATGACTCAGGGCGCGGCTTTCACGCGCGCCACCACGGTATCGGCAACCTGTCCCGCCGCGCGCTCCACGGTCAGGCGCTGATCGCCGCGCGCGATCACGAACTTCGCGGCGGCCACGTAGGGATTGAGCGCGATGGCCGCCCCCGCGCCCGGCGTCTTGTGGCTCGACTGCGCGTCGATCACCTGATAGAGCGGCGCGGGCGCGTGCGTCGCCAGATCGTCGACGGCCACCGCCAGCTGAACCTCGCTCGCGCCCGAGCCGAAGCCCACCATCGCGCGCCGCAAGCGGTCGCCCTCGTCCACCTGCAGGAACACGCCGCGCACGAGCCAGCCTTGTGCGGGCATGGGCGCGCCCGCCGCGAGTCGGCGCGCATCGACACCGGCGCGGCGCAGGTCGGCGACCAGCGTCGACGCCATCTCCTCGACGATGTCGCGCGCTTTCGCCTGCGGATCCTCGCCGCGCAGACGCGGCAAAGGCCGCGGCAGCAAACCGCCCGCGAGACGCCGCGCCTGATCGACGGGATTCTGATCGGTCGTGACGCTGGAGGCGTCGAGTTCGAAATCGCTTACGTAGACGAGCGGCGCGGTCGCGGGGACGGCGGACTGCACCGCTTCGGCAGTCGCCGGAGTTTGCGCGTAAGCGGGAGTTTGCGAGTCAACCACGCTCGCGCCGAACCACAGCGCGGCGAGCACAAAACGCCAGACAGAACGCCAGGTAGAACGCCGTGCGGACAGGCTCATCGGACACTCCGGCGATGGACGATGCGTCCATCATAGTCGCGGCGCGCGACGATTTCCTTCTGCGTGCCGGCCGTGCTCAGACGTTCGCTTTCTGCGCATCCGCGAGCAGTTCCTGAGCGAGCGTGACGGCCACCTCGCCCGCCGGCGACATTGTGCGCTCGGCCAGCACCACGAGCGCGATATCGAGCCCCATGCGCGGCGAATCGGCCACCTCGATGCGCTCGATCGTGCCCGCCGCCAGCTCGCGCCGCACCGACGACACCGTGCCGAACAGCAAGGCGTCGGTCTGCTCGACGAAGGACTTGAGCACCTGCAGATCGTTGCATTCGAGCTGCACGCCAATCGACTCGTGCGAGCGGATCTTCATGAGCCGATGCACGGCCGCGCGCATGAACGGCGGCAGCGGCACCGACACCAGCGGAAAGTCGCGCAGCACCGCCGTGCTCACCGCGCCGCGGCGCGTGAGCGGATGCCCGGCGCGCGCGAACCAGCCGCCGTCGTGCCGCTTGAGCGACTTGATGGCGAGCGCGGGATTGTCGGGCAGCACGCGCCGGTCGGTGACGAGAAAGTCGAGCTGTTCGGCCAGCAGCATCTCGACCATCTGCATGCCCTGATTCACCGACACTTTCATCTCGACCGCCGGATGACGGCGCGACAGCGCCACCAGCAGGTCGGGCATGAGCACCATCGTCGGATACGGCCCGAGGCCCATGCGCACCTCGCCCGCTTCGTGCGACTTGAGCAGTTCGACGTCGCGCGTCAGGCAACTGGCCTCGAACAGCACGCGCCGCGCGCGCTCCACCACCGCCTTGCCCGCCTGCGTGACCGCCACGCCGCGCACCGCGCGGTCGAACAGGCGTAGTCCGAGTTCCTCTTCGATCGCCTGGATGCTGCGGCTCAGCGCGGGCTGGCTCAGATGCACGCGCTCGGCCGCGCGCGCGAAGCTGCGCTCCTCCGCGAGCGCCACCACGTGGCTCAAGCGCCGGACACTCAGGTCATGCATGCCTTGCAAGCTCCCATCGGTGAGAATGCGTTTTTTGAATGTCCGAGCGTAGTCGCGAAACGCACCCGGCTCAAGCCGGATCCACCCTGAAGCTGCGCTTGCGCAGGCGTTCGTGCCTGCTTTCAGTCGTGCAACACGCCGAAGCGGCGCAGGTCGTGCTCGAGCGTGCCGGTATCGACGAACAAACAGGCGTGCAGCCCCGCGTCGAGCGCGCCTTGCACGTTCGCGTCGCTATCGTCGATGAAGAGGGTTTCGTGCGGCAGCGCGCCAAGATGCTCGACACAGCCGAGGTAGGTCCGCGCGGCGGGTTTGACCGCGCCGAATTGCGCCGAGCCATAGACGCGCCCGCCGAACAGACGCGCGACGGGCGGATTCAGTGCGTCGAGGTGATCGGTGACGAGACTGCCGTTGTTCGTCAGCACGGCGATGCGGCAGCGCTCGCCCGCGCGCGCGGCGAGCGCGAGCGTGGCGTCGTTGGGCGTGATCGACGCGCGCCGCGACGCCAGCCAGGTCGCGCGGTCCATTGCGCAGCCGAGCAGTTCGCCGAGCGCGCGCAGATAGGCGTCGGGCGCGAGTTCGCCGGCATCGGCGCGCGCTTCGAGGCCGGAATCCCAGATCGCGGCGCGCACCGCGTCGGGCGTCGTGCCGGTGAGCGCCGCGAGATGTGCCGCGCGCGCGTCGCGGTCGTAGTGCGAAAGCACGCCTTCCATGTCGAACAGGACCGTGCCGATGTTGCCGCTTTGCGCCGTCGTCGCTGTCGCCGACGTTTTCGTTGCCATGGGCCGCTCCCGCTTCGAGTCATCGCCGATGATAGCGCCGCGCCGGGCGCGCGCGTGCGCCGATTGCTGCGCTGCGTCGGCGGGCGCACGCAGCGCTTGCCTGCGCGTAGTCGCGTGGTTACGTGGCGGGGTCACGTGGTCGCGCCCCGAAAGCGCGCGCCGATTCCGGGTAAACTGAACCGATGGACAAATGCCGATACTGCGGAGAGCTGCGCGACGAGTGGGATTGCCACGGCGACGACTGCCGCCGCGCGATTTCGCAGGCGCTGCGCCGGCAGCGTCAGGGGTTGCCGATGGTGCCCAACGTCATCCGCAACGAGATTCCCGCCAACGCCAGCACGGGCGAGATCATCAGCGTGCTCTCGCGTCAGCGCATGCGTGCGCGGCGCGGCAACGAGGAGCGCCGCGAACGCAAGGCGCTCGATATCGCCGACGAAGCGGGTCGCGCGAACGCGCGCCAGACGCACGCCGAAAAGCCTTAAAGCCCGACGATCTCCTGGCGGTATTGCGCGCACACGCGCCGCACGGCGGCGAGTGCGTGCGGCACCGGCAACGCCGCCATCGCGCGAAAGAAACCGTCGTGCCGCACGGGCGAACAGCTTCGCACTGCTCAGGCAACTCGCGCGGCGCGGGCGTGGCCGCGTTGCCGTCGCATCTGTGCGAGGACGACGTCGCGCGAGACACGCTGATCGAAGTGAAAACAGGCGGCGAAGCGGCTGCGGAAACCGGCCTCTTTATCGTCTATCCGTCGCGACGCGATATGAGCGCACGCGTGCGCGCGTTCGCTCACCATCTCGCGGAAACGCTCGAAGCGCACGCAGTCGTCTGATTGCGGGCGGTGTCGCCGTGTTTTCCACGCTCGTTCACCTCGCGCCTCAAGCCGCACCGCCCCGCGATGCGGCATGTCCAGCCCCGGCGCTTCGCAATGCGCCGCGACCAGCGGCGGCGCGCGGCCCGGCGGACGCACGATCGCGTAATCGTTGGTCTGCGCCTCCACACTGGTGCCGGGACGATCGCCCGCCAGCCAGTCCGCGGGCAGTGCCGCGCGAATGCGGTTGCGCCCCGGCGGACTCGCGACCATCCAACGTTCGTGTTGCTCGCGCGACGGCTGGCGCAGCACATCGCCGAGCAGAATCGCCCGCACCGATCGCACGACCGCGCGCGGTAACGCCCACGGCAAGGTCACAAAGGCCCCACCGCCGCCCCCGACAATCGGGCCCAATCGAGCAAAAACCCCCGATCTGGCCTAAACTGGCGCCCTCGCAGGCGCGCTGTGCGCCGCTTCATTCCCGGATTCACCCCAGATTCACCAGGCTCGACACACCATGTTTTCGCTCACCGACTCCCTTCCCGCCGACAAACCCGCGCTCTACGCCACGCTAGCCGCCCAGGCGCGCGCGCTGATCGAAGGCGAAACCGACGCGATCGCGAACGCGGCGAACTTCTCGTCGCTGGTCTACCACTCGCTCGACGGGCTGAACTGGGCCGGTTTCTACTTCTTCGACGGCAAGGAACTCGTGGTCGGCCCGTTCCAGGGCAAGCCCGCCTGCGTGCGCATTCCGCTCGGCAAGGGCGTGTGCGGCACGGCGGCGCAGACGCGCGAGACCCAGCTCGTGCCCGACGTGCACGCGTTCGCGGGCCACATCGCCTGCGATTCGGCTTCGCAATCGGAAATCGTGGTGCCGCTCGTGGCGGCGGACGGCACGCTGATCGGCGTATGGGACGTGGACAGCCCGCACCTCGCGCGTTTCGACGACGAAGACGCCAAGGGCATGGCCGAACTGTGCCGCGTGTTCATCGAATTCGGCTGGACGCGCGCCGCGCGCTAAACGCTGCGCTTTTCTCGCGCGTTTTCCCCACGCGTTTACCCGCGCGGATATCTCATCAGGATGACGAAGTATTTGCGCCTGCCTCGGCGCCCGACTTCAGAAAGTCGACGAAAGCGCGCAGCGGCGCGGGCGGATGCCGCCGCCCCGGGTAGTAGAGAAACGGCCCGGAAAACTGCGGCCACCAGTCCTCGAGCAGCGGCACCAGCGCGCCGCTCGCGAAATGCGGCTTGAGCATGTCCTCGAACATCGCGACCACGCCCGCCCCGCGCAGCGCCATTTCGATCGCCAGATCGAGCGCCGCCGCGGGCTTCACCACCAGCGGCCCCGGCGGATCGAGACGCACCGTCTCGCCGTCGCGCTGATACTCCCAGATCGCCATCGCCCCGCCCGAAAACTGCACGCGCAGACAGGCGTGGTCGAGCAGATCGCGCGGATGCGCGGGCACGCCGCGCGCAGCCAGATAATCCGGCGACGCACCCGTGGCGAAGCGCTGCACGGACGGCCCGATCGGAATCGCGATCATGTCCTGCTCGAGCCGCTCGTCGTAGCGAATGCCCGCGTGGCAGCCCGCCTGCAACACGTCGACGAAACCGTCTTCCACCACTACTTCCACGCGAATCTCGGGATAGGCGCGCGCGAAGCCCGCAAGAATCGGCGGCAGCACGCTGCGCGCGACGTTGGCCGGCACGTTCAGCCGCAGCACGCCCGCAGGCCGGTCGCGATAGCCGTTGAGCACGTCGAGCGCGGCCTTCATCTCGGCGAACAGCGGCGTGATGGTGTCGAGCAGACTTTGCCCCGCCTCGGTCGGCGCGACGCTGCGCGTCGTGCGGTTCAGCAGCCGCAGACCCAGCCGGGTTTCGAGCCGCCGCACCGCCGTGCTCAGACTCGACGGCGAGACGCCGCCGGCGCGCGCGGCGTCGCGGAAACCGCCCGCGCGCGCCACGGCGACGAAGGCGGCCAGATCGTTCATTTCGAGGGCCGGATGGCCTTGCGGTCGGGTTTCGCGCGTCATGATGAGGTCGAATCGGGTCGAATCGGGTCGAATCGGGTCGAGAAAAGCGGAATGCGGCGCAGACAGTTTGATGGGGGCGCCCATGCGCCATTGTGCAAAATTTTGCACAACCCGTGCGGATCTGACGGGATTATCCACCAACGCGACTCAGTCCATACTGGCGCCATCCCTTTTCCAGGAGAACGCCATGACCCAGCCGACCACCCCGCAGACCAGCCAGCAGACCACCCCGAGCCGCACCTTCGAATTCGCCGGCCGCACGGTCAACCGCATGGGCTACGGCGCCATGCAGCTCGCCGGCCCCGGCGTGTTCGGGCCGCCCAAGGACCGCGCGGAGGCCGTCGCGGTGCTGCGCGAGGCGCTGGAACGCGGCGTGAACCACATCGACACGAGCGACTTCTATGGCCCGCACGTGACGAACCAGATCATCCGCGAGGCGCTGCATCCGTATCCCGCCGGCCTCACGATCGTCACCAAGGTCGGCGCCGTGCGCGACGACCAGGGCGGCTGGCTGCCCGCGCACGATCCCGACGACATCGAGCGCGCCGTGCACGACAATCTGCGCAATCTGGCGCTCGATGCGATCGACGTCGTGAACCTGCGCATCATGGGCGACGTGCACAAGCCCGCCGAAGGCCCGGTCGAACCGCAGATGGAAAGGCTCGCGCGCCTGCGCGAGCGCGGCCTCGTGCGTCATATCGGCCTGTCGAACGCGACCGCGAAACAGGTCGCCGACGCCGAGCGCATCGCGCCCATCGTCTGCGTGCAGGGCGAACAGCAATCCCTTAGTCTCCCCTAGACCCACCAGCAAGGTGGGAAGAAACGAAGGCTCATGTCCTGGCGCCCCCGATGCTCCCCCGCGTTCCCCTACGGATTGTTGGCAACGCGTGGTGAAGCCGGGTGTACCGTAATCGCACCAGGAGAAGCCTCAAATGAACAGCACGCAACGCGCAAATGCGCGCCCTTTGAAAGTAACTGATGCCTCGCTCAAGACGCTTCGGCCGGGCGATAGACCCCATAAGCTTTCTGTCGGCGACGGACTGTACCTGCTCGTATCAACTGCCGGCAGCAAGACGTGGAACATGGCCTACCGGTTTGGTGGCCGTCAACGAACGTTGAAAATCGGGTTATTCCCCTACGTGAATCTCGCCGAAGCTCGCTTGCTCGCATATGAGGCACGTAAGCTGCTTGCCGTCGGCATAGATCCGGTTGCCGCTCGCGAAAAAGAACGGCTGATGAACGTTCAGGCACACGCGGAGACGCTCGGTGCGTTATGCGCTGAATGGTTAGAACATCGCCGAGGCAGCGTTGCCGAGTACACCTTCGGTCAGTCCAAAACATGGCTCGAGCGATACGTCGTCGGTCGTGACATCGGCAGACTCCCTGTTGCAGAGGTTACCGCAGCGCACGTTCACCACTTGGTCAGGGACGTCGGTAACGGCAGCATTCGCACAGGCTTCGAGCGGCAGAACGGAAGCACGTATGTTGCGGGCAAACTCAAGCAGTTGCTCGGACAGGTATTCCGCTATGCAATCAGCTCGGGGCGCGCGCAAAACAATCCCGCTACGATGATCGCCCTGGGCGATGCGGTTAAGCCCAGGAAAGTCCGGCACAACAAAGCCCTGCCGCCCTCCCAGATGTGTACATTGCTCGGTCGAATCGACAGAGAGAACAGGATGCTAGTCACGCGAACGCTTGCGGCGACGATACTACTAACCGCATGCCGTACCGGAGAGGCGTTACAGGCACGTTGGGGGGAATTTGACTTCGAGAATGCACTCTGGAATATTCCGGCTTTCCGGATGAAAAACAAACAGCCACACTGTTTTCCACTGTCCGCCCAACTGGCTGCTCGGTTACTGGTACTTCGCTCGATTTCACAAAACACGAATGCCGAAGATTACGTCTTTTATAGTTCGAAGGCCAAGGTACTTCCCCACCTTTCACGCGGCGCAGTTAACGCAATCTTCGCCAAAATGGGCCTAAATGAAGAAAGCAACAGTTGGTTCCGCGCGCATGGCGCCCGCGGGTCGATCGCGGTATGGGCTTACGAAAGTGGCCGGTGGCGTTCCGAGGCCATTGAATGCTATCTAAGCCATATCGAGCGCAACAAAGTCAAATTGGCCTACACCAATGCGACGAAGTATCTTTCTGAGCGCCGCGATCTTGCGCAGCGATGGGCCGATCTTATCGATCCACTAACAGCAACGGGCAACACCAGACTGAGTGCGGCCTAAGCTCCGTCGCGGAATTTATGTGGATTGCGCTCGAAGCGAAGAAACGCGGGTCCGGGTCGGGTTCTCATTGTAGGCGCTCAGCCCCCCGTATGGGATTGATCAATGTGACGCCGCGCAGTTACCCCTGATCTACTGGTTGGCCATCGAAAAATGGCGCACTCTCGCAACGCTGGTCTCATACGGACGCGCTGAACACCACCCTACGCAAGCAGATTCTCAATCCAAACTACCGATCTACCACGAGCAGTGCACAATGTGAAGAACGACCTCTGCTTCGCTCGTGTAAATGCGATAAAGAACGGATTCAATTCCTACATGCGATCGGGCGTCAAGCTCCACCACGTCGGGTTGTCGAGCCCGTAGAAGATGACCGTATGGAACTCGAGACCCTTGCTCTTGTGAATTGTCATAAGGGAGACCTGGCCTAGTCCTTCGACCTCATCCAGCCCCTGCGTCCAGGTGTCACTATTGCCAAGGCATTCTTGTAGAAGAGTAACAAGTCCGACAATGACCCTGTCGAAATCCGCCTGGCGTTGATAAGAGGCGAATGTTCGGCGCAGAGTCTCCACAAACAAAGGTCTCAAGGCGCTGCTGCGATCGCTGTAGCGCGCGATCATCTACTGGATCGACAGCCTCCAAAAACTGGAGATCTCTTAAGGCGGCGTTCCAGTGCTCCGGACTTCTCATTGTCGTAGCGAGACGCATCAGTCGAAGGAATATCTGCGTCAGATCTTCACCAAGAAGATCCAGGATTGCAATGCCCCCACGCGGTGTTACGAAGACGAAGACCGTATGCCTCGAAATCTGCCGACATACTCTCCTCGACCGCGTCTGCCCGCTGCCCGCTGCCCGCTGCCGCACAAGAATAACCGATTAAATTCATGCAATTCAAGAAACTCGCTGTAATCCCGCCTGCTCGGCATCACAACGCGATAGTCCGCTGGCGGGCGACACTGCGCGGGTATTGCCGCACGAAACCGGTCGACAAGACTCTTTGCAAAGGCATCAAAAGTATAAGAGTCGAAGCGACGTGCCCGATCGGGCGTGCAGCGCTTCACAACCCGATCGGCAAGTTTCTTAGCTGCGTCGCGTTTGAAACTGATTGCGAGAATGCGCTTGGGAGCGGCACAGATACCAGTCTGAAGCAGATAGCTCGCTTTCTGCGCGAGAAATTCTGTCTTACCTGTACCTGCCCCGCTGTGACGAGGGCGTTGCGCTCGGTCTCACGTATTGCCCCCCGCGCCCGCCCCTCGAGCTCGTCCACTCCCAGTGGGCGCCAATCCTCCGGCAGCACGAGAGTCATGGCTGGTTATCCTCAAAGCCTAACGCACTGGCCAACGCATCGAGCAACGCGCTCAATTCTGGAGGAGCATCAGGAGCGATGTCCTCGTCCTCAATCCGAGTAAGCGCGGCGATGTGAGTCTGAGGATTGCTACGATCCAGAAACAGATAGGGATACCACTTGAATCCCTCGTCATACTCCGGCGCGTACAACCCGGATGGCCGCTAGTCTTAAGCGACGTGGCTTTCTTCTCGTCGATCGCTGCAGCGCTTGCCCGTGGTCCGCGACCTCCGACCCGTGGCTGTTGGTAAACATCCAGAAACGCGCGCAGCATAGCAAAATCGATGTCGAGCGGGAACGAGAAGAACACACTTTCTCTTTTAGCTGCAATACAGGAGTAGCCTCCGTGTCGGCTTGATGCAGCTGCCCCCACTTCATGGAGAGCCGCTCCATCACAAACCGCGCAGGCTGCTCAGCCTCGAACTGTTGCTGAATACCTTCCGGGGCTTGGGCGCTGTGGCCCTGGAACGCCTGCAACCACCTTACTGCTTGCCACAAACGTCCATTTAGCAATGCCGCGACTTGACCAAGAGCGTCGCGAGCTGCCGGGACATAAATGAATTGTCTCGAGCCGCGCTCCGTTGCCTGGACACGACGGCACTCGCCCCATTCGAATGCCTCGTCAAGCGTCGTGATCCACCTGATCTCCTCCTCAACACTACCCTCCGGCGTTCCGTCGTCGGCCCATGTGACCTGAAGCCTAATTCGCGCCTTAAGCGGCGCGTCAGGCGCAGATGCTGCCATCTGGAGAAAGAAGTTCTGCATATTCAATTTGCATAGTTACGGCATCACCACGCTTGCCAATCTCACCGTTCGCATTCCGCGCCGACGCCGGTGGCGGAAGGTCGTGCGGCGTCTCGGCGCAGCTAGCGCCGCAATTGATCGCCAAACAACGACTGCCTGGCCTTTCATTTATCTTATTCAGTAATTTTTCCTGCTGGGGTTACTATGGTCGGCTACTTGCGCCGAGTGTGGCAAAATCGTGCTCCTAGGGAACCGCTGTCTATCGCCATGCGCATGCTTAGTGAAAAATCCGACCAAAGTTCAAACGGGCGCAGCGGACGCCAGGACGAAGTGATTGCACGCTTCTTCTATGGCAAAGCTGTTACGGTGGTTGGCCGGATCGGCACGGGCATTACGAGACTTGGTGATCTCGATGTAGCCCCAAACGCGCCGGAAGTGCATGCTCTAGTCCTTTCATCCCGAAGCAGCGTCAATCGGGAGTTGCGTGAGAACGTGATGCGCGCGGCAGAAGGCGATGCGATCTTCGTTTATTGTTCCTCCCGCTCACAGTTCGAACGGCTGTTACGCCTGATTCGTTCCTGACGCGAGCATCCGCTGACGCAACGTCGGCAGTACTCAAACTCCTCTGCCCAGAAGACTAAGCATCCACCCAGATGCCGCGCAACTCCTTGGCTCCGCGGCTCAGACTTTTCTCGTTTTTTAACGTTGGCTATCCCGGCGGGAGCGCGTCCCCGTCCTGACCAGGTTGCTCCCCCGGTATTTCGGCGGCAACGATTGGTGGGGACGCCTGTTTGCCCCTCCCCGCCGGGCGACTCCCCGAGGACCTCGTGTACGGTCAACCCATGTTCCGCGACCTTCGCACGAACGGCCGCAGGTACCTCCGCGATCTCCGAAGCCCATGCGACTGCGGCTTCTTCCTCAAGCTCTGCAATTTGCGCCTTGAGTCGCCGGTAAGTTGCCACCACACCCTCCTTACAAGGAATTCCTTCACATTGCGCCGTGACCGAAGGTGCTGACAATATGTCTGACTCAAACAGCCGCCCGCGCGTTACGCGGCGCGTAAGATATCAAGACATCCAGACGACGGGCCTATTCATGCTCACCGAAAGCGAATTGCGCGAGCGCCTGACGAACCTTCTGCAGCGGGCAGAGTACATTTGGTCGCGAAGTCAAGCGCGTATTGATACCCTCACAACGGCAACGCAGGTCCTTCCCGAGCTGCACCCGGATGAATATCTGCGAATGGTGAAGGGCGCTACAGACGACGCGACGATGGCAGCATTAGGCTATCACCGGAGCTTGCCATTCCTCGAAACTGCTATCTCGCTCTTGGAGAGTTTGGCTCAACCGTCCCCATCTACTGAAGAAATATGGCGTGGACAGTTGCTGTTCAGGCTCGACGAAGTGTTGAAGACCGCCGCGAACCTTATTGTCGAGGGCGAAGAGTACCTTGCTAGCAGCGAGCGCATCGACGTATAGATTCCGCCAATCTCGCTGTGGTGCCATCAGCGGACGCTTGGATCGACGATTACTGCGACCAGTACACCGTCACCCGGCTATGCCAGATTCTGTGCGTTTCGCGCAGCGGATATTGCCAGTGGCGCGTTCGAGCACAGGCGAACGCGGCCCTTGATGCGGAAGCAGCCGCCATCCACCACAAGCATCGTGGCACGTATGGCCGCCAGCGTATCGTGCGGCAATTGCGAGTCCAAGGTCCAGCGGCGAGCGAAGAGCGCGTGCGGCGTAGCTTGCAGCGCCAAGGCTTGCGCCCGCTCTACAGGCGCGCCTATCGGGTCACAGCCTTCCCGTAGCGCCGAACCTGCTCGATCGTCGTTTCGATGGCTGGCAATGTCCGAACGCATCGAGGCCGAGCTGGTTTGCCAGGCACTGCGCAGCGCGTGCTGGCAACGCAAACCGGCGCGAGGACTGCTGTTACATTCCGACAGAGGGGCCCAGTATGCAAGCCGGGCATACCAAAAGCTGGCCGCCGGCTTCAAGGCAACGATCTCCATGAGCCGTCGTGCCAATGCGTGGCACAACGCCCCGATGGAAAGCTTCTTCAAGACCCTGAAAGTCGAAAGAATCTATCAGGTTCACTACGAAACGCGAGCGCAGGCTCGTCTGGATATCGTCGACTGGATCGAGGGCTATTACAATCGAGGGCGCCTGCGCACCTCGATAGGGTTTCTTACTCCCGTCGACTTCGAGGCCGCGTTGATCGCTGCATGATCTGCTGTACGTGGAAATGAGGCAGGGTCACGCTTCGAGTGGAAGCAAAATTGTCACTTCGGCGACTCAGAACGCCGTACCGTCGAACCGGCACCGGTGACACATTTTTTGCGCACTACGGTTGCTTCCGTACTTTTCGCCATGGTATGGGCCGCGCCAATAGGCGGCTGCTTCGCCTATTGCACCGGTGGCGTTGCTCTCGCGCTGCCGTGGACCGGGATTGTGGGAATCGGCATGAGAAGCCTAGTCGCAGTTAGTTCGCCGGGCGAGTTCGCGATGGGTGTGGTGGCCTACATTGCCGTTGTGCTTGCGGTCGCGAAATGGTCGCCTGTAGGCCCTAGTGTTCGTGTCCTGATCGTTGCCGTGGTAGCCGGCGGCGCCGCTGGTTCGTTAGTGACAGCGATCGTGAACGGCCTCGAGCATGGGCAGTGCACTCTCATGTAGGAGAGAACAGCGCTGCACATTGGCAACCTGAATTTCCGAAGGGCGAAAACTAGCAGGCTGTTGAAATATCTTCCGCGCACGTCATCCGCGCGGGACGCGTAAACGTTGAAACGAAGAGTCAGACAACACTGAGGCTGAGGCAATGCGCGGAGCGGACGGCTACACCGAGTCGATGTTCACGATGTCCCGGCTGGATGACTTCGTTCCGGCCAATCACCCGTTGCGACCGATTCGGCAATGGTTGAACGATGCGCTCACTCGCATGGACCCAGTCTTTTCGCGCATGTACGAGAGCGACGCGAAGGGCGGACGCCCAAGTATCGCGCCGGAGAAGTTGATTCGCGCACTGCTGTTGCAAGTGCTGTATTCGATTCGCAGCGAACGCATGCTGATGGAGCAAATCTCCTACAACATGTTGTTCCGCTGGTTCGTCGGACTGGCAATGGACGATGTGGTTTGGGACCACTCCACCTTCAGTAAGAACCGCGACCAACTCATGGCCCATGATGTCATGGTCAGTCTGTTCAATGAGACGGTCGAGACTGCGCGCGTACGTGGCCACCTGTCGGGCGAGCATTTCAGCGTCGACGGCACACTCATTCAGGCCTGGGCCGGACACAAGAGCTTTGTGCCGAAGACGAAGTCGGATGACGACTCGCCGCCTAACGGCGGTGCTGCCTCTCACGAGAACTGGCATGGCGAGAAGCGTAGCAACGACACGCATGAGTCCAGCACGGACAGCGCGATGCTTTGCTACACGGGGCACGTGCTGACTGATAACCGGCACGGCCTCGTGGTGAACGCACAGGTGACGCAGGCGAATGACACAGCCGAGCGCAATACAGCAGCCGGAATGCTTGCGGACGCCGCGCAATTCGCCGATACATTGATTACGGTCGGTGCTGACAAGAACTACGACACGGCACGGTCGGCTTCGTTGCAACGTACCGCGCACACGGCGTGACGCCACATGTTGCGCAAAACAATGGCCGCGCGGGTGGCTCCGCCATCGACGCACGCACAACGCGCTGGGCCGGCTATGCCATCAGTCAGCGCGAATGCATTGAGCAGGTTTTTGGCTGGAGCAAGACGGTTGGCAGGATTCGGCAGGCGATGTTTCGGGGCCTGCAACGAGTTGACCAGCTCTTCCTGTTGACTCAGGCGGCCTACAACCTGACTCGCATGCGCACGCTCGCCGCGCAAGCGGCATAGGAGCAACTGGCAGCGAGGACAATGGCATTTTCTCCACCAGAATGAAAGGCTTCGAGCATTAAATCGACATCAACCAAACCGGTGCAGAGACTCGACGAAATTGAGTGCTCAACGCCGGCAAGGTGTTTTTCAACAGTCTGCTAGACGCCTTCGATGCCAGAGGAGGGCATTCGCGATCGCGTGACCACAGAATCAAATCGCTCATTTCAGCACCTTCGTCGCCACGCTCAGCGTTTGAACCGTTGACCAAGTGATTATCGCCCCAGGAATCCGTTATTTTCCAGCGTCTCAGTCACGATCCGCATCAGTTCTTGTGCTGGATAAGGTTTGTCCAGCACAGCAACGAACAATTCCGGGTGTTGCCTCGCGGACGCTCCTTGTGCAGCGCTGGAAAGGATGACAGGAACGTGCATGACAGCGTGGTCTGCCTTGATCGCGCGCGCAAGCTCCAAACCCGTCATCAATGGCATCATGTAGTCCGTGATGACGAGGTCCGGAACAATACGTACGATAAGCTCAAGCGCTTCGGCTCCATTGCGAGCGCTATGGACGACGTATCCCGCGTCCTCCAGAAAAAAGGACAGGAAATCCGTGATCAAGGTCTCGTCGTCAACTACTACTATGGTCGCCATTGCGGCTCACTCCCGTTACCTGCCGTCAGCAGACGGCACGCAGCCCTTCCAGCGACATTTTAATTTTCGGGGGTGCCTGATGTAGCGATGCCACGATCCCCGAGCGTTCCGTGAATGGCATCCGGGATGATGAGCTTCGTGATTGTCGGAGCGAATGCACTGTCCCTGATCTTGATAACTTTCATGCCAGGATACAGCGCGTCACCCGCTTCCTCAAGCTGCATGCCAATGACATTGTCGAACAGGCTCAGCATTTCTGGCGGCGCCGAATTCAGTGCCGTCGCGGTCAGCTCCCTCGTTTCCCATGTACACAGCGTCGTAACGTCCAGAACGCGTAACTGGTTCGTCAATGCAGCAAGAAATTCGGTGAAGCGAGGACGCTCAACACTCGCCCTTTCGAAACCCGCAAGCCCATCTATGACGAGCCTGCGCATTCCGCGTGCCCGAACTGCATCAAGCAACTGGTACGCCAGTTTGTCGATGACGTTCTCGGTCAACGGGTTCCACAAAACAGCCACCGCACCTGAGGCGATAAGCGTCTCCAGTTCTATCCCCAGAGCCTTTGCCTTACTGGCAAGACGCGCAGGGCTCTCGTAGAAGCCAAAGTGCAGCGCTGGTGCTTCAGGCGTCGCCAACCGTAGAAAATTGAGACCAAAACTGGTCTTGCCACTTCCACCCGGACCCACCACGGCCGTAGCGGAGTTTGCGGGCAGGCCGCCGTGTACTCGCAGGTCAAGCTCGCCGACACCACTAGAGACCCGGTCCTGCGGAGCACGGTCCTGACCAACAGGTCGACCATACAGGGATTCGAGCCGCGGATAGACCGTGACCCCCTGATTGGAAATCTCATAGTGATGGAGACCTCCAAGCGAGGCACTTCCGCGCGATTTGGTTATCCGCAGCCGTCGTACGGTACGCGAGCCGAACAATTCCTCCTCTAGTTGAACCACACCATCGACCATCGTGTGCTCCGGGCTTGATTCGTCGATGCGCGCGCTGGTCAGAAACAGGACCGTGCAGCCACTGAACGACGCATGCCCCTGCAGTTCCGCGACAAAGGCCTTCACGTCGAGTGAGCTATGCGTGCTTTCGCGCGCGTTGAGCAGCCCATCCAGGATGAGCATCGAGGCCCCCTGGCGCGCCATCTCCTTGCGGAGCAGCTCAACCAGCGCGCTCAGACCGTCGACGCGAAGCGTTCGGAACAGACTCAGATACGTTATTTCCTTACCAACGAGCTCAGCATCGTAGAAGTCAAGTATCGCGAGTGACTGAAAGAGGCGATCGTGGGACTCAGCGAGGAGCGTGATGTAGAGAATTTTGCTTCCCGCACGAGCCTGCGCGAAGGCAATCTGGTTTGCCAGGATCGTCTTGCCGGCACCCGGTCGCCCCTGGAGGATATACGCGGAACCAGCAATCAACCCGCCGCCCAGAATTGGGTCAAGTCCGGGCACATCGCTCTTCAGGCGAGTCAGGTCATGGTGCATCGCGTTTAGATTCCGACGTATTGGTGGTTGCCGAGGGGGCGGCAGAAAGGGGCAGCAATTTCCGCAGTTTCAGGGGAAACAGAGAACGGGCGATCATCCACGCGCAACTGTATCCAAACACGATTATGCGCCAAACACGCTCTCCATCGCCACCGATGGGTGCAGGCGCACTACGGCGATGTAGGCCACAGCCAGCGCCTCACCGGCGAGACCCACGGCTGTCCTCGCCAATCGACGCGCCGTACATGAACCGGTTCGAAGCCACCCTATGACACACGGCTTTGCGACGTAACAATAGAAACGGACGGCACTGCCTTGAGGTCGTAATCCATCAGGACGCGCGCCCTCGCGCAGCGACGAGGGCGCGCCACCCCGGGATCACCATACACACCCAAGGCTTTCCAGATCGGCCACCCTCTTAGCGATGCGCGGCCCGACGTCCGACGGTGACATCTTCGGCGGACCCAATTACGAATCCCTATTCCCGTTTTTGCATGCGACGTGGCTGTTGAAATGCCTACCAGCAACCGGGCAGACCAATTGCCGCCAGAATGCTTCTAGCTTCGGCGAAGCCGCTTTCAGGATGGCGCTCAAAGACCCGGTTGAATTCTTCGACGAGCGGTCGGGTACGCTCCGGCACAGGAGCGTCGTGCCCCAGCAACAAGGCGGTTTGTCCAAATTTAACCGGTCCAGCCTTTATCAGCGCGCGCAGCGCGGCATTCGCGCTACCGCGCCCGAACAACTCCATTCCATATGTTCGGATCATGGCGCGTACGATCGATTCCGCAGCAGGCGTAAGAGGCGGCATTGTTTCGATCAAGCGCAGATGCGGTGAGCGCACATCAGGCGCGGTGAATCGTTCGATACCGTCGATGTCTGCTTCGAGACGTTGCACTGGCAGATCGACGCTGAAGAGCATAAGCCGTATACGTTCATAAGGCGAGTCGTTGTCGGGAAAGGTGACTGCGATGTCTGTCATTCTATATTCCTCGAAGCGGAGGTCAGATGGTTCCGCAGGAACAGAGATCCAGAAGGGACGACCGTCGAATCCGCAGGTATTCGTCTCGCGTCAAGCCATAAATCGCTGACGGAAGCCAGGTCTGTCGAACATGTCGGTCCGGAACGACTGAGCATAACCGGATCTGCGCTTCGGGAAACGCCAGTGCCTGCGCCCCGCGTTTCCGCTGTGGCTCGTGTCGGTCCGGATGCCGTCCGGCAAGCTCTGGCAGACTCGCCCCCGCACTTCACCGCGAGGGCGGCTGCGAGGCCGTGCGGTTGCGTAGCCATTCAGCCAGCGCGTCCCGGATCCTCAATTTCCTTCGCACGACTACCCGGCGCGAGAGACATTCCCGGATCCAGGCCAACGGCGTTTCCGGCAGTCTTCCTGCCGCGGTGCACGTCGCACGGTTGAAGTGCGTCAAGGAACGTTTTGCCCTTTCCGGTCAGGTAGGCGCGCCGTGCACCTTTGCCGCAATGCTGCAGCATCACCAGTTGGCGCTCGAGAAGCGCATCGAGTTCGGCGCGGTTCATGTCGAGCTGGTCCGGCGCCTGGCGAACCAGCATCAGGGTCGCGAATTCGTGTGGACTAAGCATTTGCTTCTCCCAGGAAACAGGAGCCCGCGTGCACTTGCCCCTGCAAAAAATAAAAAGTAGCGCAAGCCATACGCGGACTGGATAACGGCGCGATGCGGTCCGTTCAACCGAGGAACTGTGCGGGCGAACCCCTGTCGCTTCAGCAGCCCGCATTGATGGTGCGTATCGCGTACTCGACTGTCTGCCGGTGCGCCTCGTCCGCGCTTGCCCAGTGCTGGGCGTAGCACCGAGGAGCCGGTCGGCGACCGTCTGCTCCGCACTCCGGATGCGGACGATCGCTACGTCCACGTTCCGGCCAGCGGGAGGCAGCGCAGTGCCAACCCGGGAAGACGCGCGTCTCGATCATGAAGCCCTTCCAGCTATGGCTGCGTTCGTTGTCGATAGATACCTCCGCGTGGCGGGTCACGCAGCGCGGGCCGAGCGGACCACGTCGCATAACCGGAACTGCCTCTGCGCGTTCGTCTAACCGACCCTCACTTCAATGCGGCGCGGTTTTGCCGCGTCACGACGGGGAATGGTGAGCTTGAGCACACCATCGTTCAGTTGTGCGTCGATGCGCGACACGTCGAAATCGGGGCTGAGTGTGAACGCGCGCCAGAAGTGCGGGTGGCGCACTTCCCCATGTTGGAGGCGCAGCCCTGGTGGGGTTGAAATCACCGCTTCCGCCTCGATGCTCAGGCTGCCGTCCTGCACGCGCACGTCGAGCTTTTCGCGCGAGACGCCCGGCAGGTCTGCGTAGAGCGTGATGCCGTGGGTATCCTCGAAGATATCGACTGCAGGTGCCATCCGGGTAAGCTGCTTCGCATGTCGTGCACCTTCGCGCGAAGCAAGGTCGGTGTGAGGCTCCCGGGTAGTGAGTTCAGTGCTGTCGTTCATGATGTCCTCCGTGCTTTCTCGTGCTTCTTTCTATCGCGTCACTGGACGGCGATGGCTCGCGGCTTCGACGCTTCGGACCGTCCGACGCTCACCGTCAGACAACCGTTCACATAGCGCGCACTGACCTTGTCGGGATCCGCGTGCGGCGGCAGTTCGATCACGCGCCGGAACGCTCCCATGAAGCGTTCGCGAGCGTACACGCGCGTTTCGTCGCCACTTCCCGTCGCGGGAGGCCTGCGTTCGCCGCTGATCGTGAGCAGCCCCTTGTCTATCGAGACGTCGATCGACGCCGGATCGAGTCCTGGCGCGAACGCGACGATCTCTACGCTGTCGTCGGTACTGCCAACGTTGACGGGAGGAAAGGTTTCGCTGCGCGTAGCGCGCAGGCTTGCGGGAAAGCCCGCGACGGCGCTAGCTATCTGCCGTTGCAGGCGGTCGAATTCGCCCAGCAGATCGGTAGTGAAGAAAAGATCGCTCATGACTGGCTCCTTGAAACCGGGGCCTCTCACGAAGAACGAACTGGTCCACGCGCTCCAGTCCGTCTGCCGTGGGGACACCCGCTGACAAACAAATCGAAACACGCAGCGCTTGATCGCGACTGCCTGAGCGATGCCTAAAATAGCGCATATGATGGAAATTTCAAGAGGCCCTGCAACAACACAACCGGAAGGCATCATGGACCTTTTCGACACGCTTCAGGCGCAGATCGACACCGTGCGTCTGCCGCTGTTCGCTGTCACCGTCACGGCGGCAGCACAGGTGAATACGCCGCTCATCGCAATACTCCACTGGCACGGATTCAAGCGTGCGACACCGTTGGTACTGCCCGGCATAGAGATCCCGCCCCGCCCGGTTCCAGCGTCAGCCGTTCAGCTCCATGCGCCATGGCACAATTTTGAGAGTGTGGATGCTTTGCTGCTGGATGCAGCGTGGCAATCTGGTGCATGGGATGTCGAGCGCACGGAACGGCGCGGGTGCAACGTGATCGGTGCCGGCGCTGCGGAGGCGCTCGCCTGTCGTCTGGCATTTGGCGACTACGGGGTGGACAGCGCGCATGACCCACAGCTCCTCGATGACGAAACCGATCGCGGCGAGCTGATTCAACTCGCCGCGCGCAAAGGCTACGTGCGCTGGCTGTTCCGGCCGGTAAAGGGCGGCCTGTGGCGTACGCTCGAAGCCCCGGACGACACGCTTGACGCCGATGGCGGACGCCAGCCACCCTGCCCCGTGCTGCCTGAGCCGCGTCGCCCTGATGGGCGTGGCCGCACGGTTTATCGCCTCGGCGCTGTCCATCGCATCTTGCTGACTCGCTGAAACAATTTGTTACAAATAGCCGTTTTGACACCCCTTGAAGGACGTGACCGCCGCCTCTATTTCGCTATCCGCCAGACACACTGGCTCGGCTGCTCCGAGGCGTCCCCACACGCTTCGGTAACAGCAGCCGGATTCCCTTATTGGTAATCTTTAATCGCTCAGGAGATGAGAATGCAGATTCGTCCCCTCTACGACCGGGTTATCGTCAAGCGAATCGAGACGCAGCGGACGACGGCCTCGGGCATCGTGATTCCCGATTCGGCGGCAGAAAAGCCCGAACAGGGTGAAATTGTCGCGGTCGGCAGCGGCCGGCTGCTGCAGGATGGCACGCTGCGCCCGCTCCAGCTCGAAGTCGGCGACCGGGTGCTCTTCGGAAAGTACGCAGGCCAGACCGTCAAGGTCGATGGCGAGGAACTGCTCGTCATGCGCGAGGAAGACGTCATGGGCGTCCTCGAGGCCGACGCGGGCACCACCCGCAAGGCCGCCTGAAATCCCGACGCGGTCGCGAACACCGGGACGGTCGTTCGCGACGCGTTGAGTCAACGACTTTACCCGGAGCAATAACATGACTGCAAAAGACGTCAAATTCCACGACAGCGCACGCACACGCATCGTCAAGGGCGTGAACGTCCTCGCCGACGCGGTCAAGGTCACACTCGGACCGAAAGGCCGCAATGTCCTGCTCGAACGCAGCTTCGGCGCGCCGACCATCACGAAGGATGGCGTGTCGGTGGCGAAGGAAATCGAGCTGAAAGACCGCTTCGAGAACATGGGCGCGCAGATCGTCAAGCAGGTCGCCTCGAAGACCGCCGATATCGCCGGGGACGGCACAACCACGGCTACCGTGCTGGCGCAGGCCATCGTGCAGGAAGGCATGAAGCACGTCGCCGCGGGCATGAACCCGATGGATCTTAAGCGCGGCATCGACAAGGCGGTAGCCGCCGTGCTCGACGAGTTACGCAAGCAGTCGAAGCCAATTTCCACGAACAGGGAGATCGCGCAGGTCGGTTCGATTTCAGCGAATTCCGACGAGGCAATCGGCGCGATCATCGCCGACGCCATGGAAAGGGTAGGCAAGGAAGGCGTCATCACGGTCGAGGACGGCAAGTCGCTCGAAAACGAACTCGACGTGGTCGAGGGCATGCAGTTTGATCGCGGCTACGTGAGCCCCTACTTCATCAACGATCCGGACAAGCAGGCGGCCTATCTCGATGATGCGTTGATCCTGCTGCACGACAAGAAAATCTCGAATGTCCGTGACCTGCTGCCGGTGCTCGAGGCGACGTCCAAGGCCGGCAAGCCGCTGCTGATCGTCGCGGAAGATATCGACGGTGAGGCGCTGGCCACACTCGTGGTCAACGCAATGCGCGGCATCCTCAAAGTCGCCGCCGTCAAGGCGCCAGGCTTTGGTGACCGACGCAAGGCTATGCTCGAAGACATTGCCATCCTCACGGGCGCGACCGTCATATCCGAGGAAACTGGCAAGCAACTGCAGAAGACAACGCTGGAGGATCTCGGGCGTGCGAAGCGCATCGAGGTACGGAAGGACGACACGATCATCATCGACGGCGCGGGCGACGAGCAGCGCATCGAGGCGCGCGTGAAGTCGATCCGTGCGCAGATCGAGGAAACGACGAGTGACTACGATCGCGAGAAGCTCCAGGAGCGTGTCGCGAAGCTCGCCGGTGGTGTTGCCGTCATCAAGGTCGGTGCGGCCACCGAGGTCGAGATGAAGGAAAAGAAAGATCGGGTAGACGACGCGCTGCACGCCACACGCGCGGCAGTCGAGGAAGGGATCGTGCCCGGTGGTGGCGTTGCGCTTCTGCGCGCGCGCTCAGCCGTGACCGGCCTGAAAGGCGCCAACAGTGACCAGGACGCGGGTGTCCAGATCGTGCTGCGTGCGCTCGAAGCGCCGTTGCGCGTGATCGCCGCCAACGCTGGGGACGAGCCTTCCGTGGTCATCGCGAAGGTCCTCGAAGGCAAGGGAAACTTCGGCTACAACGCAGGAACCGGCGAGTACGGCGACCTCGTCGAAACGGGGGTGGTCGACCCCACCAAGGTAACGCGCACTGCGCTACAAAATGCTGCATCAATTGCCGGGCTGATCCTCACGACCGACGCGACGGTCGCCGAGGCGGCGAAGGACGAGAAGCCGGCGCAGGCCCCCGCACCGGAGTTTGACTACTGAGGAGCGTTTCCGCATGCGCCGGCCAACGGTCGCGGCCGGTGCAATCCGTTGGGCGCCGCACATTGTCTCCGCCCTGCGGCGCCGCTTTTTGCCTGGGCCCGAAATGAAACTCGAACTTTACATTGACTCCAAGCGGCTCGATATCGAAATCGACGACGTCGTGGCGGGACTGCTGGCCGCCCGCCTGAGCCTTCCCGCCGGCTCAGACAATCGCGATGCCCTCGCGCGTTATCTCAGCGAGAAAGGCGCCCCATGGACGCTCGACGAGGAGCATATGCGCCGGCGCATCCTGCGCAGGCTCATCCTGGATATCGCCGACCCGGCACTGGTAATTCGCCATCTCATGGCTGATGGGGAACACGGTCTGCCGTGATCGGCAAAGTCCCGCACGCCCAGACCGCCCAGTCAAATAATTTTTCTGAAGTACCTTGCGTCGCGATGTCCGACAGCCCTCATTTTCGTGCCCGCATGCCCGCCAGATTGCCTGTCGGCATGCTTGGCCTGGACTATCTCAAATTTCTGCAACTCTCGGTTGATGACGAACTATGTCCCAAGGGATTGTTCGTCGATGCCGCGCTGCAGGACGCGATGGGCGCCATACGCAAAGGCTCAATGCGTACGGAGCAGCCCGCGATGAAGGTCTTCTTTGATGGCTGCCAGTTCTGGCTCGCCAGTCACTTTCACCGCCATGAGGCGGCCCGCCGCCTGGACGCATTCCATCAGGAATTCTGGTGTGATGTTCAACCGGGCCAGAAGGCCCAGGCTGTGCGATATGCGTCGGAACGCCCGACCTGATGCGCGTCGGCATTGATACTCGCGCGCGCGCCACACGAGCTGACTGCCGTCCATGGCCTGCCCGAACTGGCGTGTGCCATTTATGCCTGGGGATGGCCGATTCTACCGTCCTGTCCCAATCAATCAGGCCGTTCGGCAGCATGAGCCTGGCAGAAGGCTGTGGGTCGGACGGCGGACAGGGACGACTGCTACGTCGCGCGCAGCGTGGCTTGATGCGAGGCGCTTTTCCACCGGGCTGACCACACCGGCTACGAAACGGCCGAGCTAACCGATCTCGATCTCCACCTGACGGCCCGAGGACGTCAGCGGTTCGCATTTTGGCACCGTCAACGTGAGTATGCCGTTGTCATACCTGGCGAGCGCGCGTTCTGGATCTGCATATTCCGGCATGGGAACCGTGCGCTCAAACCGTCCGTGGGAACGTTCCAGCCGGTAGCACCCGTTTTCTTCGTCGCGTATATCCTGCTTTTTTTCTCCTCGAATTATTATCACACCATCCACAACGCTCACTTTTACGTCGCTCCGATCAATACCGGGTAGTTCTACCGTGACGCGCAGGACTGGTCCCTCATCAACCACGTCGATACGTGGCTGGAAACGCGCCGAGCTAAAATCTCCGAACCATCGGTCAAGCACTCCGCGAGCCAACGTCGGATCAAGAAAAAAGTCTTCGACTGCGCGCCACTGCTCGCGCGAGAGCAGCCTCATAAGGTCGGGCAATGAGTTGCGCTGGCCGCTATCCCCTGCGTTGGTGTTGTCTGGTGACTGTGCGCCAGGCTTACGCCCTGACACGCGAAAGAACTTGAAGGGGATCCACCTCTTCGGATCGGGATTCATCGTCTTTCTCCTCTCGGTCCTCAAGGAACATACGTTCGCGATGGTTAACATAGTCCAGGAAGACGAAATTTCAAGAGCACAAAAACGGAAGGCCCGCTGCCCAATAACAGGACAGGCGCCGGTGAAATAGAGCGGCAGGAATGCGGATTGCTAACAAAGCGCCGTATTTTTTCAGGTCCTTGATGCAAGAGAGAGGTGCATATGCGAGTGAGCATCTACAACAATGGTGACCACCCGATCCGGGTGATTGCAGACCGCGATGCCAGGAATGAAACCATGATCGACGCTGGCGAAGAAGTCGTGATCGACGCCGAAAGCATGGTTCATCTTGTCGAGATCGATCACGCAAAAGCGTGCTATTCGAATGACGATGGTGATGCCGATGAAGAAGCGAGCGGAACATGAAATTTCTGTGGAAGGTCGGTCTGAGCGTGGCCGGCGTGGGCGTCGGTCGCCAGGAACGCACGCGATGGTTTCGCGCATAGCCAGAAGCACATCCGTCAGTTAAGCGCACGCCAAGCTATCGGGCGACGGCACGGAAACGCACCCCTCCCCACTGCTTAAGACGGCGCGCCGCCCTTCGGTTCGACGAGCGGGATCGCGGCCTAGCGACAGCTGCACACGCTATCTTGGAATGGGCTGCGGTCGCGTTTTGACATCACCTGACCTGCAGCGCCTCTAGCAGCAGTAAGTAACGCGCTTCCGCCAGTTCGGTTAGTGAAGCTTCGTCTGTCCCGGACCGCGTGCCGTCGCCAGCAGGGGATTACTTTGCACCTCGTCGTTCCCCGCCGAATCAGGCGGCGCCATGACAACCCGCACTTCACGATCGAATGCGTCAAGCAGTTGCCGGCGCCCCTTCACTATGAATTTTCCAGGCTCCCCTTCATCTGCCGCCGCCGCTGCCTGCGTAATTACTTTCGCGGCCAGCCCGAAAATTCCGATCGCATCGCTCCACGAGAGTCCGAGCTTGATCATCTGCTGCGCGAGTTCTCCGGCGATGACACCGGCATTAATTCGATTTTTATCATTCATCCAAGCTTCTCTCCAACATTGAAATGCCCATTCCGCATGCACACACTTCATACCATGATTTTTATCGCAGTCGACATCCCGAAGCGTAGAAGCAGTTGGTCGAGCCGGCGCGCATCCCGTCTTTAATTGGAAAAAATTTCAGAAGAGCGTGCGCTACTTCCTCGTCCCGAGCTGCGGCGATCTTCGCTTCGAGTTCTGCACGCTGCGCCAGCAAGGAGCGGTAGCTAGACATCGTTTTTTCAGTTGACGCGTCTGCCTTGGGCGCCTCGAAAAGCGCGTCTGCCCGTTTTACTACATTCGTCTTCCCGGCTACCATCGTCTATTCCGTAGGTTAAAAGTTACAAACCCTTTGGGGTAGGTAGACTCAACCCGCTAAACAAATGTGGCGGAGTCCTCGCCACCAGTATGAACATAATCAACAAGTCGAGGAAGCGTCCTTAGAAAGTGTTAGGAACATTTGTTATGGTTTGCGAGGCGGACGAGCGTAAGGACAGAGAATACGACGAAACGCAAACTAGCCAAGGTTTCCGTAAATCGCTCGTAGTCCCTGGCCAACCGGCGGAATCGGTTGAGCTAGCCGAAGCTGCGCCCCTCCACCCAGCGACGCGGCAACAGTACGAAGCTCTTTTTCGCCTCCGGCGACCAGACCACCTGAAGCTCGATGCCTTCATCGCGGGCGGTCTCTGCAGGCTCTTCGCGGGTGTAGCACTGGTCAGCGAACGCGATTCTCACAGTCTGCTCCGTGGCCTGCTGGAGCTCTCGCGCCAGATCCCCGACCTTTGCCCTCTCCTGTTCGTTGGCCGGCGTCACACGCACAGCAAGCAGTTGCGCCAATGGGTCCACCGCCATGTGCACCTTGCTGCCTTTTTTCCGCTTGTACCCGTATAGACTGCGCGTGGACCGCTCTCGCACTACGGCCATCAAGGATGACTGCACTGGCGGCCCCCGGCGATCCTGCGCCCCCCCAGATAAACGAACGCAGATCGTTGACCATGGCTTCGAAAGAGCCTGCCTGAATTCTATCGGTTCTATCTGGTACCTGGCATGGCGCATGGCCTGATCAATGGCTCGGCTAATTCTGCTGCAAACCCTCGATTGCCGACTAATGCCCAACACTATGGCGCGCTTACAGCTTGGGAGGGCGGGCCCGCACCAGGGCGTATCGACATACGACTCCGTCGGCCGAAAGCACCAATGCAGTAAAGATTCGGCCGCTATGTCTGTACCCGCAGAGCGCATAGTTACCGGCGGCGACACTGGTATTCATTTAGGCTTGCATCCGATTGACTTTCTGCTTCGAGGGATCCCATGCATCGAAAGTCCGCAAGACGCATCTTTGGTCGACAATCTCGGCAATTGACGAGAGGCGCCGGTATTGCGATCGCCCTCTTTTCACGAAGTCCACTTTCGCTGAAGATGACGAACTATTGCAGCCCAGCTGCCGGCCCGGTGTCCGGAAGGCTCGTATTTCCTCATCGAGTTGCCGTGGCGAGAAACTTGCTTCATATCGGATCGCATCACATCACAGCTAATGGATCGCCATGCCGAGACCTTCGTTCTCCACACAGCTTTTCGTGCTGTGGATTCTGGTTGCTGTGCTTTGTGGCCTGCTGGCTCTATCAGTCTGGCTGGTCTTGTCATCGGCGCTCGGCGAGCGCGTCGAAACGGCCAGACGGCAGGCCGCATCCGCGTGCACGGCGGTTGCGTCGCGCTATGACGCATCGATGCAGCGGCCCGCTGAAGCCAACGTCGATCTTATGCATGCTGTCCTTGATCTAGTGCTCATCCGGGCCGAGGGCGTCGAAGGCGGCTTCTGGATCAGTGACCCGGCATCGAACATCCCGGATGGCTTTCTTGCCTACGCGTTTCCGACCTACGAGGGCAGCGGCGTCAAGCGCGACATCCCTGAAGCCGAGACGCCACTGATTCTGCACACGCTGAAGAACGCCGCGGCGGCCAGTCAGACGAAGACCGGTGACGTTTCAAACGGCGCGGACGCCGTGATTGCGGTCGCCTGCCCTGTACCACGCCACCCGGGCCTGCTTGCCTGGACGCTGACGCGCGCGCGGCCGCCACTTGGTCCCTATGGCGAGCGGGCCGCGACAATTCTGTCGGCTGTGCTCGTCTTCATCGTTGTGCTGGCGTTAGCGCTCGCGCTCGCCTTCAGGCGCTGGAAGCGTAACCTGACGCGCCTCGAACAGGCGCTCGCGGCCAACGGCGAGTTCGAGCAGGGCAAACGGCTAGATCTGTTCGGTGAACGCGATCTGGACCAGATCGTCGTAGCGCTGAACCGCTATGTCGAGCGCGCCGAACGGCTCAAGCGCGAAGCAAGCGACATGGCGCTTCAGCTCGCGCGCGCTGAACGCTTCAGCGTGCTGGGAAAGATGGCTGCGCAAATAGCCCATGAGATCCGCAATCCCGCAGGTGCGATGCGCCTGAAGGCCGAGAATGCGCTCGCGGGTGACGAAGCGCGCCGTGAGGCGGCGTTGAAAATCATCATCGAGCAGGTGGGCCGCATAGAGTCGCAGGTGACAAGCCTGCTCGCGCTGACTCAGCCCATTGCGCTTCAACCTCGCGAAGTCGATTTGGACGCGTGGCTGGACCAAATCGTTGTCGTGCATGAATCCCGTGCGGAGAGCCACCAGATCGAACTGCGCGTCGAGGTCGATACCGCCGCGACACAACCCGTTTTCGATCCGGCGCAGATGGCGCGCGCGCTCGACAATCTCATCGTCAACGCGCTGTCGCACGCGCCTTCGGGCGGCTACGTCAAGGTCGCCGCAAGGCACACGCAGCCGGACGGCGGCGAGCGCCTTCGCTTCGAGGTGAGCGACAACGGTCCGGGGGTGAAGGCGAGCGAAAGACAGCGTATCTTCGAGCCATTTATCACTGGCCGCCCGGATGGCTCGGGCCTTGGCCTTGCTGTCGTAAGCGAGATTGCCGACGCGCACGGCGGCCGGGCGTTCCTTGCCGATGATCTGGACGCAACCTGCTTTGTCATTGACCTGCCATGGCGACCATACTGATCATTGACGACGACGACGGCTTTCGGGAAGGCCTCGCCGAAACGGTGCGGGATCTTGGCCACGATCCGCTGGAGGCGCGCTCCGGTGAGGAGGCGTTGGCTATGCTTCACGGGAGCGACACGCCGGACTGCATCTTTCTCGACTTCCGTTTGCCCGGCGCGGACGGTCTCGCCGTCCTGAAGATCCTGCGCGAAACCGGACAGTTGCGCAGTGTGCCCGTCGTTATGCTAACCGCTCATGCAACGAGCGACAACACCATCGGCGCAATGCGCCTGGGTGCTTACGAGCACCTCACCAAGCCGGTCGGACGCGACGAGATCATCGCCCTGCTCGAACGCATCCTGACCATCCAGGCCCGGGCGGCCGCCGCGAACACGTTCAGGGACGAGGTGACAACGCATGAGCCGCGCCTGCTCGGCGTAAGCGAAACCATGCGCGACGTGCAAAAGCGCCTGGGCCGCGCGGCGGGGACCACCGCCACCGTGCTCATCACGGGTGAAACCGGAACCGGCAAGGAAGTCGCGGCTCAAGTGCTGCATCGCGCTTCGGCGCGAGCGAGCGGCCCCTTTGTTGCGGTGAACTGCGCGGCCGTGCCAGCTGAGCTGCTGGAAAGCGAGCTATTTGGGCACGCCAGAGGCGCGTTTACGGGTGCCCACGGCGAGCGGCGCGGACGCATCGAAGAAGCGCACGGCGGCACGCTCTTTCTCGATGAGGTCGGCGACATGCCGCTCACCATGCAGGCCAAACTCCTGCGCGTGCTGCAGGAGCGCCAGATTACGCCGCTTGGGACCAGCCGGGTCGTCGATGTGGACGTGCGCTTCATCGCGGCAACCCATCGTGATCTCGCATCGATGGTGAATGCGGGGGACTTTCGCCAGGATCTGCTGTTTCGCCTCAACGTGATTCCGCTGCACATGCCGCCCTTGCGCGAACGTGTGGCCGATATCCTGCCGCTTGCCGAATACTTTCTCGCGACAACATCTACCGATGCCGCGCGCAAACATCTCTCGGCGGACGCGCAGCGCCTGCTCGCCACGTTCAGCTGGCCAGGCAACGTCCGCGAACTTGCCAACGCGATCGAGCGCGCAGCCGCGCTCGCGCCGGGCCCGGTGCTGACGCGCGAAGACTTCGACTTCCTGAGCGCGGCGATTGGCTGCAAGAATCATCCGATACCTGCCAGTCTCCTTGAGCTTCCTCTCGCGCAAGCCGTGGCCCGGCTGGAACGTGCGCTCATCGCTCATGCGCTTGCTGCGGCGGGAGACAATCGCGCAGAAGCTGCCCGCAGGCTCGGCATCAGCCGCCAGTCGCTCTACACGCGGATGGCGGCGCTTGGCATGGGAGACTCGTCTGCCTGAGCGCATCGCTGTCACGAAACTGGACACATCCTGTCCGGTTTCTGGACATGCCGCCGCCCCTCCAGAGCCATAAAGGCCCGGAATACCGACCTCGGGGATATGGCATGAGCATTGCAGAACACTCCACGTCACGCGAAGGAGTGAATCATGCAATCGACCCGCTACCCGGCGCACGCAGTCGTGCTGCGCCACACAGTCGCAACGTGTCTCGCGAGCCTGCTCCTGGCGAGCGCGGGATGCGCGGCGCAGCCTCAACCAGAAGCAACGCCGGTTCCCCCGCCGCCGCCCAGCGCAGCTATTGCACGTCCGCCGGGCGCAGCACCGCTTGCACCACTGCCCGGCATTGCCACCGCCAGCACCGCACAGGTCACTGTCTCGCGCTTCCTGATCAATCCGGATGGCGACGTCGACGGCTTTCTGACCCGCGAAGGTCTGCTGATCCGGTTTCCACCGCACATGGGCGCCCAGCTTGCCGCGACGGTTCGCAAGGGCGACGCGGTACAGGTGAGTGGCTGGCGAAACTCAGAGGCGAGCCTTGACGCCCAACGCATCACCGATACAAGAAACGGCGAGCAACTGGTCGATCAACCGCCTGCACCTGATGCGGCTGCGCACCCGATGCCGCGCGAACTGCGTGGCGCGGGCCTGTCCCCGATGGATGCACAGGGGCAGGTTGCGTACGTGACCAGCGCGCCACGCGGCGAGCCCGACGGCGTCATCCTCTCGGACGGCACGGTGATCAAGCTCACACCTCCCATCGCCCAGCAGTACCCAGCACTGGTCAGAACGGGCGCGACAGTCGCAGCCAGAGGTTACGGAACGCGCAACCAGTACGGCGCGGCCTTGCAGGCAACAGCATTCGGCTCGCCTGGCAACCTCTCCCCGCTCTACGACCGTCTTCCACCCGCGCCCTGAGCGCGCCTTCTGACAAATCCCAGCCATTCACCAAGGAGAAACGCAATGCATTGGATCGACCCTGAGAGCCTTCCTGAAATCCGCGGGAAAGTCGTGCGCTTCCTGTTGAACCCGCACGGCGAAATCGACGGCTTTGTGCTCGATTCGCAGCAGGTTCACTTTCCTCCCCATCTCGCGAACAAGCTGGCTCGGCACGTGGCAACGGGCGAGGTCGTCCAGGTCCGCGGAGTGAAACCTCGCGGCGCCAACATGCTTGCCGCAGTGTCTCTCTCGACCCAAAGCGGCATGCTGATTCTCGACGAAGGTCCGCACCATGACGGGCAGAGGCCTCCGAAGCCGCACATTGAACGCAAACCCATGGAGGCATCCGGTGAAGTTGCGCTTTTGTTGAGGTGCGTGCAAAACTGACCCACTTCCACTAGAAATTTGCATCGAAAACTGACCCACATGTTCAATGCCTGCTTGGACGCCAAGCAGGAGAACCGGAGTGATTACGGTGAGCATGTTGGCAAAAATTCGGCGGATGCATTTCCGCGATGGCGTTCCGCTGAGGGACATATCCCGGCGCACTGGCCTGTCACGCAACACCATTCGGCGATGGTTGCGTGAGCCTCCATCAACCGGTGAGCCGAAGTATCCGAAACGAGAGAGCAGCAGCGTTGTCGACCCATGGTCGGAGCAGTTGCGTCTTTGGCTACTGGCGGATACGCGAAGGCCGAAGCGCGAGCGGCGCTCGGCAAAGCAGATGCACGCCGATTTGCGGGCTGCTGGATACGATGGCAGCTACGACCGTGTTTGTGCGTTCATCCGCAACTGGAAGCAAAACCGCGATGAAGGTGCTCTACGCGGAGCCTTCGTACCGCTCGCCTTCGAATATGGCGAGGCATTCCAGTTCGACTGGAGCTGCGAATACGTCTTCATCGGTGGCCTACGACGCCGGATAGAGGTCGCACACACGAAGCTCGCCGCAAGCCGCGCATTCTGGCTCGTCGCCTATCACACACAGAGTCACGAAATGTTGTTCGACGCGCACGCACGGGCGTTCGCCGCGTTCGGCGGCATACCCCGGCGCGGCATCTACGACAACATGAAAACCGCCGTGGACAAGGTGGGGCCAGGAAAGGAGCGCGCCATAAACGCTCGCTTCCATTCGATGTGCAACCACTACCTGTTCGAACCCGAGTTCTGCAACCGCGCTGCGGGCTGGGAAAAAGGCATCGTCGAGAAGAACGTTCAGGACCGTCGTCGTCACATCTGGCACGAGGCAATCCGCACCCGGTGGGAGTCACTTGATGTTCTGAACGTCTGGCTGGCCGAGCGCTGCCGGCATGCGTGGCAGGAGCTTCGTCATCCTCAATGGCCCGAGCTGACAGTAGCAGACGCGTTGCAGGACGAACGCCCGCGTCTGATGCAATGCCCCAAGCCGTTCGACGGCTACATTGAGCAGCCCGTTCGCGTGTCGTCAACAAGCCTCATCCACTTCCAGCGCAACCGTTATAGCGTGCCAACGGAGTTCGCAAATCATGTTGTGAGTTTGCGAACGTATCCGGCGTATATCAGCGTCGTCGCCGATGGCAACGAGATTGCGCGTCATGCACGTAGCTTCGACCGATACCTGACCTTCTACGACTGGACACACTACATCAGTCTTGTAGCCCGCAAGCCAGGCTCCCTACGAAACGGAGCCCCGTTCCTCACCATGCCCGAGCCAATGCAGCGGCTTCAGCGTCACCTGCTCCGACAGGTTGGGGGCGACCGCGTAATGGTGCAGGTGCTATCGGCAACGCCTGTGCATGGTCTGGAAGCGGTGCTGGTTGCCGTGGAGCTGGCTCTCGAATCTGGCAGGCCAAGTGCCGAGCATGTACTAAATATCCTTGCCCGCCTGAAAAGCCCCGCGTCCCGCAGCTCCGACGGCGTACAGACTTCGCTACGGCTGAAGATAGAACCGCTCGCCGACGTCCACCGGTACGAAAAGCTTCGCACTCCACGCAAGGAGGATGGTC
>NZ_CP049138.1:0-455014 GCF_014171495.1 Paraburkholderia tropica
ATGTCGAATGAAACCGCAGCGCAACTCAAATCGCTCAAGCTCCATGGAATGGCGCAGGCGTGGCCAGAGCTGGTCGCCCAGGCGCGGCACAACGAGTTTGAACCGGAGAAGTTTATGCAGATGCTGCTAAAAGCCGAGACGGCCGAGCGACTGGTTCGGTCCATCAACTACCAGATGACCGCCGCGCGGTTCCCAGCGCATCGTGACCTCGCTGGCTTCGACTTCGAACAGGCCAGCACGGACGAGCCGCTCGTGCGTGAACTCCACACGTTAGAGTTCTGCGAATCGGCGCAGAACGTCGTGTTCATTGGCGGGCCAGGTACGGGCAAAACCCATCTGGCTACGTCGCTTGGCATCGAAGCCGTACAGCACCACGCAAAGCGCGTGCGCTTCTACACTACCGTTGAACTGGTGAACCAGCTCGAAGCAGAGAAAGCCGCTGGAAAACCGGGGCAAATCGCCAACAGGCTGATGTATGCAGACGTCGTCATCCTTGACGAACTCGGCTACCTCCCGTTCACCCAGACCGGCGGCGCACTACTGTTCCACCTGTTCTCAAAGCTTTACGAACATACAAGCATCGTTGTGACAACGAACCTTAGCTTCACCGAGTGGTCGAGCGTGTTCGGCGATGCGAAGATGACTACTGCTCTGCTTGACCGCTTCACGCATCACTGCCATATCGTGGAAACAGGGAA
This sequence comes from Paraburkholderia tropica, assembly GCF_014171495.1. Classification (NCBI taxonomy): domain Bacteria; kingdom Pseudomonadati; phylum Pseudomonadota; class Betaproteobacteria; order Burkholderiales; family Burkholderiaceae; genus Paraburkholderia; species Paraburkholderia tropica. Next base: position 699 of record NZ_CP049138.1, read on the forward strand.
TGATTCGTGGCGCTTCAAGAACAGCACAGCAGCGCAACCCACGAAGCGGACGGTGTCCCGCAAAACCTCACCTAAGACTGTAAAAGACGAAGAAGCTGACGCGCAGGAATGACGATTCTGCGCCAAAAGGGTGGGTCAGTTTTAGATGCAAAAAGTGGGTCAGTTTCTACTGCAAATCAACATGCGGTCGCCGTCCTGGCTCCTTCAACACCTGGAAGGTTGTCTCGTCGCCGTAGATGAGTTCCGAGTCGAGCAGCACATCGCGCATCAGGTTGATCACGGGCTGCGCGGCAAGACCAACGCGAACAACGCTGGCCGCCAGAGTGTTCGACGAGATGTCGCCGCCGAAGCGGCGCAGCAGGGTTGCCTGGCGATACAGCGGCATGCCGTACTGGTACTTGCCGGTGATGATCCATGCGAGCGCCGATTCCGTGAGCAGCCCGCGAGGGATAATTCTTGCCGGTGCTGGCGTGACCTTGATGCCGAGGTCACAGCAGGGACACGCGTACTTCACCCGTTGATGCTGGACGACGCGTACCTGTTCGGGAATCACGTCGAGCTGCTCGCTGGTCTCCACACCGATCTCAACCAGCGCATGGCCGTCGTGCGCGCAGAAGCGCTCCGACTCGGGCAATTCGTGCCGCACGATCTCGCGCGGCAGATGCGGATCGAGCGGTTTGCGTCCGCGCTTGCCGCGCGTGTGCCCGGCAACCTGCGTGGCGGGTTCATCCTCACGTGCGGGCGCGGCGTCAGTACCGAGTGCTTCGGCCTCGTTAAACAGGCCGAGTTGATCAGTCGCGCGAGCCTCGCTCGACGCGCCGAACAACTCGTGTTTATAGGCACGTAGGCGCTCCTCTGCCAGGTCGCGCTCAGCCTTCGCCAGCCGAAGCTCGCCACGCAGTGCGTCGCGCTCGGCGAGTAGCGCCTGATACTCTTCGGCACTGAGTGTGACGATGTCGTTCGGCATGGCCAGTTAGACCGTCCAGATGCGCCGGGCGTTCAGCCGATCCGTTCGTAAAACCGGCGTGGGTGCTTCTGGATAAGAGCCAGATCGATGCCGTCGAGCAACCAGTGCAATTGCTCGACCGTCAGAGAGATAGTCTCGGTGCCCGATGGCCAGGTGAAGCGATCCGCCTCGAGTCGCTTGAGCAGCAACCAGAATCCGTTGCCGCCCCAGCCGAGTATCTTGATGCGATCGCGGCGCCGGTTGCCGAATACGAACAGTGCCGAGGCCATCGGATTAAGGCGCATCGACTGCTCGACCAGGATCGACAGTCCGTTGATACCGATACGGAAGTCGACCGGCTCGCGATACAGATACACCTTCAACCCTTCGTCGAACCGGAACACGACAGCCTCCCGAGCATTTGGATCACCGTGGCCAACTCATCGACGCTCGCCTCGCCAAGATCGAATTCGACACCATTCGACAGGCGCACATGTAACGAAAGCGCCATCAACGACGTGCCCGGCGGCAGTACGGGGGAAGCGGCCGGCACTGTCGATGGCAGGGTGACGACAGGGACAAATGCCTGCGCGTCACTCACCGGAGCACGACGCGTTGGTCCTGAGATGTCGATCGATACGCCGTCTATCACCAGTGGGTCCGGTCTCGTTGGTGTTTGCAGTGTCTGCTGCTGATGGCGCGAGATCCAGCGGCGCAACTGGTTCGGATTGACGTCATGGTCCATCGCCGCCCGGGCGATCGATACCCCGGGCTTCAAGCAAAACTCGACCAGCTCCCGCACGGCATCTTCATCAAATTCCCGCCGGCCATCCCGTCTGCGGCCAACCACCAGTCTGCTTCGAAGGTCTTGTTTCTCTGTCATCTCGGTCTGAGTGCATGTGTCCACGCGGACACTTAGCATCTGACCTTCTGCCTGCCATTGGTAGGGCGTCGTTTATTGACGGCTTACGCTGGTACAACGAGAAACGGATCAAGGGCTCCCTTGGCTATCTCAGCCCCATCGAGTACCGTGAAAGCCTCGGCCTAACGACATAAAACAGTCCAAGAAATAGCCGCATCCCCCTTTTTATGCCCTCCGCATGAAAGGCTGCGGCTACTGCGATTGTCGCGCGCTGTCATCAGGCGCTAGCCGGCCATGAAGAGGCGTTCGCAGTCACCCCGCGAGCGCCTGCTTACCGGCCGAGTCCGGCCGTTTGCGGTTTTCCTGTCGACCTTGGCGCGACGACTTCGAATCGTCCGCATGCTCAAGCTCTTCGGGCGTGATCGGGAGCGCCGTACCGGTAACGTTGTTGCCGTAGTCCCTGCTATAGATGGCTATAGGGTGATTGGCTGCGAGGTTCCAACGGGATGGCGCTAATGGAAGCAGCGGTCGCTGCCGCAGTGGCCGCGATGACGGTGATTGCGCTCCAACCAACGTTCGCTACGATTGTCCCCGCGATGGCCGTGCCGACGGCGCCAGCCGCGTAATAGAGCGTGAGGTACGCGGCGTTCAATGAGCCGGAGCGTGCCGGGTTGATGGTGACGATGCTTGCCTGGTTTGCCACCTGTGCAGCGAAGCATCCAGCATCGAAAACAGCCAGCGCCGTCGCCAACCAGGCTGGGTGGCCGAGCGCCGAAGTGAGTGAGATTGCCGAGAGTGCTGCCACTGCCAGTCCGATGAGAGTAACTGCACGGCTACCGAAACGGTCCGCGAGGCGACCGGCTATGCGAGTGACGAAGAGTCCGAGGACGCCGGCAAGGCTGTAGAGCCCGATGGCAGCTGCGCTCAGACTGTACGGTGGAGCAGCCAGTCGGATAGCAAGGCCGACCCAGATCAGGTTGAAGGCGAAAAACCAGAGCATGCCAGCGCAGGTACGTCGGCGTAGTTGTGCCGATTCGCGCAGTAGCAATGGAATCGTACGCAATGTGGCGAGGTATCTGCCATGCCAGTGTGGTCGTTCTGCGGGCAGGAAAGACCGCGCGCACAGCGCTGCAAGAATCGCGAACCCGGCGAAGACGAGGAGCGCGCCACGCCATCCACACCAACGGGTCAGGAGTCCCCCAACAAACCGACTGAGCAGGATTCCCGCCGAGATGCCAGCGGATATGGTGCCCATACTGCGTGCTCGGTTGTCGCGTCCTGCGTGTTTGCCGACGACAGCGCTGCATTGAGCCGCAACTGTCGTGGTTGCGCCGACAAGGATGAAACAACCGATCAACACGGCCGGGCTTTGTGCTGCGGCTGCGAGAACCAGGGCAAGCGCGAGTGCCCCCATCTGTCCAGGGATGAGTGCCCGCGGGCTGACCCTATCGACCAGCGGAACCAGTAGCACCAGTCCCAGGAGGTAGCCAATCATCGTTGAAGACGCGACCGTGGTGATGAGCGTAACGGGAACGCTGAAGTCGCGTGCGACATCGGACAGCGCTGGCTGTATGGCGTAGTCGTTCGCGATGGCTCCGCCGGCGGCAATGGCGAGTACCGCGACTGCGGTACTCGATACCCGCGCATTCCTGTCACCGGCGTTCACTTCTTCGTCCTGACCGCGACGGCTTCGACTTCGACCAGGATCGTGTCCTCTACGAAAGGCAGGGCGTGCACTAGCGAGAACGCCGGGCGGATTTCACCGTAGACCTCACCGTGAGCGCGGGCTGCGTCTTCCCAATGCTCGAAGTCCGAGACGACCAGGCGGCTCTGGACAACATCAGAAAGGGAAAAGCCGCTGTCGGTGAGCACTTTCTCGATGGTTGCCAGCGCATCGCGGGTCTGCGAGTACACATCCGATCCTTTGCCGGCGGTCCCCGAGATATAAATCGTGTCGTTCAGGACTACTGCCCGTGAATATCCGACCTTGGGCTCCCACGGGGAACCCGTGCTGATGAGTTGACGCATGCTGAACCTTCCTCTCACAATGGTTTGGACAGAATAACTACTTGGGTAGTAGTTGAAGACGATTGTATACTACTGAGGTAGTTAATCAAGTGCCATGGTCGTTATTCAGGTAGCCAACAGGAAAGGTCAACGCATGACCGCAGACTCCGAGCTGATCGCCTCCCTAACCCGTCTGGGTTTCACGCAATACGAAGCGCAGGCGTATACGGCGCTCGTCGGCCAGACTCCGATTACCGGTGCCGAGGTTGGTCGGAGGGCCGCCATGCCACCCTCGAAGGTCTACGAGACGCTGACCCGTCTTGAAGCGAGGGGGGCGGTGCTGGTCAATCGGTCCGAACCAGTCCGCTATGCGGCCGTGCCTCACACGGCGCTGCTGGATGAATTGCGTACGCGTTTCAATGCCGATCTCGACTCGGCGGCGGCGGCGCTTGATCGCCTGCCGGTGCAGCAGGAACCTGGTCTAGTTTGGTCACTTAGTGGCAGGGAGCCCGTCGTTCAGGCCTTTGCACGCACCATCGCGAATGCGAAAGCGAGTATTTTCGCGGGAATTTGGGATGAAGAACTCGACGAGCTGGGGCCGTTGCTTGAAGCGGCAGCCGCACGAGGGATTGACACCCATGTAGCTATCTACGGTACTAAAGCCCTAAATGGTCCCCATACGTACGACATGGCCGAATGCGGCGCCAGTGCCAGGCTGAGACTCTCAGGCCGACGCCTGGCCGTGATGGTTGCCGACGACAACGATGCTGCAGTGGCAGAGTTCGGTGACCGTACGCCGGATCAAGCCACCCTCACCACCAACCCGGTTATCGCTCTGCTTGCAGTTGAGTACATCAAGGCCGACATCAGTGGGCGTCTCATGATTAATAGCATGACGCCGGCAGCGTATAGGAAACTTCTGGCCACACCTGACATGCAGGCAATGCTTCGTCCCGTCGCGAACCAATAGCCATCGACTGTCTCTTCGCAACAGATTCAGTGGCCGCTGTAGTGTTCATTGAAGACGATCAAGTTGACGTAGCGAATGGCCGGGAAGGGTCGCACTCAGCCGTTCGCTCAGCATCGATGTTGTTTTGATTCATGCAAAGCGCATGAGGCGGTAGGCGGCCACTTTCTGCCGCTCATCTTCGGCCTCGGACAGACACTCGAATGTCGCTGCTACCTCGGACAACGGTCATTCGTTGCGTTAGCACACGTTGCTTTCGATGGTCTTCGAACAAGTGTTTTTCTCGCTGCACGACGCGATCTTGAAGTTTGTTTGTTGCCAGCTTTAGAAGATAGAGACGGCAATCGGTGCGCGAGTACGTTCGGAAACGCGTATCTTGCTTCCCGCGCTACACGCGGCTACACGCCGCTGCGCTCTGCATGCAGCGGCTCGACATCTTATGCGGCGCTCCTTATCGAAGTGCAGCTGTCACCGCCTCGTCAATCTGCAGCGCAAAGCGCGCTTCAACATCGGGCACCGTGTAGCCAATTGACAGTTCCAGATACGCGTCGCCTAGCACCAGCTGAACGAATGTCGCGGCCCGCAATGCAGCAGTCGATTCGTCAAATCGCTTTCGCAGAATTTTTGCGGCGAAGGCACGCACGACCTTTGCCCCATTTTCGTAAAACACGTGGCCGAGTTCCGGAAGACGCTCAGCCTCAGCAACGATGGCCCGGTAAAGCCGCAGATAATCCGGCGTGATCAGGATTTGCGCCAACACCCATCCCAACTCGCGCAACTCGACTTCGGGTGCGCCATCAGATTGCTCGTTCTGAGCGTTGGCAAGAACTCCGCCCACCTGAGTGCACATCGAGCTCACCAGACCAACGAAAAGCGCCTCCTTCGACTTGAAGTGGCGGTAGACCGTCTGTTTGCCGACGCCAGCGGCCGCCGCGACATCGTCCATCGTGGTCAGGCCGAAACCATGGCTTAAAAAAACAGTTCTCGCGCCGTCGAGGATGGCAGTCCGCTTGCGGCGTTGCAGCGGGCTCAGGCCAGGAAGAGAGGAAGCGTTCATATGAAATAAATACCAGATCGCCGGGCAGTTGACAAGACTGATCAGTCTCGTTTAGTCTCTGCGCAAATGAGACTGGACGGTCTCGTTTCTGTGATTATTTAATTTTGCAGTCGATCAGTAAGGAGAGCGCTTTGAATCTGTTCATTACGGGTGGTACGGGCTACATCGGGCAAGCGATCGCGCGCCGGGCAATCAGCCTCGGCCATCAGGTGACGGCGCTGGTGCGCCAGGATAGGTCGGTGGCCGCCAGCGCGCTGGCACGTCTGGGTGTGAAGCTGCATGCCGGCGACCTGCGTGAGCCACAGTCTTTTGCTGCAACCGCCGGTGCCGCTGACGGCGTGGTGCACGCCGCGTCGACCAACGATGCTTCCGCCGCTGCTGCCGATGAGGCCGCGGTAGTAGCGATGCTTTCGCATTTGCGTCCGGGCGCGGTGTTTGTCTATACGTCGGGCACCTGGGTCTACGGCAATACGGCGGGAGAACCCGCGACTGAAACATCGGCGCTGAACCCGACACCGCTCGTCGCCTGGCGGCCCGCCGTGGAGCAACATGTGCAGGCGCTAGCAGCGAGCCGTTCGATTGCCGCGGTGATTCTCAGGCCGGCTATGGTGCACGGCTACGGTGGCGGGGCCTTCGGCATGCTTGCCGGGATGGTCCGTCAGACTGGCAGTCTGAGGGTCGTCGGCGATGGTCGCAATCACTGGCCGGCGGTTCACGTCGATGATCTCGCGACGGCTTATCTGAGCGCGGTGGAGCAGGCGGTAACCGGAGACAGTCGAATCACGGGACAGATCTTCAACGTGGTCGCGGAAGATGCCGTTGCCGTTGTCGAAATGGGCGAAGCGATTCGGGCCTCGGTCGGCGCCGATCGCGTCGAACTCTGGCCGCTCGACGATGCTCGCAAATCGCTTGGGCTGTTCGCTGACGCACTGGCGCTCGACCAGACAGTAAGCGGTCAGCATGCCCGGCGAGTTCTCGCGTGGGAACCCCATGGCCCCGGCCTAATTGCGGACCTCTCTGCTCAAAAGCACTTTCAGCAAACTAACGGAGCATGACGATGGCGTGGAACAGTGCGTCTCTCGAATCAACCCTCGCGATGATCGTCGCGGTCCTGTTCGCGGTTGCTGGCGTGGTCAATCTCGCAAGACCCGGCGCGGTGAAGCGTGATTTCGCACGCTGGGGCTATCCGGCATGGTTTCAGTTGCTCTGTGGCGCGCTCGAATTGCTTAGTGCGGCACTTCTTTTTGGACAACAAACCAGAGTCTTCGGCCTAACGTTGGCCGGTGCGATCATGATCGGCGCGCTCTTCACGTTGATGCGAAATCGCGAGCCATTCCGGCATCTCGCCCCGGCGCTGGTTTTTTCGGCTCTGATTGTGGTCACCTTGGCTGCCCGCGGTTAAAGCTTCCTCACCATCAGGCGAACGAGCCTGGGACGCTAACAGGCCGCGCGGGCAATCCGTGCTGCAGGTACTTGAAATACGCACACGGATAGCCCGTCTTCCCCGCACGCAGTTGAACCCCAATGTCGGCTCAGCCTTAAGAAGCCGCCACTCAGCCGCCGTGCAGGTCAACGGCCGAATTGGGTCGATTTATGCCCTTTGCATGAAAGGCCGTGCCCGCGGCGATCACCGCGCGCGCCCGTCGGGCGCTAGCCGGCCACATCCGGTCGTTCGACAGACCGGCGCGAATCGTCGTCAATTTTCGAGTCTTCAACGACACTTTCTACCAAATCCGGCCTGCTAGACTGGCGCGCGCCACCTGAATTCTCACTCCATGAATTCTCTCAAACAAAACCGTCCGCTGTCTGTGTCAGAAATGTCGCTCGCTCGTTGGATGCTTGAGCACGGCGAGCCGACGGCGCGAGAGTTTCTTGAACAACTCGCAGTTGCGGAGGTGACGCCGTGGCGCTGCTCCTGCGGCTGTGGATCCATCAATTTCCAAATGAAGGGCCGCGAACCCGCCCCACCAGGCGTACACATTCTCGGGACTTTATGTTCGGTCCGGACGATGCACCGGCCGGGATCTTCATTTTCGAGAGCGCAGGTTTGTTAAGTGGTATCGAGGTTTACGGACTCGCCGGCGATGCTCCGGCAGAACTGCCCCGAGAAGATGCGCTTCGGCCGCTTGCCCCTGATCGCAGTGAGTCGGGTCGCTAGCACATTTGTATCGAGCGCACACAGGAGATCATCCTCGCGCTTGGTCGTCGGGCTATGGTCGGCCATAACCGCTCAGTCGAGATAGACTTCCTGTTTTGAGCCAAGCCGTGGAAAAATGGAAAAGCCATCAATGGAATCTGCCGTTACGCTTCGCCAAGCGTATCTCGTCATGTTCGAATTTCTTGAGCTTCAATGGACGCGGCTCGGCAAGCCCGATGAATTAGGAGGGCTTCTCGGCAATCTTGCCCTGTGGGATAAGTCGAATGGGCGGGGCGACCCTATGGATGCAGCCGTATTTCCAGAATGGCTTGAGTGTGCTCATCGTGTGCTTAGTGACGAACAACGTGGTGGCTACGCGGATGCCGACATTAGATTGTTGCCTGAGTAATTAATGATTGGCAGTTTACGCAAAAAGGCAATCCGAAAATCCATGAAACGTCCTTTGCTGATCCGCTGCTGTCTGCCTTTCGTGCTTCTCATTTTCGCAAACCCGACCTGGGCAGACCGTCTGGCCAAGAGCGCTCAAGTTGTGATCGTCATCGATTACGGCAGCGTTGACTTGACGCGACTACACCAACTTGAGGACGAACTGGACATCATAGCGAAGCAAACGAATTCCGGTGAGCTTGATGGAGATGAAGTGACGCTTGACGGTCGCAAGGCGTCAATCTACATGAAGAGCGTTGACACGGATCGGCTAGTCAAGGCTATCCGCCCGGCTCTAAAGAAACACGATTTCTCGCGCCACGCTCTCATCAGCTTGGACGGCTAAGAACTCACCACCCCGGCTATCGGAGCGTCTGCTTTCGAGAAATCTGAAGGTCGCTTATGGGTCGATACCGGAAGTTCGCAGGCAGCGCTAGAGGTTGGCCGCTTCTTCTGAATGCTGCCCCCATTTGTGCCAGACCTAGGTATTGGAGGGTCCGTCTGCGCAGTTGTTGACGCGCGCGACGCCTGTCGTCCCGCCATTCGAGGGCGGCGTGTGCAACGTCGCCCCGCTCGTCGCTCTAGAGTTCCACGCCCGACCGGAAAACGCGTCCCTCCGAACGAAAATCGGGGCGAAGAAATCCCGTGCCGCACGGGACTACCCCCCTTGCTTCTTCCAAGAATGCTGTATATATTCACATGTATGGATATACAGGCAGGAGCAATCATGGAGCACCTGGTTCGAATCCTCAACGACAACGACCGGCAAACCCTCGCCTGGCTACGCAGGCATGTCGGTGACGCCCGCCTGTCTGACGCTGCCCGCCGGCTGATCGCGCAGCGCGAACAGCATGCCGGTATCGGGTCCAAGCCTTACCTTTCGGCCGTATGCCGCTACCTTGGCGTGCGTCCTCCTGCTCCCCGCCGTGCACCCAAGATCGTCGCCGGTAACCCGATTGCCGACCAGTACCTCTCCCGGATACGCGAGGTGCTTGCGCAGCGTCCGGCCTCAATGCACAAGGCGGTCCGATAACGTCCGTCCTGATCAGCCATGTTCAATTTCCCTGACGCCGACGCACAAAACAGTCCCGATGACCAGTCCGCCAACTTGTCCGGCCGGGTCATCCTGCATGCGGCACTCGACCTTCAGCGCCTCGTCTCTGTGCTCGCGCAAAGGCACCTGTTGCAGCGAAAGGCGATGCCCGGCTACCCGGCTGCCGCCCCAACCTGGCGTCTGCTACTCGCAATCGAGGAACAGGCATTCGCCGACCCTGGATTTCAGGCGCGGTACCCGGATGCGGTGCGTCGTGGTTTTGCCCGCCTCGCCGACAGCCGGTTTGCGGGCAGCGATATTGACGCGCAAGTCGACTGGCAGCGTGACGACGATCCGCTGCCTGCGGTCTACGCAATCATGCGCGCACTCGTGCAGCAACAGGCTGCGATGACTGCCGATATGGAGTCCTGATCAAATTTAACCCGGGCCCTGCCGCTCAGACAGGTAGCTTGCCAGTTGCCTCGTAGCGCCGGCGCTTCCAGCCATTCTTCGCGTGGATGCGATCCAGAATCGCACAAGCCCCGCACCTGTGACCGCCGTGCTTGATGCTCGCCGCCGGAGCCTGCCAGACATGGCCGCGATGGCAGCCAAACGCCTCGGCCCTGTGCTTCAGCCTCTCGAGCATCGGTTCTCTGTCATCGATGGCGCTCATGTTCGCGCCTCCTGCAACTGGCTGCCCGGCAGCGGCGAATGTTTCCCCGAGTTCACGATCCGGGTCAGCTTCCCCCACGCCTCGACATAGCGATACCGCGCAATGCTGCCAACCACCTCGTCACTGCGCCGCAGGACCTCCTCGATCGCAGGCAGCCGTTCAGCCGCAAGTTGCCACTCACGTCCCACAGCCGCACCTCGAATGCTCTCGTCGAGCGCAGCCTCGTCGTCGAGAAACGCCTGCAGCCCCACCCAGTAGCCCTGCGCTTCGAGCAGGTAGTACGTCATGTATAACACCCGCAGCAGCCCGATCATCGTATCCGACGTGCCCTGGCCACTGCGCATCGCAGCCTGTGCCAGATGGTTCTCCAGCGAGAGGCTACGCACGGTTTCGGCCGGTAGCGGTAACAGCATCGCCTTTGGGCGTGCCGTGCGAGATTTGCGTTTTACTGTCATACACCATTTGTATGGATGATGTTCCCCGTCTTCTACTGCTGGATGGTGGCGCCCTTCATGAGCCCCGTCGTAAACTGCGCCGCGGCCTTCTCCAGTGCAAGTGCCTGCAGCTGACGACGGATCGTATCCTTCGCCTGATCGAACGCCGGCACCTGCGTCGGCCGCTTCGCGTCAAGTTTCGCGATCGCGACCGGCCCCTTGCTGTCGCTGCCCAGCACAACAGGCTCCGACGTCACGCCCCCCACCGGCAGCATGGCAATCGCCTTCGCGAGTGCAAGCGGCAACCCCTGCGTGCGGCCTTCTTCAGCGGGAACCTTGAAGCTCACCCACGGCAGCTCACCACCCGCTGCTGCGCTGGGGGCTTTGCTGTACTGACGGGCGAGGGCTTCGAAAGCCTGGCCGGACTTCAGTTGCGCGAGCACGATCGTCGCAGTTGCCGCATCAGGAACCACGATGATGCGCGGCTTGTATTCCTCCTTGCCAAGCGTCGCGACAAGTTCGTCGTAGCGCGCCTTCACCTGCGCGTCGGTGACCGGCTCCGGATGGACGTTGTCCTTCAGGTACAACTGCGCTTCTGCGTTCGCCTTCGCTGCCTCCATGGCTTGCGATACCTCTGGCTTCGTACCGTAGCCAGCCTTTTCAGCATTCTGCCGGAACAGCTCGCGCGCAATGAGCTGCTGCTTCAGCGCCAGACGCAACTGCGGCGTATCGCTCTGATGACCCAGCTCCGCAGCCAGCCTTACGGCATCGTCGAGTTGTACCTGCGTAACACTGATACCGTTGACGACCGCGACAGCCCCTGACGGCAGCGGCACGGCCGCCGTCGGAGAGTCTGCAGCCAGAGCTATGACCGGCACCAGCATTACTGCGGCGACGGATGCGAAAGCGGTCATGCATGCGGCACGAATCGCCGTATCGAGTTTCGACAAAGCTAACCTCCTGTGGGATATCTTTCGTGAGGAATCAGAATGCGAGATTGATCGTGCCGAGCACGAGCGTGGCGCGTGGCCCGATTTCCGCCGGACGGCAAATCTGACGCCCGACCAGGCCTTCGCCCGAGAGCTGGTGCCCGTGCCATTGCCATTGCGCGCGCAAGCCGGCGCCCGTTCCAGCCAGCGAAGGGAAGCCCCCCACTGCCACCAGGCCTGCCTTGCCGGCGTCGAAAAACAGATAGGGCTCGATGCGCGCGTCGTGCCACGCCGGCACGTTCACCCACGCGATCTCGTTGCGTGCGTACAGTCCCCGGTCGCCTGCGAGGTCGCCGGACCTGAAACCGCGAATCGTGTCCATCCCGCCCAGGTAAAGCTGCGCGGTGCCATATAAAGCCACGTTCGCGTACTGCCCGCCCACGGCACCACGCCAGGCAAACGCCTGGCCACCCAGCTTCGGCAACGGCACGGTATAGGTCGCCGTCATGTCGACTTTTGTGAACTGCGCATGCGCATCGTCACGCGAAATCCCCGCTGCGTCGTGATCGGCTTCCAGCCACGGCAACCCCTGCGAAATACCGGCATCCAGCGTCACGTTGCCCTGCGCGTCGTTAAGCAAAAACCTGTGGAGCCAGTTGCCGCCAACACGCAGCACCGCCAGGCGCTGGGGATCGAGATCAATGTCATTCACCTCACGGTCCGTGCGAAGCCACGACAGCGTGGCGTCCACGGCTGCGAGGTCGGATACCGAGCGTATGACCTGATAGTTCCAGCCGAAAATATGGCTGAGCGTGCGACCATACATCAGGGCCGTCGTGCCGATCAGCTGCTGGTACTCCGAATCCGACAAGGTATAGCTGAAGGTGTTACGCCCCCAGGGAAGAGCGAACGAGCCGACCAGCGCGTTGCTCTCGAGGCTGTCGATGTAGTTCAGGCTCATCACCTCCTGCAGGCCGATCAGGTTGTCCATCTCCAGACCAGCGCGGTAGCGGGTTACGCCGGTCGACTGAGCGCCGTAGTTGTCAACGCCAAGCGTGCCATAAACGCGCTCGCCTGCCGGATTGCTGATCGCAATCACCGAGTCGCCCGCGGCCTGCCCCGGCAGTATCTGGACGCTGGCCTGATTGCGGCGCATGCGGTTGATCTGCGCAACCCCCTGATCGATATCGGACAGGCGCAGCGGCTCGCCCGCGCCGACCGGAAATGCCGACTCGTACCCGCTATCGGTCAGCCATCCACCTCCGTCCGAGGTCTCGTTCGTTGCAAGCCGGTGGACCGGCTTGCCGTTGACCGTGAACGCTTCAATTCGCCCCACAGCAATGGTTACCTCAAGCGTGCCGGAGCTGAGATTCTGCGCTCCGAGCAGTGCCCGCGTGGTGACGTAACCCGCCGACACGTAAGCGTTCGTGAGACGCCTCAGAAGAACGTTCACGCGTCGCGAACCCAGCTCACGCCCCACAAATGCGGCTATGATCGACTCGAGGGTGGCGTGAGATACGGCTGTTCTGGCAACCGGCGACCCTTTGGGTCCCGTGAGCGCGATTCGATCAATGCGAAATGTCGGGCCGGTCTCGACAATCCGGTCGACAGGCGTATCCAGCGGGATGTCCAGCGCATTCGCGCTCTCAGGTGCCACCACACTTACGTCCGCAGGCGCCTGACCGAGCTGCTGCTGTCGCGCTGCGGCACGCTGCTGGTCGATCAGTTGGAGGCCCGGGTCCTGAACAGGACGAACCGGAGGGGGCAAAACGGGGGCCGCCGCGGGCGCAGCACCTGGCGGCGGTGTCTGCGCATCGGCGCGGGCGCTCAAGAGTGCGAATAGTGCTACCGTATTCAACAGCAAAACGAAAGACCGCTTCGCGCCGGGGGCGTGGCAATTACGCATTATCAATACCACCCCCAGCTCGCCAGGCCCAGATGCTGGCCAATCTGCACCGGGGTGCGCGACGGAAGCCTGAGCGTCGTGATGCCGCCCGTTACACTCGTTCCTTTTCCGCCCGCGATGTAGCCGCCGTTGATGACCGCATCCCCCGTGAGTCTCACCAGGCCATCAGCCGAAAAGCCGCCGCCGACATCGGTCGCAATGATCTGCGCCCAGGTGCTTCCAAAGAATGCCTTGAAGCCATGCTCCTGGTTGATCGCCGAATAACCCGTCACGCCCGTGGCGTACGTTACAGGCGCGGTGACGTCCAGATTGCCCTGCGCATAGACGTTGCCGCCCGAGTTGATGGCGCTGCTGCCGGCAGTAATGGAGATATCGCCGCCTGACTGGATCGTTCCCCCATAAGGCGTCACTGTGCTCGAAGCGCTACCGTGACAGAAGATGAAACAGCTTCGTGATTCGCTGGCCTGACCGGCAAAGACTGCGGCATTGCTGAAAGCCTGAAGCGCGGTGAGTGTGATATCGCCATCGTTTGACTGGATGATGCCGCCCGAGTTGGTGATGTTCCGACCGGTGATCGTGACGTTACCTGCTGTCGACGCGATATAGGCGAGCTGATCCGGCTCGGTCACCGTGCCGTAATCCACATCGAAGCCGCTCGAGGTATGCTGGAAGAAGAGAAATCTTCCGCCTTCGCGCGAGTAAGCGAGCGGCGCACCGCCGTTGACGCCGCCCGTGTGATCGATGACGTTGTTCACGTCACCCTGGGCGGTAAGGGTAACGTTGCCATTGGCCAGCATCCGGGCGTTATTGTTGTTGATGTCGCCCTGCGCGTTCAGCACCGCAGCGCCATTCGCGGCAAAGAGGATGCCAAGGTTCGTGGCATCGGAACGGTTCGTGATGCTGCCGCCGGCGCTCAGGGTGAGGTCTCCACCACTTGCGACGCCTGAGCTGGCGATGAGCCCTGACTGAAGCTGGCTGCCGACGATATTGATGTCACCGGTCGCCGTGAGCGAAAGCGCATTGTCTGCCGTGATCTTCGAAAATCCGCTCGAATCGTCGGTAATGGCCATAGCCGTCGCCGAGAGCGTTGTGTTGTTCGCGGCGCCGACTGTCATGCCCTGTGCGGCAAGCGCACCCACAGCATTCAGTCCCACATCGTTGCCCGCTAGCACCTGCCCGTCGGCAAGCGACATGACGCCACCGGACGTTATCGTGACATCGCCACTGGCCTGCACCTTTGTCGCCTCCATTGACACGGCGCCGCTGGCGACAAGTGATGCAGCGTTGGCTGCAGTAATGGAACCTGCGGTTGTCGTGATGGCGCCATCGGCCTGCACGATCACGTCGCCCGCGGTGGCATAGAGGCTGCCCGCACTGCGTACGCCTGCGCCCTGATCGGTGACAACCAGTTCCACGCGTCCACCGGTCAATCCCCCCGCAGCTGTAATATCGACCGCAATCCCCGGATTCGCCGCTTTGGCAGGTGTTGTGCTGGCAAGCCAGTCGTGGCTGTTGTCGGAAGGAGAATAGCCCGAATCGTATGTGCTCGTGCTACTGCCGATCATGGCCCGCACGCCGCCGCTCGAACTTGTAAAGCTGTTGGTGACCGGGCCATTCACGGCCAGCTGCTTCGCGATGAGGTCTAGATTCACCAGCGTGCCAGACAGCCCACCCGGGCCGATCGTTATCGTGCCGCCGCTCGTCGTGAGCACCACGTTGCGCTGGATCTGCCCGGGTGAAATAGTCGTATCGCTGAAGCTCACCTGGCCAGTCGAAAGCACGACGTGTCCGGCGTTCACGAATGAGCCGCCGTCGACAGTGATGCCGTTCGGGTTGGCGAGGATGACATTCGCTCGAGGCCCGAGCACCGAGATCGCACCCTGGATCAGCGAGGGATTCGTGCTGGTAACCTGGTTGACGATCGTGCCAGCGTTCACACCGACGTTGTTCAGATCCGCACCAGACTTCGAGACATTGAACGAAGAATAGGTGTTATTCGAAACGCCACCGACTGCAGGCGCAATCGCAACGGTCTGATGACCGTTCGCTGCCGTTGTGACGCTCGTCGCCGTGCCTGCGTCGGGGACGATACCACCAGCGTGAGCATCGGCCATCGCAAACACAATCGCGGCACGGATGCACATCTGCCGCGGTCTGAAGACGCGTTCCCCGGAAGACTCAACGTGGTCCTTCATATTCTTCTCTATTGTTATCAGATTCATGCCAGGCACAGACTCACCAATCCATACGGCCACAATTGATCAGAACAACAAAATTTTACGAGTTTCAACGATGCAACATCCCGAAAGCGACCCGATATTAGCCCGCGATCAGCGACAAATCGCGTAAATTAACAGGTACGCAGTCACGCTCGCCGACGCAAAAAAGTGCATATCCAACGCTCGATCGGGTCTGAGTTACTACAACTGTCACGCAACTCGCGGGAACGGGCTATCCACAAAGCGATCCAAACGCACCCAAGTTATCCCCGCTTCCACGTAGCACAAGCTTCGCCGTAAGCCCTGCTGACCAAGTTTCCAGTTCTTTTCCGTAGGCCAAGATTCGAACGATCGTCAAATCAACAGGAAGCGCATCATCACAAACACATTCGGACCCGACTTCGCCCCCCGCCCTCTTATGATGCGGGACGAATTTTGTGAACCGTGACCCCACATGGTGACCCCACATGGATATCAGTCACACTCGACCAATCACTTGCCATTCCTCACCAACGTTTAGAGGCGCGTATGCAATTCCAAACTCGACCATAGCTATTTCCCATTCGCGATTTGAACCGTTTTCTACAAAAACGTGCTTATCTGCGCTTGGCTCACAGTGGACAGGTACTGAGATTCCATCAGTTCCGACCCGCTGTGATAGCTGTTGACGCTAGATTCGCGAACTGAGCCGGCGCTTCTTCTGCCCCCGGCTTTTTCCAGTGGTCAGCAGCATTGTTCAGCGCCTCGTTCTCCGCCGCCGTCACCGCGCACCCTAATGCCGCGTGAGCAAGGCCATAACCCACCGAGCCTTGCGCAAACAGCGATGAAGAGTTTTCACCGGCGGTACCAATTGCATTGGCACCAACCGCAGCCACGTCACTGATGACGCTGTTTCTGGGCGCCGTCGTAGATCGCCGTCTGGATGCCCGCGTTGACCGCGCTCTGCTCACCGATCTCCAGCGCCGTGCTGCCGAGATTGGCCAGCGTCACCGAGGCATCCGAGGACGCGATGTTCGTGCCCAGCGTACTGAAACTGTCAAACCCGAGGTAGCTGGCCTATCCTGCCGAAGCATCACTGTTTGCAAGCACGTATTCGAACAACAAATGAGGAGCTCCCGCAGCCAACTGCAAAAACGTCCACGCTGACCTGACCGACTCAACTTCGAAATCGTCACGACCAAGGAGCGCTGAGAAGTCCCCGATATAGTCCATGTCAGGGCACAAATCACCTTTAGATACCGTAAACCCCTCGATACCTAACACTCCAATTCCCAAGCGTTCGCATAGCGCCAACAACAGCTTGCTATCCGAGAAATCGAACAACGGAACACCACCAGACCGTGCAGTGGGCCTCAGTCCGCTTCCGCTCAACAACGCGTCTACATTTACGAAATTCACTTTGCCCATGGTGCCGTCCAATTCGGATTGTTGCGGTTCGAAACTTGCACCACCGTACCGTCTTTGTTGTTCACAACGACGTACGAACCATCCGCGCTCACGTAGGCCGTGGCTGGATCACTTCTTCGAGTGCCGGTAGTTGGGTCAAAGCGCGTATCCTGCGTAGCAACCGTCTCGCTCGGATTTGCGATCGTTGCAGCAACCGAGTCTGAAGTCCATCCACGTGTCCCTATCTGTCCAGCAATTTTAGGCTCAATAGTAAAACCTGCGTTGTTTGTGGACGGCCCTTGACTGGTCGAGCCATTACCTGAGGCACCCCCACTATTACCACTCGATAAGGTGCTGTTCGTTGGCGGCAGCGGTGATGACGATGCCGGCGACAGCATCCCCATCAACCCGCAGGCCTCACCACCGCTCGCCGCGCATAGTGCCATCGCAAAGCTGGTCACTACCGCTGGCGCCGACGGGCTATTGCCTCCGCCACTACTGCCAGTGACGTTACCGAGGTCATCAGCCGGCGGGTTGGCAGCGCCATTAGGTTGATATACCGGCGCCTGAAACGCCTGCGAAATCGCCTGCGTCACCGGGTTACCCGGCAACCAGGGCATAAGCGCATAGGCTGCATTGGTGAGCGCACTCAGTAATCCATCCTGCCCTAGGTGCAGTCCGGAATTGTTCAGCGCCTCGTTCTGCGCCGCCGTCATCGCTCCCTGCACGTTCACGCCGGCCAACGCAGCTAGGCTGCCACCGGCTGCCGTCGCAAATGCGGCAAGAACCGCCTGCAGGCCGGGATCAAGAGGCGCCGCCGATGGATCTAACGCATTGACAAGGTCAGGCGAGAGCGCTGCACTCGTGGCTCCACCAATCGCCCCGCTCAGCCACCCACTTGCTCAGACCAGAATTTATAAACCTGACCGAGCCTTGATCCTGACTGGGTACCGGCTACCACACCGTAGGCCAGCGTAACTGCTATCCGCACCGGGTTGAGAATTGCTGCGCCAAAGCCAACGATAACTGGTTGCCCATAATCAGCAAACCGCTTGTTGTCGGTTTTGAAATCCCAGCGCAATGAAGGATGGTTCTTCAACAAGACCATCCCGAAGTACATCCCTACATCTATCGCCTTCGAAACCGTTTCGTCAGTCAGCTCCTCATTCGGAACGTCGATAGGAAACTTTAGACGCGCTTCTATCGCTCGCACTTCCGATTGTGTACGGTCGCGTGTCACCACCTGCGAAGCAAACCAATCGCCAAGCCCGGCTAACGATGCGGGATCGAAATCGGCCATCCAACTGTTGTACCCAGCGCTTGCATTCACGCAGGACCGAAGAATTTCCAATCGCTCTGGCAGTATCGCAATGACCCAGTCGTTATATTTCTTCAGTTCTTGCTTCGAGAGCGCTGTAAAGTCGAGCGAGCATGGAGGGCTAATCAACTGGTAGGTCATGGTGCAATCTTTAATGAACTATTACCCCAATCCCCGAACTCTGGAGTGCTTTCAGCAAGGGCTGGCTCGGGCCACCGAGTCCGGTAACGGGACTCGTAAAGAAGTGCCAGTTTACGCTATTGACCGCACCAGAATTCATCAACTCCACATCTTTCGCAATTTGGGTTTGCACGCTTGATGTAAAGCTCGTGTAGCCGACCTTGGATTCGTTAGCAACGCTATTGATGAGCTGGTCCACGTAACGACCACCCAGACTTGTGCTGAAGTAGACTTGTGACTGTCCACCGAGCGATTGGAGGTACTGCTCTCCGAGCTTACCCGTCGACCCAATCGCACTGTAGTTCGCACTGTTTGTGGCTTCGTGACATTACAAAAAATCAGAGCGAGGTACCTCGGTCATGTGCTCGAAAGCACTACACAAAGAGCATTCCATGCCCTAGCACCTGCTTCTGTGCCCCCTTCAAGCTGTCAGGAGGGGTCATCTTGGAATCCAGATACAGCGCTCGATCCAAGAATGGCAGTTGCTCAACATGGCGATTCCGGGCTGATTGGGAAGAGACTATTGCCCAATCTGGCTCCCACGCGAGAGCAAACGCACTCATCATTTTGTGCAGTTTGTCTTGGGATTCGACGTCAAATTGCTGCGGCAGTTGCAACACGACGGCGTTGGAAAGCCTTTCTACTGTTGAGTACATGCCACATCCGATCATAAGGGACGATGCAGTCCTGTCATCGCCCCCATTCCACATCGATACTCGAAACCCCAGTTCGTCGATAACGCCGCCACCGATGTCCTTTTTATTTCTACCTTTCGAAAGCAATGAGACGAGCGTATCAATGCTTTGCTCATCAATCGTTTGTTTGCGCAAAGCCTCCGCTTTACTCCGCCCCTGCAGCCTCCATCCTTTGAAGAGTACAGATATCTGTCCGAGCGCCGTGAGGAATGCGACCGTGCGTGCGGCACAGTTCTCGACCGTTTCACGCCGAGGGCCCCAATATGCAGCGGCGAAGTATGTTTCCATCATTGCATCCATCACTTAGGAGGCTGATTAATAATCGAAATGCCAGTTATGCCATTGGCATTGAACAAGTTTTGTATCGCTGTAGCAGCCGATGGCTCCGCAACGCTCCACTGAATCGGTTGCCCTTGTGCTGCACCAAGCTGACGTATCGCCTGTGATATGAGGCTCGACTGACCGTTAAACCAAGGTTGGAACTGGCCGTTGCTTCCAACGAAATTCGCATATCCTGGCCCCTTAGCGTCCAGCAACGTACCGTTATTGCTTACCCCATCAAATTTTACACCGTTGACAACGTACGCTTGGCCCGTAACGCCAGTAATCTGCGTTTGATAGGCTTGGGCTTGAGCTGACATAGACTCATTAACGGAAATCCAGCTACCGGTGGTACTGTTTGTGGCCCCAGCGATGGCACCCGCTGCGCCCTGACCGGTAGTTATCGCTTCCGCATCCGTGCCACCGCCACCACCCTGCTGCGCCTGCTCCTCATCGATCGGCGCACCCTGCGGCGTCGGCTTGAGCGTGTACTTCTCTGCCTCCTGTTGCTGCCCCGGTTTTTCCCAGTGGTCAGCAGCATTATTCAGCGCCTCGTTCTGCGCCGCCGTCATCGCGCCCGTAACATTTACGCCAACGAGGCCCGCAAGGCCTCCACCGGCCAGCGTCGCAAACGCAGCCAGTGCGGCAAGCTGCCCCGAATCGAGCGGTGCATGTGTCGGATCGATTGCATCCAGCGCCAGTGGCGAGAGTGCGGCACTAGTAGCTCCGCCAATCGCCCCCCCGGCACACCCGGTCCCCTCCGCAGCACTCGCCGCACACCCCAGTGCCGCGTGTGCTGCAACATACTCCCCTTCATTCAGACCGCCGTTCTTCGCATTTCCGATAGAGAAGGCCGCCGCCGCTGCCAGATTGGCTACCCCGTCGTCACGCAGATCCGTGAGGAAGCTGCTGCCTTCGATTGCGCTTTGCACTCCAGCCTGAATGCCGGTAATCGCTCCAAGTGCCAGCGCAGTCTGCAAAGCGCTGCCAGACGCTGCTGATGCACCCGGCAAAATGACGTTACCGACCGACTGCACACCGGCCAACGCAGCCAGACTGTTTGAAGAAGCGGTTGTCGTGAAGCCAAGCGCACCGTTCGCGTACGTAATGCCGTTCGTCAAACCCGCCGTGACGAATGCCGTCGCGCCGGCTTCAAGCAGACTACCCACGCTGAAGCTACCGTTACCAAATGCGACCTGATCCAGCGAATTGCTGACCAGACCACCTACCGCGGCCGAAATCGAGGCGTTCCCGAGACCCGCAGCCACTCCCGGTGCCGCGGCGGATAGCGTCGAACCCGCGCCTGCGGCGGCACCGATGCCCGCCGAGGCAGCCCCCGCCGACATGACCGCTATCGCAACGATGACCGCCATCTGGAAGATCGTGTCGAACGTTGACGGCGCACCGATAAGCTCGGTGTGCAGGTTGTCGCTCGCCGTGGTCTGGGTGAACTGGTTGCCAAGCTGGCTCTTGAGATTCGCCAGCAGCTGGGAGGTCGCCGCCGCGTTTTCGCTGCCATCCGCGTTGACCTGCGTGAGCGCCCCGCCAATCTGCGTCAGCGTATCGACGTTGAGCTGGTAGTTGGCGGCCGACATGTAGCCGCCCTGCTGCACCACGGTGCCGGTCGTCTTCGCAAGCAGACCGTCTGTTACGAGCTCATAGATGGTGCCGACGTTGGTCGAGCGTTGCTCGTTGGTCAGCGAGCCGGTGTCGACGCTCAGATTCTCTGCAGTAACAGTGCCGGTATTGAGGATGCTGTTCGCGTAATCGAGCGCGACGTTCGTGCCCGTGATCGTGCCGTCGGCGTTGACCTGTGCGAAGTTCTGCGGCAACAGCACCTCGGGCATCAATGCCTGGACGGTCGGGCACACGCCATTGCCCGTGGCCGTGCAGCCCGGCTCCGGCACCGTCTCCTCGACATACCAGAGCATCGGCTCGTTGACGAGCGCGAGCTGCGTCTGGCTCAGTTGCGTGCCGAGCGCGACGTTGTTCTGTTCCGCGTACTGGAGCGCAGCACCGTAGAGCGCAGCCGTGTCAAGATTGCTGACGCTCGTCTGGCTCGTCGCGTCCGTCGTCGACGGCAGCGCATAGAAGCTGGCGTTGCCGGTCGCCTGAAGCGCTGCCTGCTCGACCTGCTGTGCCTGCGTATAGGGATCGTAGTAGAACTGTGTCGTATCCGGCTGGAGGCTCGCCGGCAACTGGCTCAGTAGCGCCGCGGGAGAGAGGTCACTGGTCACGGCCGCTGCCGGGCTGTTCACCAGATACGAAACACTGAGCGTCTGCCCGCTCACCGTCGTTACGCTGGTCGCCGCCGGCGCGGTCGTGCTGCTCACCGCGGGCGCGCTCGGACTGCCCACGGTTGTCGCGCCGATCAGCGACTGCTGCGGCACGTCGGCTGTGCCGGTTACCGATACGCGCTCCCCGCTCAGGTTCGTCACCTGACCCGCGGCATTGATGGTGGTGGTCGCAGACGATGGAACGGAAGGCGGCCCAAGGGTGATCACCTGACCGGAAACGGCAGGCGGAGGAGTGTAGACATTCGGGTTGGTGAGGCCATTCACCAGCGTCGAACCGGAAAGGCTGACGGTCTGCCCGATCACATTGCCCGTGTTCGTCAACGTGGGAGAGCGAACCGCGAGCGTGTTGCCCGCCTGGATCGTTCCGGGCACGAAATCCGGAAGACCGACCGACGACGGCAGGCCTGCCGGATCCTGCGCCTGGCCCGCATTCCATGCACTGCCGTACAGGCTCGCGCACAGCGCCGGATTATTCGCGCAGCCCCACGCCGTGGACCCGTTCGCACCCGAACTGGCATGCCAGTACGCGTTCAGATACTGGTTGTCACTCGTGGCAGCCGCCGTCGCGGAGATGGTGACGTTGTTCAGCCCCGTGATCAGGCTGCCGGT
Source organism: Paraburkholderia tropica (assembly GCF_014171495.1). Classification (NCBI taxonomy): domain Bacteria; kingdom Pseudomonadati; phylum Pseudomonadota; class Betaproteobacteria; order Burkholderiales; family Burkholderiaceae; genus Paraburkholderia; species Paraburkholderia tropica. The sequence goes on from NZ_CP049138.1 coordinate 23,122, forward strand.
ATTCGCGAACGAGCCTGCGCTCAGGTTGACATCATGATTTGCGACGATCGTCGCTGCGCTGGCCGATTGAACGTCGACCCAGGCTTCGCAGTTGAAAGTGCAACCAGTGAAGGGCGTCGCACTGCCGTAATTCTGGTGAATCTGCACGGGCGCGGCGATCGTGTTCGTCAGCGTGGCGGCGTTGATGTCGGCATCGTTGCCAGCCGCAATCGACGCTGACGTGTTCGTGACGCTCGCGGCCCGCGTGATGTTCGTCGGGCTGGTCGAACTGTCGCTCGCCGTGGTGCCCGTCCCGCCAATCACGACATTGCGACCTGCTACGAGATTGCCGTAGGTATTGTTGACGGTGTTCGCCGCGATGACGATGTCGTTGCCTGCCGTCACATTACTGTTGATCTGCTGGTAACTGTAGGTCTGCGAATTATTGTTGCTTGTTGCCGCCGCGTTGCATCCTGTGTAGCCCGCTGCGCAACCGACCGTGGTCGTCACGGTGCCAGTGCTGGTTCCCTGGTTTGTAAAACTGTTCGCGGACACATTGACGTCGTTCGCGGCGGTAATCGTACCGGCGTTCACCAGATCGCCGCCCGACAGGTTCACGTTGTGTCCCGCGACGATCTGACCGGTTGCCCCCTGAACCGTAATCGATGATGACGTCGAGACCGGCGTCACGGTGCCCGGCGCGTCGAGGGTGATGCCCTTCGTCGTGATACAGAAGCCGCGATCACTCGCGCACGTGGCTGACGTGCCATCGGCAGCATGGAAGCTGCCCCAGACAGAGATGGTGGACGGTGCGGCTGCGAGAAAGGCGTTGAGGGAGGCGAGGTCCACGGTGTCCGTCACCGTCGACGAATAGCTCGTGCCACTGTTGTCAAGCGACTGCACGCTCACGCTCGCGTCATGCCCGGCGCTTACCGTTCCGCTCTGGTTATTGAGTGTATTGGCCGTCAGGCTCAGATCATTGCCTGCAGCGATGACCGAGCTTGACGACGCCCGGCCGCCCGTCGTGGTGATCGTCTCTGTGGCTGTCGGAAGATCGATGGTCTTCGTTGCGATCGCATGCGCCGCATTCTCCGCCGTCTCGACAAACCAGAGGTTCTCGATATTGCCATTCGCGTCGGGCGTTGGAATCTCAACAAAAGTTATCGTGTTGCCACTGATCGCTGCAGGCTGCACATTGGCTTTGGCCCAGCTCACGTGAACGGCCGCCGTCAGCGCATCAATCGAGGTCGGGTCCGCCACGCCGGTGGGAGAAAGGGCGTCAGCGAGTGTGACGGTGGGATTGTTGTAAGACCAGGTCGTGCAGCAGTAAAAGCCCTCATCTCCCGAACCGTAATAAAACGAATAGGCGACCGTATCGCTGCCGACCGTCAGTCCCAGCGCAAGTCCCGGATTCGCGACAGTCGTCGTCGTGGTGGTGGTGCCACCCGTTCCGGTTGCGCCGGAATTGATGACGTCGTTCGCCGCAATCGTGAGGTTGTTCGTCGCCGACAGCTTGCCGCCGGCATTGACGAGATTCCCCGTCAGGCTGATCGCCATGTTGCCGGCACCCGATGCGCTGCTGCTGTTGCCTGCGGCCGTGGTGCCGTTCGAGTTGTTGTAGGCGGTCCCGCTGATGGATATCTGGTTGACGGCCTCAACGGTACCGGCGTTTGTGCCCGAACCGGCAAGCGTGAACGCGTCGCCCGCCTGCACCGTTGCGCCTGCAGCATTTGCGAGCGCGCCGTTGACCGTTACCTCATGGCCGTTCAGCGTTCCAGCATTCGACACCGTCCCGTTTAAGGTCAGTGACCCCGTGCCCTGATTGATCGTCCCGGTATTGCTGATACCTCCGGATGCGCTTACCGTGACGGCCGTATCCGGCAGCGTCCACGTGCCCGAATTGCTGACGGACTTTGCACTGAGACTGAGCGCGTTGCCGCCGATGACCGTTCCGAATGCACTGGAAGACGGATCGACGCTCTGGTCCGGGAGCGCCAGCGTCACGCTGTTCTGGCCGAGAATCTGCCCGTTCGCGTTGTTGTACGAGCCATTGCCACCGGTCACCGTCACGCTCGTATCGCCTGTCGCAGCAGCCGGATTCGAGGTGTCACCCGCGTAGATCAGGCTGCTGTTCGCAAGCGAACCGGTGGTCAGCGTAAGCGCATTGGTGCCGAGCAGCCCGCCGGTGTTGGTCGTCGCGCCCGACACGGTGAGATTCGCGTTCGGACCATAGATCGTCCCGGAATTGACCAGGTTTGCAGCCGTGAGCGCCATCGTTTCAAGCGAAGACAGCGCCCCCTGGTTCGTCACCAGGCTTCCCGAGACGGCGAGGTTGCCCTGGGCCATCTGCGTGCCGACGTTTGTCACCGTGCCGCCGGCGAGCGTGGCGCTGCCCATGTACGCGGCCGTTCCGCCCGTCGTCAGGCTCGTGGTGCCCGTTGCAGTATACGTGCCCCCGATCACCGCGTTGGCCGTCGTCACGCTCGCCCCGGCGAGCGTGGCATTGCCGGTCACCTCCAGCGCAGGCGCGCTGGTGCTGTATGCGGCGTTAAGCTGGCCGGCGGACGTATCGACGTGATTCGTGGCAGTCGCCGTGAGATTGCCGCCCACCGCGAAACCCTGCGTCGTGATGTTGGCGCCCGTCAGCGTGGCATCCTTCGAGACCGTCGCCTGGGCATTGAGCGTCAGATTCTGACCTGCATTGAGCGTCGCGGTGCCCGCTGTCGATACCGCACCGGCTGCCGCGAAGTTACCACCCCGGGCACTGATCGCCAGGTTGCCAAGCGACTGCACCGTGCCCTGCGCGTTGACGTCGGTGCCCGCGGTCACATTCATGGCGCCGCCCGAGAGCGCATTGCCGAGCGTGGCGCTGCCACTGGTCGCCGTCAGCGTTTGCGCACCGACCGTCGTCGTCGCGCCCACAGCGAGGTTCTGGCCTGCCGTGGCGGAAAGATTGTTGCCCGTCTCGATCGCACCGCTGACGGTCAGGTTGTTGCCTGCCGAGAGTGTGGTATTGCTCGCGACACTGATCGCGCCCGTGCCGTTGAGGTTGCGCCCGGCCGTAACGGTGGCATTGCCCGTGCCGTCCACTTCGAGACCACCGTCCAGGTTCGCATCGCGTGTGGCGGTGACGGTTGCGCTGTCACCGCTGTGTACGCTGCCTGTGACGGTCGCGTCCTGCCCGGCCGAGATCGCGATCGTACCCGGCCCCGTCAACGATCCCGCAATGGATACCGTGCCTGCGCTGGAGCCGACCTGTGCGTTACCGCCGCTGTAGACCGTGCCGCCCAGGCTCACTCCCTGCTGGCCGTTTGCCGCAAGCGTGCCCAGCGACGTCACCTGGCTGGCCGTTGTCAGCGTGCCCCCGGCCGTGAGCGCCATGTTGCCAACCGACCCGACCACGCCGTTCAGCGTGACATTGCCGCCGGCATTGACCGACAGGGCGGCGCCGCTTGCGAGGTTGCCGCCCAGCGTGGCGTCCCCGCCGCTTGCGAGCGTCACCGCGCCTGGTGCCGTCACGGCACCGCTCATCGACAGCGTGGTGCCAGCGCTCGCCGTCACGTCCGTTCCAGCCTGAACGTTGCCCGTCAGCCCGATGGCCTGGCCCGCGGTGAGCGATACGGCATCCTGCGACGAGGCAAGATCGCCACTGCCCGAAATAGAGCCCGACTGTGCGGCGAGCGTCACCGCCCCCTGCGCCTGCGTGGTTCCCCCCAGCACGATGTTCTGTCCGGCGCTCACGCTCGCGACGGCGTTCGACTGGAGATTACCCGCAACGCTTGCCGTCCCGGCCGTCGCGGTGAGACTTGCCTCCCCCACCGACGACACGGCCCCCTTTACCGTCGCATTGTTGCCACCCGAGAGCGCCACGGTGCTGCCGCCCTGCACCTGCCCGTTGATGCTGAGGTCATGGCCCGCGCTCGCCGAGATCGTGCCAGGAGCCGTCAGGGCGGAGTTGACCGTGAGGTCGCCGGTCGTGGCCTGCAGCGCGAGGGTATCGCCCGACACCGAGCCCACCGTCATCGAGTTGACAGCATTGAGCGTGGCGCTGCCATTTGCCGCGACGGAGGTTGCGCCCAGATTTGCGCCTGCGGCAAGCGAAACATTCTGGCCCGCAGAGACCGGTGCGCTCGCATTGATGTCGCCGTTGGCGCTGACCGTATAGTTCTGGTTCGCCAGCGAGGTACCGGTGATGTTCGTCGCGCCCGCGCTCGTGAGACTGACGCTCTGGCTCGCAAACGTCTGCCCGACCGTGATGTCGCCGTTGGCGTTCACGACGGCGTTGCCCGCCGTGGCGGCAAGCGGCCCCTGCATGTTCACGCCCATGCCGGCTGCAGTGGAGACGATGAAGATGGTTCCGCTCGTCACCGATCCGTACTGGCTCGCGTCGATCGCGACGCTGCCGTTGCCGGTTGCCGCAGCAGTATTCGTGCTGCCGCTGGAAGCCGTCGTGTAGGTGGTACCGGTGGAGGCAGAAGCGGAGGGCGTGACCAGCTGGTTGCCCGCGATCACGTTCACCCGGTCATTGGCCTGGATGGGCGCATTGAGCGAAATGGTCTGGCCGATCAGATCGATATTGCCAACTGTCCCGGCAATGCCAGCACCGGGGGTGCCGTCGTTGCCGGGCGGCCCGTTGATCGAGATGTTGCCGCCGTTCACGCTCCAGGCGAGTGCCCCCGCGTTGTCCCAGGTCGTCGGCGTGCCCCCTGCCGTCGTGATGAACTGCGGCACGCCGGTCGTGAGCGTGAGGTTAGAGATATTCGTGAGCGTCGTGCCGCCCGGAATCGAGATGCCGTTGGGATTGGCAATGATCAGGGATGCAGAATTTCCGAAAACCTCGAGCGGTCCGGCGATCACCGAGGCATATTGACTACCGGTCGATGTGACCTGGGCCAGAATTGTCGAGGCGGTGCGCCCTGCCAGATTCGGGTTCGCGCTGACCTGACCGCCGTTCAGCGAGGTACCCGATACCAGGCTGTTATTGAAAATGACGCCCTGCGCGCCAACCGAGAAGCTCTGGAACTGCGAGACAGAAAGACCGTTCGCATTTGGCGCGGGAATATTGATCACTGCCGCGCCGCCGCTGCTCTGGGTGATGGTGGGCTGGAACGGGACCGGTGCGCGAGGATCGACGATGGGGGCCGCCCGGGCGACTTCGTCGCAGAGCAGCACGGCTGGCGCGAGATACATGACGACCGCCATGATTGCCGCCGTCACTCGCCGCCACAGCGCATGGCGCGCCGGCGTGAGCCGTGCGCATTCAAACTGCAGTCTGCCTGCTGCCACCGCGCGCTGAATGGCGCGCGCGGCAAGCACCGCTTCCCCGTTTCGCATGATGTCTTTCTAATCTGGTCTGGTCAGCGGTTGAACATCCCGCTTTTCTGTATACGAATGCTGCAGGGCGAGACGGTACACGAAACCGCGAGCGCGATGATTTAAATACTTTCATAAGTTACTTTTTGTTACATTTTTTGTCTGGATTATTCAATACGCATGATGTTGGTTGTCGTTTTTCGGATGACGCTCACCAACCGTGACCGCGAATCTGCGGTCACGGTGAACGCGGAGCTCGCCGGGCTGCGCGTTGGGTATGCGGGTGTTGCCGTCCGGCCGGCTGTCGAGCGATACCTGCCATGGGCGACGGGAATCTGCGCTTGGCCTGCTCGGGCGTATCCGGCGCAGGCTCGCTGCACGTGTCCGCGCCGTCGACCGCGAGGATATGGCCCCCTCTTCGACCACACCGTACAGGTGCGCGCGCAGCACGCGAAGACCACTTCCCAGCGATCGACGTTTTGCGTACCGCGAGTCCCCGCGAGCCGCAGATCGCCGATGACATCGCACAGTAGATCGCGCCGCAGGCAGTGAGGGTGCCGCGGGCCTATGGAATCACCACGCTCGCCGATCTCACCGTGCGCATCCCGCGCCGCCGGCAGTGGTGGAAGTTCGTGCCGGGCCTGGGCGCAGCCAGCGCCCTCGTGATCGAGGCGTTCGTCGCCGCGTGGCCCGCGCTCACAGAAAAGGCGCGTGCGCTGATCGTGGCCGGCCGGCAAAGTCCCATCGTGCCGAGGGAATCGATCAGCCGGCCAAACGAGGTCGATGGCTCCGAAGACACCGTCCGTGCCCCCGCTGCCACCTGCACGCTCGATGCGACCAACGACTATCAGGCCGTCCAGACCTGGCTTGCCTTGCACGAGTCTCCCGCGACGCAACGCGCCTATCGCAAGGAAGCCGAGCGGCTGATCCTGTGGGCCATCGTCGAGCGCAGACGAACGCTTTCGGCGCTCACGACGGAGGATGCCATCGCCTACCGGGCTTTCCTGCGCCATCCCTCGCCGCACTCCCGCTGGGTCGGACCGGTGCGCCCGCGCATGTCACCCGACTGGCGGCCGTTCAACGGTAGTCTGTCCGCTCGATCGGTTGGGCACGCACTCTCGATCATCGGCGCGCTGTTTCGCTGGCTCATCGAGCAGCGTTATGTTTTGGCCAATCCGTTTGCGGGCGTCAAGGTGCGGGACGCGACCGGATCGAACGTGCTTGATACCTCGCACGCCTTCAGCGAAGGCGAATGGGCGCTCGTGCGGACGATCGCGGACGGTCTGGAATGGTCGTACGGCTGGTCAGCGGCCGCTGCGCAGCGGCTGCGGTTCCTGCTGGACTTCGGGTACGCGACCGGCCTGCGTGCCAGTAAGCTCGTCGGCGCAGCGCTCGGCCACGTCGAGACCGATCCACGCGGCGATTACTGGCTGCGCGTCACCGGCAAGGGGAAAAAGCGGGCGCTCGTCGCGCTGCCGCCGCTTGCCTGGGACGCGCTCGCGCGCTATCTGGCCGAACGCGGGCTACCGGTCACGCAGTTGCACTGGCGCCCGGAAACGCCGGTCATCGGCAGCCTCGAAGCGGATAGCGCGGGAGCAGCGGGCACGAGCATCAGCAGCGTGCGCCTGTGGATGGTGATGCGCCGCTTCTTCCTGCTGGCCGCCAAGGCGATTGAGGCGGATCACGCGTCGCTCGCTGAAAAGCTGCGCCAGGCGAGTCCGCACTGGATGCGGCATACGCATGCAACGCATGCTCTAGGACGTGGTGCGGAGTTGACCACTGTTCGAGATAATCTGAGGCACGCCTCAGTGTCGACGACATCTATCTATCTGCACAGCGATGAGGTCAAGCGGTCGCGGCAGATTGGGGAGGCGTTTTCAGGCCGAAAATGACAACGCACGCCCCGGATCGGCTCACCCGTCTCTTCTTGACGTGCGCGTAGGTGGAGCTTTGCCCGCCTTAGCGCTGCGAGACCACCACTTTGCCGACGGATGTCGCCGTCAGGCGCTCGCAAAGTGAATGTGCGATTGACCGTTAGATGCGTTTATAGAGTGCCTGCTCTGAAGCGACGGGACAGACCGAGTTCGGTCGAGGCTGTGTCAAAACGTGCGAATTCGACATCGAGCGAGGAAGTCGCCCCACCAGAACGCTCTGTATCGGCTTCGCGGCACACCGGAAGGGAAAAGCGACACCCGACAACCCCGTAGTTTCGAGTTTTGACACAGCCTCGCCAAGATGCGACTTTCAATCGCCAGCGATAGATGGCCGAAGCTCGACGAGTTTCAGCCATCCAAGTCAGAGTGGATCCTGCAGCCTGCCGTCACAGCTCAACTCTTCGTCAGGATGATCTTCCCCACGTTCAAGGCCGATTACCCTCGATTACCGCTCCCGAAGAGTCTGCATTCAAGCGGACGTCCGAGCCTTTTGTCGTTTCGGTTCTTCGGATCTAGTGACGAGGTGCCTGCCAAAATTCGCGCATACGAAATCCACAAATACCCGCACCTTTGGCGTCATTTTCCGGCCGCTCGGCCACACCACGTGGATACTGTTGGAGTCCGCCACGTACGGGTGCAGTATGGCTTTCAGCCGTCCATCGGCCAGCGCGTTCTTGACAGAGAAATCGGGCACACATGCGATCCCGCGTCCTGACAGAGCCATATAAAGCAACATGTCCAAGCTGTTGCACACCGCCGTCAAAGGCAGCGACGCGCCTGGCACTGTGAATGTCGATTGGCGCAGCGGCCATTGGTACAGTTTTCCAGTAGGTGTCCAGCGGTAGTGTAGACACGCATGATTCAAAAGATCGTCCGGGTTCTTAGGGATTCCCTTTCGTTTCAAATATTCTGGCGCGGCGACCAGACAGGCGCGCCAGGAGCCCAGCGGACGAGATACCAGCCGTGAGTCCCGAAGCACACTCCCGCGAATGACGACATCAAATCCTTCATCGATAACATCGACCAGCCGGTCAGTGAAATCAAGATCGAGTTCAATCTCGGGATGTTGCTCCATGAAGGCGGAAAGTACTGGAAATGGTAGTCCCGCCGAAAGCGACAACCCTACCCTCAGCCGCCCTCGCGGATGTTCGGCCATTGCGCTGAGTTCGTCTTCGGCGGCCTGAACCTCCCCAAAAATCCGTCTGCACCTTTCCAGGAAGACCTCGCCTTCTGACGTAAGCCGGACGCTTCGTGTGCTGCGCTGGAAAAGCCGCACGCCGACTCGCTCTTCAAGCCTCGAAACGCTTTTGCTGATAGCCGACGCTGAGATGCCGAGTTCCCGCGCAGCGGCAGCAAAGCTCCGCGTTCGCGCAGTGTGCACAAAGACCTCCAGACCGCCAAGCGCACTCAAATTTTCCACATTGGCCCCCCGCGTAATTCGTGACATTTCTGTCATGACACATGTGAACACTACCCCGATTAATGATGAGGGGTCAACGGCCTTACTATGGATTTGAGAGGCGGCCGTCACTGGCACCATGCCGGCCGCGCTTCATCCAGTCCTTGGCGCACCTGTGTGCAGTGATCGAACAATGGGAGCGCCAGCGTTATGGCAACTCAACGCGCCGTGCCGGCGCACCGATTCTTCCGGGAGAATATTGTTATGCTCACCACTGAACATCTCGACGCTTACCTCCAGGCCATGGGTAATCGCGACGTCGAAGGGACCAAGGTCCACATGGCAGAGAATGTCGTCCTCAGAAGCCCAATTGTGCCTGCCCCGTTCGTGGGGAAGGAGCGCGTCTCAGGTGTGCTGACGCAGCTCCTCGCTACCGTGGACGCCTTCGAACCGAAGCTTCTCTTGCGCGACGGTGGCAACTTTGTTGCCGTGTTCACGATCAGATTCGGTGACCACGTGATTGACGGAATGGATCACATGCATCTGAATGAGGCAGGCCTTGTCGACAGCATGACCGTCGCATGGCGCCCGCTTCCGTCGGTGGTCGCGGTCCAGCAGAAGCTTGCCCCGAAACTGGGAGGAAAGGCGATGATGCTGGTTCCAGCGGATCAATCTGCCTGAATCATCGGTCCCGACCGCAACGGCATCGCGGCGTTTGCCACGCAAGGTGAAGATGCGTGGATCGGTCGTGACGACTGAAGGTTGGATCCGTGCAAGGGTTAGCTCGTAGCCGTTAATAGGGACGGCTCTGACCTTCAATGCCGTCCTAAAGAGTGCCGGCAGTAGGAGTCGCACTCATGCGATCGCCCTACTTCGATGCGCCGCGGTTTCTGCAAAGCGCACCAGACGGGAGGTGGACACATCCGGCCGTTCGCCATAGACCTATAGTTCATTGACAATTCGGGATGGCTTGGAGAGCATCGTTCAGTCGACCAGCGTTCGCCGTCTCAAGTCAGCAAACAGCGAAGCGCGACCGGGCTCCCATCCGAGTATTGCGCGGGTTCGGGCACTGGAGACAGGATTGTCGATACCTATGAACGGTGCCAGAAAACCAAAGTGTTTCGTTGCCAGTATTGGCGACTTGCCGACGACGGGTACGTTCAAACGCTCGCCAATCAACTGAGCGATGTCACGAAATGGAATCCCTTCCTCCGCTACAGCGTGATACGTTCCGCCGGCTTCGCCCTTTTCGAGGGCGAGGCGAAACAAATGAGCAGCGTCATCACGATGGACCGACGGCCAATGATTTTTTCCTTCGCCCTGATAGGCTGATTCCTTCTTCTTACGCGCAATTTCCACCAGCGTCGTAGCGAGACCTGCCCGCTCCGGACTGTGGACGGTAGGCGGCAAACGAATTGCCGATGTTCTCACGCCGCGCGAAGCAAACGCCTTCAGAGTGTCTTCCGTTCTTGCGCGCGCAGCGGCGTAAAACTGAGGATCATAGGACTGATCTTCCGTAGCCAGTTGACCTTGATGCAACGCGAGAGACGCGAAGGGCACAACCAATGGCCGACTCGAGCCCATCAGCGTGTTGCCGAACACCTCGATCGCGCGGCGGTCCGCTTTGACGGCGGCTTTCATAAATCGCTGAGCAATCTGGCCTGGCGTCCCGCCGAGTAAAACACCAAGGCGCGTAGAAAATGGTATGTGAGCAATGCGGTGATAGAAGGCCGTATGAATGACGCCATCCGACCCGGATGCCGCCTGCCGGAGGAGATCGATATTTTCGATGGTTCCCACCGTCACCTGCGCCCCCGCACGGCGGAGTTTCTCGCCGGACTCGTCCGATCGCGTAAGGCCCACGACCTCGTGCCCGGACGCCAGAAGCTCCTTCACGACCGCAAAACCGATAGCACCACTCGCTCCCGTCACAAAAATCCGCATCGCACCTTCCTCCTGATTGATGGAATTGATGCTACGGGATCGAGTCAGTACAATCTACGCTATGAAATCCGTTTTAATATCTAGATCGTCCAAATCTGGTTCCGACCCGTTGTCTGATGTTCTGTCACTGCTTAACACGCAGGGTCTGATGTCAGGAGGGCTGGATGCTGGTGGAAACTGGGCATTCTCTTTCAATGCAGATGGATTATTTCGTTGCTTCTCGCTGGTGTCCGGGACGTGCTGGCTCGTCATGGAGAGCAATGGAGAGCCCATCGCGCTCCGAGAGGGCGATTTCATCGCGCTGCCACACGGTCGCGCTTTCACCCTGACAAACGACCTCTCGACCACGCCCGTGAGTATCGAATCGGTGATTGCAGCGCCGCTGAATGGCCAAATCATTTCATGGCAAGGTGGCGGGAGTTGTCAGGTCTTCAGTGCGCTATTCACTTTCAAGAAAGAGTTCGCCGACTTCCTGCTCGGGGTGCTTCCGTCAATCGTACATATTCGTGATGACCACGATCGGATCGCATTGCAAGGCTATCTGGAGCGAATGATGTCGCTGCTTCGAAATCCGCAGCCCGGCAGCATTCTGGTAAGTGAGCACCTCGCCGAGATATTGCTCATTGAGATTCTGCGCCTACACCTCGCTCATGAGGCTGGAAATGGAACGGGCTGGCTTTTTGCACTAGCTGACAAACAGATCAGGACGGCAATCACCGCCATGCACGAACGTCCCGGTTTTCGATGGAGCATTCAATCTCTCGCGGAGAATGTGGGTATGTCACGCTCTGCGTTTGCCCTCCGTTTTAAGGAGAAAGTGGGGGTCTCGGTGATGGAATACCTTACCCGCTGGCGCATGCTTCTCGCGGCAAATCGTCTTGAGGAATCAGCCGACTCCGTCGCTACAATTGCGCTCTCGCTGGGATACGAATCGGAAAGTGCGTTCGTATTCGCATTTAAAAGAGAGATGGGATGCACCCCTCGCCAATACGGCCACCGGGCGTGATCTCCGCAACAGGTCAACCCATCGTTCACTATCCGTGATCCAGCATCAAGTTCTGAACAGCAACACCCGATGCGCCTTTGCCGAGATTGTCGACAACTGCAGCTAGCAGGACCTGCCCATGTTCAGTGTTTTCGAAGACGCACAGGTTCATATCGTTCGTACCGCTCAGCATCTGCGGATCCAGATGCTTCAATGCGCCAGATGCAAGCTGGCGTGACTCCAGCGGCACCGTTGGCAAAATGCCCTGCGCGGAACGCGCCGTATGCAGAGACAAAAACAGGACGCTGCGCGAGCCCGGCGTGTTGCTCGATCTCGGGCGTCTGTTTGTGCGTAAGCGGTCTTTCTATGACACCCATCGTTAGCGCAGCGTCCACTGCTTCCGAGCACCTTTGAAACGTACCTTGCCGATCCGTACGGCGAACTTTGCCTAAGCAGGTGTCTGGTAAGCTGCCGAGAGATACGTCTTCGTGGGCATCCATAATGCGTCGGGCATCAATCGCAATCCGAACGTTTTCGCGCTGTGCCTACTCGGTGCAACGTTCAATCATCTCACAGCGATCATTCAGCATGGATTGCTCTGGGACTATGGCTATGAAGCCGCAATCTCGCCGCTCAGTAAGGCCTACTGGGATGCTTTGGCGTTGCTCGATCCGTTGGCCGCAGTGCTTTTATTTCTCAAACCACGCGCCGGCGTGCGCCTCACGGTAGTCATCATCGCAAGCGACGTGCTGCACAATACCTACTACGTGGCAATGCACGATCAGTGGTTGGCTCCATTCTATCTGGCACAGGTTGGATTTCTTGCTGTTGTGTTGTGCCTCGCGCCGTTCGCAGTTCGAGGGCTATCGGCGCGGAGTCCAGCGGCAGCGTTTACGTTGCAGTAGTTTCTGCGGTTGCAATTGCGAGAGGCATTTGCGGCGTGCTCCATGGCAGCAGTGCGGCGTAGTCGTCAACGGTTGCAGCGAGCGGCAACTTTGCGAACAGCCAAACCAGATACCGATACGGCTCAATACCATTCGCCTTGCAGGTCTCGACGAGCGAGTACAGGTTGGCGCTGGCCTGTGCGCCGGAAATGGTGTCGGCAAACAGCCATCCCTTCCTTCCGATGACGAACGGCCTGATGGCGTTCTCGCACAGGTTGTTCGATATGGGCCAGTTTCCGTTCTCGACGTAGCGGGCCAGCTTGCACCACTGACCACGCATGTACTGGAGAGCCTTGCCAAGCAAACTCGACGGCACGATCGTCGGCAGTTGCCTGACCATCGTGTGCTCGATGACGGCGAGCACGCGACTACTGTAGCGAGCACGCAGCCGCTGCCGACGTTGCGCTGTCCACTTCGCTGCGCGCGCCTCGACAGCGAACAGCTTTCCAATCAGCCCGACGAACCGTGTAGCCAGCAGGTCCGGCGTGCGCGCGGCCTTCGGCACGGTCTCTTCCGCCTTGATGAATCCGCGACGCACGTGCGCCCAGCAACCGAGATGCACGAGCCGGTGATCACGAGCGATGCCGTTGTATAGCTCATAGCCGTCGGTCATCAACACGGTACCAGGCTTCACGCCCGCATAGAGCCGCTGCGCATGCTGGGCGCCACGCCCCGGCGAGTACGAGAACATCCTAACGGGCGGTCCCGAGCCGTTGACTTGCGCCCACAGATAGCTCTTCGATTGAGGTCGCCGTCCCGGCTCCTTCAACACCTGGAAGGTCGTCTCGTCGCCGTAGATGAGTTCCGAGTCGAGCAGCACATCGCGCATCAGGTTGATCACGGGCTGCGCGGCAAGACCAACGCGAACAACGCTGGCCGCCAGAGTGTTCGACGAGATGTCGCCGCCGAAGCGGCGCAGCAGGGTTGCCTGGCGATACAGCGGCATGCCGTACTGGTACTTGCCGGTGATGATCCATGCGAGCGCCGATTCCGTGAGCAGCCCGCGAGGGATAATTCTTGCCGGTGCTGGCGTGACCTTGATGCCGAGGTCACAGCAGGGACACGCGTACTTCACCCGTTGATGCTGGACGACGCGTACCTGTTCGGGAATCACGTCGAGCTGCTCGCTGGTCTCCACACCGATCTCAACCAGCGCATGGCCGTCGTGCGCGCAGAAGCGCTCCGACTCGGGCAATTCGTGCCGCACGATCTCGCGCGGCAGATGCGGATCGAGCGGTTTGCGTCCGCGCTTGCCGCGCGTGTGCCCGGCAACCTGCGTGGCGGGTTCATCCTCACGTGCGGGCGCGGCGTCAGTACCGAGTGCTTCGGCCTCGTTAAACAGGCCGAGTTGATCAGTCGCGCGAGCCTCGCTCGACGCGCCGAACAACTCGTGTTTATAGGCACGTAGGCGCTCCTCTGCCAGGTCGCGCTCAGCCTTCGCCAGCCGAAGCTCGCCACGCAGTGCGTCGCGCTCGGCGAGTAGCGCCTGATACTCTTCGGCACTGAGTGTGACGATGTCGTTCGGCATGGCCAGTTAGACCGTCCAGATGCGCCGGGCGTTCAGCCGATCCGTTCGTAAAACCGGCGTGGGTGCTTCTGGATAAGAGCCAGATCGATGCCGTCGAGCAACCAGTGCAATTGCTCGACCGTCAGAGAGATAGTCTCGGTGCCCGATGGCCAGGTGAAGCGATCCGCCTCGAGTCGCTTGAGCAGCAACCAGAATCCGTTGCCGCCCCAGCCGAGTATCTTGATGCGATCGCGGCGCCGGTTGCCGAATACGAACAGTGCCGAGGCCATCGGATTAAGGCGCATCGACTGCTCGACCAGGATCGACAGTCCGTTGATACCGATACGGAAGTCGACCGGCTCGCGATACAGATACACCTTCAACCCTTCGTCGAACCGGAACACGGCAGCCTCCCGAGCATCTGGACGACCCTCTCCAGTTCTTCCACGGCTGCCGGCCCAACCTCGAGACGAACGCCGTTTGGCAATACAACGTTCAACAGGTACGTCGCGGTTGGTTTGACTGGGGCCGACGACAGTAAAGGAGTCTCGAGCTGGACGAACACCGGCTCATCCGACGGTGCGACGGTAGCGATCTCGGTCGGGGCCAGACTGCCGGGCTCACTCGCGAGCCCGGCAACTCCGGCGCGGCCCTGCTCGCGCTGGTACTGCGAAATCCAGGTCCGCACGAGATTCGGGTTGATACCGTGGTCCATTGCAGTGCGCGCGATCGATACGCCCGGCTTGAGACATTGCTGTATCAGCTCGCGCTTCGCGCTCTCGTCGTATTTGCGCCGTCCGTCGCGCTTGGAACCAACGACCAGACGGCCCTGCAACCGTTCTTCCTGTTCGCTCATGTACACCTGTCCACGTTGGTTGAACATGGACACGTAGCCTCTGTGAATCAGCCGTGCATGGGAAGGGCGTGGTTTATAGACCGCTTACATTCATTCGGGATGCCAGTGCCTGACCCGGAGGTTGAGTTGCACACCCGGCCAAGAGCCACGCAAACAAGCCAACTGCCATTACATTGCGCATCATGCGTTGTTTTCAAAATTTACAATTGCTCCGCTAGACAAGGCTCTCCTTGTCCGAGGAGCGTGTCCCGCCCCCTCCCCGTGGGTGACGGCGGTTGAACGGTTGACGGATTGTCGACGATTTAGACGCGCACGTCGACTGACCGCTCATGGCCGGGTGCCGCCTAATGCGCAATGCATGACGCGGACGCGCGTCGAGTTGAGGCGAGAGTCCGCGTGCGACCCGCTTCGGACGATCGACTTTCTACAAAGCAGACGTTCAATTTCCGAAATCGTATCGGAGCCTATGCCCTAAATCGAAACCAGGCCGCGCTTCGTGGCGTAGATAGAAGTACTACGGCCACGACTTCGGCGATGCAAATTATTGCGCAGACTCAACGACTCGTTCTCCGGGTGCATCGAGTGCGTCCAGAAGATCACTGTGAACATTAAGACTGCTATCGCGGACAACACGTTTTTTGCCCAACGTCGCCGGAAAAGGAGCTTTACAATCAGAAACCCTTTCATCAGTGCCCACATTGCCAGAACCGCAACGGTAAAGAGGTGGCCTCGCTCATTCGGACAGTCTTGTGAAAGTTTTAAGTGGAACTTCCGAGGCCGGGTCAGGATTCCGTGCAAATCAACAGGGACGAGTTCAATATCCCTATTCTCGCCCTTTCGGCACGCATTGATTGAATGCGTCATGCATAAACTGGATGTGTCTGCAACGTTACCGTTAAAAATCATCATCGCGTCGCAGCCATGCAGTTTCGATTTTGATATTATCTCGGCGCTATCAGGAAGGATTATGTTCGCTGTTTAGCCTTATTTACCGACGAACAGATTCTCCGGTCAATTTTTCCTTTTTCAACGATTGAGACACGCGGTTCCGGCCATTTGTGTTCGCGGCGACCGGGAGCGCGATTTACGCTTGTACGGGGTGACGCATGGCTTTCCAGACATTGGACAAGGCGCTGAACACCGGCTACGCGCAAGTTCACGTCTCACCAAGCTCGACAAGCCAGTAGGCGACGACTGGCTGACGTTGCGGCGACTCAATCGCGTTGCCGAACCTATAAGCGCGCAAGCCGTTGCAAGCGCAAGTGCATCGAAGAAGATAGATAAAGCATGGACATGACCGACCTGGCTGACGCGATCCGCGGCGGCCTGATCCAGCAGGACCGCCTGATCAAGACGGAGATTCACGCGTTACCGGACAATGCGCTTGTGCCCCGCCGGGCGGTGACGCATTGCGGGCTGGGCCGGGACTTCCGCGTCACGCTCGACATGGTCTCCACGGCCAGCGACATCGAACTCAAGAAGCTCATCGCGCAGCCGATGACGCTGTGGATTCAGCAGGCGGACAAGTCTTACCTTCCGGTCAATGGATACATCCATACGGCGCGCAGACTTGGCGGAGACGGCAGCCTGTCCAGTTACCAGTTGATTTATGCGTCCTGGATGCACTTCCTGCGATTCCGCAGCGACATGCGGTACTGGCAGGATCAAACCCCGGACGCCATCATCACCGACATCTTCAACCAGCACCCGCAGGCCCGGGGGCAATTCCAGTTTGCCCTGTCCAAGCCCTTGCCCAAACGCTCGTATTGCCGTCAGAGCGAAACTGACTGGAATTTTGTCCATCGGCTGATGGAGGAGGAAGGCCTGTACGGCGCCTGGCGTCATAGCGAAGACGGCAAATCACATACGCTGGTCGTGACCGACGACATCTATTCGCTCGATGAAGTATCGCCGAATCCAGTGAAGTTTTACCGGGCAGGCACCGGCAGCGAAACGGATGCATTTACGCACTGGTCGGGTGCCCGGACGCTTCAGAGTACGTCGTATGCGACGCGCACGTTCGACTACAAGGCCCCTTCCTCTGCCGTCAATCCCAAAGGCACATCACTACCGACAATGGCGGGCCAGGGTGACTTGCCCGAGCAGACCGAAGTCTATGAATATACCGGCGCGTATACGTACCTCACCCAGGATCGCGGCGAGCATCTGTCGAAGATTCATCTGGAAGAGTGGGAGTCGCGCGCAAAGCGGTTCTTCGCAGTTGGCGGCGTTCGTGGCATCGATGCGGGACGACGCTTCGAACTGAGCGGCCATCCGGAGCACGACCGCGATCAGGCCAGCCAGCGCGAATTCGCGGCGATCGGGGTGCGCAGGTACATCGAGAACAACCTGCCGCTGTCGGCTCAGGAAGCGAGCTTCCCGCATAGCCTGCAAAATGAACTGGCGCAGGCCAAGGCCGGGCACGCGGGAGACACCGTGGCCGCCGCCGACGGTTCAACCGGGTTTTATCTGGTTGAGGTCGAGGCACAGCGCGTGACGGTCCCGTACCGCAGCCCGTTCGAACACAAAAAGCCGGAGATGCACCTGGAGACGGCCATCGTCGTCGGGCCGTCCGGCGAAGAGGTCTACACGGACGCACTGAACCGGGTGAAGGTAATGTTCATCTGGGACCGCCTGAATCCGGGGGATGCGGGCGCGTCGTGCTGGGTGCGGGTGGCTCAGTCGGACACGGGTGGCGGCTATGGGAGCGTCCACGTTCCGCGTGTTGGCGAGGAAGTGCTGATCGGGTACATCGGTGGAGACTGCGACAGACCTATCGTTCTCCATCGCGTCTACAACGGAAGCGTGCAACCGCAATGGCACAGCAACGGCATCCTGTCGGGTTACCGGTCGAAGGAGTACTCGGGCTCCGGCTATAACGAAATGGTGCTGGACGATGCAACGGGACAGAATCGCGCAAGGTTGTTCAGCAGTACGGCGAATAGCCAACTCCACCTGGGCTACCTGATCGACCAGAGCGGGAACACGCGCGGATCATATCTGGGCTCCGGATTTGCGCTGACGACGGATTCCTACGGTGCGGTGAGCGCCGCGCAAGGAATGTACATCACGACGCATCCTAAGCAGGTGAACAGCCAGCAGATGGACGTGCGCGAAGCGCAGCAGCAGCTCATCAGCGCCGAAAGTACGATTGAGGCGCTGTCGCAGGCAAGCCAGCAGCATCAGGCGGAAAGTCTCGGTCCCGGTCACGATGCGCTGAAGAGCTTCACCGACGCAACGCAGAGCAGCGTACAGGGCTCACAGTCGGGCGGCAACACTGCGGGCGGCGGCACCGGCAGCGCAAACGCGCTCAAGGAGCCTGTGATGCTGGTTGCCAGCCCGTCCGGCATCGCGCTCTCGACGCAGCAGTCGGTACACATCGCGAGCGACCGGCAGACCAATCTCTTGAGCGGACAGAGCACGTTTATCGCGAGCGGCAAGTCGCTTGTGGCGAGCGTGGCGGAGAAGATCAGCCTGTTCGTGCAGAACGCCGGGATGAAGCTGTTTGCAGCGAAGGGGAAAGTCGAAGTACAGGCGCACTCTGACAACATCGAACTTACTGCCCAGAAGACGGTAAAGGTCCTGTCGGCGACAGAGAATGTCGAGGTAGCTGCGAAGCAGGAAATCCTGCTGACGTCAGGTGGCGCGTATCTCCGGATCAAGGACGGCAACATCGAGATTCATGCGCCGGGCAAGATCGATATCAAGGGAGCACAGCATTCGTTTGCCGGGCCGACGCAGATGCCGTATGCGTACCCTGATTTTCCGCAATCACTCTCTAGCTCCCACTGGCCGTTCTCCGAATAAGATCGGCGTTATCACCGACATACACCAATATGCTGATTAGCTACCCCTTTCTCCCGCCTCGGCAGGTATCGGAAAACGATGAGGCTTGGGAGGCACGCATATTCAATCTTGAAATGCTCGACTCGGGTGTTTATCCCGCCAGTCTTCAATCCGTATGGCATGGCGGAATTCACTTGTGCGATCCGGGCAACCACGAGCCGGTGCGTGCGATAGCAGACGGTACGCTTGTGGCCTATCGCATGGCATCCGGAAAGGTTGCTCCGCCGGGGAGCGCTCCGGAAACAGGCGTTGACAACAGTTTTGTACTGCTGCGTCATGAGACTGAAACTGCAGAGGCTGAACAGGGTGAAGGCTGCAATAAGGTTGTTTTTTATTCCCTGTATATGCATTTGATGAACGATGCCGAACTGCGAAGCGAGGGACGGCAGGATGCCGCTCGTCCTTTGCCGCTACGAAGTGCTACCGGCGACGGCTCGGACGCACAAAGCATCAAGGTCGATGGAGAGACCAAGATTTACAGGAAGGACATTCTCGGGTTTCCCGGCCTAAGCGCTGGCGGTCGGCGCATGATTCACTTCGAGATTTTCACTACGAATGCGGACTTAAACGCGTTCTTTGTTGACAGCCTCAGTACCGTCGTGGATGCACAGGGAGCCGCGACTGGGAATATAGGTGTCTGGGGCGATAGTTATTTCGTGGTTCCTGCGGGCACCTCTGTTCTCGCTTCAGCGCCACACGCGGATGCGCATCACAAAATTGCCGGACACGTGTTTCCCACCGGTGAGGCGGGCACGACCAGTGCGCGTCTCTTCGTTCGCATTGGTTACCGCGGCGGCGACAAATACACGACCGTGTGGCGTGACAATGGCGGCACGCTTGCGCCCACGCTGTTGACAGACATTCGGGGTGCGGTCGACAAGAACTTTGAATACGCGCTGTATCCGCTTGCCAAAAAGCTTTACCGAAGCTGCCCTAGTGCGGGTTACGAGGTGCTGCGCTTTGGTCGTGCGATTGGCCCGGACAAGCAGCTACTTGCAGCAGCCGACAGGCAACTGCATACCCTGATTACGTGGGATGCAGGCAAAACCGGATACATCAATCTAGCAGCCGACGGCATTAAGAAACTATCCGATGCGGATTTTCCCTCGTGGCTCGGCTGGCAAAAAATCGCAGAATCTGATGGCGCTTTCTTCGCCGATGGCATCTGCGATGTACCGAGCCTGCGGACACTCATGGGGTTGGCTGTCAAACCTGGTGACACCGGCGATGCAGCAACACAGGATTTTTCAACGTTTATTTCTGCACCGGAAAATGCGTCGATACGTGAGCGTCTACGCCATCTGGTCTGTCGTTTCCGCACAGAATGGGACGGTTCGGACAATGAGCAGCGTTACGCACGCCTCAAGCAAAAGGACGGACTCGGGCCGGGTGTTGACGGCCCTTTTTACGGTAAAGACGCCGATTACGACAAACAACTCGCGTTTTTTCGCAAACTGCAATTTTGGGGGCAACCGGCCGACTGGACGAACACCGGGCTAACCGATCCGCAGGTGTGGCATTTCCATCCGTTTGGCTTTATCCAGCACATGCGCCGCTGCGGCTGGCGCTCGCTCAACGAAATGGCACAATTGCTTCCGCGCTCTTCGTATGCGGGCATGCCAGCACGTCACGATCACGTGAATATTGCGTGGGATGCCTCGGTTTCGCGCTGGACGCCCTACGTGCGCGCGTTCAATCAGGCGTTTCGCAAGTACGGTATCGTGACACCGAACCGGCAGACGCATTATCTTGCACAAACCTTCATTGAGACAGCGCGCCTCGACACCATGCGGGAGCTTGGCCGCGGGCACAAGAATAGCCACGGACATTGGCCAACCCCTGCAATGCAGTACTATCAGGTGTTTTTTGGTCGTGGTTCCATGCAGCTCACGTGGGCTGGTAATTACGACGATTACCGCGATTTCCGCACGGCGGGCGCACTGCCTGACAATGCATCTGGCGTCTATTCGGACTCGCGCATTACACGGACGTCGCTGCACTATTGGGCCAATCCGGCCGATCATGGAACCGAGAAGCAGTGGTACCCTCGCTACGATCCAGACATCATCGCATCGGACCCATACAATGCCGCGGATAGCGGTGGATACTATTGGGTGTCAAAGCACCACGACGGCACCTACGATATCAACAGCGTTTGCGACCACGGGGTTACGGAGCAGACCATCGGCCGTGTCTCGGTGCTTGTTAACGGCGGAGGTTTCGGTTTCTTCGAGCGTCAGGGCTACGCGCACTATGTTGCGCGCTTCCTGAGCGACGATACGAGCGAGACGAAGACTGCGACGTTTAATCCACATCACGGCAGCGTGACGTCTGAAGTCACAGTGGACTATACGCCTCAACGCCCCTAACCAGATATAACCTTTCCATGAAACATCGAATTGCTTGGTTCACCGCCACGGCGCTTGTAACTTTCACTTCGGCTTGCTGGGCTATCGGTCCAAACGTGAAGCACGACAAGCTGGAGATCACTGATCTGATCGAACAGTCGATTAGCGTCGTCTACACTAACCGAGGGGGCGATCAGGCGTTCGATGTTAAATCTGCGGGTATCGTGTCCTTCAAATCAGGGGAAACAAAGGCATGGTTGCTGCCGGTTCTCAACGGAAACGCGGACAATCATCCGTTGCGGTCGGGCCATTGTGATGTGCTGATCTATAAGGCTGACAGTGACTACGTAACGCCTATAAAAATGGCCCCGATATCCCTCGATGTCGGGCATGACGACGACTGCATCGGCTTCAAGCGGCCGTTGATCGTCGACGGGTATAACAGCGGAGCGTCGCAACTGGTGCTTTACCCGACAGTCTATGCGAGTCAGCCCAAAACTATGGTTTGGCGCGTACTTGCTTATGATGCACCGAACCGCTCGTTTTGCTACGTACCTGATGCATCCGTCAGTTTGACAAAGGCAGCAGGCGTGCCAACGATCAACGACTCGAATGCGAGAAGTGTCTTGGAGAGCCTCCATTTGCCAGCGAATGCATTCAAATGTGCGGTGCCAACAAAAATCGACTGATTGACCTGCCCCCGGTTTTAGTGCGAAGCACAGTTAGAGTCCGAGGTTAAAGATTCCTTCGCCGCATGCGCCTGCGCAAACTGCACCGGCGCAAGATAGCCGAGCGAACTGTGTGGCCGCTCGATGTTGTATTCCACACGCCATTCCTCAATCAAACGCCTGGCGTGGCGCATGGAAACGAACCAATGCTCGTTCAAACATTCATCACGGAATCGCCCGTTGAAGCTCTCAATGTAGGCGTTTTCCACGGGCTTGCCGGGCCGGATGAACGAGAGCGTGACACCGACTTCGTAAGCCCATGCATCCAGCACCTTACCAGCGAACTCCGGACCGTTGTCCACCGTGATGGAAGCTGGTAAGCCTCGCATCTCCCGTAATCGGTCAAGCACCTGCTTAACCCGCAGGCCCGGCAGCGAGGTATCGACCTCGATAGCCAGGCACTCACGCGTGTAATCGTCGACCACGTTCAGGCAACGAAAGCGCCGACCATAGGCCAGCCCGTCGCTGACGAAGTCCATAGACCAACTCTGGTTCGGCCCCGTGGGCACCGGCAGTGGTTTGCGCTCGACAGCAGCAATGCGCTTGCGTCTGCGCTTGCGCACACTCAGCCCCGCCTTGCTGTACAGCCGCCAGACGCGCTTATGGTTTGCCAGCCGGCCCTCGCGTCGTAACAGTACGTGAATCCGGCGATAGCCATAGCGACGCTTTTGCGCCGCGATGACCATCATCCGGCCAGTCAGCTCTTCGTCGGCGACTTTGCGGCGCGATTCATATTGAAACAGCGAACGAGAAATCCCTACCAGCCCGCAGGCCCGGGTGACACCCATGGCGCGTTCGGTCATCAATATCTGGACCGCCTCGCGTTTGGCCTGCGGGCTTGCTATTTTCGCGACAGCAGGTCCTTCAACGCAGAGTTGTCGAGCATCGATTCGGCCAACAGACGCTTGAGCTTGTTGTTCTCCTGCTCCAACTCCTTCAGGCGCTGTGCGTCGGAAACCGTCATGCCGCCGAATTTCGCTTTCCAGTTGTAGTAGGTCGCCTCGGAGATGCCGTGTTTGCGGCACAGTTCCGCTGGCTTCAGGCCTGCCTCGCCTTCCTTCAGCACACCAATAATCTGTTCTTCGGTGAACCGCTTCTTCATGACCGCTCCTTGTTGGAACGGACTCTACACTGTCAGCGTACTAATCTCGGGGAGCAGGTCATGATCGCAAATTCAAACGGGCAGCATGAAGCTGCGCGCAGGCTCGGGGTGCCAGTGGCGACGTTAGGGAACTGGAGCCGGCGTAGCTGCGGTTCCGAAGGCGGTGTCGAGACGAGTGGTCGTGACGTGAGCGCTGTACGTGTTACGCGCCCGATCAGCGAGCTGGAGGCAGAGAACAGCCGGCTGCGTAAAGAGTTGGCCAGCGCGAAACTCGATATCGAAATTCTCTCAAAAGCGACGGCGTACTTCGCGAAGCGGTCGCGGTGAGGTACGCATGGATCGACGATCACCGCGACCAGTATAGTGTCACCCGGCTCTGCCAGATTCTGTGAGTTTCGCGCAGCGGATATTGCCAGTGGCGCGTTCGTCCACCCAGCGCGAGAGCACAGGCGACCGCGGCCCTTGATGCGGAAGTAGCCGCCATCCACCACAAGCATCGTGGCACGTATGGCCGCCCGCGTATCGTGCGGCAATTGCGAGCCCAAGGTCGGCCGGCGAGCGAAGAGCGCGTGCGGCGTAGCTTGCAGCGTCAAGGCTTGCGCCCGGTCTACAGGCGTGCCTGGCGGGTCACGACGGACTCGACGCACAGCCTTCCCGTAGCGCCGAACCTGCTCGATCGTCGTTTCGATGGCTGGCAGCCTGATCGCGCGTGGGTCAGCGACATCACGTTTGTCAGGACCGGCGAATTGGGTAGCCACGTTTCCTTGCGGAAACGCGGCCCCCGAAGAACCGTACGTGCGAGCTTTCCCCGCATACGGCTCGAGCACAGCATGAAACGTCGCAATGACGCCGGTCTCGCCCACTGCACGAGCCCTTCGCAAGCATCCCATTGTTGATTCGCCTCATCGCTGAGATGAAGGGCGCTGAACCGTAGTGATACCGGTCTCTCACAAGCTTCCCCTCGATGAATCTCAAACGTGGACCTGCGACAACTGCACCACGCGGAAGTCTGCACCTTTTCAGGCCAAGGCAAAGTTTGAACCCCTATCCGGGCGATTACAGCCCGGCATTCGCTTTTTCCGCGTTCTCATACCCGCTTGTCCAACAGCTTCCCTTGCGAGTCACCTGCCATAGCCAGCACATCGACGTAGGCGGACAATCGGGCTTACCACGTTCCCGTTCCTGCCGACCCGCAACACGGGCGCAACCTCACCCCGCGGCGTGCCTGTCCGTTTAGCGCCCGTCTTTTCCCCGGCAGCGTTGCGACGACGTACTCCTACAACCCAAAGGAGCATCCAGCTGCGTGCCTTTTGGCTCGGGCCTGCAAGCCGCTTCGGCCCGTCATACATGACGAGGTTTATCAACGGTTCACATCTGTTGCGCATGCGGAACTTGCCTGGTCTCCACGCCGCAGTGCGGCTTGCAGCGTCATCACCACTGTCGCCACTGGTGACGTCTCTCGACGAGTACGTTGTCCCTGGAGCTTCGCACACGACCGTTACCAGTCACGCACGTCTAGGTAGGCAACTGCTGGTCGTACAGCAGGTCACGGCACGGCGAGCCGCGCGTGACAAGACAGAAACAGACTTTGCCATCCACTACATTGCCGATTTACGTCCGGCGGACGGCGACACGTGTCGCACAGGCTGGCTGTATCTGGCGGCGATTCTGGATCTGGGAAGTCGACGCATAGTGGGCTGGTCAATGTCCGAACGGATCGACGCCGAGCTGGTTTGCCAGGCACTGCGCAGTGCGTGCTGGCAACGCAAACCGGTACCGGGACTGCTATTACACTCCGACAGAGGGGCGCAATATGCAAGCCGGGCATACCGGGCGCTGGCCGCCGGATTCAAGGTTGCCGAGAAGCCCTCCTAATTCATCGGGCTTGCCGAGCCGCGTCCATTGAAGCTCAAGAAATTCGAACATGACGAGATACGCTTGGCGAAGCGTAACGGCAGATTCCATTGATGGCTTTTCCATTTTTCCACGGCTTGGCTCAAAACAGGAAGTCTATCTCGACTGAGCGGTTATGGCCGACCATAGCCCGACGACCAAGCGCGAGGATGATCTCCTGTGTGCGCTCGATACAAATGTGCTAGCGACCCGACTCACTGCGATCAGGGGCAAGCGGCCGAAGCGCATCTTGTCGGGGCAGTTCTGCCGGAGCATCGCTGGCGAGTCCGTAAACCTCGATACCACTTAACAAACCTGCGCTCTCGAAAATGAAGATCCCGGCCGGTGCATCGTCCGGACCGAACATAAAGTCCCCGAGAATGTGTACGCCTGGTGGGGTGGGTTCGCGGCCCTTCATTTGGAAATTGATGGATCCACAGCCGCAGGAGCAGCGACACGGCGTCACCTCCGCAACTGCGAGTTGTTCAAGAAACTCTCGCGCCGTCGGCTCGCCGTGCTCAAGCATCCAACGAGCGAGCGACATTTCTGACACAGACAGCGGACGGTTTTGTTTGAGAGAATTCATGGAGTGAGAATTCAGGTGGCGCGCGCCAGTCTAGCAGGCGGGATTAGGTAGAAAGTGTCGTTGAAGACTCGAAAATTGACGACGATTCGCGCCGGTCTGTCGAACGACCGGTTGAATCCGCCGCCGACTGGCGCCCGATGCGGTCAACTGAAGCCGTTTGTGGAGCGTGTCTCTCGACACCGAAGCACTCAGCCATCTGTGCTCAATTCGAGCAGCGGATTCACTATTTTCAGGACATCTGCAACGCCCACAACTTTTGAACCCTCAGCTACTTCAACGCGTCGACCGAGCCAAAAAGTGTGTGGGTATGCCTCGGGCGACAAAAGCCAAACCTCCGCTTCACATTGCTGCCCGGTGCAGACGCCCGTGAACCGAGCCGGGTTTGGTGGAGGCTCCAACTCTTGAGAGAATGGAGCCATGAACAAGAAGGCAACCAAGTTTTCCCCGGAAGTCCGCGAGCGCGCAGTGCGTCTGGTGCGCGAGCAACGTAGCGAACATCCGTCGATGTGGGCGGCGGTCGAATCGATTGCACCGATGATCGGCTGTACGCCGCAGACGCTGCACGAATGGGTCAAGCGTGACCAGGTTGACCAGGGTGAGCGTGATGGCGTGAGCACCGACGAACGCGAACGGCTGAAGGCCCTGGAGCGCGAGGTCAAGGAATTGCGTCGTGCCAACGAGATTCTCAAGGTCGCGAGCGCGTTTTTCGCCCAGGCGGAGCTCGACCGCCGTTTCAAGTCCTGAAGGCCTTCGTCGATCAGTATCGCGACACCTTTGGGGTCGAGCCGATCTGCAAGGTCTTGCGGATTGCCCCGTCGGGCTACCGACGCCATGCGGCACAGCTTCGCGATCCGTCCAGACGCTGCGCCCGCGCGAAACGAGATGAGATTCTGCAACCCGAGATCAGGCGTGTCTGGCAGGCCAACATGCAGGTCTATGGTGTGCCGAAGGTCTGGAAGCAGATGAATCGCGAGGGCATTGTGGTCGCGCGCTGCACGGTCGGTCGGCTGATGAAGCTGCAAGGTCTGCGTGGTGCGGTTCGCGGCAAGCGCATTCGCACCACGATTGCCGACAAAAGCGCACCGCGTCCGCTGGACCGAGTCAACCGGCAATTCAAGGCGCAGCGGCCGAATCAGCTCTGGGTTTCGGACTTCACGTACGTTTCGACATGGCAAGGCTGGCTTTACGTGGCGTTCGTGATCGACGTGTTTGCTCGCCGTATCGTTGGCTGGCGAGTCAGTTCGTCGATGACCACGGACTTCGTTCTGGACGCACTTGAACAGGCGCTGTATGCGCGGCAACCAGGCGAGAACGGGACATTGATACACCATTCCGACAGGGGGTCCCAATACGTCAGCATTCGCTACAGCGAACGTCTGGCCGAAGCGGGCATCGAGCCTTCGGTCGGCAGCCGTGGCGATAGCTATGACAACGCGCTGGCTGAAACGATTAACGGCCTGTACAAGACGGAACTGATTCATCGGCGCGCCCCGTGGAAAACGAAGGAATCCGTCGAACTGGCAACGCTGCAATGGGTGGCCTGGTTCAATCATCATCGACTGATGGAACCGCTCGGCTATATCCCGCCCGCTGAAGCTGAGGCAAACTACTACAGGCAACTCAGAAATACTGCGGATGCGCCTGCTTTAACTTAAACCCAATAGCCTCCACGATTCCCGGCTCGGTTCATCTAGCGCACAACCTCGACGTCCCACCATCGCCTAGTCAGGCGTGGTTTGAACGGGAATCTATCGCTCTTTGGTTCTATATCCACTTGCACTTGAGACAGGATGCGCTTCAGCTCCTCGTATCCTTTGATGGATGTCATAGCCTTCTTTTCCCAAGCGAAGTCTGACCCATAGTTGTTGAAGCCAATTCCGAGGCTTCTGAGCGAATGAACGAAGCCGTTCAAATTTGTACTCTCAAGTGGGTGACCGGGATCTCCACCCACGCCCACGAAATTCCAGCCCAGTAGCCAGTACGGGAAAGCACACCCCTTCGCTTCATACACCATTACCATCACGCGGGCCAATGCGTCGATGATTTGGTCGGGGCGAAGCCGGTCGAGCTCGACATAAACGGAGTGGTCACGTGTTTTCGCGTGCGTCACTTCGTTGCGCAAGGACTGGAAAGTGTTGAACACATCAAGCAAATGACTGGGAATCTCTATCTGTTTCCCACTGACCTCTGACGGCCACTGCTGAAGTTTCTCGGCAAGCTTACCAAAACGAAGTTTTTTGAGGATATTCCCTTCAGCTAAACCATCTTGCCCGAGCTTCTCTCGCATCATCGCGTTGAGGAACGCCTCGAAGCAGCAAACAGAAAAGTAGGTACACGAGCGTAGATGATGATATTTCTGAAATTGATTGGTCGACTCTCTCGCCAGCACACTCTCATAAACAGCCGACGAGAAGTAATGCCAAGGGATGCTTGAGTTGAAACGCCAGTGCTCGGTGGTCATTGAATCGTTTGGTTGACTTATTCGGTGTCTGCGATAACGGGCTTCAAACCTACACTCGGAGACCGGTCTACCATGTCGACCTTGTATCGGAGATCGCCGCCTCAACGGCGTTTCTGCACTCTGCCCGCAGATGACCGAGATCACTTAAGACCCGAGTGAGATAGGCATCCCCGTCGAAGCTATTCGAAACCCTTTTAAATACCCTGTCGACATCTCCGCAGCGGCACGAAGTAAGCGCAAGGTCCCTTGGTGCCCAAACGGCCGATCCAAGAAAAGCGGGTACCAGCTCGTGACGAGCAGACCTGCATCCGTCCCAATCCATGCCCCTCCGCCCTAATCTGATTTCGGTTCCGTCCGTATCTCCGTTCGCAGTTCAATATGCCCAGCCGTTTCGCGCTCTATCCCTATTCAGTACGAAACCGGCGTGACAAGGCTCGGCGCGCCGAACTCAACCAGATGTGCGTGCGACGACTCAAAATATCCCTGCCAGAAATCACGCAGATCGTGGACGGTCTTCGAATCACGATAGCCATCGCGCTGCGCCTGCGTACCACTGGTCGCGGGCGGCATCATCGCGCCGCCAAGCACATAGACCTTCGCTCCACCGAGATCCGCGAACATGCCATTCGTGCGTGCCTTCGCAAGCTCCGTCGATGGGTTGATATCGCGCACACCACCATGCGCATAGAACGACGAGGCGCGCGAGTTCTCCAGTCCGTCAGTTACGACGAACAGCACCTTGTCCGACGCTGCATCGTTACGCACGGCCGGCCCCAGCTCGCCAAGCGCCGCCATGATTTCAGAAGCGTTGAGTGTCGAAGTCGATTCTGCCATTGCCTGCCGCGTGGTCGACGCTGCCATCTTGCGCGCGAACGCGAGTTGCTGGCCGAAGCAGGCCTTGATCTGCGGTGCCTTTGTGATCGGCAGCGTGTTGTAGGCGTCATCGGGCAGCGGTTGTTCGACGTAACCGGTATGAAGCACCTTGAGGTAATGAGCCTGGGAAAACGCGGAAAATTCAGCGATCACGAACTTCGCACCCGGCTGGATCATACGATCCACGTTGTCGAGCACCGATTGCTGGAGCGACTGATCGAGCAGCACGGTTTGATCGATGAGAACGTACACCACACGCGCCGGCTGCTGTGGCGCGGCCGCGAGATGGAACGCACCATAGCAGCTCGGCACATCGTTGACGAGTCCTGCGTGCGCCGCAGTGGCAACGTTGAGCGCGGCCAGCGCAACGGCCTTGCCTAGTGTCTTGAAAATCTTCATGTGCAGTCAGTCGGTTTGCCGCGGCGCCCGGGAAAGGTGCCACGGCGATCATTCAGGAGGCTCAGTCGTCCAGCAGGTCGCTGAACTTCTCAGTCGTTTTCGCAAGCCGCTTTCGGCGTTTGATTTCATCGCTCAACTGGGCAAAGTCATCGCTGGAAAGCGTAGACGCCTGTTTCTCGAGGAACTCGCCCTTCGCGAGATTGTCGGGCAACGCCGCGAACGCCTGTGCAAGCGCGTTGATGTCCGCCGCCTCCTCCACAGGCGAAGTGGGGCGCGCGCGCGCCGCCTCGATCGTCGCCTGCGCCTCCTGCAGCGCCGCCCGCTCATCGGCCTGCACACGTATGAGCGTTGTGTCCAGCGTCTGTGCGAGCGGGCGCGTTGCCGCCGGCTTGCTACGAATGCCATCGGTACGCAGGATGGCGGCTTGATACGCCTTGATCACCTGATCCTGCTCGCCCGACGAGAAGTTATGGTTCTTCAATGCGAGCTCGTAGCGCAATTCGCGCTCGCCTTCGCTCTTACCCGTGGCCACGTCGGCGGCGACCCTGTCGATCACGTTGTCGCGCGCCTGCTCTTCGCGTTGCTCGCCGTGCTTGAGGAACGCCTCGAACGTCAGCGTACCGGTGCGGTGATTGCCTTTCTTGCGAGCCTCCCGCAACTGCGTGAGAAAACTTTCGGCACGCGCGATCCTCGGCTGGAGAAAGCGTGCGCGGAACGTTTCGAACGACGGCTGGTTGCGCGTGAAGTCGTACGCCGCTTCGCCCTGCCCGCTAAACGTCGATTTGAATGCAACAATAAAAGCCGTGAACTGCGTGACGAGATAAATCAGCGCGAGCATCAGAGAAGCCGCGATACCCTGAACCTTGTAGTTGCCGCCAAGGCTTTCTGCGACGTCCTTGCGGCTCGCCTGCTGCGCCTGGGCGACGCTCGGCGGCAATGCCGACGAAGTGCCCGCTGAATCGAACGGACTCGCGTCGCCCCCGCCCTGAACGCCATTCGTCTCCATCGAGACAATCTGGCGCGTTGCTTCGCTTTCCACGCCATTCACGCGGATCACGTAGATCGCCACCATGATCGCAATGATGATCGCGCCCGATACGACCAGCAGGATCGGGCCTTTGACGCCTGGATCGTCCACCCGGTTGGCAAAGCGGCGCGGCAGCGGATTCTGACGCACAGTGTTCGTATTCGGGTCGATGTAGTAGGCGTCCTGATCCTGGTCGTCGCCGAGATCGATACGCACTTCGAGACCTTCCGAACCGTGGCGCTTGCGAAAGTGCGAGAACTTCGCCATTTCCGCGCCCGTCGTGTGCGTGAGCAGCGCAAGCACGATCGCGACCGCTAGCGCCAGTACGCCCGCCGCGAGGTTCGCCTGAGACGGTGTGATTTCAGTGGACATCCACGGCGCGAGCACATAGCCCGTACCCACGGACTCAGCGAGAATCAGCACGAACAGGCCAACGCGCGCCATCATCGAAGGCGGATGGATATCGGTCTGCTGTGTAATTTTCAGATAGTTCTTCGCGCGGCCGAACTGGCCCGCCGTCACTTCCGTGTTGCTCGATCCCGAGATGACCGACTTGAAGGTCGTGCACAGCGTAAGCTCGGCCTGGACGAGCCCGTCGTTCACCGTCGAATCGCCGCTCTCTTTCGTGAGACGCTGGAATTCGGCGCGATGGTCGTTCCCGAATGCCCACCAGCGTTTATAAGCGAACGCAGTGAAACGGAAGCTGTCGGCACGAAGCCAGAAGAAAAAGGCCGCCAGAATCGTTGCCACCGTCACGGAGACGAGGAACGGCAGCGAAGACAGCGCTGAGATGATGGCATGTTGCACGATGGCTTATCCCTTCGATGAGAAATTGACGACTGCCTTGTATTCCGCGTCGTTCCACGGATAGATGACGAGACCACTGCCCGAAGCGGACTTCGTCGGCACGCGCAGATCGACGCATTGCGCCGAGCCTTGCAGGAAGACGCGATAGAGCGTCGCGTCGGCGCCGCGGTAAACGTTCACCGGTGCATCCCTGAAGCGCGCGATGGGTGCGGCGGCATAACCGCTGCCCTCCCGGCGGTATATCTCGGCGGTGACGGGTGGTACGGGCGCCGCCGCGTCACTCGGCACATAGACGCGCAACAACGCGACAGCAGCGTCGCCCTGGCTGCCGAACCACGGCTGGCCATACAGGCCCGGCAGCGAATCCTCCACCTTGAGGGGCTGGTTGGTCGCGAGTGAGCGAATCAGCGTGCTCGCGTGCGGCCGGTCCTGCAAACACGAACCAATAATGACCGGCGTGTCGGCATTCGCATCCGTGATGAAACTGAACATCGACGACTTGTCTCTGGACGCCCCCAGATTGACCTGATAACCCGCCGCAGGGAGCGGCTTGCCTGCAAAGCCCAGACCACCCGCTGCCCCCACTGGATTCGCTGGGTGTGCGCTTGTGGATGCAACTGCCTGCGCGCTTGGGGCACCCGGCACATCGCTTTTGGCGCTGTTAGATGCAGGATCCGCCGACGGTGTTTCTGCGCGCACCGCCTTCTTGCGCGTGACCTTGCGAATCGCTGCCGCCGGTTGCGGCGTCGTCGGCGTCTTGGACGCGAGCGAAGCGGGCGTCGCCGGGCTTGCGCCGGTAGGTGCGAGGTCCCTCGTGCGCCAATCATCCTGACCCGATGCTCCCGGGTCAGCCTGACGCGCGACGGCGAAGTTGGCGGGATTCGCGGAGCGGTTGCTGGCATACGCCTTCAACGCATCGAGGTTCGGCACGTCGACGACTTCGACGCGGTTGTTGTCGCTGCGGCCTTGGACCGTACCGTTCGGCGCGATCGGCAGCGAGTCGCCCGCGCCTTGATATGCAATATTGGCGGCCGGCACGCCATGCTGGCGAAACACTTCCGCAACCGCTTTCGCTCGAGCTTCCGAAAGCCGTGCGAGATCGGGACCCGACATGTTGTCGCGTTCGTCGCTATGACCCACGATCAGCAATTGGCGCTGTGCCGCCGCGTTCTGGTTCGCGGAATGTGCGACCGCAGTCTGTCGTGCGTTCTGGGCATTACGCGTTTGCGCGTCCAGCGATGTCGCGAACGTTTTCGGGTTGTACTGGTCAGCCACCTTGCCCAGATACTCTTTCGCGCGCGGCGTAAGCGTGGCGGTACCGGGCAGGAACTCATCATCGACACCGCCCATCTGCACGTCGAGCCCCACTACATCGCCCTGACCATTTGCAGCGTCAATGCTGCTGGCCTTGATTGGCGCACTCGCGAGCTTCATCTGGTACTGCTGCGCAATGTGATAGAGATTGCAACGGCGCTCGTCCATCGCGTGTCCAATCATCAGGCCGACCAGTGCACCGATGCCGGTTCCTGCCACTGTGGCCGCGACATTCTTCCCAAGATAGTGCCCAACTACGGCACCTGCGCCCGCGCCAATGATTGCCGCGATGTTGCGGTCATTATTGGAACAGGGGTCGGGATTGTCGAAAACACTCTTGAATTCTGTCTTTACGGCCGGAGAAAACTCAGGTTGCCCCGTTTGCGGATTGACCGCGCAACCTGCAATCACCGTTGTCGATACGCCCACCAATATGCATCGTTTCATGCGGTATACGTTCTCTTTTTCACTGTGGTCCCCCGTCGCACCGCGCAAATTCCCAGACGGTTGCGATCACAACTTCCGATTCGATCGTGACAGTGTCACCCTTCTTATATCGGTATGGCGCGTGCATTCTTGAGGGCTGGACGAATTTGTCCAGCACCCGCGTGATTGTTTAAACGAATATGACGCCCCGCTCGCGATTGCAGCGCGATAACAGTGACGGCGTACGTGCGAACCGGCTATCGGAGTGCGGAACAACGATCACAGCGAATATTCGCCTTTATGAAGGAGGCGCGCGTGATCCAACGCGACCGAACGCTAGCGTCCTATGCGAATTGAATAGATTTCACTTCTTTCCCCGAATTCGTATATTCATTTTGATTGACGCAAACTTTATCAGGAAAACACGGAAGACAGCGTGCGAATCCGACTGCCGGATGATTTCTCACACGAACCGGCGTGTGAAGTCTTGCCGACCTGATTTGTCCACGAACACAAGCCGCTCAGACTGGACAGTCTCAATCGTTTTTCCAGTCAGCGATCAAGATTTTCGAAATTGGATTTTTCTGCGATGTAAAACGTTTGCACGCTGATTCAAACGGCCGACAAATCGATAATCGGCATGCTCTCTTCGCTAGCTCGCGGTGCATTCAAGTCGCTCCTTACCGTTGCATAGTCAACTACGCGTCAAGCTATCACCACTTTCCCCATTCAGGCCGGCAGCTGGTAACCACGAATTGGCAACTATTCTGGGCATCGCGATCGAGTACGCGGCTCCCCACTCTCTAAACCTCAAACGAATTTTGCCGATAAGGAGATCAAACATACCAACAAAGAACAGATCTTCGCGATGCTTTTCCGAACACTTGCGGCCATTCCGCTCGCTGCCGCCCTGACCCTTCTCAACGCATGCGCGACCAAACCGGCCCTAACCCAAGTCTCCGAGCAGCCCTATACAGGCCCGCGCATTACGCTTCACACGGCACCGGGTCCTGCTGCACTCGCCATCCTGCCCGCTGATCCCGTGCCCACGGCGATCAGCTATCTGAACGCGCGACGCGCGGAACTCGGTCTGAGCGCGATCGCTGCCGACCCGCTCGTGGCTGAAGCCGCGGCTGCACACGCGCACTACCTGGAGGTCAATCGCGCAAGCAGCCACGACGAGAGCGCGGGACTTCCTGGATTCTCGGGTACAGACGTCACAACGCGGGTGCGTCAGCACACTGAGACGACGGGGGCGAGTGAGGTGTTCGCTGTCTACGGAGGTCAGCGCGTTCCGGCGCTTCCGATTGAGGAGATATTCGATTCGCCGTATCACCGGGGTGCCATGCTCTATGACTGGGCACGCGCCGGCGAAGCCGTTGCGTCGGGCGATAGTCAAATCACCGTCGTGGACTTTGCGGACCCCAAGCCCGCGATTGGCGATACCGAACTCGTAGTCTATCCCTATGATGGCCAGAAGGACGCCCCGCTCTCATGGCAGAATATCGAGCAGCCCGACCCGATGGGACCAAATTCACGCTATCGCGGCGCTCTGCTCGGCTATCCGCTGACTGTGTCCGGTGGTACCAACGCACACATCCTGCTTGAGAAGTTCGAGCTTCGTGACGGACGCGGCAAGCCCGTGAGCTGCCAGATCGCACCGCTCACAAGCGCAGACACAGGGCGGAATACAGCTGTTTGCACGCCTTTCACACCGTTGCGTCCTGGCACGACCTACACTGCACACGCGACCGGGCGCCTGACACAGCAATTCGGGGTAGCCAATGCGCCCTTTGATGTCCGATGGTCATTCGCGACGATCGCAGTGCCGGTTCAAATGAACGACGTCGTCACACAAGCCGCAACGCAGTAACCTGCATGGACCTTCGTCGACAAGAGTAGCGCTCATCCGGCGAGGTCCGAGCGAGGCTCGGGACTCACTGCGAACCGTGTGCTGCAAAAACGACTGAAAGCGGATCTTGCGTGAATTTTCCAACCTGGGTTTCGCGTTGTGAAGCAATGCCCTCTGGCGAGGCGCATGGCCGTCGCACTCCTTCGGCTCCACGAACGATTCTTTACGTCGCCCATACCAACTGCACGAGTATGTGGCTTACTGCACACAGCCGGATGTGCGACATCTGGAAGTGGGCCGACTCTTCGCCTTAAATCGACTCGAGCACACAGTGCTCATCCCCTCGGACTGTTCCCAGCAGGCGGTCTGCAGACGCACCCTTTTCGTGAGGTCCCGATTCTATGCTCAGCATTGCGGATTACTTCATGCCCCCGCTTGCCAACTTCGAAGTTCAGCGCGCACAAATGGTGCCGGCCCTTACTGCATTGCGATTTGCAAATGCTGCGCTCGATTTTGCTTTCTATGACGTACAAGCGTTTAGCCGCACGCTTGCGCGCGACGGTGTAGAGCTTGACTGGACCGATGCAGCCGCCGACCAACCTGTGCAAGAACAAGCAAATCTCAGCGCAATGCTGAACCCCGAAGGCTCAATTCTCATCGTCAACGCGGCCAACGCACCTCACGTCCTGCGCTTCACCGATTTCCAGACGTTCGTCGATGCGCTCGCGAGTGGTGTCCATCGTGTTGAGGCCGTCTCGGTCAGCGGCGTCGGAAGCTCTGCACTCGGCTCAGCTGCCCTTGCGTGGAATGTCTCCACCGCTTTTCAACAGCCCGTTGCTGCGATCGTGCCTGGATACGGACTCGCGGATGTCGTGCAGCAAGCTCTCGGCGGATGGTTTGGATTCGAGATGTACAGCTACTGGATCAAACAGCCGGTCCAGGACATACTCGCTCGCGTTGCACCGGATGCCGCAACAATAGGACGCCAACTTCTCGCGACCACACCAGGACACGCCGTGGCGCCAGGCACAGGCGTGCCGGTCTTTCGCCGCGGAAGTGGCTCCTCGGATGTCCTCCACGCCCTGCTGCGACTAGCGAACAACTTCACGACATTGGTCGGTCATAGCAAAGGTGCACTGGTCATCGGAAATGCAATCGCCGACCTTCCTGATGAGTGCCTTGAGCGTCTTCACATCATGACCTTTGGCTGCGTGATCGCGGAGAATACTCACGTCAAACGATACGATCAGTTTCTTGGCACTTTCGACGCGCTCGGCTTTCTGAACTCAGGAGGAAATCATGCCGAACACAGCATACCTGCATGGCACAGCACAAATACAGAATCTTCATTGTCGATGCGCGTCGAGCAATTGGTAACACTTCCGGCGACGGAAAATTAGAGGGAGTCTGGAGCGAATCCAAAAGTCTAAAGCTTAATACGAAGCTAGTCTGCTGGCTTATACGCGCCGAAGAGCGCAGTTACCAGTGTCCATTTCTCGAATCGCGAAGACACAATCAGCTGTAAGACATCGCTCGCCCGACGATGAGATACGGCAGAAATGCAACCGGCATCGGTTAGTCAAGGCTCCTAATGAGCGCTAGAAGCGGCAGCCTAGACAGTGCCCCATACTGAGTGGAAGCGGTGCGAGATGCGCCACACCGAGAAACGAGAAGATCGTTGACACGACTCGCCTCAGAACCGACAGCCTGGCGACAGGTGCTTTCAGATTTCCCGCGGCGCGTCGGAGATCTGGTGGACCCGAGCATCCAGCACGCGACGCTGCAAAGGCTCCGTGGTGATTCCCCATGCGTGCAACAGGCCGTCAAAAGAAGCCTCGACGTTCCTGGAGCGTGGCTCGGGCAATGGAACGCCTGTTGATCGGTAGCGAGCGGAGCCGCGTCGAGCTGCCTCTCCATTTGCCCGCTCGACGACGCCATTGCGTAGCGCGTAACGAATGACGTCCGATGCCTCGCGGGAACCCATCAATCCTGAGGCTGTGATTTCGCTAACCGACGCACTTTCACGTTGCGCCAACCACCCGAGCAACGCGAGTGCATCTGTGTAGACTTTCATGCCTGACCTCCCGCTTTAGGCCTCGTTGTGATTTTTCGGTGGCCTGTAGATCGCGAAGGTTCAGAACACACCGCGCTACTCCTTCAGTGCCTTGCTGTCACAGCAGACCGCTGACAATATGGTTATCGGTTGAAATTCCCGAGGGCTTGAATCGTCTGCAAAAGTCGGGGGTTGCTGTGTCCAGTTCGCTACTTTCGCGCACGGGCTCGTGCAATTACTTCATCCGCAACCTACTTCGACGTATCGAACGTGACGCCACCATCCCGTTAGAGCGCAACTGGCGCGCCGCAGAATGAGCGGGGCGAGGCATCTCCGTCGTGCCAATCCCTTTTGAGCCGCCGCTAGCCTCGATGGCCACATTCGGCGCGTTTATCGACACACAGCACTTTTCCGACTCGCGCCGTCCTGCAATCTCCTTCGGCATTGGCATGATGCGGGGCAACCTTCGTAACGATATGCCTCGCGGATGGCAATTCAGCTTCACCGCGTTGTGCAACGCCAGCTCAGTGCAACTTGCTACCGTGCCGGCGTAGTGCTGTCGCAAGCAGGGGATTGTCGTCCGCCTCCGCTTCGGCGCGATCCGGAAGGTTCGTCGCGACGATGACCCTCACATCAAGCTCAAACGCCGCCATCAATTGTTGGCGCGCAATCGAAACACAGTCTCCACCGGGGTCCGCACCGGCATTCGCGGCAGCCAGCGCGGCCGCCTTAGCCGCCAGGCCGAAGGCGGCCACGGCTTCGTCCCAGGCGAGCCCGAGCTCGATGGCCTGCTGTAGGAGCTTACCGGCTATCGCAGCGACCTCCTCTCCGGTTTCATCATCCATGTTCTACCTTTCGCATATTCAGGTTTTTCTGGCTCATCAATCAAGCAACGCGAGTTCGGTTTGCCATAGCCTTCCTGCTGATGAGCCTCAACATCCGATAGAGACTGACGCGGAACTTGCTCGCCGCCCGATTTCCAGACAGCTGTTGCTCGCGGCGCTGATCATACAGACGGCGATAGAGACGACGCAATGCTCCGTTCGCATCACGACGTCGACGCGTTCTATCTGTACCTGCACCTGCGATCGCGTGAGAAGAATGAAACGCGGCGTACAGCCGCACCAAATCTCGTAAGCAAGCCATCGTTACCCTAGGTAATCGACACCCTTTAACGACGTGCCGCGGTCCTCAATTTGTACACGGCATCCGGCACAAGCGATCTTGCATGGTGACATCTGCTTAATAGGACCAAAATCAGATCAACTTCGATCACTGATTCCGCCGAGAGGCGCTGATGTAAGGTAGAGGCAACAGACTGTTAGATGCATTTCTTGCTGGCGACTGCCTCCTGTGCCAAGTCGGCGCGCGACGCTGTCGCAACGATCCCGCGACTTCGTCGATGTTCTTTGTTGTGTTGGCCCCCTCCACTAGACCCAACGACGATTTGCCGTAGCCGCGACGTGCTTGCTGCACCCAACGAGAACAACGCATAGCGACTGAGATCCGCTCGGGACCGCATAGACTTTGACCTTCACGATTCGTGTCCAACACAGTCGTGGAGAAATCTGCTCACAAATAGTTAGAATTAAACAACCTTTTCATTCATCGGATGTCACTGCTAATGCGTGAAAGACCCACCCTTCAAAAGCTACTCATGAACCGATAGCTTTTCTAAACATTGGCATGTGACGGATCGGACTGAAACAGTCGGAAATCCACAGAGTGATCATTTCACATGGCGAATACCCGCACTTCAACAATTCAAATGCGCGTTGTGGCATAGTGCGTCAAACCAACCTCAGGGAAACAAAAAACAATGGCAACGCTCGATTCCATTCAGGCAAAGATTGCAAAGCTTCAGGCTCAGGCAGAAGCAATTGTCGTTAGCAAGTCGACAGTCGTCTTGAACAAGATCCGCGACTTGATGGACAAGCACGGTATCAGCGTTGCCGACGTCGACGCTCACGTAGGCAAGCGTCGCGGTCGCAAAACCGCAAGCGCAGTCGGCACAGCGTCGGTTGCGAAGTACCGCGATCCGAAGAGCGGCGCGACGTGGACGGGACATGGGCGTGCCCCGCAATGGATCGCCAGCGCGAAAGACCGGAGTAAGTTTCTGGTTGAGGGTGCGTCCCAATCCCCTGCACCTGTGAAAGCCGAAGCGAAGCGTGCTGGAAACTACAAACGCGGCCCGCAACCGGCGCTTTATCGCGATCCGAAGTCAGGTGCGACCTGGAGCGGTCGCGGCCGCGCTCCGTCCTGGATTGCAAATGCAAAAGACCGCACGCGCTTCTTGATTGCAAAAGCCGATAACAAGGCTGTCAAGGCCCCGGCCGCCAAGAAAACGGCAACCGCGAAGAAGAGCGCGACAGCGAAGAAGGCCACACCTGCCAAACAAGCAAATGCGGTAAAAAACGTGGCTCCTGCCAAAAAAGCGGCCGCCTTAAGCAGGACTGCGGGAAAACGAGTAGCCACGGCAAAGAAGGCCGAAGCAGTTAAGGGCGCAAATACTCAGAAAGAAGCGACTGCAGCAAAGAAGGCGACCGTGACCAAAAAGGCCGTCCCGGCAAAGAAAGCGACGACTGCCCGCAAGGCGCCTGCGAAAAAAGCCACCGCTGCGAAAGCTCAACTGCAGGACAAGGCGATAGCATCAGCGCCCATCGAGAATACTGTGCCGGCAACTGAGCTGCCGTTGGCGAACGCAGCCGCATAAGACATGCCGCGTCACGCTGCTCCGTCACACCACTGGCGCGCGTTGTTGCTGCAGCTTTCAGAACATGGCCGCACTCAAGTCCGCCTGCGACTATTGAATGTGTTCCTGTATTCCGCCGATCCAGAGCGCCGTGGAGCTCTCCCCAACAGGCTCGGCGGCGTTCACTTTTCATAGCAACACTATAAGGACCGCATCAGTCATCGTCTGAGGCGAACAACTTCCATTGAAGCGCGATACAAACTATCAATTCCAGAATCAATGTCCTCTGAACGGCCGCTCAGTCAGTCGACAGAAGCTTGAACCGCCTTTGTACTCGAATCAGTGACAATCGCCAGTTCAGTGGTCTGAACGAACTCAGCATGATAGACGTCGACATGCTGGAGATCTTGCCACTGGCGACGACCTGATTGCTGATAGCACGCAAGGGCATCAATTAGGAGATTCGAGGTAAGTCGAAAAACAATGTGGCCGGCGTCACAAGCGGTGAACCACTGCCACATAGTGCAGTATCGAGCTGCTCACCTGTGAGCCAGTCGACGGGTAGAAAGACGACTAGCTCTTACTCCTCGGCCAAGTATCATTCGAACTCCTTATTTTGTGTAAAACGTCTCGGACTCTTTCCGGAAATGAGTTGAAGCACTGCGGTAGCGGCCAATTCGCTTGGCGATGTCCCTACCTTTCAGTGACTGTTCTTCACGAAGTACTCGCCTCACGTCTTCTTTCATTTTTTTGGAACCCAGAGAGCCAGGTACTTCACGAGTACGCAAACCCCCACTATTCAAATGACCGCACGCTCATTTTATATCTGGGCTCAATTGGGCCTCTCCACTGGAGCCTACCTCGTAGCGCGTGACGACAATTTACGAAGTCGATCAGCTTTTAATGCCCTACGAAAGACGTAGGAGCACGCTATTTACCCCTTCGTTCGAGTTCCGCTCGGGTCCGTTCGAGTTCCTGCGCAATTGTCTCCTCATCGGGCAGCACTGTCTGATATTCCGCCGCGAGAATCTTGTTAGGCAGGTTGTCGAGCGCGTAATGCGCTTCAGCCGCCCCCTTCTCTGCGCACAGGATCAGGCCAACAGGCGGGTTTTCTCCAGGCTTCATCCAGTGCTCACGGGCATAGTTCAGATAGAGATGCATCTGCCCTGCATCGGCATAGCTGAAGCGCCCCACCTTCAGGTCGATGATGACGAGGCATCGCAGGCGCCGGTGGAAAAAGACGAGGTCAACCCGAAACCAGGTATCGTCGATTCTTAGACGGCGCTGGCGCCCAAGGAATGCAAAGTCATCGCCCAGCTCAAGCAGGAAATCCGCGAGGTGCTGGATGAGAGCAGCTTCAAGATCGGACTCCGAATATTCGTCCTTCATGTCGAGAAACTCGAGGACAAACGGATCACGTATGGCCTGCTCCGGTGTAAGCAGATCACTGGGCTGCACCTTCGCAGCTTTGCCGAGCAGCGCCGCCTTGTTGTGCGAGAGTGCCAGACGTTCGTATAGCTGGCTCCCGATCTGGCGGTCAAGCTGACGTACCGACCAGCCCTCCCGTAACGCTTCGGTTTCGTAGAAGACGCGCGCGGCCTCGGTTTTGACGGAAAGCAGCCGCACATAGGCAGACCAGGGAAGTGAAAAGGCCTGGGCGACGACGGTCAGTTCCGGTGCCCCGACTTTGGCCGTATCGGTTGTTTTCTGTGTTTGAGATTTTGCAGACGCTGTCTGCAAAATCCGGGATTCAGTAGATTGTGCAGACACCGTCTGCACAATTCGATCGGCGGGCCATGCAAGGTAGAACGCCCGCATCTGCGCGAGGTTGCGCACACCGAACCCTCTACCGAACTTGCCAGACAGATCCGTCCCCAGACGCCTGATCAACGCCTCTCCGTAGCCCGCTCGCACCTCACCACCCTGCTCAAATTCGACAATCCGGCGGCCGATCTCCCAGTACGTGGACGTCATCAGCGCATTGACGCTGCGCGCCGCCGCCGACCGGGCAGACTCCACCACCAACGCGATTTCGCGATGCAACTCGACGTAGTCCGCCTGCGCAAGATCCACTTTCGTCATGGTACGTACACTTCATCCTTGTCTACGAAGTTAGCCGCGAGGCTCTCCGGTTGGGACGGTACTGCCGTCCCGTCAGGCCCAATCAAGACTGTTCGGCTACACCTCCGCCACGACCGGCATCATGGGAGCCAGCCGCGTCGACACTACCTGCATCCTGCGTCCAGAAGTGCAGATGCGGCCAACCAGCCACGCTACCGCGATCCCGAATCGAGCAGAAGCCTGCGTGAGCAAGTCCATGCACACCAATATAGGCGCGCATCTCTAACGCCAGACGGATCGTATCGCCTTCGCCACCATATTCGTCACTGCGGACGATCTCTTCGCCGGGCACCCCGAGCGCGGCGCCTGCTGCCCACGCCCATGCGGTCGCCTCCGGGTCCGAGCACTGGATCACCGCGCGATAGAGTGGATCATCCGGATCATGCCTAGCGTCACAGACCGCATCTAGCATTGCGCGCTGGCCCGCAAAAAGATTCCCGTCCATCCATGACCGGAAGCAACGTGGTGTGATCGCGAGATGCCCCGCCTCATGGAGTAGCGTTGAGATTCGACATGCCGGATCGACAGCGAGCGTACCCCTACCAATCCTGCATCCATCGGAAAACCCGTTCGCCCCACTTTCATAACGCGCGGCAATCCCGATCCCGTTCAGGAAATCCATCGTGCGATCTCGCGTATCCGCTGCATCGATGACATAACCTGAAGTTGCCAAGCCAGCTGAATATCTGCTCATCAGGTAACCTTTCTCCCTTCCAGAAAGCATGCCGCCCGTCGGATGCGCCGCGGCCAGTGGCGTGCCGGATACGCAGGTCCAGTCGCCGTGCCACCACGCAATCACGCTCGCCGCCTTACGTTCGCTGTCAGCCGACGCGACTTCACGCACCTCATTGGCGACAGCGCGCCACTACGCTTGGAACTGGCCGTCGCTGGCGCGTGCGTCAATCGCACACCGATAGCTCCCCCCTGGCTGCACCCAGAGACACGATGGCCTGCATGTTTTGCTCCGTATTGTTTGCGCTGGAAAATTGCCGGGATATAGACTCGGCTCGTTTCCGCCTGAAGTTGAACCGGCCTACGAATCGTTGGATTCCCGACCGCTTTGCCGCGGCCCCGGAAGATGATGTTCACGCAAGCCCGTTCGCAATAGCTCTGCCCATCAGTAGTGCCGTGTCCGATCGCTGGGACCAACCACGCCGCAATCCCAGCAGGGTAG
Organism: Paraburkholderia tropica; assembly: GCF_014171495.1. Classification (NCBI taxonomy): domain Bacteria; kingdom Pseudomonadati; phylum Pseudomonadota; class Betaproteobacteria; order Burkholderiales; family Burkholderiaceae; genus Paraburkholderia; species Paraburkholderia tropica. Next base: position 65,685 of record NZ_CP049138.1, read on the forward strand.
AACGCGCGGCTCACCAGGTATCCTCATGGGCGACCGGGCTGACTGCAGCCCCCTCATTCTATCGGGCCAGGTGCAAAGTCAAGTCAGCAAGTCCGACTTGCGGTTTGCTGATCCACGCCGGACATCGCAGCGAGAGCGTCGTCTATGTCCGAACAACGCAACAAGTGCAAGAGTACGGCCTCGAGCATACGGAAGAGCAAGAGCGGTGATGTCACCGTGCAGTACTGATAGTTGCGCGTCTCGACTTGTCAAACTGTGTGGCGCAAGAACCCGGCACGACCCGTCACGCAGACCATGAACCAAAGTAGGGGATGACTGGTGCCACTGCCTGTGTCATATCAACGCCAGCCCAACAACCGAACAATGACATTCTCAAGACCACGTTCACACACTTCCCGGCACGGTCCACGGGGTCGCCGTGGTGAGCCATGCTCCCCCGAAAACGTCCCGAAACGTCGGGGCTATCTGCATCTCAGGCCCTTGGGAAATACAAGGCTTCGACCTGCAAGGAACCGCATCACATAGATCCGCAATCACATTAATTCGAAATCCTAAGCACCCATCTTCATGGAATCGAGCGATGCGTGCAAGTTGACTCCCAACATGCAACACAGCCCCAGGCTGACGCTGAAGTAACGCCAGACCGGTTAGAGAATGTCCAACTCTCAGATTCACTATGCGGCCGCGCCCGCAAGCGCGGTAGCGCGTGCAGATGCGCGAGGGACATTCATGGAAATCTTGCAGACTTGACCCAATGCGACCTGCAGACGACGCCAGCGCAAGCCCAGGCGTTGTGCCTATGCCGAGATCACCAGACGGTGCGGAATGTACCCGCTCGCTTAAACCGGCCCTCACTGAAGCTACGATTGAGAAAGTCACACTGAGGGCGACTAGAAAAGGCCGCCCTGCCGTATATCTCTGGGAGGCGGCAGCGACACCTTCGCGCGGCGCGCGCCGCGGCGGCGCACCACCCGCCGCACGTGCGCCACGAGCTCAGCCCACCCGTCTGATGCCACGAGCACGAGCGCATACTGCCGCACTCCTTCCGCGTTGCCACTCTCCGCCTCCTTCATCACGCGCAAGGACGCCCGCAACGCCAGGCGTCGTGCGCGGTCCAGCAACTGGGCGCGGCTCATCCCCGGCCAGCACGCGGCGATGAACTGCGAAATACCGGCCGGCAGGGATTCTGGTGCGCAGGCAGGCGGCAGCGCCAGGGCAACGAGTTCAAAACGGTCGGCCATCGTGGGCGAGACTCTCTATATATGTATTGGGGATGCGTGAGTGGAGGATGCCAGGGATACGTGCTGGCTTTGTGAAAACTGCAAAGGGGCGTCTGGCCCTTCACCATGCCGGACACACACAATTTCCCTCACCTTGCCCCCCCGTTGCTCACTCTTCACCGGGCCACCAAGGCTGGGGCCGAGGCGCGTCGATCGCGTGGTCCTCGAGGCGCTTACCCGCAAGCCACGCCGGACGCCGCCCCCGGCCCGACCATTTCCTGCCCGTCGCAGGATCGTAGTATTTCGCAGGCGCAGGCGCAGGCCGGTCATATCCCAGCGCCCGGCGGATTTCCTGCTCAGTGATCCCCAGCAGTTCAACCTCATCCCGGAACCGGGCCAGCACAGCGGTGACTTCGCGCGAGCGCGCGTCGGCCAGCAGTTCGTTGACGTGGCCGAGTTCGGCGTGCAGTGCTTTCAGGTTGGACATGGATTTCGTCAAAAAGCCGCCGCCGCGGCGACCTCCCGATTTTAGCGTCCACCGCACTGATCCGTGCGTCCGCCTCGGATGCATGACCGGCTACCGACGCGGTCCGTGAACGCGTCAGTACGCCGCATCTGCCGGCTTCCAGGAACAGGAAGTTGAGAATTACAGAATACGTATCAATCGCTACATCGACGGTTCGCAGCCGGTCCACATCGAACCTCGATGCACTCACGTACAGTCCTGCCCGCGTTGGGCCAAGCCAGTTCCGTGAAACATCACCCAGAAATCGTTTGATTATCGTTAAAAATCAATTATATAGACAACGGAATTCAATGCGCACCCATTGTTTCACGGACAGCATCAGGGCGGGCAAAAACTAGGCAACCTTAGCGCCACAATGTAGCCCAGTCTGGGACTTATTCCATTGCGGCCCCGTACAGGACATCCCCTCCTTCTCTGCAACACCCGTGAGAGTTGCGCGCGCCCTACATCGCGGGCAAGCGAATCGAAGTCGGAATCCAACTCGTAAATGACTGGCGGCGCGCCAGCGATCCGTTGCCCCCTCACTTCGACGGCCTTCGCCGCGATGAGGCAGCGACGGTCCCGGTAGACGGGCGACGGCGGCTCGACTGCCCCCGAGGCGCGACCCTCCAGACGCGAGGGCCTAGGATGAAACGCGTACGGCATACGGCGAATACGTCGGACTGCCCGGCTTCCATACCGGCGTGGCGGTCGCGCAGAAGCCGAGGATGCAACCGTTTCGGGAGTGGAACTGCTGCACAGTCGTTCGCGTGGCGTAGTTGGATCCACACCTGCGGCCTGCTGTTGAACTGCGTCCTGGCCGCACGCCCGAACCTTAAGCCAAGACGATGCGGAATCCGCACGAGTGCCGGGCACTAGTGAATACCGCTGTCCGCAAGGTGCTCAACGGGAATGCAACGGGCGATGCGATCCGCTACGCCGTCTTGCTGAGCAGCAGCGGAAATTGGACGTTTGCCGACGAGGGAGCCCATCCGGCCCATGTCGTACTGGGCGCCGAGCTTACCGCTAGTCGCACTCCTGACGCGTGCAACGCAAATCTGCCGACCATGAATGACTCCGGTACTAGGCTGAGCATCCCGCGGCGTTGCCGTCGCTCTGCACGGCGTCGATCGGGCTCTATAGTCCCTTCCGGTCCGCCCGCTGGCCGCTCGGACTCCGTTGTGGTCGCTCACTGAGGCCGAACGGATTTTCTGGTGCACGGGACAGGCAAACGCACCAATCTAGGCAGAAGCGCTCGACAATCTCTGAACCTAAATCACGCTTCGCCAAACCCCGACGCCGTGCGTGATCCGCACACTTGTCCCGTACACATTGGCTCTGCCGACCAGCGTCCGCCTATCCAACGCCTCAGCAGAGAGTTGCTGTGTATCGCCACTTCGCTGATCTACATCAACCTCGGCGTGATTACTGTTCGCTGACAATCTGCTGCAGCGCGAAGCGATCGCCGCCCGGTCGGAAGCCACGCAAGCACGTCGGTGGAAAGCACGAAATCCGTCCGCACCTGATCGTCTGCCAGCAGTGACACGTCGTGATCGCGTAGGGGGTGCCGAGCCCGCACGAACTATCCGACGCGCCACCGGCCATTCGGCAACGGCGCGCTACTCGCGACAAAGGGGCCAAGACACACGGGTTACCATTCAACGAAATCGCCCAGTTGCTCCAGCTTTATTAGATTTTCCCTAGGCTGGAGCGATCTTCACCGGACGCCCCGGAGTCCTCGTGGCGCAGTACAGCGTTTGAAATTCGATAACGAAGTGGGCCTGCGCGTCCGCACTGCAGTGTGGAAACTTGCAACGTGGCTGCGTTGGGCGAAGGCAAGCATCGACGAAGTCGAGGCGCGTGCGCGACAGGCAAGCCGGTGGCTGCTCGCGCTCTGGTGAGGAAACCGGTCCAACTCGCCGCCAATAGAGCGGGCGCTACTCTCGGCGCATGGTCACGCAGGCGTTCGTGTATCTGCTTGTGTGCACGTATTTCCACGCTCTCCCCCTTATCTTCGGAACCTCTGAAGATCGCCAGACTATGAGATTCGCTTAAAGCTCTCCAGCTTCGATCGCGCCGCCGCGCTCCGCCATATCGCTTGCCATGTAACGGGCTAGATCGCTGACACACATTCGCTTCAGCTGACTAACGCAGGGGAAAATTAAAAATGGGTGGGACAATACAGTGGTCGCACAGAGGTCTTAGCTGAATGCGGTGTGCAATCGCCTCGTGATAGCCCACGCTCACCAATTGAAACTCCGGTTTAATCCCGGAGTTCGCGAACAAAGTCCGGGATTAAACCGGAGTTTCAAGCCTAACGCTCCGCAATCTCCGGGCGAATGTCCGGCTTTGCGCTCAAATACTCATCGCACCCGACGACACAGACGTATCAACGCGAACCAATCGTCGCGGCAAGACAGTACGGATGATTCGGCGCAGTACGAAGTGTCTCCAATGGAGACACCTTCATCCAAGTGAACGCTGTTATTGCTTCTGACCATTCAGGTCAGATCAACGCGCTTGGCGCTGTCAGCGCGTCGCTGCGCAGATGGGCATTGGCTCAACTTAGGTCACTTTCGAGGAGGACCGCCATACAGGCCAACAGGAGTGTCTCCAATGGAGACACTCTCAGCCACGCGCCTGCATCAGTCGCGTCCAGCGCCACGCCAGTGCGGCCATACAGGACGGAAAAAGCCAGCAACATATCTCCACGCGCCCTCGCGGACAATATGCGCACTATGCTCTAACTTCGGTAACTGGCTGTTTCCAGGAAACGCGAACTCGTGTCTCCAATGGAGACACTATAGATTGGAGTTGCTCGCGTCTCGGCCTCACGAGCCGAGTTGCACCCGAGAGTACCTACTAAGATAATCCGACACAAACACCGGCACCGCTACAGCTTCCATACCTGCCTTACAACAGGGCTCAAAGGCGTCTTCTCGGCATAAGTCGGAACAACCCCCAGAACGCGTGTGTCTCCATTGGAGACACACAGACACGAAGCCTGGTAACGAGTATTCATCTCTAATATCACACCGCGTGCCCGCAATGATTGCGCCTCGGAGGCTCGCTCCACCGGCGGCGTCCCGTAAGCTAGCGATTGCGCTAGGTCTTCACTGGAGCAGCTTCGGTTCAGCCTGCTCATATCGGTTTCAGCGCCCGAAACTCACCGCCAGTGTCTCCAATGGAGACACCTTGGCACTCCGCCGGCATTGTTGAAATACCCGTCACGCGTTTCATGTCGTGTCTCCAATGGGGACACTCCAGATCCAGGAAGCAGCGCCAACAACAACGCAAAAGCATCCCTGCCGCCGCCGAGTCGCTCCACCGGCGCAACTTAGATCTGCATCACCTTGACCGCGGGTTTTCGCGGGTCACGATCGTCTCGCGTTGTAGCGCTATAAACCGCCACACAAAAGACGTAAAAAAAGCCCGATAAATCGGGCTTCGTGGTCCGCACAAAAAGCTTACGCCGTGCCAGTGAATAGTTGGGCAATTAGCTCACGGACTTGCCTTTCCTTTTCATCGGTGAGAAGTCCCGCTCTAATTTTCACAGTGAGGCCCACAGAATCGCGGGTGATAGATCCGGCCTGGTTTCCGCCCGCAAAGATCTTCTCGATCTTTCGATCACTAACGTTATGGTCCGTCTTCCCATCGTCTTCGATTGCTTGCTTGATGGCCTTCGCGAGTTTTGTTTGATCGAGATCGCCAGCGACGACCCTCGTCCAAGCTTGCTTGGCGAGTTCGAATGCCTTCTCGTCTTGATCGCGCAGCACGGAAACCAGGTTCTGGGCGGCATGGGCGCCGAGCAAGCGTGGTTGCACGTCCAAGTCTCGAATGACAAAGTCCGGTAACTCTGCAAACGAGAGAAATCTATACAGCTCCGAACGCGAAATCCCCAAAGCTTCAGCGACCCGCTTACGGCTCGGAAACTCCTTCTCCGTTCGACGAATCGAACGCGAAATCTCGTAGTCCGACAAATCTTCCCGCGCGACGTTTTCGACGAGCGCAAGCAACGCCATCTCTTCGTCTGAAAGGTCGACCACGAAGACCTTGATGATCTCCCTCTCGATCATCTTGTGTGCGCGCCAACGTCGTTCGCCCGCCACAAGTTGATAGCCCGCGTCCTTCCGCCGGACAACAATGGGTTGAACGAGGCCCGACTCTCGAATCGACTCTGCGAGTTGAGTCAGCTTGCTTTCGGAAAACACCTGACGTGGCTGCCACGGATTCGGAACGATATCGGCGACTCTCACCTCTGATGGCAAGCCTGCCTTCTCCAGCTCAGAGATCCGCTGCTGTGCTTGCGCTAACGCTCCTGCCATTCCAGGCGCAGTAAGAGGCGTCTTATTCTTCTCTGATTGTTCAGCGAGCTTGATATCTTTCGTTGCTCGAACGTCGGCCGTTTTGGCCATCATGCGGTCACGCAGGCTGCTCATTGGCCGGCCCTCCACTGTGCAACATATTGATCGTCAATCCACTTGCAGTAATCCATTAGTGGCTGCTTTACCCGCGCCAACGTCTTCGCCACAGTGTCGGCACGTGACAAATCGAACACGGTGGAGAATGCGAGCGCACCATTACTCATGACCGAACTAGCTGGGATCTCAATCGCGTGGAGCCAATCGCCGTAGGCTCGTTGTGTCCACGAGCGAACGACCGGTGCGGACGACGTCGTTCCGTAGTCAACCTTCGAGAGGAGCACGGAAACGAAGTCATAGGTCTTATCGACGTCGTGCTCGGCAAAGCCATTCGCAACCTCGGCGAACAACGACCAAAACGACGAGGAAGAAATAAAGTCGAGACTCTCTGGGACCAAAGGCATCACCATTGAATCGGCCGCCATCAGTCCATTCAACGTCATGTAGGACAGTGATGGTGCCGTGTCGATAATGATGTAGTCGTACTGCGTCCGGAGCGGCTCGATGCCGTTACGCAAAATCGACCAGAACTTGAATCCTGGATTCGTCTTCTGCTCAGCGGGGAGGTGAAATTCCGCATCATGCAGATAGTTATGCGCGGGGATAATGTCCAGTCCGTCCCAATAGGTACTCTGGACTTTCGACCCAAGGCCACCTTCGATGTTCGGATCGTAGATGTAGGGGAGAACGGTATCGTCCCAATTAATATCCTTCTCCGCGTATAGCCCACAGAGTTCCGACAGCGACGCTTGCGGATCCAGGTCGATCATGAGCACCTTGCGGCCGCGCAGGCTGAGACCTTGACCGAGGCACATCGAAGTCGTAGTCTTGCACGACCCTCCTTTGAAGTTCGCCGTTGTCAGCACACGGCCGCGCTGCTCCCGCGTCCCGGTCACAAGCGGTGTCTGATAAATCGTCGAAACCTTCTGCACCCATTGCCGGGCGTCTTTCAAAGAAAAGATCCGTGCTCGACCAGTTCCGTGCGTTTCGCCCGCGGGCAGGTCACTGCCGTCCTTGGTCGCAAGGTAATTGATCTTCTGTCGATCAAGGCCACAAAGCTCCGACAGTTCTCCGATCGTGAAGACCGGAGCATTCTTCCGCGGACGCGGTGCCAAGATTTGATCGCGAAGCTCGTCCGTCATCACTTTCAAACGATCAGCAAACTCACTGAAATCCGTGAGTTTCACCCGTCGATCGATACTTGGAAGCTCGCTTAAATTCATATTGGAAATTCCCTTTCATCAAAGGTGAGGCGATTTCCGAACGCCCACCTTCCATTTCTACGGTTTGGCAGCATTCGCCCGTCGAACCGTAGAATACTCGTCGTGCCGAAGAATTGCCATTACATTCGACCCTTTCGAGGCCCACTGGGGCAAATTGTTCGAAAAGGTTTGAATTTCAACCGCTTAGCGGGAGGGTTTCGGTCCAACGGACGGGCTTCGGCCGTCCGAGCTACGAAGCACCACCTCAATCCACGGTGCGTCGCCGGTTAGAGCAACACAAAACACCTCACCTTAGGGCTGCAAAAGTCGCGCGATCCTGTGCAACTTTCTCGATGGATCACAATTCGCCTCACCTTGTGGTCGCGGATTTTTACGACTTATCTTCGTTTTCTCCGCGGGTTGGCAGCTCCAAGGCACGGAAAGGAGCGCACACATTTCTGATATTGCAAAACACGGGTTAGTTTGTTTTTGTAAACATAAAACCTACCAACCACAAACAGCGACAGTGTCTATCAATATAAACAATGGGTTAGCGTCGCAAGGTGAGGGATTTTATGTCCAAGGTGCTGTTGATTGAGCGCAAGAGTGAGGCGTTTACCCTGCAAAAGTGAGGTATTTAGGCCCGTAAAGTGAGGTGTTTGGGCGGCAATGGTGAGGTAAGTTGTGATCCGATCAGCAAAAGGTGAGGTGATTTGAGCGGCTGTGCTGGGTAAGGTGAGGTGATCTGTGTTGACAGCGCACCTTGCCGTCGGTACCGTACGACACAAATATGCGGCCACGATGGCGAGGGGAGTCGAATGACGGCAGGAGGGCAGGTAGCCACGTCCAGGCAGTTGGCGTTGGCGCTTTTCGACGATGCGCGGGGGGAAGACCTACCGGTCGAAGCCGCCCGAAAAGATATCGGCTTCGCCCGAAAAAACGTCCTCATTCGGATCGTGGATCTTGGTGTTGCCGCGCGGCGGTTGATCGATGCGGCTTATTTTGTGGTGGCTCAGGAGTCTGGCGTTCACGATCTCTATGACGTCGAACTCGACTACTTTAAGTGGCTCATGCGGTACTCAAGCCGCAACAACGCTCACCTCGAGCAGGTCATCACTGAAGCGCAGAGAGCTCTAATCCAGGCTACAGCGGAAGCCGAGGCCGACGGTACAAAGCCGTTCGGCTCTGTACAGTTGATCGGTCGCATTTCCTACGCCGGCGGTCGCTTCCAGTTTCGAGTTCCGCCCGACCTCATCGGCATAATTCGTGGTCCCGGGAAATCGCACTGGTTGAGTCTTCGCATCACTTCACTGTTCACGCTTAGCTATGCGCGAGTGATGTACGACCACCTACTGCCGTATGCAGATGAGGGCGTAACCGAATGGTTCACTCTCGATGAACTACGGTCTTGGCAGGGAGCGATCGGTGCAAAGGCGAAGGAGTTCAAATATTTCAAGCGCGACTGGCTCGGACCAGCTGTCGAGCAGATCAATGCCGTTTCCGACCTCCACCTGTCCTTCGAAACTCGCAATGAGCAGGGGTCGCGAAAGATCGGCCGCCTCCGTTTCCGCATCGAACGTAAAGCCGTCGAGGAGCGCTTGTTACATACGCACGAGCAAGCGAAAGTGCTGTACGAAACGCTCAAGCAAGAGTTCGGGCTCTCCAGCGTTCAATTTGGTCAGATTGCATCGGATCGCGACACGTACACGGACGAACGCTTAGAGCAGGCCATTGAGCGCACTCGCTTCAGTCTAAAGCTCGGCAAGGTATCGAAAAGCCCTGCGGGCTTTTTCATGAAGGCCCTGAAGGAGCGCTGGATTGTGTCGGACGCTGAACGCCTGATGGTAGAGCAGCAGGAGACGCTCGCACTTGCGGAACGACGTGAAGCCGATGCAAGAGAGCATGTGGAAACACGTGTGGCTCTGCAAATCGCGGCTCAGGATGTACATGCGCAAAATCGCATCGTCGATGAGGTGCGCCGCGGTTGGGAAATCTACCAAGAAGCAACGTCAAAGCAGCGGGATGATTTGCGTCGAACGTTCAAGGCTAGTGCGGCAGGCAAGCTCACATTGCGTCGACTGGGCATTGACGTCTCAGGAGATTTTTCCGAGACGATGTTTGAGCGCTACCCGGACCTCCGCGATGGTTTTGCTGGCTTTGTGTATAACAAAGCGCGTGCAGCAAAGGGTAGGGCGCGCTAGCTGTGGCAGCACGTCGGCTCTTGTTTTGTGATCCGCAGGCCGAACGCTAAAGTCTAACCCTCTCAGTGCCCGATTTCTGTTGCCCCGTTGAGACCGGTCGATCGAGGGGTGACCGCCGTGCCCCGTGTGCATCGTGGGCCGCGACGGCCACTTTGCTGAGTACCGACGCTTCAAAGAAAGTAATCGAATTGGATAGCCACTCTTCAAGGGCTGAAAGATGCGGCATCAAGCGCAAGAGCTGAGGTATTTCCACTCGCAAGCTCTGCTTATCCCGCGCAAGTCGAACTCGAATTCCCCCGACGTTTTGTTGGGTGTTGAGGTGCGTGCAAAACTGACCCACTTCCACTAGAAATTTGCATCGAAAACTGACCCACATGTTCAATGCCTGCTTGGACGCCAAGCAGGAGAACCGGAGTGATTACGGTGAGCATGTTGGCAAAGATTCGGCGGATGCATTTCCGCGATGGCGTCCCGCTCAGGGACATATCCCGGCGTACTGGCCTGTCCCGTAACACCATACGGCGATGGTTGCGTGAGCCTTCATCAACCGGTGAGCCGAAGTATCCGAAACGAGACAGCAGCAGCGTTGTCGACCCATGGTCGGAGCAGTTGCGTCTTTGGCTACTGGCTGATACGCGAAGGCCGAAGCGCGAGCGGCGCTCGGCAAAGCAGATGCACGCCGATTTGCGGGCTGCTGGATACGATGGCAGCTACGACCGTGTTTGTGCGTTCATCCGCAACTGGAAGCAGAACCGCGATGAAGGTGGTCTACGCGGAGCCTTCGTACCGCTCGCCTTCGAATATGGTGAGGCATTCCAGTTCGACTGGAGCTGCGAATACGTCTTCATCGGTGGCCTGCGACGCCGGATAGAAGTCGCACACACGAAGCTCGCCGCAAGTCGCGCATTCTGGCTCGTCGCCTATCACACGCAGAGTCACGAAATGTTGTTCGACGCGCACGCACGTGCGTTCGCCGCGTTCGGCGGCATACCCCGGCGCGGCATCTACGACAACATGAAAACCGCCGTGGACAAGGTGGGGCCGGGAAAGGAGCGCGCCATAAACGCTCGCTTCCATTCGATGTGCAACCACTATCTGTTCGAACCCGAGTTCTGCAACCGCGCTGCGGGCTGGGAAAAAGGCATCGTCGAGAAGAACGTTCAGGACCGCCGTCGTCACATCTGGCACGAAGCAATCCGAACCCGGTGGGAGTCGCTTGATGTTCTGAACGTCTGGCTGGCCGAGCGCTGTCGGCATGCCTGGCAGGAGCTTCGTCATCCTCAATGGCCCGAGCTGACAGTAGCAGATGCGCTACAGGACGAACGCCCGCGTCTGATGCAGTGCCCCAAGCCGTTCGATGGCTACATCGAGCAGCCCGTTCGCGTGTCGTCAACCAGCCTCATCCACTTCCAGCGCAACCGCTATAGCGTGCCAGCGGAGTTCGCAAATCATGTTGTGAGTTTGCGAACGTATCCGGCGTATATCAGCGTCGTCGCCGATGGCAACGAGATTGCACGTCATGCACGTAGCTTCGACCGATACCTGACCTTCTACGACTGGACGCACTACATCAGTCTTGTAGCCCGCAAGCCGGGCTCCCTACGAAACGGAGCCCCGTTCCTCACAATGCCCGAGCCAATGCAGCGGCTTCAGCGTCACCTGCTCCGACAGGTTGGAGGCGACCGCGTAATGGTGCAGGTGCTATCGGCAACGCCTGTGCATGGTCTGGAAGCGGTGCTGGTTGCCGTGGAGCTGGCTCTCGAATCTGGCAGGCCAAGTGCCGAGCATGTACTGAATATCCTTGCTCGCCTGAAAAGCCCCGCGTCCCGCAGTTCCGACGGCGTACAGACATCACTACGGCTGAAGATAGAGCCGCTCGCCGACGTTCACCGGTACGAAAAGCTTCGCACTCCGCGCAAGGAGGATGGTCATGTCGAATGAAACCGCAGCGCAACTCAAATCGCTCAAGCTCCATGGAATGGCGCAGGCGTGGCCAGAGCTGGTCGCCCAGGCGCGGCACAACGAGTTTGAACCGGAGAAGTTTATGCAGATGCTGCTAAAAGCCGAGACGGCCGAGCGACTGGTTCGGTCCATCAACTACCAGATGACCGCCGCGCGGTTCCCAGCGCATCGTGACCTCGCTGGCTTCGACTTCGAACAGGCCAGCACGGACGAGCCGCTCGTGCGTGAACTCCACACGTTAGAGTTCTGCGAATCGGCGCAGAACGTCGTGTTCATTGGCGGGCCAGGTACGGGCAAAACCCATCTGGCTACGTCGCTTGGCATCGAAGCCGTACAGCACCACGCAAAGCGCGTGCGCTTCTACACTACCGTTGAACTGGTGAACCAGCTCGAAGCAGAGAAAGCCGCTGGAAAACCGGGGCAAATCGCCAACAGGCTGATGTATGCAGACGTCGTCATCCTTGACGAACTCGGCTACCTCCCGTTCACCCAGACCGGCGGCGCACTACTGTTCCACCTGTTCTCAAAGCTTTACGAACATACAAGCATCGTTGTGACAACGAACCTTAGCTTCACCGAGTGGTCGAGCGTGTTCGGCGATGCGAAGATGACTACTGCTCTGCTTGACCGCTTCACGCATCACTGCCATATCGTGGAAACAGGGAATGATTCGTGGCGCTTCAAGAACAGCACAGCAGCGCAACCCACGAAGCGGACGGTGTCCCGCAAAACCTCACCTAAGACTGTAAAAGACGAAGAAGCTGACGCGCAGGAATGACGATTCTGCGCCAAAAGGGTGGGTCAGTTTTAGATGCAAAAAGTGGGTCAGTTTCTACTGCAAATCAACAATCAGGCACGTCAGTGCAATCTCTCGGCGCGTTTCATCTTCGCGGTGCCGGAGATCAAGGGGCTGGGCCTGATGGAGTTGCCCACCAACTCGATCTACGTGTTGCAGAAGGCATATTCGGCGATGCAGACCGTTGCGCTGGCACGCGGCAGGCTCACCGGCACGCGCTTCTGGATTTCGAAGCGGGAATTCGAGATCACGCGTATCAACGAGGTTGGCGAAGCGGTTCGTCAATCGCAGTTGCTCACGGTGCTCGATGCGGATATCGACATCAGCGCGTTGCTCGACGGCGCGGACGATCACCCGCCCGCGCTCGCGGTTGCGGGCGGTGCGGCGATGTTGCTGGAGGGAGCGGGGAGCCCTGTTCCCAATAACGTGCATGCGTTGCGGCCAGCTGCAGATGACGGTGTGTCGCCGGACGGTCAAGACGCGATGGCGGCTGGTGACAGCGATCACGACGGTGATCCGATGCCCGGCGAACCCGAATCGCTCGATGACAAGCTCGAGCGCATGTCGGACCTGCTCAAGCGGCTGGGTCTGAGCGTCGAAGCACGACAGCGTGATTTCCGTCGCTTCGCCTATGTGAAGTACGGGAACGGCTGGACGAAACGTGTCGAAGACGTTGACGGCATGAACGCGCGACTCGTCGCCGCGCTCGAAGACCGCGCTCCCCTGGAGCGGGAAATCGAGGCAGCGGTGCGCGACGCCGTGTTCCAGTAACCCTGAGCCGACCCTGTTGGGGTCGGCGATTCTTTTGCTCGATCCAAGCTGTTAGAACCGCTTCGCGCGGGTCCAATAAATGAGGCTGCCTTCGGGTGGCCATTTTTCGTTTACGGAGGTGTGTCTTGAAGATCGCCCATTTTTCTGACCTGCATTACTCGCCGGAGCGGCTCGACGAAGCGGATCGTTGCTTCGGTTTTGCCGTCGACGATGCCATCGCTCGCAATGCGCGCGTGGCCGTTGTCTCCGGCGATTCGACCGATCACCGGCTCGACGCGCATTCGCCGGCGCTCGGCGCACTCGCGCGCCAGATTCACCGGCTCGCGGCGGCCATGCCCGTGATCATGCTGCAAGGCACGTTCTCGCACGAACCGCCCGGCACGCTCGATATCTTCGCGCTGATGGGCTCGACCAACGAAGTGTTCGTGGCCGATCGCATCCAGCAGGTAGCGTTCGGGCACGGCCGCTTCATCGCGTCTGCGGGTGCGGTGTTCAGCGCCGACGAACTCGCGCACGTGATCGAGATGCATCCCGACGCGGTGTTCACCTGCCTGCCCACGATCAACAAGGGGCAGTTCGCGGCGAGTGTTGGCGCACTCGCGGCCGCCACCGATCTGGGGGACGTGCTGGGGACGTATCTGGCAGCGTCTGGCTCGGTGAACGCGCAGTTGCGCGAGGCGGCCATCGCAACCGTCGGCATTTCACACGGCACGGTGGTGGGCTGCGAGACGGAGCACGGTGTCACGATGGCGGGATTCGATCACGAATTCTCTCTCTCGGCGCTCTTCGACGCGCAGTGCTCGGCGTTTCTGCTGGGCCACATCCACAAGCATCAGTCGTGGGAGAGCGGCGGGCGGCGCATCGCCTATCCCGGGTCGATCGGGCGCTTCCACTACGGCGAGCAGGGCGAGAAGGGTTACCTGTTATGGGAAGTGGATACCGATGCGGCCTCGGCCGACCTGATGCCCACACCTTCGCGCCGCATGCTGTGCGTGGACTTCGACGGGCCGCCCGACATGGAACGGCTTGCCGCGCTCGCGGCGGACTCGGGCGATGCATTCGTGCGCATCCGCTGGCAGATCGACGAGGAGCATCGGCAGTCCGTCGATCGCGCTGCAATCGAAGCGATGTTCGCGCATGCGCCCGGCGTCAAGATCGAGCCGCGCATTCTCCCGATCGTGCGCAGCCGCGCACAGGGCATCAGCCTGGAGACGTCGGTCGATGCGAAGCTCGCGCGCTGGTGCGAGTTGACGGATGTCGCGTCATCGCCGCTGCTCGAACGCCTGCAGATGCTCGAAACGGCTGACGCGTCTGAGATAGCCGAAGCTGTGCTGGCCGGTCTGGAGAGCCCGTCCGGGGCTGCGCCGCTGTCGCTGGTCGTTGGCGCGGCCGCGGACGCTGATGTCGTCGAGGCACAGCCGTCGGTCTCACCGTCGGTCGACGGGTCCAGTCCCGACTGGCTCGAAGGCGATCTTTTCGCGGCGTAAATCACTCGCCGCCAACACGTGAGCGGGGCCTGTATGGCCGGCTCACGCGCGGAACACTGCCGTGTTCCGGGAGCGCGTTCGGATTTCCCCGAATGCTCTGCCGGAACAAGGTTCAACCCGCGCTACTGGCGCATCGATCGCAGCACCCGCTGTATCCATTTTCTTTTGACCCTGACGGGGAGCGATCTCCCGATGGGGGCGCACTCCGTCCATTTCTCCGGAGTGTTCCCATGTTTGGTCTGTATCCCGCTGGTCCCGACTGGGTCCGGCATTTCGATGCCACGCTGTCCGCAACCGATATCCAGCAGCTTCTCGTGAAGCATGCCGGGTTCACCGCGGCGCTTTTCCATCAACCCTACGGTGCCGCGCGCGGTGCCGTCATTGCGGTCCGCCACGGCTTCGTCGTGATGGTCCATGAACGTGACGCGTCCGAGCTCCAGCTCGTTGTCGCGCCCGACGTCGAGATGACGAATCTGCTCTGGTCGTACAGCAACGGCTATGCGAGCCAGTGGTCCGCACGCGAGCTGAAGGCGCTCACGGCATGCGACAGTTGGGAGAAGCTCCTCAACGTGGCCGGAACGCGTTTCAAGGCGGCCTGCACGGCGCTGGAACGTGCCATCGACGGCACCATCGTGCAGCCGGCACCGGAACCGGTTGGTGCCGCACCTGTGGAGGCCGTCGACCGGATCGTTTCTTCGTCGCTTCCCGACGATGACGATGTTCCGTGGCTGCCGTCCGACTACCTTCAGGACGTGCCGTTTGTGGACGGGCTGTCATGCGACCGCTGATCCTCACCCTCGAAGGCTTCCACGGCGTGCGCGACGGGATGCGGCGCGAAAGCGTCACACTCGATCTCGAAACGTTGCCGGTGGGGCTGATCGCCCTGAAGGGACCGAACGGCGCGGGCAAGTCCACGCTGATGGACAACCTGCATCCGTACCGGATCATGCCCTCGCACGCCGCGAAGCTCTCGGTCGACGCCTTCTCGTACTGGGACCACGTTCGTGGGCCGCAGGCGATGAAGATCCTCGAATGGGACCACGCCAACGTGCGCTACCGGTCGACCTTCTCATTCCGCAAGCCCGGGAAGACGAACAAGGCGGAGTACTTCCTCGCCTGGCGTGACAAGGCAGGCCTGTGGCAACCGTTCACGGCACCCGATGGCACGAAGTCCGATGGCAAGGCGGACACATACGACCGTTGCGTCGAATCGGTGTGCGGCTCGCTCGAATCGTTCTTCACGAGCGTCTTTTCCGCGCAAAACCGGCGGCCGCTCGCGTCCTACAACGCGGGCGAGATCAAGTCGCTGCTGGCGGAGCTGCTGCACATCGACCACCTGCGTGCGCTGGCGACGAAAGCCGCCGACGTTGCAAAGGTGATCGGCGCCAGGCTCGACGGCATCCAGCGTGAACTCGCGACCCTGAGCCAGAAGCGCGAAACGCTCGCGGCAACGGCGCGCGGGATTGCGGCGGACACCGAGGCGATCGCCGTCGCTCGACGCGACCGCGAGGATCTCCAGGGCAAGGCACAGACGCTCGCACAGCAACGCGCGACGCTGGCCGCGAAACAGGCTGAATCGGCAACCGCCGAAGCGCGCCTGCGAGAACTGGAGAAGCAGCGTGGCGAAGTCAACGCGTCGCTGGCGAGCATCGCGTCGCAGGCAGACGAAATCGTCCGCCGGCTGCGCGATCGACGCAGTGCGCTTGAGAAAAGCATCGCTTCTCACGAAGCGACGCTATCTCAACGTGCACAGATCGAAGGTGCGCAGGCGCAGTGCGATCAGGCCCGCATCGTCATCAGTCGGGAAGAGGCGCGCATCAAGGCGCTCCAGACCGAGATCGTCGATCTGGCGCAACAGCAGACTGCGCTGGCCGAGGCAAATGCTGACCTGAACAGGCTGGAAGGTCAGGGCCAGTCGAAAACCGCCTTGCTCAAGACACTGCAGCAGCAGGCCGCGGTGATCGACCAGGTGCCGTGTGCGGGGCATGCCATGCACACCACCTGTCCGTTGCTTGCCCAGGCGCGCGACGCATCCTCGAAGGCCGCGGAGCAGCGCGTGTCCGTCGAGCAGCTGCGTACGAGCTATCGCCAGCGCAAGCAGGTCGTCGACAGGCTTGCGCCGGTTGTTGCCGCGCTCGCGCCCAAACGCGACGCGCTTCAACAGGCGAGCGACGCGCTGACAAAGGCTCGCAACGAGTTGCAGCAGGCGACGGCCCTTGCCGCGCGCAAGCCGCTCCTCGAAGCATCCGCGAATGCGCTGACTGAAGCCCGTTCGGAGCTGGCCAGCGCGCAGGAGCAGCATCGTCAGGTCACCGAGCATCGCGACCGCGAGACGAAGCGCCTGCAGACGTCGCTGCAGGACATCGCTGCCGAAGCTTCGCGGCTCGCGGCATCCGATGTCACTGCGGCGATCGCCGGTCTTGATCGCCAGCTCGTTGCGAGTCGGGAGGCCTGTGCGGCTCTCGACGCGCGTATCGAGGCGCTGATCCGTCAGCAGGCGACGCGCGAAACACAGCGCGACGCCATGACGACGGAGCTTGCCGGATTCGACGCCACCCGTTCGCGGGCGGATCGACTGTCCGACGAGATCGCGCACTGGAAGCTGCTCGCCAAAGGCCTCGGCAACGATGGTCTGGTCGCACTGACCATTGACGACGCTGGCCCGGCGCTCACGCAGACGGTCAATGACCTGCTGATGGCGTGCTACGGCCCGCGATTCACCGTCGAGATCCGCACGCAACGTGCGCTTGCCAGCGGCGATATGCGCGAAGGCTTCGAGATCCTTGTCCACGACGCCGACCACGACAGCACCAAGCCGGTATCGGTGATGTCGGGCGGGCAGAAGGTCTGGATCAACGAATGTCTCACGCGCGGCATCGCCCTTTATCTCGCGCGCAATGCGGGGGAGCCGTACGAGTCGCTGTTCAGCGACGAGTCGGACGGGCCGCTTGACCCTGCACGCAAGGTGCAGTTCATGAAGATGAAGCGCGAGGTTCTCCGTCAGGGGGGCTACGCGCGCGAATTCTTCATTTCGCAGACACCGGACCTCGTCCTCGAGGCGGACGCCGTCATCGACGTCGAGGCGATGGCTGCGTGATCAGTTTTTTAACCCTTGTGGGGAGCGACTCCCCGCAAGGGGCGCTCCTCGTCTTCACACCCGAGGAGCAACCATGTTCAAGAAGCATCTTTCCGCTGTGTGCAACACCACGATCGCCGTGCGTGCTGCCGCTCCGCGCCGTGGCGCAGAGCACGTCTACACGCTCAACGGCTCGCGTCTGCGCGACGTCCTCGTTGATGGCCACTGGATCACCGTGACCGTCAGCGAACCCGTCGCACAGCGAGCCGCTGCGTGATCTTCCCTGGCCGCCCCACACGGGGCGGCGCGAGTCTCTTTTCCGAACTTCACCATGATGAATTTTCTGATGCTGCTCGTGGCAGCCGCTGGCACGTCTTCGCTTACGGCATGTGGCAACGCTCCGGCGATGCCTAAGGCGGACCGCACCGTGATCGTTGTGCACTCGCCCAAACGAGAGCAGGGCGATTTCCGTATCTGCGACGACGGCCGCGTGCTCGTCTTCCCGGCGGGCCATCCGAAGTCGTGCGCCTGACGCGCGCAACTGCGTAACTGGCCGGCGGCACAACCGCCCAACCGCAACGAAGGCCCTGTCTCCCTCGGGAGCAGGGCCTTCATCCTTTCCGATTCGAAACAGGAGCTGCCATGCAGCGACAGATCGTCATCGCAACAGTGACGGCATCGCTTCTCGCCGCCGCGTTCATCTGCGCGCTGTCTTCGTACACCGCGCCCACTCTTTTCTAGCGCCCCTGCGGCCCTGGGTCGCCCCTTTCAGGAAGTAATCATGACCTACTCGAGTAACGACTTTTCGGACGATATCGGCCGGTGCCTCATCGACGCCGATGTAGTCGAAGCGGCGGTGTTCTCCGACGCTGATATCGGAGCACAGGCCGACCTTGCCATTGCCGGGATTATCGGTGCGAGCCACGCCGCGCGCGCTGCGCGCTTCATCTCGGCCGTGCTCGCGTCGCCGTACGCGCGGGACGATAAAACGCTCGCTAACGCCCTGCGCCTTGCGGATGCGATCGCGGGTCAATGCAGGTTGGTGCTTCCATCGACGGGCAAAGCCTTCACTGACTTCGTGAGAGGTCTGCCCGGTGGACGGGAGTGGTCAAAACATGTCGTGTTGCAGCCGGTGTAGGATGCACGGCATGACGCACTCGCAAACCGCCTCGCGCGCTCGCCCGTGTACCGGCAGTACGCATCGCATGTCCGACCCGCAGCGCTGGCGGCCGGACTTCGCCCGGATTCGGGGAAAGTCTAACTGGCCATCGCTGACCAGATCGAGCACGCGATCTTCGCCGGAATCTTTCGTCCGGGAGACCTGCTCCCCACGCAACGCGACGTGGCAGACGATCTCGGCTTCCACGTCAACACCATTAATGCGGCGTTTCGCGAAGCGGCACGCCGCGGCCTCATCGAGAGCCGCACGCGCCGAGGTTCTGTCGTCTCGACAATGGCGCATTCAGGTTGATTTCCGCTCATCAAGAAGCCCGCGCCACCCTACGGTGGACGCGGGCTTTTTTCCGTCTGTGCTCAAATTCGGCAGAAAGCTATACAAAAACCATAACCTTTTGCGCGCACGGCCGTGCCGAAGAGCCCCACAATGTCGGAATGAGATCAGACCAAGTTCACCGCGCGCGCGCTTTCGCGGCATGGCTCGCTAACCTGGCCGCGCTGTCGGCCGGACTCGCCGTTCTGTGGAAAGGGATACTGTTCCTGCGCGGCGATGCGTCCTCCTGGCTCGTTCTGGCGCTGAACCGCCACGGCAACATGCGACTGGCTGCGTCGCTCGGCGATCCGGACTCGAGCCTGCTGGGCGTCTTTCTTCACTACGCTTATGGGATGTGCGGCTACGTGTTGGCGACGAGTTGTGTTCTGCTGGCGGGCATGGCGGGAGCACGCATCGCCCTGGTCGGCTACACCCAGTTTCGTCGGGAACTCCAACTAAAGTGGAGAGAGCGCAAGCCGTTATAGAAAGACTCAGGCCCAGACCGGTAGCCGCGCAGCTCATCGTGCGCCGTGTCCCATCGTATGCGATCGCCTCTGAATGCACGAAATTTCGGGGCGACGAAACGATTTGATCCACAAACCAGGACGAATACCAAATGAACGGCTGGATGACTCTATTAATCGACCTAATTGTTGCGCTGCCATTGACGTTCATCGATATCTATTTTGAGCGTACTGGAAACAGCGGCGGCATGCAGATCATCACGATCGTAGGATTTGTGGTCGTGGCGATTAATGCCTTGCTCATTGCTTCACTTTACTTCCGGCGTTGCGACGACTAAGTGAAACGGAAACTCATCATGTACAACGAACAGACGTTTGAAGGTGGCGTGCAGGCTCGGACGGTTGCCGGTGGCATCGTCCAGCATCCGGTAGTGGTAACGCTCGACGGCGTCGCCACGGAATTGACGCTCTCTGACGCGGTGAAGCTGCGCGATGGCCTCGTTGCATCCATCGCCGCCACGGAAGCCGCTGAAAGCGCCGTCCTTGCGCGCAACGGGCATCACTTCATAATCGGCAAGACGATGCACGGCATGTCTGCGGTGCCGTCGAAGCTGCCCGCGTAACAAGACCGGAAAATCGCGCGCGCGGCATACACGTACAATTATCTGTACACGTCCATCCAAGCATGATAGAGTTGTACCTGTATCGGTACAGGTCAATCACGAAGGAGGACATATGCGTACCATCCCGTTCACCGACGCTCGCGCCAATCTGAAGCGCGTCATCGACCAGGTTGTTGATGACGTGGACGTGACCCTCATTACCCGCCGTGACGCACCGAATGCGGTTGTCATGTCCCAAGAGCATTACGATAGCTTGATGGAAACGGTCCATCTTCTGCGTTCCCCGGCAAACGTAGCCCATCTTGAGCGCTCCATTGCGCAGGCACGCGCGGGTAAAGTAAAACCCCGCGCGCTGGTTGACGACGCCGAATGAGCGGCGCTTTGAACATCATGTGGACTGCCGAGGCTTGGGACGATTACGTCTACTGGCAGGGGCAAGACAAAAAGACGTTGAGGCGCATCAATCAACTCATCAAGGACGTGCAGCGCTCGCCCTTCGAAGGAATCGGCAAGCCCGAGCCGCTGAAGGAAAACCTGACTGGTTTTTGGTCGCGTCGTATTGATGAAACGAATCGTTTGGTCTACGAAGTAGCAAACACGCAAATCAATATCGTTTCGTGCCGCTACCACTACTGACGGTCAACAGCACGGAAAATAGGACGATGCGCTTCATCCCTACGGTCTATTCTTCATCTGGCGGCTCGTTACCTCGGACCGAAGAGCGGGCGAAAGCCGATTTCATTCGCCAGCATGTGAGGCACGGTTGGACGGAATGCGACGCGACGGCGCGTTATGAGTTGTGGGTCGCACGAGCCATCGACACGAATCCCGATCTTGACGACCACTCGTACCACGAGCTGGCCGCCAAAGCTATAACGGGCGCCCGCAACTCGTCGCGAGCGCAGGACTAGGAAAATTCGCCGCCACGCGCGGCACTGGAAAACATGGCAGGAAATATGACCCGGCGAGAGCGCGAACAGGCCATTCGGGATTTCGCGACTCTCTTCAATGTCCACTGGTATCGCGACTTCCCGGTGGCATTCGTCGTGAAAGAAGTGGGCCGCCGAGCGGAGTGGACGACGCACATTGGGATCTGTGTGCGTACATCAGCCGACCTGATGGGATACTTCACTCACTTCGAGGAGGGAAAGGTGGACGCGGTCATCAGGGACGCGTTCGGCCGCGCGATCGCGAATATCGAGTGGGAGTGGTTTCAACCCTTCCGGGCGGAGTTCAACGAACTAAAAAAGCTGCGAGAATTCTCATCGGCTGTACCCTTTTCGGTGCTCGTCACATACTCGAGGAACGACCATCACGAGGAGAACATTGCGCGCATACGAAAGGAATGGCGCGGGTCTGATCAGCCCTTGTTGCTGTTTCTTGTGCGATTTGACCTTGAGGAAGGGGCGCGAAGGTTCGGTTACCTGGAGACCTACATGGTCAGGGACGGAGTGGAGCGGTTGATCCGCTCGCAGCCAGCGCTGCCTTGGGAGGCAGATGGGAAACGCTGGATGCTGCAACCTCAACATGCGGATGAGATCAATTAAACCCCGATACCCATAAGAGCGTTGGACATACCACAGGGCGGACCTTTCATAAACAGGTAGGGAAATTCGTCGCCACGCGCGGCCTTACAAAATTCACTGCCGCGAGCGGCGCTGGAACACTATTTCAGTCGGGGAGCGAAGTTGAACGTCAACGTAAAACTGAGTGTGCTTTGCTTGATCGCGGTGGTTGCTGCCGCCAGAGCAGAAGATCAGGGAACAGTCGCAGACCGTACAACGGAGATCACTGACCCTGTAAGGATTGGCAAAATCCTGCACGCGATCCCTGCTATCCAAGGTTCGCTGGCCGATCGACTTACTGCTGCGCGCTTAATACCGACTCAACTAAACGTCACCAAGCTAACCCACGAAGACGTCGCTGACTGGACGCCTCGACTTCACTTGAAGGCTGGTGATACGGCCATCCGAATTTTTACGCGCGGATCAATAGACGGACGAGTGAAGGTTGCCGGTTGCGAGCTTTGGGATAGCCCATCAATATTGCGGCATGGTGCAACCTACTTCCCAGACGATAGGACCAGCAATTGGCTGTTGACCGGCCAGTGCATCGCGCCGTGACGCAACGGAAAATTGGCCCACGAGGTTCTGATCATGACGACCGGCAAGAAACCACTGTTCGAACTCTCAGCTCGTGAGCTAGATGAAGAGCTATCAGCGATGTTCGCGCCATTCAGGGGGAGTCATCCTATCCGCTGCGAAGTCGGCTCTGCGTTGATGGCGGCCGAGGCGGCAACTCAACGCATCTGCCTGCGAGTAGTCGGCCCCCAGGTGGATGCCAGTTCTGGTCGTGAAAGTGACGTTACGCTCGAAAGGCTGTTCACCGACTTTGAGGCGCTTAACGGTTACATGCTTCAGGGGACTCCGTCCCGAATCGATATGGTGCTGTGGGATGCGGCTGGATACATCAATGGGTGGTTTCTCGATGATCGTGGGAGAGCGGATGTTCAACGGGAATCTTGTCCGGAGGCTGTCGCTGCCCTTGCGTCGATGGTCCTGCGCGACGTGCCGGGAGCGGAACCCGCTGTCTGCCGCTGCAAACGGCCATAGCCAGGTGTTCCCGCAGGCGCGGTTGTGGTGGCGAACGGTTGGGCTACTTTTTACCGTGACGGCAAGGGGGTGTGGAGCTGTAATGCCGTCTACGCTGCGGCGAACTTCAACGTGCAACCCGCATAGAAGAATCAATACATGTCGAACGTCATTCCGCTTCGGACAGAAGACGAAGCAAGCGAACTCGAACGCCGGTTGGCCACACGCTTCGGCATCAAGACGGCGCAGCTGCACGCGGCGATCAAGCCGCTGTTCTTGCTGATGCACGACCACGATATCGGTAATGTGTCTATCAGCCGCGACGGCACCAAGGCGGTTGTTACGGTTGATGGCGAGTCTCTTTAAGCACGGCAGCCCGAGGCACAGAGTTATGGATAACGAAACCCGCGCAAAGATCGGTTCGGTGGCAGGTCAGTTCGTTCAGCAAGCAATGGAGTTGGGACTTACCTGGGATGAGGCTGTCGCCGCATTCGGTCTTGCCGCAAAGGCCGCGGCGCAAGCCGCAGAGAGTTCGGGCGGCAAAGCCAACGAAGATTGCGTCGCGATTGCTCGCCAGAGGTTGGACGACGCTTTCGCTTTAGATGTCCGTGTGATCGTGACAATAGCGGAGTCGGAGCCTGCGAGGGGCGACGTGCAAGACAATCCCTTGCTTGCGACCGCCCGCCGTCGACACGGTGGCAGGCTTCATTGAGTCGGAAAATATTCGGTTTCCGTCCATGACCGCAAGATACAGATGGCCAGATGATGTCGGCCCGCTCTGCGATAGAGTATGGGAGGCGCGGTACGCGCTGACTTACGCTCAGCGTAATAGCGAGTGCGCGTTTGGCGACACATTCTCAGACCTATGTGAAGCGTGCGATCACCTGGCGAACCAGCGAGAGAAGATGGAGCCCGATGCCTTTCTTTGGCAGGTCGCGCTAGCCGAGGTCGAGCGAACGTGGAACGCGGCTCACAGCCGAGGAGAGTCGTGGACATTGCTGCCTGAGTTCACATTGCTAAGAAAAGTGATCGACGATGGCTGGGCGGTCGTGACACCCTGAGCGTGGGCTGAGTACACAGAAGAGTTCGCCGTCACGCGCGGGACCGGAAAATACCAACCAATGTTCACGTGTGACTTGGAGTAAAGATGAAGGAAATCCAACTGCTGGAATGGCGCGTTGGCGCACTTACCACTAAAGACGATCCAGTCCTCCGCATTGAGGGCTATGCGGTCTACGAACTCGCCTCTGAGCGGGAAGCCATCGTGTTGGAGAATAACGGCGAACCTTTTGCTGTCTACAAGCACGTTGCGATCAAAAATTCGATTGCCTATGTGTTTGATCTCGACAACCAGCGGACTACGTCGAAACTCGGAGAGGTCAGAATTTACCGACGTGACTGTGACGCGGCAGGGAACCTCCAATTGGTGGCCGTTCCCGAGGCATAGGAAAATTTAGCAATGGACCCCTACATCACATTCGACGTTTTCTGGCGCGGCATGTCGGCCTGGCTAACTCTTATCGGTGCACTTGTGGGCGCACCGTGCGTCGCCTACGTGGTGGTGAAAGTAATTGCAGGCTGGTTGCGCCGCAAGCGTGCGCAGTAAGCAAAGAAAATCAACGCGGCGCGCGGCGCGTGCGCCAAATTACGCACGCATGACGACATGCCAAGGTCCGCGTTTAGATCAGAAAAATCGACCGGTCGGGCACGTCCTTGATCCAGTTTGGCGGCTTCCCACGTCCCGACCACTCAGCGCCGGTAGTGGGGTGGCGATACTTCGCAGGAAGCCTGGGCTTTTCCTTCTGAACCGGCCCGCGGATCTCTTCGATTGTGATCCGATGCTGCTTCATCTTTTCGATGATCTGCTCCATCATCGCGCTTCGCTCCTCCTTGAATGCGGCCGCGAGTTGGATTTCGAGCTGCTCCCGTTGAGCGAGGAGTTTTTTCAGGTCTGACATCGAATCGAAGTGTAGGCTGGGCGAATTCGCATTCTACCGCGCGCGAACACTCGACATTCAGGCACCGGCCCCGTTAAAGGGCGCGGTGCTCGCTGCGAATGGTCTATCGCGCGACACTGGTCACTTACCCGCAGCGGGGTGTGTCGGCGTCAAGCAAGCGCGGCCGCGACCTCGGGAGCGACGTCAGCCGCAGTCGCGTGGACCGTGTCTACCCGCACGCTCCCAGCGGTCAGGTTCTCCGGGTCGATTTCGATACGCTCGACGACGCGGCCCCGCCGTGCTTTTTCGGGGTGGATCTCGTAGCGATTGTCGCGCCTCACATACTCGTGGAAATCCGGCGTGAATTCGAATCCGAACGAACCCGTCGGATCGGTGGCCACGAGCTTAATCAAATTGAGCGGCACGCCACGCAGGTCGTGTTCGAGCACACGGTTCAGCACATGGTCGCGCGGGGCCACGGATACGACAGGGCTTGGAAAGTCGGCCGCGGCCTGACTCAGCTCGATCACCGCGAGCCACGGTTCGTGCTCGGTGAACGCGATGCGGTAGTACATCGCGCTGGGACGGCCATGCTCGCCTCGGTAGATGATGGGTTGTAATGGGCTTTGAAACGGCATGAAGGGCTCCTTAGGTCTTGTCGCCCACCGCGGGCGACAAGACCAGGTTACGGAGCCTGCTGCGAAGTCAAGCGCTCGTCCGTGGCGACTAACGTCGCGCGCAAACGGACCACAGTCCGTTGACTCGCGAGACCCATCAGGTGGCTGACTTCTTCGTTGGTCCGGCCAGCGATCAACAAACGTCGCCCGAAGGTATTGCGCAACACACGCGGACTCCTGTCGGCCCCCGCGAAGCCCTGCGCGTCCAGCGCGGCCCTCACAGCACGCCATAACGTCTCATCGGAGAGCGAACCGGCCGGACCTAGCAATGGGAACAGCAACTCGTCATCGCAAACTGCGGGCCTTCGAAGCCATGCTTCGAGTACCGCGCGTGCAAATGGCGCAACCGGGATCAAACGCTCGGCGCGCGCTCCGTGCGCGCTGACGAGGAAACGCCATCGCGTCCCCTCCGCGATCACGTGCGCGCACCGCGCGCGCCTGATCTCGGCCGATGTGACGCCGGTGGCCAGCAATACCGCCACCGCTGCCTGGTTACGGAGTCCGCGCTCATCGCCTTCGGGCCACTCCTGTAACGCGTCCTGCAGTCGAAGATCGGCGATTTCGTCCAGATAGATGGGTACAGGCTCGCCCGCCGGCCACGGGCTCAATCGCGCGTGTGCGGCGGCCGGGTTATCTGCGCGCAGTCCGACGTCGACGAGATGACGACACAGCCGGTCAACGAGCTTGGCATAGCGCAGCGCCGTGCTCGTTTCCGCGCGGCAGTGGTCGCCCAGGTCATCGAGGAAGGCCGCTAAATGGCCCTCGCCGAAATGGCGAATATCCGTCCCAACCGTCGCGAGGAAGCGCTGGAAGCGTTCGAACATCGCCATGTGCTGGACGATCGAGCGGGGGGAGAAAGGCCTGCCGGCCGCGCCCGTCGCATCGAGTTCCTGCCAGCGCCGAAAGGCCTTATCCGGCGTGTGAAGCCAGTCGTCGTCGTTCTGATTCATGGCTGAAATATACTGAATTGGAGTCCTGACCACTTTAGGGCGAATCTGCGATTCGCGCATGGGCGAGCAGCGTGAGGGCGTCGGCGCGACTATTTTCCGACTAAATCGGGGTTCTTGCGGTGTCAAAAGATGGGTCAAATTTGCTATCTTTTCAGCCTGCGATCGGCCACGGCCCCGCTCGCGTACCTCCCGCAACATCTTCGCGGCGCAGTGCCGTTCATCGGGGTGGGGTGTCGCCGAGCCAACCCGCGATTTCTTCCCGATACTCGAACGCGGGGTCGCGCAACCACGCCGCGAACCCAGCCTCCCACTCGTCCCACACAACATCGTCGAGGTAAAACTCTTCCTCGACGAAACGTCGATCGTCGTCTCTCAGATATGCAAAGACCAGTTGCCGAGCGTCTAGCCAGGCGATGACGCATTCGTCCAGTCGTGCCGCGGTACCGCGTGGCTGATCGCGCAACAACATCGCCAGATCACTGACAAATTGCTCCTGCGTCGTTTCCATGTCGACCTCCGTCCCGGCAACACGCCGGGTAGCGAAACTACGTTCGCGTTAGTTCACCGCTTTGCCGATCGAGGATTTCGATGAGCTGTGAACGAACAATAAAGATTGACACAAGACAATACAGTTCGACACAAAACAATAGAGTTTGACACAAGCTGGTTGGCTGCCGTTATCCTGCTGCCTCTCATTCAACGGGACGGGTATGCGGGCACGGCGTTTCAGGACTCAGCAGGACATCGAGCGGTATGTGGCGCAGGGCTACGGACAAGGTGTCGGTGCCGACTACAAACCGTGGCTTCGCGTGCAGGATGTCCCATCACGTGGCCGCTCGCGAAAGGTTCATGGTCTCAAGACGGGGCGCGTCCATCACGTGCTTTCCGATCTTGAGTATCGCTATCTTGTAGCGCTCGAATTTTCTGAGCGCGTCGTTGATATCCGGGAGCAGTTCCCGCTCCTTCCTGTGGCGCCTATCCAGGACGCCGCACGGCTGCGCAGCATTCGCTATCCGCTCTATGCAGGTACAACTGTGCCTTTCGTGATGACGTCCGATTTCGTCGTCACCGTGAAGGAAGGCGACGGCTCGGTTCGTGAGATCGCGCGGACGGTCAAATACGCGGACGAACTGACGCCTGGTAGCAGGCTCTCTCGCACACTCGAAAAACTCGAACTCGAAAGAGCGTTCTGGGCTCAGCGTGACGTGGACTGGAAACTCGTCACTGAAACGAGCATGAGCGCCACGAAGGCAAGCAATCTCATCTGGCTTCGTGGCGGCGCGGAAATCGCGCGGGAATTGCGGGACAACAGCCTGCAGACCAGTTTTGTCGAGGGTATCGCAGAAGCAGGGACGCACGACCGGACGCTCTCGTCGCTGCTTCGCACCGTGAGTTACCGGCTGCGCATGCCTTACCCGGACGCTGTCCGGCTGTTCAGGCATATGGTCTGGCACAAGGTACTTCTCGTTGATCTCGAAACACCGATGAAAGCGACGTTGCGCGCCCCCCTGATACAGGTCGCAGCGGACGGTCCAGGTCGATATAAGCAGGCGGCCTGACATGAGCGACACTGCGGCGTTGCTTAATACGGTCATCGAGGCCCTGTCCAGTGAACTGCCGTTCGATGGCCTAGCGCGTATTCTCTGGATCGGCGACCCTGCGACTCCGGCCACGCTGATCTCGATTTCGCCCACACCCCACAAGCCCTGGGTCGTCGTGGGCGAAGAGGTCCTCGCATGGCTTGAGCGCGGCGCTGCGCGATGCACCCAGTTCAAACTGCCTGCGTACATGCTGCGGGTAGAAGAGGAAATCTCGCTATCCGACAGGAAATCGCGTGATCGCAACTGGAAACGTATCGCCGGTCTGGTCGAGACTGGCGTCCCGGGAGAAATATTCGCCGATGGGGCGATGGGCGCGCTCGTCGCCCGGCATGCTGCAGCAACGGAAATACAGCGCAAGACCCTCTACCGCTTGCTTTACCGGTACTGGATGTTCGGCCAGATCCGCAATGCGCTGTTGCCGAACTATGGGAACGCCGGTGGCCCCGGCAAAGATCGCGTATTCGCGCCCGGCAAACGTCCCGGACGGCCTCCTGTACACGTAGCTGCGAGTGACGAGCGCTGCGGGAAAATTCTTGGTGAGGACGACAAAGGTTTCATCCGGATCGGATACTCCCTCTACAGGAACAACGAAGTCGCGTCGGTAGTAGATGCGTATCACCGGACCCTGCGACGGTTCTACGTTGAAGAGCACGTGATGCCGGGCGCGTCGACGGACGACCTGACGCTCAAGCCCCTCCACCAATTGCCGAGCCTTCGGCAGTTCGGCTACTGGGGGAAGAAGGCATTTGATGATCTGGTGGTTCACCGGTCTCGCCTGGGCGAGCGGCGCTGGCAGAAGGATCATCGCGGATTGACCGGGCGGGCCAACGACGGCGTCTACGGGCCGGGGCACCGCTTCGAGATCGACGCGACCATCGCGGACATCTATCTGGTAAGCCGCTACAACCGGAACTGGGTTATCGGCCGTCCCGTCGTCTACGTTGTGATCGACGTTTTCTCTACTATGATCGTGGGCATCTTTGTCGGACTGGAAGGGCCAAGCTGGAACGGCGCACGCCACGCACTGTTCAACGCGTTTGCAGACAAGGTGGCGTTCTGCGATACATATGGCGTTGAAATCGAGCCATCGGCGTGGCCGTCGTACCATCTTCCCCATGAATTGATGGCAGACCGCGGCGAAATGCTCGGGCAGGCGGCCGAGGGCATCGTCTCGGGGCTGGGGATCGACATTGCGATTGCGCCTCCGTTCCGGCCAGATTGGAAATCGATCGTGGAAAGCCGGTTCCGTTTGCTGAACAAGACTGCCCAGATTCACTGGATTCCAGGCGCGGTCAGGCAGCGAATCGCCGAACGCGGCGAGCGCGACTACCGCCTCGACGCGATTCTCGATCTGGAAGAATTCACCCGCATCATGATCCGCAGTGTGCTCCATTACAACCATCACAGCCGCAGACCTGAAAGGCTGACGACCGACATGATCAGCGCGGCACTGGAACCGTCACCGGTCAATCTCTGGCGATGGGGAATGGACCACGGACTTTCCACACCGAATACGCAGCCGCAGGACCTCGTCTACCTGCACCTGCTGCCCCGCGACAATGCATCGGTCCAGCGTGGTGGCATCTGCTTCAAGGGCATGTATTACTCGTGCGCCCTCGCTATGGAGCAGAACTGGTTCGCCGCGGCACGCCGGGGCGGACGCCGCAGTGTAACAGTCTGGTACGACCCGAACGACACGACCCATGTGTGGCTTCAGGACCCGCAACGCAACTTCGTGCGCTGTGACCTGCTCGCATCAGAGGAGCGGGTCGCCCGGCGCCGTCTTGAGGAGGTTCTCGATATGCTTGGCATGACCGGCAAGCCAGCAACAGAAGACGCGTATGCCACGCTCAATGATCGGGTTCGCCTGGATGCACATATCGAGGCCACCGTGGAACAGGCTTGTATCGACAAACTCGCGGCGAAACCAGCCACGCCCCTCCCGGATAGCCGCCAGGTAGGCGATATCAGGATGCATCGGGCGTTCGAAAAAGCGGCCGAGCGTCAACACGCGAGTGACAGATCGCCGGTGGGTGGCAAGAGTCCGGTAGCCAGCCCCGCGCCTGCCGTGGCTACGCAAGGCGTTGTCGATACCTATGCTGGCGAACGCGGCGCCGAAGTGCTGGACCTGCTTGGGCGACTGCGCAACAGGAGCAACCGGACATGACGACACCTGCTCGCCTCGTTACCGCCGGATATGTCGAGTCGCCCATCGCACAGTATCAGGGTAATCCGCTCATCGAAGCCTTGCCATCAATCCGCGCAGAGGCGGATGCCGCAGCGGCCTTGGCAATGTTCCCGGAAGAACCGGGAAGTGAGGTCGGACTGTCGAAGGAAATCCGGCTGCACTGCATCGACCGGGTGCTGCAACTCGTTCAACCGCTGCAGATCCACCTTGAACTCGAATCTGCGCTGTCTTCGCTGATCCGTAGCGGATACGTCGGCCGCAATCCACTTGCGCACTCGACGTGGCGGCACATGTATGCGCTTGCCCTTGGCCAGACCTCCGAAAGCGGTTTCCGGTCCACAGCATCCACACTGAGCGTCGTGGGACTGAGCGGGATCGGCAAATCCACGGCACTGGAGTCGATTCTCCGACTCTATCCGCAGGCTATCCGTCACCAGCAGTACAGAGGCCGCGAGCTTGTTCAGGTGCAGATCCCCTGGCTGAAAATCGAATGTCCGTTCGATGGTTCGCTCACAGGGTTATGCCACGCTTTCTTTCGCGCCATTGACCGGGCGATTGGAGATGAGCGCTATGCCAAACGCTACCGGTCATTACGTGGGATCGTCCCGCTTGTTCACCAGATTGAACAGATCGCGAGTACTCATTTTGTCGGCGTGCTGATCATCGACGAACTGCAGCATCTACGTGTGGCGAAGACAGGCGGCAAGGAAAACATGCTGAACTTCTTTGTGAACCTCATCAACAGCATCGGCATACCGGTTGTGTTCGTGGGCACCAATTCAATGATCGACCTCTTCTCGGATGTGATGCGCAACGCAAGGCGTGCGACGGGGCTCGGGCTGAGCGACTTCAGACAGCCAGCGAGTGACGATCCGGCATGGGCGCTCCTGGTGGATGCTGCATGGCAGTATCAGTGGATTCGCCATGCGGAGCCACTTACCGCCGAACTGCGCAACGTGCTGTACGACCTGACGCAAGGTGTGACGGACATCCTGATCAAGCTGCTCGTGCTCGCCCAGCGGCACGCGATCCATACGGGCGAAGAACGCCTGACGGTCAGGCTGTTGCGCACCATCGCCGACACACGGATGCAGCTGCTAAAGCCCGCGCTCGACGCATTGCGTAGCGGCGACACGAAGCGCATGGCAAGATTCGAGGATCTGCTCCCACCCGACAGCCAGATCGCCGCGATGATGGGCGTGATCGACAGGGACGCGCGTGCGCCGTCACAGCTGTCGACGCTTCGCGATATGCGGCGACCGGTCGCTGCGAGCTCTGCGCGATCTTCGCCGGACGTGTGCGAAGTGACACGAAGTCCAGCGACCAGCATTACGAACGCTGGAGAGTGGATTCAGTCTGAAGCGCGCGCCATTGCCGTGCATGAAGCGCCGCGTGATGCATTACAAGACGCCGGATGGCTGCTGGAAGATGCTCTTGAATTCTCGACGGCATATGCTGCCTCATGACTTCGACGCCGGCACTCCTGTTTTTTGTTCCGTCGTTGCCTGACGAGACCCTCCAGTCGCGCGTTGCCCGACATCACGTGCTGTCGGGCAACCGGATAGAGGCAGAGACATTTCTGGACCTGTTCGACAGCATCCCGTTTGCGTTGGAGCAAATCGCGTCGCCGCCGATGCTGCATCTTGCGGATCGCATGGGTGACGGTTCGCCTGCGGCGCGGCAAAAGCTTCTGGAACAGAATACCCTCTGGCCGCTGTTCGAGCCATTTCTGGCCGATGGGCCACAGCCCATTACC
This sequence comes from Paraburkholderia tropica, assembly GCF_014171495.1. Classification (NCBI taxonomy): domain Bacteria; kingdom Pseudomonadati; phylum Pseudomonadota; class Betaproteobacteria; order Burkholderiales; family Burkholderiaceae; genus Paraburkholderia; species Paraburkholderia tropica. Next base: position 97,602 of record NZ_CP049138.1, read on the forward strand.
ACAGACATTGGCACCTTGGTGAGTCGCCTACCTCGCCGCGTGGTCGGGCATCACGGGGAGGCGCGGTTGTGTCCGGCCTGCGTGAGAGAAGATGTCAATGCGTATGGCATGGGTTACTGGCACCGTGCCCACCATGTGCCAGGCGTCGGCGTGTGCTGGCGACACGGCGGGTGCCTGCTGTCGAGTTGCCCTCAATGTCGTCGCCCGTTCCAGTTTCGCGCACGCCTGCTGCGTCAACCGTGGCACGCTTGCCACTGTGGCTGGGACGTGGCAGGCGCGGAAGACACGAGTGCGTCGGACGTGCGGGGCATGCTTGATTACGCGCGTTTCGCCCACGATCTGCTTAACTACCCATTGGGTCAGGTAGGTCGCCTTCGCCTGCGTGTGGTGTATCAGAACCGTATGCGTGAATTGGGTTTTGGATGGGGATCGCAGATACAGGCGAAAGCGTTCCAGGAACACCTGATCGGAGAATTGGGTGACGCGTTTCTTTCCGCGGTAGATCCGGCATTTGCCTCAAAGAGGATGAGCTTCTGGATACGCCTGACAGGTGGCAATAACTCCACCTGGGATATGCCGATTACCCGGCACCTGCTGCTGGCGAAGTATCTTTTTGATACGCGAGACAGGTTTGCACTGGCCCTGCAACGTGTGTCCGATGAGGATGCAGTTCGCGGCACGAGGGCCGCTGAGTCCCAATCTGGGCGTTCCGTGGTGTCGCCTCCATCCACACCACGCGCGGCGCACCGGGGCCGCATACGCGAAGAGCTATCAAGAAATCCGAAAACGACGCTCGAAGACCTGTGGCGCCGAGCGAATCGCATCACGTCGTGGCTCTACGAGCATGACCGGAAATGGCTTGTTGAAACGCTCTCAGCGCCGGCAACGGACGGCGCGCGCCGAAGTTCGTCTGCGGAAACTGCGTCACCGGACGACGAGCGTTTTGCAGCGCACGTTGACACAGCCGCCACCGAGTTACTCACCCGGTCCGGCAAACCACAACAGGTAACGAAGGAGCGCCTGCTCGCAGCGCTCCCTGTGTCTGTCGCGGACACCCCCCGGCACCGCGAACGTTATCCACGCACACTCAAGCGGGTTACCGACAACCGGGAGTCGACGTGGCACTTCAGGGCAAGGCGGCTGTGGTGGGCATATGCGGTGCTGAGCGCACGGGGAGACGCACCACCGATGTTCGAAGCTGTCGTTCTGTCCGGTGTGGGGCTGTACGCCGCTCAGGCAATCATCGAATACTGCGGATGGGAAAATTTGTTACCACTGGCTGCAAATATCGATGTGCTGGAAAAACTGTCCGGAGCGGGAATTTCGATCAAATGGGAGGGGCCCCCTGCGTGGCGAGGTCAGGCAATCGGTGGGCGTGCGTATCAGCGCCGGAAATGAGTCAGATCTTCAAGCTCGACAGTCGGGCTATTCGCCATGCTACGCCGGTCCCGAAGCGGGGAACGGCACGTTCCGATGCCAAATGAATATGCGCCGACAAAAATATGTATATCGCATCGATGCGTTGGCTGGCGACGGGCACTCGCCGGCCATGAGCGGTCGTTCGACGAGAGCGCCAAAATTGCCAACAACCATCATGAATGCGCCAGTCCAGGTTACTGCGGAGCTGTATCGCGTTGAAGCTGGACAGGCGTACAGTTAACTGGCAGGATGAAGCCGTTGCGGACAAATCCGCACTCATTCGTCGTGAAATTCAACTCAATGAAAATTCAAGCTCGTAAAGCTCTCGTACATTCGATGCGTATGCACCTGGAAGGATATTCCCCCGGGCGCTGAGGGCTTTTTGCTTCTAAAAAAGGGACGCCGCGGGCGTCCCTTTTCTTTTTTGGAGCGGCAAATAGATTCACCGTTACATCACAACGCCGATTTACTATGTGAACGACCGGCCACATCTAGGCCACGCCTACGCCAGCGTACATGCCGACATCATGGCCCGCTACCTTCGGGCCGCTGGGAATAAGGTGTTGCTGCTCACCGGCGCGGACGAGCACGGAGAGAAAATCGCCAAGGCTGCGATGTTGGCCAACGAAGCGCCTCACGCGTTCGCAGAACGCCATGCGCGGACGTTTGAAGAAGCGTGGCGGCGCTTGGCCGTAGAACCGGACCTGTTCGTTCGCACCACCGCGCCTGCACACGCCAAGGTCGTCTCTGATTGCCTGACGCAGCTCTTCGAGGCGGGCGAGATCTATCTCGCCGACTATGAAGGGCTTTACTCGGTCGGCCAGGAGCGCTTCGTCACGGACAAGGAACTGGTGGACGGCAAACTTCCCGAGGACAAGGAGCCGCCTGTGGTGCGGCGCGAACCCAACTATTTCTTCCGCATGGAGGCGCACCGCGATTGGATGCGCCAATTATTGCTGGACACACCGGATCTGATTCAGCCTGCGCAATACCGCAACGAGATTTTGAAGCTACTGGAAGAGCCAATAGGTGATCTGAGTATCTCGCGCCCCGTGGATCGGCTCGACTGGGGCATCCCGATTCCGTGGGATGCCGAACATGTTACCTACGTCTGGTTCGACGCGCTGCTCAGCTACGTTTCGCCGCTCGGCTATCCCGAACAATCCGTCTTCGGTGATTACTGGCCGTCGGTGCGGCACGTAATCGGCAAAGACATCCTGCGCACGCACACACTATTCTGGCTGAGCATGACGCATGCGCTGGGAATCGCGCCGTATCGACGCCTGCACGTTTCCGGGCACCTGCTCGGCTCTGATGGTCGTAAGATGAGCAAGTCGCTCGGCAACGGTGTCGATCCGCTAGAGGCGGCGGACACGTACGGCGTCGATACACTGCGCTACACGCTGATCCGCGAGGTCAGCTTCGGCTTTGACGGGATAATTAGTAACCCCGTGATTGAACAGCGGCTAAACCGAGACCTCGCCGACGACTTGGGCAACCTTGCTGCCCGTACGCTTGCCATGGTGATGAGGTACCGCGGCGGATCAGTGCCTGCACCGAAGGGTAACGAGGCGTCCGAAGATGCGATTATCGCGCGGGCGAGCGAGTTGCCAAGCGCCGTTCTGGCGCTGGTCGAAGAGATGAAACTGGGCCGTGCTGCGGAGCGGGTTATGGAGTTCGTTACAGAACTAAACGGCTATGTTGCGAGCAGTGCGCCATGGGCGCTGGCGAAAAAGACCGGTGCGGCCGACCGGCTGGATACGGTGCTCTATACGCTGTTGGAAGCGCTATACAGTGTTTCCAACCTGCTTTCTCCAGTGATGCCTGGCAAGATGTCTGAGTTGCGATCGTTACTCGGAGCCTCCGCTGAACCGTGCTGGAACTTGCCTTGGGGCATTGGCGTGAAACCGGGAAGCAAAATCAAGGAGGGCATTCTATTTCCAAAGCGGATGAGCACAGATACCGTAAAAGCATGAACAACCGTATGACGATGACGGCGAACTTCGAACACGTTGGCCGAGCATCGTCACGTGAACGTCCGCTAACGGGATCTTTGAAGGTCCGAGAAGGGTCGCACTCAGCCGTTCGCTCAGCATCGATGTTGTTTTGATTCATGCAAAGCGCATGAGGCGGTAGGCGGCCATAAAGAGACAATAGCTTCCCGAACACGAACGTCGGCTGATTGTACTAAACCAGTCCGTCACTCTCATGTCAGTGGTGCCTCATCAAAGGTTGAGGATACGTGCATCATTTGGGTAGAGGGGATCTCTGCTGAATCATGCAAAATAGTCGGCATCCGGGATGCGGGGGCCAGTTGTGGGCGTGAACTTTGACTTGAATGACTTGCAGGCGTTTCGCGCGGTGGTGGAGCTGGGAAGCTTCCGAAAGGCCGCGGAGGCGGTGAGCATATCCCAGCCAGCGTTGAGTCGCCGGATCGACAAGCTCGAGGAAGCGCTCGGCGTGCGTCTCTTCGAGCGCACCACGCGCAGCGTCACCCTCACCACCGTCGGTCGCGTGTTCGCCCAAAGCGCGGAGCAACTGCTCGATGATCTCGACGTCGCGCTGCTCGGCATTCGCGATGTTTCATCGAGCCGCCTGGGCCATGTGACGATCGCGTGCGTGCCTTCGGTGGCGTATTACTTTCTGCCGAGCGTTATCGCGAGCTATCATCGCCGCTTTCCACGCATCCGGGTCAAGCTGCTCGATTCGAGCGCCAACGAGGTGCTTGGCGCCGTCATCAGCGGCGAGGCCGATTTCGGCGTGAGCTTCATGGGCAGTCAGGAATCCGAGATCGAGTTCAAACTGCTGCTGCAGGAGCGGTTTGTTGCTGCCTGCCGCCGTGACCATCCGCTCGCACGCAAGAAGCGCGTGACCTGGGACGAGCTCTACGAACACGACTACGTCTCGGTCGACAAGACGTCCGGTAACCGCCTGTTGCTCGACCAGGCGCTCACCGCCGTGGCGCCGCGAGCACCGAGCGTTTGCGAGACCCGGCACGTCACGACCATGCTCGGGTTGATCGAGGCGGGGCTCGGCGTCGCCGCCGTGCCGTCGATGGCCATGCCCGGACATGACCACCCAATCCTCACTAGCGTGCCGCTCGTCGAGCCGGTGGTGAAACGACGCGTGGGAATCGTAAGACGGCGAGGACGGCCGCTCACACCGGCCGCACAGGAGTTTCACCGCACGATCATCGAGACGAAGCGCGCCGGCGTCGCACGCAACGATGCCGTGGACAACAGCGCGACGACGACCGCGAAAGCCAGAAGGAAGACCGCATCGTGAAGTTGGCTGAGACAAGCCTTCCCATACCTCTGCCTCAATGCGCGGAGACGGAATCTAGCCCGGTCGCTCTCACTTCGGGTTGCACATCGGGCGATGCGAGATAGTCGAGTAGCGCCTTCGCTTCCTTCGGATGCTGCGCGCCCACGGGAATGCCGCCGGCAAAACGCGTGACGGATTGCAGAGACTCGGGAATCTTGCCGACGAACGTGGTGCCATGGACGGGCAGCAATTCGCTCACCTGCTGGAAGCCGATTTCGTATTCGCCGTTCGCCACCACCGACGCCACGGGAATGCGCGGGATCATCTTCGCCTTCGACCTGACCTGATCCTCAATGCCGAGCTTGCTGAACAACTCTCGCTCGATATAGACGCCGCTCGCGCTGTCCGAATAGGCAATCGACTTCGCATGCAGCAAGGTCTGCCTGAGGCCTTCGGCCGAGCTGATGTCAGGCTTCGCCGCACCTTCACGCACGACCATGCCGATGCGCGAATCGGCCAGCTCGACCCGGGATCCGGGGATGACCTTGCCTTGCTTGATCAGATCGTCAAGTGCGTAGCCGACCATGATGACAACGTCCGCAGGTTCGCCGCGATCAAGCCTGTTGGGGATCGCTTCGGGCGATTTTCCCATCGAGGGGCCAAGCGCGGTGTCGAGCGTGTTGCCCGTTTGGGAAGCGAACCTCGGGCCGAGCACCCTGTACGCGGCGGTGAAGCCGCCCGAGCTCATGACGTGCAGGTCGGCAGCCTGTACGTTCGGCGCAGCGGCCGAGGTTGCGACGAGCGCTGCCGCGCAAAGTTTCAGAAGCAGGTTTCTCATGGTTGTGGTCGTACAGGGTTGCGATGGGTCCGGGGGAAGCACATCAGCGCGCTGGCGTCAGTGTCACTGCGCGGCGGCGATAGAGTGCGAACGTCGCCAAAAGGGCGCACGTCGCGGCGAGGCTCATCCAGTAGCCGGGTGCGGCCTTGTCGCCGGTCATATGAATGAGCGCCGTCGAGATCGCGGGCGTGAAACCTCCGAACACGGCCGTAGCGAGGCTGTAGGCGAGCGAGAAGCCGGCAACGCGTACCTGCGCCGGCATCACTTCCGTGAGCGCGACGACCATCGCCCCATTATAGATTCCGTACATGAACGAGAGCCAAAGGAGGACGAGCAGCATGTTCACGAAGCTTGGCGCGTGAGCGAGCAGCGACAGCGCCGGGTAGGCGGTCGCGATGGCGAGCACCGTCATGCCGACGAGGAGCGGCCGGCGGCCGATCCTGTCGGAGAGCGCGCCGCCGATCGGTAGCCACACAAAGTTCGACACGCCGACACACAGCGTCACGAGCAGACTGTCGGCGGTGCTAAGGTGCAGGACTGTCTTGCCGAAGGTCGGCGCGTAGACCGTGATGAGATAGAAGCTCGTGGTTGTCATCGCCACCAGCATCATGCCGGCGACGACGACAGCCCAGTTCTGGACCAGCGTGTCGAATACTTCCTTCATGCCCGGACGATGCTGGCGCGCCTTGAACTCCTGTGTTTCCTCCAGATTGCGACGCAGCATGAAGACAAACGGCACAATCATGCAGCCGACGAAGAACGGTACGCGCCAGCCCCACGCGGCGATGGCCCGTGCGCTCAGCCATTGGTTGAGCGCGAAGCCGAGGCCCGCGGCGACGACAATCGCGACCTGCTGGCTCGCGGACTGCCAGCTCGTGAAGAAGCCTTTTTGGCCGGGCGTGGCCAACTCGGCGAGATACACCGATACGCCGCCCAGTTCGGCGCCCGCCGAGAAGCCCTGTAGCAGCCGCCCGAGCAGCACGAGCGCGGGCGCGAGAAGTCCGATCGTCGCATAGCCCGGTACGAACGCGACCAGGATAGTGCCGCTCGCCATGATGGAAAGCGTGACGATGAGGCCCTTGCGGCGGCCGACGTCGTCGATATAGGCTCCAAGCACGATCGCGCCCAGCGGCCGCATCAGGAAGCCGGCGCCGAAGACCGCGAACGTCATCATCAACGAGGCGAACTCGCTCCTGGCGGGAAAGAAAACGTTGGCGATCTGCGTGGCGTAGAAGCCGAACAGGAAGAAGTCGAACTGTTCCAGGAAATTCCCGGCGGTTACACGGAAAACCGCGGCGGCCTTTGAATGAATGGTCGAAGGGCTAGACGACGGGTGCATCGAGGTGTCTCCTGAATTCCGGAATATGCGCGGCGTTCCGGTCGATCGCGGTTTTGGCAATGTTCGTCCGGAGCCAGCGAAACGATAAGTGCAAATTTCGGAACGATTGATGTTCTGTCGTTATCAATCGAGTCTGACGAAACCACAAAGCCTCGCAGCGCGAGCACGCGGCGGCGACCGCCAGAGGCCCTTTTTGTCACGCCACAAAGTGGCATGAGGAAGCGGCCGTGCGCGTGTCCATGCTGCGTCCGCGGCTCCGGTGGCAGTGCTCGTATCTTGACAAACGATCGAATGCTTTACCGGGAGTCGGCTTTGGAGCGCACATGAGACACTCGAGGGAAAGCGCTGAAGGTCGGTAACGGGCGGAACTCGGCCAAACTCGGACATTGGTGGCGGTAACGGGACCGGCCGCACCCCGACCAGAACCAGTCGCTCAGCCTCTGCACCCGATTCGAGCTGGGGGGTGTTCGATGTCAGGTTGATCCCGCTCGCAGTATTCGCTTTTAGGTCAAGATCTTCTCGGAATCAGCCAATGGCGCACAATGCGACTCGACGGCTCAGCGTACATTCGCGCGATGAATACGCTCAGACAGGTAGAAAGCAACAGATAGCCGACCAGAACCACCAGTTTCTCGTCACCCGCCACGCCGGAAGGCGGGAAAATCGTGCGCAGCAGGCCCAGCACGATAAGGTGAAACAGATAGAGTTCATAGCTAAGCCTGCCGAACCCTTCTAGCACTGTGGACACACGCGTGCCTCGTACTTTTGATTCGTCCAGCCGATCACTCGCGCCCAGTAGCAAAACCGCAGTGCCGAAGGCCATTGCCGTGACACCGAACACGTTGCTTTCGCGGATCGGCCAGTACAGATAGACAAACGTCATGGCCAGCGCCGTCGGCCACGCCAGCACGCTCCACGCGCGGCCACGCCACACGTCGCGTCTTGCTAGCAGCGCCGCGCAACATCCGGTGGCGATTGCGTCGAAGCATGCGAAATACGCGTAGAGATAGCCACCCTCGTCGCCTTGGTGCAGGAAACGGTAAGCCGGACCAACGAAAATGCATGCGAGCCAGAAAGCAACGAGCTGCGCCTCCCTGCGAAACGCGAGACAAAGCAGAGGAAACGAGAGGTAGAACACCTCCTCGACGGAAAGCGACCACAACACGCCGAGTGCATAGTTGGTCCATCCGTGCGTCCCTATGAGCATGTTCATCCAGAACGTCAACGAAGCCAGGTTCACAAGCCAGAATGAAACCGGCGTGCCGGCCGGCGAGTGGTTCTGGAAGATGGCAATGCCAGCCATTGCAAGCGCGTTCACCACAGCCAGCAGCAGCAACAGGCACGGAACGATGCGCGCGATGCGCAAGCCGTAGAACACCCTGACATCAACATGACCGAGTTCGGACCAGCGGCGAGTTGCGTTCGCCGTTATCAGATATCCCGAGATCACAAAAAACATCGTGACGCCATAGTTGCCGTTTCGTGCAACAGCCCGGACCGCTTCCCAGCCGAATACGCGCGACAGAAAAGTGTCGTCGAGCCGATAGGCGATATTGAAGTGGTGAAACAGTACGAGCAGGATGGAAACGCCACGGAGTAAATCGATCTTCCGGTTTCGCGTGGGGGCCTCGGTCATGCCGCGCTCGTGGCCCACTGCACGAACGCCGTGCCCGCTGCGCGCAAAACGGCCTCGCGCGCTTCCATGCTGACGCCAGGCGCATCGTAGTAGGCAGCAACGAGCAACGGCGCGCGCCCGGGCGGGCGCACGAGCGCGTAGTCGTTGGTCTCGCTTTCGACGCTGGTGCCGGGCCGGTCGGCGGCCTGCCAACCTGCGGGCAGCACGGCGCGAATCCGGTTGAGCCCCGGCTTGCAGTCGGCCATGCCGCGCTCCAGTTGTGCGCGAGAACTGGCGCTCAGGGCATCACCAAGCAGAAGGCGCTGCGCCGTGGTGGCGATGGCCTTCGGCGTCGTGGTGTCGAGCACGCCGCGATAGCGGTTCGACTCGGGCTCATAGCGGTCCGAGCGCGTGACTGTATCGCCGAGTCCGCGCACGAACCGGGTCAACGCCGCGGGACCACCGGCGCTGCGCATCAACAGGATAGCGGCCGTGTTGTCGCTCTCCACGAGGACTGCCCGGCAGAGCGCGTCGATCGACAACGCACCCCGCGCGACGTTGGCCTTGGTCACAGGCGACGTGAAAACAAGATCCTTCTCCGTGTAGTGAACGAGCCGATCGAGCCGCTCTGCGCCGCCATCGACGCGGGCCAGTATCTGCGCTGCGAGCAATCCCTTGAACGTGCTGCACATCAGGAAGCGTTCTTCGGCGCGGTGGCTCAGTGTGCGGCCCGAGCCGGTATCGATCGCAAACACACCGAGGCGGCCTCCATTGCGCCGCTCGATATCGGAGAATGGTGAATCGGCTGCACGCAATGCGGGAGCCACGCCCATGCCGGCGAGCAGCGGTAAACCAATCAACAGCTTTCGACGCGTGATCGAGTGAGTCAAGGTCAGGTCCACTTGGACAGAGTGAGGAAACGCGGTGAGCGCGCCGAACGTCAAGCCAGCTTGTGGGCGAGCAGGAGGCGACGGATGTTGATCGCGTCGCGCGCAGGGAACGCAGCCGGCCCGGCGTCCAGAAACACCATCGTGACGCTGTCCCGAACCGAGCGCAGCCGCATGATCAGGCAACGTCCGGCCGCGTCGGTATAGCCGGTCTTCGACAAGGCAATGTCCCAGCCCTTTTGCCCGACGAGCGGATTCGTGTTCTGGTACTCGACGAGCTTGCCGTCGACGTGTTGAGCGGCGAGAGGCCGGTTGGCTCTTCGATCGTCGTGTGCTTCAGGCCGAGCGCAGCAATCTTGGCTCGCATCGCGGCCTGGAACGCCGGGTAGCCGCCGGGATAGTCATGCGCCAGCGCATATGCCGCGCTGTTATTCGACGACATCAGAGCGAGTTGCAGCACTACATGAAGGGGCAGACTTGCGCCGACCGGCAATCCCGTGCGGCTGGGCCGCAATGCTTCGGCGTCGCTGGCGTCGATGCGAATGGTCCGGTTCATATCGGGCCGGGCATCGAGCACGACCATGGCGGTCATCAACTTCGTCAACGATGCGATCGGCACGATATCGTCCGGGCGCTTCTGGAACAGGACATGACCGGATTTGTCGTCGATCACCACGACGTGGCTCGATGCGAGCAACCCGGCAGGCACGATGCCCGCCGCGGGTTGCGACACGGGCACCTGCCACAGTGTCTGCGCCGTCACGCACAACGCGACGAAGCAAACCGTGATGGCCGGGACGCACGCGACCCAGTGCGGCGAGGGCGGGACGGGGTGGCAGAGGCGTTTGATGCGGTCCAGCAACTGGCCGCCCCGCGCCGATTGCGCGACTCGCGCGTATCCGGCACTCGACGATTGAAGCGCGTCGAGCTCCTCGAGCGCAAGCGCCAAACGCCGAGGGTTTTGAATGAGCGTGCCGGCTATTTGATCGGCGACGCATTCCCGCTCGATACGAATCCGGTGCGACAGCCACCACACTGCCGGATGAAAAAACAGCAGCGCCTCGATCACGCTTTGCAGCAGATTGACCAGATAGTCGGCGCGCTTGATATGCGCGATTTCGTGGGCAAGCACCGCTTCGAGCAGATCGGGTGGCATGCGCGTCAGCAACGCAGCCGGAACAAGCACGAGCGGTCGCCACCAGCCGATCGTCAGCGGGCTTGCGAGATGCGTTGCCACGCACAGCGTCACCGGACGCGACAGCCCGCAACGCACGGCAAGCGCCGACATGTAGTCCTGCCACCGGGGATCTGGCCAAGCGGGAAACGCGTGTCCGATCCGACGTACCCACAGCAAGCCGGCGGTCAGCCGGCACGACATGGCGGCGACACCGACCAGCCATGCCGCAACCAGCCAGGGCAGGACGTTCTCAATCGTGAATGTATCGCGTGTGTGCTTCGTTGGCACGATGAGAGAATCGGTCGCGCGAAACCAGCCAGATGGCCGCGACGCCGCTTCGATACCGCGGTACGCATCGAGCACTGGTATCGCGAGACACAAAAGAAGCGAAAGGCAGAGGAGCGCATAGCGACGTTGCGGACTGGCGTTACGCATTAGCCGCAACGAGAGCGCCGTTGCCACGCCGATCAAGGCACCCTTCCATGCGAAGCAAATGAGCGCCCAGCCCAATGCCTGAACAAGCGTCCAGGCAAATGGGCTCATCGCTTATCTCCATGGAGAAATTTGCGAATTTCCTCTCGTTCCTCCTGACTAACGTGCTTGCGCAAAGCGGCCATGACAAGTGCCTTGCCCGAACCCGAGAACGCCTTGTGGATCAGTTCCTTCAGCAGGCTGGTTTGCAGCATGTTCTGGCTTTGCGCGGGCGCGTAGACGTGGGAACGCTCACTTTCGTCGCGCGTCAGCAGCCCCTTCGCATGCATGACCTGCATCTGGCGCAATACGCTGGCATAGGTAACGTCCGCACGTTCCTCATGCATGGCCTGATGGACCTGCTTGACGGTGGCGGAGCCGATTGGCCATAGAACCCGCAGGAGTTCGAGTTCAGCCGCAGTCGGCCTGGTCGCGGCAGTAGCTTTGGTCATGACGACACCTTCGAGCAGAGACGGGATGACGTAGAGTAACTTGTCTAGACCAAATTGTCTACGCAGACGTGGTCGTGTCCTCACGGAGATCTTTGCCCAATCGGCGATTCGTTGTACCCTCGCCATTCGTTCGGCGATTTCAATCCAAGCCTCACGTTTTCCGCAAAGTCGTCGTAAACCCGCTTACAGGACAAAGAGAGAGGAACGAATGAGCGCGCCAATTACGTTGGCAAATTCGAACCCGGTGGCATTGGGCCAAAGCCAACTCCCGCTGGGTTCTCCCGGGTTGATGCAGTCTTCGCCAGCCACGCAAGCGTCGCCGACGCAAGTTGCTGTGACTGTCGTTGACCCGTCTGTGACAGCGGCTCGCGTTGCAAAGTATCTGGATGCTTTGGGCGCCCCGTTGAAAATGGGAAACGACGCGCGGAACATCGCTAACGCCCTGACGTCCACAATGCAGTCAGTCCTGTCGCAGAGGCCGGACCTCGCCAATGCCCACTTTGATTTCCATTCGAGCAACGGCTCGATCGAGGTCACGTCCAAGGACCTTGGCGCAAACGATATAGCGTGGCTTCAAGGCATGCTTAACGGAAACGCTTCACTCGTCGCTTCGGTTAACGCTTTTCATAGTGACGCGGTTAGCGGCTATGCAAAGTGGTCTGAAGCGGATGGAACGCCGCTCACCGCATCCCAGTCCGACGCGGTTAGCGAGAAAGCGGACGCGCTCGGAGGGTTTATGTCGCTTTTCCAGTCGCTTGGGCAGGATGCGCAAAAATATCAGATGAAGGACGGCGATTACAAGCTGGCCGACGGGAGCAAGATGGATCTCGGCCAGGATCCGACCACCGCAGCGGGCTTTTTGCTGTTCGCGAAGAGTGCGCAGGCTGCTGAAAATGGTACGTCGACCTTCGTTTCGACATCGGGCAATACGCTTTTCGGCGGCCGGATGAGTGTCTTTCAGAATACTTCGGTGATCCCGAATTTCTTTCCGCCTTCTGGGACCAAGTCATTGGGATTTTCACAGACGGCCTGAGCATCGCGGCCCACGCATCGAGGTAGGCATCTCATCTATGATGTTGCACGGACAACCGAGGGGCGCTTTGACCTTTTGGTAACGGCCCTTGGTTACCCGCTCGATTGAAGCCTGTCGGGCCCGCTCCTGGTTCCAGAAAAGATGGTTCTCGAAGCTGATTGTCGCTCGATAAGGAAATGAGACGACGTGAAGAGACGTTGCCTGCTAAAGGGTGTTGCCGCTCTGCCATTGCTTCCCACCGCCACTATCTTTGCGGACGTGGCTCCGGTCGTGGCTGGAACACACCGCATCCGGCCTGTGATCCTGCGTGGCCAGAAGCAGAACAGTGGCAGGCGCTGAGTCGCGCAGTTGGAGGAAGTTTGTTGCGTCCCACAACCATCTGGCAGATCTGTGCCGAAACGCCGGGCGCGCCCGATTGTCTTGCTCGCCTCAAAGAGGCGCGAAATCCGATCGCGCTCGGCGACGATCCTGGCGGCACCCAGATCTCAGGTTGGCTCGACGGATGGACGCCCCGTGCGAGCGCCTACGCAGTGGCCGCCCGTTCTACGGCGGACGTGGTTTCCGGCATCGATTTCGTCCGCCGACATAATCTGCGTCTGGTGGTGAAAGGCGGCGGGCATAGTTACCTGGGCGCCGAGCGAATAAAAAGCGGGTTAGCATTACTGCCAGAGCCGCACGGGCATGGAGTGGGCCATGCCCTGGGCGATTTCGACACTCTCTCTTTCCAAACACGAGAGCGATCGGCTTTGCGAGTCTCCTTGGTTCATCTACGCGCTGAGCTTAGACATTAGGTCTTGCTCCGTTGCGATGAACCATACTGACTTCCCACTGTTCGATTCGAGAACGAACTCGCGGAACGCATTGCTGCGTGCAAGCCATTCGTCAATGTTGCCAACCACAGCGATCCTGATACCGTAGTTCATCAGCTTTTGCAGGAAAGCGCCGGCAAAACCACTGTCGAGCCGGTAGAATTCGTGATGCAAGGATTGCGCGCGGACAACGAGATAGTCCGCCCGATGCCGTCGCGCCAACATGATAAGGTCCAACGCGTCGTGCTCCTGCTTGACGGGACTCGCGCATTCGCTCTGGATGAGTACGCGGTGGCTGCCGATCAGCGTCAGACGATAGTCCACGTTTGATTACCCCGTCGGATGAAGAAACCTAAGCAGGCTTTCGCGCTGCCCGCGGATGAAATGGTATTGATCGGCAAGATATCGAACCTCTACCTTCGGTGCGACTTGCCTGAGACGTCGGACCGTGTCGCTCGAGTCGAGCATCACGTCGCGCCCGCCGACAATGACGAGCATAGGGACACACAGCGTTTGAAGCACATCGTCGCCAAACACGGGGATAACTTCGAGGCGCGGACGGAAACCGTGGTCGATTGCCTCCATGAGCGAGGCGGCGTCGCGTTCTGCTGGCGTGGATACAGGCGGAAGACGGCCGAGTACACGTTCTCGGACATACGCGCGCCCGATGCCGCCAAGAAGCAAAAGTGGCAACGCCCACCACAGGAAGCGCTTTTGCCTGCCAATGCCTGGCGGACAAAGCAGCGCGAGGCGCGACACGCGGGCCGGCTGGCGGGACGCGAAATCGAGCGCAAACCAGGCGCCAAGAGAAATACCGACGAATGCGGCTTGTTCGACTCCCAGACCGTCGAGCACGTCGCTCAGCCATTGCGCATGCAAACCGCCTGCAAGCGGGAGACGCGAAGGCGCGCTTGGCCCCGCTTCTCCGATCACGTCTATCGCGTAGAGACGCAAATGTCTGGACCAATCGACCGCACAGTGTTGCCAACTTGCCGCAGTCGTCTGAGACCCGTGGATTAGGACAACGGGCGGAGCCGATTCGGGGCCGCAGACGACGACATGCGTAACGCCATGGCGCGTCGGGATGTTGATACGCGAATGTGAGTCCGGCCAGTGCGAAAGCGCTGCTTCATACGCGGTCTGGATCAATTGCGCTTGACGCGCAGACCGATAGATCGCATTCATGTTTCAGCTTGGGCCACGATAGTTTCGAGCGCGGACATCAACGACGCCGTGTCGCCAAGTGTGGCCGCGATGATGATCTTGATCTGGCTCGATACGGGATCAAAAGCGACATCGACGCGTAGAGGATCATGATATGACCCTCGACTCAATGTCATCGCGTGCAGTGATTTCGACAGGTATTGTTGCATCGATGGAGACCCTTCAGGGATGTCGACGATGCTCGTAACGCGCACTATACGCGGCGCGTCCGATACGGGTCGTATTCGCACGAATTCGAGCAAATCAGCATTGAGGATGCGATAAGCGCGACCCACCCGGGTCGCGCGCAACTTGCCTTCGCGAATGAATCGCAGGACGGTCTTCGGGTGTATTCGAAGGGACGCAGCGACGTCTTCAACGGTATGGAACATGGCGGCCCAAAGAAGCGTTCATATTCCCTATTATTCCATGATTAACGTCACAACAGGGAATAATGTGGGCGGGAAGCCCGAACGAAAGGCCGTGTCACGTGTGAGCTAAAGTCAGTTCGCGGAGCGCGCCGTGCGCATCGGAACCTTGAGCGACTGTTCTTTAGGTGCCTCGAGACATACGAGCAGCGACCTTGACCGACGGCTTCGGGTCGTTTATGCCCTTTGCATGAAAGGCCGTGCCCGCGGCGATCACCGCGCTCGGCCGTGGGGCGCTAGCCGGCCAGGAGCGGACCTTCGACGGTGCGGTCCTAATCGACGACATACATGACCTTAGTCGGCTATCGGTACTCATATGCCAATGATTACCTGCCGATTTTGTTCGCAGATGCGCCGCACAGCCTCGATATCGTGCGGCGTCGGCAGCTCAGCCATCGCGCGAAAGAATGCGTCATGACCTGCCGGCGCGGATATCAGCAGCATGCGCGCGTCGGTGTCCGCCCGATTGGCGAAGCCGTGCACGTCGCCGCGCGCGACCGTAGCGACTGCTCCCGCGGATATTGTCTGGACGGTCTCGCCGATCTGGAACTCGAGCGAGCCCTCCAGGACCACAAAGGTCTTCTCCTCGTCGAGTGAGCGATGCGCAGGTGCGCCGCCGCATGTTCCAATTCGCATTTCCATCACAGTGTATGGAGCGCCGATATCGCCCGTCTCTGTGTCGACCCTCCCGGCGATAACTCGGGTCTGCATGTTGGCGAAGGACAGTACTACGGCGGGCGTGAAGATGGCGGATTTCATGGAAGTCGTGACGAGTGGTGAGAAGCGCCAGTCTGCGCCCTCGCGGAGCCTTCGATAAGACCGCTAGAATGGCGGCTTCCGCCAACGGGATGGACAATGGATATCAATGGCTCGCTGGCTTTCGTAGCCGTAGTAGATTGCGGCTCTTTCGCCGCCGCCGCGCGCGAGCTAGGTGTGCCGCGCTCGACCGTCAGTGCCCGCGTTGCCGCATTGGAAGCGCGACTCGGAGTGCGTCTGCTGCGACGCTCGACCCGCCGGATTGCACTTACAGACGAAGGCGAGGCATGGCACGCCAGCGTTGCGAGTGCCATTGCGACATTGCGCGCCGCCGAGCAACGCGGCCTCACCCGAGGCGAGAAGCTGTCTGGCACGATCCGCCTGAGCGTGCCGCTCGACTTCCCCGACACCGTGCTAGCCGATGCCATCTCCGCCTTCCTCGACAGCCACCCGCGAGTGCGCGTCGAGGTACACGCCACCAACGAGGTAGTGGATTTCGTCGGTGACAAGTTTGATCTCGCGATACGCGGAGGCAAGCCGGGGAGCAGCGATGCAGTCGCCCGGCGCATCGCCAGTTTCCGCATGGCCGCGTTTGCCAGCCCGGCATGGCTCGCAAGACGCGGCGTTGGTGATCGCGCTGACCACGCGATTTCAGTGCCCGATTCATTCGCGCAACTCGACTTGCTCGCTTTTTCCCCCAGCGACGATCGTACCGCAGGCGCGCAGGCGAGGGTCGTGGCGAACAGCTTTGGTTTGCTGAAGCAAATGGCGATACGCGGCAGGGGTGTGGCGACCTTGCCCGCGCATCTGTGCGCGGACGCGATTGCCGCCGGCACTCTCGTCGAGATTGACCCACCCTTGCAGGACGCCACGCAACAGGGTCTCTACCTCGTTTACCCATCGCGGGGTGACATGAGCGCCCGAGCGCGCGCTTTCGCGCAACACCTTGGCGATACGCTGGAACGAAACGCGGTGGCAGGGCGAGGCAACCGCTAGGGGCGGTTGGGACGACAACGCGGAACTTGCACCCCGGGCACTGTCAGGTTGCTGGAGGTGTGGCAGTAGAATGAAGCGATGAAGAAGACGAAATCGCTTTATCACGGCCATCGCTTCCCCGCTATCGTCATCAGCTGCGCCGTTCGCTGGTACTTCCGGTTCAGCCTGAGCCTGCGCGACATCGAAGAGTTGTTGCTCGAGCGTGGTGTCGTGGTCACATACGAAACCATCCGTTGCTGGTGCGACAAGTTCGGCGCTGGATTCGCTAAGTGCGCCAAGGCGGCGCGGCGCAAGCCAGCCAACACCTGGCATTTAGACGAGATGTTCGTGACGCTACGCGGCGAGCCGTATCTGTTGTGGCGAGCGGTTGACGAGCATGGTGCTGAACTGGACGTGCTGGTGCAAAAGCGGCGCGACAAGGCTGCGGCAAAGCGCTTCTTCCTGAGGATGCTGCGTTCAAACCCGGTGCCGCGCAAGATCGTCACCGACCAGTTGCGCAGCTATCCGGCGGCGAAGGCTGATATCCCTGAGCTTGCTCGGGTGAAGCACGTGTTCGTCAAAGCGGCCGCACGGGTAAATAACCGCGCCGAGAGCAGCCACCAGCCAACCCGTAGGCGCGAACGCCAGATGTGTGGCTTTCGCGATGCGCGTCGCACGCAGGCTTTTCTTTCATGCTTCGGCCCGATCCGTCAGCACTTCGCGCTTCCAAGGCATCAGATGAACGCTGCACGTCATCGTGCCATACTTCAAGAACGCCTCGGCACATGGCGCGCTTGGACTCTTTCCGCCGCAAGCGAGACCGTTATCTGTTAAGGATAACTACGCGCGTGACGCACAGTTGCCCACAGCCGCCAACTTGACAATGCCGTTCAAGGAGTTCGTCGATGACACAACTCGGTCTTGGTCTGGATCTTTCGACGAAACGCACGCGCAAGCGGGAATTTCTCGATGAGATGATGCGCGTGGTGCCATGGTCGAGGTTGATTGCGTTGATCGAACCGCACTATCCGAAGGGTAAGACAGGCCGCCGTTTCCGGTTGCGACGATGCTGCAGATCCACTTCATGCAGCAGTGGTTTGGTCTGTCAGACCCAGCGATGGAAGAGGCGCTTTATGACGTGCCGCTGTATCGTGAGTTTGCGGGACTGGGCGAAGGTATGACGCGTTTGCCGGACGAGAGCACGATTCTGCGGTTCCGTCATCTTCTCGAAACGCACGGTCTGGCCGCGCAGATGCTCGCGGTGGTTAGAGCGTGTTAGGCACTTTTGTTAAGGGCTGCAAAGTGAACGAGCATGAGCACGGAGAAGACGACGAAGTGCAAGCCAGCCAAGGTTTCGGGCAATCGCTCGTAGTCTCTGGCCAGTCGGCGGAAGCGGTTGAGCCAGCCGAAGCTGCGTTCGACCACCCAGCGGCGCGGCAACAGGACGAAGCCCTTTTTTGCCTCCGGCAGCTTGATGACCTGAAGCTCGATACCTTCGTCGAGTGCGGCCTGTGCAGGCTCTTCGCCGGTGTATCCCTGATCGGCAAACGCCACCATGACAGTCTGGCCCGTGGCCCGCTGAACCTGGCGCGCCAGTTCTCCGACTTGCGCGCGCTCCTGTTCGTTGGCGGGCGTCACATGCACGGCAAGCAACTGCCCCAAGGTATCGACCGCCATATGGACCTTGCTGCCGCGTTTGCGTTTGTATCCGTCGTAGCCGGCACGAGACCCACTCTCGCAGGTCGACTGCAGGGTACGCCCGTCGAGAATGACCGCGCTGGGTTGACCACGGCGCTCCTGCGCGACCCGGATGATCGAACGCAGATCGTTGACCATGGCCTCGAAACAGCCCGCCTGAATCCAGCGTTGTGTTTGCTGATAGACCAGTTCCCACGGTGGAAAGTCATTGGGCAACAAACGCCACGGCGCACCCGCGCGAACGATCCAGCGCAGCGCATTGAACATCTCGCGCAGTTCGTATCTGCGATGCGGTGCGTCTGTGTTCATCAGAGTCAGATAGGGAGCCGCAAAGCTCCATTCATCATTCGACACATCTGTCGGGTAGGGTCTGCGTTTTGCCATCTGGCCAGGATACCAGGTCTGGCCGCAAGTGTCTAACACGCTCTAGGACGCGGACCTCACTATTCGTTAGTCATATAATGCAAGAAAAGGATAAAAAGGCAGTCGGTCGGAACCAGGCAGCCGAACACTTCGTTGCGTGGGTCTACTGGTTGACTGGGACTAGACACCTAGATCAATGGCATCACGAGCGCCCCAATATGGGGCTTGGCGGGGTAACACCGAAACCTTCTAAGCAACCTTCGATTAGAGGAGCGCATCACCCCCGCATACGCGATTTCTACCCTCGCGTTTGGCGAGATATAGCGATAAATCGGCCAGATGCATGAGCTCCTCGACGGATGGGGTTCTTAACGGATGTCCGGTCGCATACCCGATGCTGACCGTAAAAAGTGGCAGCGCTTCTACAGATCTCGCGAGTCGATTCATTTCGACGTCGCGCCTGATCGCCTCTGCAATCTTTGCCGTTTGACCACTGTCCGCGTTGGGCAACACAGCAACGAATTCTTCCCCGCCGTAACGGGCTGCAATGCCTCCGCACCGTTGCATGTGTGTGCAGAGGCACGTCGCCAGAGCTCTCAGTGCATTGTCTCCTTGAGCATGTCCATACTTGTCGTTGTACTGCTTGAAATGGTCGGCATCGATGAACAGGAGGGACAAGCTGCTGCTACATGCCTGGTGAAGTTTTTCCCATTCGTCTTCCAGTGCAGCGTTGAGCGCACGGCGATTCAATAGGCCCGTCAGGGCGTCTCTATGCGTAAGATCGATCAGCAGTTCCTGTTTGCGAAGATTTTCACGCAGCGCAAAAGCGAGCAACCAGACAACGGCACAAAAGAGCGCACAAATGCTGAAGGCAGCGGAACCCACTGTCCAGGCCATCTGCCTGAAGTTCGCAAGTACGTCCTGCTCCGCGGGAGCCACGACAGCAATCAACGGTGTACCCGGTACGTGCTGAAAGGTGTAGAGACGCAATGTCCCATCAATATGTGAATATGCCGTGTAGAATCCGAAGTCTTGGCTTAGCATGCGGTCGAAGGTCTTCGAGCGACGCAAGCGAATCATCTGGTTGTCGCTTAACGACGGATTTCTAGACAGAATTGTGCCATCTGTGCGCAAAATTGCGCTGATGCCATGTGGCCCTACATCAAGTCTGGATAGCAACTGATCGAAATAGGCCAGATCGATCGCCACCACTGCGATGCCGTTAAAGGTATGACGCGGCCCCTCTATACGACGAGACAATGCAATAGATTTCGTGCCGTCACGCGAGCGAGCTTGATATGCTTCGGACACGTATAGGCCAATATCCTGGTTATCGCGCTGAACTGTAAAATAGTCGCGGTCGCTGAAGTCCCAGTGATGGGAGCGGCCGCAGCAGCCATCGATTAGCGTGCCGGACCTGTCGGTTACGCCCATTCCCGTTACATACTGCGCTGCAGTGCGTCGGAAGAGCAGAGCATGCCTCAACTCAGCATCCATACGTCTCACCTCTGGCCTTTCAAGGTCAGAGGTGAGTAAAACGAGAGCATTGTTCGAGGTTTCGACTGTGCGTGCGATTTCGCTGACGAGCACAGCTGTGACGTTACGCGACGTCTCGTGCGCATGCTTGACGACTTCGCTTTTCGTCAAATACAGCGTTAGCGCACTGATGCATAGTGTTGCGATCGACATCAGCGTGCCAAGTCCGCCTACCACAACATGGTTGCGTCCCGCCCATTTGGCGACTTTCTCGATGATAGTGGATGCGGTCATCGAATGATATGAGTCTGGATCTAGAAGACCGGATGTTGTGTAAACTCGGGTTAACGGCTGGTAGGTTAAAAAATCGAGACTTGATTGAAAGTCATAGTGGGGGCGAGAATGCGAAAGCGCGGTGCAGCGATGAAGGTAGGCAACATCCGCGACTAGGCAAATCGCCTTGCGCGGCGAGCAGGCTATCCGAACGGTGCTGCGCTAGGATCAGCGTGAGACTGGATGGGTTGCCCGCGCCGGTGCATGTCCGCGGGACGCGGCGTCGCTTCCGGATCGATCCAATCATTCTACGTACCGCGTAATCGAGCCACCGCCGGATGTAACTCCGGCAGGCGCTGGCTGCAGCCAGTGCAGCACAGCTATTTGCCGAGGCGATGTATCATCGCCTCGGCGGCGGCTCGATGCCGTCCTGATATTGGGCACCGAATATCGACCGCGGCGAGTTCGCGCGGGAGAATCATAGTTCGGGCACGCTGAAGGCTGCCTTCACGGTCTTGTCTTCGTCTTCTGTAAAGGCGTGCAAATGCCGCCGCTCCTCTCGCCTAAGACGTGGCCGCTCAAAATCAGACAGCAGGATAAGTGGAACATCGGGGGCGTTTGCCAGCGATAACGCGCGCAAAGGAACCTTGTCGCCGATTCTCTCGTCGAAGCGCCGGGCAGTGCTTCTTTACCGGCGCGACCCAGCGTGGTTCGCGTGAGGCTGCTCTTCATCGTTTGACGCAGCATCGCGCGGGCGATGTCGAGCACACGAACCGTTATCTTTATGCTCTCGAGTTAGCGGAAACCGAGCGTAATGATGAAGTACTCCAAAGAGCTGCGCCAGCATTTGCTGGTAGTCTTAGCGGAGTTTCGCCGATACCTTCGTCACCGCATTGCGCAGGATCGTCAGCGCTTCATTGACGATCGCATCGCTCACGGTCAGCGGCGCGAGCAGACGCACCGTATTGCGGTGCACGCCGCATTTGATCACCAGCAGACCGTCTTCACGGCATTGATCGATGACGGCCTGGGCGAAGTCGGCGTCGGGCTGGAACGGGTCGCTGTTGCGCACGAATTCGAGCGCGGCCATTGGGCCGAGACCCCGCACCGTGCCGATCGCCGCGTGGTCGCGCGCGATCTGTTCAAGACCGGCGTGAAGCTTCGCGCCGAGCGCGCGGCCCTTCGCCAGCAACTGTTCTTCTTCGAACACGTCGAGCACCGCGAGCGCCGCCGCGCAGCCGAGCGGATTGCCGCCATACGTGCCGCCCAGGCCGCCAGGCAGCGGTGCGTCCATGATCTCCGCACGGCCCACAATACCCGAAATCGGCAGACCGCCCGCGAGACTCTTCGCAACCGTGATGACGTCGGGTTGAATGCCGAAGTGCTGGAAGCCGAACATCTCGCCGGTGCGTCCGAAGCCCGCCTGGATTTCATCGCAGATCAGCACGATGCCGTGACGCGTCGTCAGTTCGCGCAGCGCCTGCATGAACTCCTTGCCCGCCGGGAGAAAACCGCCGTCGCCTTGCACCGGCTCCAGAATGATCGCCGCGACGCGGTCGGGCGCGATCTGCGTGGCGAACAGGTCTTCGAGCGAGCGCATCGCATCGGCCGCGCTGAAGTTGCGGTACGCGTCGGGATAGGGCGTGTGATAGACCTCGCCCGCCATCGGACCGAAATTCTGCTTGTACGGCGCGCTCATGCCGGTCAGCGTCGAGCCGAGCAGCGTGCGGCCGTGGAAGCCGCCGCGGAACGCGATCACGCCCGGCACCTTGCGCCACGCACGCGCGACCTTGATTGCGTTTTCGACGGCTTCCGCGCCCGTCGTCGAGAAGAACGACTTGTAGTGTGCGCCGTTTCCCACGAGCGTATTGAGGCGCTCGGCCAGTTGTGTGTAGACCTCGTAGCTGACCACCTGGAAGGCCGCGTGCGTGACCTTCGCGAGTTGCTTCTGCACGGCGTCGATCACGCGCGGATGGCTATGGCCGATGTTCTGCACGCCAATGCCGCCGACGAAGTCGATAAAGCGGCGGCCTTCGACGTCCCACAGTTCTGCGCCTTGCGCCTTTTCGACGAACAGCGGATGCGCGGTGACGACGCCGCGCGGCACGTGATGCTGGCGATGTTCGATCAGGGATTGATTGTCGCGGGTCATGTCAGGTTCTCTCTGGTTTGTTTGATACCGTATTCGGACGGTGTTGAGCAAAGGTGGATCAGGCCGCTACGCGGGTTCGTCGGTGCCGGTACGCACAGTTGGGTTCGCGCTGGCGATGGCTTCTGCAAGATGCTGTGCAAGATGCTGCGCCGTGCGGCCGGTGAGCTTGCCAATCTGCGAGCGGCAGCTGAAACCGTCGGCGACCATGATGGCGTCGTCGGGCAGCGCGGCGAGCTTCGGCACGAGTTCCTTTTCGCCGACCGCTTTCGCCACGGCGGCGGTTTTGTGGTGATAGCCGAATGCGCCCGCCATGCCGCAACAGCCGGTATCGAGCACCTTCGCGCCGAGGTTTTTCTCCGCGCCCGCGCCGCCGCATGCACGCTGATGGCAATGCGTGTGCACATGCACAGATTCTGCGCGAGAACCTTCGCCCGGCAACGTCGATGGAAGATTCAGCCCGTTTTTCTGGGCATATTCTGCAACGGTGATGCACGAAGACGACAATTTGCGCGCGAGTTCACCGGCCTCGGCATCATGGCCGATCAACGCCAGCATTTCGTCGCGGAACACGGAAAGACAACTCGGTTCGAGAATCAGCACGGGCACGCGGGCGGCAACCGGCGCGCGCATCATCTCGACGATATCGAGCAGGTTCTTCTTCGCCTCGTCGAGCAGGCCGACGTCGTAAAGCGGACGCCCGCAGCAGACATGACGCGGCGTGAGGCGCGGCGTGCCGCCTGCGGCTTCGACCACGCGCAGGGCGGCGTCGAGCACGGCGGGCGAGAAGCCGTTGTTGAACGTGTCGGTCCAGACCACGACGTCCTGTGCGCCAAAGCGCGCGGGCCACGGCGCGATCAGCTTTTTCGCCGCCGGCGTGTCGCGGAAGGCCTGCGAAGCAATGGCGGGAAACGCCGCGCCTTCAGCCAGGCCAAAGCGCTGCGATGCCTTTTTGACGAGCCTGTTGCGCATCGCGCCGTTGACGAGCCCGCTTACGCGCGTGGCAACCGGCAGCCATGCGCCGATCCTGCCGACCGCCGCATCCATCAGCGGACGACGCCGCGTCTTGTAGTAGCGATGCAGAAATTCCGCGCGGTACTTGGGAATATCCACGTGTGTCGGGCAATCGTTCTTGCAGCCTTTGCACGAGAGACACAGATCCATCGATTCCTTCACGGCTTCGGCGTTACGCGTTTCGTCGATCACCTCGCCGTTGAGCATTTCGAAGAAGAGGCGGGCGCGTCCGCGCGTGGAATTGCGCTCCTCGCGCGTCGCCTTGAAACTCGGACACATCGTGCCGCCGTCCATCGAGCGACATTTGCCCATGCCGATGCAGCGCTCGGTTTCGCGCCCGTATCCGCGTTCTTCGAGTGTGTCGACGGGCGCGTCGTTGCTGGCGGGATTTGCCGCCATCGGATACGTGAACATGCCCTTCACGTTCCCCTGGCGATACTGCGGACCCATGCGCAGATTCTCGTCCACCGGCATCGCGTCGATCAGCTTGCCGGGGTTCATCAGCCCTTGCGGATCCCACAGCGCCTTGAATTCGCGGAACGCCTGCATGAGGCGCGGCGTGTACATCAGATGCAGGAATTCGCCCTTGGCCTGGCCGTCGCCGTGTTCGCCGGACAGCGAGCCCTGGTACTTGACCACGAGCTTTGCGGCTTCCTCCAGGAATGCGCGCCAGTCGCGCACGCCGCTGGCCGAGCGCAGATCGAAGGTGATGCGCGAATGAATGCAGCCGTCGCCGAAATGGCCGTACAGATTGGTCTTGTAGCCATAGCGCTCGACGAGCGCCGTGAATTCGCGCAGATACGCGCCGAGCAGTGCGGGCTCGACGGCGGCGTCTTCCCAGCCGACCACCGGGTCGGGCGCGGCGGGATCGCGCGACAGCGAGGTCGCCGACGCGCCGGTTTCGCGGATCGTCCACAGCCGGTTCATCAAGGCCGCGTCTTCGACGAAACGCACGCTCGGCTGTTGCGGAAAACGC
Organism: Paraburkholderia tropica; assembly: GCF_014171495.1. Classification (NCBI taxonomy): domain Bacteria; kingdom Pseudomonadati; phylum Pseudomonadota; class Betaproteobacteria; order Burkholderiales; family Burkholderiaceae; genus Paraburkholderia; species Paraburkholderia tropica. Next base: position 122,217 of record NZ_CP049138.1, read on the forward strand.
TGCGCCGCGTCGGCCATCGCGCGCGCCTGGGCGATCGCGGCGTCGCGCGTGCTCGCGCCGAATTCGACCAGCAGCCACGCGTCGCCGGCGGGCAGTTCGGCGATGTCGTCGAGCTTGAGTCCCAACGCCTTGAGACCGCCGACGATGCCCTGGTCCAGCCCTTCCATCGCAATCGCGCCGAGCGGCAGCAGATGCGGCACGCTGTCCGCAGCATCGAAAATGGTATCGAAGCCGAGCACGACGAGCACGCGCTCGGGCCGACCTTCGACGAGCGTGACCTGCGCGCGCAACGTGGTGGCAAGCGTGCCTTCGCTGCCGACCAGCGCGCGCGCGATATTGAAACCGTTCTCCGGCAGCAACTGATCGAGGTTGTAGCCCGAGACGCGGCGCTTGAGTTTCGGAAAGCCCGCGCGGATATCGTCCGCATAGCGCTCGGCGAGTTCGCGCAGACCCTTGACGATGCGCGCGCGTTCGCCACCGGCTGCGAGATGCTCGGCGTACGCGGCGGCGTCGGTCGGGCCGACCCAGAAGCGCGCGCCGGTCGCGGTCAGCACGTCGAGGCGTTCGATGTTCTCGACGGTCTTGCCCGCCATCACCGAATGCGCGCCGCACGAGTTATTGCCGATCATGCCGCCGAGCGTGCAGCGGCTATGCGTGGCGGGATCGGGACCAAAGGTCAGACCGTGCGCGGCCGCGGCTTTTTTCAGCTGATCGCAGATCACGCCCGGCTGCACGATTGCGTGACCCGCTGCGGCGTCGATCGATTCGATCGCGTGCAGATACTTCGAATGATCGATACAGATCGCTGCGTTGACGGCCTGGCCGCACATCGACGTGCCCGCGCCGCGCGGCAGGATCGCCACGCCGAGTTTCGCGCACAGTTCGACGGTGGTTTCGAAGTCGTCGATCGTGCGCGGAATCACGACGCCGATCGGCGGCTGGCGATAGTTCGACGCCTCCGACGCATACATCGCGCGCGTGGCCGGATCGAAACGGATCTCTGCCGTGGTCTGCGCGCCGAGTTGCTGACGCAGCATCAGCATCTGGTTGAGATCCGGCGCGCCGGAACCGTTGGCGTGCATCATGGAACCTTCTGGAATACGCGGCATGGCAGCATTGAGCGGCGCTTCAGCATGATTCCCTGCAATGCCGTGGGTCAGTATGGAAAAGCCGTTCATTTTTAGAACCTTGAAGGTGTTACCGGCCACGGCACGCATGTACGGGGAGCGGGAACCCTGCAGCAGAGCAGTCACCGTTTTGCTGTCACTCGAATTGCTCAGATAATCAATCGAGTTGTCCCTGACAGACGTACTTGATGTGCATGTACTCCTCGATGCCGTGCGTCGAACCTTCGCGGCCGTAACCGGAGTCCTTTACGCCGCCGAACGGTGCGGATTCGGCGGCGAGCGCGCCTTCGTTCACACCGACGATGCCGCTTTCGAGCGCATCCGCGAGACGCCAGATGCGGCGCACGTCCGTCGAATAGAAGTACGCGGCGAGACCGAAGGGCGTCGCGTTCGCCTGCGCGATCACATCGGCTTCGGTGTCGAAGCGCGTAATCGGCACGACCGGGCCGAAGGTTTCTTCGCACGAGCAGTCCATCGACGGCGTCGCGTCGATCAGCACGGTCGGCGCGAAATAGTTCGCCGAAGCGCACTGTTCCGACTGCACGCGCGTGCCGCCCACGATCACTTTCGCGCCGTTTTCCACGGCATTGCGCACGTGGCGCTCGATCTTGTCGACCGCGCGCGCGTTGATCATCGGGCCGATCTGCGAGGCGGCGTTGGTGGCCGGACCGACGACGAGCGCGCCCACGCGCGCGGCCAGTTTCGCGACGAAGGCGTCATGCACGCCCGCCTGCACGTAGACGCGGTTCGGGCACACGCAGGTCTGACCGCCGTTGCGGAACTTCGAGATCATCAGGCCCTCGACGGCGGCGTCGAGATCGGCATCGTCGAACACGATGAACGGTGCGTTGCCGCCGAGTTCGAGCGAGAGCTTCTTGAGCGTGTCGGCGCTGCGGCGCGCGAGATGCTTGCCCACGGGCGTCGATCCGGTGAAGGTGATCTTGCGCACGCGCGCGTCGTCGAGCCAGACGTCGACCACGGCGGGCGTGTTCTCGCGCGAGGCGGTGACGATGTTCAGCACGCCCGCAGGCACGCCGGCTTCTTCGGCTAGCTTGACCAGCGCGAGCGACGTGAGCGGCGTATCTTCGGCAGGTTTGCACACGACCGTGCAACCGGCGGCGAGTGCCGGAGCGATCTTGCGGGCGATCATCGCGGCCGGGAAATTCCACGGCGTGACCGCGGCGATCACGCCGACCGGTTCGCGCAGCGCATACATGCGGCGGCCCGGCACGGGCGCGGGAATGATGTCGCCGTTCGTGCGCGTGGCTTCTTCGGCGAACCATTCGACGTAGCTCGCGGCGTACAGCACTTCGCCCTTGCCTTCGGCGAGCGGCTTGCCCTGTTCGCGCGAAATCAGTTTGCCGAGGTCCTCGCTGTGCGCGACGATCAGATCGTTCCAGCGCTTGATGATCGCGGCGCGCTGCTTCGCCGGGACCTTGCGCCATGTGGCGAATGCGTTGTGCGCGGCGTCCACGGCGCGCTTCGCGTCTTGTGCGCCGCTGTTGGGGACTTGCGTGAACACGGCGTCGGTGGCCGGATCGCTGACCGGGAACGTGCTGCCGTCGACGGCTTCCACCCAGGCGCCGTCGATGTAATTGCGGCCCGGGAGCAGGGAATCGCTATCAAGACTAAAGGGCATTTCGTAATCCTGAACATAAAGTGCTCCCATGACGACCATGGTTGCATCAGCGGAGCAATGTGTGTTGTGTGTATCTGGAGCATACGGCGGGCCAATTCGTGTTGAATCCCCGGCCTGCTGGTATGCAATTACCAAGGCCACGCGACGGTTCGCCCCTTTCCGCTTGATATGGCGCTTTGGTAAACCAGACGTGCAACCGTGAGATCCTGTAAGGCGAGTCCGGTCATGTCGAAGACAGTAATGTCACTGTATTCGCGCTGGAACGGTACCTTGCCGACGAGCACATCGCCGATCTCGGTGCATTGAATGCCGCTAACCCATTGGCACTCGCCGATCGACTGTGCCTGTTGCCTGTCGTCAACGAAAACGCGTGCGCGTTCCAGCACGTTGGGCGGCAATTCGCGCTTTCCGGCTGTGTCAGCGCCAACACAGGTGAGGTGCGTACCGGCTTGCATTGCCGTCGAATCGAACAGCTGCTGGCGACCCGGCGTAGCGGTGATGACGACGTCGCTCAATGCGACGGCATCGTTGCGGTCTCTTGCTACGCGAATCGTGCATCGGTCACGGAATTGAGCCTCGAAGCCATGTTCCGGCTCGCCAGACGCACTTACGTATTGAACGTCGTGCAGATTCGGCAGGGTGCTGAGTGCGTACGTAAGCTGGATGTGAGCCTGGACGCCGGTGCCAAACAGGCAAAGCCGCTCGCTGTCTTCTCGCGCGAAGGTTTTCAGGCCCAATGCACCCGCAGCACCAGTGCGGGCAGTCGTGATTGCGTTGCCGTCCAGAATGACTTGTGGCCGACCTGTCGCGGGATTGATCAGAAGAATTGTTGCCTGATGCGGTTCGCTCCCTGTTTGACGATTGGATGGCCAAAACCCCGCCGCCTTGAAGCCGAGGAGGTTCTGGCCAGCAACATCTCCCGCCTTGATCCCGAAGACACCTCCCGTATGCAGCTTTTCTCGAATGACCGGAAAAACACGGCCGGCACCCTGACTGTGAAGAACAAAGGCCTCGCGGACGGCGCCAAGTACGTCTTCAGTTTGCAAAGCGAATTCGACCGATTCGTTGTCCAGCAGAAGGAGTTGCGCGTAGGCATCCATAGTTCTAGAGATTTAACGAGAAAATAGCGTGTATCGAATTGGTCTGACCAGACCGTATTCCCGTGCGTTTACTGCTATTTACCAGCCGTGAAAACGCGGCCACGTTTGCAATTCGCCGTCCGGCTTGACCGCGATATAGTCGGGGTACTGTGCACCGGTGGCGCAAGCGTGATTCGGCAGGATGCGCAGTCGCGTTCCGATCGGGAAGTGCTTTTCAATATCGTGATCAGGCGTACCAACATGCGAGATGATTCCGTGTTCCTGGTTTGCCCCCGACATCAGGTAGCTGTCCAGTACCTCGCCCTGCTCGTTGCAGACGAGACCGTATCCAAAATCTTGCTTTTGCTTTTGCGTGCCACGATCCCGGCTCATCGCCATCCACCCCGCGTCGACGATCACCCAACCTTTCTCGGCCTGGTGGCCAATCACCGTGGTGAGTACACTGAGCGCGATCTCGGACGTTTCATTAACGCCGACGTTGTGCATGACAAGATCGAAGAACACGTAAACACCGGCTCGCACCTCGGTCACTCCTTCGAGATGTCCGGCGGCGAGTGCAGTAGGGGTGGAGCCAATGCTCACGACTTCGCACGGCAAGCCTGCTTCACGCAGGCGCTGCGCCGCTCGCACGGTGCCAGCACGCTCCTGCTCAGCAATGTGTGCAAGCGCTTCCGGCGTGTCGTATTCATAGCTCGATCCTGCGTGTGCAATCACCCCACCCAGGTGCATCCCGCCTTCCACCAGGGCGGTTGCGACAGATATGAGCGTTGCGTCTTCGGGGGGATGCCGGAGCGGTGACCATCGACGTCAATCTCGATCCAGATCTCGAATGCTTCACTGTGCTCTTGACCAAAGGCGACGATCGCTTCTGCGCTGGCGACGCTGTCCGTGACAAGTTTCAGATCGCAGCCTGCGCGTCGTAGCGCGAGTGCCTGAGGCAGCTTTCCCGGTGCGATACCCACCGCATAGACAACGTCACTAATGCCAGCTGCAAAGAATTGCTCGGCTTCCTTGAGCGTGGATACGGTAATGCCGCACGCGCCCGCCTCGAGCTGCGCACGTACGACGGGTTCGCATTTGGTGGTCTTGACGTGCGGCCGGAACGCGACGCCTAGCGCGTCAAGGCGCTGTTGCATGCGCGCAATATTGTGGTTCATGCGCGCGACGTCGATCAGGGCGGCCGGCGTGTTCAACGACTGCAGATTCAAAATTCGACTCCTTGCGAGATACCGGCGCACAGCGTTGGGCAACGGAGCTGCGCAGCCTGGATGGAGTTCCCACTATAGGAGTCGGTTTTCAGCTTGTGTTTAACGGACGATAAACCGATCGTTAAACCGGATTAACGCCTGCCGGCTGTCTCCAGGGCGGAGGATCGAGGGCCCGCTTCGCGGCGTCGAGGAATAATCGCTGACGGTTCGTCACGCCGTGACGCGAAGGCAGTAGCGCCATGATCGGTGCCGGCTCCAGCCTCCATGCGGGAAGCACTCGGACCAGCTTGCCGGAGGCGATCAAACGTGCAGCATCCCATTCCGAGCGTTCGATAATGCCGAGGCCGGCAGTCGCCCAGTCGCTGATTACAGTGCCGTCGTTCGACGAAAGTGCCCCTGACAGTCTCACCGTGATTCCCTTGGCGCCGGGCTTGTGTGAGTCGCCCGCGGGCATAAAGCGCAGGCGCGTTACGTCCTCATCGTTCTCGCGAAGTGTCAGGCATTCGTAGTGTGAAAGGTCAGCTGGATGGTCCAGGCGATCAATTCGCTTCGCGTATGCGGGACTCGCACACAGGAAGCGTTCGTTTGGTGCGAGGAAATGGCCGACCCACGATGACGATTTGGCTGCACCGATCGACAACACGATGTCCGCGCCCGAGGCGGCAGATAGCGGACTCTCCGCAAGAATCAGTGAAACCTCCAGCTTGGGATGCGTGAGATGCATTTCACGAAGGAGGGGCGCAATGTGGGTACGGCCGAACCCGAATGGCGCGACTACACGCAAATGTCCGCTGACGCTTCCCGATTGCTCAGCTACGCGGGACGCAATCGACTCGATCCTCTCCAGCAGCTCGATAGATTCTTCGAGTAACTTCAGGCCTTCGTCGGTAAGGGTAACGCCGCGTGCTTCGCGCACGGCCAGGCGCAAGCCGAGGCGTTCCTCCATGCGTTGCAGGCGTACCGACACGGCCGGCGGTGTGAGGTTAAGCAGGCGCGCGGCAGCGGCGAGCGAACGGGATGCCCCCAGTGCCCGAAACAGCCGCATGTCGTCAAGTTCGATCATTAAATGGCCCTAAATCATACGTTCAATAGATATTAAACACGCCAAAAATCCCGCCCCGTATCGTGTGCTGCGAGCCGGAACGATGGCTGTCCTGCCCGCGAGCAGCGCCAAGGCGGCGCGTTCTCACTGACTGAGACGGCCGCAGCACCGTCAGAGGCCGCTCATAGGGGCCCGAAGCAATGCTGGTGGCATCGCCCAGCCCCGATGATCGGCGCAGACTGGATCTTCGGTCATTAAATTTTTCTTAATGCGATGTTAGTCGGCGATTAATTGATATTTATTTTGATCGCGGATAATCGATTCAACGGTGGTGCCAGCCGTACCCCGGCAGGCGCCCGGGAAGAGATCGCATCGCAACGACAATCATTAAGGTGTACGTATGAATATTAAGGCGACTGAAAGCTCCATGCAGAAAGCGTCGACAACGCCCCCGAACTACAGACTGATGACGTCGGCGGACATCCCCACCGCACATGCGATGTCGCTCGCAGTGTCGTGGCCCCATCGTCCCGAGGACTGGCAGTTCGCACTGGATGCCGGCACCGGCTTCGTCGCGGAACTGGATGGCGACGTGATCGGTACTGCACTTTGCTGGAAGCATGGGCCAGAGCGTGCTTCTCTGGGTCTCGTAATCGTGTCCGACGCATATCAGGGGCGGGGCATTGGCCGCACGCTCATGGAGATGCTGCTGAAAGAGGTGGGTGAGCGCGTAACGTTTTTGCACGCGACACCGGCCGGACAGCCGCTCTATGAAAAGCTGGGTTTCAGCGTCTGCGGTCTGTTGAACCAGCATCAGGGTCGAGTGACGGAGACTGTCCCCGTCGTTTTGCCGGATAACCTGCGACTTCGTGATGCCCAACCCGGCGACGTTTCGGTGCTCTCCGCGCTCGCGGCGAGTGCAACTGGTCTCGAACGCGCCGCAATGCTTGCCGCATTGTTCCAGGTTGGCACGGGCGTTGTGCTGGAGCGTGACGGCGCGATTATCGGCTTCTCTGTTTTCCGTAGTTTTGGGCGCGGCTACGTGATCGGGCCGGTTATCGCGACGAACTCGGAGGACGACCTGCATGCGAAGGCGCTAATCGGCTACTGGCTGGCAGGGCGTGAGAACGAGTACATCCGGGTTGACGTACCCGACGGATCGAGTGTCGACGATTGGCTGGCCGAGCAGGGGCTGCCGTGCGTCGACTCTGTCGTCAAGATGGTACGCAATGCTCCCGCAGACGCACATCGCCGTGCTCCGCATCCTGATCTTCGCTGGTACGGGCTGATCACTCAAGCGATGTTCTGACCGATAACGCGGTGGCGACGCTCGCCTGCGTGGAGCGGGCTGCGTCGTCACGTGGATCGTTGCTTTGCATGGCAGTCAGCGATTCGACCCAGTGAATACACGAGGAGTGATGGGCATGACCGAGCAGGAAAAAACAACGGGTGGCGTGACGCGACGCGACATGCTGAGACTGATGACGGCGGGCGGCGCTGCGATGGCGGGAGGCGGTTGGATTGGCACTGCATCGCGCGCATTCGCAGCGCCTGCGCCAAAGAAAGGAGGCTCGATCCGAGTCGCCTATGACACGTCGTCGACCGCCGATACGCTGGATCCGGCAAAGGCGTCAACCGGTTCCGACTACATCCGCTGCTTCACGTTCTATAGCAGCCTGACGACTCTCGACGGTACGCTGACGCCGCAGATGAATCTCGCGCGCAGCGTCGAGTCGCGCGACGGACGTGTCTGGATGATCAAGCTTCGTCCCGGTGTGACCTTTCATGATGGCAAGTCGTTGACGCCGGCTGACGTGGTGTTTTCACTGATGCGGCACAAGGATCCGAATACCGCATCGAAAATCAAGGTGCTCGCCGAGCAGTTTACCGAAGCAAAGCAGACCGGGCCCGACGAAGTCACATTGACTCTGGATTCGGCGAATGCTGATCTGCCGGTCATTCTGGCGACGCCGCAGTTGGTCATTGTGAAAGCGGGCTCGACCAACTTTACGACTGCGGTTGGCACGGGTCCGTATCGGTTGAAGTCCTTCAAGCCCGGCGTGTCGACCGTCGGTGTGCGCAACGAGAGCTACTGGAAAACTGGCGCAGGCCCTTACCTCGATCAGATTGAGTTGATCGGCATTAGCGATGACGCCGCGCGCGTGAACGCGCTCCTCGCTGGCGACGTGCATCTGATCAATTCGGTGAATCCCCGTCAGACGCGACGTATCAGTTCGACGACCGGCTATGCGATGAAGGAAACGAAGTCCGGGCTTTACACCGACCTGATTATGCGTCGCGACAACCCTCTGACGGGCAACCCGGATTTCGTGCAGGGCATGAAATTCCTGTTCGACCGGGAGCAGCTGCGTAGCGCGGTTTTTCAGGGGTATGCGGTGGTTGGCAATGATCAGCCGATCCAGCCGGGTCATCGCTATTTCAATGCGTCACTGCCGCAGCGTCCCTACGATCCGGACAAGGCAAAGTTTCACTTCCAGAAGGCTGGTGCTGTGGGTATCGCCCTGCCGCCAATGTATGCGACGACCGACGCAAATGGCTCGATCGAGATGGCAGAGCTTTTGCAGCAGGCCGGCGCGAAGATCGGTGTGAACCTGAGCGTGAACCGCGTGCCGTCCGACGGGTATTGGTCGAATCACTGGATGAAGCATCCCCTGGGCTTCGGAAACGTGAATCCACGTGCCAGTGCTGACGTGCTGTTCAGCCAGTTCTTCAAATCCAACGCGCCGTGGAATGAGTCCGGGTGGAACAGCCCCAAGTTCGACCAGTTGCTCGCCGCGGCGCGCTCGGAGACGGATGAAGCGAAGCGCAAGCAGATGTACGGTGACATGCAGGTAATCGTATCGGAGCAGTGTGGCATTGGGATACCCGCTTTCCTGAGCTTCCTCGATGCGTATGACACGCGTCTGCAGGGACTCGGCTCGATTCCGACAGGCGCGATGATGGGTGGTGCGTTCGCTGAATACGTTTGGTGGAATGCGTGATGCAATGCCGGACGCACCCGGCATCGCCAGGTGTGCATATGGCACGCACGGTGACCGCTCACGCGTCCGGTGATGAAGCGAACGGGGATTCGCATTCTTGCGTCCCCGTACGCGGGATTGACGGAGGTAGCAAATGAATCGCGGCATGGCGATATTGATTACGCAGCGGGTTGGGGCGGCGCTTCTAACCTTGCTATTGGTGTCGGCGATCATCTTCGTGATCACGAACCTGTTGCCCGGCGATGCAGCGCAGGCGGCCCTCGGCCAGTCGGCTACGCCGGAAACGGTCGCGGCGCTCCGGCATCAGCTCGGACTCGACCAGCCGGCATGGCTGCGTTACGTGCATTGGCTGAACGCGCTGGCCCACGGTGACTTTGGCATGTCGTCGTCGAGTAACCTGCCGGTCGCGCAGCTGATTGAGTCTCGCTTGCCGAAGTCGCTACAACTCACATGGATTACCGCGCTGGTGTCGGTGCCGATTGCCGTGACTGGTGGCATCGTCGCCGCGGTCAACCGAGACTCCTGGATCGATCGGGTGATCAGTCTTGGCACGCTTTCGCTGATCGCAACTCCGGAATTCCTGATTGCGACCGTTGCTGTTCTCGTGCTTGCGGTCAAGCTGCACTGGCTATCCGCTCTGTCGTACGGCGGGGAAATCGACAGTCTGCACGATTTGCTACGCGCCTATGCAATGCCGGTTATGACGCTGTGTGCCGTAGTGATTGCGCAGATGGCGCGGATGACACGCGCAGCCGTTCTTGAGCAACTGAACGCTTCGTATGTCGAGATGGCACTGCTAAAAGGCGCTCGCCCGGCGCGCCTGATCCTGAGACACGCACTTCCCAATGCAATTGGGCCGATTGCCAATGCAATTGCGTTGAGCTTGTCCTATCTGTTAGGCGGCGTGATCGTTGTCGAGACGATTTTCAACTACCCCGGGCTCGCAAGCCTGATGGTCGACGCGGTAAGCAACCGCGATCTCGCGCTGGTTCAGGCTTGCACACTGCTGTTCTGCTCCGGCTACCTGCTACTGGTCCTGTTCGCGGACCTGTGCGCGATCCTTTCCAATCCGAGGCTGCGGACATGATGTTCTCCCGAATTCGTTCAGATCATGCAGGCGCCGCCGTCGCACGCCCACCTTTGTCCGTTTTTCGCCGCGTCGCCAGCGTGCGTCTGTCGATCGGTGGTTGGTTAGGCGCAGTGCTGGTCGCACTTGCGCTTTTCGTTGCGCTGTTCGCGCCATGGCTTGCGCCGCATCAGGTAGGCACGATCGTCTCCCAGGACCTGTACGGTCCGATCAGCGTGAAGACCCCGCTGGGCACAGACTACCTCGGGCGGGACATGCTGAGCCGGATTATTGAAGGCACACGCCTGACAGTGCTGCTCGCGCTCGCGTCGGCACTGTTGTCGGCGATCGTCGGGACGCTGCTCGGGTTGCTCGCTGCCGTTTCGGGTCCGGCCGTCGACGAACCGCTGAGCCGTCTGCTTGATGCCTTCACGTCGATCCCGTCGAAGATGTTCGCGCTAATGTTCGTCGCTGCGCTTGGTTCGTCGTTGACCCTGCTGGTGCTGACTGCTGCGGTCAGCTACATGCCGGGCTCGTACCGCATTGCACGTGCACTGGCTGTGAACATCGGTACGTCTGAGTACGTGCAGGTCGCACGATCGCGTGGCGAAGGTGTGCTGTACATCGCGTGCACCGAGATGCTGCCGAACATGATTCATCCGATGCTGACCGATACAGGGCTGCGTTTCACATTTATCGTACTGCTGCTGAGCAGCCTGAGTTTTCTCGGCCTTGGCGTGCAGCCTCCGTATGCGGATCTGGGCTCGCTGGTACGCGAGAACATGACAGGGCTGGGGAAGGTACACCAGTCGTGATCTTTCCGGCGCTGGCGATTGCGATGCTGACTATCGGCGTCAATCTACTGGTCGATGGTTTGCCGCGACGCGGCCGTCGCATGGCTAAGAAATCGGGAGGTCGGGCATGACTACCACGAAGCGTGATGCAGGTGTCCACGTGCAGGTGCGCGGACTGCGCGTTGTTGGCAGCCGCCCCGGAGAACCTGACACGACGATCGTACATGGCATTGATCTTGATATCGCGCGCGGTGAAATACTGGCGCTCATCGGCGAGTCCGGCTCAGGCAAGACGACGATCGCGCTGTCGCTGATGGGGCATGCGCGCGGGGGCTGCCGGATTGCAGGGGGCACGGTACGCGTCGGCAACACTGATGTTCTTGCGCTCAGTGCCCGTGAGCTTGCCGCGCTGCGCGGACGGCGCGTGGCCTACATTGCGCAAAGCGCCGCCGCAGCCTTCAATCCGTCGCGAACGATTCTCGACCAGGTGATCGAAAGTGCTTTGATCCACCACACGATGTCGAAGGCCGCAGCTCAGGCAAAGGCGATTGAGCTGTTTCGTGCGCTTGCGCTGCCGCAACCGGAAACGATTGGTCGGCGGTATCCGCACCAGGTATCGGGTGGGCAATTGCAGCGACTGATGGCCGCGATGGCGCTGATCACCGATCCCGAAGTGGTTATCCTCGATGAGCCGACCACAGCGCTGGACGTGACCACCCAGGTCGATGTGCTGCGTGCATTTCGCACTGTCATTCGCGAGCGCGGCATGACAGCCGTGTATGTGTCGCACGATCTGGCAGTGGTCGGCCAGATGGCGGATCGCATCGCGGTACTTAGCGAAGGCGTTGTTCGCGAGATCGGCGCAACGGCGCAGATTCTACAGGCCCCCGAGCATCCCTACACGCAGAGCCTTGTTGCGGCGGTCACGCCGACAGATCTCCCTGCGCGTGAGCGTACGACCGACACGACGGATGCACCATTGCTCGAAATCCGTCGCGTTGCAGCGGGCTATGGGCGTCGCGACGCAAAGGGATGGCCGGAAAAGATGATCCTCAACGATATCGACCTGACAATCCGTCGGGGAGAAACGGTCGGAGTGATCGGCGAATCGGGTTCTGGCAAGTCGACGCTTGCGAAGGTGATCGCGGGGCTCGTGCCGTCGTGCGGGGGGAGCGTGCTGCTCAATGGAGATCCGCTCCCGCGTGGCCTGCACGGGCGAACGCGCGATCAGTTCCGGCGCATCCAGATCGTATTCCAGAACGCGGATACTGCGCTGAATCCCGTGCACACGGTTGAACGCACGCTCGCGCGGCCACTCGCGTTCTATCACGGATTAAAGGGGGAGCGTGCGAGGCGCCGGGTGGCGGAACTGCTGGAACTGGTGAAGCTGCCGTCATCCATCGCGCAGCGTCGCACGACCGAGCTGTCGGGTGGTCAGAAGCAGCGCGTCAATCTCGCTCGCGCGCTCGCAGCCGAACCCGATCTGATCCTGTGCGATGAGGTGACTTCGGCGCTGGATACCGTAGTCGGCGCGGCAATCCTCGATCTACTGCGAGATCTGCAACGCCAACTGGGCGTCTCGTATCTGTTCATCACGCACGACATCGCGAAGGTCCGCGCGATCAGTGACGACATTGTCGTGCTCTACGCAGGGCATCGTGTCGAATCGGGGGATCGGCACGCACTGTCGGCACCACCTCTGCACCCGTATTCGCATCTGCTGGTGTCGTCGGCACCCGAGCCTCGTGAAGGCTGGCTCGATGAGGCGAGCGAACGCTGCCATCGGCCGCTCGCGCCGATTGGCGACGTCGCGTCGGACCCCGACCTCTGCACGTTCCTGGCACGGTGTGCTTTGCGGGTGGACGGCGTTTGCAACCGGACGGCGCCGTCACTGCGGACCTTCGGAAATGGCGCGCAGGTGCTGTGTCATCGTACGGAGGCGGATCTCGCTTTGCTGCAGGCGGAAGCCGCACCGGCGCTCTGAGCCTGTGGCACGAAATCCTGTGCGGGCACGAATGGGGCGTTGTGGGTCAGTGCGGTGGTCGATGCTGTTTAGCCGCGCGCTGGCTTGCGTCTGCACGATATCGAGACTTGCCAGCCGCTGATCGCAGATACGGCTCGTGACTGGCCGGCCTTGTGCGGGCCGCTTCACTTCAACGATAAAGGTTCGAACCCAGCGGTTTCAATCTGCGTGTAGCTGCGAAGAGCATTAAATCTTCTTTAACGCTGGCTTTATTGATCGTTCAACAAAGCCCGTATGCGCTACTCGATAATCAGTCCAACGAATTTCATGAAGCCAGATATCAAAGGAGTTTTTAGACCATGCGCGTACCGCTGACCCGGATCGACGCTAACGACCCGCTGCCGACCCACGCCGATGTCGTTGTAATTGGCGCGGGGATCGTCGGCGTATTCACTGCGTGGTTTCTTGCGAAGCGCGGGATGAAGGTCGCCCTCGTGGAGAAGGGCCTTGTCGGCGGCGAGCAGTCCAGTCGCAACTGGGGCTGGGTGCGTCAGCAGAACCGCGATGCGCGTGAATTGCCGATCGCGACTGAAAGCCTGCGACTCTGGGAGCAGTTCGAGGCCGAATCCGGCGAGACGACCGGTTTTCGCCGCGGCGGCCTGCTGTATCTGAGCAATGACGAAGCCGAACTCGCCCGCTGGGCACGCTGGTGCGATTTTGCGCGCTCGGCAGGTGTAAGGACAGAGGTGTTCGGTAGCCGCGAAGCGAGGTCGCGTGGTGAAGCGACGGGCCGTGACTGGAAAGGGGGCGTGTTTGCGCCAACCGATGGCACGGCTGATCCAGGCCGCGCAGCGCCCGCAGTCGCAGCGGCGATACGCAAACTTGGTGGCTCGGTCCACCAGAACTGTGCTGCGCGCGGCATTGAAACATCGGGTGGACGTGTCTCAGCGGTAGTCACGGAGCACGGCACGATTCGCACGCCTATCGCGGTGCTCTCTGGTGGCGCCTGGGCGTCGACTTTTTGCCGGCAGCTCGGCATCCGGTTTCCCCAGGCCACGATCCGGGCATCGGTTGCCGCTGTATCGCTGCCAACCGGCTCGCTGCCGGATGCGCTGCACACGTCGGGCATTACGATAACGCGACGGGGCGACGCGACCTATACGCTCGCAATCAGCGGTATCGCGCGCTTTGATCCCACTTGGCAGAAGGTGCGGTATTCACGGGACTTCCTGCCGATGTTTTCCTCCCGCTGGCGCAGTCTCAGCTTTGGCACGTTCGAGGGTGTCCGTTCCGGTCACGAGAGCAGCGCTCGGTGGCGGCTCGACGAGCCGACGCCAATGGAGCGTATGCGTGTGCTTGACCCAAGCGTTGACGAGCCGACTGTCGCGGAAATCCGTCGCCGTGCTGCGGCGTTGTGTCCGGCGATCGCTGCCGCACCTGTTGCTGGTGCGTGGGCTGGCTATATCGACATGACGCCGGATGGTGTGCCGGTGATTGGTGAATCGGCTCAAATTCCAGGGTTTGTGTTCGCAGCGGGGCTTAGCGGCCATGGCTTCGGTATTGGGCCTGGTGTCGGCCACCTCACCGCCGATATCGTCAGCGGCGCTACGCCGATTGTCGATCCGCAGCCCTATCAGCACGCAAGGTTCGAGCAATCCGTCTGGGGCAAGGTTGCCGATTTCTAAGCAGCACCCGCGAGACAATTCGCCAAATTTTTCGATTGCATGACCGGTATCTGGCTCTTTTGCACTGATGCCGACACATCCACACTGAGGATTCGCAGATGACAACGCTTCGCCCGAAATACATTACCTTCGATTGCCACGGCACGCTTATCCACTTCGAGATGAACGAAGCGGCTCACGCACTGTACGGGGCGCGCCTGGCGCCGGACCAGATGGCGCGCTTTTGCAAGGTGTTTTCCGCGTACCGTCTGGATGAGGCGATGGGCGACTGGAAACCGTATGCGCAGATCGTTCACAACGCGCTGGAGCGCGCGGCAAGAGCCTTCTCGCTGCCGTTCCGTCCTGAGGACGCACTGGCGATCTACGAAAGCATCCCGACATGGGGCCCGCACCCGGATGTGCCGGCAGGTCTCGCAAAAGTCGCGAAGGAGATTCCGCTGGTGATCCTGACGAATTCGATGGACGCGCAGATCCAAAGCAACGTCGCAAAGCTCGGTGCGCCGTTTCACGCAGTGCTGACGGCACAGCAAGCCGGTGCCTACAAGCCGCGGCTGCGTGCGTTCGAGTACATGTTCGACACCCTGGGGTGCGGTCCGGAAGACATCCTGCACGTCTCGTCTTCGTTCCGCTACGACCTGATGTCGGCGCACGACATGGGTGTGAAGCACAAGGTGTTCGTCAATCGCGGCCACGAGCCGGTGAATCCGTTCTACGAGAACATCGAGATCCGCGATATTTCTGGCCTCGCCGGCGTCGTCGGTCTGTAATGCACGCAATGCCGATGCGGCGCGCAGTCGTGCGCTGACGCACCGGCATTGTCTGTTCTGCGCAAGGAAATCCTGATGCAATTCTCATCATACTGGCTGGACACATCGGAGCCGTTCGTATCGCGCTCGGTGGGGCTACCTGTCGATTCGTGCGACGTGGTGGTCGTGGGCGGAGGCATCACTGGTACGACTGCCGCGCTCGCGCTCGCGAAGAAGGGCGCGAGCGTGGTCGTGTGCGAAGCTGGCACGGTTGGTCAGGCTGCGTCAGGCCGCAATGGTGGCATGTGCAATAACGGATTCGCGCAGGATTACGGAACGATGTCGACGCTGATCGGTGTCGAACGCGCGAACGAGTTGTACCGCGCGTTTGATGCTGGTGTCGACACGGTTGAGCGGCTCGTGCGCGAGGAATCCATTGACTGTGACTTTGCGCGTACCGGCAAGCTGAAGCTCGCGGCGAAGCCCGCACACTTTGACAAGCTCGCGCGTAGCCACGAGCTGCTGGCTGCGCACGTTGATCCTGACACTCGCATCCTGACGCGCGCTGAGTTACGCGACGAGATTGGCTCCGACCGTTATTACGGTGGCTTGATCTTCGGCAAGAGCGCAGGGATGCACGTTGGCCGCTATGTGCGTGGCCTCGCGCGTGCAGCCGAAGCGCGTGGCGTCCACATTCTTGAGCACAATCCGGTGCTTGCACTCAACCGGGAGCCTGGCGGTGCATACAGGATCGGCACGCCGCGCGGAGAGATCCGTGCAAAGCAGGTGCTGCTCGCGAGCGGCATCTCCCAGGTCGGTCCGTTTGGCTGGATCCGTCGACGCATCGTGCCGGTCGGCGCGTTTCTGATCGTGACGGAAAAACTGCCAGTCGAAGTGCTTGACCGGCTGTTGCCTCGTCGTCGAATGGCGACAGACACGAAGAATTTCGTCAACTTCTTCCGCACCACGCCGGACAACCGGCTGCTGTTTGGTGGCCGCGCGCAATTCGCGGTGTCGAGCCCCAGCGCTGACGGAAAAAGTGGTCAGATCCTGCGGCAACAACTCGCGAGCGTGTTCCCTGAACTGGCTGATACCCGTATCGATTATTGCTGGGGCGGGATGGTCGACATGACAAAGAACCGGCTGCCGCGCGCCGGGCAGCGGGACGGCATTTACTACTCGATGGGCTACAGCGGTCACGGTACCCAGATGTCGACGCTGATGGGCACTCGCATGGCGGACATCATGGACGGCCGTACGGACCTGAATCCGTGGAAGGATTTTTCTTGGCCAGCGATCCCTGGCCACTTCGGCAAGCCGTGGTTCCTGCCAATCGTTGGAGCCTGGTACCGATACAAGGACGCAACGCAATGACAACACCGCTGGAATCACCTCTCGATCAGCTGCGCCGCACAGGGCATCTCAGCCGTATTTTTATCGACGGTGAATGGACGACGCCCGCCGGGGCGGAAAGTGTACCGGTCGTCTGTCCGTCGACCGGTGAGACGCTGGCCGAATTGCCGCTCGGCGATGCCTCCGATGTTGATCGCGCGGTGCAAGCCGCGCGTCGCGCATTCACAAGCTGGTCTGGCACGTCCCCTGACGAACGGGCAGTGTATCTCGCGCGACTGCATGCGTTGATGCTGGCGCGTGCTGAGATTTTTGCTCAGGCGCTCACGACCGAAATGGGTGCACCGATTGCTTATGCACGCGGCGCACACGTGCCGCTCGCGGCCGAACATTTGCGCGTGGCGCGCGACAATCTCGTCGACTATCCGTTTCGCAGGCAGCGCGGTGCGACTGCAGTAGTGCGCGAGGCGATTGGCGTCTGCGCGCTGATTACACCGTGGAACTGGCCGATCTACCAGATCACGGCCAAGGTCGGGCCGGCGCTTGCGGCTGGGTGCACGGTCGTGCTCAAGCCGAGCGAACTCTCCCCGCTGTCCGCGCTTCTGTTCGCCCAGATCGTGGAGGCCGCTGGTCTGCCTGCCGGGGTGTTCAATCTGGTGAATGGCACTGGCCCTGAAGTGGGCGAACGACTTGCCGCGCACGACCAGGTCGACATGGTGTCCATCACCGGCTCTACGCGTGCCGGCGTACTGGTCGCGCAGGCAGCCGCACCCACCGTCAAACGGGTCGCACAGGAGCTTGGCGGCAAGTCTCCTAATGTCGTCCTGCCGGATGCAGATCTGCAACGCGCCGTATCGCTCGGCGTCGCAGCTGCATTCCGTAACATGGGGCAGTCTTGCAGTGCGCCCACACGCATGATCGTGCCACGCGCGCTCCTGCCTGCGGTTGAAGAGCTGGCTATTGCAGCCGTCGAGGCCATGGTCGTGGGAGACCCGTTCTCCGACGGCACGACACACGGTCCACTGGCGAATCGTGCGCAGTTCGAGCGCGTGCAGACGATGATCGGGGCGGGCATCGAGGAAGGGGCAAAGCTGCTGACGGGTGGCCTCGACAGGCCGGAAGGTTTCACGCGTGGCTGGTTTGCGCGACCCACGATCTTCTCGGATGTTCGCACGGACATGAAGATCGCTCGCGAGGAGATTTTTGGACCGGTACTGTCGATCCTGCCATACGATACCGTTGAGGAAGCGGTCGAGATTGCGAACGACACTGTCTACGGGCTCGGCGCGCATGTTCAGGGCACGGACCTCGACGCGGTGCGTGCGGTTGCCGCACAGATCCGGTCGGGACAGGTACATATGAACTACCCGGCCTGGGATCCGCAAGCGCCGTTCGGCGGCTACAAGCAGTCCGGCAATGGACGTGAGTACGGTGTCGAAGGGATGGAAGAATACCTGGAGATCAAATCGATCCTCGGGTATTACGCTTAAGACAGCGGCGTGGAGGCATAGCGATTATGAGCAGCGCATGCAGCGGTTCGCGGGCATCTGGTATGCCGCTGCCAACTTCGATAGTTGCTTTCCCGCCCGTATCTGTTCTCTATGGATAGCATGGAAACCGCTCTCGAACCCGACACCTCATTGCCGTTCTACCGCGTGCATCACGCACATTGGACGAAGCTGCGGCATGACCTTCACGCCAACCCCGAACTGCGCTTCGAGGAAACTCGCACGGCCGATGTTGTCGCGCGCGAGCTAGCGTCGCTCGGCTACGAACCCGTGCGTGGTCTCGGCCAAACCGGCGTCGTAGCGAGTCTCCCTGGCGCAGATCCGTCGCGCGGTATTGTGCTTCGCGCGGATCTCGACGCATTGCCGATCCAGGAAGCCAACACGTTTTCTCATGCATCGTGCAGCTCCGGCCTGATGCACGCGTGTGGCCACGACGGCCACACTGTCATGTTGCTCGGTGCGGCGCGCGTATTGAAATCGCTGCCACAACTGCCCGGTTCCGTTCACTTCGTCTTTCAACCGGGAGAAGAGGGCGGGGCCGGTGCACGGAAGATGATCGACGATGGGCTGTTCGTGCGCTTTCCGACCGAGGCAGTATTCGGAATGCACAATTGGCCAGGATTGCCGGCTGGCGAATTTGGTCTGCGCACTGGACCGATCATGGCGGCGGGCTCGCGCTTCCGGATCACTGTAACAGGCAAGGGCGCACACGCGGCGCAGCCTCATCTCGGGCTCGATCCGATTCCACTCGCGTGTTCGATGGTGCTGCAATGCCAGACGATTGCAGCGCGCCACAAGGATCCAGTCGATCCATGCGTGATCTCGGTTTGCATGGTGCATGCCGGCGACACAGACAATGTGATCCCAGAGTCCGCCGAACTGCGCGGTACGATCCGCACGCTATCGTCTACGTTGCAGCAGCAATTGCAGCGCGATATCCAGACAATGTGCGAGGGGCTTGCTGCGGCTTACGGCGCAAGCGTGCACGTCGAATATTTTCAGTACTATCCGGCGACGGTCAACGCGCCAGCCGAAACCGCGCTCTGCGACGCGGTTTTGCGCGATACGTTTGGTGATGCACGCGTCCACGCGAACGTGCCGCCCAACATGACGTCGGAGGATTTCGGCTTCATGCTCGAAGAGCGGCCAGGTACCTATGTGCTGATCGGAAATGCAAAGCCTGATTGTGCGCCGGCCGGGCTGCATCACCCGACTTACGACTTTAACGACGACATTCTGCCGGTCGGCGTGCGCTACTGGGTTGAACTCGCACAGCGCTATTTCAGGGGATAGCCTTCTCCCAACAGGCGGCGGTGCAGTGCACCGCCGGTCTCCTGCTTTCTGTCGCACGCGCGTCCTGCTCGCCTTCTTCTGCCTCCCAAATCCCCTGTGCCGCAGCTTGTGCTGCCTGTGACGTTCATCCTCGTTTAACCGCGGGTTTAATGGCCGTTAAACCCAGCGCGGTTTTGCATTTCTATAGTTGGGCTAACCCCGAAAGACTCATGCCACAATGGGCAAATCTTTCG
Source organism: Paraburkholderia tropica (assembly GCF_014171495.1). Lineage (NCBI taxonomy): Bacteria > Pseudomonadati > Pseudomonadota > Betaproteobacteria > Burkholderiales > Burkholderiaceae > Paraburkholderia > Paraburkholderia tropica. The sequence goes on from NZ_CP049138.1 coordinate 141,973, forward strand.
CTTCGATCATAGACGGAACACGCAACAGGATATCCCCGTGAAAGTCACCAGCATTAAAAATAGCGCGCACTTCCCGGACCTCGAGGATCGTGGCTCGATCGCTTCGCTCAGCGGGCCCGATATTGAACTTCGCGGCATCCGACAGTCGGTTGACGGCGCGGAAGTCACGAACACCGGGATCTTCGAATGTACCCCGGGATCCTATCGCCGGATCGTGATGGAACCTGAAGTCATGCATATTCTGCAGGGTCATGGGCGTTTCACGCCAGACGGCGAAGCGCCTGTCGAATTCTCGCCGGGCGACACGCTGTTCTTCGCTGCTAACACTCAGGGGCTCTGGGAAATGCCCGAGCCCATGCGCAAGTTCTACGTCATTCTCTAACGCTTCTAACAGCGTTGATCAAAAAGCCTGGACGACGCCGACCTGGACGCCACGCGCGGGAGCGCCGGGGTACGCAAGCGCCAAACCTGCATTGGCTGCGCCGGCGAGTCGATACTGTGCGGTGCCGCGATTGTCAAGCCATGAAACCGCTGCGTAAAAACTCGTTCGCTTCGAAAGGGCGTAGTCGAAAAGCGCGCTGTATTGCGCCGCGTCGTTGCTGCCGATGCGATCTTGCAGGAACGTATAGCCGAGCGCGACCCAGGCGAACGGCGAGATCGTCCAGCGGCCCGAAAATTCCACGCTGCGGATGTTGATGTGCATGTCGTCCCACGAGGCGCCCGCGTAACCCGCATAGAGCCTGATCGCGCCAATGTCGTACGAACCTCCTGCGAAGGTCGAACGCTCCGTGCTGGTCGCGTTAGCGTTGCGCACGCCTTGCATCGCGTACACGGCCGAAATCGCCTGATTGTCGTAAGTCAACGCGAACTGATAATTCGAGCCGCCAGAGCGAAAGCCGCCCGCATCGCCCAGACCGATATAGCCCGACGCCTGAAAGCCCGCGAACTTCGGCGAAAAATAGCCGACCGTGTTGCTCGTGCGATACGTGTACACGCTCAGGTTGTCGATGCCCGAGGCTTGCGTCGCGCCGCCGAATGCGTCGAGCCTTCCCTCGTTGAGAAAGAGCAGCGAATTCTGCCGCCCCGCGCGCACGCTGCCCCAGTTGCCCGATGCGCCCACCCACGCCTGGCGATTAAAGAGGGAGCCCGCCGTGGAGAAAGTGCCGTCGTTCGAATTGAAGCCGTTTTCCAGGTCGAAGTCGATCTTGTTGCCGCCGCCAATGTCTTCCGAGCCTCGAAAACCGATGCGCGAGCCGTACTGGCCACTGCTGTTCATCGCGGCAGTGTAGCCTTTTCCGGTATCGACGTATTGCACGAAAGTATCGACAAGTCCGTACACCGTCACGGACGATTGCGCGTGCGCATTAGAGGCGGCAAGCAGCGGCAACGCGACGAGCGCCGCGTAGCGTGGGGTCAAGCGTTTCATATGTCTCCTGCGTCTTGTATTTGATTTGGATTGCTGACTATTTATGTGAGAGCGCTTTATTGAAAAGGCGCGTGTTGGGTTAATCGTTCGAGGCTGCGGCCGAAGGCGCGAACTGCTCCCAGTAGCCGGGGCGGCTCGATTGCTGCTGATAGGTTTCGACGCTGTCCGCCGCACGGCCCAAAACTTCGGCCACGGTTTGGTCGCGTTCGCGCAAGTACGCGTCGAGTTCCGCGATGGCGTCGCCGAGCGCCGCGTAACCGCGCGTGAGCACGGCAGAAGTCATCTCGGTCGCGCACGCGCCTGCGAGCAAAAAGCGCGCGACGTCCAGCCCGTTGCGCGCGCCGTTGGTGGCGAGCAGCGGGAAATCCGCGCCCACGCGGCGGCGCGCGAGCGAAATCCAGCGCGCCGTGAGCGGCAGTGCCCAGCCGCCGCCGACCGCCGCGTTGGTGCCGAGCACCGGGCGTTGCGTGTCGAGATCGGGCAAAAAGCCCATGAAGCGGCCCATCAGAATGACCGCATCGGCGCCGCCCGCTTTCGCCGCTGCCGCGATCCCGGCCACGTCTTCGCTTTGGCCGGTGAGCTTGATCCACAGTGGCAGCTTCGTGCTTTCGCGCAGGCGCGCGACGATACGCGTAATGCGCTCGGCGTCGCGTTCGAGGCGGATCGCGCCTTGCGCCGCTTCCTCGCCGTGCGGCGCGCCGATGTTCACTTCTAGCACGCGCAGGCCGGCCTGCTCGATTTGCGCGGCGAACTGCGCGCATTGTTCGAGATTGCTGAGGATCAGGCTCGGGATCACGTAGCTGTCGCTTGCGCGCGCTTCGGTGTCGAGCGCGGCGAGTTCGTCGATCCAGCCTTCGAAGCTGCGTTGCAGCAGGCCCGAGCGGCAAAAGAGCGTGGCGTTCTGCGCGGCGGCCTGGTGCCACGGCACAGGATTCCAGTGCGCGTCGAGCAGTGCGTAATCGGTGCGATCGAGCTGGTCTTTCGCGGCCTGCGATTCGTTGGTCGATTTCGCGACCGCGGCGCCCGCGCCCTGGCGCAGCGCCGCGCGGATCGCGTCGCTGGTCATGGTGTGCTCGCCCGCGCCGCAAATCACCGGGTTCTTGAGGGTGAGCGTGCCCACGCGGCTTTCCAGTCGATTCGTCATGATGCTTTCGATGCCTTGGTTATTCGGTTTTCTTTCGATGCGCCGCGAGCGTGTGCTCGTAAGCGTTGCCGTTCAGGCGCGCGCTCAGGGCGGCGGCGGCGGTCTGCACGTGCTTGAGCATGGCCGGTTCGGGCGGCGACATCACTTCGCCGCTCGAACCCACCACGCCGATCGTGCCGAGCACCACGTTGTTATGGCCGAAAATCGGGCAGCACAGCGCGTTGATGCCGACCGTCACTTCGCCGGGCGCGTCGTCGTAAAGGCGCGCGCGGATCAGCTTCAGGCGCTCCGCGAGTTCAGCGGGATCGGTCATCGTATGCGGCGTGAGCGGCGGCATCTTCCGCCGCATTACGCGCTGCTGGCTCGCTTCATCGGCGAACGCCAGCACGATGCGCCCCTGCGCCGAGCAGTAGGGCTGCACGCGATTGCCGGGCTTAACTGAAATGCACACGTTGGCCTTCGATTCGACCGTCGCCACCACGAGCGCGGTGTCGTTGGTCGCGACCGAAAGCAGGGCGGTTTGTCCCGTCGCGTCGCGAATCTGCGTGAGATACGGATCTGCAAGCTGGCGCAGGTCGAACTGCTCGCTTGCGGCGGCGCCGTAGATCACGAGGCGAGCGCCGAGTCGGTACTTCTCGCTCACCGGGTCCTGCTCCACCACGCCCAGCAGGCGCAGCGAAGCCAGGTGCCGGTACACGCGCGGCTTGGGTTCCTCGATGATCTGCGCGAGCTCGGTCACGCCCATGGGCCGACGCGCCGACGACAGCTCGTCGAGCAGCTTGAACACTATATCCACCGACTCCAGCAGCGCCGGACCTTCTCCCGCTTCCTGTACGCGCGCCTTTTGCGTTGCCATTAATTCGTTCTCCGGTTGTGGCCCGGCGCGGCTCAGATGCCCATCAGCCGGGCAGCATTGCCCGACGTCATTTTACGTATGTCCGACTCGCTATATCCAATGTCGAGTGCGGTGCGTATCACGCTGCGGAATCCGTCACCGATAGTCGGGTTGCCCTTCTGGCCGAGATCGGAGCCCAGAATCGTCAGATCGACGGTGCCCGCCTCGATCACCTGGCCCAAGAATTCGGGGTCGTAGAACTTGAACTTGGAGCCGGGCACCCACATGCACATCGAGTGCTCCATGAACACGCCTTCGCTCGCGAGCTGACGCATGTGATCGAGCGTCGCGTCCACCACGTAGGTGGGGTGATTCACGAGCAGGCGCTTAACGCCGCGTTTGCGCGCTTCCTCGAACAGCGGAAAAATCTCCGAAATATGCAGATGGCCGCCCGAAAGCACCACGCCCGCTTCGGCGATCAGATCGAGAATCGCCAGCACTTCGTCCTTGAGTTTGCCGTCGTCGGTCAGCACGGTAAGCGGAATCGGCTCCAGCATGCGCTGGGTCGTCTGCGGAAATTTCTGGTCGAACTGCTTGTCCTGATGGTGATGCGCGATGTGGTTCTTCGAAGAGAACGTCGGCATCCACACGAGATTCGCGCCGAGCTTCAGGCCGTGTTCGACCGCGTGCACGTTCAGGCCGCCCACGGCGTTGTTGAGCGGCACGCCCGAGAGCACCTGCACGCCCGAATCGGCGAAATGCTTGTTGAGCAGATACGAAACCGGCGTGCACGAATAGTAGTGGTCCTTGAGCAGCACGGCCTTGATGCCGGAAGCCGACGCTTCGCGAATGGCCTCGATGTGATCGAGATAGCGCGCCATCACGGAAGGGCCGCTATGACAATGCAGGTCGATCGCGCCTTGCATGAGGCGGTCGATCTGTGCGTCCTGCTCAGTGGTGTCGTGTTCGAGGATGGTGTCGTTCATGGCAATTCCTTTCAGAGTGCGGCGCGCACATGCTGTGCGGCCTGACGCCAGCCGGCGCGCATCATGGATTGATCCGAGCCGATGACAAAAAATGAGGCGCCCGCCGCGCGCCATTCGGGCACGGTTGTGGTTTCGCCAAGAAAAATCCCGCCGGTCTTTCCGGCGTCCACCGCCGCGCCGAGCGCCGCGCGCGTGGCGTGGGCCACGGCGGGAGCGTCCAGATCGAAGGTGCCTAGCGAGACGGAGAGATCGGCGCGACCCACGAACAGGCAGTCCACGCCGTCCACGGCGGCGATCGCATCGAGATGGGCAAGCGCGTCCTCGTCCTCGATCTGGCAGATCACGCAGATGTTTTCGTCCTGACGCGCGATGTGCTCGCCCATCGGCGTGACGCCGTAATCGCCCGCGCGCGCCGAGTTCGAAAAGCCGCGTACGCCTTGCGCGTAACGGGTGCGTGCGACGATTTCCGCGGCCTGCGCGGCGTTGCGCACGTGCGGCACGAGCACGCCGTCCGCGCCCATGTCCAGCACGCGCAGCAGCGTGGCCGCCTGGGTGTCCGGCACGCGCACGAGACCGGCCACGCCCGCGGCGCGGCACGCCATCAGGCACGCGTCGAGTTCGCCCGCGCCGAAGGCGGCGTGTTCCGCGTCGATCACCACGGCGTCCAGCCCGGCCGCGCCCGCCACCTCGACCGGCTGATAGTGGCCGGTCTTGATGAACGAACTGACGATGACCGCACCCGAACGCAGGCGCTGGCGGAACGTCAGCGCGCTCATGCGGACGCTCCGGCCGAAGCGTCCTTCGCCGCGAATTCATCGGCTTGGTATTCGACCAGATGGCGGTAGTCCTCGCGCAGCGGCGCGAACACGTCGAGGTTGAGCACGACTTCGTCGCCTATCGGTTCGGCGTAATGCACGACGTGCGGCGGGATTCGGATCATCGTGCCGGGGCCGCCTTCGATCACTTCCTCGTCGAGATGAAAGCGCACCCGGCCCTGCACGATCACCACGAGCTGCTCGAACGTATGGCTGTGCGGAAACACCTGCATGCCCGGCGTGAGCCAGTTCATCACGCACATCACATCGTCGCCGCGAAAACCGACGCGTTCCACGCCCTTGCGCACCACTTCGCGCGGTAGGTCGTTCCAGTTGTGAAGCAGGTCTTGATAGCTCTTCGAGTTCATCTGCGTGGGTCCCTCGTGGTTGACGCGGCGCGCGGGGAAGGTGTGCTGCGTGTTTCGATTAAAAGAACAATTTTTCGACAAAGGGAATCCTAGTTGTTGTTTCAAGCGGCGGTCAAGCATCGGCATCGATAAAAGTCGTCAGGATTTATACCGAGGCGACAAGTGCTTGACATTGGTGGAATTGCGCCTCTACGATGTGTCGATGGAAAGAACGTTGTTTCTTTCATGGAAACGAAAAAAAGTATTAAGCGCAACAAACAAAGGTCGCGGGACCCGTAAAGGACGCTACACAATGAATCTGGAACTCCCTTGCTGATCGACGGCGCATGGCGCGCCGGAACGCACGCGCAGCGCTCGACGGTGCGCGACCCCGCCACCGGCGCGTCGCTCGGCGTACTCACGCTCGCCAGCGAAGCGGAGATGGCGCTCGCGCTCGCGGCAGCGCAGCGCGGCTTCGAGGTGTGGCGCAAGACCTCGGCTTACGATCGCGCGAAAATTCTCGTTCGCGCGGCGGATCTGCTGCGCGAACGCGCGGAGACCATCGCGCAGCTCATCACCAAGGAGCAGGGCAAGCCGCTCGCCGAAGCGCGCATGGAAGCGGGCGGCGCGGGCGATCACGTCGATTGGTACGCGGAGGAAGGCCGCCGCGCGTATGGCCGGCTGATTCCGCCTCGTCAGCGCGGTGCGCGCCAGATCGTTCAGCGCGAGCCGGTCGGACCGGTGGCGGCGTTCAGCCCGTGGAACTTCCCGGTCTCACAACTGGTGCGCAAGATCGCGGGCGCGCTGGCGGCCGGTTGTTCGATCATCGCGAAAGGGCCGGAGGAAACGCCGTCGTCGTGTATCGAAATGTGCCGCGCGTTTCAGGACGCGGGCGTGCCGAACGGCGCGCTGAATCTGCTGTTCGGGGTGCCGGCGGAAGTCTCGTCGTATCTGATCCAGTCGGACGTTATTCGCAAGGTCTCGTTCACGGGCTCGGTGCCGGTCGGCCGCGCGCTCGGTGCGCTCGCGGCGCAGCATCTGAAGCGCTGCACGCTCGAACTCGGCGGTCACGCACCGTTCATCGTTTGCGACGACGCTGACGTGGCCGCGGCTGCCGCGCTCGGTGCCGGACTCAAGTTCCGCAACGCAGGCCAGGTGTGCGCGTCGCCCACTCGCTTTTTCGTGCAGTCGGGCGTGTACGAAGCGTTCGTCGATGCCTTCGTGAATCACAGCGCGCGCCTCGCCGTGGGCGCGGGCCACGACGCCGCCACGCAAATGGGACCGCTTGCGAACGCGCGCCGCGTGGACGCCATGAGCGCCTTCGTCGAAGACGCGCGCGAATGCGGCGCGACCGTGCGCACGGGCGGCGCGCGGGTCGGCGGCACGGACGGCTTCTACTTCCAGCCGACCGTGCTCACGGATGTACCCGACGCCGCGCGCGTGATGCGTGACGAGCCGTTCGGCCCGATCGCGGCGGTGGCGCGTTTCGACACGCTCGAAGAAGTGATCGCGCGCGCCAACGCGCTGCCGTACGGACTCGCGGCGTTTGCGTTCACGAGCTCGATTGCCGCGGCCACGCGTCTCGCCGACGACCTCGAATGCGGCATGGTGTCGATCAACCACTTCGGGCTCTCCGCGCCGGAAACGCCGTTCGGCGGCTGGAAGGACAGTGGCTACGGCAGCGAAGGCGGCAGCGAAGGACTCGACGCGTATCTCCAGCCGAAGTTCGTCAGCCAGATCGGCGTGTGAGCGGCGCGTGACTAGCCACACCATGGAAACTTTCGACTACATCGTGGCGGGCGGCGGCTCGGGCGGCTGCACGGTTGCGGCGCGTCTCGTCGAGGCGGGCTGTAACGTGCTGCTGCTCGAAGCGGGCCCACGCGACAATCACCCGTTCATCCACATTCCGGGCACGTTCATCCGCGTGCACGGCACGCGCCGCACGTGGATGTATCGCACCGATGCGCAGGCGCACGTGAACCACCGCGAGGTGTACATCCCGCAAGGGCGCACGCTGGGCGGCGGCAGTTCCGTGAACGCGATGATCTATATTCGCGGCCAGCAGCAGGATTACGACGACTGGGCCGCCGCGGGCGCGACGGGCTGGCGTTTCGCCGATGTCTTGCCGTATTTCCTCCGCGCCGAAGGCAATCAGCGACTGGGCGCGCCGCTGCACGGTCAGGACGGGCCGCTCACGGTGAGCGATGGCACGCATCGTCATCCGTTGAGTCTTGCGTTCGTGAAGGCGGCGATGGAAGCGGGCGTGCCGTACACCGAGGACTTCAACGGCACCCACCAGGAAGGCGTCGGTTACTACCAGACGACGACCGAAGCGGGCCGCCGCTGCAGTTCGGCGGTCGCGTATCTCGGTCGCGTGCGCGGCCGGCAGAACCTGAGCGTGCGCACCGGCTACGAAGTGGAGCGGCTGGTGTTCGAAGGGCGCCGCGCTGCGGGCGTGATCGCGCGCGCCGACGACGGCAGCCGCCACGAAATTCGTTGCCGCGAGGAGGTCGTGCTGAGCGCGGGCGCGCTGGCTACGCCGAAGATCCTGATGCTTTCGGGAGTGGGCGACGGCGTTCATCTGCGCGAGTTGGGCGTAGGCGTGCTACATGATCTGCCCGGCGTTGGCCGTAACTTCCAGGACCATCTTTCGGCTTCGGTGTATGGGCGCACGCGCGAGCCGGTCAGTTTGCTCGGCCACGATCGCGGCGTGAAGGCGCTGCGTCACGGCCTGCAATACGTGGCGGCGCGGCGCGGGTTGCTCACGTCGAATGTGATCGAGAGCGGCGCTTTCGTCGATGCCACTGGCTGTGGCCGCCCGGACGTGCAGTTCCACGTCGTGCCCGCGCTGGTCGGCGACGTGGATCGCGCGCCGCCGCAAGGTCACGGCATCTCCGTGAATCCGTGCGCGCTGCGGCCGAAATCGCGCGGCGCGCTACGTTTGCGCAGCGCCGATCCACACGACGGTTTTTCGCTCGACGCGGGTTTTCTTTCCGACGAAGCCGATATGCGCACGATGGTCGCGGGCGTGCGCTTCGCGCGGCGTATCATGCGCGCACCGTCGCTCGCGGGGCTGCTCGACGGCATGCTCATGCTGCCCGATACAGCCGACGATTCGATCCCCGAAAGCGTGTACGAAGACTACGTGCGCTCGGTAGCGAAAACGGTGTTCCATCCGGTCGGCACTTGCAAGATGGGGACCGATACACAGGCTGTGGTCGCGCCGGATTTGCACGTGCATGGGCTGGAAGGACTGCGTATCGCCGACGCATCCGTCATGCCGTTGATCGTGAGCGGCAACACCAATGCACCGACCATCATGATCGGCGAGCGTTGCGCAGACTTCATGCTCGCGCAGCGCGAAGCCGGCGCACGTCGCACGGCCTAGCGCGGCCCGGCCTGACGCGGTGCGATTTAAAACACGTCGATGCGAAGACCGGCGGAAGCGGCCAGAGAGCCGCGCCGCCGGTCGCACGAACCGTAGCAAGCAGCAAACGCCACACACCTAAAAGCCGTACACGAGACAGCACATTACGCAGTCGAGGAGACACCCATGAATCTGCTTTCCCGCCCGACGTTCGATTCAGCACGCGACTGGGCGCTCTACAACCGCATCGCGCGGCGCATCCTGCCGTTCCTGTTTTTTCTCTACATCATTTCGTTTCTCGACCGCGTGAACGTCGGGTTTGCGAAGCTGCAAATGGCCGCCGATATCGGCCTGAGCGACACCGCGTTCGGCTTCGGCGCGGGCGTGTTCTTCATCGGCTATTGCCTCTGCGAAATTCCGAGCAACCTGATGCTGCAGCGCTTCGGTGCGAAGTTCTGGATCGCACGCATCATGGTGCTATGGGGCATCGTCTCCTCGTGCATGCTGTTCGTGCATACGCCCACGGCGTTCTACATGCTGCGCTTTCTGCTCGGCATTTCGGAAGCGGGCTTCTATCCGGGCATCGTGCTGTATCTCACGTACTGGTTCCCGACCTACGCACGCTCGCAGGCGATGGCGTATTTCAATCTCGGCATCGCACTCGCGGGCGTGTTCGGCAGTCCGCTCTCGGGCTGGATCATGCAGACGTTCGCAGGTGTGGGCGGGCTTGCGGGCTGGCAGTGGCTGTTTCTGCTCGAAGGCTCGCCGGCGATTCTGTTCGGCACCGTCACGTATTTTTATCTCGACAACGGCCCCGGCAAGGTGCACTGGCTCAGCGCCGAAGACAACGCGCGCGTGACGTCGCAACTCGCGGCGGAGCGCGGGGCGAACGAACGCGACGGCGCCCGCCATGACTTCGGCGCCGCGTTCACGAACGCGGGCATCTGGTGCCTCATCGTCACGAACTTCACGTTGCTGTGCGGCACCTACGGCGTGTCGTTCTGGATGCCGCAGATCGTGAAGAACCTGGGCGTGCGCAGTCTCTTCACGACCGGTCTGCTCGCCGCCGTGCCGTTCGCGGTCGCGGCCGTGGTGATGATCATCGTGAGCAAGCATTCGGACCGCACCAAGGAGCGCCGCTGGCACGGCACGATCGCCACGGCGCTTTCGGCAGCGGGTCTCGCATTCAGCGCGTGTTTTCACACGCAGCCGTGGCTCTCGCTGATCGGCCTGAGCGTGGCGATGGCCGGCGGTCTTTCGGGCTTCTGCGTGTTGTGGGCGCTGCCGGGCGTGCTGCTGACAGGCCAGGCCGCCGCCGCCGCGATCGCGCTGATGGCGATGATCGGCAATCTGGGCGGCTACGCGAGTCCGTTCCTGATCGGCTGGCTGCGCGACCGCACGGGGCATCTGGAAAGCGGGCTCTATGCGCTCTCGGTGGTCACGCTCGTAGGCGCGCTCACGATGGCCTGCGTGCCGCAACTGCGACAGCGACGCGCGGCGCAGCGCAGCGTGGTTAGCGACACGCCGGCGTGACACGTGCTTAAGGTGGCCGACGTCGATGCGGATACGGCGCGGTTTGCTGCCGTATCCGCATCGCGCGTTTCAACATCGACTCTTCATCGACGCCTTCGTTGATGTCGTCACTACCGCGCCCGGCAATTTCAACCGTTGAGAGCTGGCCCGGCCGGGTCGCGGCGCAGATCGCTGCCCTTGTAGCTCAGATTCCATGAAATACGGAGCGCCGTGCGTACGAGCGGGTCGACGATCGCGGCGGGCGGCGCCTTCGGAAGGTACTGAATGCTGCCCACGAGCGCGAGCGTGCCGATCGCAAAACCGGTGCTGTCGAGCAGCGGCGCGGCCACGGCGCTGATACCGAGCGTTTCCGCTTCGTAGGCCACGGCGTAGCCCGCCTCGCGCGTCGAGCGCACCACGGCGTCGAGCCTGGCGTGCGCGGTCACGGTGTGCGGCGTGTACGCCTTCAATTCCTGACGCTTGAGTTGCGCGCGCAGTTCGGGCCGACCGAACGCGAGCGCGACATAGCCCTGCGCGTTCGCGTGCAGCGCGAGGTTGGTGCCGGGCCGCACGCCGATCTCGAGCGGCGCCTTGCCGACCACGGTGGCGAGCACCGTCAGCTCACGCGCGCCGAGCCCCGAGAGCACGACCGACATGCCCAATTCCTCGCGCAGATCGCGCATGGCCGCTTCCGACGCGCTCAGCAAGTCGATGCGCGAGGCCGCCGAGCGGCTCGGCAGATACACCTTCACGCCCGGCCGGTAGCGCGAGGTCACCGGGTTCTGCGCGAGATAGCCCAGTTCCATCAGCGTTTGCAGATGGCGAAAGATCGTCGCCTTGGTCGTATTGAGCCGCGCGGCGAGTTCGCTCACGCCGATGTCGTCCGACGCCCCAACGACGCTTTCCAGAATGTCGAAAGTCAGACAACGGCGTGTGACCTACTTATTCAAAGTGCATGGGCGAGCCAAAGTGCCATGCACATGTTCGCAAGTACTCGCTTTGCCTGGCGTCGCTGCTAAGGCGAACAAGCCCTCCGATGAGGCTTACATCCTGTTGGATGCTTGAAGTCACGCAGCCGTCTTCAGTGGCGATCCTACGACAATCGAGCGAAGCTCAATATGTCCTGATTGAGCCGATCCTTATGCGTGTAGTAGAGAGCATGATAGGCGCCTTCGTAGACAACAAATTTTGCGCCTGGAATTAGCGACGCGGACTTCTTGCCTGAAAGTTCGATTGGCACAACAGGGTCTGCGCCGCCGTGAATGACCAAAGTTGGGATGTCGAACTTTACCAGGTCGGGACGCAGGTCGGTTTCCGAAAAGGATGCAATGCAGTCATGGGTTGCCTTTATGCTCGCTTTAATTGCCATATCGAATGTCCAGTCGAGCATCGCCTGTGTGACCGCGGATGGGTCACGATCGGCCCCGGTAAAGGCGCGACCAAAATTAACCAGAAATTCGGCGCGATCTTTAAGTGTACCGGCCCGTAGCCCATCGAAGACGTCTCGGGGAACCCCTGCCGGGTTGTCGGCCCGTGCCACTAGTAGAGGGGTGGTAGCACTAAGCAAAACGACCTTGGCAATACGCTTCGATCCATGAGTCCCGATGTACCTTGCAACTTCCCCACCGCCCATTGAGTAGCCGACCAGGATGGCGTCGGTGAGGTCGAGCTGCCTGATCAATTCGTCCAGATCACTGGTAAGAGTATCGTAGTCGTAGCCCGACCACGGCTGGCTAGAACGCCCGAAACCGCGACGATCATAGGCGATCACTCGGAATCCATTGCTGGCGAGAAAGAGCGCCTGGTATTCCCACATGTCGGCGCTCACAAGCCACCCGCCGACCAGGATGATAGGCTGACCGGTACCCCAGTCGTTGTAAAAAATCTCCGTACCGTCAGGCGTAGTGATGCGGCTCATTTGCGAGTTCCCTGTCATGATGGATGGGCATTGCCACGATGTCGCTGCTGTCGGCGCATCGCTCGCGGAGGAGCGTCGCGCTACGCTTCAAGCAACAGCGCCAATGATAGTTTTGGTAGCAAATTAAGAATCTGAAATGTTCTTAATGGCCCTGGCGCAAGCGGCGTAGAGTAAGGATTGCGCGCCCCAACGGGTGAAGGCGCAAATTGGCGTGTGTTATCGAGATCTTAAGGTGGCGTGCACTGCGAGCGAGGTGTTAGCTGCCTATTCCTCCTTGGGATCGCTTCGTCACCTCTTCGAAAGGGTTGCAGTGCCGGGCGTTTGAGCCCGTTGCGTGTGGACGGAAGCGATGCGGAAGACCCGGCTGCCGTCGCCGTGTGTCGCACCACGCCTGGCACGTACAGCTATACGGCCCGCGCGCTGGACGAAACCTTTGTCGTGCTGAGCGGCACGGCGCTTTGTCAGGTCGGCGCCGGAGAGGAAAAAGAAATCGGTCCGGGAGCGATTGTCACATTGCGACGGGCGATATGATTACGCTGAAGATTCTGAACCGAGCCGGGAATCGTGGAGGCTATTGGGTTTAAGTTAAAGCAGGCGCATCCGCAGTATTTCTGAGTTGCCTGTAGTAGTTTGCCTCAGCTTCAGCGGGCGGGATATAGCCGAGCGGTTCCATCAGTCGATGATGATTGAACCAGGCCACCCATTGCAGCGTTGCCAGTTCGACGGATTCCTTCGTTTTCCACGGGGCGCGCCGATGAATCAGTTCCGTCTTGTACAGGCCGTTAATCGTTTCAGCCAGCGCGTTGTCATAGCTATCGCCACGGCTGCCGACCGAAGGCTCGATGCCCGCTTCGGCCAGACGTTCGCTGTAGCGAATGCTGACGTATTGGGACCCCCTGTCGGAATGGTGTATCAATGTCCCGTTCTCGCCTGGTTGCCGCGCATACAGCGCCTGTTCAAGTGCGTCCAGAACGAAGTCCGTGGTCATCGACGAACTGACTCGCCAGCCAACGATACGGCGAGCAAACACGTCGATCACGAACGCCACGTAAAGCCAGCCTTGCCATGTCGAAACGTACGTGAAGTCCGAAACCCAGAGCTGATTCGGCCGCTGCGCCTTGAATTGCCGGTTGACTCGGTCCAGCGGACGCGGTGCGCTTTTGTCGGCAATCGTGGTGCGAATGCGCTTGCCGCGAACCGCACCACGCAGACCTTGCAGCTTCATCAACCGACCGACCGTGCAGCGCGCGACCACAATGCCCTCGCGATTCATCTGCTTCCAGACCTTCGGCACACCATAGACCTGCATGTTGGCCTGCCAGACACGCCTGATCTCGGGTTGCAGAATCTCATCTCGTTTCGCGCGGGCGCAGCGTCTGGACGGATCGCGAAGCTGTGCCGCATGGCGTCGGTAGCCCGACGGGGCAATCCGCAAGACCTTGCAGATCGGCTCGACCCCAAAGGTGTCGCGATACTGATCGACGAAGGCCTTCAGGACTTGAAACGGCGGTCGAGCTCCGCCTGGGCGAAAAACGCGCTCGCGACCTTGAGAATCTCGTTGGCACGACGCAATTCCTTGACCTCGCGCTCCAGGGCCTTCAGCCGTTCGCGTTCGTCGGTGCTCACGCCATCACGCTCACCCTGGTCAACCTGGTCACGCTTGACCCATTCGTGCAGCGTCTGCGGCGTACAGCCGATCATCGGTGCAATCGATTCGACCGCCGCCCACATCGACGGATGTTCGCTACGTTGCTCGCGCACCAGACGCACTGCGCGCTCGCGGACTTCCGGGGAAAACTTGGTTGCCTTCTTGTTCATGGCTCCATTCTCTCAAGAGTTGGAGCCTCCACCAAACCCGGCTCGGTTCAATTCATACAGAACTGCGTAAGGTTGCAACGGCGACTCCGAAACCTTGCCGCAATTCGTCGAATGGCAAGGCGCTCGTGGGCCGTAGGGGTGCCACATCGTGCCACGCGCGATGTGGAGCGCGCAGGCGGAGATCCACTCGCTGCAGGCACAACTGGGCGACCAGCTGCACCAGACGGGTATGCTGGATGGCGTCTGGAGGCGATGCGCGTGAGCCTCGCGGCGCAGACAGGAACTGGATTCCTGCGACAGCAGGTGGTGCGTCCGGGCGCTGTCGCACGCCGCGATCTCATCGAAGTCAGCTGCGGCGGTTGAAAACCGGGCGTGAGGGCATGAGCAGGGCATACGCCGATGCCCAGAATGGTGTGTGCGGTAGTCCGGCATGACACGCCTTAATCTTCGCTTTCCAGCCAGGCTCGCAGTCGCGCGATTTCGAAAGCGCGCCGACGCTCCGGAACACCCCTGCGGGTTAGCCAGCGTTTCGAGGTCGAGTGCCAGGCATCGATGTCGAACCACGTCCAGTCGCCAACCTGGCGTTTGACTACCCGGGTGGTTTCCACGCCCGGTGTCTCGGACTCGACGAGCAGCATGACCCTCGCCTTTGCATTCGCGAAATTGTCTTTCTGCACGGAGAGCGCGAAAGGTGGCATTGCCCCGGGGGACGTCGTTTCGCGTCCGGCAGGGGGGCGGTCTTCCGGGTATTGCTTGGCCGGGTAGCTGTCGGCGTCTACTTGTTGCGGTGTCATGGCGGGAACGGGAGGGTCCGGCATGAGAAGCGTACCGCTCACCTGCCGCGCATGTTCTGCGAGACAGATGGTTCGATTGCGGAATATGTGAGGAAGATTTTAGCGTGTGTTTAAAGCGCTGAGCTCAAAGCGTGCACAATCCGGTAGTGACTCCTTTACCGTCGGGCGGCTGTTGGCGTTGGCGATGCCGACTGTGGTGTCGTAACCGTTTGCAGAGTATTTGTGTGGCCAAGATATTCATTAAGCGGAAAGAGGCAATCCGCCTTTTGATCAGGACGCGATCAACGATCCCGGACGGGGGGCGCGTCCCGCCAACCGATGGCGATAACGCCAAGGTTGCTGCTCTGGACAGGCTCCTGCTCGACGTTCGAGCCGGTCGAACCGACGAATTTCGTCTCGACGAAGATGGGCCACGCATCGTCATTACGAACTAGCTACGGAGATTGCGATGACGCCAGCAAACTGGCTTTCAGTTTTTACCCGGATGCGTGAAGTGCAGCAAGCCGGGGATATTGATCGGCTGTGCACAGATTTATCCGGGCTTCTTGTGCCCCTTCGGTGCATGACGACGAAGAGTGATTTGTCCCTATAACGGCCGATTATTCTTGCCACAGAACATGGAAATATCATCAGGCGTTAGCAAGCCCACTCTGAGGCGCTCTTCCTTTTTGCCGCAGACGCGTTCTGCTTTTTTGGGGCGATAAATTCAAAATCAGCTGCCATGCCTCATCGGGCACTACCAGATTTACTTCTGGAATGGAACAGGTTTCACTTCGTCGGACGCGTGAACCGCGCAGGGCTGCGTCTCTCCTTGCGGGCATTGCATGGACCCGACACATTGGCGTCCGGCGCTACGCGCTGCGGCTGGCCGCGCGGGACGCCGACGTCGCCCAGGCCGATCTCGTCGCTCACGTGCGCCGCGTCGCTCGCCGTCGCGGGGCTCGACGCGCGGCAGGGCGGGTTGTTCTGACTCTGGAGCCGCTGACGCGTTGAGGACCACAGGGGGGAAGGTTGAATGACGCACGGCCGGTTGAGCCAGGCGGATGTAGTCAATCCGGGCGGCCGCCCGGAGGGGATATGGCGGCTTCCCGTTAAAATATCTGGGAGATTGCGAACGCGCCGTGGGCGCTGGACGCCGAGCGCGGACGCAGCAACGAATATAAAGAGCCAGAGGCATGAGAGAAACATGAGTCGACGAATTTTAGGGGGCTGCACGGTGACACGCCCGATCGCCATACGCGCTGCGTCGGAGCCTCTCGGAACTGGACGCGCTGATGATTAACGGGGAAGTGGTCCAGATCGTCGAAATTCAGGCGCGCTCGGTTCAGGGGCGCACGCTCCCGTTCCGTTGCCGCGGCGCGGACGGTCGACTCTACTACGTGAAGGGGCGCGACGCTGGTCGCCAGAGTCTCATCGCCGAATGGCTGGCCTCCAGCCTGGCACTGGCATTTGGTCTGCCCGTTGCTGAATTCCGGATCGTTGAAATCCCGGAAGAAATGGAATGGCTTGGCTTACCTGACTTTCAGGACCTTGGGGTGGGTTATGCTTTCGGGTCGGTGATTGCTGACAGTGTCATCGACCTCCCATTTGGTTTTGTCGACCGTGTTCCGGATCAACTGCGCCGGGATGTCGCGGTGTTCGATTGGTGGGTCAAAAACGACGACCGCACGCTGACGAGCCTTGGTGGAAACGTGAACCTGCTGTGGCATGTGGTTCAGCAGGAGTTGATCGTAATCGACTACAATCTGGCGTTCGATGACACATTCGACCCCAGACAGTTCCTCGCTGGGCACGTTTTTGCGGCAGACTGGAACAGTGTGTACCAGGACTTCATTGCGCGGCCGGCCTACGAGACACGGATGCGCACCGCACTACGCCGGTTTGAAGAGGCGTGCGACAAAATGCCCGATGACTGGCTGGAGGTCGCACCTGGAGTCCCGGCACGTTTGACACCAGATAAGGTCAAACATGTATTGGATCGAGTCGATTTAGCAGATTTCTGGAACAAAACATGAAACACGCATGCAGATATGCCCTCGTGCGGTTCATGCCATACCCTGAAACAGGAGAGTTCGCCAACGTCGGGGTTGTGGTGATGAGCCCAACCGCACGCTTTTTTGGTTACAAGCTTCTTGACCGGGTAGGACGTATTACCGCGTTCTTTGATGAACTCGACGTCACCGTGTACAAGCGGGCGCGCGACACTTTCCGCAACGAACTTTTCCGTATCGGTCAGATGATTGAGCGTGCGTTCATCGGCGCGGTGAACGGCCCGAGCGCGGAGTTCGTCAACTTTGCGTTTGATGAGCTTTCTCGTCCTCGCGAAGCGATCATCTACGCCGATACGCCCCGCGGTGCGATCGTTGCAGATCCACGGATCGCGCTCGAGGAGTATTTCGACTATTACGTTGGGCGGTCGTTCGCGACCCCCGTCTATCAGGAACGGATGGTCGAGCAACGCGTGAGAGGAATTCTGAAGGCCGTCGACCTGCAGAAAGCCTATCAGACACGCGTCCTTGGTCTGGACATCCAGGCGAGGGTTCCGTTCGTCAAGGTTGACGAGACGGATCGCGCTGTTCGCCTGATCAAGCCGCTGGACCTTGATCGAAGCGATCCAACACGTCTCTACGATCACGGCTGGGAGTGGCTGGGCAAGATCAAGAAGTTGCGTCGTGACAAGCAGCTATACGGTGACGCGTTGTTTGTCGTCCGCCCGCCTGAAAGCCGGTTCGATGCAAGTGCAGCGGTTTACGCCGACGTTAAATCCGAACTTGAGCGTGCCGACATTCAGGTTGCCGAAGAAACGGAAGTCGAACGTATAAAACGATTTGCCGCTGAGGCAGAGCATTCCTGAGTGGTGGCCCTGCACCTTGCGGGGCTTTTTTTTCGTTCGCACGAAACGTTCATCACTCTCTCTCCGCGCCTAAGCCCGGACCCCGCCGTGCGCCTGACACCCACAATTGGCAAAGCTCGGCTTGCGGCGTTGGGTAAGCGGTAAGAGCCTCAGTTGGGCCGTTCGTCCATTCGCGTGCGCGTAAGGCAAGATGGTGACTGGAACTGCCAGTCAGGAAGAGGGATCTGGCGGACTGCCTGGTGTGTGCAGCTTGTCGGCCACACGCCAAGGCAGAAGTTCGTCGATGCGATTGATTGTAAGCGGTCCGTGAATCACACCTCTCAGTGGATCTGCCTTCCTATCGGGACGCGTTTGGCATGGTGATCGGTGCGGCTTAAGGCACTTTTCTGACAGCAAGCGAACCGGGACTGTGCGCCTGTCCTTGAATGACGCGCGCCATCTGGAATAATTCGTCTATACCCGATCACAAGAGGCGCAACTCGCCATGCAACGCACCCACATTCGCCAGCGCCCGATGCCGACCCGCCCAGCGGGAGGCACGCTGCCGCTCGGTTCCATTCTTGGCTCGGTCCAGATTCCGGGTGACGTTATTCGTCTATCGGACGAACTAGCCAACGAGTTCTACACCGCCGCTGACGAAAGTGAGTTCTGCGGCGATCAGGTCGAAACCTATGCAATTCCGTCTTGGGCCAGTCGCAATGGTGCCGTGTGGCTTCCGGATCTCACTGCGCTCGGTTACCGTCGCGCCGACAGCGACTACCGGGGCCGTGAGGAACTGCTCGTGGCAACGGCCGCCGCCGACATGCACACGGACGATGAGGGCTTGGTACTTATGGTGGTGCTGCACAACGACGGCCTGACCTTCCGGCAAGGCAGGGTTCGCCATAAACCGAAGGCTGGCGACTGGTTCATATTCGACGATCGCCTACCTCATGGCGTGGACGAAGCGCCCGACCGAGCATCGTTCCTCGGGTGGAACATTCCGATCGTGCCACTCTGATCGCCGCATAGCGCGCTACACCTGCCGGCGAGGGGCTTCCTCTGCAGTAGGCATATCCCATGGCATGAGTGCCGCGTACTCATCGGCAGTGGATGCGCGCGGTAACTTCGTGAACAACCAGACGAGATAGCGATACGGTTCGATGCCGTTCGCCTTGCAGGTCTCGACGAGGGAGTACAGGTTGGCGCTGGCCTGCGCACCGGCGACTGTATCGGAGAACAGCCAGCCCTTGCGGCCAACGACGAACGGCCGGATCGCGTTCTCGCACAGGTTGTTCGAGATCGGCCAGTTGCCGTTTTCGACGTAGCGGACCAGTTTGGGCCACTGTCCGCTCATATACTGCAATGTCTTGCCGAGCAAACTCGACGGCACCACGGTAGGCAGATTCCCGACCTGCATGCGCTCGATGATGGCGAGCACGCGAGCGCTGTACCGGGCGCGCAGTCGCTGCCGGCGTTCAGGCTTCCACTTCGCACTGCGCGCTTCGGCAGCGAACAGCTTGCCGATCAGCGCCACGAAGCGTGTCGCCAGCAAGTCTGGCGAGCGAGCCGCCTTCGGTACCGACTCTTCAGCCTTGATGAAGCCGCGGCGCACGTGTGCCCAGCATCCGAGATGCACGAGCTGGTGATCGTGGGCGATGCCGTTGTAGAGCTCATATCCGTCTGTAATCAGCACGGTGCCAGGCTGCACGCCGGCATAGAGCTTCTGCGCATGCTGGGCGCCGCGCCCCGGCGAGTACGAGAACATCCGCACAGGCGGCCCCGAGCCGTTGATCTGTGCCCAGAGGTAACTCTTCGCCTGCGGCCTTCGTCCCGGTTCCTTCAGCACTTGGAACGTCGTCTCGTCGCCGTAGATCAAGTCCGATTCGAGCAGCGCGTCGCGCATCAGGTTGATCACCGGCTGCGTGGCCAGTCCCACTCGCACTACACTGGCGGCCAGCGTGTTCGACGAGATGTCGCCGCCGAAGCGACGCAGCAGCGTGGCCTGGCGATACAGCGGCATTCCGTATTGGTACTTGCCGGTGATGATCCACACCAGCGCGGATTCCGTGAGTAGCCCGCGCGGGATGATCCGAGCCGGTGCCGGCGTGACCTTGATGCCAAGATCGCAGCATGGGCACGCGTACTTGATCCGCTGGTGCTGAACGACACGCACCTGCTCGGGAATCACGTCGAGCTGTTCGCTCGTTTCCACGCCGATCTCCACGAGGGCATGTCCGTCATGCGCGCAGAACCGTTCAGACTCGGGCAGCTCATGCCGCACGACCTCGCGCGGCAGGTTCGGATCGAGTGGTTTGCGCCCGCGCTTGCCGCGCGTGTGGGCGGCGACCGACGTGCCCAGCACGTCTTCGCGCGCCGGCACGTCGGCAGTCGTCGCCAATGCCTCGGCTTCGTTGAACAGGCCGAGCTGGTCAGCGTGGCGAGACTCGCTCGATGCACCGAACAGTTCGTGCTTGTAGGCCCGCAGTTTTTCTTCGGCCAGATCGCGTTGTGCTGTCACGAGCCGAAGCTCGCCGCGCAGCGCATCGCGCTCGGCGATCGCGACAATCAGCGCCTGATACTCTTCGGCGCTCAACATGACGGGAGCGTTCGGCATGGTCGGTTAGACTTGGCCGTGCGCCCGGTGTTCAGCTCATTCGCTCGTAATATCGCTGCGGATGCTTCTGGATCACGGCCAGGTCGATACCGTCGAGCAGCCAGTGCAGTTGCTCAACGCTGAGCGTGATCGTATCGCCCCCGTTCGGCCAGATGAAGCGGTCGGCCTCGAGTCGCTTGAGCAGCAACCAGAAACCGTTGCCGCCCCAGCCGAGAATCTTGATTCGATCGCGACGGCGGTTACCGAAGACGAACAACGCAGAGGTCATCGGGTTCAGGCGCATCGCCTGTTCGACCAGGATCGACAGCCCGTTGATGCCCATGCGGAAGTCAACCGGATCACGATGCAGGTAGACCTTCAGCGCTTCGTCGAGCCGGAACACGGCAACCTCCCCAGCATCTGGACGATTGCCGCCAATTCATCGAGGCTCGCTTCGCCGAGATCGAATTCGACGCCATTGGGTAGCCGCACATGTAACGTGATCGCCATGAGCAACTCAGTCGATCGCGGCGGTGACGGCTGCCGTGAGGCCGACATCACCGGCACAAATGCAGACGGCGACTCGGGTGATGGACAACGGGACGTTGGCCCTGGAATATCGATGGGTACGCCGTCGGCCACAGCCTCATCAGCCGATGGCTGCGCAAGTTGCCGTTGTTGATGGCTCGCGATCCATTTGCGCAACTGGTTCGGATTGACGTCGTGATCCATCGCCGTGCGAGCAATCGACACGCCAGGCCGCAAGCACAGCTCGACCAGTTCCTGCCGTGCTGCCTCGTCAAATTCACGTCGACCGTCTCGCTTGCGGCCGACTACGAGTCTGTTTCGAAGATTAGGTTGCTCTGTCATTGAGGTCTGAGTGCAGGTGTCCACGCGGACACCTAGCTTCTGACCTCCTGACCCTCATGGAAAGGGCGCTATTTATTGACCGCTTACCGTGATAAAGCGATTTCGTCTTCTTCATCGCTTCATTCTACTGCCACACCTCCAGCAACCTGACAGTGCCCGTGGTTGCGTTAGTCAACGACCCAGATGCCCGGATAACATCCGTGCTGAGGCGCCTTGGATCCATGTATCTCGAGCAACTGGAGGCTTTGCAGCAATGGCTCGATAAACTCGCTGCCGAGCTTGCTGAAGTCTTCAAACGCAATGAAGCTTGCCAGCGGCTTGCCACTGTCCCCGGTATCGGACCGGTAATCGCGACCGCGATCGTGAGCAGCGTCGGTGATCCGGCACAGTTCAAAAATGGTCGACAGTTTGCAGCTTGGTTGGGGCTGACGCCGATGCAAAGGTCCAGTGGCGGCAAAACCAAGCTTGGCGGCATCACAAAGCAAGGCGACACGTATCTCCGTACCCTCTTCGTACAGGGCGCCCGTGCGGTGATGCACTTCGTGAAACGCCACGATGATCGACACAGTCGCTGGATCAAGGCAGTCATGCAACGTCGCCACGTGAGCGTCGCGGCGATCGCTCTGGCGAACAAGACAGCACGTATCGCGTGGGCAATATTGACAAGCAATGATAGTTTCAGGGTGGCGTAACACCCAGCGAGCAGCAGAGTACGGTTTTATTTCTTTCACGATTGCGCAAGAAGCGGCAAGCATGGCGAACCGGTCGGACCGGCGCTTGCAGATCCTGATACATCCGACGGCTGCTGTACGAAGCCACAAGGCCGATGAGGAGCAAGCGCGCAAATTTCCATGATGGCTCGTGCGGCAGCAAGCACATTAAAAGCCGAATGTACGGACGCAGTCATGACCTTCAAAGTGCGAACCGATCTTGCTCATAGGCGGGAGTCCATGTACGAATGTAGAGCTGCAGCCCATCCTGTTCGTCAACACCTTGGAGACCTGGCGCAAAGGGGGCGTTCATGTAGACACTTTCAATGCGGTCTACGGCGCGAGAACTTCCTGCTGCTCGATATGGACGAGCACTTGCGCACGGTGGAGAGCTATTGGGGGCCGTTCGGGGTCGCGCCGCGCGTGCGGAGTACGTCGATCGAAGCCGTGCGCAGCCTTGTCGCGCTCGGCGAAGGCGTGACGATTCTCTCCGATCTCGTGTATCGGCCATGGTCGCTGGAGGGCAAGCGCATCAGCCGGCGCGATCTGAGCGTGGCCGTGCCGACGATGGACGTGGGTGCGGTGTGGTGCCGCGAGGTGCCGTTGAGCAAGCAGGTGCATGCGCTGCTCGATCTGTTCCGGTCGCGGAACTGGCCTGAGTCCTGATGCGCGGTGACGAGCGTTTACTCAGGATGACGAATCAAATCGATCGCGCGCTCCGGCAAGCGCGATTCCAATCTTTCCGACGGGGCGCAAGGGGCTTCGGACGAATGGCAAGAGCGTTATTTAGGAACCGTGCCCAGATAATGCTGGGCCGCGCGCATGACGTGGCGTTCCGCGAGCAGGGCGGCCAACGCCGCGTCGCCAGCCTGAACGGCGCGCAGAATGGCCGCGTGCTCTTCCCACGTGAGCCGGATTTCGTCTTCGGTCGCGTTCATGAACAGGCGGCGCGAGCGATCGCGCAGCGTGCGCATGAGGTCGGCCAGCATCGTGTTCGCGCCCGCTGCATAAAGCAGGTCGTGAAAGCGCGCGTTGAGGTCGAGCAGTTTCGCCGTGTCGCCCGAAGCCAGCTTCGCGTTGCCTTCCGCGAGCACTTCGGCGACCTTGGCGGCGAGTTCGGGCGTGCAATGTTCCGCGGCGAGCCGGGCGTTCAAGCCTTCGAGCGTGGCGCGGATCTGCACCATTTCGCGCGCGGATGCCGGGTCGAGCGACGCGACCACCGCGCCGTGGCGCGGCCGTACGTCGACAAGGCCTTCCGCCGCGAGCGCGCGCAGCGCCTCGCGTACCGGCACGCGCGACACGTTGAATTCCTCGGCGATGCGGCCTTCGATCAGGCGCGCGCCCGGCGCATAAGCGCCCGACGTGATCGACTCGCGAATACGGGCCGTGACCAGCTCGGACAGCTGGCGGTGAAGAATGGGATTGGAGTTGGACGGTTCGCGATCCGACGCCGTTGCTGAAAGGTCCGGCTGTGTGCTCATTGGGATTCCATGCGCGTCTGTGCATGGCCGGTCGGCCGTGCAAGCTTGATTGTCGAATTTTAGCGCATTCCCTGTTTTTGTAGACGATACACAAGCGCGGGTTGATCTCGCGCGGCAGCGTGTCACTCTGCCGCGCGAGACGCCGGATATAGGGCGGGATAGAGCAGGGTAGGGCGGCGGCTAGGCCGGGCGAGTGCGGCGCGCCGCCATTCGGCCCAGCAGCAATACGAGCGCCGCAGCGGCAATACAGATCAGCGTGTTGACCGCTGCGGCGCTGAGGCCGGGAATCCGCGTCAGCAGGGCTTGCAGCGCGGCGCTCGCGGTCGGGTCCGCCATCAGCAATTCGCCGGCGATCCAGCCGAGCAATGCTGCGCCAATGTATACAAGCGACGGAAAACGGTCGAGCAGCGTCAGGATGATCCGGCTGCCGAACGCAATTACCGGCGCGCCCACCGCGAGGCCGACGAACACCACGACGATCCGCGTCGCTTCGGGCAGCGGCTGCGCCACGGCGGCGGTCGCGAGCGCGTTGTCGAGGCTCATCGCGAGATCGGCCCAGACGATCGCCATGACGGCTTTCCAGAGCGCCGACGACGAACTCACCGCCGGGTCGTCGTCGCCGGGACGCACGAGCTGCGCGCCGATCCACATCAGCACCGCGGCGGCGATCACGTGCATGAACGGAATCGCCAGCAGCTTGCCGATCACGCCGATCAGCATGAGCCGCAAGACGATGCCGAGCGCCGTGCCCAGCAAAATACCGATGCGTTGCTGTTTCGGCGGCAGCGAGCGGCAGGCGAGCGCAATGGCGATGGCGTTGTCGCCGCCCAGCAGAACGTTGACGAACACGATCTGCAAGGCGGCCCAGCCCTCCTGCATCAGCGATGCAGGAATCAGCGTAGAAGTCATGGGCCGCGACCGTCTAGCTGATCGCGACCGCGACGAGCGTGGCGGCAATCAGCCCGCAGACCACCGGCACGAACAGTGCGCGCACGGCATCCAGCACCGGCACGCGCGCGAAGCCCGTGACGGCGATCAGCGACGACCACGCGACCAGCGTGCCGCCGCCGGTCCAGACCGCGCCCATCTGTCCGATCGCGGCGAGCGTGGAAGCGGGCATGTGCACCATCGGGGCGAGCGCGCCGGAGAGCGAACCGGTGAGCGGCAGGCCCGCGAAGCCGGAGCCGTCGATGCCGGTAATCATGCCCGTGAGCAGCACGCCGAGCGACACGAGCACGGGGCTGTGCGGAATGAACTGGCTGCACGACTGCACGAGTTCGAAGAGCAGCGAGGGCACGTGCGCGCCGGCTTCGATGCCGAGGATCGGGCCCGCCGTGCTGCTGTCGCCGACGAAGAAAAAGCCCGCGATCGGCAGCACCGCGCCCATCGCCTTGAACGCGAACACGAAGCCGTCGATGATGTGGCCCGCTGTGCGGTCGAGAAAGCCTTTGCGGCCGTACGACAGCGTCGTGAGCATCATCAGCACCGCCGCCATGCCGCCGATCAGCGATGCCGCGTCGCCGCCGCGAATCACCGATGCACCGACCAGTTCGGGACGCGTCATGATGACCACGACCGCGAGGAACGTGAGCGGCGTGACGATGGAGAACACGCGCGACCACATCTCGCGGCGTTGCAGCGGGTTCGCGCCGCCCATCGGCAGGGTCAGCGTGGCGGCGCCGCTGGCGGACATCGCCGGCACGCCGTCTTCGTCCTCATGCACGCCGCTGGTGCTGCGCGCGAGTTCGGCTTTCGCGAAGCTGCCCTGATGCGCTTCCGGCTGACCGAACAGACCGCTCTCGCCCGACGATTCCCATTCGGTCAGATTGCTCGCGCTAGGCTTGCGCACGTTCTTGCGCACCGTGAAGTACCAGCAGAGCCCGAGCGCGACGGCGCCCGCGATCACCGAAAGCAGCAGCGCCGTATTGGCGACCGATTGCATGTCGGTGCCGGCGGCTTTCGCGCTAATGCCGGGCGCGACCTTGATCACGTAATCGGACGACAGCGCCATGCCTTGACCCGCCACGGCGATGGCGACGGCCGCGCCGAGCGGCGAAAGGCCCGCGTAGATCGCGGCCGGAATCAGGATCGCGCCGACCAGCGGCACGGCCGGCGTCGGCCAGAAGAACAGCGAGATCAGATACGTGATTAGCGCGAGGATCGCGAAGGCCACGTGGCCGTTGATCATGATCTTGCGGAAGGGCTGGACCATGCGCACGTCGGCGCCGATTTCGCGCAGCCCGTTGAGCAGCGCGGTCATCAGCGCGATGACGAGAAAGATGTTGAACAGCTCGTGCGCGGCGGTCAGGCTGCCCATGAAAATGGCTTGCAGACCGGTGAGCACTTTGCCCGAAAAAGCGAACGCGACGGCGAAGGTCGCGAGGATGGCCGGAACGACGACGTTCGCGCGCCAGATCATCGTCACGACGATAGCCACTACCCCAACCAGATAACAAAAGTGGGCCGGCGTGAGGGCGGTTAGCGGATGCATGGGGGACCTCGGCTCAAATAATAAAAGGTGCGAAGAACGCGGTTTCCGGCCTGATTCTCCGCAGCGCATTCGAATGGGGATTGCCGGCAGAAGTCGATTGCCCACAGCGCCTATCGGAGGATTATACCAGGCCATAATTGCCTCAGGAATTCGGGTTCGGGATTTCACTGCGCTTATGCTGCGAGGCCGAGTTCGGGCAGCGGGATTTCCTTCTCGACGTAGTCGTAGTAAAGCGCCGTGGTGTACAGCAGACGCATCTGCGCACCGATCTCGCAGATCTTCAGGCAACGCTGCTGCAACTCGGGCGTGGTGGCGTTTTCCAGCACGATCTGGTAGCCGCGCTCGCCGTGGATTTCGTCCGAGACGATATGCAGGTCGAAGAATTCCACCTCTTCGTCCGTGAACTGGTACTGCTCGCGCAGCGTGGGCGTCTGCTTGCGGTAGATCGACGGCACCTGCGATTCCAGCCCGACCACCAGCGCGGCCACCGCCACCACCGGGTCTTCGCGCATCGCCACCGAATAGCACCACGCCTGCAGGCCGCGCGTGGTGGGCGACATGTTGTCGGGGTTGGTGACGCGCTCGCGCGTGGTGCCGCAGGCTTCGGCGAAACGGATCAGCAGGTCGGTGTGACGGTCGCCGCCAATTTCTTCCTCGTACATGTTGGCGAGGAGGAAGTCCTTGGCCTCGGTCATGTGGTCGGGCGTGCGGGCGTAGAGGTAGGCGAGATAGTCGGCGAAGGGGCCGACATAGTGATAGTGGTTTTCGGCCCAGCGTGCGAGATGCGCGCGGGAGAGCTTGCCGCTCGCCCAGGCGACGCTGAAGGGCGCCTTGTTGGCGCTCTTGCCCTTGATCGCTTCTTCGAGCGCGCTGCGGAATGCGTCGCGGTTCATGAGTTCGGCCATCTTCGTTTGCTCCTGATCCTTGGTGGGACGGTACTTTTGGGCCATGCCCCGAGCGAGGCGAGGCATGGCGATGCAGTTAATCGAGATCGATCGGCGCGATATCGGCCTTAGAGCGTTATCGCGGCGGCGTTAGAGCATTTAGAACGTGTGACGCAGACCGACGCCGGCCGACACCTGTTATTGGTGCTCGACGGGCTGATGAATTGCGTGACCTGCGCCACTTGTGCATCGCCCATGGCGCGCTGGAAGGTGGCGAAGGCGTAGAGATCGGTGCGTTTCGAGAGGCTGTAAGTGGCGGTCGCGTTGTACTGGATGTAGCGCGGGTCGCCATCGTTGGCATCGACCTTGCCGTCGGTGTACGTCACGCCGAGGCCTGCGGAAAGCGCGGGCGTGAAGTAGTAGACGCCATTGACTTCGTAGTTCATGAAGCTGACGTCCTGGTTTTCGAAGCCGTCCTTGTAGGTCGTGCTCGTGATGTCGCCGCCAAGCTTGATCGAGCCGAATCGATAGGCCGCGCCGCCGCCCATGGTGAGGAACGAGTGCGCCACCGTCACGAATTCGCCGTCGGCGGAATTGGCCGCTTTCCAGAAGGTGCCGGCGGAGCGGTCGCCCGGCTGGCGCGCGTAGGTCATCCCGAAGCCGACATAGAGCGGGCCGCTGTCGTAGCTGCCGCCCCAGCTCCACATGCTGTCCTTGCCGAAACTGCCCGCCTGGCCGCCGAAGCTGTACAGCGCGCTGCCCGTGAAGGCGCCGTAGGTCTTGGTGTATTTCACCGCGTTGTCCACGCGCACGCCGCGATTGGTCAAGTCCATGTCGCCTGGGTGTTCCATGTAGACGGACCAGTCGGCGGAGGTGAGGTGAGCGACGTAATCGACCATCGATTCGTACTGCCGGCCCAACGTGACTGCGCCCCAGCGATCGTTTTCGATGCCGACATACGCCTGGCGGCCGAACAGTAGACCGCCTTGGCCGAGCGAACCGTCGGTGACGTCGAAGCCGTTTTCGAGGCGGAAGATCGCCGACGTGCCGCCGCCGAGGTCTTCCTTGCCGAGCAGGCCGAAGCGGCTGCCGCGTGTGGTGCCGCTGCTCATCGCGACCGTGCTGCCGCCGCCCTGATTGTTCGTGTACTGAACGGATGCGTCGATCAGGCCGTAGAGCGTGACGCTTCCTTGTGCGTGCGCGCCGGCGGTGGCGCAAGAGAGTACCGTGCAATGCAGAACGTCTTCTTCATCCCGTTTATCCCTTTGAGGCAGAGTCGTCCTCGATGCTGGTGCGAGGTCGTCGTTATCATCGTGTATCCAGCAGAACAAAGTATTAGGTATACAAAAATATCGCCAACGATTTTTTTGACTTGGGTTTACCGAGGGATTCGAGCGGCTTGCAGGTTTTTATTGGGCGTGTTGAAGGGCGAAATGTCCGGAAATCGGCCTTTGTTGGCCACCGAGCGGAGGGATTTGCCGGTTTGCCGCCAGGGTAAACGCGTGCAAGTTTAAACTTGCAGCCATATTTACGTGTACATAGTATACAAATAGGCTTGATGCGTCGGCGATGAATACGGCTGCGATGGCAGCATCGGCACGCCGCAGGTTGTGCGGCCGACGCAACACTTTGCGCATTCGTGTGTTGTGGATGCGCATCGGTTCGCGAAAGAAAAAGCCGCCTTTTACTCCTTCCTACTCGTCATGATCAAGATTTACGGAATTCTCAAGTCGCGCGCCGTGCGACCCGTGTGGACCGCCGAAGAACTCGGCATTCCTTATGAACTCGTGCCGATGCACTACGCGGGCGACGAAGTGAAATCGGCGGCTTACCTTGCGCTCAATCCCAACGGGCAAGTGCCGACTTTGGTCGATGGCGATCTCGTGCTGTTCGAATCGCTTGCTATCGACCTGTATCTGGCGAAACAACATCGCGCTTTCGGCTTGTGGGGCGCCGACGACCACGAAGAGGCGCGCATTTTCCAGTGGACGTTGTGGGCCGCGACAGAAGCCGAACCGCTGGCGCGGCAATGGTTCCGGTATACCTCGTTCTTGCCGCAGGAATCGCGTATTCCGGCGTTGGCCGCCGCCGCGCTGGAAGGCTTGCGCGCGCGTTTCGCCGTGCTAGATCACGCGTTGCGCGACGCCGATTATCTTGTGGGCAATCGCTTCACGGTCGCGGATCTCAACGTGGCCGCGGTGTTGCAGCGCTTTGTGCAACTGGGCGGCGCGGATTATCCGAACGCGCTGGCGTGGCATCGGCGTTGTTTCGAGCGGCCAGCGGCGCAACGTGTATTT
The DNA here is from genome assembly GCF_014171495.1 of Paraburkholderia tropica. NCBI lineage: Bacteria > Pseudomonadati > Pseudomonadota > Betaproteobacteria > Burkholderiales > Burkholderiaceae > Paraburkholderia > Paraburkholderia tropica. Next base: position 171,097 of record NZ_CP049138.1, read on the forward strand.
GGCGAACGTGGCTGAGCGAGTGTTTCGGCGTTGCGCGCAATGACGCGCGATAACGCGAAACGCTCGCTCGATCTTATTTGGTAATACAGAGTAAAAGGATAGACCATGTTTAGCGACATGAAATTCGGCACGCGAATCGCGCTGTCGTATGGCCTGCTGTTTGTGCTGATGGCGGGAACAATCGCGTTTGCCGTCGCACATCTGGATAGCCGAAGTCCCGAATTCGTCCGTATTTGCAGCGTGCTGGCGAGTGCCGGCGTGATCGCGGCGGTGGTGTGCGTGCTGTCGGTTGCGGCGCTCGCGCGTGGTATCGGCAAGCCGCTGGCGGACGCCGTCTATATTGCCGAAACGGTGGCTTCCGGCGATCTGAGCAAGGAATTTTCGGGTGGCAGCGGCGGCGAATTCGGCCGTCTGCTCGGCGCGCTTGCCGACATGGAAGACTCGCTCACCGATCTCGTCACGCGCATCAAGGAATCGACGGATACGATCGCCACCGCCTCCCAGCAAATCGACGCGGGCAATGGCGATCTCTCGCAACGCACGGAGCGCCAGGCGGCATCGCTGCAGCAAACGGCGGCGAGCATGGACCGCATTACCGCGACGGTGCGCGAAAGTGCGGAACGGGCACATGCGGCCAGCGAACGCGCCAACGACGCCTCGGCCATCGCGACGCGCGGCGGCGCCGTGGTCGAAAGCGTGGTGGGCACGATGGAGTCGATCAGCGCAAGCTCGGGCAAGATCGTCAACATCATTCAGGTGATCGAAGATATTGCGTTTCAAACCAATATTCTTGCGCTCAATGCCGCCGTGGAAGCCGCGCGTGCGGGCGAGCAGGGGCGCGGTTTCGCGGTGGTGGCGAGCGAAGTGCGCAGCCTCGCGCAGCGCAGCGCCGTGGCGGCGAAGGAAATTCGCGGCTTGATTGTCGAATCGGTCGAGCACGTGACGAGCGGTTCGCGACTCGTAGGCGAAGCGGGCGTGACGATGCACGAAATCATGCGCGCCGTGAACGAAGTCACGGCCTTGCTCGGTCAGATATCGGGTGCGTTGACGGAGCAAAGCACGAGCGTGGCGGAGGTGAATCAGGCGGTTGCGCAGATGGATTCGACCACGCAGCAGAACGCCGCGCTGGTGGAGCAGGCGGCGGCCGCTGCATCGTCGTTATCGCAGCAGATTTTGCAGCTTCAGCGTGCCGTGAATGCGTTCAAGATCGAGGACGATACGTTGCAGACGTCGGTTTTTTCATCGGCGAAAATGTCGGTTTGGGACGCCGTGCAAGCAAATCCGTTGCGCTGCTGAAAACTATATCGGCAAAAAAACGACCGGAATTTCTGAACTGAACCCCAAGAGTTGGACACAAATCCGACTCTTGGGGTTTTTCCATGGCGAAGTACGATGAGAAGTTCAAGCTCGAAGTAGTGAGGCGATACCGGGCAGGAGGTATCGGAGCCACAGCCCTGGCGCGGGAATATGGGGTTGCCCGCACGCTCGTGAAGCAATGGATTGCGGAATTCCAGTTGCATGGTCCAGCGGGGCTGCAACGCAAGGGACATACGCAGTACAGCGCGCAGTTCAAGCTCGAGGCGCTGGAGCGTATGCAAAGGGAGGATCTGTCGCGAACCCGGTTGCAGCGCATTCTGGGTATCAAGGATCCCGGTGCGATCGCCCGCTGGCAACGCCAGTATCATGAAGGCGGTTTCTCCGCATTGTTAGCGCGTCCGAAAGGGCGCCGACCAAAGATGACGACCTCACCGCCTGCCCCACCCACGCCGCCAGATGCCGAACCGGATAGCCGTACCCGTGAGCAATTGCTCAAGGAGAACGAGTACCTGCGCGCGGAGGTGGCCTACCTAAAAAAACTCGATGCCTTGATTCGGGCGGAGCAACGTCAGACGCGACGCGCAAAGCGCAAGTAGTGCTCGAATTAAGGCAAGACCATGCATTGTCGATCCTGCTGAACGTGGCGGGCCTGGCGCGCAGCACCTTCTACTACCAGCGGAAGGTACTTCGGGCGGGGGACCGTTACGCCGCACTCAAGCAACGCATCCAGGCAATCTACGCATACCACCGGGGCCGGTATGGCTATCGGCGAATTACGGCGGTCATCCAGCAGGCTGGAGAGCGGGTCAATCACAAACTGATCCGGCGCCTGATGGTTCAGCTCGGCCTGAAGTCGCTGGTGCGGCCAAAGAAGTACCGGTCCTGGCGCGGCGCGGTGGGCCGGGTTGCCCCAAACCTGCTCAACCGGCAATTCGAGGCACGGCGGCCTAACGAGAAGTGGGTCACGGATGTCACCGAGTTCAACGTGAAAGGCGCGAAGCTCTACCTGTCGCCGGTGATGGACCTGTATAACGGGGAAATCATCGCCTGGCAGAGCGCAGTGCGGCCCACCTTCGATCTGGCGGGGACATGCTCCGCAAAGCCTTCTCGCGTCTGGGCCGCGATGAGCGCCCTCAGCTGCATTCCGATCAGGGGTGGCAGTATCAGATGGATGCCTGGCGCAGGCTGCTGGATCAGCGCTCGATTCGCCAGAGCATGTCAGGCAAGGGAAACTGCCTGGACAATGCCGCGATGGAAAGCTTCTTCGCTACACTCAAGACAGAGTTCTTTTACCTGAACGAGTTCGATAGCATCGAACAGCTACAGGCTGAACTCAGGCACTACATCCACTACTACAACCACGAACGCATCAGGCTGAAACTCAAAGAGCTGAGTCCCGTGCAATACAGGACCCAGCCCTTGAAAATCTAGCCTCTTTGAACCGTCCAACTTCTGGGGTTCAGTTCATTTCCGGTCGTTTTTTATTTCGCATAATTTACGGAACGCTGCCGATGAAGTGAAGAATCTCACGCCCGAGATAGTCTTCGCCGGAATTGAAGTGCGCGACGATCGACGTGTGGTTGTGGCCGCGCATCTGAATCAGGCGAGGCGGCACGCCGCGATGGCGCAGCGCTTCGATAAAAAATTGCGCGCCGTATTCGTCGAGATAAGGATTCTCGAATTCGGCCACGGCGATCATCAGCGGCACAGCCGAACGCGCCACGTGACTGAGCGGCGAGCGCACCGCGTAGAGGCTTTCGTCGTCGCCGAAATAGGTGCGCACGGGCTTCGCGTTCGGGTTGCCGGGGCGCACGTCAGCGGCTACGCGCGCGCTGATCAGCACCAGTCCGGCGACGGGCGGCGGCGGGCTCGCCTCGGTCACGGCGGGATCGAACAAACACGTGGCCGTATGTGCGCCGCCTGCCGAATGGCCGATCACGAACACGCGCTGCGGATCGATCTGGAAGCGCTGTGCGTTCTGGTGGAGGAAGTTCAGCGCGTCGGTGACGTCGTGTGCGCCGCCCGGATACGGCGCGATATCTGCAAGCCGGTATTCGACGTTGATGGCAACGAGTCCTTGCGTGGCGAACCAGTAGCAAACGTTGTCGTAAATCTGCCCGTTGACGCTCTTGTTGCCGCGCACGAATGCGCCGCCGTGCACGAACACGATGGCGTCGAGCGGCTTGTCCTGCGCCGCCGCGTTAGGCGGCAAAAACACATCGAGCACATGCCGTTCGTGCGGGCCGTAGCTCACATCGCGCTCCACCGCGATGCCGTCCTTGGGCGTGGCAGCCACGAGCGGCGTGTAGCAGTCGATCACCGTTTTCCGGTTGCCGACGATGTCTTGCCCCCAGCGCGGCCCGATGTCGAGCAACAGGCGGCGTTGATCTTCGGGCAAAGAACCCAGCGGCTCGTAACTGGCGTGCGGATTCACCATGACACGCTCACGTCACCGTTGACGAAGGTCTGACACGCCATGCGATAGCCGGCTTCGAGATCGGCGGCGCTCAGATGGCGCTTTTCTTTTTCCTTCACGGCGTCGGTGTGTTCGATGCCTTGTTCGACCTTGCATTTGCAGGTGCCGCACAGGCCGCCGCCGCATTTGAAGGGAATGCCGCCTTTTTCGCGCAGCGAGACGCGCAGCAGATTGCTATTGGGCGGCGCGCTGACGCACTTGCTGTCGTTGCTGAGGAAAGTAATCTGGATCATGCGTGAGACCTGTTCTGGCTGAAGGCGTGAATCGGTGGATCGGCGTTGCGGTTCTAAAGGCCTTTCAGGAGGCCAGCGCCGTGGGGCGCGGTTGCAGCGCGGCGTCCTGATCGCGCGCGCCCACGAGTATTTGCAGCGCTGCGAACGCCGCATCGCGGTTGGCGAATTTTTCGAGGAAACGCGTGGGCATGTCGTTGACGGAGCCGCCTTCCGATTCGTCGATCACGCGAATGCGCGCTTCGCCGTACAGCTCGGCGATCACGAAGGTCGCGAGATGGCGTCCGCAATACACGTAGTCCCACGTTTCGGCGGGCGCGAGCTTGCCGAAAGGTTCCGTGCGGTACTGGCCCGGCTTGCTCGTGAGAATCACGTAGGTGATCGGCGCAATGGTCTGGGTACTTGCGCTGGCGCTCATGCCGCCTCCGCGTCGATCTGTTCGAGTTCGATGTCGTGCTCGATCCAGAGTTGGCACGCGAGGCGATAGCCCTGTTCGAGGCGTTCGCCGAGCTGTTTCTTTTCCTTCCAGTTGGGCGCGGGCAGATGTTCGCCGCCTGCGCGAATCACGCACGCGCACTTGGAGCACTTGCCCATGCCGCACTCGTAACGCAGATGCGGAAACGGAAACTGCTTGATGCCGGCGCGGACCACCAGATTGGTGTTTTTCTTGACCTCGCCCTGCCAGGTTTCGCCGTTTTTGTGAAATGTGACCGTCGGCATTGCCGCTTTCCTCTCCATCGGTAGACCGGATCGCGCGAGGTGTCGCACGCGTTGTTCGCCCGATTGTATCGAGCTTCAAGAATATTGTATACGTAATTCAAATTCCGCAAATGAAGCTTTTGCTTGCGTGCTGTCGCGGATCTCTAACGTCTGAAATGGCTTGTTTATTGCTGCGATTAGGCTGGTTGGGCGAAATGGAGCCGCGAAAGAGGAGACTCGCGGCAAGTTTCTAAGCAGGGTTCGCGATAAGTATGTATACAGTATCCATTAACTGCGCTATTCTAAGCCGACTGTCTGCTTTTCGGGCGTCTCGCCTTGCAACAGTCGATGTCGTTCCCACCAAGATCAGGAGCAAACGAAGATGGCCGAACTCATGAACCGCGACGCATTCCGCAGCGCGCTCGAAGAAGCGATCAAGGGCAAGAGCGCCAACAAGGCGCCCTTCAGCGTCGCCTGGGCGAGCGGCAAGCTCTCCCGCGCGCATCTCGCACGCTGGGCCGAAAACCACTATCACTATGTCGGCCCCTTCGCCGACTATCTCGCCTACCTCTACGCCCGCACGCCCGACCACATGACCGAGGCCAAGGACTTCCTCCTCGCCAACATGTACGAGGAAGAAATTGGCGGCGACCGTCACACCGACCTGCTGATCCGTTTCGCCGAAGCCTGCGGCACCACGCGCGAGCGCGTCACCAACCCCGACAACATGTCGCCCACCACGCGCGGCCTGCAGGCGTGGTGCTATTCGGTGGCGATGCGCGAAGACCCGGTGGTGGCGGTGGCCGCGCTGGTGGTCGGGCTGGAATCGCAGGTGCCGTCGATCTACCGCAAGCAGACGCCCACGCTGCGCGAGCAGTACCAGTTCACGGACGAAGAGGTGGAATTCTTCGACCTGCATATCGTCTCGGACGAAATCCACGGCGAGCGCGGCTACCAGATCGTGCTGGAAAACGCCACCACGCCCGAGTTGCAGCAGCGTTGCCTGAAGATCTGCGAGATCGGTGCGCAGATGCGTCTGCTGTACACCACGGCGCTTTACTACGACTACGTCGAGAAGGAAATCCCGCTGCCCGAACTCGGCCTCGCAGCATAAGCGGTCAAGCGTAATCATCAGGAATCCTTGAGGTTATAGAGGCCGGAAACTAGCGCTGGCCGTTCCGCACAATCGATGGCGATAGATTCGTCATCGATTGGCATAACTAATCAATAAAGAGTGAATGTCATGAGCGAAATCGCGACGGTATTCAAGAATCTGATTGCGGGAGAGTGGGCTGCCAGCGTAAGCGGCAAGACCTTCCCGAACATCAATCCCGCCGATACGCGCGATCTCGTCGGTCAGTTTCAGGCATCGACGGTCGAGGACGCGCAGGCCGCGATCAGCGCGGCATCGACGGCATTCGCGAAATGGCGCCGCATGTCGGTGTCCGCGCGCGCGAAGATCGTCAACAAGGCCGCCGACTGGCTGGAAGCGAACGCCGACGCTTTCGCGCTGGAATTGACGCGCGAAGAAGGCAAGCCGCTCGCGCAAAGCCGCGACGAAATTCTGCGTTCCGCGCAGGTGCTGCGCTTCTATGCGGTCGAAGCGCAGACCTTTACGGGCGAAACCTTCCCGAGCGACGATCCCGAGCAACTCGTGTACACGCAGCGCGAACCGCTGGGCGTCGTCACCGTGATCACGCCGTGGAATTTCCCGATCTCGATTCCCGCGCGCAAGATCGCGCCCGCGCTGATGGCCGGCAACACGGTGGTTTTCAAGCCTTCGTCGGATGCGCCGCTGATCGGTTATCGGCTTGCCGAGGCGTTCGTGCAAGCGGGCATTCCGGCGGGCGTGCTCAACTACATCACGGGTCGCGCGGGCGATATCGGCGCGGCCATCACCGAGTCGCCGGTGGTGCGCGCCGTGTCGTTCACGGGTTCGACGGGCGCGGGCGAGCACATTCATCGCTCGGTGCTGATCACCACGCGCACGCAAATGGAACTGGGCGGCAAGAATCCGCTCATCGTCATGGAAGACGCCGATCTCGAGCGCGCCGTCGATCTCGCGGTTAAGGGCGGTTTCTCGCTGAGCGGCCAGGCGTGCACGGGCACGAGCCGCATTCTGGTGGTCGAAGCGGTGCGCGAAGCGTTCACGGCCAGGCTGGTCGAGCGCGTGAAGCAACTCAAGATCGGCAGCGGCGTCACGCCCGGCATGGATCTCGGTCCGCTCGCGAATCGCAAGCAACTCGATACGGTGCTCGGTTTCGTGGCGTCCGGCAAGCAGGAAGCGACGCATTTGATCGGCGGCGATCAGTTGACGGGCGAAGGCTTCGAACACGGCTATTACGTCACGCCCGCCGTATTCGCCGATGTGCCGGAAAACGCGCGTATCTATCGCGAGGAAATTTTCGGGCCGGTGCTGGCGATTGTTTCGGTGACGAATTTCGACGACGCCATCGCGAAAGCCAACGACACGGAATACGGTCTTTCGGCGGCCATCGCGACGTCGAATCCGCGCTATATGCACCGCTTCGCCGACGAGATCGAGTCGGGCACGGTGAAGATCAATCGCACCACCACGGGCAACGTGGTCAACGCGCCGTTCGGCGGCTTGAAGCGTTCGAGCACCTCGACATTCCGCGAGTCGGGCCGCGCGGGGCTGGAGTTCTATACGCAGATCAAGACGGTTTATCGTGGCTTATAACGCGACGGCCTTTAATGCGGATATATCGGGCGAACGCTTCATCCTCGCGCGATATCGACGCAATCGTGAATCGAAAAACACGCGAAAAACACGCAGAAAACGCACGGAAAACGCCTCATGAAAAGTATCTTCAAACTCGAACTGACCGAAGCCCGCGCCATGGCGCGCGCCGCGCTCGAACGCGCGCAGGCCATCAATGTTCCCGAGTCGGTGTGTATCGTCGATGCGGGCGGTTATCCGCTCGTGCTCGAACGCATGGACGACGCGCGCATCACCGGTCCGCAGATCGCCTGGAACAAGGCGTTCACGGCGGCCGGCCACAAGCGCTCGACGCATCTGTTCACGAAAGCGCCCAACGGTCCCGCCTTGCCGGGCAACGAGGCGTTCGGCATTCAACTGAGCTTCGAAGGGCGCTTCGCGGCGTTCGTCGGCGGCTTTCCGATCGTCGTGAACGACGAGGTGATCGGCGGCGTGGGCCTGAGCGGCGGCAACGGCGAGCAGGACACGCAATGCGGTCTCGCGGCGCTTGAAGCGTTGCAGGCGCTGCTTGCGGCGAGCGGGCAGCGCGTGCTCGTGGAAGCCGACATCAAGAAATAACGCCGTCGCGATTGCGGCAATGCGTCCGCCGCGCGGCGGCGGGCGCGTCCCCTGTTTCGTTAGAGATTGGCACGATGATCTATCAGATTGAGATCGCGGAAACCGGCGAGCGCTTCGCGGCGCAGGCCGACGAATCGCTGCTCCAGGCGGCGTCGAACGCGGGCGTGGCGTTGCCGCACGATTGCCAGTTGGGCGGCTGCGGCACCTGCCGCGTGAAGGTGATTCGCGGCGCGCACGAGTATGAGGAATTTCCGTTCGGGCTTTCGCAGGAAGAAGCCGATGCGGGCTACGCGCTCGCGTGTCAGGCGCGCGCGCGCAGCGACATGCTGATCGGCGCGGCGCAAGCGGGCGCGGACGTCTCCGCGCCAACCGTGGTGCAGGCGCGCGTGATCGACGTGAGCGTGCTCGGCCCGGACGTGCGGCGGCTTGCCGTCGCGTTGCCCGAATCGCTCGAACTCAAGTTCAATCCCGGCCAGTACATGAACGTGCTGCTGGAAAACGGCGAACGCAGAAGTTTTTCGATGGCGTCCGCGGCGGGCGCGCAGGCGCTCGACTTTCATATCAAGCGCGTGCCGGGCGGGCGTTTTACCGATGGCGGATTGTCGGCGCTGCGTGCGGGCGATGCGCTCGACGTCGAACTGCCGCTCGGCATTTTCCGCTTTCACGCCGAAGACTATCGGCCGCTCGTGATGGTCGCAACGGGCACCGGTCTCGCGCCGGTCAAGGCGATTCTCGAATCGTTGATGGACGATCCCGATTGTCCGCCGGTTTCGCTTTACTGGGGCGCGCGCACGCAAGCCGATCTCTATCTGCACGACGAAATCCAGCAGTGGGGCGCGCGGCTCTACGAATTTCAGTATGTGCCGGTGCTGTCGCGTCCGCATGAAGGTTGGAGCGGGCGGCGCGGCTACGTGCAGCACGCGGTTTGCGAGGATTTCGCGGATCTTTCCGAGCACGCGGTGTATCTGTGCGGCTCGCCCGCCATGATCGACGACGCGCGGCATCGGTTTCTTCAGCGCGGCGCGAGCATCGACCATCTGTACACAGACAGCTTCACGTTCCAGCACGAAGCCGAAACGCAATCCTTGCATCAAGAACGGGAGACTTCATGATTCATTTGACGGATGCGCAGATCGACGAGTTGATCACCATCGACGATGCCATTCCGGCACTCGAACGCGGCTTTCGCGATCTCGCCAACGGCCACGCGGCCGTGCAGCGCCGCGTGCGGACCGAAGCGGGCGGCGTGAAGCTGTCGACGCTCGGCGCGGTCATGCCCGAACTGGGCGTGGCGGGCGCGAAGGTGTATTCGACGATTGCGGGGCAATTCAATTTTTCGATCGTGTTGTTTTCGACCGTGGACGGCAGCTTGCTCGCCACGCTCGATGCGAACGCGATCACGCGCTTGCGCACCGCCGCGACCACGGTGGTGGCAGTGCGCGCACTGGCGAAGCCGGACGCGCGTACCGTTGCCGTATTCGGCACCGGCGTGCAGGGCCGCGCTCATGCGCTGGCATTGGCCGCGCATACGAAGCTGCGTTCGTTTCGCATCGTCGGGCTGGAGGGCACGCGCGAACTCGCAGCGGCGGTGATGGCGGCCGGTTCCACGCGCGGCATCGAAGCCTCGGTATGCGAAGCAAACGATGCGGTGCGCGGCGCGGACGTGATCGTGACCGCAACGCGCGCGACGGGCGCGCTGTTCGACGGCAACGCGGTCGTGCCGGGCGCGCTCGTGAGCGCGATCGGTTCGAGCCTGCCGCATACGCGCGAACTCGACGACACGCTGATCGCGCGGGCGTCGCGCATCGTCGTGGAATTGCGCGAGCAGGCGCGCGAAGAAGCGGGCGATTTGCTGCTCGTGAAGCCCGGCACGTTCGACTGGAACGACACGGTCGAACTCGGCGACGTACTCGCGGGCCGCGCCACGGGCCGCGCATCGGCGGACGATATCGTCGTGTATAAAGCGGTCGGCATCGGCTTGCAGGATGTGGCGCTGGCCGGTATCGCGTGGCAAAAGCATCTCGCGCGCAACGCGAAACCGTCGCCGTTGGACGCTGCACGATGAGCGCCACGCCGGGGACCGAGGCGCACGCAACGACAACCGAAACCCCGGCACAGGCTGTGGCGAAAGCGGCGGCACAAGCGCAGCCGCAAGCCAGCGAGCGGCCGTTCCGCCAGTCGCTGCTCGCGATGCTGGGCTTGTCCAGCGTCGTCATGACGGTCGCCATCGATCAAACCGTGGTCGGCACGGCGCTGCCGTCCATCGTCGCCGATCTGCAACGCTTCGATCTCTACGAATGGGTCGCCACGGCGTATCTGCTGACTTCGGTGATCACGGTGCCGGTGTTCGGGCGGCTCGGCGACTGGTTCGGGCGCAAGCCGCTCATCGTCGTCGCCATCGTGCTGTTCACGCTGGCTTCGGTGCTGTGCGGCGTGGCCAGTTCCATGCCGATGCTGATCGCGTGCCGCGCGTTGCAGGGCGTTGGCGGCGGCATGCTGGTGGGCACCTGCTTCGCGTCGATCCCCGATCTCTTTCCCGACCCTGTGCGTCGATTGCGCTGGCAGGTGCTGTTTTCGAGCGCCTTCGGTCTCGCCAACGCGGTCGGTCCGTCGCTTGGCGGCTTTCTGAGCCAGCATTACGGATGGCGCTGGGCGTTCCTCGTCAATCTGCCGGTGGGCGTCGTGAGTCTGTATCTCGCGGCGCGGCATTTGCCGCATATTCGTCACGTGCGGCGCCAGCGCCTGAACGCCGACTGGCGCGGCGCATTGCTGATCGCGTTCGCGCTCGGCGCGTTTCAACTGCTTGTCGAAGCGGCCGGAAGCGGGATGGGCAGCGGGACCGGAAGCGCGGCGCACGTCGGCCTCTATGCGCTGATGGTGGCGATCGGCTTGGGATGGCTCGCGCGCGAGGAGCGCCGTGCCGCCGATCCGATCATTCCGCCTGGCCTGCTGAAAGATCGCGCGACGCTCGTGCTGCTGGTGTTATCGATGCTGATGGGCGTCGCGATGTTCGCGTTGCTGTTCTACGTGCCGTTGCTGTTGCAAGGCGGCGTGGGACTCGATGCGAGCGAGACGGGCGTGGTGGTAACGCCGATGGTGGTGTGCATCACCGTGGGAACGATCGCGAATACGCGCATCGTGACGCGCCTGAAACGGCCCAATCTGCTGCTTTATCTCGGCTTCGGGCTGCTCGGCGCGGCGTGCGCGACGATCGCGTGTGTCGGCGGGAATCGGCATAGCGCGGCGTTCGTCGCGGCGATGGTGGCGGCGGGCGTCGGCATCGGCTTCGTCATGCCGAACCTGACCGTGTTCGTGCAGCAAGTGGCCGGCACCACGCGTCTGGGCATTGCCACGGCGCTGATCCAGTCGTCGTGCATGGTGGGCGGCATGCTGGGCACGGCGGTCGCGGGAACGACCATCCGCCACTTCTACGTGGCCGGTCTGGATCGCGCGTTGACCGGGCAGGCCGCCGCCGCGCACGCGCAATGGATGGCGGGGTTGCACGATCCGCAGACGCTGATGTCCACGCAGGCCGCCGCGCGGTTTGCGGCGCAGGCGGATCGCGCGGGATTGGCCGGCGATGCGTTGCTGGCGCTCGCGCGCGGCGCGCTCCTGCATGCGGTGGAAACATCGCTTTTGGGCGTGGCGATAGTGATGGTGCTGGCGTGCTTGACGGTTTGGCTGTTGCCGCATATCGCCATCTCGGCGCGCACGCAAAAGCGTCGAGCGACTTGAACGGCGTGAGCGCCGCGCTCGGGCTTCAGCCCTTCTTGCCGTGATTCGCCATCAATTCGGAGCGGCCGATCACGTCTCGCGCGGCCTCGGCTTTATCGGCGTCCGAAAAAACCGCGGCGTCGATCACCGGCGTGAGCGCCTTGAACGCCACTTGCGGCTTGGCGCTGCGTAGCGACGCCATGCCTTCGTTCCACGCGTGCAGCATCTGCTTCGCGATCCAGTGCCAGCGCGTTTCGTTCCTGGCCGCTTCGACGATATCTTTGCCCGTCGATACGGCCGAGTCGCACAAGGCTTCGACCATCTCGCGATACCGCTTCGGCGCAATGCCGAGCCGCGTGTTGAAGAAGCGTTCGAGCGTCTTGCCGGGCGCCCATGTCTTGCGGCCGTCTACGCTCAGGCCGGGCGGATTGTTCGCGAAACGCGGATACGCCTCGGTGGTGACGATGTCGTAGGCGGGCGTGTAGATCACGTCGTCGATAGTCGAGTAGAGCAGCGCGATGTTTTTGGCGTGGCAGACGGCGTTGCGCACGACATAGTTGGCGAGCAGCAGCCAGCCGAGTTGCTCCGCTTCCTGCCGCCAGTTGGCCGCGCCGATATACGGCTTGGTGGCGTTGAGAACCTGTTCCGTCGACGGACGATACTTCTCGTGCGGCGGCAGGCCGAGCAGGCTGCAGGCGTCTTCCACGCCGAACGCCGGCTTGCCCGTTTCGTCGACATCGAAGCGATCGACCACGAGCAGGCGACCGTCGTCCGACATCGTGGTTTTGGCGACGCGCGCCACGCCCAGCCGGGCCAGCACCTGCATCGAATAATGTTCGTTGAAACCCAGATACGGCGTTTGCTCGTCGGAGCCTTTGACGATGTGCTGGCCGGTGCGCAGCGTTTGCTTGCCCACGGGCGTGTCGACCGCGGACGCTTCCGGCGCGAGGAATTTCGGCACCGCGCCCGAAATGGCGGCGCGCGCGTAATAGCGCACGAGTTCGGCGAAATGCGCGGTGGTGATGTCCTCGTGCAGCAGGCTTTTCAGATCGAGCGGATCGAGTGCGCCGCCCGGCGCGCCGCCTTCGGGCGCGACGGTCACGCGGCCGATGCCCGATCCGCCGATCACGGCGAGCAGCGAGAGATCCGTGCCGTCGAGATACGGACCGAATTCCTCGCGAATCACTTGCAGCAGAAAACCTTCGGGCAGGTTTTGCCGGAAGAACGGATGCAGGTCGCGCGGCCACACCCAGGCGTCTTCGCGAACCGGCATCGTCAGGCTGACGAAATCGCCGGCGTTGGTGTCGGCGGTGTAGCGCAGCGCGTAGTCGTCGGCCTGGCGATAAAGATCGGCAACCCGTTTGCCTTGCGTGTAGACGTGGAGGCGCACGTTACTGGCCCTCGGCGTGGCGCTGCTCGTTCAGCACGTCGTCCAGCGTGCGCCGATGGCCGCGCTTGACGACGCGCAGGTCGTAGCCCGCCGCTTCGAGCAGTCGCGCGAGCGCGGAAACGCTCATGTCGCCGCGCGCGAGTGTTTCCATGCGCGCGAGCGTCGTGCGCGCGACGCCGGCGCGCTCCGCCAGTTCCTTTTGCGAAAGTCCGGCCTCGCGTCGAGCCTCTTTCAGCATCTCGCCGACATCCGCGAGCGTGGTCATATGTAGCCCCTGGGCATCATAAATCGGAATAATGAGATTTATTGTAGCCTATGTGCTACAAAATGCATTCTTGAATTTGTACCCTTTGGGCTACAAGGTCGATCGAAAAGGCGATTTTGGTGGCCGTGGGGCTACTAAACGCAGTAGCTCCCGCTGCGCGACGGCAACGGCCGCGCGCTCATCTCACCGATCCGCTTTAGCGTTTGCCGCGATTGCCCGCCGGCTTGTGCGAACCCGCAGCCGGCTTACGCGACGAACCCGCATTCGGCTTGCCAGCGGGTTTGCTGCGCGGCTTTTTCACGCTGAACGGGCTACCGCTGATCAAACTGGCGTCCACGGGGCTTAAGTCGTAATCCGCGGTAGTCGCGCGCTGCACAGCGGGCTTATGTTTGTTCTCGCCAGTTTGCGGACGCGGCTTCTTCCCAGGCGCTTTCGCGGCGACCGGCGCGGCTTGCGGCACTTTGGGTTCTTTGGCTTTTTCGGTTTCTTGACGATCTCGCCCGTCGTGCTGGTTTGCGGCACGCGGTGATCGGCTTCGAAACCCGGTTCCTCTTCGCGAGGCAGCGTTTGCCGGATCAGCGCTTCGATCGCGGCCAGTTGCGGCGCTTCGTCGGCGCATACCAGCGAAACCGCCACGCCGCTCGCGCCCGCGCGGCCGGTGCGATGCACGTAATCCTGCGCCACGATCGGCAGATCGACGTTGATTACCAACGGCAGATCGTCGATATCGAGCCCGCGCGCGGCGACATCGGTGGCCACCAGCATCTGCACTTCGCCCGTCTTGAAACGTTCCAGCGCACGCAAGCGTGCGGGCTGCGGTTTGTCGCCGCGGATGGTGTCGACCGCATAGCCCGCTTCGTCGAGCATGGCCGCCAGGTAATCCACGCGGTTGCGGGTTTTGACGAACACCAGCGCGTGTTTCCAGTGGTTCCGCGCCACGAGGTGCATGAAGAGATCGGGCTTGTTGCGCTTGTCCACCGGCACCACCCACTGCTTGATCCGGCTGGCCGTGGCATTGGGCAGGCTGACGCTGATATCGACCGGGCTGCGCAGAATGCCCGCGGCCATGGTGCGGATATCGTCGGTGAAAGTGGCGGAAAACAACAGGGTCTGACGTTTCGCGGGCAGCGCCGCAAACACGGCGTTGAGTTCGCGCGCGAATGCTCAGGACGTCAAGCAGGTCTCCTAGGCCGACCCCAGTTGCTAGATCGATGTCAGCTTTGGATAGCCCTCCGATGGGAGAGCAGGACTTCTCCTCGACAAGCGTCACCAAGCTTCTTGCGAGGCGTTCAATCTCGTGTTGATGCAGCTCAATCTCGCTGTGCCTCCAGATTGCATTGTGCGCGGCAATACTGAAGGCTTCGAGCGTATCGCCGATGTATTGAACGTTCGGCAGCAAGGAGAGTTTCTTTCGAGCCGCATCAATCTGCTCGGAGGACAGTGGACTCTCGGGTGAAATGATTTCCGCGAACTTTTCGATGAGCTGACGGATGTACTTCTTGCTGGACGTGCCGGCGGAAAGGTCAGTGACGACGCCGTGAACATCGTCGTTGAAGTGAACGTTGCTAAGAACCGTGATTTCACGACACTGGTCGCCGAATTCGACGGTATGCATGAACAGCTTGCCGGCGATGCTGTTGCGGACCGCCTCCAACTTCTCGTCCGTATCCAGCGCACCTGTCTTCTTGAGAGCGAACACCTCCGCGACATCCCATTGCTGGTTTGCCTTGCCCTTGGTCTTCACTTGGAAGAAGTGGTAGTCGACAACACCCGCTACGGTTCTGCGCACGACAAAATCGTCGTGATAGTCGCAGTAGACCCGGTCGATCTCTTTGCCGCTCAGGATCTCTAGCGCTGCATAGGCGGCTCCTTGGAACTGCATACGGAACCTGGCGACAGTGGTTCGACCAACTGTCTCGCGCGGCTTTTTATCATGGATGACGTCCAAGCCTTTTGCATTATCCCCGGATTTCGTATGCCCGCTTTGTATCACATTCGCGTGAGCGCGCCCACGAGACGTTTTGCGGGTGCGACGGGAAATTTGGCGCCAAATGCTCGTGCGAGCGGCGGCACCGTGACTTCGGCCTATTACAAGGTCGTTTTTGTCACGGCTCCGGTCCACTTTGTTGAGAGATTCCATGCTGTATAAATATACAGTACTATCTCGGCTGCCGCAGCTTGGAGAGCCAGAAGCCACCCATTCCACTGAAATCTTTCAGGTAGGTGCACCGGGGTGGCGTGAATCGACAGGCTGCCTTGGTGGCACCCGCCATCACGTGGCAACTTAATGTCCGTCTGTTCCCATTCAAACCGGTCATTCGAGTGACCGTTGGCTGTCTCAGCCGAGCGGCAGAAACTGGCCGAGTTCCGCCCGACGCTGACGCCCGGAACCGACCCACTCCGGACCTTTGGTTTGCCTCAAAGCGGCCGCTCAGCGCTGAAAGCCCAAGCCTCGTCTAGCATCTCGACTCTTCCGCCCGCTACTGGCGCTCAGGCTTTCGTTAGCTGATAGTGCCTTGACGCACGGGCCCGATTGCCACAAGTCTCAGCCTTGCACCACCGCCTGCGCTTGTTTTTGGAACGATCTACGAATAGCCATGTGCAACGTTCGCATTCCCTCACGTAGGGCATTTCGCTACTGAGTAGAAGTTGCTGAATGTCTAATGCGATGCGGTTCGACAACGTATTCAGGCCAGCTTTATCCGTGTCGATCTGCCAATCGCACCCGTCTGGACGCCGCTCCAAACGAGCGACACTGACCGCTGCGGCGACGGCACTTCGCAAAACGACGTCATCCGCCGGCTCCACCACACGGTTGGCCGCTAGTGCGGAGAGTAGCCGATACAGACTTTCGCGAAAAAGTCGCAATTGCTCGAGGTTGTGCGCGGCTTCGGCTGGAGCCTGCACCGCCATCGCGCGCAGACGCCTACCCTCGTTCCCGGAAACCGCGCCGGCTGCGGAGGCCCAAGCCACCGCTGCCCGGTAGTTGGTCAAGCGCTCCTCGTCTCTCGTCTTGTCCCGGCCGCCCTGCGTATTCGCGAAATCTAGGCATAGAGCCCCCCGGCGAAACTGCCAGCGTTCCATGCTTGATCTTCCGTCATCGGTTTCCCCTCATTTTTAATGCTCAAAATAAAGTTTACACGTTAGGAAAAATCGCGAGCAAAATAATGGTTGAACAGAGGTGGCGCCGCTTGTTCGGACAGGGTCCGGAGATTTTAAGTGGAGCATCCGGGGCGATCATGCTGCCGATTTGATCGCTGGCAGCGTCGCGAAGTATGCCTCATGGGGCGTCTGATCCGCCAGGCTCGAATGAGGACGTTTGCGGTTGTACAGCTCAATATATTGGCCAATGGAGCGCCGGGCGTGGCTGACCGACTCGTAGGCTCTCAAATAAATCTCTTCGTACTTGATGCTGCGCCACACGCGCTCGACGAACACGTTGTCGCGCCAGGCGCCTTTGCCGTCCATCGACAGCCGGATGCCCCGGCCGAGCACCGCCCCGGTGAAGGCTCCCGCTGTGAACTGGCTGCCCTGATCGGTGTTCACGATCTCGGGGTGCCCATAGCGGGCGAACGCTTCTTCCAGCGCTTCAACGGCATGCACGGCCTCCAGCGTGATCGCTACGCGGTGCGTGAGGATCTTGCGGCTGGCCCAGTCCACCACCGCCGTCAGATACACGAAGCCGCGCGCCATGGGAACGTAGGTCGTGTCGAGTGCCCAAGCCTGGTTGGCCCGCTCTATCTTCATGCCACGCAGCAGATACGGCCAGACCTTGTGCTGCGCGTTGCGTCGACTCGTGCTCGGCTTGCAGTACAGCGCCTCCACGCCCATGCACTTCATGAGCGTGCGCACGTGGCGGCGGCCGACCTCGTGGCCTTCCCGGCGCAGCAGGCGCACCAGCATTCGTGCACCGGCAAACGGGAACTCCAGATGCAGTTCGTCGATCCGGCGCATCAGGCGTTGATCGACTTCCCTGACAGGCCGCGCCCGGTAATACGCGCTCGATCTCGCGATACCAACAAGCCGGACTTGCTGCGAAACCGGCAACGCATGGCCACGGTCAATCATCGCTTTGCGCTCAGCAATCCCGCCTTGGTGAGCGCACCGCTTAAAAAAATCATTTTCCAGGCTGAGTTGGCCGATCTTGGCGTGCAGGGTCTTCACGTCCACCGGTGCCTAGCTCGACACCGGGCCGACCGCACCGAACACGTCAGCCGCGCGCTCCTGCAACTGCCGTTTCCATTCCGTGATCTGGTTCGGATGCACATCGAACTGCTGCGCCAGTTCGGCGAGCGTGCGCTCGCCCTTGACTGCCGCCAGGGCTACTTTCGCTTTGAACGCCGCTGAGTGCGTGCGTCGGGTTCGTTTCGTCATTTCCTCAGTTCCTTTGCCTGCATTATCGCTGGCTCAGGCCCCGGCCGTTCCACTTATCCCGCCGTCCGATTTTGCGCGACCACCTCAATCTGACATTGCTCCTGTCTGAGTGTCCGTTAGTGGGTAAGCGCGTCGCGACGACCGTCTTGACGACGGACGCTGAAGCTCAGTCGCTAGCGCGAAACTGATGGGCAACGACCCATGGCATCAACTCGCTGGGCCCCTCGCACCTTGAGCCCGGCGAAAGGGTTGGCGAACATATAGCGCTGCTCGATCAGCCAGCGGAACATTGCACCGAGGACCGATATCGCATAGGCAATCGACCGCGGTGACAGCCGTCCGGTAAAAGGACGCCATTCTGGTGAGGATCGCGGACGCGCCGGGGCGACCCAGCGGCCGCGAGGTGCGGGATGCCGCAAGAAGGCGCGGTAGGCAGTGGCATCCTCGGTGGCCAGTGGCGACAGTGCCTTGCCACGCTCGACGATGGCCCATAACAGCAGTCGTTCTGCTTCCCGGCGATAGGCGCGCTGCGTTTGCGCCGCTTCGTGCAAACAAAGCCAGGCGCCGATTGCCTCGTAGTCGTTGCTGGCTTCGAGCGCGCACATCTTCTGTGGCGCTCGGAAGGTGCCGTGCGAGCCGTCGACCTCATGCGACAGATGGATTCGCTCCCAGGTACGACCGGCTCGGGCGACACGACCGCGACGAGAGCACGGGCCCGCTCGGTCAGTTGCGGATGCGAGGCGAAGAAGACCTCAATTTTCCGTGCGCTTCTGATGCCGAGTCCGGGGATGGCAATCCACCAGCGACGGCGTCGGGGAATGCGCACGGTCAGCTCGGCCAGCGTGTTGATGCCGCAGGCTTGCAAGGCTGAAACCGCCCGGGTCGGCAACCACGCACTGACCGGGTCGCTGACTCGCGGCTGCGGAATGGGCAGATACCCCAGGATCTCCAGCGCGCGGGCGACGGTTTTGGCGTGACGCGTCCGCTCAGCGACCGCGCACCGGAACAACGCAGCCAGATCGTCCCTGTGGCGGTTGTGCGCAAAGTCGGCGATCTGTCGCCGGATGCGGCCGAGAATGCCGCGTGCCGAGCCGCCTTCCCCGAGCGCATCGGGGCAAAAGCGCACGACCGCGTCACGCGATCCCATTCCCGCATACCAGGCGCGCAGTGCGGCTAGGGACGCGGCGTCGGGCATGCTGCATGGAATAGCGAAATCCTGCATCGGAAGGGTTGGCAGCGCGAACGGGCTGGTTATGGTAGCACCGGGGGCCGTCATGAGGCGCGTCTTGTAAAACGGTAGTTTGTGAATAAAACACAGCTCTATCGCTAAGAGCAGTTAGCGACATAGAAACATGCAAATGCCTTGGCAGATTAGACCTGTCATTGCAGCGTCTTACGGGACTAGCAAGCCCGCCCGGTAAAACGAGGGGCGCTTTCAACTCCGTCGCTAAATGGCCGAGAGAGCGTCGAACGCGTCGGCTTCCGGAAGCCGCCCCCACGATCCCGGTCCAGAGTTGATTTCCTCGACTGTCAGCAGGCACGCATCGAGTTCATGCTGCAACCGCTCGCAATCGATCGCTTGCCCGATGAATACGATCTCCTGCCGACAATCGCCGACCGGCTCCTCCCATCTGTTCAGCACACCGTCGCGGCGATAGTCGTCGCGCGGCCAGTCTGACTGCGGGACGAACCGCCACCAGCGGCCGACGTAGCCCCACTGGAACCGTCCGCCCGTCTGCACCAGCATGCCAATCTCGGCATGGCGGTGTGCGGCCCACAGGTAGCCCTTGCAGCGCAGCAGCCGGCCGTTTGTCCACGGTTGACATAGCCACGCGAGCAGGCGTGCCGGAGTCGCGCGGGATTCCGGCGCCACGAACGGCGGCGATGCCGCGGCGTCGCGCCCGCGCAGGCTCAGGCTGAACCGGAAGTACCAGCGAACGGCGCAGCTGATGACGATAGCGGGGAAGCGGTGGCCGTGATAAAGCGATTTCGTCTTCTTCATCGCTTTATTCTACTGCTACACCTCCAGCAACCTGACAGTGCCGATTTGTGCAGTGGAGACCTGCGAAGCCAGATTGGGCACGGCAGACAACGTTGCTGCCCGCCGGCATTGGGCATTGACGCTGGGTGACGAATCAAGCGTGATCCAGTGACCTGACAGTATAGGCGCGCGCATAGTCGATGGACCCTTGAGCTGACTTTCGTCGCCGACGCTTTCCGAATGAAGGTTCGGGAAAGCCTCTTACATCCGCAGCAACTGGTTTGCATTGATGATCGCACTTGCGATCTGCTCGATCGGCGTGCGATCGGTCATCGATTTTGCGCGCAACAATTCGTATGCTTTGTCCTCGGAGATGCCATTGCTTTGGCTGAGTATGGCTGTCGCGCGCTGGATCTGTCGTCGCTCGCTTGCTTTCTCGTCGTTGCGCTTCACGCGGCGTTCGAGTTGAAGGCGATTGCGATGCTGAAACATCGTGATTGAAATGGCCGTCAAGACACCGAATGATCGGACCGGAGAGGAAATTACGCAATGAGCGTCCAGTTGCATCGCCGCCTCGATGATGATGGGATTCTCGTATGTGACGACGGGAATGACGGGCAGTGGATCGCGTCGTTCGCGCCACTTCAGTTCGACCGCGAGTGATTCCGGACGAACGGCGAGAAACACCAGATCGACGCTGTCCGGCAATTCGGCTGCATGAGGCCAGAACGTGCAGACGCGGCATCCGATCAGATTCAGTTGCGCGACCAATTCCGCACGATCGTCGTCATCGGGATGGATCACGGCGACATGTAGCGAGCGGATCGCCCGCAGAATTTCGGGCGTACGGGCGGTGTGGAAGGGCTTCATTCGCGCACTCCCGCTCGCACTTCGAGCGCGGGTGCGCGCCGGTCATCGTCGAACGCGATGACGAACGGATCAGGGCGTACCCAGTCCGGAGATTCGCTCAGGATGTCGAATTGGGCGCGCGCGTTCAGACGTCCGATACGTGGACGCAGGTAGGTGTGGTGATTGCGCTCATCAATCCTGACGCGTCCTTGGGGCGCGTCGAATTCGAGCCCCGGCAGAGCGCGCAGTAGCGCATCGGGCTCGGCACCACCGGTGCGCCGCATCGCCTCCGCGAGCAGATGCATCTGGAAATATGCAGCTTCCCAGCACATGTCGGTGACCACATCGTCACCGAAACGGCGCTGGAAACGCGCGAGCACGTCTCGATTGACCGGCGTGTCGACCGACTGGAAATACGGCGCCGACGTAATATGGCCTTCGCCGATATCGGCACCCATCGCGGTAAATTCCGTTTCGGTCGTCGACAGCGTCGCAATCGGGCAGCGCGCGGGATCCAGGCGGGCTTCCGCGTAGGCGCGATACAGATGCGCCATCCCGATGCCGACCACGGTCGAGAAGATGAAGTCAGGAGCCGCGGCAACGATTTTCTTCATCGCGTCCTGATACGCCTCGTAATCCGCATTCAATGGCAGGTAGATTTCGCCTGCCTTCTCACCGCCGCTTTCAAACACGAGGTCGCTCATCACGCGATTCGCCTCGTAGGGATAGATGTAGTCGGAGCCGATCATGAACACACGCTTGCCGTGATGGCGCAGCATGTAGGCGGCCAGCGGGAAGCTGTTCTGATTCGGTGCTGCGCCCGTGTAGAACACGTTGCGGCTGCATTCGAAGCCTTCATAAAGCGTTGGATACAGCAGCAGTGCGTTGTGGCGCTCGAGCACCGGCAGCACGGCCTTGCGCGTACTCGACATGTAGCAGCCGACCACGACGCGTATCCGCTCATTGGCGATCATTCCGGTCAGCAGTTCAGCGTAGCGAGACGGACGCGATGCGGGGTCGCAAAGGACGAGCTCGATCTCGCGGCCGTCGATGCCGCCGGCCTCGTTGATCTCCTCGGTTGCGAAGCGCGTTGCGCGTTGCTGAGAGCATTCGATCGGGGCAGTCACGCCGGTTTCGGAAAGTAGGACGCCGATCCGGATCGGGTCGCGATGCGATGAAGTCATGAGAGAGGAAAAGCAACGGTAGGAGGAATGAGGCTGCAAGGAAGCTGCAAATGCGCACGGCGCAACATTTCGCACTGTCATGCTTTACGTGCCCGCTGGCTCAACGACGTGACCATAACTGATTCGCGTATCGAAAAGCAAACCCGGTCCGGTCGGACGCAACGGTATGGAAATTTTTCTGAGCGGTTGTGGCTCGTCCGTTAAATTTTCGCTTGCAGCGGAATTTTCGCCAGGATATGTTTTCGCCATGGCAGCGGAATTGTGTTCCTTGCCACCGAGTACACACTGATTGCGCGGTGTCGGACAAAGGCGTCCGATACTGCAACGGCCACTGAAGCCCGACGTCCAGCACACGCTGGTCGTCGGGCTTTTTTTCTTCATTTTTCTTGAAGGTAGCGATGACAGCCGATCGACGTACGTTTCTCAAGAGTGCCCTGGCGTCCGCCGCCGCGGCTGCGTTTCCTGCCGTTGCGACGCTGGCGAGCCGCTCGGCAGCAGCAGCCACGGAGCCGATCAAGGTCGGCATTCTGCATTCGCTGACGGGCACGATGGCGATTGCCGAAGCCCATATCGTCGACGCTGAGAAGATGGCGATCGACGAATTGAATGCGAGCGGGGGCGTGCTCGGCCGGCCGATCCAGACGGTCGTCGAAGACGGCGCGAGCGACTGGCCGACCTTCGCCGAAAAGGCCCAGAAGCTGCTGGAGAGCGACAGGGTGTCGGTGATCTTCGGCTGCCACACGTCCGCCTCGCGCAAGGCGGTGCTGCCGGTGATGGAGCGTTATAACGGCCTGCTGTACTACCCGTGCTATTACGAAGGCCTCGAGATGTCGAAGAACATCATGTACACCGGGCAGGAGGCGACGCAGTCGGTGATCCCCGCGATCGGCTGGCTCGCGAAGAACAAGGGCAAGAAGTTCTTCCTGATCGGCTCGGACTACGTGTGGCCGCGCACGATCAACCGGATCGCACACCCGGTGGTGGCGAAAGCGGGCGGCACGATAGTCGGTGAGGACTACTTCCCGCTCGGCGCGATGGAATTCTCGTCGGTGATTGCCAAGATCAAGGCCGCGAAGCCGGACGTGATCCTGTCGACGGTCGTTGGCGGCTCGAACGTCGCCCTGTTCAAGCAGTTGAACTCGGCCGGTATCAATGGGCACAACCAGGCCATCATGGCGCTCGCCGTCAGCGAAGAGGAGGCATACGGCATCGGCAGCGACAACCTGGTCGGCGTGCTGAGCTGCATGGGCTACTTCCAGAGCATCGACACGCCCGGGAACAAGGCTTTCGTGAGCGCGTTCAAGAAGCGCTACGGCCAGAATCGCGTGCTCGGCGACACGATGGAGGCGAGCTACACGTCGGTGCATCTGTGGAAGCTCGCGGCCGAAAAAGCGAAATCGCTACAGGTCGAGAACGTGGTGGCCGCGTCCTCGGGGCTCGAATGGGACGCTCCAGAAGGCAAGGTCCGCTTCCACACGAGCAACCATCACCTGTGGAAGCACGCCCGGATCGGTGCGTTCCGCGCGGACGGCCAGGTCGACATTCTGTACGAGTCGCCGCTGATCGAGCCGAATCCGTTCCCGAAGCTTTGAGCGCGCGCGTTGGCGCTTCTGGCGTGGCCGCCCCGGCCACGCGTTCTTCCGGTGATCGACTATGACTCCCGATTTGTTGCTCACGCAGGTCTTCAACGGCCTGTCCTTGTTTACGGTGCTGGCGCTCATGGCGCTAGGCCTCGCGATCGTGTTCGGCCTGATGGGCGTGATCAACATGGCGCACGGCGAACTGATGGCGCTCGGCGCGTACATGACCTATCTGTGCGCGCAAGTCTTCCAGCGCTGGCTGCCGTCGCTGATGGGCGTGTATTTCCTCGTCGGCATCGTGGTCGCGTTCTCCACTACGTTTGCGGTGGGGGTGCTGCTCGAACGCGTGATGATCCGCCGCCTCTACAAACGGCCGCTCGATACGATGCTGGCCACCTGGGGCCTGTCGCTGGTCTTGCAGCAGGTCTTTCGTCAGCTGTTCGGCCCCGTCGACGTCAGCGTGCCGACGGTGAGCTGGCTGCAAGGCGCGTGGCCGCTCGGGGGCACTACGATCCCGCTGAGCCGCTTGTTCATCATCGGATTGACGGGCTGTGTCGCGTTGGCGGTTTTCCTGTTTCTGTTCCGCAGCCGCTGGGGACTGCGCATTCGCTGCGTGATGCAAAACCGCGCGATGGCCGGCGCCGCCGGTATCGATGCGCAGCGCGTCGACGCCGTGACGTTCGGGCTCGGCTGCGGGCTGGCCGGGATCGCCGGGAGTGCGCTGACGCTGCTGGCCTCGACGGGGCCTGTCACCGGCCAGCAGTACATCGTCGACACCTTCGTGGTGGTGGTGTTCGGCGGCGTCGACAGCCTGGTCGGCACGTTCCTGTCGGCGTTCTCGATCGGTCAGATGCAGTCGCTGCTGGAACTCGTACTGAGCGGCTCCATGGCGAAGGCCTCGATCCTGATGCTTGTGATCGTCGCGCTGTATTTCCGGCCCAACGGCCTGTTCGCCCTCAAACTTCGGCGGTGAGCCCATGAAAGATCTTTCGTCCTCCCCGGTCGCGCCTGCTGTGCGACCCAATGCGGCGGCGGCCGGCAGCAGCCTCGTCGCGTTCGCGAACCGTTACAGCGTGGTCGGGCTCGCGATCGTGCTGCTCGTCGCGATCCCGCTGTTATGCGACACATTTCGACTCGGCCTTTTCGCGAAGTATCTGACGTTCGCATTCTGCGCAGCCGGCCTGGTTCTCGCCTGGGGCTACGGCGGGATTCTGAGCCTCGGTCAGGGCATTTTCTTCGGGCTCGGCAGCTATTTCATGGCGATGAACATGAAGCTCGAGGCAACGGCCGCCGATCCGGCCGCCGCGGTGTTCGGCGGTGGCGGGGCGCCGGTGCCCGACTTCATGACCTGGAACGGCATCACCGACTTGCCGTTCTGGTGGAAACCGTTCGCGCACGTCGGATTCGTGATCCCGGCGATCCTGCTCGTTCCGGCCGGGCTCGCATTCCTGCTGGCCTACGCGAACTTTCGCAAGCGCGTCGGTGGCGTGTACTTCTCGATCGTCACGCTCGCGCTTGCTTCGATCCTGTCGATTGTGATCATCGGCCAGCAGGGCTATACCGGCGGCGTGAACGGCATCACGAACCTGCCGACATTCATGGGCTACAACGTGCAGAGCAACGGTGCGGTGCGCGTGCTGTACTACATCGGCGCGGTGCTGCTGCTCGCCATCGTGCTGCTCGGCCGCTTCATCGTGCGCAGCCGTCTCGGCAAGGTGCTCGTCGCGATCCGCGACCGCGAGGACCGGATCCGCTTCTCGGGCTACGACACGGCGATGTTCAAGGCGTTCGTGTTCGCGATGGCCGCGATGTGCTCGGCGATCGGCGGCGCGTTGTTCACGCTGCAAGTCGGTTTCGCGTCGCCGTCGATCTGCGGAATCGTGCCATCGGTGGAAATGGTGATTTACGCAGCCGTAGGAGGGCGTCTGTCGATGGTCGGCGCCGTCTACGGCGCGCTCGTGGTCGGGGCCGGCAAGAGCTACCTGTCGGAGCATTTCGTCGGCTTCTGGATGTATCTGATCGGCGCGCTGTTCATCGTGGTGCCGATGTATCTGCCGAAGGGACTGGCCGGATTACTGCAATCTTTCGCGCCTGATAGGGAGGGCACGCAATGAACGGCCTCGTGTTGTCGGTCGAGAACCTGACCGTGTCGTTCGACGGCTTCAAGGCCATCGACAAGCTGAATTTTTATGTCGATGCGAACGAATTGCACGTCGTGATCGGCCCGAATGGCGCTGGCAAGACGACGCTGCTCGACATGATCTGTGGCAAGACAAAGCCGACGTCGGGCACGATCTGCTTCAACGGGCTTCATCTGGAACAGATGCTTGAGTACCAGATTACGCGCGCGGGCGTGGGACGCAAGTTCCAGAATCCGATGGTGTACGAAGAACTGACGGTCGAGGAAAACCTCGAGATTTCCTACCCGCGCAAGCGCGACGTGCTCGGCTCGCTGTTCTTCCGACGCGACGCTGCGTTACGCGAGGCGATCGACGAGATCGCCGGGAAGATCTTCCTGTCCGACCAGCTTGGCCGCCGTGCGGGGCTGCTGTCGCACGGGCAGAAGCAATGGCTCGAAATCGGCATGCTGCTGATGCAGGATCCGGCGCTGCTGATGCTCGACGAACCCGTAGCCGGGATGAGCGCGAAGGAACGGGAACTGACGGCCGAGTTGCTGCGTGAAATCGCGCGCGGGCGTTCGGTGATCGTCATCGAGCACGACATGGAGTTTGTGAGGTCGATTGCGCACAAGGTCACGGTGCTGCATCAGGGCAGGAAACTCGTCGAAGGACCGATGAGCGCGGTGCAGCAGGATCCGCGCGTGGTCGAGGTCTACCTGGGACACTGAAGATGCTGAATGTCGAAAACCTGAACGTGTACTACGGCGAGAGCCACGTGCTGCACGACCTGAATTTTTCTCTCGCGGCCGGTGAAACGCTCGCAGTGATGGGCCGCAACGGTATGGGCAAGACCACGCTGATGAAGGCGATGATCGGCATGATTCCGTCTCGCAGCGGGCGCATCGAACTGAACGGCTGCGATCTTGCGCAGGCGCGCAGCGATCGTCGCGTGTCCGCTGGCTTCGGGTTCGTGCCGCAAGGGAGGATGATTTTTCCGAATGTCTCGGTCGAGGAAAACATCCTGAGCGGCATGGAGCGGGTGCGTCGCCCGACAATTCCCGACTATATCTTCGAGGCGTTTCCCGTGCTCTGGGAGATGCGGGGGCGGCGCGGCGGCAATCTGTCCGGCGGCCAGCAGCAGCAACTCGCCATCGCGCGCGCCCTGGTCTCGGAGCCAAAAGTCCTGATCCTCGACGAACCGACCGAAGGCATCCAGCCGTCGATCATCAAGGACATTGCGCGCACGCTGAACCGGCTCAAGACGGAACGCGGCTTCGCGCTGCTGGTGTCCGAGCAGGTGTTGTCGTTCACGCTCGACATCGCCGACCGCTTCCTGATTATCGAGCGCGGCCGCTTCGCGCACGAGGCGGCGCGCGACGGCATCGACGCCGACAAGATCATGACGTTTCTGACGGTCTGACCGCTCATGGGCGCGATGGGCGTCCGTCGACGGCTGGCCACGAGACGCATGCGCCTCGCGTGCATGCGATGTTTGACCACTGAACCTGGGATGCACCATGTCGCAAACGCAAGACACCACGCCAATCGATCTCGACACGCTGACCGTCGAGCGCGTCCAAGCCGGCTTTGCCGAGGGCCGCTTCACGGCCGAATCGCTGGCACGCGCGTGCTTCGCTCGCATCGATGCGCTAAACGATCAGTACAACGCGATAATTTTCCTGAACCACGCAGCACTCGACGACGCGCGCGAGATCGACCGGCGCCGCGCGGCGGGCGAGGCATTGGGGCCGCTGGCTGGCGTGCCTGCCGTGATCAAGGATCCGATGGACATGGTCGGCTTTCCGACTACGGCAGGCTGGTCGTTGTTGTACAGCAAGACTGGCGGTGTCGATCTGATGCCGGCAACCGATTCGCCAGTGGTCGCGCGGATGCGCGCGGCTGGCGCGATTCTGCTCGGCAAGACCAACGTACCGGTGCTCAGCCATTCCGGTACGCACGCCGACGACAGCTGGGCCGGTCCTACGCGCAACGTCGTGATGCCGGACCGCGTACCCGGAGCGAGTAGTGCCGGTACCGCGGCGGCCGTTGCGTCTGCAATGGCTGTGCTTGGGCTTGCCGAAGAGACCGGGGGCTCGATCCAGAACCCTGCATCGTCACAGGATCTGGTCGGCATCAAGCCGACGATCGGCCTCGTGCCGAATGCGGGTGTGGTTCCGCTTTCAGGTAATCGTGATGTGGTTGGCCCGATCGCGCGAACCGTGCGCGATGCCGCGCTTTGCCTCGACGTGCTGGCGGGCTACACGGCCGAGGACCCCAAGACCCTCGCGTCGGTCGGACACGAACCGGAGGGCGGCTACACCGCAGGTCTGCGCGCCGACGCGCTGATGGGCAAGCGGATCGGTCTGTATGGCGCGGGATGGCGGGCGCAGCCGCTCTCGGATGAAGCCGCGCATTTGTACGAGCGCACGAAGCAGGAATTGCGGGATGCAGGGGCGACGCTCGTCGACGACCCGTTTGCCGGCACCGGCTTTGCTTCGCTCCGCGAGCCGACGGCGCCGCTTCCGAATTTCGACGCGCGAGGCCTCGAATCGATTCCGTACGATCTTGAGCAGTATTTGAAGCGTCTGGGGCCGGATGCCGCTCTGAAAACGTTCGCCGAGTTTGCGAAGGCGACAGCGGCTCAGGACGTGTTTGCGCCCGGCGAGATTCTTGGCTATCTGCAGAACCTCACGCAGTTCAGAGCCGCGCTCGCCAATCCGGCGAGTCCGCCGGATCTCTCTGAATTCATTGAGTTGAAAGCGAGGTATCTGAAGATTTTCGATGCCGTGATGACGGAACATCGGCTCGATGCACTTGTGTTTCCGCAGATGCGCAGCGAACTGCCCCTGTTCGGGAGCAAGGAGACTATCCAGGAAACGACGGTGGGGGAACTGAATATCGCCGGGTTGCCGGGCGTGACGGTGCCGGCCGGATACTACGAATCGGGATCCCCGTTCGGAATTATCTTCGTCGGGCGGCAGTGGAGCGAGGCTGCCTTGATTGCTATGGCCTACGCGTTTGAACAGGCGACACTCCATCGTAGGGTACCAAAGCTGGGCTAGGCGGACCGGTCGGGGATAAAAATATCGCTGCACTCGGCTTTAAAGACGGAGGTTAAGGCGCCTGTGGCGAACATCTAGGAAGTACCTGTTGCCTCTCTCTTTAATGCAACTAACGATCAACGAGATCATCTTACCCGAACGCCTACCCGCGACATTCAACGGACTGCTTTCCATAAGCTTGGCGGGAGGGGGAAGTGCTGAATGCTCAACTAAGCGGTCAGTGAGTCGGGATCTTGCAGTCCGGACGGGCACATAGTGACAGGATGCGCGAATTGGCATGGAGAAGACAAAATGTCGCTTATCATCGGCAATAATGGGACATTTTTGCGTTTAGCTACGGTGGGCAGTGACGTGTGGCTGGTGAACGAAACGCGTGGCACAGATAGGGGTGGGGCGTTCTGATGCGCATGCGGACTCGACTCTGATCGGTCGCCGGTGAACGTTGCGTGCCTGCGGTGGCCCTCCGGGGCGCTGAATTGATACTGTCACGGGGAGGCTGTAACGGTGGTCCGCAAGTGACGGTGAATGATGGTTTTTCGTACCCGCCCAGAGCGCTTCGAGTTGGTGACGAATGGAGCGTTTGAGGCGCGGTAGTGAGGGTGGGGCGGCGCGGATACACTCGCGCCTCCGGCTGGCGCTACTCAACGCAGCCGCGATAACTAACTTGTCGAGTCAGGGAAGTCTGGACGGAGCTCGGCTTCGATCTGGTCGATTGTGGGTAGTCCTGTTTCCATTGCTGGCGGCACTTCACGCATGAGCTGGTATTCGGCTACGCCCATCGGCTTAGCCATGCCACGCAAGGCGTATTCGGCCACAAGCCGGTTTTTCTCCTTGCACAGCAGCAGCCCTATGGTCGGCTGGTCTTCCGGCGCCTTGACTTGGGCGTCAATCGCGGACAGATAGAAATTGAGTTGTCCGGCGTATTCAGGCTTGAAGGGCGTCGTTTTCAATTCGACGACGATATAGCATCGCAACTTCAAGTGGTAGAAAAGCAGATCAATGAAGAATTCGTCGCCGCCTATTTCCAGGCGGTATTGGCGGCCAACAAAAGCAAAGCCGGCGCCCAGTTCGAGCAGGAAACGGGTGATGTGCTGCGTGAGCGCACGCTCGATATCGCGCTCCTGAGCGCTTTCGGTCAAGCCCAGGAAGTCGAAGATATACGGGTCTTTCAGGGCGTCCCGCGCGAGATCGGATTGTGGCGACGGCAGCCGGTCGGCGAAATTTGTCACCGCGTTGCCAGCACGCGAGTGCGCCGCGGTCTCGATCTGCATGATCAGGACGCTTCGCGACCAGCCGTGTTCGAGGGATTTTCCCGCATACCAGAGGTGCGTCGTCAAGCTTGTCGAGCAAGGTGACAACGTGGGACCACGGTAATTGTGCAACGGGCTGTTGCACAAATTCCTGCTGCGGAAACGCCTGGGCCAGCGCGCGCATGTATTTGAGGTTGCGCGGGGAAAATCCACGCATGTCGGGAAACGCCGTCTTGAGATCGCGCGCCAGACGGTCGATAACCCCGGCGCCCCAGCCCTGGGCCAGTTGTCGCTCAAGAATGTCGCGTCCGATCTGCCAGTAAAGGGTTACCAGTTCGCGATTTACGCTGGCCGCCGCGCGTTGCCGTGCGTGCTCGACGCGCTGTTTGACGTCGGCGAGCCAGTCTCGATAATCTTCGGCCCAGACGGGATTGGCTGGCTCGTTGGTCATGCGCGATTTTATTGGGCTGCGGTTGTCGGATCGGGGCGAACGCGTACAGGGTACTGTCAGACAGCGAGCAGTGCTAGCTGCGGCCACGTTTCCATTATAGCATTCAACCCCAATTGAAATATCGATAATTTATATTATGTTAAATTATGCGCGCAAACAAAAGCCCGCACGCGGCGGGCTTTTCGCTGGGGTGCTGGAGCGTCAGAGCTTGAGCATCGCCCGCACGACAAAGCCAACAGCCGTGACGCAGCCCACGCCCACGATCGCAGCCATGTAAATCAAGGCTCGCGACTCTTCCGACATGTGATCGAGATGGAGTAGCTTGGTCATTAGATTTTCCCTGTGGTTTTGAGGCGCACAAAGATCATTATACATAGCACCAGAACTGAAAGCACGATAGACGCAATCGCGAGGATGTAGCGCTTGAATCCCGCCCGGCTGAACAGTCTGGGGCGAGTCGCGCCTACCGCAAGGGGCTTGAGCGGCGATACCGCCCCGAACGCTGCGACCAAGCCCGCGAGACCACCCAGCAAAAACAGGGCAATATCAACATCACTGACCCAGTCCACGCTGATCTTGCCGCTCTGCCACTCGTGCAGATCATGATACGCCGCCACCGCCCAGCCCACTGCGATATAGCCAAGCTGGCCGTCGCGAAACGGCGCGACCAGCTTGATGCGGTCAATAATGTCCTTCGACAGGCCCCCGTCCCCACCAGCGAGCAAGTGCACCAGCAGCACGACCCCCAGCCCGACGATCGGCGCAATGATCGCCACGCCCGCATTCACCCATATCCAACCGAGCATCAACCCTCCATCGCCTGTTTGAGGTCGCGCGAGAACGAGTCGGCCTCCAGCTCGGCATCGATCCAGATCATGCGGTCGTAGAGCGCTTGAAGGTCAGCGAAGCTGCGACCCATCGTCACCTCGCTAACGCTATCTTCGAGACAGAATAATGGCGCTGCACTCCCGTTTTCGAGATATTCCCAAAAGACATAATCGAGCCGCAGGTGACGCGGCTGGATACGGATCAGGTCGCGCGCGAACTCGGTGGTCGGCGCGCGCAGCGCTTCCTTCCATTCGAGCATCACGGTGCGGTCCAGGTTGGTGTGCGTGTCGAGTGCGTAAAGCACCGCGGCGCGACGCGCCCCCGATAGCGGTGCAAGCAAGGCGCGCAGGTCGCCCAGCGTGAAGGTCTTGTAGGTCATGTGCCTCTCCAAAGATCCGCACATGATACTTGCCCGGTTTACCTGCTGTCGATAGAGGAACTGCAGCTTTGCTTCTTCCCATACGCCAGGCAAAAGTGGTATGGGATTAGAAAGATCAAGAACATGATCGTCCCCTTCCATCCCGGTATTGCATAGTGACCAAGAAGTGCCAATGTGGCCTGTATCCACGTGACGATTCCGGCGGATAACCAGATGACGAACATGCACGAAAACGCGAGAACGCCTTTGCCGAGACCTTTCATCGTGGATTCCGATTTCCTCATCACCAAAAGCACGGCGACCCCCGCGAGAAACGGAATACTCCAGAAGTAGTCCTGAACGGCGCGGAGCAGGTTTGCGTCAAGCTCAGCTTTTGCGACGGAGGCTAACGTTATGACGGCAGCTATAGCTGTAGCGAGCAGTCCCAAAATCGCCTTCTCCATCAGATCGAATAGCGTCGTCATCGCTGTTCCCATGCGAGTTGTTTTGGCGTTTATAGCATCAAAAGGCCCGCATTAAGCGGGCCTTTGGTCAGGATTCGCGAAGACCTGTGAGGCGATACTGCACGCCCGTCGCGTCTGGGTCGAACTGCTTACCCGTGTCGCGGCGCGGTTCCCACGTTTCAGGCCAGGCCAGCGCGATCAGGAGGGTCTCCAACTTCGAGAGCACCACGGTCGGCCGCCCTTCCCGGTTCACCACGCGGATCACCGGCAGAACGCCGCGCGCCGGTGGCGGGAAGTGCATCACGGCCCACACGCCCGAGCAGTGCGTGGCCCATGTGAACGCCTGACCGCGCGCGCGCCCGAACGTGAAGGTCTGAGGATCTTCGCGTAGCGCGCGTGCGATGCCCGCTGCCACCGGGCGCACCGCACGCAGTGCGAGCAGCACATGCGTGAAAATCTTCATGCTGCCGCGCCCTCTTTCTGCGTCGCCGCCGGCTGCGCAGCGATCGTGGCCGTGACGATACCCGAGAGGGCCATCACCGACAGGAGCGCCACCTCGACGCCCTTCGCGTCGATCATGCGGCAGCCGCCCGCGCCGTCGAAGTTGACATGCGAGCGCCACGGGAACGGCGAGGCTTCGCGGCTCGTCGCCATCGTGATCATGCCGGCACGCCCTCGCCGTTGATGGCCGCCTCGAGCTGCTCGCGGCAGCGCGCCAGATTGTCGGCCACGTCCTTGTCGATGCGCACGCAATCTTCGGCGAAGCGCAGCAGGAAGAACGAGTGCACGTTGCTCGACGCGAACGGCGCCATGATGTCGTTGAACACGACCTTCATCACGCGGCCTTCCCACGCGGACCAGCCCGCTTCCAGCCCGTCGCGCATCTTCTCGTTCTTCATGGTGACGTCCACCACGAGCTGGCCGCACGAGGTTTCGCACGTGATCGAGCCGGGGCGGCCTTCGTTCTTCGTGCCCGCGCGGCCCGGCACGATCGCCTTGAGCACGAGGTCGGCTTCGGCTTCGACCTTCAGTTTCACGACGTCCGGGTTGCCGCTGTTCGTGTCTTTCCAGAAGCCGGTCGGGCGCTTGATGATCGTGCCTTCCTTGCCTTGGAGCTGGAGCTCCTTGCAGTGCTGGTAGGCTTCGCGCAGCGAGTGCACGATCTTGGTCGGGATGACGCGCACGTCGCTGCCCGGCACGCGGGCCAGTTGCATCAGCAGCGCCTTGAAACGCTCGCGATAACCGACGTGATACTCGCCCTTCGGCACGACCACGTGCAGCGGAATCTGGTCCCACGCGAGAAAGAGCGGCTGCTCGTTCGCGGCGAATTCGCCGCCCGCGGCCACGCGGTTGACGATGCTGTTGCCGATCTCACGATCCGCAATCACGCCATCGACCAGCACGAGGATCTCGCCGTGCGTCTCGGTGCCGCGATCGAGGCGCGCCTTCGCTTCGGCCACGACCCCGCCGAACTGATCGAGCGGCAGCGGATTGCCCTGGCGCGTGCGCAGCTCCACGTTGCCGTCGTCGTCGTGGTCGAGGTTGTCGTAGAAGCCGTCAGCCTTTTCCTGGCTGAATACGCCCTGCTCCCATTCCCACTTGTTGAACTTCGCCTTCTTCGGCAGCACGCAGCGCATGTAGGGGAACTCGGCGATGAGGCCCGGCATGCCCTTGTTCACCGACGACTCGGAAAAGCCCGCGCGCAGATCCTTGCGGATGATGCGCTTCAGAAGCTCGGCCAACTAGGGCGTAGTTTATGGTTACTTACTGGGATCCCTTTGATTTCCGTGCATTTTTCCGATTAGCCCGCGCTTGACCTTGGTGAGGCATTGCCTTCCGGCCCTCGAACATTTTTTCTTGTAATCAGCGGCCTGCTGACTCCCCATCGCGGACAGTCATGGCGTGAGCGCAAGGGGCTGCTGCGCAGCGCACCCCTTAACCTGGGAGAGTGCATCACGTCAGTACCCTCGCGATTGCAGCATTCGCTCGCGGCGGGTAGACATCATGCGTTTGATTCAAAACGGAATTTATAGCGGACCACAAGGCGAAGGCGCGTCGGCCTTAGATGTCCCTAACCGGAAAGCTGCACGAAAATCAAAGAGATACCAACTGGGTGGGTCAGATTTACTTCGGCGTTTCGCCGAAAGGTCAGGATTCAGTCGGCGTTGACATGTCCACGCGGACACTTAGCATCTGACCTTCAGCCTGCCATTGGTAGGGCGTCGTTTATTGACGGCTTACCATCAATCCGCGACAAGATCCGCCCACATGCGAACGGTGAGACCGCAATGCGGGCTCTGTCTGAGGAAGCTCGTGTGGGAGCTATCGGTATTACACAGGCTACCGAGATTAAATACACGAATCACCTGACTCTGGTCGGCCTTCTGCCGGATCGCTATCGGCTGTCCACGACCTACTCCGTCGCGGTGAGCAAAGGATCGTCTTCCGACGCGACGGCGCGTTCGCTAATAGAACTGCTTACATCGTCGGCGACACGGGACATACGACACTCCTGCGGATTCGAGTCAGCGACCGGTGGCCACCTCGCGTGAATGCAAAGACAGGCCTCCTCGTCCATTGAGGGTGCTTTGGGCCCGGGACCCCTGACGAAACGACCTGGCCGATTGGCGCATGAATTCGACGGCTTGACGCGCCATGGGTGGCCCGATGTCCAGACACCGAGGTCGGCAAGCCCTCGGGGAAACCAACGACACAATTACGCGGGCCTAGAGCCCCGGCTAGTCTGGCCATCGAATGAGGCTTGAATAGACTCTCCGAGAAAGTTGACGGCTTGCCCGAGATTGCCAAGCTGGGCGGGCCGAACCAGCCAGACGTCGACGCTCAGGTCAAAGTCGCTTACCTCGACAACGGATACTTCGTCCTTCCATTCGCTGTTCTCCAGTACGCCGCGCGGGACAAGGCCCAAGCCAAGTCCGGCGGCAACCAGTCGCAATTGCATGTCTGTACCGTGGGTATCCACGCCCAGTCGCAGACTTTTTCCCGCTGAGTCCATTGCTGCTTCAAGCGCTGCGCGGTACCCACACCCTTGAGGGTTCAATACCCACTCCTGGGACGCGAGCGACTTGATCGAATTGACCGCCTCCACAAGCGGCTTGCTCCGACTCTGAACAACAAGTACCTCGAGCCTCGCCACAAAGGTCCGCGAGAAGTCCTCGTGCGGAGTGCGATCACTCGAGACCATTATCACTGCCGCATCAAGCTCTCCTTGCTCCATCGTCCGTAGCAGCGCGGAGCTCCAATCAGTGCGCAGTCGCACTTCAAGCAGCGGAAATCTCTCCTTCGTCATGACGACCGCATTGAACAGAGCGATTTCAGCAACGACCTGCGGAAAGCCGAACCGTAGCGTCCCTGTCGGCTCCGCATCCTCTCTCGCGAGCTCCAGCAGCCTATCGAGGCCGCGCAGAAGGGGGACGGCCTGCTCGTAGATGCGACAGGCCACCGCCGTCGGACGTGGCGGCTTCGAGTTTCTGTCCAGAAGATCCGCCCCCAAATACTGCTCCAGGCGCTGAATGCGTTTTGAGACAGCGGACTGCGTAACGCATAGCGCAGTCGCAGCACGGGTCAGGGAGGCCTCGTCAATGACGGTGACGAAGGCTTTAAGGTCTTCGATCATAATTCCTATCCGGCATGTTAACGATGAATATTATTCGCTTTCGGAAGAGCATATCGAAGTCTATCCTAAGGACTTGCCTAGTGCCAGCTCCCGCCTAGGTATCCATACCACCGGGTGCACCTTCCAAAGGAGATAGCAATGCCCCTCGTACGAATCAATATTTCGAAGGACGCTAAGTCCGAAGTCGTCAAGGCAGTTAGCGACACGGTGTACGAGGCCATGATCAATGTGGCGAATGTCCCGAAGAACGACAAGTTCCAGATCATTTCGCGCCACTCGGAAGACGAACTGATCTACCCCGCAGAAGGCTATCTGGGTATCGACTACACGCCGGGCATCGTTTTCATCCAGGTCACCTGGAATGCCGGTCGGACGGTCGACGTGAAGAAGGCCTTCTACAAGGCAATCGCAGACGGCGTTCATGCCAAAACGGGCATGCGCAAGCAAGACATCTGGATCAGCCTCATCGACGTCGCGGGCGTCGACTGGTCCTTCGGAAATGGCGAAATGCAATACGCACCGACGGAATAACGCGCGGCAAGTACATGTCAGCTAAAGGCGGGGCTATGCGCCCCATCAAAAAAGAGCAATTGGGAGACGCAGTTCACATGGCAAGAGAAGCCGCACTACGAAAAGCAACATGCATCGACGATTTGCGTGAAATCGCGCAACGTCACGTGCCGCGCGCATTTTTCCAGTATGCAGATCACGGCTCGTATACGCAGTCGACAATGCGCGCCAATCGCGCGGACCTTGAGGCAATTCCATTGCGCCAGCGCGTCGCTATCAACGTCGACGACCGTGACCTGTCGACGACCGTGCTCGGCGAACAAACGTCGCTACCCTTCGCGCTCGCTCCAATTGGTCTTTGCGGCATGCAATATGGCGACGGGGAAATCCTTGCCTGCCGAGCCGCGCAGGAAGCTGGCATTCCCTTTTGCCTCAGCACGATGTCCATCTGCTCAATCGAAGATGTCGCCGCGAACGTAGGTGAACCGTTCTGGTTTCAACTATATGTGATGCGCGATCGCGGTTTCGTTCGGTCACTCATCGAAAGGGCTATCGAGGCCAAATGTAGTGCGCTGATGCCCACGCTCGATCTTCAGATTCTTGGGCAAAGGCACTGCGACATAAAAAACGGCATGACGGTCCCACCCGAAATCACCCTCGCCAACATCCTGGACGTCGCGACCAAGCCAACGTGGGCCTGGAGCGTGTTCAAGGGGAAGCGCAAGAACTTCGGCAACATTGCCGGGCACATTCAAGGCATGGATAACGTCAATACGCTCGCCCAGTGGATGTCGAAACAGTTCGACCCGACGCTGAACTGGAAGGACTTGGACTGGATTCGGCGCATCTGGCCAGGGAAAATCATCCTGAAAGGAATTTTGGACGTAGAAGACGCGAAGATCGCTGCGGACCTCGGAGTCTCCGCCATCGTCGTGTCAAATCACGGTGGGCGTCAACTGGACGGGGCGAAGTCATCAATATCTATGCTGGAACGGATTGTGGACGCCGTCGGCGACAAGGTGGAGGTGCTGTTCGATGGTGGTGTGCGCACAGGACAGGATGTTCTACGTGCGCTGGCCCTCGGTGCACGTAGCTGCATGGTCG
Source organism: Paraburkholderia tropica (assembly GCF_014171495.1). Taxonomy (NCBI): domain Bacteria; kingdom Pseudomonadati; phylum Pseudomonadota; class Betaproteobacteria; order Burkholderiales; family Burkholderiaceae; genus Paraburkholderia; species Paraburkholderia tropica. The sequence continues at coordinate 208,235 of NZ_CP049138.1, forward strand.
GACGAGCTTTTATCTATGGTCTCGGTGCCGGTGGACAGCCGGGCGTGAGCAAGGCAATTGATATTCTCCGTAAGGAGCTCGATGTTTCGATGGCGCTGACTGGGACGCGCGCAGTACGCGACATTACGCCAGCCATTCTTGCACGGCACTAACTTGATCGCGACATCGGCCAATAGATAATCCGTTGTCGCACCACCGACCAATAGCTGAATTTCCGCAGGTCGTTAGAGAGCCCGCTGTGCAAGCCCCTTACCGAAAGACACGTTTGCCTTCCCGACCTCGTAGATCATCACGAACACATCATCTTCTCGGACATGACCGGTAGCGGTCAGCCTTCGATTCAGGTCCTTCAAAAGCTCCTTCTTCGTCTCGTCTGGACGCCCCTCGATGAACGTTATCTCGATCATCAAGAGATCTTCGGAATATTTGAGGTCCAGATAGGCAGGCGTGTGAATAAAATGCTCCCCATCCAGCTCGTTGATCACGGCATAACGGTCGGCATCCGGGATACCCAGAACGTTCACCAGTGCAGCCTGGACCGCATCAGCAATCGCCACCTTGACCTCTGCCTCTCGCCCTTTACGCAAGTTGATCTTCACCAATGGCATCGCAACTTCTTATGGGTATATACCCGCATATCACCGAAAAAATGGGGCGACCGCCCCGGGAGAGTGCGACGAATCCTCTATCGCGACTCCGTTTCCTCTACAATCGCGTTCCTACACCGTGTGCAGCGCGTTCCTGAGTCCTTGAGCCTGTTCGAGACCAATCCGCGCCTCAAATTCACTCTGGGCTTTTTCCCATAAGGGTGCACCTTTCTTCAACACCTGTCGCCCTGCGGCCGTCAGCGTGACATAAGTGCCTCGTTGGTCAGCGCCCGCGCCGGTCTGAATCAACCCGATCTTCTCCAACACCCTGACGTTTCGCCCCACCGTGGAACGATCGAGGTCAAGGTTTTCGCCCAGCTCGGATAGCCCAACAGCCTCGGACGAATCTACTCCCCGTAGCAGGGCAAACTGTGCTGCACCCACCCCAACGGGAGCGAGAGCAGCGTCATAGGCTGCGGTCAGACGACGAGCAGCGTTGCGCAGTGATGTGCAGTAGCAAGGTACGTTCATGATTGCGAGTATATACCCGCAACTGATACCTTAAAGCCAACGCTCGATGGTCACACTTCTGGGATTTGGCAAGTGGAGCTTCACGCTCCCCTTGTCAAAGACAACCATCAGCACGCTTCTGCCTTGGGGGCGGCTGCCGCTGCCTTCTTCGCCTTGCCCGTCTGAAGCAGGAACACGCCACCAAGGATGCAGAGCATTGCGACGCAATCCATGGCATGGACCGCTTCTTTCGCAAAGACGACACCAATCAAGACAGCGATGAGCGGAGGGACATAGGTCACGCTGGAGGCCGTCAATGCGCCGAGCTTTTGAACGATGTAGTAGTAGAGGATGTACGCTACGCCAGTGCCCGTCAGACCCAGCCCCACCACAAGCCCTGCTGCTGCCTGTACGTTCGTCGTAACCGCCATGATCCCGTGGAAATCCGTCACCAGGCTGATTGATACGAGCGCGAGCCCGATTTGCCACGTGGACAGGGCAAGCGGCGACATGTCAATGTTGCTCAGGTAGCGGCGAGCGTAGACGAACGAGCAGCCAACGCTGGCACACCCTGCCATCATGTAAAGCACACCCTGCAGATTCACGCCAGACGCGCTAGCGGACCAAGGCCGCGCGATCAGGAGAACGCCCGCAAGCCCGCAAACCAGTCCCACGACCATTCGAGCGGTTGGTCGCTCAGAGCGCAGCGCGACCCAGGCACAAAGGAAGGAGACCAGCGGAATCGCGCCGCTCAGCATTCCCGCTACTCCCGACGGAAGCAAAGAGGCTCCCTTCGCAAACGAGTAGTAGTACACCGTCGTGGCAAGCAACGACATCACGAAGAAGTGGTGCACATGGCGGAGCTGCTTCCACTTCAGTGCCCCTCTAAAGAGCGCAAAGACCAGGATGGGCGCAAATCCGAAGAGCACGCGCAGAAAAACGATCTGCGACGGCGAGATGAGAACGCTGGCCCAGCGCATGAACAAGAAATTGGTGCCCCAAATAAAGCCCAACAGACCAAAAGCGACGCTTGCGGGGTTCATTTCAAACCTCCAGGAAAGATATAACTGGGATGAATTCTGGGCGCTGGACAGCCCCCGGACAACCGAAATAAACTTTGGCATGCAATAGAAAAACTACGCCATGAACACACCTCCACCCCTGAAGGCTCTTATCGCGTTCGAAGCCACCATGCGCCATGGCAGCTTTTCGGAGGCCGCTGTCGAATTGCATGTCACCCCAGGCGCGGTTGGGCAGCAAGTGCAGAAGCTGGAAGAGTGGCTGACCGCCCCCCTTTTTGTCAGACAGATACGCCAGCTCATCCCAACGCCAGAGGCGAAGGCCTACTTTTTGCAGATACAGCCAGCGCTAGCGCAAATCGTCCTGGCGAGTCACAGGATTCGCGAGTCCAGGCGGCGCGGCCTGCGCGTGACAATGCCGCCAAGCTTCGCCGCGAAGTGGTTCGCGCCGCGCATGGCTGCGTTCCTGAGCGAAAACCCAGGTATTGCGCTCAACCTGACCACCTCGACCACGCTTGTCGACTTCGATTTCGAACCGGTTGATTTAGCCGTCCGGTATTTCGACGGTAGCGACGCTGATCTGTGCGTCACCCTCCTTCGAGCTGATGAGGCCAGGGCGTATTGCAGCCCGCGCTACGCGAGTGAGCTCGCATTGAAGGCGCCCGCTGACCTGGCACGAGCGACACTGCTGCATAACACGCTTCACCCTCACTGGGTGGACTGGCTAAGCAAATTCAGCGAACTTTCGCCGGATGAAATCGAATCGATTCGCGGCATTCATTTCGACCAGTCGTTGATGGCCATTGATGCGGCGCTTAGAAACCAAGGCATCGTTTTAACGAGCGCGCTGCTTGTGGAGGACGAACTGGCTAACGGATCCCTTGTCGAGCCTTTCGTATTCGCGCTTGCGCTCCGAACTGCCTACTACCTGGTCCATCCACGCGCGGAGGCGGCCGTCCCAGCCGTCGAGACACTAAAAGAATGGTTTCTCGACCAGGTCGAGGCTGGCTGACCGGGCACCGCACCGCTTGTCGAGGACTGATGCCCAAATGAAGCGGGCGCCCGAAAGTCCGTAAGCGGTAAATTCAGCACACCGAATGGAGAATCATTTGCAGCTGATGGGCAAGCATAGCCGCATCGCTACGGCCGAGGCTGACCGGCGATGGCCGCATCTGGGTTTCGGTAAAGTGTGCCGGCGCGATGACTGCGGCGCGCTCGCTGTGTCAGCTCACGCTCGCCTCGGCTTGTTGCTTCACGTAATTGAACGGCAGCAGGTCGCTGATGTCCGCGTCTGCGGCGCGCTGCGGCAATTCGGTCAGCACATGCAGCAGCCAGGCGTGCGGTTCGACGCCGCAGGCGCGGCATGTGAGCATCATGCTGTATACCATCGCACTCGCCTTCGCACCCGCAACCGTGTCGCTGAACAACCACGATTTTCTCGCAGTGGCAAACGGCCTGATGTCGCGCTCGATGACGTTGTTATCAAGCGGCAGACGGCCGTCATCGACGTAGCGGATCAGATACTGCCATTGCCGACGGCAGTAACCGATCGCTTCGCCCAGCAGGCTCTGCGGCAGAACCTTCGGTGCCAGCTCGTCAAGCCAGGTCTTGAAGGCGGTCAACAGCGGCACGCTGTGCTGCTGCCGCAGGCGATACCGGTAATCGGTCAGCGTTTCGCCTTCAGGCAGCGTTTGCTTCGCGAGCGCCTCGACCTGATACAGCGCCTGGAAGAACTCGAGTGCCTTCGTGATGCGGGGACTCGGCTTGTTCTTCTGGCCCTTGAGCGCGTCCGTAAACAGCCTCCTCGCGTGCGCCAGGCATCCGAGGTGCATCGCCGTCTTGATCGTGCGCCAGGCAGGCCAACCGTCCGTCATCAGCGTGCCGGCGTAGTCGCCGGGGAAGGCACGCGGATGTTCCCCACCGCGCCCAGGTTGATACTCGAACAACACGACCGGCTGCTCGCTGTCCGCTGCGCTCCTGTAGACCCACATGTACGACGTGTCCTGTGCCTTTCGATCCTTTTCCTTGAGCACCTGGACCGTGGTCTCATCGCCGTGGATCAACCACTGGCTTCGCAGAATCTGCTTGAGCGCATCGTAAATCCGCGCGTAGTGCAGCTCGGCCGGGCGGATGATCCAGTTCGCCAGCGTGCCGCGGCTGACTGCAATGTTCGAGCGCGCGAGCACATCCTCCATTCGATACAGCGGTGTGCCGTCGACGTACTTGCCGGCCGTGACGGCGGCGATCATCGACGGACTGGCATAGCTGCCCGGCAGGGGCTGCGCTGGCATTGGCGCGATCACGATTGGCGTACGCACGCCGTGACGTTCACAGTGCCGGCACGCATATTTGGCGCGCGCGTGCTGCAGCACCGATACCTTGACCTCCATGTGCAGCTGTTCGCTGACGTCCTCGCCCATGCGGTGCAGGGTTTTGCCGCAGCACGGGCAGATCTTCTGCTCTTCGGGCAGGTCGTACTCAATGCGCTCGCGCGGCAGATCCGCAGGCAGCGGCTTGCGGCCGCGCTTACGCGGCTCGGGCTTGTCGAGCTCCGGCAATCCGGTGTCCGGCAGCGAAGGCATGTCACTGTCGCCTGCGCCGTCTGGATCGGCGTCGGCGGCATCTTCGGCCTCGTTGAACACGCGGCCCTCGCGCTTTTCGCTCTTTGGCGCGTACTGTCGGGCCAGTGCGAGACGATATTGCTCTTCCAACGCGTCGAGGCGCTTGGTCAGTTCGTCGATCCTGGCATCGCGCTCGGCGAGACCTGCTTCGAGTTCGTGGATATAGACCTTGGCGGCCTGCGGCAATCGGGCGAGATCGGCTTTCATGCGCTTCACGATAGCGAAGCGCGGCGTCGCACAGGTTTACGGAGATGTGTAACAGCCGGGACGGCCGTTGTTCGCCAACGACGTTCGCGATTCCGCTCCTCAACTCGTGAAGCAGTACTGTCGTGCGGGATGTGGACGCAGCGCGTCGAGATCGACGCCGTCGAGCAGCAGATGGAGCTGGTCGACCGTGAGTTCGATCACGGCCTGCTGACGACGGGGCCACGCGAAACGATCCACCTCGAGCCGTTTCAACATCAGCCAGAAGCCGGCACGGTCATAGAGCAACAGCTTTACCCGATCCCGTTTCCGGTTGTGGAATCCGAAGACGGCTCCCGCGAGCGGATCGAGCTGCATCGACTGTTCGACCATCGTCACCAGCGTATTCAGTCCAGCCCGGAAGTCGATCGGCTCGCGATGCAGGTAGATCCGCAGGTCGTTGTCGAAGCGGAACATCAGCCCGCTCCCAGCGCGGCAATCATCGCCGTGACCAGCGAGGTGTCTCTCCCAGAGCATTCGAGCTCGAGCACGACACCGTTAGGCAGTGTTGCCGACAAGCGCGCAAGTGGTGCAGCTCGCGGCGACGGACGTGGCGGATCTCGTTGCAGCAACGGCTGCGGGGCTGGTAATGCTGTGTCCGCAGGAGTCGATGCCAGTGACTCGCCGATCAAGACGACCGGCACGAAGGTTGACGGTGCTTGCGCGATAGCATCATGTGAAACGTCGGCAACTTCACATCGCTCTTCCAGTTGCACCCATTTGCGCAACTGGTTCGCATTGACCCCAGCCTTCAGCGCCAGACCAGCCAATGACGCGCCCGGCCGGCGACAGGCTGCGATCAACTTACGCTTGCCCTCCGGATCGTATCGATGCTTGCCATCCGCGCACGTCCGGGTTACGCGCAGAGGGAGAAAGTCAAAGTCAGTGTCGGTCATCATCTGCGTCCGCAATTCAAGTCTGCGGACGCAATCGTGGATCGATTCGGCAGCGCTGCCTAGGTGCGGAGAATTTCGCGCTTACGAAAGTCCCGTCGACGATGGGCGCCCGCAGCTCAGATCAGTGTGGTCGACACTAATCGGAGTCCGTTACAGCATCGAACCAATCCTCGTGACGAACGGCTCGAGGTCCGTCGGTGCACGGGAGGTCACAATGCGCCCGTCTACTACGACGGCTTCGTCAATGTAGGTCGCGCCAGCATTCGTCAGATCTTTCTCCGTCGACCACCATGCGGTCGCGCGGCGCCCCTTAAGGAGCCCTGCATCTGCCAGGATCCAGGGACCGTGGCAGATTGCGGCGAGAAGCTTTCCTGAAGCATGAGCCTCGTTAACCAGATTCAGGACGTCCCGGTCGGCTCGCAGGGAGTCCGGATTCCACGTCCCGCCCGGAACAATGTACGCGTCGTACTCGGAGGCCTTCACGTCGCCAACATGACGGTCAAATTTGATCCAGCCTTGTGTTCAGTCGGACGCTCAAGAGTCGGTTACACGCCCGTCGGCGGAAGTTGCTACGCTGATCAACGTCTCCCAACCTCAGGTGCCGCCCGACGTGATCGCCGACTGCAACGTCTTTATTTCTCCCGACACATCCGTAAGCAGCGATTCGAAATGCACCGTGTTGTCCGCAAACTGAACGCGCTCTGTATCCAGATCCACCGTGTTGCCGTCGAGCGCTGGCTGTATTGGAATTCGGTATAGCAACGGGCCATAGTCATCGGCAGGTCCGCCCATTGCGACGAGCGTCGTGTCGCCGGCGATGTGACCGGGTTGCGTCAATGCCATCGTCACGCCGCTTGTTATGTTGGCAGTCCCCATCATGGGCAGCGCAGAGCCTTTCGACGGGCCCGAGCCCACCGTGCCGTCGCTCCGTCGCAGTGCTCGGGCAAGAGAGGACGCGAAATCGACATCGCGCGCCTTGTAGCCTGGCGTGTCTGCGTTCGCGATGTTCGAGGACATCAGTTCCTGTCGGTACGAGCGGACATCAAGCGCCTGTTTGTCAAAGGCGAAGGCGGCATCGAGCTTATCTAGCATTAAAGTCCCTTACGATTGATCGGGCGTGCAAGGCGTCACAGAACGTTAATTTCGGCAACTGAGAAGGCCCCGAGTCCGTAATAACCTTTGGCAAATCGGTCGGCATTGCCCAAGACTCAAATTCCGAGCATCCAGAAGCCCGACGTTTCACTACAACTGCGTCTGCATGATGTCGGTATAGGCGCTTACGAGTCTGTTGCGGATTTGCAGCGATTGCTGAAACATAATGCCGGCTTTAGCGCCGTCAATCTTCGCAGAATTGAGCGAGACGTTCGACGCGCCAAGTTCGAACGCATGCATCTCACCCGATGCCGACGCCTGGCTGGCGCTTACCTTCGCGAGCGACTGTTGAAGCAGTTCCGTGAAGCTAACCTGGCTGGTCGCAGACGAAACCGACGCCGAAGAGTCCAGCGACTCCGGATTCGCCGCTTCATTCGCCATTACTTGCATCTGCTGCAAAGCAGATGTGATCGGATTTACCGGTACCATCACTATCTCCCGTCATTGCGGCGCGGGCAAACGTAACCGGCTTAAAGCTGCGCATGGTGCGCGCTGGTTTCGTCTGTAGGAGTCGCTCTTAGCCCGCGCACCAGAGCGGAGGACATTATGACGATCCTTCATGACGCCAAGGATACGGTCCAATTACAACTTTGTTATCTCGCTCGCAACTACTATGACAATAAGTTACCGAACGACGACTCAACACAGCAACGTGCGCTGCGAGTGGCCGTCCGGAGCCAAGCAGGGAGCGGCCATTGTTGTCAGCGAGCTTGGAGGTCCTATATATCGGCGACGGTCCTCCCGGGTTCGGCTAAGAAGTTGTTGCGAAATTAAATTTCGGGGCTGTTAACTTTTCTGGGTTGGTTTTAACTTGCTGTCTTGTTTTGACTGACAGGATGCGATGCCTAAAGAACTAATCGACGACGAATTGTGGTCACTCATCGAACCGCTTCTGCCTGCGCGAGCGCCACGCAATCGCCAGTATGCGGGCCGCAAACCGACACCCGACCGCGCGGTGCTCGCAGGCATTGTGTTCGTGTTGCGCTCCGGCATTACATGGAATCTGATCCCGCAAGAAATGGGATGCGGTTCAGGCACGGCTCGCTGGCGACGTCTGGTCGAGTGGCAGCACGCTGGTGTCTGGCAACCGTCCGACAAAGTAAAAATTGATCCGTTCGGGAAGTGAAACTTGTACCGGCCCCATAAAATCGCTCCCATCCGCAGCTGTTCGTTCCCTCTGCCACTGGGCGATCTAACGAAGTGGAAAATGCCGTGTCCACGGCAATAGGCTTGACGAGCGCATCCATGCCACCACAGGTCCCTATGAGCAGTCGGTGGGCAACGGACTAGCGCTTGGGGCACGCAACCCTTCAGCGATCAAACTCCGGTTCGTCGAACAGATCAGGGGCTGCCCGGAACGCAGCGGGCCCGGGTACTTCGCCGGCGCGGACCTGCGCCAACTGGTCCGCTGGCAGCCAGACCTCCTCGAGCGCGCTGATCCCGCCTTCGATCAGTTGCTGCAGGAAAAAAGACGGCTTGCCGCCGCTTGTTTCCGCCAGAAGCCGTAGCCTGCGCTCAATGCCCGGATCGATGCGGACTGCGACAACCTTCAATTTTTCTGCTTTCCTTGGCCTGACCAACCTGCGCTCCGCGGAGTTAAACATAAGCGCATTTTACGCGGAGCCGCCGGACCTATTGCGCTACGCACCGGGATTGGCGCCAAACACGTTCGCCGGTTGCTACATGCATGCGCTGGCGATCTGAGATGGTCTAGAGTACGCCGGATCGCGTCGACCCTCACCCGATGCCGTTGCGCGTGGTCACTGACCATCAACCGCCGATGCGATACCCGCCTGCCGCCCGTTCGTGGAAACGCATATGCCTGACGTTTGCTTCCCCGCGCGTATTAGCTGTCGATCAGGAACCTGTCGCGGTTCTTCGCGTCCTTGATCCAGTTCGGCGCCCGGCCCCGACCCGACCAGGTCGCCCCCGTCTTCGGGTCACGGTATCTGGCCGCCACGTGTGCCGCCGGCGCCCGCGGTCCACCACGCCTGCGGCCGAAGATGTCCTGCTCCGTGAATCCGTACTCGGACACCTTCGCCCGGATGTCAGCGAGGACCTCCTGAAACTCTGCCTCCCGGGCAGCAGCCGCCTGCGCCTCCAGCTCGGCCATTTGTGCTTTCAGCTCCTTGTATGTCGCCAAGATCTATCTCCCCGATCGGATACGATGATGACGATCATAGCCCGCTTCGCGTCAGTGCAACCGGCAGTTGCCCGCTGCCCGCCCCGCACGCACGCTGACGCCCATCAGTGACTAATGCGTGTTCAGCTTGGTGGGAAATGCAAACCTTTCAGTCATAGCCGAAATACTCTTACCATCACGTTGCAAACAAGGGGCCAGCGATAACAGCAATCGCCTTAACTAGGCGATTGCTGTGATACGAATCGATACCTGTTGGTGACTGCTGACGAAGCCGAGATATTCATATGCAATTCCATACTTATTATAAAACTCGCGCCAAGCTAAAAATTCGTGCTGCTCATAGCCGGGGTAGTTAAAATACTCGTCGAAACAGATCACGGTGCCGGCCTTCAAATATGGCCGGCATGTCTCCAAGATGGTGCGTGTGCCCGCGTACAAATCGCAATCGACATGGATGAATGCGATATCGCGGGACTTGCCTTCTATAAATGGAGGCAAGGTATTTTCGAAAAGTCCTGAAATCAGTTTGCAGTTCTCCCGTACCGGCGGCAATGCGGCACGTCCGAAGGCGCCCGACTCGAAGCCAGTTCTCCATGTCTCAGGCAGACCCGTGAATACATCGAATCCGTAGATTGTCTGTCCGCTTTTCAATCCAGCAATGTGGTTGATCGTGCGCCCAGATGCCACACCAAACTCTAAATAAAGACCATTTATACAAGTGTTCTCGAGCGAAAACGCCAAATGATCCAGATCATTGGAGAAATTTTTGGATCTCAGCATGTTTCGCTGATAGTACCGAGCTGAAGACAGCGCTGCATCGATCTTTGCGCACTGAAGAACATCGAAGCTGTCAGTAGTCTTTCTGAAGATTGAATATTCTATTACCTGAATCAGATTGTTCGTATCCACAGTGTTGGCGTTGTTCGGGTTAATCAAATGACTGCGGGGACAATCGCTGTCACATGTATTGAAAAATGTAGACCAATAAGGCGTTTGCGCGCGCCGCTCCGACGAATGCACCAAAAGCTAGGTCGGCAAGATCAGTGCGACTCACCTATCCTCATGCGCAACGGCAATCTACTTTCGATACCTTAGCATGCCTTACCTAATATTTCAGATGTGGCGATAACTAATCGATGGTCATGAGCACCGTGCAGAGTGATCTGAGATGCCGAATCTTCCTGAGCTGGTGGCGCTCGTGGAGACGAGATTCTTTTGAACTATAGTCGGTCGATTACCGGCTTACGCGGTTGACATGAAAATGTCGGTGGAGCAGACCCGCGTCGTACATCGGACATCCGCAGCACACGTGCCTGCTCAGCAGGCGCACTTCGAGGCCCTTCGATTCGAACACGCGCACCGCCGCTTCCATCGCTTCGGGCGTGAAGCCGTTGTTGAATGTGTCGGCCCATAGCAGAACGGGCATGCGCTTCCTCCTCCCGCTTGTCGTGCTTTCACACAGCGCGAGCAGGCGCTTCGCGCTCGCGCCGTTGCGGAAAGCTTTCGCGGCGATGGCCGGAAACTTCACGTCTTCGGGCGAGAAAGAATTTCGCGCTCACCTTGCGGAACGACGGATTGCGCATCAGCGCATTCGCCACCCCGCTCGCATGCGTGGCGGCGGGCAGCCACTTGCCGGTGCGGCTCACCACCGCGTCCATCACATGACGGCGCTTGTACTTGTGATACTCGTAAAGCAAGTGGCTCTTGTGATTCCCGACTTCCACATGCGTGGGGCAATCGCTGCGACAGCCCTTGCAGGCCAGACAGTGATCGAGCGAGTCCTTCACGGCCGCGCTTTGCCGGCCGTTCTCGATCACTTCGCCCTTGAGCAGTTCGAAGAGCAGACGCGCGCGGCCGCGCGTCGAATACTTCTCTTCGCGCGACGCGCGATAGCTCGGACACATCTTGTCCCCGCCCAGCGAACGGCACTTGTCCATGCCGATACAGCGCTCCGTCGCGCGCGCGAACGTGTCGGGCTTCGCTAGATCGCCGAACGTGAACTGGCGCGACACATGTAAGAGACGATAGGTCGTGCCGAGGCGCAGGTTTGTCGTCCACCGGCATGGCATCGCCCAGCTTGCCCGGATTCATACGCTCGCGCGGATCCCAGATCGCCTTGGAGGCGCGGAACGCTTCCATCAGTTCCGGCGAGTACATCAGGTGCAGCATCTCGCCCTTCGCCTAGCCGTCGCACCGTTCGCCCGACAGCGAGCCTTCGTACTTCACGACGAGCTTCGCGGCGTCGAACAGGAACTCGCGCCACGGCTTCAGGCCTTGCCCGTTACGCAGGTCGAGGTGATGCCCGAGTAAATGCAGCCATCGCCGAAACGGCCGTACACACTCGTTTTGTAGCCGTACAATTCCAACAGCGCCGAGAATTCGCGCAGGTAGGCGCCGAGATGGCGCGGCTCCACGGCGGCATCTTCCCAGCCGACGACCGGATCGGGCTTCGACATGTCGTCGCCGATGGAGGTAGCCGACGCGGCGGTTTCGCGGGCTGATCACAAACGCTTCATGAGCGCGGCATCGTCGACGAGCCGCGCCGACGGCGTGCCCGACAACTCAGGCGCGAGTGCCGCCGCGCGCTGCGCGAATTCCATCGCCACGGCCTTGTCGAACGCGCCGAATTCGACGATCAGCGAAGCATTGCCTTCTGACAAATCGACGATGTCAGCCAGCGCGATGCAACGCTCGCGAAAGCCTTCGACGATGCCCGTGTCTAGCTCTCACATCGCGATCGGCGACCGTGGCAGAAGTTGCGGCACGCAATCGGCGGCATCGAAAATGGTCGGGAATCCGAACACCACGAGCAGGCGATGTACGGGGTTGATGACTAGCGTAGTCTTCGCGCGCAGCACGGAAACGCCGGTACCTTCGGAGCCCACCAGCACGCGCGACGTTGAAATCGTTCGCCGGCCGCAGCTGGTCGGCGCTTTAGCCCGCGACGCGGCGCTTGAGTTTGGGAAAGCCTTCGCGGATGGCGTCGCCGTATCTCTCCACGGGACCGAGCAGACCCGAGACAATTTCCGCGCGTCGGCCGCCCGCCGCGAGGTGCTCGCGCAACGCGGCGGCGTCGTTGAGCTGATCGCAGATCACGCCCGGCCGCACCTTAGCCACGAGGCTCGTCTCATCGGTTTTCCCCGATGGTCGTGAGGTACTTCGACGCGTCGATGATGACCGCCGCGTTGACCGACTGCCCGCACATCGACGTGCCCCCGCCACGCGTGAGCATCGGTAAGTCGGCTTCTTGGAACGCGCGCATGGCTTCCACCACGCGACGATGCTCGTGCGATGTCGTCGGGCATGCCCGGCTGCGACAGCGTGAAGTCCACGTCCGGCACTCATCATAAGCTCCGCGCCCAGCTCAGCAAGATGACCGCGCAGTGCGAAGCCGGTAGTCTCTACCAACTGGTTTCGCTTCCTGAAGCTCGGCACGCAGCGTCGCGCTCGGCGCGTAGCGCCTGATACTCTTCGGATCGATAGCCAGGTGGGGCGCAGCACCGATGGTGAGGGTTGCGCCAATAGCACTTGTATTAATTCGCGCTGTGTAGGACGTACGTTTGCAGATGCGCATAGGCAACCCGCAAGTATGGCGTATCGATCTGGTGGCGTGCCGCGCGGGCGATCATGTCACCGACGATCGCTTCCGACTCGATACGCGGGGAGAGTCGCGCAATATCGCGCATCATGGATGCGGCCCAGGTCGACTCTGCATCCAGCAAAAAGCGACGGACGCCGTCCACGACCTGCGGGCTGAGATCGAAGCCCTCCGCCCTGGAGACAGTTACACACTCTTCGATCAATGCGGAGATCAAGTTCTTGCCATCAGACGTTCGCAAGATATCGCACAAGCGCCCGCGCATCAGGCAGGTCGCGGCTGCGCCTGAGGACAGCATTACCCACTTCTGCCAGAGGTCAGCATCAACTCTCTCGGACAACACACGCAAGCCCGATGTGGCGGCGAACGCCGCATGGAGCTGCCCGACCAGATCGCGTTGCGACGGATGGCGCGCACCGACAATGAGCTTGTCCTGATTGCCCATGTGCACGATGCTGCCGTCCTCTGCGCTCGACGCCGCGATATACGAGACGCCCCCCAGCACACGCGCTCGACCATAGCGACGGTCTAGCGTGTCGTACACCGCCATGCCGTTCAGCAGGGGGAGAATACCGGCTGCGCCGGCTAGCGCGGGCGCCAACGAATTCAGGGCGTCGTCGAGGTCGTACGCTTTGCAGGTGAGCAAGACCAGGTCGTAGCCCGGCCTCACTGCGTCCGCGGCCACCGTACGGACCGCCGAAGAGAAGTCCCCCAATGAGCTCGATACACGCAATCCATCGCGCATCAACGCTTCAGCGCGCCGGGGACGCACCAGGAACGTTACATCAGCGCCGGCCTGGATCAAGCGGGAGCCATAGTAACCACCCAGTGCGCCAGCGCCAAGGATAAGAACTCTAAGCCTTTCATGACGGTTGCTCATATTGTCTGCCATCGAATGTCCCGCTCTGCGTGATATGTGGCGTGGTGCCCGGTCCCATTCTATGAGGGCGAACACCGCTATAGATGAGATACTACTATCAAAGTAGTATTTCATCTATAAAAACGATAGGGGCCCGTAGTTACCGTACTTTCGCCGCTGCTGCGGAAAGACAAAAACCCGATAGACCGAGGTGATGTCGATCTGCCACTGCACTTGCAGGCGACTGACTTGCAAATGGGAGTTTCCGAACTCTATCCGGGCGAGTTGTGGCAAAGCACGCTCTGTTGGCAAACGGCAATGTTGCCATTCGCTCAATCTACACCGATCATGGAGGAAACGGCCTCCGCGGTTGCCGCCGACAAAGTCCAGCCCAGATGACCATGTCCCGTGTTGTAAAAGACACCAGGGCGCCTGCCACGACCCACGCGCGGCAGCATGCTTGGCAGCATCGGTCTCAGTCCTGCCCATGGAATAACTCGCGAAGTGGAGACGACAGGGAAGTATCGACGCACCCAATTGATCAATGGTTCGATCCGATCCGAACGAATATCCCGGTTCACGCCGTTGAACTCTGCTGTGCCCGCAACCCGGAACCGGTCTGTCCCAAGACGGCTGGTGACGATCTTCGCGCGGTCATCGAGGATGCTCACCCAGGGAGCGCTGCTCCGACTCGGTTCATCATCCAGATGTACCGTGATCGAATAGCCCTTGACTGGATAGACGTTCACATGATCGCCCAGCATCGCAGCGAACCGGCGACTGCCGACGCCGGCACAGATGACGATGCGATCAAAGACTTCGCGTCGTTGGTCGGAAGAAATCAAAATCTTGCCGCAGTCCACGGATTCGACGCTGTCGATTGCCGTGTCGTAGTGAAATTGCACACCGCGACGCTCGCAGGCCGATGAAAGCCCTCCGGTAAATTTGTGGATATCCCCGGACGAATCCGACTCAGTGAAAAATCCTCCGTGAAAGCGGCCGTGAAGAGTCGGCTCGATTGCGCGCATCTCCTCCGGCGTCACTGGGCGACGATCCAGCCCCCCCGCTCGCAGCAAGGTATTCACGCGCATTGCTGCTTCGTGCTCCTTGCGCGTTGCATAGAAGTGCAAGATTCCGCGCTGCTCGAGATCGAACTGGATGCCCTCGCGCTCCGCAATGTGGAATAGGTGTGCGCGTGCAGCGATCGCAAGCCTCACAGTTTCAATCGTGTTCGCTTCGTATCGCGGGATGTTTCCGAGAAACTCGGCAATCCAGCCGTACTTGTGTAAGCTTGGCCGCGGATTCAGTAGCAGCGGTGCGTCGCGTGCGAACATCCAACGCAGTCCTTTGAGGACAGTGGCACGGCTGTTCCATACCTCCGCATTGCTGGCCGAGAGCTGGCCACCATTCGCGAAGGACGTCTCCATTGCGGCATAGCGATGCCGCTCGAAGACACTGACGCTATGGCCGTGATTCGAAAGGGCATAAGCGGTAGTGACGCCGGTAATACCGGCGCCAATGATGGCGATTCGTGACATGTTCTGGTCCAGATTGTATTGAGCATCGCCAGCGATATGTGTCGCCGACGCGGATGCCCCATCTGTCCGTTTACCTGAGAGTTTCGCCACTGTCCCTGTTGCGTTACGGCGGTGGCTCCCCTTCGGTGGGCGCACGAGGCGCCGCTCTCCAGAGCGTCCTCGCATCACGGTCCTTTTGCCTGAGAGTTTCCGGGGCGGTTGCTCCATCGGCGCCGCTCAATCGAGCGGTCTCTCCCGTGATGCACGAATACAACGATTGCAAAACTACCATGACATGCATCGGACAATAGCTAGGCTCACCGCTTGACGCGGACACCCCGATGCATCTTGTCGGAGGAGTGGATCCTTCCAACGGCAGGAGTAGTACGCCCTGCATCGCCAACGCGTGAGGCAGCTGCTCCACTCACGCCAATCCTGTGCAGCCGTTCGAATTTGCGAGACATTCCTCTGCAGAGTGACAGGTCGGAACTCCCTTTCGACAAATTGATCGGTGCCAACCTGAACGTGCGCTCCGTTATCTGCCCCGGTCGTGTGCACACCCTATGAACGACTGCGTCGAGACGCGCACTGACTTCCTGATCGCTCGAGCCTTTGGTTCCGCCCTGCCATTCTCGATAGACGCGTGGCAACGCACTTGCGCGCATTGCCACGCGCCACCAACGAGTTGGTGTGACGAGCTGATCGAGAGATAGCGACCGTCACGAGGGCATCGTCACCCCCGCTTTTACTGCTATCAAGGTGATACTTTAGGCTGACGCCAAAAAATGTAATTAATAGCCGGCCCCAGACGACACCTTGCCGCCAGGTCCACTCACGCCAGCGTTACGTGCGTTCTCTTGTGCGACGACCGAAATGATATCGATGGCTTCCTGTACCTGCTGGCGAGTTATGTTCAGATAAGGAATGGCGCGTACGCCATCTGCGCCGGACGGCAGTACATACAGACCCTTGTCGTAAAGACGCTCGACGAATGTTCCAGCGGGAAGCGAAGAGACGCCGAAACGCACGATGTTAGTTTCGATCGCGGAAACATCGAGCGAAATGCCAGGCAGACCTGCGATACCGTTGGCGAGCATTCGAGCATGCTCATGATCTTCCTGAAGCCGTTCACGATGATTGCGCAGTGCATGCAGCGCACCTGCCGCGATAATCCCGGCTTGGCGGAAACCACCGCCGATTTGCTGCTTGAAACGACGCGCGCGAGCAATGAAGTCACGGGAGCCAGCCAGCGCTGAGCCTACCGGCGCACCGAGGCCTTTCGAGAAGCAGACGCTGACCGAATCGAAGTGGCGGGCGTATTCGCGCTCGGGAATCCCGGTGGCAGCTGTCGCATGCCATAGCCTCGCGCCGTCCAGGTGCAATGCGAGCCCGCGCTGTCGGCCAAGCTCGCAGACAGCCTGAAGTCGCTCGATCGGCCACACCTTGCCGCCACCGATGTTGTGGGTGTTTTCCAGACACAGCAGCTTGACCGGTGCGGGAATCGTGTTGGGGAAGAACCGATGCGACACGCCGAGTGCATTCGACACGTCTTCCGGGGTGAATACGCCGCGCACGCCGGGCAGCAGACGCGGGAGCACTCCAGAGAACGCCGCCGGCGCACCGCCTTCAAGAATGTAGACATGGGCATTTTGATCGAAGAGCACGGCATCGCCCGGCTCGGTGTGCGCCCGGATCGCGACCTGGTTGGTCATCGTGCCCGTCACCATGTAAACGGCATCTTCCTTACCAAGCAGTTCCGCGACTTCTCGCTCAAGTGCTTTGACGGTCGGATCGTCGCCGTATACGTCGTCGCCGACTGGTGCGTTGGCTATGGCGTCGCGCATGGCCTTGGTAGGCTGGCTGCAGGTGTCGCTTCGCAGATCGATCATAGTGTGCCCCCGAATCAGGTGAATAGTGAGCACAGCTTCAGCCACATACCGGCCGGGGATTTGGACAAACTTGCGGATTTACTGCCGAGCGATACCCGGCGGCACGCCGAAGAAGCGACTGAATTCCCGACTCAAATGCCCTTGATCGCAGTAGCCGACCTCAATGGCAACCTGCCGCAGCGGCACCCCCCGAAGCACAAGGTGCTTAGCCAGCGCGACTCGGCGTTGCACAAGGTACGCATGGGGCGCGACCCCGACTGATTTCTTGAACTCGCGCAGCAGGTGGTAAGCGCTCATCCCTGCTACCTGGGCGATTACGTCGAGCGACGGATTATCCACAAAATGGGCATCGATATAGTCACGCGCCCGCCTCACCGCCCCTGGCATTGCTCCCCCGATGGAAGGCCGACGAGCTGTAGACGCGTGCCTCAACACGAGTTGGGTCATCGCGGTTGTCAGTCGGGATGTCTTTTCAAGCTGGCTCGCGTCGTGAGATTCCGAGCAAATGTGTGCGGTGCGAAATAGCAACATCGTATCCGGGTCATCCATCACGACATCGGGAAAATGCACGGACCGCTGCGGTGCGCCGTCCGCGTCTCGCACTAGGCCGAGCAGAGCTGACGCGGACACGTACACCATGCGGTAATCCCAACCGCCCTCAATTGCCGGACGCCCTTCATGCAGCTGACCGGGATTGATCACGCAGATCGCGCCTTCCGGCATGATTAACCGTCGACCGCGGCCCTCGAGAAATGCCTGTGCCCCGCGTTCAATCACGCCGATCGCGAACTCATCGTGTGCATGCGGCGGAAACCGATGGGTGCGATAGCTCGCAGTCATCAGTTCAGCATCCGCGAAGCCAGGCTCGCGCCAAAATTTTGCCTGGTTTGATCGGGACGTATGTCCAGTACTCATGTTCGTGCCCCATAGTCAGTGGTGGCCAACGATCATCCAGCAGAAACGAGGCACCGGTGCATTCGCGGCCTGCCATGTGGCGCAGACTGGACGCAATGATTGTAGCTACATCTAAATAATCTTCAATCTTCCAAATTATGCACCTATGACGCTGCCAATTCGTTCCGCGAGTCCCGATTTTGCACAAAACCGCAATTTTGTCCATCACCCGGCACGAGGAAGCCGCGAGGATGCTTGGCCGGCCACGCGTCGACGCGCATGTGCAACTCAACGATCCGTAACGGAACGTCCCGATCAGGGCCTGGCGCCTCCCCCGCTGGTCCGTGTTGAGGACACTCTTCGTCCTGCGTCCCTCTAATCTCAAGCGAGACACTCCATGAATCATGCTGACCTTGAACATCTGACGACGTCGTTCCCCTATCGACGCAAGTATGACAATTTCATCGGTGGAAAATGGGTTCCGCCTTTGGCCGGTGAATATTTCACCAATGTTTCCCCAATCACAGGTAAGCCGCTGTGTGACGTACCGCGCTCTCAGGCAGAAGATATCGAGATGGCGTTGGACGCCGCCCACGCTGCCAAGGGAGCCTGGGCGGCTATCTCGCCTGCCGAACGCGCACTCGTTCTGCATCGGATCGCCGACCGAATGCAGGACAACCTCGAACGTCTCGCCGTTGCGGAGACGATCGACAACGGCAAGCCCATTCGTGAAACGCGTGCCGCCGATCTACCGCTCGCGATCGACCATTTCCGCTATTTCGCAGGATGCGTGCGGGCGCAAGAAGGTACATTGGCCGAGATCGATCAGGATACCGTCGCATACCATTTTCACGAACCGCTTGGCGTCGTAGCACAGATCATCCCCTGGAATTTCCCGCTGCTGATGGCGGTGTGGAAGCTCGCGCCCGCACTAGCGGCCGGCAACTGCGTGGTGCTGAAGCCGGCTGAGCAGACTCCCGCGTCAATCTTGGTGCTGATCGAGCTGATCGCCGATCTGCTTCCGCCGGGGGTCGTGAACATCATTAACGGCTTTGGCGTGGAAGCCGGCAAGCCGCTAGCATCGAGCTCTCGGGTGGCGAAAGTGGCATTCACGGGCGAAACCTCGACCGGCCGTCTCATCATGCAGTACGCGAGCACAAATCTCATTCCGGTCACGCTCGAGTTGGGCGGAAAGAGCCCGAACATCTTCTTCGATGACGTCGTCAGCGCAGACGATTCCTTCCTCGACAAGGCACTCGAGGGCTTTGCGATGTTTGCCCTGAATCAGGGCGAGGTATGCACTAGCCCGTCGCGGGTACTCATCCAGGAATCCGCGTACGAAAAATTCATGGAACGTGCTCTGTCACGCGTGGCCGCCATTAAGCAAGGACATCCGCTCAACCCCGACACGATGATCGGGGCGCAGGCTTCGTACGAACAGTTATCGAAGATCTTGTCATACCTGCAGATCGGCAAGGACGAGGGCGCCACATGTTTGATCGGCGGCGAGCAAAACCGACTGGACGGCGATCTGCGCGACGGCTACTACGTGAAGCCGACCATTTTCCGCGGAAACAATTCGATGCGAATCTTCCAGGAAGAGATTTTCGGGCCCGTTGTTTCCGTTACCACCTTCAAGAATGAGGAAGAAGCACTCGCGATTGCGAACGACACGCTCTATGGCCTCGGAGCGGGCGTCTGGACGCGTGACGGCAATCGTGCCTACCGATTCGGTCGGGCGATTCAGGCAGGTCGAATCTGGACCAATTGCTACCACCTCTACCCTGCGCACGCTGCGTTCGGTGGCTACAAGCAATCCGGTATCGGGCGCGAAAACCACAAGATGATGCTTGATCACTATCAGCAGACGAAAAATCTGCTCGTAAGTTACGCCGCGAAGCCGCTCGGGTTCTTCTGACCTATGCGAGCTGGGGCGGATCACGTATCCGCGCCGGGTGTGTTGTTATCTTTTCTCTGCTCTGCGTATCGTCTGCAGTGCGGTGTGTCTATGAGACGCACCGCACTGAACTTCGCGCCTCGCTGCGCAACGACCTATCGTCCAACGCTGGTCAGATAGTCCCGATCTTCCTGAGACATTGACTCCAGCCAAGCCAACTCGCCACCGGGAGACGGCAGCAGCTTCCCATACTCCACCATCTGCGCGGCGGGCAACTCAGCCAGGTAGACCCAAACGTAGCGGCTGTCGGTGTTTGCAGCACGCGCCACGACACCCACGATGCTGTCGAGCAGGCCCTGTTTCTGTTCGTTCGTTCTCCCTGCCCGAATCTGACCATGTACAAAAATGTGGTCTGCTTTCAGTGGCTTCCCCCGAGAAAGTGATTGCCTGCGGCGACAGGGGAAAATATGACTTGCGCAAAGAATCCCTGTGCCCCGGTCGCACTGCTGTGGGCATGTGTGATTCCCTTTGCGATTTCGCCTTTTTCCTCGGGGGTGAAACGGCCCTCAGCTGCCGTCACAACGTATGTCGGCATTGCGCGCTCCTCAAATAAATGTAGCTAAAACTCTATGGCCGATAGTGAAGCGGCAAGCCGCACTCAATATCCGAGCAACCATCAGGCCTGCAAATGGTTGTAGGTGCATCTTATTCGCTGGAGCGGTTGCCCGTCAGGAAGGATTAACCCTTGTGAATGGCGCGACAAAATAAAGCGTTCGCAGGCCGCCTTTCTAGCCCCGGTCGTCCGGACGCTGCAGCGACTCCAGCGCCTCAAGCAAGCGCTCCTTGGCAGCGCCTTTCATGAACCTCTGGACATCACGCTCAACCCGATTCTGGGCACGCCTCCAGTAAGGCTCGGCACTGCGCAATTTTTCGTCGCCCTCTTTGCTCAATCGCGCAACCTTGACGCGAGCGTCGGCCTCAGAGGTTACGTTAACCCATCCGGCATCGATCAGGAGCTTGAGGTTGCGAGAAATAGTGGTCTTGTCGAGTCCGACTTCGCCTGCAATCTCCGTGTAAGTCGCCGCGTCGAGGCGCTCCAGTGCACGCAGAAGTGAAAATTGCGTGATTTTTAAACCGACAGGACGTAGAGCGTCGTCGTAGACCCCGGTCAGTGCATTCGCGGAGCGCCGGAATTGTGTGCAGTAACAATCAGTGAACATGTTGGAATCGACGAACTCTAGATAGGCGCACCCGCAAGCTATCGGGTCGAGTAAGACAAGCGACAGTATAGCCACGCGCCAGCAGCTGAGGACCTGCAAATGCCCCCCTGACGAGACAGGCTCACCCTCTCGTCGGACCGTCAAGGAAGTACGTCACCATGCAAATAACGGCTATTTTATCCAAAGCCGCCAGGTAATGATGACGGAGAGTATTGGCTTCAACCGATTGTGGGCGTGCGAGCAGGCCATGCCTGCCGGGGAAAGCGAAACATGAGAAAAGTGGGATTGGTCGGATGGAGAGGCATGGTCGGCTCCGTCCTTCTAAAGCGTATGCGGGAAGAAAACGACTTCGCGCACATCGCGCCGACGTATTTCAGTACATCGGCCGCTGGCCAGCGCACGCGCGATCATAGAGGCAGAGAGCACACACTACGTGACGCCCACGCGATCGAACAACTCGCAGAGATGGACATCATCGTCACGTGCCAAGGCGGCAGTTACACGAAGGCAATCTACCCCGCTCTGCGGGCCGCCGGTTGGAATGGCTACTGGATCGACGCGGCATCGGCAAAGCGCATGGACAGTGACTCCGTAATCGCTCTCGACCCGGTCAATCGAGTGCACATCGACGCGGCTATCGCATCGGGGGTGAAGAATTTTATCGGTGGCAATTGTTCCATCACCTTATCGCTCGTTGGCCTGGCCGGGCTGCTCCAAGCTGGGCTCGTCGATTGGATGTCTATGATGACCTATCAGGCCGCATCAGGTGCGGGTGCCACCCATGTGACTGAACTGCTTGGTCAAATGACCGCGCTATCGGATCACACGCGCGCGGCACTCGCCGATCCCGCGACGCCGACCATTGACGTATTGGATCGCGCTCGCTTCGCTGCGGCGAGCGACGACTATCCAATCACCCGATTTGGTGTGCCGCTCGCGGGCAGCATTATCACCTGGATCGATTCGGATCTCGGAAACGGCATTAGCCGCGAAGAATGGAAGGGCGAAGTCGAGGCCAACAAGATACTCGGTCTGGCGCCAGGCACTATCCGCGTCGACGGGCTTTGCGTACGGGTTGCGGCGCTGCAAAGTCACTCTGCAGCGATCACGCTCAAGCTGAAGGAGGACCGGGACGTCGAAAGTTTGGAGAAACTCATCGGGAATGGGAACGAGTGGGTCGATTTCGTTCCGAATACCCGAGAAGAATCGATACGGCGCCTGAGTCCTGCCGCTGTTAGCGGTTCGTTGAAGGTCGCGGTCGGCAGGCTACGGAAGATGAACCTTGGCGACGGAATTTACAGCGTTCTGACTACTGGCGACCAGTTACTTTGGGGGGCCGCTGAACCGCTGCGCCGTGTCTTGGGTATTATCTTAAGTACGACCTAACATACTCCTTCACGCCAGAATTCGGGCTGGTGCGCATGTGACGCCGTTTAGCGCTCAAGCGGCTTTAAGCGCTTGAGCGTCGCTTCGGAGGGATATCTGCCGGGTACGAAAGCGTGATCGTTGCGATTGACTTCTTTTCCTGTATTGCGATCGATCAGCACGGGGTCGACGGCCTCGCCGGTTTCACGGTCCACGAAATCTATGCCCCATCGATGCCCTTTGACATAGCGGCGTCCCCAAGCAAATAGCGCGATCAGCACCGGGGACAAGTCTCGCCCCTTTGCTGTGACGCGGTACGAATCCCGGCCGGCGTCAGCCGAATCTCGATACCGCTCCATTAGCCCGGCGCTGATCAGGTACGTAAGGCGCTTCGACAATACGGTCGGCGAAATGTCCAGGCTGTCGCGGAACTGTTCGAAGCGTGTCGAGCCTTGTAACGCATCGCGTATGATCAGCAGACTCCACCACTCGCCGACCTGCTCTAACGCCAGCGCGACGGCGCAGTCCATATCGGCAAAGCTTTTCCGCTTCATATCGATTTCCGTCAAATAGTCTATCAAAGAGGGCTACTGCCACGCGGGCGAAAAGCGGCCCTGACAGGCGTGGAGAATGAGCCATACTTATGCCTGACTGCAACCTCCAGGACGTCGGTATTGTAATGTATGTCTTAGAGACCATTTCATCATAGCTGTTCTGCACGTCTGAAGCTGTTCCATGGAGTAGCCCCTTGATTCTCAGGACACGCGGCACCTCTTAAAATAGGAGGTAGTCTTGTGACTAGTTTCAAGCCTACGCAAATTGTGGAAAGCATTGAAGTTCTGACTGAGCCAGAGCGCCGTCGTCTGCGTTCGGTTCGAGAGAGAGTGGCCATTGTGCAGGAAACCCTGGAGCCGGGAGCAACGGTTTCGGCGGTTGCCCGTCGGCATGGGGTGAACCCAAACCAGGTGTTTGTTTGGCGCAAACAATACGAGGACGGCAGCCTGGCGGCGGTGAAAGCTGGAGAGGCCGTTGTACCAGCCTCACAGTTGGCTGCAGCGATGAAGGAAATCAGGGAACTGCAGCGTCTGCTTGGCAAGAAGACGCAGGAGGCAGAAATCCTGAAAGAAGTAGTCGAATATTACTGTCCACCATGCGCCTTCTCCGCGTCTTCATATCCACTACTCCAACAGTCACCTCACGGGTCACCTGCCTTTGCCAGTACGCCGGCGAGGACGGACAATTGGACCTACCGTGCTCCGTATGAAGGACACGAGGAGGTTACGATAGACCGAACAATCGGTTCCTCTTCCGGGCGAACACAAATGGAACAATCGTCCACGCGACTTCACGTCGTACTAAAACAGGACTACCTAATTGAACCGAGCCGGGAATCGTGGAGGCTATTGGGTTTAAGTTAAAGCAGGCGCATCAGCAGTATTTCTGAGTTGCCTGTAGTAGTTTGCCTCAGCTTCAGCGGGCGGGATATAGCCGAGCGGTTCCATCAGTCGATGATGATTGAACCAGGCCACCCATTGCAGCGTTGCCAGTTCGACGGATTCCTTCGTTTTCCACGGGGCGCGCCGATGAATCAGTTCCGTCTTGTACAGGCCGTTAATCGTTTCAGCCAGCGCGTTGTCATAGCTATCGCCACGGCTGCCGACCGAAGGCTCGATGCCCGCTTCGGCCAGACGTTCGCTGTAGCGAATGCTGACGTATTGGGACCCCCTGTCGGAATGGTGTATCAATGTCCCGTTCTCGCCTGGTTGCCGCGCATACAGCGCCTGTTCAAGTGCGTCCAGAACGAAGTCCGTGGTCATCGACGAACTGACTCGCCAGCCAACGATACGGCGAGCAAACACGTCGATCACGAACGCCACG
The DNA here is from genome assembly GCF_014171495.1 of Paraburkholderia tropica. Taxonomy (NCBI): domain Bacteria; kingdom Pseudomonadati; phylum Pseudomonadota; class Betaproteobacteria; order Burkholderiales; family Burkholderiaceae; genus Paraburkholderia; species Paraburkholderia tropica. Next base: position 232,523 of record NZ_CP049138.1, read on the forward strand.
TAAAGCCAGCCTTGCCATGTCGAAACGTACGTGAAGTCCGAAACCCAGAGCTGATTCGGCCGCTGCGCCTTGAATTGCCGGTTGACTCGGTCCAGCGGACGCGGTGCGCTTTTGTCGGCAATCGTGGTGCGAATGCGCTTGCCGCGAACCGCACCACGCAGACCTTGCAGCTTCATCAGCCGACCGACCGTGCAGCGCGCGACCACAATGCCCTCGCGATTCATCTGCTTCCAGACCTTCGGCACACCATAGACCTGCATGTTGGCCTGCCAGACACGCCTGATCTCGGGTTGCAGAATCTCATCTCGTTTCGCGCGGGCGCAGCGTCTGGACGGATCGCGAAGCTGTGCCGCATGGCGTCGGTAGCCCGACGGGGCAATCCGCAAGACCTTGCAGATCGGCTCGACCCCAAAGGTGTCGCGATACTGATCGACGAAGGCCTTCAGGACTTGAAACGGCGGTCGAGCTCCGCCTGGGCGAAAAACGCGCTCGCGACCTTGAGAATCTCGTTGGCACGACGCAATTCCTTGACCTCGCGCTCCAGGGCCTTCAGCCGTTCGCGTTCGTCGGTGCTCACGCCATCACGCTCACCCTGGTCAACCTGGTCACGCTTGACCCATTCGTGCAGCGTCTGCGGCGTACAGCCGATCATCGGTGCAATCGATTCGACCGCCGCCCACATCGACGGATGTTCGCTACGTTGCTCGCGCACCAGACGCACTGCGCGCTCGCGGACTTCCGGGGAAAACTTGGTTGCCTTCTTGTTCATGGCTCCATTCTCTCAAGAGTTGGAGCCTCCACCAAACCCGGCTCGGTTCAAATTAGGAAGTTCACCAAAAAAATGCCGGCCACAGTGGCCGGCACAAATCGCGCTACTTGGGGGCGAAGCGCGAACGACAACGAAACTTGCCCCGGATGTGCCGGAGCAGCAGATCTATGGGCCGCAGACAATTTCCAAATAGGATTGCGCAATATAAAACGAAATACAACCGAATTTCAAACTGTAACCCACAACCGAAAGCTAACCTATTTACGAATCTTACGTCGTCATCCAGCATCTGCGCCTCCCACATACAGCGAGAATAGAACGTCAAACGAAGGATATGTAGGACCGACACAAAACATCACGAGCTAGCAAAAAGCAACGCCAGTCGGAAAGCTGCTAGCGCAAGTTACGAAGCGTGGTGGAATCTGCCTTTCGATTGGATCGTATCCGAGTTATTTATTATCAGCATGCACTTTAAATATGTCAAACGAAAGTGTTTGAATTTATCAGTTATTTTCGAATCAAGTATGCAAGGAATGTGCAATGAAAACAGCGAACGAAGCCGCAACCACAAGCCCGTGCAACTGCACAGCGTTGCCCGCGGTAACGCGCCGCGCTTCTCAGATCTACATTCGCACGGATGCTCGAAGAATCGATCGCATAGAGGATAGCGAATTGGTTCATCGCCGCCTCCCAATCGTGAGCGCCCCCCAACCGGCAGTAATGTTGCGAAGCCCCACCCAGATGAGTTTTGTTGCCTCATCGTCGCTGGGAAAGTGCCCCCGGCCTTGATGATCTTGCTTAGCTGCGAGTTGATATTCTCGGTGGCGTTCGTAGTGTAAATACTCTTTCGTATTCCCGGTGGAAACGCGAGGAACGGGATCACGCGATCCCATGCATTGCGTCAAGCGACACCGACAGGGTGGGAATCTCTGGCCCCATGGCCCTTCGGCGAACGCATCCAGTTCGGCCTGCGCCGCTTCCGCGCTCGCAGCGGGATAGATCCGGCGAATGGCTGCGGCAAGCGATCTGCAATTTCTCTAGCTCGCATAATCGAGGCTGATGCGGATCAGATGCAGGATGCAGGCTTACAGCGTGGTGGCCGGCGACACGGCTGCAAGCGCTTCGGGCATGCTCTTGAGGCCGTCTGTGACAGCGATCTGTTGATTTGCACGGATCCCCGCGTCAGGATTCCTTGCAAATCAACAGTCGGGGGAACCTCATGCTGCACGACGGTACCATTTACCAACCAAAGCCAGCCCCTTTCGCTTGACGAAGCACATCGCCCCATCATTCACGGGAAGTTTGCGTGAACGACGAACTGGGATTCAAACCTGAACGTACCCAGATCAGCAGCGCGATTATCCCCATTAGCGGGAAGATCAATAGACTACCCTCAGGGCCGGCACCACCTCCGGTTAGCAACATATTTCCCAATGGTTCCGAGGTGAATACTGCATGTTCGATAAGCCTCCCACTATCTGAATTCCCGTATACCGCAGACTCACCCCAGTCCCAAGCGGCGTGGAAGCCAATCGCCCACCAGAGTGAGCCGGTGAACCAGAGTGTCATGCAAAGAATGAGTCCCATCAACGTCGCCGCCACAACGCCAACCAGCGTTTCGCCCGGGTTAGTCCAGTGCATCGCACCAAACACAAGAGAGAGAAGCACCGAAGACGGCCAGAACCCCATACCTCGCGACAGGGTGTATTGAAGATAGCCCCGCAACAAAGATTCCTCAGAGATTCCGGCCATGATGAATGCGATGGCCCATATGACGGCGTATCGCCACGCCTGAAATCCGCGCTCAGTCGTCGAGACGTCGAGACGAAGAAGACCAAATTGCCACAATGACAACACCAGGATGGAGATCGCTACGAAACCGAAAACCGCTCCTGAGAGGAGCCGAGGTCCGCGGTCGCTGCCTTGCAGCCCATAGGCGAATAACGACCTGCCTTCGATTTTGGCCAGGGAAGCCGTAGCGACAGCTACAGCGAACAGGTTTATGCAGTTCATCACCAACCCGTTCGCCAGAGGCTGTACGTGGGCGTTGTCAGGCCGGGGCAAAAAGTGCCCCGCCACAAATCCCAGACCAACATCCGCGATGGCGAATATAGCGACAAACAGCAGAGCCCCCATCCAGCGCGAATGCCACATCTTCCGACAAACATCCAGCGCAGCTTTCCACCCCGCCCCGCGGCCATGTAATGGGCATCTCGCGCATGCAAATTTTGCTTATCTTTGAGCAATTTGTATCCCGCATGACATATTAAGACGCTCCATCATATGATGGAGAAATCATTTGCAAAAAATCGAATAGAGCGAAACCTACAATTCCCTACGTTTTTCATGACAAAACCTAGCTTGCATATCGGATAAATTAATGCCCAGATTGGACTTTAAAACCCGCGGTAATGCTCTTTCGAATCCATCAGTAACAGCTACAAGCGCCGTTAGACCGGTTACCCTGCTGTTCGCCCCATCGCACCAAAGGCGGTCGACGCAAGACAGATTGACCATCTCGATTGAGCTGTCCGATGTTGCTGTTGCTCACGCAGGAACTGAACGGTCCGTTCCGGAGGTGCCGGTCAAGCTACCTCGACTCAATCAATCCATGCACACTGTGCATCACCAGAGCGGCTCGCGCAGCCGCGTTGCGCGTTGCTACGTCCACAAATCAAGAGGCGAGGGCAGCCGTCATTGAGATGCAACCAAAACAGTTAGCGTTAAAGCTCACAGCCCACCTTTCCGCCTATCCTCGGACAATTTCAATAGTGGCGGCGATTTGAACAGGTTTTCGGGCTGAATCCGCTCCCAAAGCCCCCCTTACCCTGCACCTTTCCCAGCTCCTCTTCTCGCCGCAGCCACGATTCGACGCTTCTGATTCGTGTTGGATGGATTTCATCAAGTAAAGCATAGTCTCTCTTCACGATCCCAAACTTCCAGAGGTTCCAGAACCCCGTGAAATTATCGCGAAAACTCATCGTGCTTTTGTCATGGGGATCGGCGTTATATCCAGCCGGAAGGCTTGCGGCAGCCTTTAGCGGGCCGCTCCAATACGCGTCGAGCTCGGTGTCAATATAGCGCGCCGGATGCCCTGTCACTCGCTCGAACGCCTCCGCAAGCTTGCCATATTCAACGTGCTCTATGGCCACCGCCAGATCCATTCCATTGGCACGACTCTGGTTATCAAAGAGCCACCTTGCGTAATACCCGCAATCCTCCAATGCAGCATGGGGTACTGCGCCCATGCCGAGCGGCACTCGCCAAGTTGCGACCCCGCATTCTATGGAGGGCGTCATTGGCGTCATTGCCGAGAAAGCCATTTCCATATAGGGACCGGTGGTTAGCAGAGCCGCACCCATACGTTCGCGATTGAACTGATTCTGAAACAGAATCCATTCGCCGACCCGACCTTTCCCGTCATAGTGCCCAGTACGGAACCGTGAGTCATAGCCGGACTGCTTAAGCCCGTAATCGAGGTTGCCGTACACGAAGAATTTCACACCTTCTTCAATGGCTATCTCATAACTGCGGATAGCCCAGTACATTTCAGTTTTCTCGCCCGCGTTGAATCCGTCGATATTGACATATGCCCCGTCGCAATCTCGAAACCCAGCGCGAAGAACTGCCTCATCCGCAAACGTTCCCTTGAGTATCGACACGTTGCCGAGCGCTGTCAGCGCTGTGGCTCGCCGGGATGCAGGATCACGACTCAATGCTCGAACAAAATACTTCCTGTCTGAAACCAAGCCCCGAATGACCGCGAAACCTTGCGCTCCGGTACCACCCACGACAAAGATTCTTGAGGGATCCTGAAATGCCATGCTTATTTCCGAGTCTGGGACCAGGCAGACTGCCCGATTGCCGGTCAATTTTCGCATCAACGACGATGATGATTTCGTGCCCACCGGTCTGTCAACGCCGACTGGCAAGAGACTCCAATAATAAGAGTTACTGTTCGGTGGGGCAAGACCTATCTTCTGAATGTTCGCTTTCGAAGACATTTGGGCGCGAGCCGAGGTGACTGTTCAATGCCATAAGCCTCAAGCAAGAAAGCCCTCGCCCGGCCACGACCGTCAGGTAGTTTTCAATAGTGTCAGCCTTACACCCCGGCGCATCTTGTAATAAAATCTATCGCAACCAGGTATGGCGAATACAAGAGGTACTGTTTATGCGCTCGAAGGGTTTCGATGGGATGGTATGCTCGGTTGCCACTGTCATGGCAGCAATCGGAGACCGCTGGGGTCTACTGATCCTGCGAGACCTAGTTTTAGGCCTCAGGCGGTACGAGGATTTGCGCCGATCAAGCGGCGTAACTAACGCAACGCTTAGCGATCGCCTAAAACATCTTGAGGCGAATGGACTTCTCGAACGACAGCGCTACCAGTTCAGCCCCGAGCGCTTCGAATATACTCTAACGCCGAAAGGGCGGCAGATTGCACCTGCACTCATGCTGCTCGCTCAGATCGGCGATAGTTGGAATGATTCAAACGGGAACGAATCTCCGCTGAAATTCGTGAACCGGAAGTCTGGGGCTGATGTGGGCTGGACCTTGGTCGACCTGAGCACCGGCAAGAAGTTGCGCCCGCAAGACGTAGAAGTACAAGCTGGTCGAGGAGCAGATGATCTGATGCGCTGGCGCCTATCTCAAGCGGATCGCGCTCGAAAAAATTTTAGCGATACCCACAGTCGCTAAATCACACTGGGAATTATGAAGTGCCTTGGGTTGAGTTCAACCCGTTGACCTCCCCCGCTGACGTAGCCCAGCAAAATCTCCGATATTGTCCCAGTAGTTTGGTTCAACTTCAGCAGGCTAGATATAGCCTACTGGCCCCATGCGCTGCCATTTGTTGTTTTACCTGCTTACCCCTACCGTGGTTGCCACTTCAACCAATTCGGTCATCTCAATGGTGCCCGCAGGGAATCAGTTCCGTCTCGTCCATGCCGTTGATCATTTCAGTCAGCGAGTTATCCTATCTGTGGCCGTGGCCGCCCCTAGATAAGGCCACTACCCGTCTCGTCCAACCATTTTCTGTCCCGAGTATCCTCACTGGCCGATCTCACACATCGTTAATACGGAAGTTTGCAACAGCACTTTGCATTCTGTTTGCTTCTTCCGCCATCGATTGTGCGGCGGCCGAAGCTTGTTCGACCAATGCCGCATTTTGCTGCGTAACTTGATCCATCTGGGCAACCGCTTGATTAACCTGTTCGATACCGGTGCGCTGGTCTTCCGAGGCCGTCAAGATTTCGTCCACCATGTCGGCGAGGCGTTGGACTGACTCCACGATCTCGCCAATCCTGCCACCCGCTTCTGCGACGAAATTCGAACCCGCGGCCACACGCGTCATTGACTCGCCAATCAGGTCGTTGATCTCCTTCGCTGCGGTCGCGCTTCTTTGCGCAAGTGTTCGAACCTCCCCCGCCACAACAGCAAACCCGCGACCTTGCTCCCCAGCGCGCGCAGCCTCGACCGCCGCATTAAGCGCCAAGATATTTGTTTGAAACGCAATTCCCTCAATTACGCCAATGATTTCGCCAACTTTCGCCGAGCTGTCGGAGATCATCCCCATAGTTTCCACGACACGTTTAACTGCATCGCCACCGTGCCTCGCTACTTCCAATGCCATTTTGGCAAGCATTGTCGCTTGCATTGAGTTATCGGCATTTCGCCTTACGATCGCGGTAAGCTCTTCCATACTTGAGGCTGTCTCCTCTAAAGATGCCGCCTGCTCTTCCGTACGCTGGGACAAGTCCGTACTGCCGACAGCAATCTGCTTAGAGGCAATGCTCACAGCGTTCGCCGTCTGCCTCACCTCGCCAACGACCTTGGAAACGCTAGCCAGCAACGCATTGAACGCGACTGCCGTATAGCCGATTTCATCCTCGCGATCGATCTTTACGTTGTGAGTCAGATCCAGTGAGTCGCTGACGTGCTCCATTGCGCCTTGCATCCGCTTCAAGCCAGAAGTCATTGAGCGGTATAACATCACTCCCTGCCCACCGCTCATGATCCCTCCCACCGCCATACAAGCCAGCAACAGCCACAACGCTTGCGAGTAGTCCGCGTTATTCCGGCCACCCAAATCATGGCTCAGCCTAACGTTGTATTCGATGTGATCCGAAAGACCGCTCCGCAATTTGGCACCCGCCACCCCCACAACTCCGCCATCAACCAACATGTTTTTGGCACCGTCAATATCGCCGGCAAGGGCTTTCGCCTTGAAGCTGCCTAACTCCGCTTGGTAAGTGGAAAAATTTGCCTTGTCGTCTTCCAGCATCTCGCGGTCTGCCCCGTCTGAAAGGTCATCCTTCGCATACGTTGCCAGATGCTGGCCCAATAACGCTGCAACTCGATCCATCTGCTGTTGGACTTGCGCTTTGTCCGAATCATCTGTGCTCAAGAGATACTGGAAGACCAAACGCGAATAGCCATCAGCATTTAAACGTGCCTCTTCTAGCTCCTTGATGCTCGGGATAATTTTAGTCTGAATGTACTCGAATCGCTGCTGTGCTTCATACAGTCGCAATAGTCCAACACCACCAACGAAGATCATGGCAGTCAATGCGATTGAGAGCATCGCTATGAGTCGTTTAGAAAGTGACATTTCTTCTAGCGCTTTTACAAAAAATATACAAGACAAACTCGCTATTTTATCGTCGAGCCGCCTTTAAATTAATTTAATTATTAGAGGATTAAAATGGTCGGTATTAGTCGATATCGAAAAGTTCGTCCAAAGGCGACGGACGGTGGTGCAAATAGCCCTGCGAGTAATCCACGCCCATGTCCATTAGCATGTCGTCTACTTCTTTCGTCTCAACAAACTCTGCCACGGTTTTCTTCCCAGTAACTCTTGCCACGTCATTTATACACTTGACTGCGATCTGACTGACAGGATCAGATTCGAGCTCTCGAACAAATTGACCATCTATTTTTATGTAGTCAATCGGCAGAGCCTTCAGATAGCCAAATGAAGATGCACCACTCCCGAAGTCATCTAGCGCAAAGCGCACTCCTTCCTTCTTCATTGTTGAAAAGAACAAACTTGCCGCATAAAAATTTGTGATGACAGCAGTCTCTGTGATCTCGAAGCAAATTATCCCCGTTTTGAACTTTGCTATACGTATTTCCTGAGAAAGGAATTCCGTGAATTCAGGATCACTTATAGAATTACCTGATAGATTTATAGAAATTGTCGAAATTTTGTCACAATTATCGGCATGATCGTTAAGGATACGAAAGACACTCCGTACAACCCATCTGTCAATCTTGCTGGCAAGATTGAAACGTTCTGCAGCGGGCAGAAATTTGCCCGGTCCGATAAGCTTGTCGCCCGTATCTCTAAGCCTCAAAAGAACTTCACCATGTACTTGCTCAGTACGCTCTTTCAGCGGAACGATCCGTTGAAAGTAGAGAATGAATTGATCGCTATCAAGTGCTGCCTCCAGACGCCTAGCCCACTGCATGTCGTTGCGCTGAGACTCAATTACACCGTCAGTGGGGGTGTAGACATGAACCCGATTGCGTCCAGATGCCTTCGCGGCGTAGCAGGCGCTATCTGCGGCGCGCAGTAACGCTTCTTTTGATGTCCAGCTCCCATCCAGCACTACCAACCCGATACTGACACCTACGTGCACGTAGACATCTCCAACGCGAAAGCGATAATTATCCAACCCCCGACAAATTTTCGTGGCCAAGGAATGCACAGATTCAGTGCTGTCGCGGCAAACCAGCAACCCGAACTCATCGCCACCGACCCTGGCAAAAGTATCTCCGCTTCGTATGACTCCGCATACAATCTGCACTACCTGCTTGAGCACACGGTCCCCCGCGGCGTGACCGCCGGCGTCATTTACTATCTTGAACTGGTCCAGATCTATGCTCATTAGTGCGTACGTCAATGTCGTCGCCTTTTGCGCTCCCGTCACGACATGGCTAACCCGCGCCTCAAACTCATCTCGATTCAGAACACCTGTGAGGGAATCGTGCGTAGCCCGATACATCAGCTCCTCATGTAGTCGGACGGTTTCCGAGATATCTCGAACAATGAAAACCGTACCAATCGGGCCGCTATCGCCTGAACCCGGTATAGCAGATGCCATGCATTCCACGATCTTAGCTTCACCAGTTCTGTGAATTAGCGTTCGATGTTCAGTTCCGGTAAAGCTTCTGGAGGAATTTATGCCTCGCCTTACGCCATCGTAGGAGCCGTCTTTTGTCGATAGATTCAACACGCTTGAAATGCTTTTACCTTGCACCTCTGCACTTTTCCAACCTGTCAGTTCCTCTGCCGCCGGATTGACATACTCAATTCGTCCTTTCCGGTCAGCCGCGATTACACCATCGCCGATTGAGTCAAGGGTAACCTTTAGCCGGCGATGTTCGGCTAGAAGCGCCTCTCGAATGCGATTTCGCTCCGTGACATCCTGCCATGACGAAAGAGACATCGACGCGCCGTTAGCGTCCGACGAAACAACCGCAGCGACCTCGACATCGATCGTCGACCCGTCGTTGCACAGTACTGTGCGCGTCACCTTTCCTACTTCCCCCCGGCAAACACCTGCCGGATCTCGACTTCAGCGCACTCGCCGCCTTTCAGAAGATAGAATTCTTCTAAGGGTCTCCCCAAGACGTCGGACCGTGCGTATCCCGTGGATTGAAGCCAACGGTCACTGACATGCAGAATTTTTCCCGAGCTGTCGACTGAGAACAGCATAACCGGCGTCTTTTCGTAGAGCGCCTGATATCGGGCAGCTGCGTTCCTGCTTTCCGTAATAAATGACGCAAGCTTGTCCCGCATGGTCGCGATAGAGAATGCAAGGCTATCCGGGTTTTCGCTGCGAAACGCGATCTGACCGCTAAAGTCTCCCAATGAGATGGCTTTCGCTCGCTCGACCAGATCCCTTGGATCCGCTCCGAGCTGTATGAAAAGTGATCGTCTAAGAGCCGCAGCCGAAAATATCGCGATCGAGATTGCGATCAATAGAATAAGTCCAACAGCGCGCTGCGCCCGCTCATCCAAGGCGTTCGCATCTTGCAGCTTTTCTCTACTATCGACCAGAATTAGCTTTACGATATCACTCGCGTCGCTCTGGATCACCCCGACGTACGCCAAGGATGCGACGTCGGGGTGATCGGCGTTAGCTTGGGCAGACTGATCGCCCCGCAAAGGAGGCTGTCGGTTTGCGAGCAGATACAGTGAGGATAACGCATACATATCATGCCAAATGATCTTTTCCTGATCACCCGCCTCGGCTGCGTATCGCTCGTAGTCTTCTACCTCTTTCCGGTATTCATCCACGGCGCTATCGAATGAATTCCTTAGCGCTTCACCTTTTTCTTCGTCCCGTGCTTGCGTGAGACGGGATGCGATTGCCTGAATCGACTGCAAGGTCACCTGCATACGGAGACAGATCCGCGCCCGCTTCGCCCACCTGTCCTGATATTGGCTGACGTACTGGTATTCGCCCCGTATTGCATGGAGGCTCGCGGTTCCGAGAACAACCAGAAGTGCCACCATGGCAAAAAGCGACACGCCAATCTGGGTGCCAAATTTGGAACTTTTGACAAACGACATGCCAACTGCCTTCACTAAGAATTCTGTACGTCAGGCGCTGTGCATTCGCCATACAGCGCAAAGCACTAAGCTGCCTTCCCGGAACGAATTTATTACGTTCCAGCCCCATATTTTTTTCGATCCGTCGAGACGCCATAGCCTTCCTTCAACAGCTCGCTAAGGCGGCTATTCGCATTCGTTCCGCAGTTGACGTGTCAGGTCAACCTTTGGATGGGTGGCCATCTCGGATGTGCGTTACGAACTAGCATTCACATCTGGAGCTCGACATATTTATTAGACGAAATCGGTACATACGATTGGTGGAAAACGATTGCCTGTCGTATCGCTATCCAGATAACGCTACACGAAGCTACACAACAAAATTTGGATAAAAATGCGGAAAACCGTTCCGTCGGCTTACTAGCAGCGGATAGTAAGGAACTCTCCAAGTCAGACGTTATGCCCTTTTTTGTCGCTGGCCGTCAATTACGACACATTAGAATGAAGCAGACTCACTTTTTACTCGAGGAGATTGGGCGACTGACGTCGCACACTAACGCCATCTCAACCTCATCACCAGTGCCGGAATAGCTTGATGTGCAACGTGTCAAAACAACGACCGACCGTGCATTAACATTAGATGGCAGCGATTTCATGCAACAGTGGTGTCCAGTTGCTCTGTGAAAGCTCCCCACGCGTTGGCGTCGCACCAACCCGTACTAGCGGCACGTCCTGACGCTAAAAGCCGGGCTGCGGCCCGCTTTAGAACGGAGCGATCAGTGTCCCTGCACCGTAATAGAACATTATCTTCGGTCGCCGATAACAGCACACCGTCCAAACAATTACATTTTCGACATCTTATAGTCCAACGCAGAAAAAAGTGCGCGAATACGTAACTATTTATTTCACGAACTGAATCTCCCATCCATATACGGTGAAGTTCTCTCCAGTTATTCGAATAACTCATTCATTCATGAAAACGAGTAATTGGAATACACGGCTTTTTCCCGATACATTCGCGCTCAACTTCGCGGCACGCCGCTTGATTCTCCACGCTTCATCCGCGCCTTTCAACCGTCATCCAGTTTATTTCGATGCGCTTTCGCTGTTTATACAATTTCACCCTGTTGATTGCGCTCGCGGGAGTTCTTCCCGGCGCGATGGCCGAGAACGTGGTCGTGCTGGATTCCGGCGAGGCGAAGATCAATCTGATCGACGAAGCGACGCGCAAGGTCGTCGCGGTGATGCCTGCGGGTAAAGAACCGCATCATCTGATGATCACGCCAGATGGCAAAACGCTGATCGTCGCGAATTCCATTTCCGACAATTTCATGTTCCTCGATCCGCACACCGGCGCCGTGCGCGGCTGGCTTCAGGACATGGAAGATCCGTATCAGCTCGGCTTTTCTCCAGATGGCAAATGGTTCGTCACGAACGGGCTTCGACTCGATCGCGTCGATATCTACCGCTACGACGGCCAGCATTTCTCGCTCGCGAAACACGTGCCGATTCGCAAAATGCCCAGCCACATGACGTTCTCGCTCGACAACAAGACGGTGTTCGTCTCGTTGCAGGAATCCGGTGAGATCGCGGCCATCGACCTGCCGACGCAGACGATACGGTGGCGCGTGCATGTGGGCGACGATCCAGCCGGCCTGTGGATGGTGCCCGGTAACCGTTTTCTGCTGGTCGGCATGACGGGCGAAGACAACGTGACGGTAGTCGATACGCAGACGCACACCGTCGTCAAGAAGATTCATACAGGACGTGGCGCGCACAATTTCCGCTCGCTCGACGACGGCACACATGTCGCTGTCACGAATCGCGTCGACAGCACCATCAGCATTCTCGATTACAAGACGCTGACCAATACCGGCGATATCACCGGCCTCATGCCCGGCCCCGACGATATGGAATTGCAAGCCGATCGCCGCCATCTCTGGGTGACCTTCCGCTTCTCGCGCCACGTGGGCGTGATCGACCTTGCGACGCGCAAGCTCGTATCCACGATCGAAGTGGGCCGCTCTCCGCACGGCATTTTCATGGGCGACCGCGCGCCCGTCTACGCGCCCAATCCTGATTGATCGGCTGGCAGGAAAAAACGATGCTGCATGCAATGGGAACAGGAATGGGCCTTGAATTTGAGCACTTCGTCGGTTTGCTTCAAACCGACGCCTATATCTACATCGTCCAGCCCTTGCTGTTCCATCTTCATTTGATGGACTACGACGAAGACGCCTACGACGCGCTCTATTGGGCGGTGGTCGGCGTGCTCGAAATTGCGGTGACGTTCGCGATTCTGCGTCCGCTTGAGGCATGGCGTCCGATTGAACAATGGGAACAGCGTCGCGCTTTGTGGCCCGACGTCTGGTACACGTGGATCGCGAAACTGGGCATCGTCAATGCGCTCTTTTTCGTCTGGCTCCAACCCACGATCAATCATCTGGAAACGTGGATGACGGTCAAAAACATCTGGACCGTGAATCTCGATGAGATCGCGCCCGGCCTGACCGATCAGCCGCTCGTTTCATTTGCGATTTATCTCGTGGTGCTCGATTTTCTCGGCTACTGGTATCACCGCTGGCAACACCGGTTCGGCATCTGGTGGGAACTGCATGCGGTTCATCACAGCCAGCGCCAAATGTCGCTCTGGAACGACGACCGCAATCATTTCGTCGACGACATCGTGCAAACGGCCTTCTTTACCGTGGTCAGTTTGTTCATCGGCGTTCAGCCGGGGCAATTCGTCGTGCTGGTCGCGGTCAGCAATACGTTGCAGGCGATCCAGCATGTGAATGCGCGCCTGCCTTATGGATGGTGGCTCGAACGCGTCATTGTGAGCCCGTCGTTTCATCGACGCCATCACGCCATGGAATACGGCCATACCGGCACGGCCTATGGCTGCAATTTCGGCGTGCTATTTCCATGGTGGGACATGATTTTCCGCACGGCTTCCTGGGAAACCGCAGTGGAACCCACCGGCATTACCGATCAACTGGATCGGCCGGAACAGCGCGGACGCAATTACGGCAAGGGTGTCTGGGCGCAGCAATGGCTTGCGCTCTGCCGTATCAAGGCACGCATGACGGCTGCATCGGCGGCCGCAGTCGACTCGCGTTATGAGCGTAGCTAACGCGAGTCCATCGTTCGATCGCTCGTTCTTTTGTTTGTTCGTTCGATAGCCGCCGCTTTTCACTATTCAAATCAATCTACACCCGATCATGCGCCGCACGCCCTGCCGCCTCTCGCTGTTTTCTTTTCCCCGCCGTACCGTGTGCGCCGCGTTCATTACCGCATTGACTGCATTGACAGCATTAACGAGCACCGAGGCGTCCGCGCAAGTGGCGCCGCCCGCGCTTCAGGCTCGCGCGTGGGTATTGATGGACGCCGGTTCGGATCAGATTCTCGCGTCGTCGAATGCCGATGCGCGCGCGGAACCCGCGTCGTTGACCAAACTGATGAGCGCTTATCTCGTGTTTCAGGCGCTGCACGCGAAGCGCATCACGATGGATCAGACCGTGCTGCCGGGCGAAGCGGTGCGCAGCGTCGGGACCGACGAATCGCGCATGTTCATCGAGCCGAACAAGCCCGTGAGCGTGCATGACCTGCTCTATGGCTTGATCGTGCAATCGGGCAACGACGCCGCGATTGCGCTGGCCGAACTCGTGGGCGGCAGTCAGGCGCAATTCGTGCAGATGATGAATGCCGAAGCCGCCAGCCTTGGCATGGCGCATACGCATTTCTCCGACGTCAACGGCATGCCCAGTCCGCAGCACTTTACGAGCGCGGGCGACCTGGCCACGCTGACTGCGCATATCATCAGCGACTTTCCCGAGTATTACCCGATCTTCTCGACGAAGACATTCACCTACGACCGGATTCGCCAGCCGAATCGCAACCGCCTGCTCTGGCTCGACCCGAGCGTGGACGGTCTGAAAACCGGGCACACGCAGGCGGCTGGCTATTGCCTGATCGCCAGCGCGATTCGCGATGTCGAAGGCGCACCCGGCACGTCGCGACGCGTGATCAGCGTCGTCATGGGCGAGCCCACGGAGCCTGCTCGCGTGGCAGACAGTCTCAAGCTACTCAATTTCGCGTATCACGCATTCGATGCGGTGCCGTTCTTCCGCGTGGGCCAAGCGATATCGCTTGCGCGCGTTTATAAAGGCACGCGTCTGAACGTCGACGTTGCGCCGACGCAGAATGTCGTGGCCACGATTCCCGCCGGAACGCGCGCCCAGATTACGTCGAGCATCAAGGTGAATACACCGCTCTTCGCGCCGCTGAGCGCTGGCGAACAGGTCGGCACGGTGACCATCCTCGATCAGGGAAAGGTGCTAACGCAGGTGCCGCTCGCAACGCTTTGGGCCGTGCCTCAAGCCGGTTTGCTCGACCGCGCCTGGGATTCGCTTCAGCTCATGCTCGGCAGCAAAGTTTAAACGCCCGCATTAGCTGGTCCCTCATTACCAGCCCTTCCCGCGCGCATCGTTCTGGCATTCGCGCTTTTCACCCTACAATACAGGACGCCGCCATGAAATCGAATAAGAATCCCGCTGCGATGCCGCAACCGCACCCACGCAATCGCCATCCCTATGCACGGCGACGTCTGCTGAAACTCGGCGCCTGGCTGGTGCTCGTCGGCATCGATCCCGGACTCGCGCTCGCCAATACACGGCCGACGATACGCGGCGTGCGCGTGTGGCCCGCCACCGATTACACGCGCGTCACGATCGAGTCCACGCAACCGTTGCAGGTGCAGGAACACCAGCTAGCCTCGCCGAATCGCCTCGTGGTCGACCTGCAAGGACTCACGCTCGATCAGGCTTTGCGCGCGCTGGTTTCGAACGTGCATCCCAACGATCCGTATATTCGAGCCGTGCGCGTCGGGCAATTCACGCGCGACGTCGTGCGCATCGTGCTCGATCTCAAGGGCGCGGTCACGCCGAAAGTGTTTTCGACCGCGCCTACGGGCCAATACGCGTATCGGCTCATGCTCGATCTCTATCCGGCGGACGGCAAACCGCAGGACGCACTCGACACGCTCGCCGCACGAGCCACTGAATCCACGCAGGCCACGCACAACGCCCCCGCATCGACGCCCGAGCGCAGCACGCAACGCAAGCTGATAGTCGCGATAGATCCGGGCCACGGCGGCGAGGATCCCGGCGCGATCGGCGGCGGCGGCACCTATGAAAAGCACGTGGTACTCGATATCGCGCGGCGCCTGCGCGCGAAGATCGCCGCGTCGCCCGACATGGACGCGATGATGACGCGCGACGACGACTTCTTCGTACCGCTCGGCACGCGCGTGACCAAAGCTCGCCACGCGCGCGCCGATCTGTTCGTCTCCATTCACGCCGATGCTTTCACCACGCCCGCTGCGTCGGGCTCGTCGGTGTTCGCGCTTTCGGAACACGGCGCATCGAGCGCGGCGGCGCGTTGGCTCGCGCAAAGCGAAAACGCCTCCGACGTCATCGGCGGGCTCGATATCAAAAGCGCCGATCATGCGCTCGCCCCGGTGCTATTCGATATGTCGACGACACAGCAGATAAACGACTCGCTCAAATATGGCGCGCTCGTTCGCGAATCGATCGGCAAGATCAATCATCTTCACGGCAACGGTCTCGAGCAAGCGGGTTTTGCGGTATTGAAAGCGCCCGATATTCCGTCGATTCTCGTGGAGACGGCATTCATCAGCAATCCGAGTGAAGAACTGAAACTCCAGAATCCCGCTTACCGTCAGCAAATGGCCGATGCGATTTACGACGGCATTCGCAAATATTTCGCAAGTCACCCGCCGCTCGAACGCCGCGTAACCGTCTAATCGACGACGGTCATGCGCGTGCCATTTCAATCGGTCAACCCCGGAAGTTCGCTCCTCGGAGAAGCCCCGAACACACTGATGCCGCCTCCCAGCAAGTTTCTCAGTCTTTCCCGTCATGCGGCATTGACGCTCAAACCGCGCCATGGCCGTTCAAGTGCGCTTGGTTTTGTGTTCGCTGTAGCGTTTTTTGCGCTGGCGCTGCGCGCCGCGTGGGTACAGTGCTACGACGCGAGTTTTTATCAGCATCAAGGCGAGATTCGCCAGGTCAGCGATCGTGGACTGCCCGCCGCGCGCGGCCGGATTCTCGACCGCAATGGCAGCGTGCTCGCAATGAGCATTCCGACCGATACTGTTTGGGTCGATGCCGCATCGACTTCGCAACCGGCGTCAGCATCGCAGGTCCAGGCGCTCGCGCATCTTCTCCAGATCGAGCCCTCCGCGATCGATGCCGCATTCGCCTCGCATCGCCAATTCGTCTATCTCGCGCGCCAGATTCCCACCGATGTCGCCGCGCTTACGCAGCAATTGAATGTGCCAGGCGTGTTTTATCGTCCCGATTCGCGGCGCTTTTATCCGGAGGCCGGTATCACCGCCAATATCGTCGGCTACTCGGGCATCGACGGTAAAGGTCAGGAAGGCATCGAGCGCGCCGCGGAGCCGCTATTGCGCGGCGCCAACGGTCGCGTCGACGTGCTACACGACGCACGCGGCAATGCCATCGAAAATCTCACGCGGCTCGCGCCGCAAAACGGCAACGATATTCATCTCTCGATCGATCTGCCGATTCAATATGCGGCTTATCAGGCGCTGCAAGATACCGTCACGCGCTTCGCCGCGAAATCCGGTTCGGCGATCGTCATCGACCCGCACACGGGCGAAATTCTCGCGATGGCGAACTGGCCGAGTTACGACCCGAATAGCCGCACCCGCTCCGATCCCCAAGCCATTCGCAATCGCGCTGCAACAGATGCGTTCGAACCCGGCTCCGTGATGAAGCCGCTCACCATCGCGCTCGCCATTCAGCAGCAGCGCGTGACGCCCGATTCGATCGTGACCACCGACGGCGGCAAATTGAATCTCGACGGCCAAACCATTCACGACGACGCCGATTTCGGCACGCTCACGGTCGCGGGCGTGATTCAAAAGTCGAGCAATGTCGGCACCTCGAAAATATCGATGCTGCTTTCGGCGCGCGATATGTGGCACAACTTCCGCAATCTCGGTCTGGGTCTCGCGCCGCACGCGGGCTTGCCGGGCGAAGCGGGGGGCACGGTGCGCGACTGGCATCACTGGCGGCGCATCGAGCAGGCAACGATGGCCTACGGCTACGGTCTTTCCGCATCCTTGCTGCAACTCGCGCAGGCCTACACGACCTTCGCCAATGACGGCGTATTCGTGCCTGCGACGATCTTTCAGCAACACACGCCGGTCACCGGCAAACGGATTTTCTCGGTGAAGACCGCGCAGTCGGTGCGCGCGATGATGGAGAACGTCGTGAGCAAAGGTGGAACCGCGTCGCAGGTGGTGGTGCCCGGTTACACGGTGGCCGCGAAAACGGGGACCGCCTATCGCTGGGCCCAGCACGGCTATGATTATCACCAGTATCGAGCCTCGTTCGTCGGCCTGATTCCGGCGCAGCATCCGCGCGTGATTATTGCGGTGTCGATCGAATCGCCGACCAAGGGCTCGCATTTCGGCGGCGCGGTCGCCGGTTCGGCATTCGAGGCCATCGCCTCGCCCACGATGACGCGGCTACGCGTCGAACCCGATGCGGACGTTACCGCGCATCGGTGAAACATCGTGATTCAGGGATCAAGGCTGACGCCGCCGTCGCATTTGACCGTCGCCATCAGATTTTGGCCGTCGAGTTCGAACGGCACCTTCCAGCCGTGTCGAGCGGTCTGGCGCGAGGGAGCCAATTCGAAACTGGCGTGACCCGAGGCGTCGAGTCTGGCGCGTTCGAGAAAGGCATTCACGGATGTTTGCGCGGCGAATCGGCTTCTGATTACGCATTGATCGTTCGCGTTCGCGCTTCTGGCGAATATCAGCACGAAGCCGATTGCGGCGACCGTGAGCGAAATGCCCACTATCCCCGCCGATAACTGCCGGGGTTCATGCGAGAACTTGCGATAGTGCGCCATACTCGGGCTATCCGTGACGGAAACACACCGAAGTATGCGGCGGCCCTTATCAAATTTTCGTTAAGCGCGGAGGATTTTCCTGTGTCGCGCGGGGGCAACATTGGAAGCGGCGCTGGATGGCGCGTGTGAGGTCTGATTGCTTAGTCAGAAGATGACCCAAATAGCGGCGAACAAACGACAAAAATCCCTTAAATAGAGGCTTTTTATCGTTCCATTCGTGCACCATTAAAAGACCCAGCGTGCGCACGACAATAACGCCATAAACAACGCTGCGCTTCCATCCTACGCCCCACGCCATCAAGAATTCGTTAACACGTAACGATTCTCCGCAGCGTCATAAGCAATCGGCAAATCGTGATTTGGGCGCGTCTAACCCGCGCCTTAAGCTCGCCGCTCCTATCACGTCGCCCGTTGCATCCATGAAAAAAACTCGCACGCTACCTGCTCTCGCTCGCGCCTTGCTTCTCGCCGGCAGCCTTTTCACCTCGATGCACGCCTTCGCCGACACCACGCTGCTCAACGTCTCTTACGACCCCACGCGCGAACTCTACACGGCTTACGACAAGCTCTTTTCGACCTGGTACGACAAAACCACCGGGACGAAGGTCACCGTTCGCACGACCAACGGCGGTTCCGGCGCACAGGCGCGCCAGGTGCTCAACGGCCAGCAGGCGGATGTGGTCACGCTCGGCATCGCGTCCGATATCGATGCGCTGGCCGCGCACGATCTCGTACGTAGGGACTGGCAAAAACAACTCGCGAATAACAGCACGCCCTATACGTCGACAATTGTGTTTCTCGTGCGCGCCGGCAATCCCAAAGGCATTCACGATTGGGGCGATCTCGCGAAACCGGGCGTGGGCGTCGTGACGCCGAATCCGAAAACATCGAGCGGCGCGCGCTGGAATTATCTCGCCGCATGGGCCTGGGCGATGCAGCAGCCAGGCGGCAACGAGGCCAGCGCAAAGGCCTTCGAAAAGTCGCTCTATCACAACGTGAAGGTGCTCGATTCGGGCGCGCGCGGCGCGACGAATTCGTTTGTCGAGCGCGGCATCGGCGATGTGCTGGTCGCGTGGGAAGACGACGCGCTGCTCGCGGTCAACAAGCTCGCGCCTGGCAAGTATCAGGTGATCGTGCCGTCGATCAGCATTCGTTGCGAACCGCCCGTGGCCGTGGTCGATTCGGTCGTGGACCGTCGCGGCACGCGCAAGATCGCGCAGGCTTACCTGGAACATCTCTACGCGCCCGACGCACAGGAATTGATCGCGCAAAACTACTATCGCCCTGCCGATCCCTCGATCGCCGCGAAGTACGCCAAGACCTTTCCCGCCGTAAAGCTCATCGGTATCGAAGACCCGATGTTCGGCGGCTGGCACACGGCGCAGGCGAAGCATTTCGCCGATGGCGGCGTGTTCGACCAGATCTTCCAGCCCAACTGAGCCCGTTCCGGTCATGCGCATGAGCATCCCTTCCTGGGCCGGTTTGCCCGCGTGGCGCCGGCCGAGCCCGTTGCCGGGCTTCGGCCTCGCGCTCGGCTACACGCTGGCGTGGCTCGGCCTGATCGTCCTGCTGCCGATTTCGGTGCTCGTGCTGCGCGCGGCGTCGGGCGGCTGGGGGCATTTCATCGATGCGATCTGGACGCCGCGTCTCGTCGCCTCGTATCGCCTCACGTTCGGCACCGCGCTTGTCGCCGCCGCCATCAATGCGGTGCTCGGCATCGTAGTGGCGTGGATGCTCGCGCGCTATCGCTTTCCGGGCCGCCGCTGGCTCGACGCGCTGATCGACCTGCCCTTCGCGCTGCCCACCTCGGTGGCCGGCATCACGCTCGCCTTCATCTTCGGTCCGAACGGCTGGATCGGCACGTGGTTCGCGGCGCACGGTTTCGACCTCGCGTTCAACGCGCGCGGCATCGTGATCGCGCTCACGTTCGTGGGCCTGCCCTTCGTCGTGCGAACCTTGCAGCCCGTGATCGAAGAACTCGGCACCGAGGAAGAAGAAGCAGCAGGCCTGCTCGGCGCTTCGCGCGCGGCGACCTTGCGGCGCGTCGTATGGCCCGCGTTGCGCCCGGCGCTGATGACCGGATTCGGCCTCGCGTTCGCGCGCGGCGTCGGCGAATACGGTTCGGTGATCTTTATCGCAGGGAACCGGCCTTTCGTTTCGGAGATCACGTCCCTGCTCGTAGTGACCAAGCTCGAACAATTCGATTTCGATGGTGCAGCCTCGATCGCTTTCGTCATGCTGCTCGCGTCGTTTGCGATTCTGTTCGCACTGAATCTGCTGCAACGCTGGCTCGAACCGAGATCGTCGGCGCGCGCGCATCGCTCGGAGAAACGCCCATGAACGCACCGCAATCGCCAGCCACACTCGAGCGCCGCGACGACACGCGCAACGCTTCCCGCACGCCCGCGCGCCGCCGCATCAACGACACCTTAACGAGCGAACCGCGGCTCGCGCGCGCGCTCGTCATTGCAATCGGCACCGTATTTCTAGGGCTATTTCTGATTCTTCCGCTCGCCGCGATCTTTTCCGCCGCGCTCTCGTCTGGCCTCAGCGCCTTTCTCGACGCGCTGCGCGATCCCGACGCGCTATCGGCCATGCGCCTCACGGCCATCGTCGCGCTGATCTCGGTGCCGCTCAATACCGTGTTCGGTTTCGCCGTCGCG
Source organism: Paraburkholderia tropica (assembly GCF_014171495.1). Classification (NCBI taxonomy): domain Bacteria; kingdom Pseudomonadati; phylum Pseudomonadota; class Betaproteobacteria; order Burkholderiales; family Burkholderiaceae; genus Paraburkholderia; species Paraburkholderia tropica. The sequence goes on from NZ_CP049138.1 coordinate 253,477, forward strand.
TGGCTCGTCGCGCACTTCGACTTCTTCGGCAAAAGTCTGCTGAAGACGCTGATCGACCTGCCGTTCTCGGTCTCGCCCGTGATCGCCGGGCTGCTGTTCATGCTCGTGTTCGGCGCGCAAGGTCCGTTCTGGCCGTGGCTGCAACAGCATCACGTCGATATCGTGTTCGCGCTGCCCGGCCTCGTGCTCGCCACCACCTTCGTCACGCTCTCGTTCGTCGCGCGCGAACTGATTCCTCTGATGGAAGCGCAAGGCAGCGACGAGGAACAGGCCGCGCTCGTGCTCGGCGCCACCGCTTGGCAAATGTCCTGGCGCGTGACGCTGCCGCGCGTGCGCCTCGGCCTGCTGTACGGCGTGGTCATCACGAACGCCCGCGCGATGGGCGAGTTCGGCGCGGTGTCGGTGGTCTCGGGGCACGTACCGGGCCTCACCAACACGCTGCCGCTCTATGTGCAGGTGATGTACGACGGCTACAACTTCGCGGGCGCATTCGCGGCGGCGAGCCTGCTCGCGTTCATCGCCATGGCAACGCTCGCCATCAAGCACCGGCTCGAACGTCGTATCCGGCACTGAATTCAACCATTGAACCGCAGGAGCCATTCGCTCAGGACAGCCTGTTTCTCTATCGTGGGCGCAATAAATCAATCACAGGCGGCGGTTCCGCGCTGCGAGGTGTTGTGTTCTCGAGGTTCAACCAACGTCGTTCAGGGAAAACTCCCAAATGACAATTGCTCACATTGTTGTTCCGACTCGCGTAGCATGGCGGCTACGTTTAATCGCGCAAAACCACGCTAAGCCATGCCGCACGCCGTATTCGTCACCAACGTAGGGTTCTACATTGCGGGCATTCCCGCGCTTTTACTCACGGGCCTTTCCAAGGGCGGCCTCGGATTGGGCCTCGGCATCGTCGCAGTGCCGCTGATGGCGCTCTACCTGCCGGTGACACAAGTGGTGACGATCCTGCTACCAGTCATGTGCGTGACCGACCTCGTCGCGCTTTGGCAATACCGTGGCGAATGGAGTTGGCCCATCCTGCGGCTCACTATTCCGGCCGCGGTTGTCGGCGCGGGCGTGGGCATTCTGGTGATCCATCGAATCGATACGGTGTGCCTGCGGCTCGGCGTCGGCGTGATGTCTGTTGACTACGCGTTGCGCCGCGGGGTGTTCCCTTGGCTCCGCGGCCGGCCGCATGGGCGCGCCGTAGAAGCTGCGAACGATTCGGTGCGCCCTCGCCCGACAGCGAGCCTCGCATGGGGCACCCTGTCCGGACTGGCCAGCTTCCTAGCGAACGCGGGCGAGCCCGCTCTGACAATGTATCTGCTGCCGTTTCGCCTGGGTAACCGCTGCTTCGCGGGTACTACCTCTGCATTTTTCGCGGCGGTCAACCTGTGCAAGCTAGTGAGCTTCTCGACGCTCGGCCTTTTCAGCGAAACAACGTTGACCACGAGCGCGCTTTTGCTGCCGATTGCGTTGATCGGCACTTACGCGGGCATTCGCGCAAACCGACGATTGAATTCGGCGGCTTTTACGCGGTGTTCCTGCGCAGTATTGCTGGTGATCGGATTGAGGCTAATCTGTACAAGCGCCAGAAGCTTATTTTAGCCGCGCGCCTGCCTCGTTGTCGCCGACGTCCCCCATATCAGCGAGTCTGTTGGGCCATTTCCCTTCACCTCTTCTGCTATCTCAGTTGAAAAGTAGTCCAAAATAACGACATTTTGGTCTTCATTTTTTCCTAAAAATCTCTCACTAGCGGATTTATCTGCAGAGCAGGTTTTAGCTACATGGATCCAATCAGATTTGTTTCCACTATCCGCGACATGCAGTCTGCCCGGCGTCAGGGTCTGGTAAGAAGCGTTCACGATGGAGAGCTCAACTGACAGTGGCGGTCCAGATCAGCGAGCCGCCTGAGCAGAGTCGCTGAACGGTTTTGCTGGTGTTGTCTTTCACTTCCTCGTTACCGAGGTGAACCTTCGATTCAGAGGCACGTTCTCTCCAGAGCGTCACACCCGGCCGTTACCAGTCACGCATGTCCGGATAGGCAACTGCTGGTTGTACAACAGGTCGCGGCACCACAATCAATATCTCACCCCACGCGCAACAATGCAAGCAAGCAGGACGTTACCGCCTACTATCTGCCGCTTGACGCGCGGCTGACGGCGACACCTGTCGCACCACCACTTTCAACGATAGCTCTCAAGCTCCTTCAGATGGCCCATGAGACGCTGGATGGGTAATCGAAACGAGCCAGTGAGCTCGTTCTCCGCATCCGGATAATTGATTCATTTCAGCATCGACATCAGCTCATTAAGCTGGCCAAGCATCGCCTTGTGATACTCGTACGTAGAGTCAACCTCGACTTCCATTGCTATGTCATCTACAAGAGCCATGGTGCTCTCAACACCACTTCGCAAAGCAACGAGTATTTCGTATTTCGTTGAAGTGTCAGTATGCGAGCGCACAGCTTCCGCAAATCGTTGAAATACAGCAATCCGTGCTCCGAGATGACTGATCATGATCGCGTTCGATTTGATCAGTGTCTTCAGATCGCTAACAGTCATTACCTTTGTAATTTCCTGTTGCTTTGAGTCAGGGGAGGCGGTAAGTTTATTTTTCTTCATTTGAAGGTTAAAAGTATTTGTGATTGCCCTTATCCCCCATCTGGGACGATTACGGGACATCGGCGCCGTCTTGCAGAATTCGGGGAACCTGCCAGGCGGGGAAGCGCAAGCGAATACTGGAGCGACGTCTCTGATGCAATTTCGCGGTGTCGTAGTGAACGCTCATATCCGCAGTGTTGCTCGGCCACGTCTAGAGCGTGTTAGGCACTTGTATTAAGGGCTGCGAAGTGGACAAGCATAAGCACGGCGAATACGACGAAATGCAGACCGGCCAGGGTTTCGGGCAATCGCTCATAGTCTCGGGCCAACCGGCGGAAGCGGTTCAGCCAACCGAAGCTGCGTTCGACCACCCAGCGGCGTGGCAGCAGAACAAAGCCTTTTTTCACGTCCGGCAGCTTGATGACCTCAAGCTCGATTCCTTCATCCAGCGCTGCCTGAGCAGGTTCCTCGCCGGTATAGCCCTGATCGGCAAACGCGAACCTCACCGTTTGGCCTGTGACCTCCTGGACCTGACGAGCGAGTTCGCCAACCTGGGCTCGCTCCTGCTCGTTGGCCGGAGTAATGTTCACCGCAAGCAACTGCCCCAACGTATCTACCGCCATATGGACCTTGCTGCCCCGCTTGCGTTTATAGCCGTCGTAGCCGGCGCGAGGACCACTCTCGCACGTCGATTGCAACGTGCGCCCATCGAGAATGACTGCGCTGGGCTGGCCCTTACGGCCCTGCGCGACGCGGATTATCGAACGCAGGTCTTTGACCATGGCCTCGAAACAACCCGCCTGAATCCAGCGTTGCGTCTGCTGATAAACCAGTTCCCACGGCGGAAAATCATTTGGCAACATCCGCCAGGGCGCACCCGCGCGCACGATCCAGCGCAGCGCATTGAACATCTCGCGCAGTTCGTATCTGCGCTGCGGTGCGTCTGTGTTCATCAGAGTCAGATAGGGAGCCGCAAAGCTCCATTCCTCATTCGACACATCCGTCGGGTAGGGTCTGCGTTTTGCCATCTGGCCAGGATACCAGGTCTGGCCGCAAGTGCCTAACACGCTCTAATCGCAGTCAGCGAGATATCAAGGACACTGCACGGGATAACTGTAGCGGCGTTTGCTATGTGCAACACAACGCTGTACTTACCGTACCGTCGGAACACAATGCAGGATCGTGCACGTTGGCTGGATATGGTGAGTGACGCACCTTATGAACAGGCTACACACGGGTGGAATGCAAAGTCACGCGTCCGCGTGATTGACAGCTGAAACATGCAGCGGTCGTCCTGACGCTGCGGGACCATTCTACAGGACAGACGGTGACCTTTTCGCAGTGAATGCGCGGCTGGTTTGTCATGACCGCGCTCAACTGCAACGATCAGAATGCGCTCCAGTCAGTTGCGGCTTCCGTGCGACTCGGCGTTAGCGATCCGGAGGGCTTCTTTATCGTAGCGGATTGGGGCGCCAGCTTTGTTTCGCCCACAGTCAATGAATTCAGATCTCTTGCATCGTCGACCCTGAAGATCGCTACCGCGTTGCGCAGTGCCTGTGCCTGCTCGGCCATGGACTGGGCTGCAGCTGCGGCTTGCTCGACCAGCGCAGCATTCTGCTGCGTGACCTCATCCATCTGGGTCACAGCGGTATTGACCTGCCCGATGCCGGTGCTCTGCTCCGCAGATGCAGCGGAGATCTCACTGATGATGTCGGCTACGCGTTTAACCGACTGGACTACTTCGTTTATGGTGCTGCCGGCGTCTTCGACAAGTTTCGATCCCGCATCGGTCTGATGTGTCGCGTTATTGATCATTTCCTTGATTTCCCGGGCCGCCGTTGCGCTGCGTTGGGCGAGCGTGCGAACTTCGCCGGCTACAACCGCGAAGCCCCGTCCCTGCTCGCCGGCGCGGGCCGCTTCCACCGCCGCATTGAGCGCCAGAATATTAGTCTGGAACGCAATCCCTTCGATCACTGTGATGATCTCGAACATTTTGCTGGAACTGCCCGCGATACCGTGCATGGTCTCAACGACCTGTCCGACTACTTCGCCACCCCGTTGTGCCACCGCGGAAGCAGTATTTGCGAGTGCTGTTGCCTGCGTTGCATTTTCGGCATTGTGGCGAACAGTGGAAGTCAGTTCCTCCATGCTCGATGCAGTTTCCCCGAGAGACGCGGCCTGCTCTTCCGTGCGTTGGGAGAGATCCGTATTGCCCTGGGCAATTTGACTCGCAGCGACCGAAATCGCCTCGCTGGAAGCCTTGATGCCGCTCACGATTGTCGCCAGCGTTTTCTTCATGGTGTCCAGCGAGTACATCAGACTGGATCGGTCACCGTCTTTCAGTCCCGCGGCGATGCGCAGATTGCCGTTCGCGATCTCGCTGGCCAGCGCTGCAGCATCCATTGGCTCACCACCAAGCTGCCGAAGAATGCTTCGGGTTATTACCCACCCAATCGCAATCGCAAAGGTCGCGGCAAGCACCGCTAGTACGAGCAAGAGCACGCGAGCAGCGTGGTAGGTCGCGCGTGCTTGCACTGCAGAGGCCCCAACCTGCTGCACCTCGTAATCACGGAACAACCCCAGTTCTTTTAACCAGAGATCTATTGCAGGCCCAGCCTGGGTGATCATGAATTCCGGTGCCGCCGGATCGTTCTTAAATCCCAAATTGGCTGCTTGTTGCACCAGAGGCATAGCTGCGCGCCGCAGCTCTTCCGATCGCCGCAGGAATTGCCGTTCGTCGTCGGTTGTTCCCGGATCCTGGTTAAAAAGTTCCTGTGTTTTCGCGAAAAGATCGGTGGACCTTTCAACTTGCTCGTCAAAGATCCTCCGTTGCTCCTGCATACGGGGCAAATCGTTCAGAATAATTAGATTTCGTGCGGCAGCAGACGCCTGATTGGCATAGGTCAGTGCCTGCGAAATCGAATTTGTTTCCGCAGCGTTAAACGTCGCGAGGTCTGTCAGTGCATCGTTCATCGCTGAGAGCTTCCATAGACTCAGTGATGCCATCGAAAGCAGCATGACAACAAGTGCACCAAACCCTAGTGCTAACCGTGATCCAACCCTCAAGCTTTCCAGATTTTTCATCAGTCTTTCGTCTAAATTTATTTAAATTCTCTTGTGCAGATTTATATGATCACTAGATGTCAAACAACTTTTTAAGTAAACGGCAAAATCCCAGTTTTCTTTAGCAGGCTGTTGAAAAACACCTTGCCGGCCTTGAGCACTCAATTTCGTCGAGTCCCTGCACGGGGGTGGTTGATGTCGATTTAATGCTCGAAGCCTTTCATTCAGATGGAGAAAATGGCATTTTCCTCGCTGCTGGTCGCTCCTATGCCGCTTTCGCGGCGAGCGTGCGCATGCGAGTCAGGTTGCAGGCCTCATGAGTCAACAGGAAGACCTGGCCAACTCGCTGCAGGCCCCGAAACATCGCCTGCCGAATCCTGCCAAACGTCTTGCTCCAGCCAAAAACCTGCTCAATGCATTTGCGCTTGCGCCGACTGATGGCATAGCCGGCCCAGCGCGTTGTGCGTGCGTCGATGGCGGAGCCATCCGCGCGGCCATTGTTTTGCGCAACATGTGGCGTCACGCCGTGTGCGCGGCACGTTGCAACGAAGTCGGCCGTGTCGTAGTTCTTGTCAGCACCGACCGTAACCAATGTATCGGCGAATTGCGCGGCGTCCGCAAGCATTCCGGCTGCTGTATCGCGCTCGGCTGTGCCATTCGCCTGCGTCACCTGTGCGTTCACCACGAGGCCGTGCCGGTTATCAGTCAGCACGTACGCCATGTAGCAAAGCATCGGGCCCGTGCCACGACTCTTGCGAAACAGCCGGGCCCGACTGTCCGTGCTGGACTCATGCGTGTCGTTGCTACGCTTCTCGCCATGCCAGTTCTCGTGAGAGCCAGCACCGCCGTTAGGCGGCGAGTCGTCATCCGAGTTCGCCTTCGGCACAAAGCTCTTGTGTCCGGCCCAGGCCTGACTGAGCGTGCCATCGACGCTGAAATGCTCGGCCGGCAGGTGGCCACGCACGCGCGCAGTCTCGACCGTCTCATTGAACAGACTGACCATGACATCATGGGGCATCAGTCGGTCGCGGTTCTTCCTGAAGGTGGAGTGGTCCCAAACCACATCGTCCATCGCCAGTCCGACGAACCAGCGGAACAACATGTTGTAGGAGATTTGCTCCATCAGCATGCGTTCGCAGCGAATCGAATACAGCACTTGCAACAGCAGCGCGCGAATCAACTTCTCCGGCGCGATACTTGGGCGTCCGCCCTTCGCGTCGCTCTCGTACATGCGCGAAAAGACCGGGTCCATGCGAGTGAGCGCATCGTTCAACCATTGCCTAATCGGTCGCAACGGGTGATTGGCCGCAACGAAGTCATCCAGCCGGGACATCGTGAACATCGACTCGGTATTGCCGTCCGCTGCGCGCATTGCCTCAGCCTCAGTGTTGTCTGACTCTTCGGTTCAACGTTTACGCGTCCCGCGCGGATGACGTGCGCGGAAGATATTTCAACAGCCTGCCAGTTTGTAATGATGATGTGGGAGCCGCTATTGCTATCGAGATGGAATTCGTCGATGCGCCCCGCCCGAACATCAAGCAGGAGCCTATCCAGAGCAGCGATGTAGTTACCGGAAGACGGTACGCTTGGAGATTTCGTGTCCGTGGTCATCACGGGCTTCTTGATCAACAGGCGGATGGCATCCTGCCGCTTCATAAATATCCGGCTCACACAAATACTCTTCGAATGCTTGAGGCGCTACAGCCAGCGCCCAACGGCGACCGACGGCCAGCCGAAAGAAATCGCTTCCGGATCGTGCAAGTTACACAAGCAACGTTTTCAACCCGCGTTAAAGTTTTTCACGCGGATTCCGTAATACGCAGGACAACTGTTTCGAAGGACGGGGGCGCAAACGTGTCGTGCTCCACTCGTGCCGAACTAGCCCGCTACTGACATGACTCTGCAAGAAAAAGCCGGCGACCGGCCGGAAAGACAATATACCGAAGATCGGCGCCCCGCCCGGCGCGAAACGACCTCCCACGGGGCAATGCCAGCGTTTGCGCTCGCGCTGCAGAAAGACAATTTCGCGAACGCCAAGGCGAAGGTCGTTCTGCTCATCGAATCGGACACACCGGGGGTGGAAACCACGCGAGTAGTCAAACGTGAAGTCGGTGACTGGACGTGGTTCGACATTGATGCCTGGCAATCAGACTCGGAGCGGTGGTTGACCCGCAGAGGTGTGCCAGAGCGCCGACGCGCAATCGAAATCGCCAGACTGCGGGCCTGGGTCGAAAATGAAGATTAAGGCCCCTCACACTGAGGTGCCCCGCAATTACCCACTTTATCGAGTCACGCAAAATCCTGCCATCCAGTGTTTTGGATCACCCGACCGACCAGCGCTCCGGGCACCACACGCTCTCCATAACGCATCAGGTCACCAATTTTAGAGCACGCTACGCTGCCTCGTTCGCGCCGCTCGCCGACTGACAAAGTTTAAGTAGAACCGTCCAGGAGGCAAGACTTGTACCGGGACGCGAAAGGGCGCTAATCCGAAACACATTCTCAGAACAGCTGCGCCAGAAGTGGCGCCAGATTGTGCCACTTCACCGTGCTCCGAAAGAAGCGTCCGTCTTCGTCAAGTGATTCGATGATCATCCGCTGACCGCGCGCCTCGGCCACTACCCGCACCACACGCTCCCCGTAGCGCATCAGCGCACCGATTTTCGGGCAGACCGACTTTCGTTTCCCGCGTTCCGTATGCCTCATGTGACCTGCCCCCGGTTTTAGTGCGAAGCACAGTTAGAGTCCGAGGTTAAAGATTCCTTCGCCGCATGCGCCTGCGCAAACTGCACCGGCGCAAGATAGCCGAGCGAACTGTGTGGCCGCTCGATGTTGTATTCCACACGCCATTCCTCAATCAAACGCCTGGCGTGGCGCATGGAAACGAACCAATGCTCGTTCAAACATTCATCACGGAATCGCCCGTTGAAGCTCTCAATGTAGGCGTTTTCCACGGGCTTGCCGGGCCGGATGAACGAGAGCGTGACACCGACTTCGTAAGCCCATGCATCCAGCACCTTACCAGCGAACTCCGGACCGTTGTCCACCGTGATGGAAGCTGGTAAGCCTCGCATCTCCCGTAATCGGTCAAGCACCTGCTTAACCCGCAGGCCCGGCAGCGAGGTATCGACCTCGATAGCCAGGCACTCACGCGTGTAATCGTCGACCACGTTCAGGCAACGAAAGCGCCGACCATAGGCCAGCCCGTCGCTGACGAAGTCCATAGACCAACTCTGGTTCGGCCCCGTGGGCACCGGCAGTGGTTTGCGCTCGACAGCAGCAATGCGCTTGCGTCTGCGCTTGCGCACACTCAGCCCCGCCTTGCTGTACAGCCGCCAGACGCGCTTATGGTTTGCCAGCCGGCCCTCGCGTCGTAACAGTACGTGAATCCGGCGATAGCCATAGCGACGCTTTTGCGCCGCGATGACCATCATCCGGCCAGTCAGCTCTTCGTCGGCGACTTTGCGGCGCGATTCATATTGAAACAGCGAACGAGAAATCCCTACCAGCCCGCAGGCCCGGGTGACACCCATGGCGCGTTCGGTCATCAATATCTGGACCGCCTCGCGTTTGGCCTGCGGGCTTGCTATTTTCGCGACAGCAGGTCCTTCAACGCAGAGTTGTCGAGCATCGATTCGGCCAACAGACGCTTGAGCTTGTTGTTCTCCTGCTCCAACTCCTTCAGGCGCTGTGCGTCGGAAACCGTCATGCCGCCGAATTTCGCTTTCCAGTTGTAGTAGGTCGCCTCGGAGATGCCGTGTTTGCGGCACAGTTCCGCTGGCTTCAGGCCTGCCTCGCCTTCCTTCAGCACACCAATAATCTGTTCTTCGGTGAACCGCTTCTTCATGACCGCTCCTTGTTGGAACGGACTCTACACTGTCAGCGTACTAATCTCGGGGAGCAGGTCAGCGCGTTCGTGCGCCCAGCGCGAGGACGCAAGCGAACGCGGCCCTGGATGCGGAGGTAGCCGCCATCCATCGCGCGCATCGCGGCGCCTACGGCCGTGCGCGTATCGTGCGGCAATTGCGAGCCCAAGGTCGGCCGGCGAGCGAAGAGCGCGTGCGGCGTAGTTTGCAGCGCCAGGGCTTGCGCCCGGTCTACAGGCGTGCCTGGCGGGTCACGACGGACTCGACGCACAGCCTTCCCGTAGCGCCGAACCTGCTCGATCGTGGTTTCGACGGCTGGCAGCCTGATCGCGCGTGGGTCAGCGACATCACGTTTGTCAGGACCGGCGAAGGCTGGCTGAATCTTGCGGCGATTCTCGATCTGGGGAGTCGGGGCATAGTGGGCTGGTCAATGTCCGAACGCATCGACGCCGAGCTGGTTTGCCAGGCACTTCGCAGCGCGTGCTGGCAACGCAAACCGGCGCCACGACTACAGTTACATTCCGACAGAGCGGCCCAGTATGCAAGCTGGGCTTACCAAAAGCTGGCCGCCGGATTCAAGGCAACGATCTCCATGAGCCGTCGTGTCAATGCGTGGGATAACGCCCTGATGGAAAGCTTCTTCAGACCCTGAAAGTCGAGAGAATCTATCAGGTTCACTACGAAACGCGAGCGCAGCCTAGTCTGGATATCGTCGACTGGATCGAGGGCTATTACAATCGGGAGCGCCTGCACACCTCGATAGGATTTCTTACTCCCGTCGCTACGAGGCCGCGTTGATCGCTGCATGATCTGCTGTACGTGGAAACGAGGCAGGGTCAAAATTCCGCTGGGTTGTCAGACGTACTCATGCGTGGCTTCACAACTTCCGTCGTCTTCGCATTCGCTTCGAACGTCGGGCCGACATTCACGAAGCACTTCTCGAATTCGGTTGCTCCGTCGTCTGCTGGAACATCTTCAGACGGACGGAGCAGCCTTTTTGAATCCGTCTCTAAGAACTCCCGTTATCGACCCAACTCGGCCGGCCAAAGCATTCATCCGGAATGTCCTCACTCAATGCAGACGTTCGCCGAGTCGCACACCGAGCGGGCGGCATTACTTCATTTGTTTTGAGCAAGGACGTTTTTGCTCGAGCAGTGCCGTTTCGCCAACCGCCGCGAGCGTATGTAGATTGTTCAGGCGGTAATGCTGGCGATGGGCTGCCAAGCCCGTTTCCCTCCCTACCCACTACCTCGCGGTCGAGAATTCTCCGTGTCTAGCGCCCGTCGAAGGAGAGTTGCTGGCGTCCGCATTGTCGGTAGCAAACGCCAACTTGCGGGCCCATTCTTAAGCCAGCCACTGCTTGATGTTGGCCGCCATGACATTTGTCGAAATACCATAGCGGTCGTGGAGCGTCGGCAATGCGCCAGCGTCGAGAAACTCGTCGGGCAGCGCTACCTGTTTGAACGTACACGAAACGCCGGCGCTCAAGAGCGTGGTTGCGACAGCTTCACCCAAACCGCCGATAACCGTATGGTTCTCGGCGACGATGATCATGCGACCGGTTCGCTTTGCCTCGCGGATGATGGTTTCCGTGTCGAGTGGCTTGATGGTCGGGACGTGCAGCACCGCGACGTCCACCTTGTCCGACGCCAGCGCTTTTGCAGTTTCCAGCGCGCGCATTGTCATGATGCCCGACGAGATGATGAGCACGTCGTTGCCATCGCGAAGCATCTTGGCTTTCCCGAGTTCGAACTGATAGTTGTACTCTTCGAGCACCACGGGCACGCTGCCACGCAGAAGTCGCGCATAGACCGGACCCTTGTGCGCGGCGATGGCAGGTACCATCTGTTCAATGTCGAGAGCATCGCACGGGTCAATTACCGTCATGTTCGGCATCGCGCGCATGAGCGCGAGGTCTTCAGCAGCCTGGTGGCTCGGGCCATAACCGGTCGTCAGGCCTGGCAGGGCGCAAACGATTTTGACATCAAGGTTGTCTTCGGCGATGGTCTGGTGAATGAAGTCGTACGCCCGCCGCGTCGCGAATACTGCATAGGTAGTGACGAACGGCTGCGCTCCTTCCTGGGCGAAGCCAGCGGCGGCACCCATGAGAAGTTGCTCTGCCATGCCCATCTGGTAGTAGCGCTCCGGAAACTCCTTCGCGAAGATATGGAGGTCGGTGTACTTGCCCAGGTCGGCCGTCATGCCAATGACATTCGTCTTCGCGCGAGCCAGTTCGACAAGTGCATGCCCGAACGGCGCGGAGCGTGTCACCTGGCCTTCGCCGGCGATGGACGCAATCATCGCCGAGGTCTTCAGACGAGGTTTTTTATCGACGACCGAGTTCATGCTTTGCTCCTTGCAAAAGTTTCATCAAGTGCTTCCAGCGCCAACTTCCATTCATGTGCGTCCACCCGGATGAAGTGGTTCTTCTCCCGTTGCTCGAGGAACGGGACGCCGCAGCCCATCTTCGTGTCGCACACGATGATTCTCGGCTTCGCCTCCTTCAGGTTTCGAGCGTTGTCGAAGGCTGCCTTCACGGCATTGATATCGTTCCCGTTCACGCGTTGTACGTACCAGCCGAACGCATCAAGCTTCGGAACGAGCGGCTCGAAGGCCATGATTTGCGTCGACGGGCCGTCGGCCTGCTGGTTATTGACGTCGACCATCGCAATCAGGTTGTCCAGCTTCCAGTGCGCCGCGGAGAGAAGGCCTTCCCAGACGGCGCCTTCGTCGAGTTCGCCGTCCGAGAAAAGCGTGTACACAAACGACCTGGAGCCTTTGCGCTTGAGTCCCAGACACCGGCCCACGGCAATCGTTAGCCCCTGGCCAAGCGACCCACCGGACATTTCCATCCCCGGTGTGTAGCTCGCCATACCGGACATCGGCAGACGACTGTCGTCACTGCCATAGGTCTCCAGCTCTTCTTCGGGAAGAATGCCAGCTTCGAACAATGCGGCGTAGAGCGCGATTGCGTAATGACCGTTCGACAACAGGAATCGGTCCCGGTCCTCCCAGTCTGGCTCCGCCGCGCGATAGTTCATCGCGCCGAAATATGAAACGGCCAGAACGTCAGCGATGTCGAGCGCCTGGCCGATATAACCTTGGCCCTGTACTTCGCCCATCAGCAAAGCGTTGCGGCGGATGCGGTATGCGCGCTCAGCGAGCGACACATCCTCGATGACGGTTGTACTCATTTACTCGTATCCTTGAAAGAGTTCGTTAGCGATTGACAGTCTTTGCGGGCACGAAGAACACCAACACCGCACCCAGCACGACGGCCGTCGAAATGAAGATGAGGCCTGCTGTTGCCTTGCCGGTAAAGTCGTTGAGCCATCCGACAATGGCGGGCGAGAAGAAGCCCGCCAGATTCGCGAAACAGTTGACCGCGGCAATTCCGGCTGCGGCGGACATGCCGCTGAGAACCGCTGTGGGCAGCGCCCAAAATAGCGACGATGAGGCGAGGATGCCGGCAGCAGCGATGCTTACGCAGACAATCGACGCGCCTACGCTTCCCAACATCGGCAGTGTGGCAAACGCGGTGGCAGAAACCAGCATTGGAATTGCCAGATGCAAACGGCGCTCACGTCGCTTATCGGCGCTACTTCCGAGAAGGGGCAACGCGATGATGGCGCAAAGGTAGGGAATCGCGGTCAGCACACCAACCCACAGCGGGTCGGCAACACCTGTGCGGCGGACAATTGTCGGCAACCAGAACGTCAGTCCGTATTGACCGAGGACCACACAGAAGTAAATTCCAGCCATTAGCCAAAGACGGCGGTCGCGGATGAAGGCACGGATGGACACGTGTTGCGTAGTCGCTGAACGGTCACTTTCCACGTTGCGCTTGAGTAACGCCTTCTCATCGTCTGAAAGCCATTTGGCACTGGCGATGCCGTTGTCGAGATACAGAAAAATTGCGATACCAAGAAGCAACGATGGGAGTGCCTCCAGCATGAAAAGCCACTTCCATCCTGCAAGTCCCTGGGCTCCCTGGAATGAATGCAGAATCCAGCCAGAGAGCGGGCCACCGAGGATGCCGGCCATCGGAATAGCCATGAAGAACATCGAGAGCGCTTTTGCGCGCCTGGCTGCGGGGAACCAGTAGGTCATGTACAAAATCACGCCCGGCGCAAATCCCGCTTCAGCAACGCCGAGCAGAAAGCGCAAAACATAAAATGTAGCGGGCGTTTTCACAAATACAAAGCTCGCGGATATCACCGCCCAGGTCAGCATGATGCGCGCGAGCCAATTTCTTGCGCCAACTTTGTGAAGGATGAGATTGCTCGGTACTTCGAAGAGGAAGTAGCCCAGAAAGAAGATGCCTGCGCCCACGCCATAGATGGTTTCTGAAAAGCGAAGGTCGTTGAGCATCTGCAGCTTTGCGAAACCCACGTTCACCCGGTCGAGATATGCGCCGAGATAGCAAAGCATCAGAAATGGAATCAGACGACGGGCGACCTTTGCGTAGGTTCTCGCCTCGAAGTTCGTTGCATCGCTGGAAGCGGATAGGTCTGCACCTATTCCCGGCGTGGCCAGTCTTGATTTCATGAAATGTCTCCTGTCATCCGAGCCAATCACGGTGATGGGCTCGGCGCCATGTCTCTGAGCCGCTTTTGCGGCAGGACGCCTCGGCTAATCCAAGTGCGTCGTATGCCTCGGCAAAGTCCGAAGCGAACGCTACTTCAGTGAATGAGCATGCCGCCGTTGACGTCGAGCGTGATGCCGGTCAGATACGTGGAGAGGTCGCTCGCCAGGAAGAGGCAGGCGTTGGCGATGTCGTTTGCCTCGCCGAGACGCCCGAGCGGGATGCCCTTGATGATGTCTGCGCGCATCTCAGGGGTCAGCTTGTCTCCCGTGATGTCCGTCTGAATGAGGCCCGGCGTAATGGAGTTGACGCGGATATGGTCTCCTCCGAATTCACGGGCCATCGCCTTGGCAAGCCCGAGAACACCAGCCTTCGCTGCGCTGTAGTGGGGGCCGCCGAAGATGCCGCCGCCGCGTTGCGCGGATACGGATGACATGCACACGATGCTGCCCCGTTGCTGCTTTTTCATGTGGGGGATGACCGCCTGCGACATGTACAGAGTGCCCAGAAGGCTGACGCCGACAACCGCGTCGAAGTTGTTCTTGGAGATTTCGAGTGTCTTGATGGGCTGCGTAATCCCGGCGTTGTTTATCAACGCGTCGATTCGGCCGTATTTAGCAGCGACTGCATCTGCTGCGGCTACGCAGGCTTCCTTGTCGGTGACGTCGCACGCCAGACCGAGATGACCTTCCCCGAGGTCACGCGCAGCGCTTTCCGCGTCCGCCAGGTTCAGGTCCAGAATCGCGATGCGCGCGCCTTGCGCAGCCATCGCCTTTGCCGTCGCTTTACCGATGCCGCGTGCCGATGCCGCGCCCGTGACGATCACGACTTGATTCTCGAGCAACATGTGGGTGTCTCCATTGATGAACTAGGTGTAGGCGAAGTTTGTCCGCCGGCGAACCTTGCATCAACGCAGTTCCCCTCAACCGTAGCTGAGAAATTTTCAGCCCCTAGGGTTATCCCTGCGAGCCCACCTTGCAGCGTTCAATTTCATCTTCAATCCAGGTCAAAAATTTTGCAACTCGGGGCAATTCGGCGTTCTGGCTAGGGTAAACGAGATGATGTGCGCCAACCTCGACCGAATGGCTATTGTCGAAGACCTGCACAAGTGCGCCGTCCTTTATCTTTTGCGAAGCCATCATCACGCTTTCCAGAGCAATTCCGAGCCCTAGCGAAGCTGTCTCGATGGACATGTAGGAACGGTCGAACGAGAAGTCGAACGTCTTGTTCGCACCAGCAACCCCGGCCCGCCCAAACCATTGGCGCCACTGAACGAGAGGTGTCTCCGAATAGACGAGCCGCTGGGCCAGCAGGTCATCTGGAGTCTTCACCGGATGCCGCTCGAGATAGGCGGGCGACGCCAGCGGGGCAATGAATTCGCCCCGGACCGTGCGCACTTCAAGGTTGCTCCATTCTCCATAGCCATGACGAATGTCGATGTCGTAATACCCGTTCGAAAACGATACGTTTTCGTACGAGCAGGCGACGTTCAACTGAACATCGCCATTTGCTTCCTGAAATGAGGGTAGCCGCGGCAATAGCCACATCAGGCCGAAACTCGGGCTCGAATGCACGCGCAGGATGTCGACTTCCTTCTGACTCGAGGCACGCTCAGTTGCCCGGCTGAGGTCTGCCAGCGAGCCCGTGACATCCGCCAGATAGCGTTCGCCCGTTGGCGTGAGGACGAGACCACGCCCTGTCCGTTGAAACAGGGATTGGCCAATCATTGACTCGAGATTGCTTAGCTGATGGCTCACGGCCGACGCTGTGAGGTCAAGCTCTTCTGCTGCCCGATTAACGCTCTTCGTGCGTGCGATGCTCTCGAAGGCGATGATGGCCTTCAACGGAGGAATTCTCATGGTCAAATTTTTTCAGCCGCGGTTGAACAAAACTGCATTGCCTTCGGACTGGGGTCGCTGCCATCTTCGACATCAAGCGATACGGACACGAAAGCTGATGAAATGTTACCCGTGTCAGGCACGCCTGGTGGCCTAAAGTCTTGCCTCATATAAATATTGCGCGGTGCAGCAACCGCTCAGGAGACGTTCATGGATTACCTGACTTCCCCTTCCCGTAAGCAATCGCTCCTTCACGACAAGGCCGTACGGAGCTAGCGCGGACGACCATGGCCGAGTTCGGCACGGCGCATTCCCAGCTACTCGGTTAAGCCTTCAGAAAATGTGACTGGCTGCCAACCGCTCTTGCGGCTGGCAGTTGGAGACGTTCGTTCGCAGTTTTCGCGACGGAGATTTACCTCATTACGGCTTCGGCAACACCAGCCAGTGCACAGATCATGACGACCGCAAGTGGAGGAATCTTCCAGCGCGTCAACAGGAAAAAGCCAATCGTTGCGATGGCGAAGTCGATCTCGGAGTGAACAGCGCTGGTCCAGACGGGCGAGTAAAACGCTGTTGCCAGTAGTCCGACGACCGCTGCGTTCACACCGGAAAGGACGGCCGCCATTGACGGACGGGCGCGTAACGCTTGCCAGTACGGCAGCGCGGCAAGAACGAGCAGCAGCCCTGGCAGAAAGATGCCTGCGGTGGCCAGGAGTGCCCCAACCCAGTGATTCGGTGTCTCCGACATAATCCAGCCCAGAAAAGCGGCGAATGTGAAGAGGGGGCCTGGGACTGCCTGCGCGGCGCCATAACCAGCGAGAAAGTCATTCGACGATACCCAGCCCGTTGTGACCGTTTGCTGCTGCAGGAGCGGCAGTACCACATGACCGCCGCCGAAGACTAGCGCGCCGGAGCGATAGAAGCCTTCAAAAACGCTGATGGCATGGCCAGCGCCCAGGTGCGCCAATACCGGAAGCCCAAAGAGCAGTACGCAGAACAGCACCAGCGCTATGCCCCCCGCTGCGCGCGAGACGCGGAATTCATGTGCGTGTTGCCTTACGCCGACCGTGCTTGTCGAGGCCGTGGTTTGGCAAAATACGAAGCCGAGTGCCGCGCCCAGGGCGATCACGATGAGTTGTGCGTACACGGTCGTTAGGACACTGAGAACGGCCAGCGCAGCAAGCGCGATGGTGGCGCGGCGGTGATCCGGACACAGGCGCCGGGCCATGTCCCACACAGCTTGCGCCACAACAGCGACAGCAACGAGTTTCAGGCCATGAATCAGCCCTTCGCCGACCGGTCCGCCCAGGCTCGGTGCAATTGCCGCGAAAGCGAGCAGCAGCAAGACGGAGGGAAGCGTGAACCCGCACCAGGCGGCAAGTCCACCGAGCCACCCTGCCCTGAGCAGGCCAATGGAAAATCCAACCTGGCTGCTGGCTGGTCCCGGAAGGAACTGGCATAGGCCAACCAAGTCTGTAAACGTCTCATCATCAAGCCATCGACGTCGCTCGACGAATTCTCGGCGGAAGTAGCCAATGTGAGCTATGGGGCCGCCGAAACAAGTCACTCCTAGCCTGAGAAAGACCGCAAGAACTTCTGGCGCGGTGCCGCTTCGGGCTGGGCTCGATGAGGTCATGCCAGTTTCCATATGATCCTGAAATTCGGTGATTACGGCTTGCCGCGAGCGATGATTCGTAAGTTGGGGCGTCTTCGAACGGTTCTCCACGATCCACCACAACTGGTGAAAGCACGATAACCGCGTCTGATAACATCACCCCAACAACAAAGCCCAGAATTCTACCGGCACGCCGGAGGGCTGACGGCACACATCAACACCGCGAAATGACGGAACGCTTACAGGTGGGAGCCGACGTCTGAATGTCCGGATATCGGTGTGCCTGAGCGGCGGCTTGTGGCCGGCTAGCGCCTGACGTAGCGTCCGAGACCGGCCACACACAGCAGCGTGCACTGGTCGACATCGCCGCAAAAGCGCGGCTCAGTCGCTAACAGATATTAGCGATACCGCCGCGTTTTTCGACGAAACTGCACTCGCGCTGATCGAGCCGCGGGAATTCCGGTCGCGGCTTTTTCGATGCGGAGTGGCAGATTTAATGCGGACGGAGCCGAAGTGACGTTTTTATAGCGCTTCGAGTGGAAGCAAAATTGTCACTTCGGCGACTCAGAACGCCGTACGGTCGAACCGTCGCCGGTGACATTTATTGCGTCCTACGTCCGAGCATTGCAACTACTGGCGCGGAGTGCCCTGAAATGCGGCGACAGCAGCCTTTGTCGCCGGCGCCTGTGAGCTTCCGGTGTCGACCCTGTATAGCGGACAGTTGATCGAATAACGTATCAAAGGCGTCCGTCGATCGAAAGCCGCCGGTTGGCCTGCGCTGCTACGAGAGGACACCAAGCGGGCGTCGTCTCGCCACGGACTGCTGCGTTAAAATTCGGCGCGGGGAAAGCTGTATGCGCATACAAACCGGGGGAAGAATGGCGTCAGCAACGTGGTGCAAGTTGGAGCAGAGTGAGATCGACGTTCAGGAGGCGATTCGACTGAGGCAGATCGCCCGCGCGGACGGACGGCCTATGCCAGCGTTCACATGTACAGAATGCGGTCGCCCAGTGCGCCCACATGAAGGCGGCGGCCACACTCCGGCTCACTTTGAACATTTGCGCCGCAACATGCATTGCTCTTTGAGCCACAAGCCGAAGCACCAAAAACCATTGATCGACACGGCGGAACTGGCGCGCTTGACTGCTGGAGGGGACGACTATATCCGCACCAAGGATGGGGCGGTCAAAGGGCTTGCACTTCGCCTTGATTTGAACGAAGGGGCGCCTGAGGTCATTGTTGTTGGGAAGGGGCCGCGCATCGAACATCGCGCGAGGCTGTTGCTTGGTACTCCGCACGCTGTTCCCACTTACGTAAAGCGGGCAACCAATGCGTGGGAGTACCTCGGTGAATACAGAGCAACGGCCTACCGGACCGATAGGTCGGCGATCGACCAGTACTGTGGCGAGCGCACCGTCGGCGACATCGCAGGTATTTTGTTTCTCGAATGCGCCGACGCTGTTTCTGTAACCGTACGCGGCGGTGGGTTCGCCGACCCGCAAACCAGACGGGAAATTGAGCTGGCTGCGGTTCAATACGTTACACGAGAGTTGGAACTCCGAGGTTTTACGGTGGAGGACCGTCAGCGGGAGAACTGCGGTTATGATCTGCTCGCTCGACGTGGAAAGGAGGAGCTTCTCTATGAAGTGAAGGGCACAGATGCGATCTCCCCGCGCTTCTTCATCTCTCGAAACGAGCGGAACTGCTCAAGGCTGAATGAAAATTGGCGTCTCGCGGTTGTTACATCTGCGCGTGCTACTCCGACGCTACACATTCTGACACCGGAGGAAATGGAAGATCAGTTCACGTTCGAATGCCTCGCTTGGGAATGCACGATAGAAATGCCGACAGCCTGAGGCGCGACGGCGGACAGCACATACCGCGCGAACTTCCGGTGGCGACCCAACTCGGCCAATCGAAATCCGTGCCGCCCCAATGGTCGTTTCCGGATTTGAGGCGGTCGTTGAGCGTGACAGCGTACACTCTGCCAACAATCAAAACCGAGGGCGCATATGGCAGGCGAGTTCGAAGAGATCGCTCATTCAGGCGGCAAGGTAACGATCCACATCATCGACGACGCAAACGGACGTCGGGGCTACCAAATGTCGTACCAATCGATGCGCCCCGTCCCGATGGCACTGACCGGCGTATATGCGTTAGGGCAGTCGGGAATGCCCGTCGCGACGTACAATATCGCTGGGAAGGACAGCGCACCCTTCCCCGGCTGCGTGCCTGTGATGGTGGCGTCCGATAGTGAGGGAAAGTTCGGCCACCACTGCCCTGCGTGTGACGGCTACTGGCGCAGCGGGCCGTGGGCCAACGTGTGCCCCTACTGCGCAGTCCAGGCGCAACCGTACGAGTTCCTGTCCCACGCTCAATTCCGTTATGTACGTCACTATTGTGAGGTTTTCGCAGAGGCCATAAACGCAGACGAGCCGGGTGAAGTGACGATTGACATGGACGCCGTCGCCGACGCAGTGCAGTCGACGGGCGAGAAGCCCGCATTCTATGTCTCTGAACAGAGCCAGCAACACAAATTCAAGTGCACAGCTTGCGATGAGTTCAATGACATTCTCGGGCGCTTCGGGTTCTGCACACTTTGCGGCACGCGCAACGACCTCACGGAGTTCGAGGGCCGTATCGTACTGGCCATGCGCGATCGGCTGAACGCAGGTGCCCTCCCTTCAGACTGCGTGCGCGATGGCGTTGCTGCGCTCGACACATTTATCGCCCAATACGCCAAGGCACTGGCGATGCTGGTGCCGATGATTGAGCGGCGGCAGAAGCGGCTGACGGGTGGGCGCTTCCATGACCTAGTCGAAGTGCGCGACGTGTTCTCCAAGTTCTGTGGTATCGACATCTGCGCGGGCATGCCAGGCGACGAGATAGAGTTCGCGACGCGCATGTTCCACCGCCGACACGTCTACGAACACAACGGCGGCGAGGTGGATCAACGGTACCTCGACGAGAGCGGCGACAAGACGGTGCGTTTGAAGCAGCACATCCAGGAAACTCTGCAGGATGGCCATCGGCTAACGAACTCGCTGGTCAAGATGGCACGGAATCTACACAAAGGCTTTCACGAAATCATCCCGCCACTACCTAAGCCGATCGAAGCGCACGAATCCAGGAAGGCGCGAATTGCTGATCGAAGTGCACCTAACCGGGCGCGCCCGGCGGGCGGGTGACATACGTCGAACGCTACATGCACTATTTCGAGGGCCGGGCCAATTCATGGCAGTGGTCGGCATCCGACCTTTCATAACGTTGTCCAGCTTACTTTTTCGCAACCACCTGCGCGCGAAGCAGACATAGTGCGCTTCGTCATGCGACTTCGTCGAGCAAGGAAATCAGATGGCGCTGCAATTCCACGCGGCACGCCATGAATCCGGTGACGATCTGGTCGACCATCGCGAGCCGCACATACGTCTTCGGGTTATCCAAGACCTTGACGTTTTTCTTGACCAGCAGGAGGTCGTACCTGCCGTCGCTCGCGTCGATGGCAAGGTAGAATGCGCCCACGTGCTGCACGAAGTTTCGGCTGCTGGACAACTGCACGATCCACTCTGACTTGATGCCCTTCTGCTGCATCCAGTCGTTTATCAGACGCTTGCGTTGCTCATCAGTGATTGGCTTGCCAACATGCTCGTGTATTGCGTGCATGAACTTCTTCATCGCGTCGATGCTGGCATCGAGCTCCGAGACAAGGGTGTGCAGGTCTGCGATCACCAGGTACTTCAGGTCGTTGTTAACTGGCAGGGCGACGCCCTCGTGGTCGGACGTGAATATATGCTCGTCCTTCGCGTTGGCAATGATGTCCTTCGCCAGTGCGCCGAAATCATCCTGTAGGCGCTTCGTGATACGCGGCAGCAGGTTCAATCGGGTGGTAATGGCAAGTCCAGCGTCGCCAATCGTGGACGGAAGTGGCGGCATGCGCTTCTGATCGGCAGCCCGATGCCATGCGGTGTAGATCGGCAACACCCACTGGTCGCTGCCAAGCTCCTGGATATGCAGCCACTTCGAAATCTTCATGTCTCTCACCCCCCGGTTCGCTATGCTCGAAGTTTACTTCGTGGGCGCTGCTCGGTGAGAGGTTCCGGGAGGCGTGAGTGCTTCGTGTGTGACGCGGCCTACGTACCTTTGTGCGCTTGCTGCTTGGCCGATGCGTAATGTGTGTCGAACCTACACACCTTGAAATCGCCTGTTAAAATGTACGGGAAAGGCTCGATCTGTTTGCCCGCGCCGACCACGCCTTTCATAACCGTCGGCGCAACTTCCTCCTAGAAAGGTCTGCTACAGGATTTGGAACGGCCGTTCGGGTGGCAATGCGAACGTCCGAGAGCGGCCACTCACGGCGGCATGCACGCGTCGATATCGCCCCCAAAGTGCGGACCAGTCGCTAACGGATATTAGCGATATAGCTGCGTTTTTCAACGAAAGTGCACACACGCTGATCGAGCCGCCGGAACTCCGCCCTGCCTCACTGCGAGGCGAAGTGTCGAATTTAATACGGACTGAGCTGAAGTGACGTTTTTATTGCGCTTGCAGTGGAAGCAAAAGTGTCACTTTTGCGGGGTAAAGCGCCGTCTGGTAGGAATCGCGCCAGTGACACTTTTATTGCGTCCTACGGCTGGGCTGCACTTGCCTGGTAGCGGGCAGGAAAAGACGCGTTCGCATGTTTGCGCTTCTTCCCGGGCGCGGCCTAGCGGCTCTCAGAATGACGTGATTCATCGGAGTGAAAATGACTTCTCGCACAGAGGACGCCTAGTCGTCCTGTTCAATATCGACGCCGAAATCAGGCACCTACGAAGCTGGCTTGACGCCTCCGAAAACGGCACCAGCCGTTCGATGGAGCGTTCAGGTGAAGGCCTCGCAGCGCTGCAGGAGCAACTACGAACAGCGCAGTTGCGGCGCGAAGAGCAGCTTATTACTGCTGCACCTTCTCGCTAAATTCTTACGTTAGCCGCAGTCCGCAGGTGGCGTATGTCGGTGCGGACGATAAACGTGCCACAACGCGGTCGCTTGGCCGGTGTCGAAAGATTGGAATGTAGAGCTGGAGCCCATCCTGTTCGTCAACACCTTGGAGACCTGGCGCAAAGGGGGGCGTTCATGTAGACATTTTTATAGCGTCCTCCGTCACGCCGGCTTTTGTCAGAGCTCGTCCGCTTTCTTCTCGCGAAGCGTCGCCGCTTTCAAGTCGGGCATTTCTCGCTCAAATAGCGCTTCCAACTCCGGTATTACCGTTATCTCGCCGCCCGTCGCCTTGTAGCGCTCGCGCATTGCCGCGATTTCTTTGGTGAATGTGCTTCGTGACGCTTCAAGCTGCACTGTCCCGCCATTCCCCGCTTTGATGTCTTCGCGGATACTGTCGGCAACCGCGAGCGCCTTCAGGCCATAAAAGGCTAGGCGCTCCAGTTCGTATCGATACTGATCTGCCGTGTCTGCCCACAGACCGGTGCGGTTGATCCAATCCCCCGTATCATCGTATTCGCGGCTCAGCGCCTTTATAGGGGCGACGAAAGGAACTGGTAGCTCCACCCATTTTGGAGCCGGCTCGAACTTGAACGGGATACTGCGCTGGACGTTCGAGAACGCCTCTGGAACATGGCGGTAATGCTCCTCCATGCATTCTTCGATGTCATACATGAAGTTGGCACAGCGGTTCGCAAAGGATTCGAGCTGATCCATGATCTCCAGCTTGACGTGGGCGACCACCTGCCCTTTTTTTTCTTTTTCGCGCACCGCATCGACAATCTTTAACAACCAGTTGGAGATCGCGCTGATAACTTGCCCAATCACCGCGCCAATCACCGCGCTCGACGCGACCAGCGCAACCCAACCTGTAGGGGTTGCTTGAGCCACTTGAGCCACTTGCTGCACCATTGGTCCTGCCATAACTCCTCCCCAATTCTTGCCATTTTAATCAGTCAAGACTGCTTCTGACGCTCGCCACAGATACGACCCGCAACGAAGTTGCTCGTATCTGCGGGGAGCGTGAACTTGGAGCGGCCCCCTGAATTTCCGGACACAGTCTCCCGCTTAAACTAACGGGTAGGCATAGGACTGTGTTAATGGGATGGTCGCCCCCGCCTCCGCGGCAAGAGTACGCTATGGAGGCAATCACCAAGGGGAACCATCATGGAAGAAGTAACGCTTGTCGGAATCGATCTTGGTAAGCATTCGTTCCACCTGCATGCCCAAGACCGAAAGGGCAAAGAGATCTTTCGCCGGAAGGTAACACGCCGACAGCTCGTTGAGCTGTTCGTAAACTTTCCTGCGTGCACGATTGCTATGGAGGCGTGCGCCGGCGCGCATTTCATGGCTCGCACATTGGCTGGTTTCGGCCATCAAGTCAGGCTGATTGCGCCACACCTCGTTCGGCCATTCGTCAAAAGCAATAAAAACGATTTCGCCGATGCCGAGGCGATCTGCGAAGCTGCCTCGCGCCCGTCCATGCGATTCGTTACACCTCGAACCGAACCGCAGCAGACACTTTCGGCACTCCATCGAGTTCGAGAATCATTCGTGCGTGAGCGCGTATGCACTGGAAACCAGGTTCACGGAATTCTCTTGGAATTCGGTATCAGCCTGCCGGTAGGCTGCACTGTGCTGAAGCGACTGCCAGCAATCATCGCGCAATACTCACTTCCTCCCCGCCTCGTGTTGCTGCTTGAACGGCTTCACGCCCACTACAAGTATCTCGACGAACAGATTGCGGAACTCGACAAGGATCTGGCTCGTCAGTTGGGTGAAGATGATCTCGGGCAGCGGCTTTTGACCATACCCGGTGTCGGCCCAATCACTGCAAGCGTGCTATCAAGCGAGGTCGGAGACGGGAAACAGTACCGGAGCAGTCGAGACTTCGCTGCATCAATTGGCCTTGTTCCGCGTCAGCACAGTACAGGTGGAAAGGCGAATCTGCTCGGCATTAGCAAGCGAGGGGACAAGAACATCAGGCGCTTGCTCGTACAGTGTGCCCGTTCTTATATGCGCGACGTCGCAAGGAGGACTGGCCCTCTGGCTGATTGGGTACGCACGCTACTCGCTCGACGACACTCGAGTGTTGTGGCCTGTGCGCTGGCCAACAAACTGGCGAGGATCGCATGGGCGATAGCTGCACGACACACGGTTTTCGAAATGGCTGGATACCAATTAAAGAAGGGTTGAACAAACTCAATAGCGTTTTACCAACCATCTGGTTTTGCGATCGCTGGAAATTGATGACGTGAACGGCATACCGGCCTGAACGAACAACCCGATAGTCACGAAGGCTCCAAAAGCCGATGTGTTTTTTTAGGATCGTCAGGCGCGACTCTCATCGTGGCGCTGAGGAAAAAACCTCAACGAAGACGCCGAATAGATTTGAGCAAGCCCGTAACATCGTTAACCCAGCATTGCAAAAATGGGGGCGACCATAGATTTTGACTAACACCAGGCAGGAAGTGATGGATGTGTTGACGGGCCCGGAGCGTCGGCGGCGCTGGACGGCGGAACGAAAACTGGCGATGGTGCGAGAGAGCTTCGAGCCGGGGAAATCGGTTTCGATGGTCGCGCGCCAGCATGGCGTGAACCTGACGCGCCTCGAACTGGCGCTCGCGGCCAACGGCGAGTTCGAGCAGGGCAAACGGCTAGATCTGCTCGGTGAACGCGATCTGGACCAGATCGTCGTAGCGCTGAACCGCTATGTCGAGCGCGCCGAACGGCTCAAGCGCGAAGCGAGCGATATGGCGCTTCAACTCGCGCGCGCGGAACGCTTCAGCGTGCTCGGGAAAATGGCCGCGCAAATCGCCCATGAGATCCGCAACCCTGCGGGCGCGATGCGCCTGAAGGCCGAGAATGCGCTCGCGGGTGACGAAGCGCGCCGTGAGGCGGCGTTGAAAATCATCATCGAGCAGGTGGGCCGCATAGAATCGCAGGTGACAAGCCTGCTCGCGCTGACTCAGCCCATTGCGCTTCAACCTCGCGAAGTCGATTTGGACGCGTGGCTGGACCAAATCGTTGTCGTGCATGAATCCCGTGCGGAGAGCCACCAGATCGAACTGCGCGTCGAGGTCGATACCGCCGCGAAACAACCCGTTTTCGATCCGGCGCAGATGGCGCGCGCGCTCGACAATCTCATCGTCAACGCGCTGTCGCACGCGCCTTCGGGCGGCTTCGTGAACGTCGCGGCGCGGCTCACGCAAGCGGACGGCGGCGAGCGCCTTCGCTTCGAAGTCAGAGACAATGGCCCTGGCGTGAAGGCGAGTGAAAGAAAAGGCATCTTCGAGCCGTTTGTCACCGGCCGCCCGGATGGCTCGGGCCTTGGCCTTGCTGTCGTGCGCGAGATCGCCGAAGCGCACGGCGGCCAGGCGTTCCTTGCCGACGATCCGCATACCACGTGCTTTGTGATTGACCTGCCATGGCGACCATACTGATCATCGACGACGACGACGCCTTCCGGGAAGGCCTCGCGGAAACCGTGCAGGATCTTGGCCATGACGCGCTGGAGGCGCGTTCCGGCGAAGAGGCATTTGCTTTGCTGCGCGAGCGCGCCACGCCGGATTGCATCTTTCTCGACTTCCGGTTGCCAGGCGCGGACGGTCTCGCCGTCCTGCAGACGCTGCGCGAAGCAACACACTCACGCGCCGTTCCCGTCGTAATGCTGACCGCACACGCGACGAGCGACAACACCATCGGCGCCATGCGCCTGGGCGCTTTCGAACACCTGACCAAACCCGTCGGACGCGACGAGATCATCGCCCTGCTCGAACGCATCCTGACCGTCCAGGCCCGGGCGGCCGCCGCGAACACGTTCAGGGACGAGGTGAAAACGCATGAGCCGCGCCTGCTCGGCGTAAGCGAAACCATGCGCGACGTGCAAAAGCGCCTGGGCCGCGCGGCGGGGACCCACGCCACCGTGCTCATCACGGGTGAAACCGGAACCGGCAAGGAAGTCGCGGCTCAAGTGTTGCATCGCGCTTCGGCGCGCGCGAGCGGCCCCTTTGTTGCGGTGAACTGCGCGGCCGTGCCTGCTGAGCTGCTGGAAAGCGAGCTATTTGGGCACGCCAGAGGCGCCTTTACGGGTGCCCAGGGCGAGCGGCGCGGACGCATCGAAGAAGCGCACGGCGGCACGCTCTTTCTCGATGAGATCGGCGACATGCCGCTCACCATGCAGGCCAAACTCCTGCGAGTGCTGCAGGAGCGGCAGATTACGCCGCTTGGGACCAACCGGGTCGTCGATGTGGACGTGCGCTTCGTCGCGGCAACCCATCGTGATCTCGCATCGATGGTGAATGCGGGAGACTTTCGCCAGGATCTGCTGTTTCGCCTCAACGTGATTCCGCTGCACATGCCGCCCCTGCGCGAACGTGTGGCCGATATCCTGCCGCTTGCCGAATACTTTCTCGCGACAACATCTACCGATGCCGCGCGCAAACATCTCTCGGCGGACGCGCAGCGCCTGCTCGCCACGTTCAGCTGGCCAGGCAACGTCCGCGAACTTGCCAACGCGATCGAGCGCGCAGCCGCGCTCGCGCCGGGCCTGGTGCTGACGCGCGAAGACTTCGACTTCCTGAGCGCGACGATTGGCTGCAAGGATCATCCGATACCTGCCAGCCTCCTTGAGCTTCCCCTCGCGCAAGCCGTGGCCCGGCTGGAACGTGCGCTCATCGCCCATGCGCTTGCTGCGGCGGGAGACAATCGCGCGGAAGCCGCCCGCAGGCTCGGCATCAGCCGCCAGTCGCTCTACACGCGGATGGCGGCGCTTGGCATGGGAGACTCGTCTGCCTGAGCGCATCGCTGTCACGAAACTGGACACATCCTGTCCGGTTTCTGGACATGCCGCCGCCCGTCCAGAGCCATAAAGGCCCGGAATACCGACCTCGGGGATATGGCATGACCATTGCAGAACACTCCACGTCACGCGAAGGAGTGAATCATGCAATCGACCCGCTATGCGGCGCACGCAGTCGTGCTGCGCCACACAGTCGCAACGTGTCTCGCGAGCCTGCTCCTGGCGAGCGCGGGATGCGCGGCGCAGCCCCAACCTGAAGCAACACCGGTTCCCCCGCCGCCGCCCAGCGCAGCTATTGCACGTCCGCCGGGCGCAGCGCCGCTTGCGCCACTGCCCGGCACCGATCCCGGTCGCCCGGCTGAGCCCGGCGTTGCCACCGGCAGCACCGCGCAGGGCACTGTCGCGCGCTTTCTGATCAACCCGGACGGCGACGTCGACGGCTTTCTGACCCGGGAGGGTCTGCTGATCCGGTTTCCACCGCACATGGGCGCCCAGCTTGCCGCGATGGTTCGCAAGGGCGACGCCGTACAGGTGAGTGGCTGGCGAAACTCAGAGGCGAGCCTTGACGCCCAACGCATCACCGATACGAGAAGCGGCGAGCAACTCGTCGATCAACCGCCTGCACCTGATGCGGCTGCGCGACCGATGCCGCGCGAACTGCGTGGCGCGGGCCTTTCCCCGATGGATGCACAGGGGCAGGTTGCGTATGTGACCAGCGCTCCACGCGGCGAGCCCGACGGCGTCATCCTCTCGGACGGCACGGTGATCAAGCTCACGCCTCCCATCGCCCAGCAGTACCCCGCACTGGTCAGAACGGGCGCGACAGTCGCAGCCAGAGGTTACGGAACGCGCAACCAGTACGGCGCGGCCTTGCAGGCAACAGCATTCGGCTCGCCTGGCAACCTCTCCAGGCTCTACGACCGTCTTCCACCCGCGCCCTGAGCGCGTCATCTGACAAATCCCTGTCATCCATTAAGGAGAAACGCAATGCATTGGATCGATCCTGAGAGCCTTCCTGAAATCCGCGGGAAAGTCGTGCGCTTCCTGTTGAACCCGCACGGCGAAATCGACGGCTTTGTGCTCGATTCGCAGCAGGTTCACTTTCCTCCCCATCTCGCGAACAAGCTGGCTCGGCACGTGGCAACGGGCGAGGTCGTCCGGGTCCGCGGAGTGAAACCTCGAGGCGCCAACATGCTTGTCGCAGTGTCTATCTTGACCCAAAGCGGCGTGCTGATTCTCGACGAAGGTCCGCACCATGACGGGCAGAGGCCTCCGAAGCCGCACATTGAACGCAAACCCATGGAGGCATCCGGTGGAGTTGTGCTTTCCCTGTTCGGCCCGAAAGGCGAACTGCGCGGCGCCTTGCTCGACGATGGCACGTCGTTGCGCATGCCGCCGCACGCGGCCGCCGAACTGGCCAGCTATCTGGCGCCCGGCGCGCATGTCCAGGCGTGGGGAAGCGGCGTCAGGAACAGACATGGGCGCACGATCGAAGTCGACGAGATCGCTGAACTCGTCGACGCGCCGTCGCCTGCCTGACGCGGTGAGGGCCCCGTGAACCCGCACTATGCGCTTGAAGCGCTGAACTTCTTCATGGCCGATGTGCAGGCTGGCATCGGCCCGTTTCTCGGCGTGTTTTTGCAGGCGCAGGGCTGGCACCCGCAGGCAATTGGTACGGTCATGACGGTGGGCGGCATTGCCAGCATGCTCGCGACATCGCCCGCTGGCGCGCTGATCGACGCGACGCATCACAAACGCGGCGTCATCGTCGTCGCCGGAGTGATGACAACGCTTGCAGCGCTCGCGCTGTGGATATCGCACAGCTACTGGATGGTCGCTGCTTCGCAGATCTTTACCGCCGTGACTGGCGCGGCGCTGGGGCCCGCGGTCGCGGGCGTGACGCTTGGCATCGTCCGTGAAGCAGGCTTCGACCGGCAGTTCGGCCGCAACCAGGTGGCCAACCATGCGGGCAACGTCGTCGGCGCGGCGCTTTCGGGCTGGCTCGGATGGAAATACGGATTCGGTGCGGTGTTCGTGCTCACCGGCGTATTTGGCGTGATGACCATCATCTCGACGCTGCTCATCCGGCGCGATGTGATCGATCATGACAGCGCGCGCGGATCAGGACCGTCGTCGCCGACGGCGCATGAACCTGCAAGCGGGTTTCGCGTGCTGTTGACCTGCCGCCCGTTGCTCTTGCTTGCCTTGTCGCTGGCGATATTCCATCTGGGCAATGCCGCAATGCTCCCGCTTTATGGGCTCGCCGTGGTCTCCGCCCATCAGGGAGACCCGAATGCCGTCACCGCCGCGACGATCGTCATCGCACAACTCGTCATGCTGGTCGCCGCATGCTTCGCGAATCGTCTTATTCAACGCATTGGCTACTGGGGCGTCATCCTGATCACCTTTCTCGCATTGCCCGTGCGCGGAGTCGTTGCGGCAATGTTGATCGCTGCATGGGGCGTGTGGCCGGTTCAGGCGCTTGACGGAATTGGCGCCGGCCTGCAAAGCGTCGCGGTGCCGGCATTGGTCGTGCGACTGCTGCAGGGAACGGGGCGCGTCAATGTCGGCCAGGGTGTCGTCATGACCCTGCAAGGCATGGGTGCTGCCCTCAGCCCCGCACTCGGCGGCATGCTGGCCCAGCATTTTGGCTATGCAACCGCCTTTCTTGCCTTGGGCGCCGTATCGACGGGTTCGCTCGCGCTCTGGCTGCTCTGTGG
Organism: Paraburkholderia tropica; assembly: GCF_014171495.1. NCBI lineage: Bacteria > Pseudomonadati > Pseudomonadota > Betaproteobacteria > Burkholderiales > Burkholderiaceae > Paraburkholderia > Paraburkholderia tropica. The sequence continues at coordinate 283,533 of NZ_CP049138.1, forward strand.
TTCAACGCTGAAAAAAGCCTGCGGCCGTCACTGTGACAACACCAAAAATACGCCTCTGACAACATGAATCCTGTTCTGCTCTCCTGGAGCATTGCCTTCGCCGCGACCGCCGGCGTCATCCTGCGTCCATTCCGCTGGCCTGAAGCGATCTGGGCAGTCGCCGGCGCGCTCGCACTGGTCACGCTCGGACTGCTTCCTGCGAGCCTCGCGTGGCAGGCCGTCAACAAGGGGAGCGACGTCTACCTGTTCCTCATCGGCATGATGCTGCTTTCGGAACTTGGCCGCCGCGAAGGACTGTTCGACTGGATCGCGGTGCTCGCTGTCAACCATGCGAACGGGTCGCCGCGGCGGCTCTTTTTGCTCGTGTACCTGGTGGGCGTCGTGGTGACGACTTTTCTGTCGAACGATGCGGCGGCTGTCGTCCTCACTCCGGCGGTGTTCGCCGCCGCGAAAAAAGCCCAGACAAAACCATTACCGCTGCTGTACGCGTGCGCATTTATCGCCAACGCGGCGAGTTTTGTGCTGCCAATCTCGAATCCCGCCAACCTGGTGCTCTACGCGAATCACACGCCAGCCCTGAGTCTGTGGATCAGCCGGTTTGCGCTGCCTTCTGTGCTGTCGATCGCCGCAACGTTTGTCGCGCTGCGCTGGACACAGCGCGACGACCGCAAGGGAAAGTGTGCGCGCGATCTGCCCATCGAGACACTCAGCACGAATGGCAAGGTGACGCTGGCCGGCATCGGTGTGACGGCAGTTACCCTGCTCGTCGTGTCGGCACTCGACCTGCAACTGGGTTTGCCCACGGCGATTCTTGGCATAGCCACCGCCGCCGTTATCCTGATCCGGGAAGGTCAGTCTCCGGCTGGGCTTATCGGCGAAATCTCCTGGAGCGTGCTCCCGCTTGTCGCAGGCCTGTTCGTGATGGTCGAGATGCTCGATCATACGGGTGTCATTGGCAGACTCTCGCATCTGCTTGCGCTGGCAACACGGCAAAACGAGCCGATGACTGCGGCCGTCGCAGGCGTGTCCGTCGCTTTAGGGAGCAACGCGATCAACAACCTGCCTGCCGGACTCATTGCAAGCGCGAGCGCCTTTCAGGCGCACAGTCCGGAGCGCGTCATTGACGCCCTGCTGATTGGCGTCGATCTGGGTCCCAATCTCTCGATCACCGGCTCGCTCGCCACCATCCTCTGGCTCACCGCAATTCGTCGTGAAGGCGAGGAAGTCAGCTTTCTGCAGTTTCTCAGGATCGGCCTCATGGTCATGTTGCCCGCGCTCGTGCTGGCGCTCGGCGTGCGGCTCCTCTGCGGAGCTTGACCTGGGCGTGTCCCCCTCCTCCCGAAAGGAACGTCGCCATCAGGCTGAGTGGATTCTACGCTCCGGTACCAGCCATCCAGCCAACTGACATTTCACAAGCACGGCCTGCGCGTGCGAGTTCGCACTCCCTCAATCGCCAGCCGAAGGATTGCCTCGACGCAAGCCAGGGTGCCGGGGAGACGGTTGAGAATTAGAGTCGAACGCGCTACCGCCAGTCCGTCCTCCTGCAGAACATCGCAGTCGAGATCACTTTCCACGATGTCAATAAATTGCTGTAGCTAATTTTCAACGTCGAGCCGGGGACTGGGGGGCCATCAACGGCCCCTGTGGCGCGGAAAATCCTCCCGGAACGGGGCGCGCAAACCAGGAGCCTGAATAGCACTGACAGGCAAAACCGGTTTGCGCTCGCTCTCATGTAGTGCCTGTAAGCGAAAGATGCTATACAGATGTCCTTTTTCCAGCCGGGGCTGCTGCATGCCACTCTTTGACCTGCGCACTGTCGTTCTCATGTCGTCGGTCATGCCCGCCTGATGGCCATCGCCCTCTTTTCGCTTGCGCGGAGTTTTCCCGTCAACATCCGCGGCATCCGGCAATGGGCGTCGGGGTCCCTGCTTGTGAGCGCCTCAGCCGTATTGCTGGCATTGCGCGGCGAAGTCCCGGACTGGCTCTCGATCCTGGTCGCCAACGCCGGCATCATGTCCGGCACCAGCCTGGGATTGATCGGCTCACAGCTTTTCTTTGGCCGCCGGGTGATGTGGCGTTCTGTTGCCCTCGTCCTTCTTTTCGGCACGGCAGGTACCGCGTTGTACTGGCTCATGGAGGACTCCGTGGCTGCGCGCGCCGCCTGCGTGACAGGTATCCTGGCGCTTCTCTATGGAGCCCACGGCTGGGTGATGCTTCGCTACGGTCGACCAGGCCATTCGGCTAAAGCCCTTGGCGCGATGCTGGTCGCTGAGTGTGCCATTGCGCTGATGCGCTCTGCAACGGTGATCGCCGCTCCGGGCGACCTCTCCGGATTCTTCCAGGCTCGACCGCTACATACGTTCTATCTCCTGGCGGGCGCCTTCTTTTCGCTCGTCATTACGGTCGGATTTCTGCTCGTCGCAATGAAACGCCTGCGTACTGAGCTTGAGGGACAGTCCTATCGTGATCCGCTGACCGGACTACAGAATCGAAGGGCTTTCACGGCAGCGTTCGAGAAGGAGCGGGAACAGACGAGAAGGACCATCGGCGAGCTATCGATGCTACTCATCGATCTCGATCACTTCAAGCAGGTGAACGACCAGCACGGGCATGACGCAGGCGACAGGGTTCTGGTCGATTTCGCGGAACGGGCAGCGAGCGTCGTCCCGACGTGAGGTCACCTGTGTCGCTGGGGCGGAGAGGAGTTTGCCGTCCTGCTACCTGACATGCTTGCGGACGAGGCCTGCATCCTCGCCGAACGAATCCGGATGATGGTTTCGTATCAAGGTCCAGGCGCATCGGCCATCCCCTACACCTGCAGCGCAGGTGTCGCCTGTATGGCCGAAGCAGATGCCACGCTTGAAGAACTCGCGCGTTGCGCGGACGCCGCGCTTTATCGTGCCAAGGATGCGGGGCGTAATTGCGTGGAGATCAGCGACCAAGCGTATTGTGCCTGACAGGCGGAGCGGTCGCCGCGCATCGAAACCAGACTGGCGACGCAACGCATCATGTTCGGCCGACAAGTACGCAGAAATGCCCAGAAATGTGAGCCGCTGCGCGATGTCAAGAACGGACGTGCTAAGAGATCCTACGTAGACGTCGACGTTGAACGCTTCAGCGTCAGTCGTCGCCGAGGTCTTGAACACAGAGCACCTACGCCGAGTTTGCTCAATATCCGAGCATGGTCGCGAGGGTCACAATGACAACTGCAGCGACTGAGAGCATGAAAACCAGCGGCATCGCGAATCGTACCCACTGGCCGTATCCGACCTTGGAGATGGCGAGGAATGCCAAGGTCAGTCCGGATGCTGGGTTGATGATTCCCACTCGATTGTCAATCCAATAGCTCAAGCCGTGTGAGAACGGCGTGCCCGCCTGCGCACTCGGCGTCGATACCGTCGATAGTACCGAAAATCATAGTCAGCAGTTGACGGCTGTCGCCGGAACAACCCGGAGGACAATTGCCTACTTCGTTTGAAAATCGCGGATACGCACCGGCTTTCGTCATTTCTGGGCACGATACCGCCACAGATACCGCAAGGGAGTTTCCAATGTGGTCCTACCAGAGCCGCTCGACGCCTTGATTTTTTACTCCCGCCGCCTCTCCACAAGAGGCGCAAGCCTAGGCGGGAGCGCCATCGAATCTTGAGCCGCATCCTACAACAGCGCGTAGTTCAGCAAGCCCGATAAAAATTGCAATCGGTACGACTGCCGTTTACATCGCGTAAGATCGAGTGATCACCACCTAAGTAGACGGCGAGTTCAAAGCGGTCTCGGGAGGGATATACCGCCCACCCGTCAGTATAGCGAAGCGCCGTTGTGCGAGCTCCATTGCTTCCTCTACGGACAGGGACGGTAGATTTGCCATTGTCTTAAGGCCTCGTTCAATAGAAGGCGCCAACGGAACCAAGGCGTTTGGATTTCGGATTACAGCCCCGGGAAACAGAAGGTTCTCACCTACACGGTCCTCCTGCTCTACCTTGGCTCGTATTTGCATTAGGACGCCGTAGTCTTCTCTCAGGGTCACCTGCATGACAGCAGAGATCACTTGAGCCCGATTGGCAAACTCCTTCGGGCGCTCAAACGTCGGACGTGCAAACAAACTTACTGGTACAGGCTCCCGAACACTACCGTCCTTGGCTGGCTCCGGCCTGTTGTTAGTCTGCTCACGGAAAGTCGAAACAATCTCGAATTGGCTGGACGCCTCGCTCTTCTGCCAATAACGGTGACCGACACCATACACTGCATGTTCGGCCAGCGGCCCCCTCCGATTCCTTCTTCCGCGCCCAGCGATACACCAAAAAAAGGAACCGTCGGAGAGCACATCAGTGCATCGTTGATCACAATGACACACGCTTGGCCCGGCTTTACGATGCCGTCTCTGAGGTAGCGCTCAAAAGCCTCGAGCTTCGCTGAAATTCCTGTGCAAATTCTCAGCAAGACTCGTTCGCGCAGTTCCGTAGCGGCATTGGGATCAGGCCTAAGCGGATTGTGCGATGCAAACAATTCATCAATTCTCGTATCTTCGCCTGCGGAAGGCGAGACCAGCTCCAGCCAAGCGACTTCCCCTTTCATTTCGGTCCGAAAATCTGGGCCTCTCCCCGCACTCGTGAGCCGGAACCCTGCATGGTTAAGGCGTTCGAACAAGAGCATTTCGCCAAGGCGCTGAGCGAATTTACCCGTATCGTCCGATTTCAATTCTCTCTCAAAGTTCTTGTCAGCACAGCCACTGCGGAGAAAGCGCGCACGCACAGTCTCCAAGTTTGATACGGCAGTGTCGACAAGGCGTTCGTCTTGGTAGCGAGCCAGAAGTACCTCTCGGCATCGTTCAGCAAACATTCTCATAATGGTGATTCGCTTCGTGCGCGCGTTCCAGGTAGTAGTAGTCGCCCGACCGGTTTGGCAGGTCCTATCGGGCATCCCCAATTGGCGTCCATCTCGTATAGCACCTGCCACTGGCAATCCCCGGACACGCGCCGACAGGCACGGCATCTTCGCTGTACAAATTGACGGGCTCGGAGGTCGACGCTGCGTGAACTTCAGCAGCATAGTGAACGCGCGATTCGTGATCATTCGGCGCATACAAATTCGCAGTATGTCCGTTCAGGGAACGAACTAGCTGTGACCGTCCAGCACCGAGAAGTCAAGATTCATGATCAGCAAAGCAGGGTCAGCATCGATCCTTTTACAAAATAGCTTTATGTCTTTCCAGACTGGCCAGCCGGATGGCGCTGTGCAACAGCCGACCATCTGGACGCCAAAATCATCAATGTCGTTGTCCTGCGTGAAGCCGTGACTGTCGAGAATTGAGAAGCAATCGCGCAACTCTCCCGACGTAAGGTTGGTTGCTTGCTTAATCTCGGGTAGCGATACCTGCAAATCCCCATACTCGGTGTTCCGACCGCGGTTCACAACGATCAGAAAAAGTTGACGACTTGGTTCAGGTATTTTTGCCAGCCGCTTGGCGATCTCCTTGAGTTCTGAAACCGCGTCCTGCAACTCTGATGGCGAGGATTTCCACTTGAGCAGGCGATTCATTGCTTCAAGATTCAGCGCGAAAATGGGATCAGTGAGCGTCGTATGGTCCGTCACGGTGAGAAGCATAGAGCCAACCACATCAGAGAACTTCTTCTCGTGCTCTGCCTTAATACGCCGCATTCGGTCTACGGGAAACTTGACAACGTCGTCCGTTTCAATGTGATGGTCGTAGCACATTAAAAGCAGGTTCGAGACCTTGCGCCGGTCCTCATTGGTCTGATCTTCGTTGTACCTTTCGCCTCCGGGTTCGGCAGCTTCTATGTGACAAACCTGCCCAACAAACACTCCTTTCGCATTGAACAGTGCTCGGTTGCAAGCCGGAAACGCGCACCGATTGCCGGATTTAAGATAGAGCTCTCGCAAAACTTCTCTGGTTGGCGCCAGCCGCTTTGGTGTTTCCGTCATTTTAATGTGGTGTTGTGGAGATCGTTCCGAGATCGAGATGTCTAGACGAGAATCAAAGCACCCGTCTGACACAGACGATCTCGGCAATAGCGACGTTGCGGGCAACACGGACCGATAACTGATGCTCGATATTTACAGACAACTCGCGCTTTGCTCAACGGCCGTTGCATTGTGACATGCTTCTCTTAATCGCAACATGCTTGCCTGCCGCGTTCTGAGCCTAATCGTGCACCACGTGAAAACATCGCGTAACCGAAAGCGTCACCGTTGATGCCATTGGGTGACCGACCGAATCTTGATGCCGCGTTACCTGTCGTTCAACTGCTGCTTCCGCAGTGATGTCCGGGCGACGCCATAGTGCGCATTCCCGGTATCAGCATGCGTACGGGATCATACCTACGGTCCGGTCCCGCTCGGGATCCTCCCAAACCGACAGCGATCAGCGTTCCCAAGCCGGTTTCGTTCACCGATGCCCTGTGGGACCTAGCCGACGGCCCTGCGAGGCTCACTGCCCGAACGAAGCCGCAAGCGACCTGACCGCTTGAGCTGCCTCGCCCGGGACCTCCCGTGTGTCTAGGCCCTGCGCCCTGTCGAAGCTGTTCACTTCCAGCCCGCGGAGATTGAAGTAGTCGTAGGTGTACGCTCCTTTCGCACTCCCGGCCACGACCGCATATTTGACGATCACCGTCTCGTCTACCTCCTGCGCGAAGCGCGACAGGTGTTCGCGGTACAAATCGAAGTTGGGGTGGATAAAGCGGTAATTCGCCCCCTCTTGGAGCAGCGAAGCGTCGTTCAGAGCCACGACAAAATCAGTCCGGTTCTTCTTGTACTCCATGTTGCACCGCTTGCAAGCGATGCTCAGGTTCCACATCGTATAGGACAAAGGCCTGTAGTTAGCGACCGATTTGGGCAAAACATGCTCCCTGTCGGTCATGAAGTGGCCGCCGCCATGTAGGTTGACCCGACAATAGCAACATTTGTTGTCGTGGCGCGCGAGATGATAATCGCGAATCTTCGTCTTTACGCTGGCTATCGCGATCGATTGTGCGCCGCCCGGATTCCACTCCCACGGGTCGGGGCTCGCGAGGGCGGACGTTACAGCACTGTGTTCATCGGCGGTTAGCACGAATGCATCGAGCGCCGGCAGGTATCTATCGACGATCATTGGTCGCCCTCATCGCGACCCGCCTCGACCTTGTCAAGCAGCACGCGCACTGCGTTGAAAAACCCCCGCTGGCGTTCGTCGAAACTTTCGTCCTCCATCCTCCCGATGAGCGCCAGGACCTCGTCCTTCCTTACCTCACCCTTTTCGAAACGCGAGACCTCGTTGGCGATCTGCTCGCTGACGAAGTGGTTCGCCGGCGTCACAACCTCGAAGGCACGCCATAGTATCTCCTCGATGCTACCCGGCGAGCTACGTGCGCGGTCAATCTGCAAACGCTCTGGACGGCCGTCCCGAACCTCGAACACGGATACGAGTTGCGGACTGTCCGCAAGGGCGCCCGTGACTACCAGCGGGGCATGGGTGGCAACGATGATCGTCGCATTGCGGTAGCTCAGGGCAGTCATGACCTTCTCGATGTATTCACGCTGCCACTTGGGGTGCAAGCTGTTCTCCGGCTCATCGATGATGACAATTGGATCCTCGCCCGTATTCGTGATCACGAACAGAAGCGATGAGATGAGCGCGAGCTGTCCAGAACTCGCATGCTGTATCTCAATAGCGTCGCCGTCATCGACTCGCTCCAGATACACGCGAATGCCACGCAGGACGTTCCAGACGCGCAACCTAGATTCGAGTTTCAGCACGGATGCAAACTCCCGCGCACGGCTGAAGTCCAGGACCTTCTCGGATGCATCGATCCAGATAGACTCTGACGGATTGTGTCGCCGCAGAAACGCCAACGCCAACTCCATATCCGCCCGCTCCGGACCATCCACCTCATCCAGCAGCGAACCATTCTCTGGGACACTGTCGAATACCTCACCGGACGGTCCAGACTGGTGCTGCCTTATCTCGTCGAGCGTCCTGCCGTAGAGGGCGGCCGCGTCCATCCGGAAGCCGAAGCGCGCGCGGTAGCCACAGTACTCGAGCGTGGAACTGATCTGATAGAACGCCGCGCCGGATCCTGCCAGCGACTGTGCCACTGCGCTCTTCACGATGACTCGCGGGGAACCTGCGGTCTTTCCGACCGATATGCGCCGCGCGCCGCGCAGGCCCGCAAACCGGTCATGAGGAGTGTTACACACGATCACGACATTGCGATCGCCGCACTGAGATGCAGCCAGATCGCGAAGAAACGAACTCTTACCTGATCCGTTTGGTCCAACGAGTATCGAAACCGACTCCCGTGCGGGCCGGTGAATACCCAGACCGAGGTGGTCCAGCATCACCATGTAGCACCTCGCCAATCGTCTACTATCATCAAGCCAATCTCCCCTTTTATATCGGCTTGCCTCCCCACACGGCAGACCGGTTCGTCAAGCTATGCGTGGTGGGCCTACGGGCCTACGGGTCAACCAGACATCCGGAATTCATCGATCGAAAGATGCCTAACAAGGCGGACGAGTCTCGCCTTAACTGACCCGCCTCTGCCTGCAGCCAGCACGATCATCGAGAGTTAGGTCGCCGCTTCCAGTGCTTCGGGATAAGTGCATCGCCAGACGCACGGGTCCAGCGGGCCTTCGTCGAGGCTACGTAACGGGGATCGTCTACGAAGTATGCATGCTCCAGCAGCAATACCTGCAGCCCCTGGCAAATCTCGACCTGACTGAACAGGAAGTCGATATGATGCCGCATGGCTTGGTAATCCTCGTCCCCTGTACTGATGGGAATAACATCGCGCCCTCCTCGATCTGCGGTGGCTTCTGAATCGCGTTCGTCCTGATCGCTGCTGGCCGATGCGGCATTCTCGTATCCGACCTTGTTTGGAAAATACGGACGACTGAGTTGATCCAGTACAAGCAACCCCGGTACCGGGCGTCTTTCTTTCTCAAAGAACCGCTGCAACCCGAACGCAATGGCGACGTGCACGGCCAGCCAGTTCTGATCGGAGCCTAGGTCCGCCATTGACAGGATCGCGCCTCCAGGTCCCGGCTCCACGATGTTCACCTGCGGCACTCGGGACGAAAACTGCAGTTCGGCATCGACGCACGGCTCCACTTTCGGTAGCGCCGCGAATGCTTCGGAAGCGAAACGCGATACATGGTCCTCCGCGCGCTGCAATCGCACCCGCCGCGTGTCGCTGTCAAGACGCGCCTCGAGCTCCGCAATTTCCTCGCGCAGCGAGCTCAGGTCCTTACCCGGCCTCAGCAACTCATCATCCAGCGTTTCCAGGAAGAAACTGGCCTTGCCCCGGAAGTAGGCGCGAGCCTCGGCCAGACCAGCCAGGCGCATCCCCTCCTGGATCTGACTCAATGCTGAGGCGATGTGCGCGTCCAGTTCCCGAAGCTGTGAGTCCAGCGTCTGAATTCGCTCCGCGAGTTCGGTGACCGACGCGTCCAGCCGCGGTCGAATCCGGCCCACTTCACTGGACTCAGCCCGAATCGTTTCGAGCGAGCGCCGGAGCGCCAAGGCGGCTGACGCACCAATCTCGGTCTCCGATTGGCAGATCGGACAGGTCGTCGGAACGTCCAACAGGTTCAGGTGCTCGGCGATACGCAGTTTGTCATGTTGTTTCACCATCCAGCACCTCCCGCCGCCCACGCGTCGGGACCGGACTTTCGCGCTGCGCGTCGAGCCGCGTCCCGCGTCTCAATCCTGTCGAGCATCAATCGCTGTTGCAGCAGTCAACCCCGCTCATCTCCCAGCCTTCCAGTTGTTCCCCTGCCCGGTCAACTCGCGGCATGGCATGCACCCGGCTCCCAGCTTTCCGCCCTCGACCCGCGACCGTAGCCAATAGCGGACAGACGTCAAGGGGCGAGGGACCGTGTTGCCCGCACCCCTCCCTCGCCTTTTCCCTTGACGTCTGTCCGCTATCGGCTCCTCAAGTCGCACGGGCGGAAACCCGGGAACCTGGCGGCAGCAAGGCCAACCCCGAGTTCCACCGGGAGGTGTTCAGCCGCAACGGCAAGTCACATCCCCTCGCCCGATTCAAGTCCTCAACCTTGACTCTGGAGATTGCCATGCAACTCGCTTCTTCTTTCCGTTACGGCTCCCCGATGCTGCGCGCTGACTCGCCCCTGTCGGACGATCAGATTCGCCGCGTTGCCCCGTCCATCTTCGCGGACGGCAAGCACGAAAGCCGCTCCGAACGCTACACCTACATTCCGACCATCGACGTGCTGCGCGGCCTGCGTAATGAAGGTTTCCAGCCTTTCATGGTCTGCCAGACGCGCGTGCGGCGCGACGACCGTCGCGAGTACACGAAACACATGCTTCGGCTTCGTCACGCCGACCAGATTACCGGCGAGGAAGCCAACGAAATCGTGCTGCTGAACTCGCACGATGGCACCAGCAGTTACCAGATGCTCGCGGGCATGCTGCGCTTCGTCTGCCAGAACGGCATGGTGGCGGGCGACAACGTCGCCGATATCCGCGTCCCGCACAAGGGCAACATCGTCCAGAACGTGATCAACGGTGCATTCGACGTGCTCGACGGTTTCGACCTGATCCGCGAGCAGAAGGAAGGCATGCGCGCTGTCACGCTCGACCGTGATGAACAGCATGCGTTCGCCCGCTCCGCACTGGCGCTGCGCTACGACCCGACCGACGCGGAGGCCCCGACCCCGGTCACCGACAGCCAGTTGCTCGCTCCGCGCCGCTTCGAGGATCGGCGCGACGACCTCTGGACTGTCTTCAACCGCGTCCAGGAGAACCTCACCAAGGGCGGCCTGCATGGACGTTCGCGCACGGGGCGCTCGATGTCCACCCGTCCCATCACCGGCATTGACCAGAATGTGAAGCTCAACCGCGCCCTCTGGATGCTCGCGGACGCAATGCGCCAGATGAAGGCATAGCAACGACAGGGGCGAGAAACCCGCTTCTATTCATCATCCGTCAGGATTCCTCTCCGGGTCGAGTCCTGATGAAATCCGATAGTGCCCGGCCCGGAACTTTCTTTTCTACATTCTGGAGTCAGTCATGCAAGCCCAATCCGAAACCTTGACGGTAGATACCGCCGAACCCGTGGCCGTGCTCGAATCCCACTTCGGTAACGAGCAGCCCATCGTGACCGTCCCGTATTCCACCCTGCGGCCTTCGCCACTCAATGCGCGCACGAAACCCCTGTCGGGCGTTCCTGGCCTTGCCGCCAATATCCGGGCGAAGGGTCTGCTGCAAAACCTTGTCGTCCACGAGATAAAGGGATCGCGCAGCAGACAGCGCAAATACGGCGTGTGCGCCGGTCAGCGCCGCGAGGCTGCCCTCGACCTCCTGTTCGAACAGAAAGACATCGCAGCCGACTACCCGGTCCCCGTACGGATCGTCAGCGAAGGCGAAGCCCTCGCCGTTTCCCTGATCGAAAATACCGAGCGCGAAGGGCTCGATCCCTTCGACGTGCTGCGCGCATACCGGATGCTAGCCGAGGAAGGGCGAAGCGTCGATTACATCGCCGCGCTCTTTTCTGCCTCGCCGCTCACCGTCAAACGGCGCATGAAGCTCGCCAGCGTATCCCCAAGGCTGTTGGCCCTTTTGCGCGAGGACGCGATCACGCTTGACCAGCTTGCTGCAATCGCCCTCGCGGACAACCACGAAACGCAGGAACAGATCTGGTTCGATGCAAACGAGTGGCAGCGTCAGCCCAACTATCTGCGGCAGGCCATCACGCGTGCCGAAATCGATGCGAGCGGCAGTCGCCTTGTGCGCTTCATTGGCCTCGACAGCTATGAAGCGGCAGGCGGATATGTACGCCGTGATCTCTTCAGCGACGACGGGAATGCGGGCTACATCGCCGATGCCGAACTGCTGCAGCGGCTCGTTGCGCAGAAACTCGACGCAGCCGCAGAGGAAATCCGCGCCGAGGGTTGGGGCTGGACAGAACCCCGAGTCGAGCGTGACGTGTTGGAGCTTAATCGCTACGGCAAGCTGCGCCCCATCCAGCGCCTCCTTACCGACGACGAGCAGCGCGAAATGGATGCGCTTACCGCAGAACAGGATGAGCTGGCCGGGAAGTTGGAGGCACTATCCGAGGACGACGAAAATGCCTATGAGGAAGCCGACCGCCTCGATGCTGAAATCGAACGGGTCAACGCCGCGATCGTCGCACTCGAAAGCCGCGCTCTCGTGTGGGATACACAGCAGATGGCGGAGGCGGGCGCGTTCGTGATCATCGATCCGCAGGGAAAACTGCTCATCGAGCGCGGTCTCGTGCGGCGCGAGAACAGTGCGGCGCTGGACGCGGCGGGTGCGACTGTCACCGGCACGCCGCAGGCGGAAACGGCGGACCCGGCAGATGGTCCTGTACCAAGGACCAAACCAGTCCACAGCACGAAACTGTGCCAGCGACTCACCGCGCACCGCACCGTCGCCATCCACGCCGAAATGGTCGCGCAGCCCGCCGTCGCGCTCGCCGCCCTGTTGCGGCATCTCGTTCCGCAGGCGCTGCCCGAGCACTACGGCTACACGTCCGCGCGCGAATATCTGGCGCTGTCTGGCGACAACAATCACGACAGTCTACTACGCGCGGCGGACGATCTGCCCACCAGTGCTGCATGGAACGCCGTCGAGGCACAACGTGCCCGATGGACCGCCGAGTTGCCTGCGAAACGCACCGACCTGCTGCCGTGGCTCGCGAAGCAGGATCCCGGCACGACGCTGCTCGATCTGCTCGCCTTCTGCACCGGCACCCTGCTCGACGGCATCGCGGGCGAGGAAAAGCCGCAGGCGATCAACGCGCTCGCGGGCGCGCTGCACCTGGATATGACCCGGTACTGGACGCCGACCCGCGCCACATATTTCGATCACGTCAGTAAGGCGCGCATCGGGGAAGTCGTGTCCGCAGCCGTCTCGCCCAAGGTTGCGGCCGACCTCGGGAAAATGAAGAAGGCAGACGCCGCTGCCGCCGCTGAACTGCGGCTGGCGAAGGTCGCGTGGCTCCCGGAAATCCTCACCGATACAGAAATCCCGGTCACGCGGTCATGGGAAGCCCACGACGACGAAGACGGAGACGCCGGAAAGGACGAAGACGGCCCGGACACTGGCAACGGTCCCAACGACGCGCAGGAGGACGACGCTGCCGCCGAGCCCGGGAGCGATCATAGTGGCATCAACAACACGGCTTGCGATGTGCCGGGGTCTCCAGCCGCAGCCGGCAAGCAGCCGCCGTGGCCCTTCCCGACCGCTGCAGGCCTCGCGCACGCTTCATGATGCGCTCGCGTTCATAACAGGCGACATCAAGGAGGTATGACCCGTGCGGCCAGAAGGCAAACTCTCTGCCCGCACCGTATGACTACCGGAGTAGCGGCCCGCCAGCGCACCCACTATCGCCGCGAGCAGAATCACGATCAGCGCCCCGACCACCAGTGCGCGGAACGCCTTCGTCGTCCGTCGCGCGGCAATCTGGTCAATTTCTGCGGCACGCGCCGCCGCCGCGCTCATCTCCCGTTCAAACAGAGCCACGGCTGCGTCGAGTTGCTGCCGGTGCTCGCGAGCCGCGACGGCTACCGCGCCCACCACGCGGTTTCCCGCGATGCGCGCAATCCGGTCAGCCGCGCGCCCCGCCTGCGCAACCAACGCCTGTTCATTCAGTGCCGCGAGCGTCGCGCGATACCTCGCCTCGTGTTCAACAGCCATGCGTTCCGCGAGTTCGATTGTCGCCTTGCAGCGCGCGAGCGCGTCACGGTGCTGCGCCATCAACGCATCCGTTGCCTCACGCGCCTCCTCGCGCACTGCGTCCAGATTGCCCTTACCTGCCTGCCGGACGCGCTCCGGCATCGCTTCGTAAAGCCGTGCATAATATTCGAGCACCGCCAGCACTGACCACAGCGCATCGTTGTCGCGCAAGTTCAGGGCCATCGACACTCGTCGCATGCGCAGCAGGCTCGCGTCGTCCGGCTTCTCGCCGGTCACGTCGTAAAAGAGCCGGGCGAGCGGATCGACAGGACGTCCGGGCCGCGCCCGCCGCTCACGCACTGGCGGTCACCCCGGCGAACATCGCGTCATAGAGCGCGCGCCAGCGCAGCAGTTCCGCTCGTTGCCCGATGGGCAACGATTCCGCCGCCTTGCGCACCGACAAGCGCTGACTACGCAAATCGTCCGCCACGCGATCCGCGAGTTCGGGAAAGTCGAGCGACTTGCCCTTCGCCTCGATACTCTTGCGGATTTTCGAGTCCTGATACAGTACGAACCTATCCGGTGTGCCGTAGTGGCCATTGCGCACAACGTGCGTCATCGCGTCCGGGAAGGTTTCACCGAACTGACGCAGCAGCTCCAGACTGTCGCGCTGCCGGTTGATCACCCAGAACACGACGAGCCGCCTGCCAAGCTCGCTCAGCGTGCCGGCCAGCGTCGCGCCGTAGCGGGCGACTCCATCCTGGTTGCGGGCTGCCGTGCTGACCACCACAACCGCGTCGCGATGATCATCGCAATAGTTCACGAAGTTGATCCACCCGTCCGCCTCGTCCAGATCGAACGCGGCGCAATCAATCTCGCCCTGCACGGCCTTCATCACGTCAGGGTTTGACGTGTCATTCTCAACCAGCACGGGCTTGACGCCGCTCCGCTGCAGATGATCGACCAACGCGAGCGCGACGAGGCTCTTGCCAACGCCGCCCTTGCCGCCGCCCACGAGATAGATGGGATTGACTGCCGTATCCATCGCGACTCCTCTACAGATCGTCGGTGTCGGGCCGGATCGCAAATCCGAGTGCACTCTGCACTGGCCCGGATTGCGGTCTGGCTTCCGTCTTTCCCCCATCCTTGCGAACATGCTTTGTCTGAGACGTCGCATCCTGCGCGCGCGATTGCACCGTGATTACCTTCTCAACCCCAGGCGCGCGTGCACCCGCTGCGGGCCGCGCAACACCACCTGCGCTACCACCTTTCCCGGTTGAGCGCAGCGCGTAGCGAATCGTCCCAGCCGTGATATCAAGACCCTGTCGCTGAGCCTGCTCCGCGATCTGCTCCAGCGTATATCCTTTCGCCTGCGCAGTCCGCACACGCACACGCATTTCCTTCATCGCATCGCGCACCGTCACGCCACGTTCTGTATCCGGCTTCTCTGGCAACTCATCGAGTGCGCGCCCAAACGCCTCCCATTGCGACTTCGTATAGACCTTCGCAACAGGCATCGTTACCCTCCTGAACATCGGCTACGCATCGCTGTGACACCATCGTGCGCACGTCCTGAGCATGCGTCAACACGGCTTTTACGCATGACTTGCCCGCTCAGGAACACACCGGCAGCGAAGGGAATGTAGGAGAACAACGCATTTTTTTGCGTATGTGGTGCGCACGCGACACGCTTCACCGACGCATCTAGGAGCGCCGCGGCAGCGTTTGCCGTTCGCTCCGGAGACCATCACCTTGACACCGGATTCCGGCTTCGGTTGCGTCACATGTAGGCACGCAGACTGTACACGCCTAGCCGGGAACTGCTCATGGTGTATCGCTCTCGTCTGCGCGTTCGATGCTCGCCCCATAGACACTGCTTGAATCGCACCCTTCACATGCTTTCACTCGTTCCGAGCGTTGCATTGGCTCCCAGC
Source organism: Paraburkholderia tropica (assembly GCF_014171495.1). Taxonomy (NCBI): domain Bacteria; kingdom Pseudomonadati; phylum Pseudomonadota; class Betaproteobacteria; order Burkholderiales; family Burkholderiaceae; genus Paraburkholderia; species Paraburkholderia tropica. The sequence goes on from NZ_CP049138.1 coordinate 299,121, forward strand.
ACACTCGCTCGCTTTGTATTTCATGCGCCTCGCGAAGCGCATCGATCAGCACATTTACCCAGCAAACCATTCGCATTTTTGTGAGCGCCCAATGCACGGCAGCGCGCAGACTTCACACATTGGGTTCGCCACTGGTTCGCAGTTTAAGACGCACTGGCTACGCATCCCTTAACGCATTGTTTTACGCAATGCGTTGACACAGACACAACCCAACGTCGCATCGTCATCGCAACGACAACGCATGCCATTCTCCACGGCACGATCGGCCGTTTACGCTAACGCAGAAACTTCTGCGCACGGCGTTTACTCTGGACCACAAAAATGCACAGAAAACAAGGGATGGCAGGATAGGCTACCGCCGGCTTTTGGCGCCAAGCACGATTGAAATTGAGGAAAAGAAGCGCCAACCACCTGGTTGTCCTTGCGCTGAAGGCCTGCGTGAACGTAAACCAGTTGCACAAGTGGGTACGACTGGAAGAGCGCCGGGAGCGCGCTGCTGAGGCGAATGCTGACGTTGAGCAACCGTCGTCGGCATTTGCCGCAGTCGTCACGGTCGACGAGGCGCCTTCGATGTTGACTCCCAGGGCGCAGTGTGCTAATCACCGACGCGAGCTACTCTTTCGCCTGCGGGCGTCAGGCCTGCCCGGTCCCGCGTCGAGTGGCGCGAGCATGTTTGTCCTGATCATAGCGTGCCTGGTTGCTCTCAATCTCGTCGAGATGCTCTCCCGCCCACGCACCCAGTGCACGAACCGGGACGGCGAGGGATTGTCCGAGCGGCGTCAGGGCATATTCGACCTGCGGAGGCACCGTCGGGTAGACCGTGCGGCTCACCATGCCGTCGCGCTCGAGTGCCTTCAGGGTACGCGTAAGCATCTGCTGCGAGATCCCGCCGATGGTCCGTTTGATCTCGTTGAAGCGGCGTGGCCGATCAATCAGTACCCTGACAATCATGACCGTCCATTTGTCGCCAACGATGGCGAGCACCTTGCCAACCTTATGGCATTGAGTACTGACGCCCGGTGAGGCAGGCATATCCATGTGACCTGGTCCTAAAAATATGCGTTCTTGGCGGATCGCCTCGACTTACATAGCATAGTGCTGGTCACAAATCCAGACCAGAGGCCAAAAGTGAACCTGCTTCATCTCGATTCCAGCATCATGGGCGCAAACTCGGCGAGCCGCGTGCTCTCCGCCGCCATTGTCGAGCGGATCGTCGAAACACACGGCGCCGTGAATGTCACCTATCGCGATCTTGCCCGCGAACCGCTCCCCCATCTCTCCTTCGACGCGTTCACGGCGCTCGACACCGGCAACGACGTGCAGCAGTTCCTCAACACCGACATCGTGGTAATCGGGGCGGGCTTCTACAATTTTTCGGTTCCCACCCAGCTCAAGGCCTGGATCGATCATATCGTCGTGCGCGGCAAGACCTTCGCACGCGGCGAGAACGGACCGATCGGTCTTGCCCAGGGCAAGCGCGTGATCGTCGCGCTGGCGCGCGGCAACGTTTACAGCGAGGGCTCCCCGTATCAGGCGTTCGAACACGCCGAGACCCTGCTTCGCTCGGTATTCACGTTCATAGGCGTCTCCGATATCCAATTCGTCGTCGCGGAAGGACTCGGGCGCGGTGAGGAGGCGCGCCGCGCCTCGATCGCGAGCGCACTTGAAGCGGCGAACAAGGTTTCTACGAACGCTGCCACCCCGGCTACCCCTGGAGCTTGACAGCGGCGGTGCCCTCGCACATTTTCGAGTACGAGGGAACGTCCCCCGTTTATATTGATTGCATCTGGCAGGCAGTCGATAGCGGGGACGCGCTGCTCCGACCGCATGGACCTGGCTCAACTTCATTTCGGTGATCGGATATGCACACAGCCGCGGAGATCGAACAGGCCGGCTTGCCGGCATCCTCACAACTGACGTCCTGCTACCGCAGAGCCGATTTTGCTGACGCATTTTCGGTCGATCTGCCGGAGGCCGCGTCCCACGACGCGGAATCTATCGCCCGGCACATCTTCGACCATCAGCCCGAATGGATTGCGGCGCTGCTGAAATTGCGCGACCTGCTGGTACGACCGCTTGGTCTAAAGCGCGCCGCGGACCTCTCGGCCGCAGGCGGCGACAGGCTAAACATTTTCCGCATATTCGGGCGATATCCGAATGAGATCGTGCTTGGGGAGGACGACACGCATCTGAATTTCCGCGTGTCGATACTCGTGCAGCCACCATCCGATGAACACCCTCGCCGGGTAATCGTGACAACGCTCGTCTTCTACAACCGCCTGCTCGGCCGCGCTTATATCGCGTTGATTGCGCCGTTCCATCGCATGGTCGTGCGAGGCTCGCTTCGTCAAGCTCAGAAGATCGGATGGCCCGCCTGAGCGGATGCGGACATCGGTGCTGCGACGAGGCGTCGTCGCCTATTCGTAGTCGTCGGCTAGCCAGTGGAGGGCCGGCCAGAAATATAGCGCGACGAGGCCGCGCCGGCTTGCTCGACGAACCGCGGAGGCCGTGCGTTCCCGGAACAGGAATGTATTGGAGACCACGACAGTGCCCGGCTTCAGGTTCCTGTCGAGCAGATTGGTTACCGCCGGCATAACCGACGGCATCAGATAGCAAACGATCGCGTGGGCGCTGCGAAGATTACTGCGATGGAAGTTGCCCCACCTGAGCGTAACGTTCGGCAATCCAGACGCTCTGAGCCGTGAAATCAGGTACGGAAATGGCGATATCTCGATCCCTTCGACCGTAGCTTCGGGAAACGCGCGCGCGACTGCCACTACCAGTCCGCCCCACCCGCTTCCCAGATCGATGATCACGGCAGACCGGGCGAGGTTTGCCTGTTTGAGCAGTGCAATGACGTCGGAGGCTTCGACGCCCCTCGACGAAAGTGTCGGCACGCCTGTGACCGCCGCGAAAATCACGAGAGAGAGGCCCGCGAGCAGCGTCAGGGCGACGGTCACATACGACAGCAGCGTCATGATCAACGCGGAATGCGCGGCAGCAGGAGGTACGACGCATGGTCCCTGCCGGTCGCGACCGTGTTCGTTCCGCCATACAGCTTTGCGTCCCGGTTCGGATGAGCGGCGAAAAAGAGCCCCGAGTTGTGGTCGTCGGGAAGCGCGTAGTCGTCGGCGTGCACAATGTTCGCATGCGGTCCGTATCCGAAATCCTTCCCCTGGATCTTCAACGCAAGTCGATAGCCCTTTGGAATGACGATGCTCGTCGGCTCGATAAATTCGACGTCGACGGGATAGAGCTGCCCGGGTGTCATCGGCTCCGAGGCGACATGAGGGTGGAAAGGCTGGTAGGGGGTCGACTTCGTCTGATCGACAGCGCGGTGCGACACGCGCAGATATCCGAGATCCAGTGGCACGTTCGGATCGCTGTTGCCGATAAAGGTAACGTCCCTTCCCTGCGGATCAATCAGCCTGAGGGCCGCGAAGATATCCATATCCGCCGTCGACGAACCGACCCACAACCTCACGCCGATCGGGCCGGTGAATTCCGTCTCCTTGCTGAAGGGCTTCGTCGTGAAAGTGAGTTCATCGCCAAGTCCGGCGTACGATTTCTGGGCGGACGCCAGATGCTCCAGGCCCGGCGCCATCGAAGCGTTCGCCGCATCGAGATAGTAGCGTTGCCAACGTGTGCCCGGTAGCGGCCAGGCGCCAGCATTCCTCCAGACTGTCCCGTTGGGCCGGCGGATCTGCACCGCAACGCGCGGCTCTTTCTCCCAGCCATTGTCCACGCCCTTCAGGAAATGATCGAAGAAGCGCTTTTGCAGCGCGAGCGCCTCGTCCGAATAGAAAGGCGTCAGATGGTCGCCGGTCTGAATCCGCAGCCATTTGCCCTTGCTGGCGGCGAAGCGATAGCCGGCGGTACTCCAGTCCGTCCAGTTCGCAACGTCGAGCAGCGGGACCTTGATCTGGCTGGCGTCGGGCGTGCGCTGCCGATAATAGGTGTCGTCGAACGGGTGCTGCGCAAAGGCTTCAACGGGATCGACGCGGTTTTGCTTCAAGACGTCCGGGGCAAGAGGCGCCCCCGTATCCGTGCCACCATTGATCGAATCGACCAGGGGCGTCTGCGCATTGCCGTTCTGATTGGGGACCACCTGATGGGTCCACCAGAACTCCCATGCAACGTTCAGAATGCCACCATAGTATGCGATCTCCCGATACTGATCGAACGCGCCTTCCCAAGGCAGTATCGCGGCAAGCCCTTCTGGCTGTAACGCGGCCACCTGATACTGATTGATCGCCTGGAAAGAAGTGCCGAGCAGACCGACCTTTCCCGAACTCCAGGCCTGCCGGGCCGCCCAGGTAATCAGCGTGGCGTAGTCTTCAGTCTCCCGCGGCGAGAAGGGGTCGAGCACGCCCGGAGATGCGCCGGCCCCGCGAACGTCGGCGTGGATGACGATGTAACCGTCGGCCACCCACCGCTCGGGATCGGGCGCCTCGAACCGGATGTAGCGGCACGAGGATTTCCTGCAGAGGTCTGGATATTTCGCGATCAGCTTGCCCCACGATGTCTTATAGGCTGGCGCATCCGCCATGCTCGTATCCTTCCCGTAGGGCCCCATCAACATGAGCACCGGATATCGACCGGACTTTTCGGGACGATAGATGTTGACGCGCAACTGTACGCCATCGGTCATCGTGACCGGTACGTCATGGTCGAAAATCATGCCGGGAACGCCGCTATCGACCTGCTCGGCCAGACAAGGCTGGGCAAACGCGATGAGCAAGGCAGTGACCCACAGCACGATTCGCCTGGAATGCATGATAAGAACTCCTGATTTATTGGTGTGGCAATTGCGCCGCCTCATCCCGGCGCGGTACCCGCCGCTGGGCGAAGCTGGCTTTTAGCGGCCCCGATCGCGCAAGGCGGCCGCAAGGTCGTTCATCAATGACGGGTGCTGTGGCGTCCAGCCCAGGCGTTCCCGCGTTACCTGGCTGGAAACCGGATTGTCCGCAGCGACAAACGGCGCGAGCCAGCCGAAATGCCTTGAACAGTCTTTAGCGAGCAAAGGCACCACAGGGACGTCGAGATGGCGGCCAATCGCATCGGCAATATCGCGAAACGGCATTCCTTCCTCGGCCGCGCCGTGATAGCGGTCCCCGGGCTCGCCGTTTTCGAGCGCAAGCCGAAACAGCCGCGATGCGTCCAGCCTGTGAACGGCGGCCCATCGGTTGAACCCATCACCGGGACAGGCGGACATCCGCTTTTTCCGTGCAATCTCGATCAACCGCGTAACGTGCCCGAGCTTCGTTTCATCATGTACCGTGGGCGGCAGACGAACGATGGAGGCGTTCACGCCGGCCCGCACAAGGTCAACTGCGGCCTGCTCGGAGCGCGCCCTTGCACCGCCGACGGCTGCGCGATCGGCATCGTCGGTCTCCAGCGCGTGCCGCCCTGCTGCCATCGCCATGGTCGGAAAGGCGATGACCAGCGAGGCCTTTCGTGCCCCGGGTGCCTCGCCGAACGTCTCGATGGCGCGCTGATCCACAGCGACCGCCGCGGCCGCGAAGCGTTCGACGATACGGGACGGCGGGCCGCCGAAAAGTATCCGTGCGCGAATGCCCAGGCTGGCATGCGCGAGCGCGTGGAAGAAGGCGGTATGGATCACACCGTCGGCGAGCGCAGCCTCCTGGCGCAAGATGTCGGTATCCTCGATCGTTCCGCGACATGCCCTCGCCCCCACTGCCTCGAGCGGGGCGACGGCATGCGCCGAACGCACGAGGCCTGTCACCGCGTGGCCCGCCGCGATGAGTTCGCGAACGACCGCGGAACCGATGAAGCCCGTCGCGCCAGTGATGAAGATCCGCATGGTTGTCTCTCCCGGTCCCGCTTCAATGGGACGAGCCGGCCGGTTCGACGCGGAAGTAACCGGGATCAGCAAGATCCGCGAGGAGGCACTGGTGCTGCGGCGACCAGCCCAGTATCGATTGCGTGTGACGGCTGTCCGCAGGGGCGTCGATCGCCACGAAGGGTGCGAACCATCCGAAATGCTTGGCAGCTTCTTCCGCAGAAAGGGAAACTAGCGGCAGGCCCAGGCTACGGCCTATCGCCGCGGCGATATCCCTGAGCGCCACGCCCATTTCGCCGATTGCATGGAACGGCCCCGCTGTCACGTTCTCGATAGCCAGACGGTAGACACGGGCCGCGTCGAGCCGATGAACGGCGGGCCAGCGGTTGAGCCCATCGCCCACATAGGCCGACACGCCCTTCTCCCGCGCAATGGCCGCGAGACGCGGCACAAAACCGTGGTCGCCCAGACCGTGAACCGATGGCGCGAGGCGTATCGTGGTGGCGTGTACGCCCCGCGCGGACAATTCCCTCACGGCCGCCTCCGACGCCCGGGGGAATCGCTCTGAAACCGGTGGCGCGACGTCTTGCTCCGTCGCGATTCGACCCGGGGCCAACAAGACCACGCCGGAGGTAACGAGGAAGGGGCGGTCCGATCCTTCGAGCACCGCACCGATCGCTTCGATCGCCCGGCGTTCTACGACGCTGTTCTCGGCAAAGCGGGACCAGTCGTGATTGAACGCGGTATGTATCACTGCATCGGCTTCGGAAGCGCCTTCCTGCAGGCGCCTGGTATCTTCGAGCGATCCCACGAGGGTCCGCACGCCGGCCGTACCCAAATCGGCGGCCCGCTCTACTGACCGGACCAGGCCCGTGACCTGATGCCCTGCCCCGAGCAATTCACTCACAACTGCGGAGCCGACCCAGCCGGTCGCCCCGGTTACGAATATTCTCATCGCACCTCTCCCGTTCAGTTACGGGTACAGCATAGGGCGTTGAATCGGAACGATCCATGCCTTAAAGTTCGTTTCTGGTATTCAATCGTTCGAACTTCGTCATGGATACACTATCGGATGTGTTGTCCCTCCTGAAACTGCAAAGTTACGTTTCCGGCGGCTTCGATGCGGCCGGCGACTGGGCCGTGCGTTTTGGGCCCTTCGACGGAATCAAGTTTCATGCGGTGCTGCGGGGCAGGTGCTGGCTTAGCGTTGATGGCGAACCCGAGCCCCTTGAGGTCACCGAAGGAGAATGCTTTTTGCTCGCGCGAGGCAAGTCCTTTTGCATCGCGAGCAATCTTGCGGCAGAGCCGGTCGCGTTCGGTACACTCGTCCCGCAGATCAGGGATGGCCGTATCGTGACGCACAAGGGTGGCGGCGAATTCCTCAGCGTGGGCGGATATTTCACGCTGGCCGACGGTCAGGCCGATCTGCTTTTAAACGTGCTCCCTGCGGTCATCCACATTCGGGAGGAACCGGGCCCGTCAACGCTGCGATGGTGTATCGAGCGCATGAGAGAGGAATTGCGCGAGCCCCAGCCAGGTGGTGGCATTGTCGCGCAGCAGCTGGCTACCCTTGTGCTTGTCCAGGCGTTGCGGCTGCAGTTCACAGGCGGGCGTAACGAAGCCGTCGGCTGGCTTTACGCGCTCGCGGATAAACGGATGCGCGCGGTGATCAACGCCATGCACGAGACGCCCGGCGCAAAATGGACCCTACAGACGCTGGCGGAGCAGGCTGCCATGTCGCGCACGAGTTTCGCCCTTCGGTTCAAGGAGCTCGTCGGGCTCTCGCCGATGGACTATCTGACGCGCTGGCGTATGAACCTCGCCGCTGCGAGGCTGACGCACTCGCGCGACTCGATTGCTGAAATCGGCCTGGCGCTCGGGTATGACTCGGAAAAGTCTTTCAGCGCAGCTTTCAAACGGATCATGAAGTGCGCCCCGCGACAGTACGGTCGCCGGCAAACCAACGGCGGCTAAAGCGGGACCGAGACGGCCTCCGCTCGAACCATGAACACACTTACGTCCGGCCTGGAATACGCATAACGAGCCGGCCGAGCAAAGCTGCGTTCAGTTCGATTAGCCCTCCCGGCGTTTGATCGAGCTTGGCAAGCCTGGATGGGTTAAAGCGAACACGCAGTAAATAGTTGCAAAAACCAGACTCACCGATCCACGGCACGATAGGTATAGCCACGCTGCACTCTTGCCGTCACCGATCCACGCCCGGTCCGACATCGTCTGGCCAATCTCTGGCGTCTGGAACCTTTGAATCGGACCGCTCGGACCGTGCGTCCTGCACTCGCTCCACCACGGGCCGGTCCCGCTGCACCGGCATGCCGCCGACGAAATATGCCATCTCGACGGCCATCGAGCGATCCTCGCGCGCACGCGATCTCGCCATCGCATAAGCCAATTCCCGCCAGGCAGCGAACACCCCGCCGTGCGCGACCCAGCCTGCGTCACGCTGCGTATCGGCCGGCAGCGGCTTCCAGTAACCCGGCGTCTCGCCGCGCGCGATCATGTGAACGACAGCGGGTTTCGGATAACGCTGCGTCACGCCACGCAAACGCCGGGGCGTCGCATTGGCGTCGGCGCCGTGCTCGCGCAGTTGCTCTGCAAAGTGCTCACGCCACCGCTGCAGATCCTTGCGCCGCGGATTCAGGCGCCGCCCATCTGGGCCACGAACCTGTACGCTCAGATGCACATGCGGATGGGCTTCATCGTCGTGCGCCGCAAATGCATACGCACGGCCATCGCCGAACTCCTGTGCCGCAAAGTCGCGTGCCGCATCGCGCACGGCCCGCCTGTCCGTGCCCGGCGGCATCGACAGCAGGACATTGAATACCTCGCGACGCGTGCTGCTCTCCGGGATGCCCCATCCGCCGAGCTGCCAGGCCCGCGTCAGATCACGCAATGCCTCGACGCCCGCGATTCGATCGCCGTTCTGGTCTTCCAGTTCGACCTGGCCGTTGCGCGAGATGTAGCGCAGGTGTCGGCGCACGGCCCCCATGCCCTGGGCGCTCGCGGCCTTGTTCGTGATCTTGACCATTACCTCGGGCGTGCGCCGGAGCGTGCGTGCGATCTTGGCTCGCATGCGGGCGGCTTCGTCCCGGATATCAACATGCGAGAGCCGCGCAGCTCGAGCGTGCCGCAGCGGCTCCTGAAACAGCCGGTCGCCCCAGTTCACGAGCATCGCGTCGATGTAGATTTTTGGATAGGGCATATCAGCGGCTCCATCGGTCAAGGTTTGCGCGAATGACGCTCGATGTGGCACGCAGATGGGCGTCGATCCGGTCCCGCATATCCGCCCAGTCCGGCATCCGGTCTGGAGTCGCCAGTTCAGCCACGCCGGAACGGACAAGCTGACCCAGCAGACGATTGATGCCAGCCAGTTGCCGACTGGATTCCGACAGCGCGCGCATCTCGTACTCGCCGAGCTGTGGCTCGCGCGTCAACTGCGCGCGGACCAGCGACACAATCCAGCGGTTTCCGCTCAGGCCTGCCGCCCAGGCCCGCTCATCTACGGCAGCCAGTTCAGACGCCGTCAGCCGGATCTCGATGCGGGTGCGAGGTTCGCCAACCACGGGTCTGATCAGATCGCGCATGACGGTGGCGGATTGGACATCGCCCTCATCATCATGGACCGCGGCCATGATCAGCTGGCGGGCGCCTTCGCCGGCCGTCAGACCACGACGCGCACACCAGTCGTCCCAGCGCAGCCTGACGGCACCGAGTTCGACGCACAGACGCTCACGCGCGGCCACGATCTGCCTCAGCGTGACGGCGACATCGGTGCGGGGGCGGCCGGCTCGCGATCGATTTCAGGCGCAAGGGTCCGCTCCGGTGCCGAACGCCTGCGCTGATCCCGGCCAGACGGCGCCTTCGGATCGAATACCTTCGGCGGCGGGACGGAGACGCCCTCCTTCCCGAAGGCAACGAGCATCCGTTCGGCACGCTGCTGCACGCGGGCGATCGAACGTTCTCCGAAACCCTGTTCCCGCATCGCCGTCGCCAGCACGGCCATCTGCATAACCCAGTCGTTTTCCGGATGTCGGGCATCATGCTGACGGCGCGGAGGTGCCTCCGTAACATGCGCGGCCAGGGAATCGGCGACGTGCGCGTCATCCGAGGGACGATCGGGTTTCGCGGGAATGGCCGACTCCCGGTCGCGCTGCACGACGTCGACCTGCCAGGCATTCCGGTAAACGTCCTTGTCTTCCTCACGAACCACATTGCCTTCGCCGTCGAAGACCGGCACGCGCACCGTCACGAGGCGCTTGCCGAGATTTTCGAGGACGATCTGCTGGCCGACGCCAGCTCCCGACTCGCGCACAGCGCGTTCGAGATCGACACCCCACACGGCCTGATCGACGCCTGCCGGATCGCGGAACACAACGTAATAGGAGTCACTGCGCGCGGGATTATGCAGATACGGCGCGCTGCCGTGCTCGCGCAGTTCACCGGCATAACGCCTCGGCGCATCGGGTTCGTCGCTGGCTGCGCTCCGATCCGCCTGCGGGGTGCGCGGTTCCCGCACAACATCGTGTCCCCGCGCAGGCGACGAGGTTCCATTGACGGTAGCTGCGGCAGCAGAAGGCGTCACCGGAGACACAGGCGACTGCGCATCCGCGCGGCTCTGTTGCCCCGTAGCTGCCGCCATCGTCGCCGTCGTCGGTGCCGCGAGCTCGATACGATTGTCGAGACGTGCCTGCCGCGCATCAGCGAGGCGTGCGAGGTCCGCCGCCTTCGGCTCGTAGCCGCTCACCTCGATCCCCAGCAATGCCGCCTGCAGCCAGACCTCGCTACGGAATACTTCGTGTCCCGACACGCGGATCCGCTGCCAGGACTTGGCATGCGCCATGTCGAGCATCGACTCGACCACGTCCGGCCGGTTGTGCTCGGTGACGAGGTACGGTCCCAGATCCTCGAAAGCGAGCTGGAACGGCGCGTCCTTCAGGAAATACTGATTGCCCGAGCGCATATAGCGTTTGGCCACGCGCTCGGGCGGCCGCTCAAGCGGCACGTAACCACGATCGACCGCAGACGCCATTCCGGCCGGTGCCGGTGCTCCTCCCTGCTGCGCCGCGTGTGCTCCCGCGCCGGGATCGTCCCGGACTGCCTGGTCGCGCAACCTTGCGCGGGCGGCGTCGAACTCACGCCGGCGCCTCGCAGAAACCGCATCCATCGCGGCCGAATCCAGCGTGTCCGGATAAATCTCGGACGGCGCCGGACCGCCATCGCCGCCCGGCACATCCTGCTCGATCACGTTGATGACCGGATCGGCCTCATGAGCCGAAGTTGTCTGCGCCATGTCGCCACCTCATATCCTTCAGGAAGGATCTGTCCGCGAGTCGCGAACCGCGTGTGCTATCGATCGGGCTCCGCGCCCGGCTCACGGGAGAAGCCTGGCTCCTTCGCTGGCTCCTTCGCTTTCTCCAGTGCTTCGGTCCGCAATTCCTGGATGCGTGCCCACGACCGCGCCTGCAACTGGTCGAGCATGCCTTCGAGATTCGGACTGAAGTTCAGCTCCTGGGCGGATTTCTTCAGTGAACGCACCGCCCGGTCGAGCAGATCACGCGCGCGGTCCCACGGATAAACCTTTGCCTCGCTGCCGTCGTAGCCGACCTGCAGCTCGGAGCCATTCAGTCGCGCGTTCTCGTTCATCCATTTCAGACGTTCGGAGACAAAGGTCATCTGATCCTTGCGATGAAACACGACGCTGCGCGTCGCCACCTCCTGGATCAGGTAGTGCTCGGTGTTGAACACCTCGCCGCGATACGGTCCGCCGTTCTCGCGCGGCGTACCCATCTTCAGCGGCGAACCGAACCGGTGTTCGGCGAGCGCCTTGATCTCGTTCGGCACATCACCCACAGCAAACAGGGGTTCGCCGACGGGCGGACGCGATGGAGGGAGGCGCGAGGGACTGGCGGCCGGCACCGTCGGCGGAACCGCATCCGGCGATGCGGTGACCTGAGAGTCTGCCGGGGCGGCCGCTGCCGGTTCAGCAGCGGCCGGCGACTCGCCTGCTGCGGGTGCATCCGGCGCAGCCGACTTCGATGTGCTTCGCTTCGACGACCGGCGGCGCGGACTGCCACCTTCGTCGGATAGCAGCTTCTCCTTGACGTTGCCCATTTCTCCGCCCTCCTCACGCTCGCCCATTTCAATCATGTTCACACCGTCCGCCTTCCCGATCGAACGGACCAACCCACGCAGATGCGTGCCGACTGCATCGAAGCCAGAGAGCACTGCCATGTCACTGAAATCGTTCGGCACCTTGTCGTCGATGCGGGCGTCGGCAGCAAACTGCGGCCAGGCCACGCGCGCCTGCGCGTCTTCTGCCGCCTGCCGGGCCTGCTCTTCGCCGCGGCCCAGTTCGCCGAGCACGATCAGATCCGCTTCGGGATAGCGCTCGCGCAGGCTCGTCGCCACCAGCGACAGGTTTCCGCTGGAGAGCGCCGCCACCGCAAACCAGCCCGTTGCACGCGAAGCGGACAACGCTGTCGCCATGCCCTCGGCGATCAGGATCAGCGACGACTCGGCGTCTGGAACCAGCGCCGGTTCCGTCATCCAGTAACCGCCCTTCTTCGCACCGCCAGCCAGCGACGACTTGAGTCCCTGTTCGTCGATCAACTCCAGCGTCGAGATAGTGCCGTTCCACACCGGCACGATCAGCACACGGCCCGCGAGCGTCTGCTCCTCGCTGGCCGGCGCATAGCCAAGCAATGCGTTCAGCTCCAGCGCGTCCAGTTCGCGCAACGTGTCCATCGGTTCCAGATGCTTGCGTGCGAGATACGGATGCGCCGGCCCGACCGGACGTGCCCAGTCCCAGATCGATGCGGCCTCGCGCGCGACGGCCGCATGGCGTGCCTGTCGCTGCGCCTCTTCGCGCTCGCGCCGCGCGAGCACTTCGGCAGACGGCGCCAGCACCGCCGTCATCTGATCGGGGTAATGCGCGCGACTGAGATCGAAACCGTGCTGGCGCGCATGCCAGAACAGCGTGGCCAGCGTCTTGCCGCCCGAGGCGCTGGCCGAGCGCCACGTGGTGCGCGCCGCGCGCTCGTTATAGTTGGCGGCCGTGCGGCTCCAGGCGTCCCAGATCTCGAAACCCTCGTCACCGAATCCGTGCTTGAGCGCAAATGCCATATCGACCCAGGTCCCGTAGTCGTCGGCCGGGATCGCAGCGAGGGCGGCACGCGCGCGCTCGGCCTCGTTCACATAGGGCGTGCTCATTGCCGCGCTCCTGTCGCTTGCGGACCATTCGACATGGCGCGCCGTGCCGGCGCAACGAAATCGAGTTCCGCCACATCGAGATCACCGGCAACCAGACGGCGGCGGGCTAGCTCGACTTTCTTCGCCGGTACGCCGAGCAGCATGAAATGCCGCTCCACATAGGCCACGGCATCGTCCTCGCTGATATCGGCCAGGTTAGGCGGCAGGTCGCGCGGGTCCCAATCCTGCAATACTTCGAGGTATTCGGGCGGCAGGTTGAGCAGCCCCGCTCCGTCCGGATCAATCTCGTCGGGATGCAGGTCGCGCAGCCGTCGTTCGGCTACCGCGCTGAAGTGCGCGAGATCCATAGCAGGCACCTCGGGTGCAGTGATCACGCGCGCGGCAAATTCGGGATCGCGCCAGTAGCAGATCTTGTCGGCCAGGATCGGCTTGGTGTTTTCGAGCACGATGATTTCCTTCTCGCGCCCCAGTTCTTTCAGTTCTTGCGGCAACAGAAGCGGCCGGCGCTGCTCGGACACGCTCTCGCTCGACCCGCCCCGCCCGCCGAAGATCGCGTTCGAGCGGCTCACGCTGCGCGACTGGTCGGTCAATGTACCGAGCATCTCTGAGTAGTCATTGGCGTCTTTCTGCTCGCGCGGCGCATAGAGAATCTGCATCGCATGGTTCGTGATGAAGGTCCGCGCATCGGCCCGTCCGTAGACCGATTCGAGCTGCGCGATCGACTGGACGATCGACAGCAGGCGCAGGTTGTAGCCCGCCATGTAGGCCACCGCGCGGGCAAGAATGTGAATCTTGCCGATCGCCGTCATCTCGTCGAGCAGCAGCAGGCACTGGAACCGGAGCGTAGGATCGGCCTCGGGCAACTGCTTCGTGTTCAGGTTGATGACCTGCGAAAACAGCAGGTTCACGATCAGCGCCGCTTCGGCCAGGTGATCGGGCGTCACGCCGATATAGACGGAGATGCGGCGTCGCCGCAGATCGCGCGGATCGAAATCGTTCGCGCTCGTCGCCGCGTCCACAACGGGATTGGCCCAGATCGTCAGCGGCGCATTGAAGGTGGCAAGGACACTCGCCAGCACCTTGTCGTCGTTCGACAGGAAGCGGTTCAGCGCATCGACACACTGCCCCGACAGCAGGTCACGATGCTGGACCAGCGCACGCTGCAGATACGTCTTGACCGGCATGCCGTTGCCCGACGACTGCCGCAGCACCTCGCCCATCGTGACCCGGTAATTCGGGATCGATTTACCCTTGCCGACGCGACGCGCATCCCGCCACTCGCACAGCAGCAGCACGATCGCGAGGAACAGGTTTCGGGCCTGGTCCTTCCAGAAATCGTCGTGCCCGCCTGGCGGATACAGCGCGTAGCCGATCGCGAGGATGTCGCCGACCCGGAACAGGCCATCCGAAATCGCCGACAGCGGGTTGTAGCGATGCGTGCGACCGTCTTCGGCGAACGGATTGAACAGGTACACCTCTTGTCCGTGCGCGCGTCGGAAGCCGGCCGTGATGGCGTAGTTTTCCTGCTTCACATCGAGCACCACGACCGAATCGGGGAAACTGAGCAGGTTCGGAATCACGACGCCCACGCCCTTGCCCGAGCGCGCGGGTGCGGCCAGCAGCACGAACTGCTGCCCGGTGAAGCGCAGATAGCGGCCACGCCACACGCCCACGACAATCGCAGGCAGGGAACCGGGGTATGCGGGCGATGCGTGCGTCGTCATAGCAGTCCCGCCCGGCGGATTTCCGCCTCGCTCGCGAAACGCGCGCTGCCGTAGAGACGGCGCCGGCTCGAGCGGTCCCACAATGCGTGCAACCCGAACACCGGGCCGCCAAAGGACAGCAGCACGCCAAAGAGTGCAGCCCCCGCAAGCTTGCGGCCGGCGTTCGGCATCAGACCCTGCCGCCAGGCCAGTGCTGCGTCGAGCCAACCCGACAGGCCCGCGTGCAGGGGATTGATCCGCAGGCTTGCGTACAGGAAGAACGACGCGAGCCACAGGGACGCAGCCAGTCCGCCAAGGAGACAGGCCAGCACAACCAGCGTTATCGCTGCCGGTCGGGCATGCTGCAGCAGACGGGAAGATGGACCAGTCATGGTCACCCCCTATACGAACGCGGTGCGCGCCTTGCGCACCGGATCGAACCAGACTTCAGTCATGCGCCAGCGCCTGCCGGTCTGCTCGCCTGCGGCATCGAATATAGGCTGCGCCTCCATGTGCGCGACGACATCGATCGTGAGGAACAGCAGGCGCTTGAGCGCGGCATCGTCCCAGGCAGCAGCCTCGGGGTGCTCCTTCGCCATCAGCGCGAAACGCTCGATCGCAACCGCGGCATTCGGTGCGTGGTAGCTCGTGATCGAGCCAGCGTGCCCCGTCGTCAGCAGCTTCAGGAAATCGTAGGCTTCGGCACCGCGCAGCTCGGCGAGCAGCACGCGGTCGGGACGCATACGCATGGTGCTGGCGATGAGATCGGCGGGCGTGACGCGCGCCTGGCCGTGGCCACCCTTGCTGTACAGCAGGTGAACGCAGTTCTCGATGTGGCGAATGAACAGCTCGCGGACATCCTCGATCGTCACGATCCGCTCGGTCGCCGGAATCGAACGGCACAGGGTTTTCATGAAACTGGTCTTGCCCGACCCCGTGTTGCCGACGACCACGAGATTGAGCCGGTCCGTCACCACACGATCGAAGAAGGCACCCCAGTCGTGCTCTTCCAGACACCGGACGAGACGGCGGTCCTCTGTGCGCAGCCCCGGCAGCGCCGCATCGAGCCCATCCGGTCGATGCCATACCGTGTCGTCGAACAGCCCCTCCTCTCGATAGGCATCGAGGCTTTTCTCGCGCGCAGACGGCCGGCGGATCGTGACGGACACCGTGCGCGGCGGAACGACCGGCGGCACCACGATCTGGATACGAGCGTCGCCCGGCAGCAGCGCCGACAGGACAGGATGCTGAGCCGAGATTTCCTGGTTCGTCAGCGTGGCAACCGCCACCGCGAACGACATCAGCCGGTCGAAATCGAGGTCCACGCAGTCGTGGCCGTGCCAGCCGCGCGAGTTCTCGGTCAGCACGCGCTGCGGCCGGTTGATGACGAGTTCGGTCACATCGGCGTCGTCGAGCAGCGGCGCGAACGGGCGCATCAGCTCACGTACGGAAGCGTCATCGGGCAGCCGGGCCGGCATCGGATCGTGGGGCGAATCCGACATGTCAGGACGGAACGTCATTGCGCACCCTCCGGCTTCAGGGAATAGACCGATCCGAAATCCAGATCGCGTGCGATGACGATCGTGAATTCCGCGCCCTGGTTCTGCGTCAGGGTCGGCGGGATGTTGATCGTGCTATCGAGCACACGCGTGGCCATGTCATTGCCCTGCTGCTGGGTGTTCTCGAACACCACCGACCCGTTGCTGTTGCCGCCGCGCGTGGCCAGATAGCCGATCGCGTCCTGCGCGATGCCGAGCAGCATCGCCGCGCCGATGCGCTGGCCCCAGTGGTTATTCACGTAACCGTCGACACCCATGCGGCCGAGCGCATCGGCGGCCGGCGAGTCGATCTCGACCGTCACGCCGTTCGGGGTCTTGATGCGCGCCGACAGCACGAAGACGCGCTTCTTCCCCGGCGCCAGGTTCGAGCGGTACTCGCTGTTGATCTGCGAACCGCGTTCGATCAGCAGCACATGCCCATCGTCCGAGTACACGTTTTTTGTGACCGTACAGGTCGAGATCCCGGCTTCGGTCGAATCGAAGGCCGTGTCGCCCACGCAGTCGATCTTGGCCCCTTGTGCCAGGATGAGACTGCGATTGCCGAGCATCGCGGCGCGCACACGCGGCGTTGCTGTCGGCGTCAGGGCCTGGGCGAGCGCGCCGCCCGCCTGGCTCACGCCCGGAGCCGCCACGCTACCGGATACGGCTGCGGCGACCGATGAAGCGGCACCGGCAACGCTTCCGGCCTCGAGCACGCCAGGCAGCCCGACCGCAGCCTCCTGCCCGCCGCCCGTCGCCAGCAGGGGCGCGTCGTAATAGCTGCGGGTTGCTATCGCGTGCGGGGTGCTAACCGGGGCGACAGTCACACCCGACGCCGACACGGGATGAACGACAACGGTACTCGCGGGTGCCGGAGCCGATGCCGCGATGACCGCAGACGCAGGTGCATCCCGGAACGTGCGGCCCTGCGTAGACGTGTCGGCCACGGAATCACGCCGCGCCTTCGCCTCGGCATCGTGACGCGCGAGGAAACCATGCACGGTCCAGACCGCACCGGCGCCGACCACCAGTACGATCGCGATCGGCGTCAGCCACCAGGCTCGCGGACGGGCGCTACGGTACTGGCCCAGCGCCGGCATGCCGCGATCGGCGGACATCGGCACGGCACCACCACTCGGGTTCCGCGCTCGCTGCTGGCCCGCGGAATCGTCAGGCTCAATCAAGTTGCGTCCGGTATCGTCATTCATCGCCGTGGCTCCGCAGGACACGCTTCACGCCGCTGACCGTGGTGCCGTCATGCGGCGGCACGCCGTCCATGTCGTAGGCGTCGTTCCAGATCCCGACGACTTCCTTGCCGAGCCGCAGCACGAACCGCTTTGCAACCTCATGCACGACAATCGTGTCGCCCTCGACGTGCCTGTCGACCACGCTCTCCGTGCCGTCGTCCGCCACCCGGAAAACCGCCGGCATGCGACGGTTGTTCGGGATGCGCAGATAGGTGAAGCGCCCGTCGTCCCATGCGGCGGTCGCTGCGATATCGTCCGAATCCCGCATGACCTGCATCGAGTACCGTGCATTGCGCACAGTCGGCGGTTGAGCCAGTCGCTTCCCGACCAGCCCGGCATCCGAATCCGCATGAGCCTGCTTCGCCAGTTCGTCCGGGTAGACGAAGGTCACGCGGTACATCACACGGTCGTTGCCGAATTTCGACTGGAGCGGCAGCACCACCAGATCGAAGCTGTAGCTGCGGCGGTCCGTGCGGATCTCGAGGTTCGAGTCGTGCGCGGCGAGCTGCGGCTTCAGGTACACGTCGTGATCGCCCCTGTTCGCAACGATCTGCCAGCCGTCCCGGTCACCGGGCGCGACCACCTGGATCTGCTCTTGCGGATCGAGCGCGATATGCGTGGCGAAACCGCGCTGCGCCTCGACGCGTACCACCTCGTCCGCGTGATAGATCACCTGGCGCACGCGCGAGTCGTCGTTCCAGCCTGGCAGATCGACCGCGTGGACCATCCCCGAAAACAGTAGGCTCGCCATCGCCATAGTGGAGAGAAGCATTCTCATGGCGTGCCTCCCACCGCCGCAGCGGAGGCTGGCGGCGTATATTCGGGATCGCGGCTGTAGGCCGTGACCTTGAAGCCGAACGGATTGGCGATGGCCACGCTCTCGCGCGTAAACACGGGTGGCCGGTAGGTATAGGCCAGCGTGATCACGAAACGCTGCGTCGGCTCGGCGTCGGCCTGGCCGTTTTTAAACGAGGTGCGCTCGACATGCACGACCGCGTGGCCCGGTTCATCGGGCGGCAGCGTGACCGAGAGAATCCGCACACGCCGCTCGGTACCCGCCCCGAGCTGCCGGTCGAGCGCATCGGGACCGCTGTAGATGCCGCGGTAGTCGCGCGCGACCACGTCATCGCTCATCGCGAGCACGCTGTCGTAGTCCATCTGCAGCAGGCCCCAGTCATAGCGTTCGCGCTCGCGCACGTAGGTCTCGACCCAGTGCTTGTCCTGGATCTCCTTCGTACGCACATGGCGCGCATCGAGTACGTCGATCACCTGGGACTCGCCCGTCAGGCGATCGACCTCGATCGGCAAAGGCACGACGCGGTAGAACGGCACCATCACCGCGAGTGCGGTCACGCTCAGCACGGCGACGCCGACTGCCGCATAGGCGACATGCCACGCGCGCCGTTCGGAGCGTTCCTGCAGCCAGGTCAGCGACGCCTCGATGTCGAGCACGCGCCCGTAGTCGTGCGGCGCGCTCATGACCGGTCTCCAGTTTCAGGTGCAGCCGGTACATCGGGAACAGGCAGCACACGATTGACCGGCACACGGTGCAGGCCATCCGGCAGAACCGGTTTCGGTGGACTACTGCTGCACGCGGCCAAGCTCCAGACGATGCAGCCGGCGAGGATCAGGGGAGTCGGCACGGACATGGCTTCCTCCTCAGTTCCCGAACGACGCGGGAACCATCTGGTCCTGCAGGCGGCTGGTCTTGCCCGCGCGACTTAGTACCAGTTCACCCTGCTGCTCGGCCACGAGCCTGTCCTCGGCGTCGGACAGCATCCGGAACAGTTGGAGCTTCGTCATCTCGTTGTTGACCGTCGTCGTCTCGGCCTGGATGCGTGCCTGCAGTTCGGCGATGCCCTTCGGATCCTGGGTCACATCGATCTGCTGCGCGAGGCTCTGGATCTGGTTCAGCTCCTGCAGCTCGGTCTGGTACGCCTGCTGCCCGAACGCCTTGTCCTGGAACGGCTTGTTCAACGCACGCTGGCAGACCTGCTGGTCGATCCCGGTCTGGTCCTCGCAGTTGTAGATCTGGCTCGCCGAACGCAGCGCCTGCGCACTGCCCGTCAGGCCCGCGTAGCCGCCGTTCTGGACCGCCGTGTAGACGCTCTGCCAGTTCGACGGCAGCGACTTCGCCACGACCGGATTGCTCATCAGCGCACCGAAACCGCGCGTGCCGACCGTCGACTGGTAGATCTGGATTTCCTGCTGCACCTGCTGCTCCAGTTGGGCGACCGTCGCGATGGCCTGCGCGACGTTCTGCGCGTCAAAGACCGGGATGCCCTGCGCGTGCGCGCCGCCGCACCACATTGCCGGTACGAACACCGCACCGATCCATCTGTTTCGTCCGCTCATCGTCATCACCTCACCGTCCGTATTCAATCGCCCTGCTGGCCCAGGTTCGCGCGCGCCGCGCGCTGATAGGCGGGCGTCGTTCCACCACCCGATCCGCCACCGGAACCTGTCCGGTCATGAATCTCGCCGCCGGAACGCGGGCCGCGTCCGTTGCCCCTGAG
Organism: Paraburkholderia tropica; assembly: GCF_014171495.1. Taxonomy (NCBI): domain Bacteria; kingdom Pseudomonadati; phylum Pseudomonadota; class Betaproteobacteria; order Burkholderiales; family Burkholderiaceae; genus Paraburkholderia; species Paraburkholderia tropica. The sequence goes on from NZ_CP049138.1 coordinate 319,152, forward strand.
CGCGCGGCCGACGGCCGTCATGGCGCTGCGCGAAGCAACACCCGCCACGAACGCGCCGAAACCGGAAAGCGTTGCGCCACCTGACAGGCCCGACGCGACAGACGGCAACTGCCAGCCGACCATGGCGAGAAACACGCCGGTCGCAAACAGGCCGAGCGCCGTGGCGGCCGCCGCCGCGTCGTCGAGCGCGGCCGAGATGCCCTGCATCACGACCGACGCATCGGCGCCGGGCGAGGCAGTCGCATGAAGCGTGGTGAGATCGGAAGAAAACGCCGTGAGCGCCATGCCGAGGAAGGCAGCAACGAGCACCTGCAGCAGCGCGTAATTGACGACCTTCGCGGTCCATGCCTCGAAGAAGCGGGCGGTCGGAGAGAACGCCGCGCAGGCAATGAAGACGGGGCCCAGGCCGAGTACGAGATCGAGCAGCATCCGCGCCATCACGACCTCGAACGCGAGCACGATCAGGAAGATCGAGCCGCCGAGCGCGGCTATCAGACCGCACGTAAAGTCGCCAATGGCGGCGGCGAGGCCGCTCGGACTGAATCCCTCATGCGTCGCCTTGTCGAAGTAGGCGTCCATCACGAGATCGATCTGCTGGTCATAACAGTCGAGCGTCTGGTAGATGCTGGTCGCAGCACCCTGCCCCATCACGCTGCTGCCGTTGACTGAGCCGCAACCCGGATTGCCGCCACCTGTGGTATTCGCCGCGTTCTGGATCGTCTGCGCTAGCCCGGACGTCGCACCATCAACAGCGGTCACGACCTGCTGCTGGTAGATGCCGGTGCTCAGCGCGAACGCGAGCGTGATCGCCACTTTAAGTCCGCGCCACGCGAACGCCGGCACGGCTTCGTGTGCTTCACCGCGCACGACCGCGAGACCATAGGCGAGCACCCAGATCGTGACGCCAGTAGTCACAACAGGCACAAGCGCGCCGGACAGCGCCGACGAGACGTTCGTGACGTAGGTCGACATGCCGTTTTCGAGGGTGCCGCCGACAGCGGTGAAGAGGCCGCTCATCGCACACCTCCCTGCCCTGACTCCGGCCCTGGCCAGTGCTTCGACTGGCGCGCACTGGCCTGTTCTGACTGCGCCGCGCGGCGCTTCGCCAGCTGCTCGTGGAAGATGGGCAACCAGTTCTGCGGCAGGTCGCCGACCTGGGCGCGGATCGTGTCGAGCAGTTCCACGTTGTCGGTCGTGCCGGACAACACGTCGAGCACGTCGCCCAGACCCGCGAGATCGAGCCGGCCAATGGCCGAGCGATGTCCCTGCTTGACGAGGAACATGCGGCTGTTCTCGCCAAGATTGCGCACGATGTTGAATTCGGCCTCGGTCAGCTTGAAGCCGCGTACGTAGTCGTCGTAATCGGCGCGCGGGTTCGGCAGGAAGAAGAACGTCGCGCTCTGCTCGATCAGCGCACTGGCAATCGGGCTGCGCAGCACATCGGCCGGCGACTGCGTGTCGAAGATCCCGAGCCCGTTCTGCTTGCGGATCGTCTTCTGCTTGTTCTGGGCAAAGTCGGTGAAGACCGGATCGCCCAGGCGCTTCCAGAATTCGGTCATGACGTACACGAAACGCCGGCCGTCGATCAGGTCTTCGGTCCGGTGCAGCAGGTACATCGTGACAGGCGTGGCGACCTCCGCGTCGTCGAGCAGCTCGGTATCGTCGAAGCCGAACAGCGTCGCGTGCGCAAGATCGATGCGGTCGGTCGGGTTGTCGAGCACCCAGCCCAGGCGGCCGCCCGCGCACCATTTGGCGAGCCGCGCATGCAGGCTGTTCTCGCCCACGTTCGGCAGGAGTTGCCGGACCATCGAGAGACGCCGCAGCGGCTTGTCCATGCGCGCGACCTCGCGCACCGCGCGCGAGATGTCGAGTTCGTCCTTCGCGGACAGTGCCACGCCGATGTCAACGAGCTTGCGGAGCAGCCGCTCCCAGAAATCGATCACAGGTTCGCCCGGTTCCATCTGGAACGGGTTCAGCCCGGTCGGCTCGCCGCGACGAAACACCGTATAGGTGCCTCCCATCGCCCGGATCGCGATCTCGGTGCCGCGGTCCTTGTCGAACAGCACGGCCGTGATGCCGTACTTCGTCGCCATCGCGAGCAGGAACAGTTCGAGCACAGTCTTGCCCGCGCCGGCACGGCCGATGATCTGGGTATTGGCGAGCGCCTTCTCGTCGAGCGAATCCTGCTTGTCGGGCGTGACGTGGAAATTCAGGTAGAGCGGCTGGCCGCTCGGCGTCTTGACGATAGTGATCGCCTCGCCCCACGGATTGCCGTCGCGTTTTCCCGTCGCAAAATTGTGCAGGCTCGACAGGCCGCAGAAATTGCGCGAGGTGAGCTTCGCTTCGCGTGGGCGGTAGCGCCAGTTGCCCGGTAGCTGCGCGAACTAGGCCGCATCAGAGACGAGGTCGATCAGTGCGGTCTGGAAGCCGGCATCGGCCAGTTGCGTGCGCGCCTTCGCCACGCTGCGCGATACGTCATCCAGCGTGTCGCCGAGCACGGCCAGCGAATAGTGATGTTCGCCGAGGACGAAATCGCCGTTGACCAGTTCATCGAGCGCGCGGTCCATTGCCTCGACCTGCGACACGGCGACATCCTCGCCCGCGATCAGCTGGTTGCGCTGCCGCTCCAGCGCTTCCTTCGCGCTGGGCCGGTCGAGAATCGTAAGCGACTGCGTCTCGATGTACTCGAAGTCGCCGTACAGCAGGCCGTTGAGCATCCCTGGTTCGGTGTCTTCCGGATAGTCCTTCAGGTCGAGCATCGCGGCGAAGCGCGTTGCGGCCGGCATACGGATCTCGATCTTCTCGGCACCGACGAACAGGCGTGAGGTCGGCAGCGCCTCGCGGATCGGGCCGGACGGTACGGGCTCGCGCTCCCAGACGCCGTTCACCAGATAACCGAACAGTTCCAGTGCCGACGAATAGCGGCGCGGGTGTGGCGTGAAGGGACTTTGCCGCGTATAGACGCCGAGCGCGACCGGATCGTAGGGCTTGAGGCTCGATTCAACCTGGGCGGCCAGCTCGGCCATGACCTTCAGCGCATCGAGCTGGTCGCGCCGGATATCGTCGCGCGTGCGCCGCGCGGCGCGACTGAAAACCCGCCCGAGCCGGGTGCGGTTCGGCCGGTAGACCAGCGTCAGGTACAGCTCGTTGGCCATCATCCGGTAGCCCGCGAAGCTCGCGTAGTAGCGCGTCGCCAGTTCCTCGCAGAAGCGGTTGCGGTACTCCGTCGAGAAGCGGTCCGTCACGCGCCGGCGCAGGCGATGCGACCACAGCGCCACATGGCCGCCGGCCAGGCCCCGTACGAACTGGTTGAAGCCGTCGTGCCGCGCGAGAATATCGGCCGGGTCTGCCGCCTCGAACGCGATGCCGGCGATCTTCCAGACCTGCAGGTAGTCGCCTTCGCGTGTCTTGACGACGTAGTCGGTGACGTGCGTCGAGTACGGGATATAGCCTGCGAGCGGCACTTCCCGGTTGGCGACGGACACAAGTTGCGGTTCGGCCGGCATGTCACGTCCTCCTCTTCAGGCGGATCGGTACGTAGGCGTGCCCGCCCCAGAAGCGGCGGTTGCGCTGGCGCGGCACCATACGTAGGCGCAACAGGTACTGCGCGAGGCGCTGGTCGTCGTGGCGCGTGATCACACGCATCACGACAAACACCGGGATCATCAGGAAAAGGATCGCGACGCCGAGCGGCGGACTCGCGAGCAACGCCCAGATGGCCGGGATCAGCATGCCGCCGCCGATCATCAGGAAGGCCACCAGCGGCACGCCCCAGATCATTGCGGGGCGCGTGGCACCCTTGAAGACAGGATCCTTGAGCGGATTCATGGTTCGCGCTCCCGGATCAGCTCGTCGGAATCAGCATGCCGGCGATCACGGTCGCGCAGCCGACGAAGAGCCCGCCGATGAACACGTTGGCGATGTCGCCGAAACGGGCGTGCTGGAACATCATCCGGAAGCCGGCCCAGATGATGGAGATCGAGCAGATCACGCCGCCGACACCGAGCAGCGTCGTCTGGATCGTGGTCAGCAGCGTGTTGACCTGGGAGAGTTGGGCCCACGCGGGCGACGTAGCCAGCAGTCCCACAGATGCCGTGATTACCCATCGGGCTACCAGTCGAGCACCCCGTCCCCCATCTGGATTGGTGCGGATACGCGTCAGACAACTTAGATATCCTGATTTCATTTACGGCTCCTCTACGCACTGAATCCTTTTCCGTTACTGCCCGGCTGACGGGCTAGAACACCACGGCGCTACCGTCTGGATCGGCGCCGGAACTCGGGGATGACGTATCTGCCGGTTTCGATGCGGAATGCGGTTCCGTTTGGGATTGCTCCGGCGATCTGCGGGCACCGACATCGACCGGAATGACCGGGATCGGCGCAATGGCTGGCACGACGACGGACGTCGTGGGCGTCGACGCGGCGCTGGCGTTGCCAACCACACGCTGTACATAGCCCGTCCGGTAGCCGGTCGAGAAATCGCCGCTGGCGTAGCAGGACAGGCCTGCGCGGAGGTCCGACTGGGCATCGGCCGATGCACGCGCATGTGCCCGCCGCGCCAGTTCGAAGCAGCCCTGGAGAATCGCGGCGCCTGCGGCCAGGTTGCGGCACGTGTCGAACGCGCTGCGCTCGCCCAGGCCATAGACCGGCCAGTTGGAGCGGTTCACCTGCGCGAGCCCGACGCTGAAATTCCAGCCGCCGCGCTCCAGCGCATGTACCGTTGCAGCGGCCTCGGCCTCGTTTGCGGGCTGACGCTCAAGCCGGCCATGTACAACGCCGATCGCATACGGGTTGAAGCCCGATTCGGTTCGCACGATTGCAGCCATCGTCAACGGCGAAACCTGCGGCGCGCACTGCTGCGCGAGCGCGATGAAGTCGAGCGGCAACATCACTGGCCCCCACCGCTCGCGCCGTCCTGCTGCTCCATCTGCTGCAGGAACCTCGAGGAGGACTGCGACGGGTCATATGTGACCTGCGTGCTGCCCGCGCCGTAGAATTCGGTGAGCGTGCGATCCTGACCGCTCACGTCCCACCAGACGCGGGTGTAGAGCTGGTTGTCGATCTCGACGTTGATCGCCCCGGTGGCGCGGCACAGCAACTCGCTCTGCTCGGAGCCGCCCCAGTACAGCAGGTCTTCGCGGCAGTACCCACCGCTTGCGAAGGTGCTGGTCGCAAACGTGCCCTGGGAACCGCCGGCGCCGAAGTCGCAGGTCGGAAACGGCTCGCCGTGACGCAGTGCACTCCACAGTTTCTCGATCGGTGGTACGCACTCGCCGTACTGTTCCGGGCCACCAGGATTGGACAGGCACAGGAGCACCTGGCAGCCCCAGTCATCTGCGTGGGCCACACCGGGTGCGAAGATCGAGGTGCTGGAAAGCAGCATCAACGCCATCGACCAGCGGCGCGCGATACGTTGTATCGCACGCGGTCCGGGACACCGGGGAACAGTCCGACCCGTCTTCACGATCCACCCTCCATCCATTCCATCAAGCCGAAGTACCGAAACGGATGTGCGCGGAAAAAGGAACCCGCGGGGCCGGGGAGGCACGCCGCGGGTTCAAGGGGGATCAGCACCAGACAATAAAAAAGCCTGCGACCATCGGGTTGGCAGGCTTTATTCGCATCCCGGCCACCACACCAACGCACATACGTCGGTACATCGGGCCGCTAACGCGTACTCGGTCTTGCGTTTGTGCATCGACCGGAACAGGTTGTTGACTGCACTCTAGACTCGACTCTGCGGCGAATCAAGCGTCGAAATTGCCGGGTTTTATGGGGCGTCGTCCCGTGAGTTCCTGGGCGATCCGGCAAGATCCGAAAAAAAGTTTATGTCGTGCCTTTCTCGAGCTGGCGTGCGAGCGCGCGCCGGGCCGACGCCAGTTCCAGCTCATACCGGCTGCGCGGATGACGGGGAATCCGGAGGCGACGGCACACCACCTCGCGACCAGCGTGCCACAGGTACACCATGCGAAGCAACTCCTTGTGATGAGGCTCGAGGCATCGCCATGCAGCCTCGATCTTCGCCGCGTCGACCGCATCATGCGGACCGCGTGCGGCGTTTGCCCAGTTATCCAGCCGGGATTCGAGCGAGGTACGGGATACGTCAATCATCGCCGTTCCCCTCGCTGGGCGTGGTGGACGACACCCGGTATCCGGCCGGGTCCGCCAGAAATAACTCGATCTCCGATACACGCCACCCAACCATTCTCCCGCCGAGTGAAATCGCCCGGGGAAACGTGCCGTCCCGCATCCGCTGATAGATCGTCGAACGAGACAACCCGACAAGCTGCTCGACCTGCCTGCGACGCAAAATCGCGCCTGCCACCTGTATCGAATCCGACATGATTTCCGTCCTCCTGGCTTTGCCCGGATCTGACCGGCACAGATCCGATTCAAGCAGCAGGAGACGGAGCGGAAAATCCCGTCATGCCGGCGGAATCATCCGTCGGGGTTTGGCTTCAACGGTGACGGCCATCTGCATCGCCGAGGGAGTCGGGGCGCAGTGCAGCCGCAAACGACTGCGCGTTGCGGGAGGCCTCCCCATCGGCCTGCCCTTTGAGCCCGAGCTTCGCATCAATGGCGCGTGCAACGGTTGACGACTTGGGTGGACGCTCCGGGTCCCACTGTGCCCAGTGCTCCCACATAACCTCAAAGAGAAGAGAAAGCGTGCGCGTCAGGTGCGGCAGCCGGACGATGACGCTGCTGCCCGCATGGTCCGATGGAACCTGGAGCGACCGATCCCGCTCCGTCGTGTACTCCAGCAGTCCCGAATACTGTTCGAGGCGCTGCTCGAGACTGTCCTCAAGCGCATGATGAAGTGCAGCGGTACGCGCGAGGGCGCGCTCGAGCTGCAGAATTCGCTGGTCACGTCCGCGCAGACGGCATGCGAGACGCGATGCGTGAGCCTCGGCGTCTTCGAAACGGGTTCGCCAGTACTCGACCGATTCAGTGAGAACCTCGCTGTCTGCGGTGTGAAGATCACCACTCCTGGAATGGCACATCTGCCCTCCTTCCCCTCCGTGCATTATCAGCAGGACGGTAACGAATCCCCGATTCACAATTGCTCTTATATATGATCTTACAAAAGCAATCTAGAAAGGGAACTGCTCGGACGCAAGACAGATAAAGTGGCCGGCACGTTAACTATCCGGCCATCAGCAAAACTCACCGCATCGGCGTTAATCCCGAGCTATCCCCGGGGCTCAAACGGTAGTCCCGCGTATCTCCGTCAACACCGAAAGTGCCTCGTCCGCGCGATCAACGGGAACGAGAATGTGATCGTGGTAGTAACCGGCGATTGCGTTGCAGGGAATTGCTGCCTTGGCGAGATGTGCCGATACGACGGCCAGAAAACCAACCGCCTCCAGGCTCGAATGCACTTTGAGCGTAATGAGCCGCGCCTTGAATGTGTACGCCAATGCGTAATTGTCGGCATCCCGCAAATCCAGCACAGCGGTCAACCCTTCGACTTCCCTGAAAGTGAAAAGCGCCGACAAGCCTTCGGGCAGCGCGAAATCGGGAAAGGAGCAGTAGACGTAAACCGGCTCAGCCATCTCCGGCTCGATCGTCGCACATAGCGTCGCAAGGTTTTTCTCGCTCAATGATTCCTCCATGAGTTGAGGTGCCTCAACTGAACCTTACACCACCGCTTACCGCTTCCTGCCGCCAGAAAAATTAAATACCCCGGAAAATTATTAACCGCCCCGATGACGAGCTGAATCCTGTCTATCCTCAGGTCACCACATACATAAAATTAAATACTTCCATCAATCCGAACCGCGGGGAGTTCACGCTTCCGACGGAGGCCGACATGAGTCACGGCGTTACATCGTCGATCCTGATGGACCGAATCTCAATCAGGCAGTCCCTTCTTGCCTGCAATCCTGCCTGGCAATCGCCGAAAGCGGATACGTGGCGCGCCGTTTCCGATATCGCCGTGGACTGGATGATAATCGCCCTCTCTGTCCTCGTCGTATATCGACTCGGATGGGCGATCGCTCCAATCGCATTGGTCACTATAGGGAATCGACAGCGCGCACTGGGCAATCTTCTGCATGAAGCCAGTCACGGCAACCTGAGCCAGAATCGTCGCATCAACGATTCCCTTGCGCATCTCCTGCTTGCCCCTCCTCTATTGAACAGTCTGACTGTCTACCGCGAGCTGCACGCACGCCACCACGCATGGCTGGGTGACGTACAGCGCGACCCCGACCTGCTGCCTCCACTGGCACACGAAGGAGACTCTTGGCTTCGCGTCTACACCCGATATCTTGTCAAATTCCCGATCCTTCGTGGATCGATCATGGGTCATTTGACGAACGGCCATTGTCGCCGTCGCCAGCAGCTATATATTGCGGCGTGGTGGACGGTGACGACGTCGCCGCTGTTCGTCGTCAATGCCCATCTCGGGACGATATTCCTCGCGCTGTGGCTCGGCGCGCGTATCACCGTTTTCCATGCCATCACGACCTTCCGGGAGATGACCGACCATTACGGTCTCAAACCCGGAGGTATCTTCAGTTCTACGCGCGAAATTCCAGATAACGGGGTGTCGTCGACTTTGATCCACCCACATCACAACGGCTACCATCTCACGCACCATCTTTTCCCGGCCGTGCCGTATCACCAGTTGCCTGCATTACATGCTCAGCTGATGAGCCTGCCGGTCTTCAATGAGCACGCCATCGTATGTCCGTCGTACCTCGTCGGGCAACACTCCAGCGTCTTCGGTTGGGGAGTGAGTCATGGCTGATCGAACATTGAATGTCTGGGAAGTCGCAAGCCTGCTGGTGTCGACCAGTTGCGGAATCGGGTTCTTCCTGGGAACAGGCGAACTCGCACTGCGACAAGGCATGGCCGCCTGCCTGTACGCTGTCGCGACAGCAATCGGTCTTTTAGCACTAGCGCTTTCAGCGGCTCGCCTCCAGAGGACCGGGCAGTCCATCTGGACATATTTCGGCTCACTATATGGTCCCGCCATCAGCCAGCAGGTCGCGGCATTTTCGTTGATCTGGATGACTGGCGTGCTAAGCACCCAGATTCGCGGAGCATCATCAATACTGGCGCTGTCGGGCATGCCGCAAGCCGCCTCGATTATCTCGGTCGATTGCCTCGTGCTCGCATTTTCGTTTCTCAGGATCTCATGGCTCTCCGGCATCTTCGCGCTCTGTATGTGCGGATGCACCGCCGTGCTGGTCCTTGCGTTGGCGGAAACGCACAACTTGATCCTATGGCTTCGCGCGCCGGTGATCTTCGAGAAGTCGATACACATGCAACCGGTTGAGCACACGGCGTTGGTACTACTATCCGTTGCCGTGCTAGTCCTGTGCGGCGCTGACTATCAGCAGTTTCCTGCGATGGCGCGAACTTCGGCGCACGCTCGATCCGGCTGTCTGATTGCTGCGACAATCGTGCTGGGAATCGGATTTCTACCCGCCACTGCGGTCATCGCCGGAGCAAATCTGTGGCATCTCAGCCATCTGGCCGATCAAGCGCAAGTAGTCCCCACACTGCTCATTCGAGTGATCGGCAGTTCCAGTCATGTCATGTCGCGGGCGGTCACATGCGTCTTGATAATAACGGCCCTTGGTTCGGCCTGCTCGATTCTTCGCGCCATGAGCGACGCGACGGCCGCCGTATCTCGCGGCGTCTCCATTCCACCTGGCTTCCACCGGATGCTGCCCATCTTCGCAGCGACACTCATCGCGATCTATGGACAAAGCATTATCAACGTGATGGTGACATTGAACGTCGTCTATCTGGCGGCGGTGGTCCCGTTGCTCATATTGACGTTGCTGGGCTATCCGGTTCTGAACCGGGCTGCGAGGCGATCCATGTTTGTCGGCGCAGGCGTGTCCGCCCTGTGTGCGCTGATTGAATGGACACGTGTTATCCACCTACCGGAAGCGACACCGCTCATACTGGGATGGCCCTGCGCGCTATTTGCGGCCTTGCGATCGCGCGCCGCAATCATCCAGACCAAACCTGACCGCGTCGGTGCGCGAGAAGTCCATCAACGCTCATAGGGATGGGTGGTCCATGGATTCCCGGCCATCGGTGCATAACATCGCATGATGGCCTACGGCCGCTTGTGGAAGACCAAGTTGCGCGCTCGTGTTGACCGCCCGGGGACGACCAATGAAAACGGTCTGCGATGTTCTCGGCGTGGCGCTCTTCTTTGGCAGTGAGAAAAAAACAATCACCAGACGGGCAGGACTGTCGCCGCACCAAGCATACCGGCGACTCGGTGTTGGCCACCCGATTCAGGACCGAGCCGCAAAGCAATCGTTGCAGGTTTGCGCTTGGGTATCGGCACTACGTGTCCAGACCGAGTGGACCGACACCATCCACATGCCGGAAGCAACGCCGCTAATACCGGCATGGCCTTGCGTTCGCTGCATCCCTGCGATTTCGCGCCCCAATCAGCCAGAGAAGATTTCAGTGCCTAACTCCGGCAGAACCGCATCAACGCTCACTGGGATGATCAGTGTCAACAGACTCATCATCATCGCTGAACGACATAGCATGATCACCCGCCTGAATGAGCGCCCGGCGCGCATGACGCACCACAAGTTCGCTAATCGCCTGGGCATTCGACGGGGCAGTTTCCCAATGATGCCAATAGAGGTTGACTTCCACCTTATGCTGAGGCGCGAGGCGCACCAGCTTGCCCGCTTCGATCAGAGAGCTGGCTTGCAGACAGGGAACGAGTCCGTACCCTATCCCCTTCTCGATCGCAGCCAGCAATGCCGACGGTGACGGAAAGTAATGCGTCGCGTAGTTCCGTACCTCAAGGTCCAGAAGTCGCTCGAGAAACAGCGTGTGCAATCCATCCTTCCGGTTGTAGAGCACCGCAGGCGCGGCAAGGACGCCATGCAACCCCAGGCCTTGCGGGAAGAACTTTGCGGCGAACTCCACGTTCGCGACACACTCATACTCCATCATGCCAATGGGTTCAGCGAGAAAACCAGTCGGGGGATTGCTGGAGGTCGAAACACAGCCCATCGCCTCTCCCTTGGTCAGCAGTGGTAGGGTGTAATCCTGATCGTCAACGATCAGTTCGAGAGCTACGTTTCTTTCCGCGATTTCCCAGGCGACAGCCTCGAACCACGTTGCGAGGGAATCCGCATTCACAGCGATAGCCACGCGTGGGTGCATGCCGTCCGTTGGTTTAATCTGCTGCTGCGTTTCCGCCTCGAGCATCTTGAGCACACGGATATGCCTCAGCAGGACCTCGCCTGCTGGCGTGGGGACATTTCCATCTCGCACAACCAGTGGAGTACCGAACTCCTCCTCAAGTGCCTTGAGCCGAAGAGACACCGCACCACGAGTGATACTCAACAACTTGGCGGCACGTCCGAAATGCCGCGTCTCCACAATGGCGGAAAATGCCTCCAACTGTTGTCGATCAAAATTCATGACCAGATTCTGCGCGCTCGTTATGCGCGCTCCATCACGGAAAGCGCGACGGTCTTCTGCGGCTCCAGCACGGCGAGGCGTTTGGCCAACTCGGTGCGGACCGACTCGTAGGCGGACCTGCCGAGCGCCACCCGGAACGGCGGAGACGGACTGTCGATCGCTGCAAGCATCGCATCGACCGTTTTGCTCGCATCGGCCAATTCGAAATAACCCGCGTCGATCGTGCGCCGCAGTTCGCGCACTGGCGTGCCGTCGTACGCGTCGAGCGGCGCCGCTCGATCCAGTCCCGCACCGAAGTTGGTGCGCGTGGGCCCGGGCTCCACGATCACGAAGTCGATGCCGAACGCTGCCACCTCTTGCGTGACGGCTTCGACGAAACCCTCGATGCCCCACTTCGTCGCGTGATACACACTGAAGCCTGGATAGGAAATCTGCCCCCCTTCCGACGACACTTGTACTATGCGTCCGCCGCCCTGCAACCGCAGACGCGCGACGGCGGCGCGAATCAGCTGGATCGAGCCGGTCAGGTTGGTGGCGATTTGCCGTTCGATCTGCGCGTCGCTCAATTCCTCCGCCGCGCCGAACAAGCCGTAACCCGCATTGCTGACGACGACGTCGATCCGTTCGCGAGCCGCGAAGGCATCTGCGACCGCAGCCCGGATCGCATCGGCATCGGCCACGTCGCACGCGACGATTTTCAAGCGATCGCCGTGTTGCGTCTTCAGATCGTCAAGCGCGCCGGGTTTGCGCAGCGTCGCCACCACAGCGTCGCCGCGCGCCAGCAAGCGCTCGGTCAGTCCGCGCCCGAGCCCGCTCGAAGCACCTGTGATCAGCCAGTTTTTCGTCATTGCTCTCTCCGTTAAACGAGTCCGCGATCCATGCTAAGGCGATGTGATTGGTGTGTGAACCACTGTCAATTAGCATGAGCCGTTGAAGGAACGACAGCGGCCCACGTTCTCGCTCTTCGTTGATGCCAGCAATCGACGTTCGCCTGGCTCCAGGTCATGCGACGATGTCTGTCCGGTCGTTGCCACCGTGCGGCAACCTGTTAGGGATCTCATCGAGCTTGTCCCCGAGAATACGCCGCACCACCACGTAGAACACAGGGATCAGCAGCAAACCGAGGACGGTCGCGAACAACATTCCGCCTATTACCCCTGTACCGATTTCGTGCCGGGATGACGCTCCCGCTCCGGTAGAAATCACGAGTGGGAAAACCCCGAGGATGAAGGCCATCGATGTCATCAGGATCGGTCGCAGCCGCAACTTTCCGGCCGTCAACACAGCGTCGTATAAAGTCATGCCCCTGGCCTGTCCGTCGACGGCGAATTCGACAATGAGAATCGCATTCTTTGCTGCAAGACCAATCACGGTCACCAGACCAATCTTGAAGTAAATGTCATTTGGAATGCCACGTAGCAGACAGAAGGTCAGCATGCCGAGCATACCGAGCGGAACCACGAGCAGAACGGCCACCGGTATCGACCAGCTCTCATAGAGTGCCGCGAGGCACAGGAATACCACGACGATCGACAGAATCATCAGCAACGTCGCCGAATTGCCAGAGAGAACTTCCTGGTAGGACTGACCGGTCCAGTCCGCGGCGAAGCCCGGTGGCAGCCGAGTATCGACAATATGCTGCAGTGTCTGCATGGCCTGCCCGGTCGAATAGCCAGGCGCGGGATTGCCCACAATCTCAATGGCCGAATAGCCGTTATAACGCGGCAATGCGACGGGACCAACATCCCAATGTGTTTTCACCACGCTCGACAACGGAACCATGTTGTACGGACTCAGCGAACTATTGGTCGCCGTCGGGTTGACCTGGGTCAGGTACCCGCTGGTGTTGGTGGTTTCACCAGAAGTACTGGTGGCACCGGTTGACGCGCTGCTGATCCCGCTGGGCGTGTAGATATGCTGGAACGCGTCGATCCCCATCCGGTACGGTGCATCGGCCTGCAGATACACGCGCTTGACACGACCCGCATAGGTGAACTGGTTCACATAGTACGGAGCCAGCTCCATCTGGATGGCGTTATAGACATCGGTCAGCGAGAGCCCCATTGCTTGCGCCTGCACGCGATCGACGGACATCTCAAGTTGCTGCGCATCGGGAAGCGAATTGGGCCGAACACCATACAGCGTCGCGTTTTTTGCGGCATTACCAAGCAGAACGCGTCCGGCCTGCGCCAGTTCCGCGCGCGACTGACCCGCACGAGCCTGCAGGTACATGTCGATTCCGCCGAATTGGCTCAACCCGCGGATGGTGGGAAGATCGACGACGAAGACGCGCGCGTCCTGGAGTCCATGCAATATACGGTTCGCCTGCGGAATGAGCTGCATCGCGCTCTCGGAGCGCTTGTCCCAGTCGGTCAACTGGATAAACGCCATCCCCACGTTTTCGCTACTGCCCACGAAGCTGTAGCCTTCCACCTGGTAAACACCAGCGATGTCCCTGCCAATCGGGCTATGTTTGAGCCTGTCCGACATCGCGTCCATGACGTCTTCGGTACGCTGGAGCGTGGCGCCAGTTGGCAGATTGACGAGTGCGAGCATGAAACCCTGATCCTCATCCGGCACGAAGCTGGTCGGCAGATGCACATATAGAAACCCAGCCAGCACGGAGAGCAATACAAACACCACCATCCAGCGCGGCGCGTGACGTACCGCACCGCCGATCTGGCGCGCGTAACGCTCGTTGATCCGCGCAAGCCCCTTGTCGAACCAGCGGAAAATGAAGTTCTTTTTCTCTTCGTGCGTGGGCTTGAGAATCGCCGCGCAGAGCGCCGGCGTGAACGACATGGCAAGGAACGCCGACACCAACATCGAAACCGCAATAGTCAACGCAAACTGAGCGTAGATGATGCCGGTGGCTCCCGGCTGTAACGCCGACGGAATGAACACGGCGGCCAACACCACGGTGATTGCGAGAATGGCACCGGTAATCTGCCCCATCGCCTTGCGGGTAGCCTCTTTGGGTTCGAGATGTTCCTCGCTCATGATGCGCTCGACGTTCTCGATCACGACGATCGCATCGTCCACCACAATGCCGATTGCCAGCACCATCCCGAACAGGGTCAGTTGATTGAGTGTGAAGTGCAGCGCCGAGAGGCCGATAAAGGTACCCAGCAGCGCCACAGGGATCACGAGGGTCGGAATAATGGTGGCGCGCAGGTTCTGCAGGAAGATCAGCATCACCACAAAGACGAGCGCAATCGCCTCCAGCAGCGTGCGCACCACATCGGCGATCGAAGCCGAAATAAACGGCGTCGTGTCATAAGGCACATTCCAGGTGACGCCAGCCGGAAGATCCTTGGCGAGTGTAGCCATTTCGGCCTTCACCGCTTTGGCCACCGCAAGCGCATTGGCGCCCGGCAGCAGATAGATGCCCATGCCGCCGGCCGCTTTGCCCTGATAGACAGAGGCCGAGCCGTAGCTTTGCGCACCGAAAGTGATGCGTGCAACATCGCTTAACCTGACCACGGTGCCGTTGCTGTTGGTCAACAGGATGATGTCGCGAAACTGCTTCAGTGAAGAGAAGAGCGTGTCACCTGATACCGAAGCAGTAAACACTTGCCCCTTCACGGCCGGATCGGAACCGAGCGAGCCCGTTGCGAACTGCGCGTTCTGGGCGCTTACAGCGTGGAGCACCTGGGTGGTCGACAGGCCATACCCTTGTAGCTTGTCCGGATTCAGCCAGATGCGCACGGCGTATTCAGAGCCCAGCGAGAGCGTGTTACCAACGCCATTGACCCGTGCGATCACCGGCTGGATCTGCGACGCGATGATATCGTTCAGGCGCGCGGCGTCGATGGCCGGATTGCTCGACTGCAGGGAAAGGAACATCAAGATGTCCGGACTCGCCTTGGCGACGACCACACCCTGCTGTGTCACCTGGGCCGGCAGCAGCGGTTGGGCCAGATTGACCTTGTTCTGAACCTGCACTTCCGCAATGTCCGGATTTGTGCCGGTCTCGAAACTCAAGGTGATTGTGACGGTGCCGTTGGAGTTCGAGGTAGAACTGAAATATAGCAGGTTGTCGATGCCGGTGAGCTGCTGCTCGATCACCTGGGTCACAGTCGATTCCATGGTCGCGGCATTCGCGCCAGGATACGTGGCCGTTACGGTGACCTGAGGTGGCGCGACGTCCGGATAAGAGTCGATGCCAAGATGCATCATCGAAATGACACCGATGATGCAGATCAGAATCGGGATCACCCACGCAAAGACGGGGCGATCGATAAAAAATCGAGGCATGGGGCAGCTTCCTTAGTGTTCGTTGACGGCAGTCCGGCTGCCTGCAGCCAATGCTGATCCGTCTTGCGGCGCGGCCGCCGACGGCGCATGCCATGGATGAGACTTGACAGGATCGCCCTCATGCAGGCCTTGCAGACCGGAGACAATCACCTGATCGCCGGCCGTAAGGCCTGTGGTAACGATCCAGTTGGTGCCCAAGCTGTCGTTGGCGGCCACATCCTCGCGCGCCACCTTGCCGCTCGCATCGGCAACGAATACATAAGCGCCTACGGTGTCACGCTGAAGCGACTCCTGTGGCACCAGGAACACGTTGCGCTGTTGGCCCAAGGTCACGTTCAACGTCACATACATGCCCGGGAGTAGCGTGCGCTGAGGGTTCGGTACCAGTGCACGCAGATTGACCGCACCCGTAGTGGCATTCACGGAGACGTCGGAGAAGTCGAGGGTGGCCAGTTTGGCGTACGCGCTGCCGTCTGGCAGCGTGATCTGCACGGTCGTCCTGTCTGGCTCGGCGAGCGCGACGTCGCCGCGGGCACCTGCTTCTCGCAGCATCAGCAGATCCGCGGCGCTCATGGTGAAGTTCACGTAGAGCTGGTCGATGTCGTTCACGGTGGTAAGCAAGGTGCCGCCGGAGCCAGCATCGGAGGTACCGCTACCCACGAGGGCGCCGACGGTCACTAGCTGCTGACCGGCAATGCCGCGGATCGGCGAGGTCACCTTGGTATAGCCGAGGTTGACCTTCGCGCTTTCCACCATCGCCTCATCGGCCTTGACTTTAGCCGCGTCACTGCGCACTGTCGCATCGGCGTTGTCAACTGTCTGTTGCGACACGGAGCCGACCGGCAGCAGCTGGTGATAACGCGCCGCGTTGACCTTGTCGTTCATCCAGGTAGCCCGATCTTCGCCGAGGATGCCGAGGTCGTTGTTGAGCTGCGCCTGATAGTACGCAGGATCGATCTCGAAGAGCACCTGTCCGGCCTGGACGTCGCTACCTTCCTTATAGACCCGTTTGGTCAGGACACCGGACACGCGCGCCGTGACGTTGGCGCTGAGATACGGCGCAAGACGTCCGACCAGATGGCGCGTCAGGGCAACACTCTGCGGCTGGACGGTGATCACGCCGACCTGCGGCCGCGGAGCTGCCGAGCTGTGACTGGATTTTGCGCAGCCGGAAAGCGCTGACAGTATGAAAAGGACAACGCACAGCAACGGTAGTGACTTCATGAAGACTCCAGTTTTTCCCAATTCCCGACGCAACCGGCTATCGCTGGACTCGATGCTTCGCCCCCCAAAGCGGCTAAGTTCAAGGCGATCTTTCATTGCGACCTTTCCCCCGATTTTTGATCCGAGGATTGCTGCGCAGCGTTCGCACTGATGCTGACTGCCGCACCCCTGGCGTCATCCCACTGCCATCCGCCGCCAAGGTTCTTGACTAGCGTGACGCTGCTCTCAGTCAATGCCGCCTGCGTATCTCTCAGGCTCTGCCCGGCCCGCAGCAACGTGATCTGTTGGGTCAACAGGGCTTGTTCGCTTGTCGTGCCGGCCCGCATCTGGGCCTGCTGGCTAGAGAAGAGCCGCTGATTGCGCTCGTAGATGTTCGCGTACGCCTGCTCCTGCTTACACAGGTGGTTGTAAGACGATAAGCTATCCTCAACGCTCTGGAACGCCGAGAGCACGGTTCCGCGATATGTGGCGATCTGTTCGTCGTAGGTGGCCTCGGCTTCGTGGACGGCCGCCGAGCGCGCGCCGCCGTCGAAGATCGTGGCGGCGAGATCCGGTCCAAGTGTCCAGAAGCGGTTCGGCACCGAAAACAGGTTCGCCAGCGCGTTATGCTCGAAGCCGCCTTGCGCCGACAGCGTCAGGGTCGGGAAGAACGCGGCCTTTGCTACACCGATCCTGGCGTTGGCCGCGGCGGCCGTGCGCTCCGCACTCACGACGTCATAGCGCCGTTCCAGAAGTTGCGACGGGAATCCCGGTGGCACGACGGGTGTCGTGAAGACATAGCCGGGCTGCGGCGGCAGGGCGAAGCTGGCCGGTGGCGTACCGGTCAGCACTGCGATGGCATGCTCGTCCTGCTCGCGTGAAGTCTCCGTGGCTTGCAGCTCAGCGATCACGAGTTCGAGCGTGTCCTGCGCCTCGAGGACTTCGTCGTTTGACACTGTTCCCTGTACGAAGCCAGCGCGGTCCATCTCCAGAATCCGCGCGTCGATGCCCTGCTGCTGCTTCAGTGAAGCGATGTCGACATCGGCCTGACGCAGCGAGAAATAGTCCACCGCGACGCTGGCGGCGATCGAGAGGCGTTCGCCGGCGAGCTGGGCGTCGCTTGCCTGAGCGCTGGCTTTGGCCGACTCGATCTCGCGCCGAACACTGCCCCACAGGTCGACCTCCCAGCTAGCGGAAGCGCTGACACTCGCGAGATTGCTCATGTACGGCTGCCCCGTGACGCTCTCGACCGCGGCCGTGCGCGCGCGCGATCCGGAGGCGTCCAACCCGACTGTCGGGAAGAGGCTCGCGACATTTGCATCGATCGTGGCCCGGGCCAGCCGGTATGCGGCTTCCGCAGAGGCGATCGACTGGTTGGCCCTGAGCGCCTGATTCACGAGGCTCGACAGCGTGTCGTCGTGGTAGTCGAGCCACCAGGTGCTCGAAATGGCGCCCTGCGGGTTCACCTGAGCCCGCTGCCAGTCCGTGCCTTCCTTAAAGGTAGCAGGGATGTCCTGGGGTGGCTTGTGATAGTCGGGGCCGACGGCGCAGGCTGCCACGAATAGTGTGGCAGCGAACAAGCAGCCAAGCCGCAGGGTCCGTGTTGTCCACGGTACCTCCCGGCGGCTCGCCTCGGAATCGATAAACGGCATCCTCATGTCACGCTTCCTTCTCTCTTTGCAATGCAGCTTCAAGGTATCGCGCTCAGTCGATACAGTCGTAACCCATCAGTTCGAGATGCAGCTGAACGAACCACCTATGCTCGCAGTCGAGCTCGATCGATGTCCCGTCTTCGCCCGTGCCATGCAGCCTGACATGACCAACCGCATAAGCAGCCCGGAATGCCCGTAGCGCGAACAACCGTAGCGCGAGTGCGACCGCCAGCGCGAGCAGCACTAACGCGGCCCGAACGTTCGTCGGAGGCTCGCCTGCATCGAGCAGATCGAACATTACGTAGAGAGCACATCCCGGAACGGCCGCGATCAGCAGGAAAACAGCGAGCAGCACGAAATGCGCGCGCAGGCTCGTCGCAAGACTCCGCTTCATCGGGAACGCTGCAGAGACTGACGGATGGCACGGGGGATGACTCTCCGGCGCATTGTCGTCAACGCAGTCGCCAGCGCCATGCCGTGTGGCAGGGAAGGAGTTGCCTTCAAGTGGGTCCTAAGATCGGGCGAAAAGTGGCACCAGTTTAGGAGCACTCGACTTACCGCTCACTTACCAGGATGCCAGTCCGTCTGACTGAGATCAGGCCGGTAAGTATCGGGTAAGACTGTCGAACTGATAATTGAATGGCCGTCGTGGAGTTGTCCAGTTACCCGAACCGAACTGATTGGTCTATTGAAGCCGTGCTAACGGAACTGCACGTCCCATGCCCCCTCGTATACTTGTCGTCGACGCTGACGCCGGACTGCGCGATCCGGCAAACCGCTATCTCGCCAACCAGGGCTTCGAGATCTCCATATTGCGCGACGCGGGTTCTTTACAGCATCAACTCAGGCGCAATCGTCCCGACCTCATTGTGCTAGATGTGATGATGCCCGGCGCAGGCACCCTGACGGCACTGCGTAACCTGCTCGCAGCGGGCGATGAGATTCCTGTCGTTATGCTGACCGCCCGCGTGGACGTAGAGGACAGCATCGTGGGAGTCGAACCCGGTGCCGACGATTACCTCGGCAAATCCAGCAATCCCCGCGAGCTGCTGGCGCGCAAGCTAAGTCACGAAGACAGGTTACTCAGACTGTCTGAGCGCGAGTTCGCGTTGGTCAAAATCTTCGCTGCCGCGTCAATGCACGTATTCACATCCGAAGCGCGCCACCGGCAACCGTCAGCAATCCGGAATGTTCCAGATCCCGGGCATTCATTCGCGGAAAGACAGCGACGAGACATCTGAGACAATTTTTAAACAGACAGGAACGCGACGCATTTTTACACTGGCTTTGTCGTGGCCAAACTACTTTGGCGCGGCTTCAACCTAGAGGACGATACCCATGAAAATCCGGCTTTTTGCCTTGTCTGCCGCAGCAACCGTACTGGTTTGTGCCGACTGTCCCGCATTTGCGGGCGTAGCCGTCGGCGTTTCCGTCGGTGCACCAGCTGCCGTGGTCCCAGCACCAGTTGCCGTGGTCCCAGCTTATGTACCACCGCCTCCCGCGGTGGTGGTGGCGGCGCCGGTGATCGCGCCAGCACGGATCGCAGTGGTGGCCGCGCCCACACGGGTAGCAGTAGTGGCCGCGCGCCCAAGAGTAGGAGTAGTAGCCGTTCACGGTGGGTACCATCACGGCGGGAACTAGCGGTAGCGGCACGCTTGGCATCCCCCAATAAACGCTGAATCTGCGCTCTTCAATGTACCGGCCAGCAGTGCCCACATCATGCCAAATGTCGTTTCCAGGGTCACCGATACCCGGCAGGGCCGCATTATCGTTCTCGACGACGAAGCGGTCATCCGTAACATGCTCCAGCGATACCTCATCTCACATGGCTTTGAAGTGCGTGCGGTACGCAACGGCATGCAGCTCGCGACGACTCTCGAACGCCACTCGTACGATCTACTGATTCTCGACGTGATGATGCCGGACGAGGACGGGCTTTCGATATGCAGGCGACTGCGAGCAGAGGGCGAAACACTGCCGATCCTGATGCTGACTGCGCGCGGTGACCCTGTCGACTGCGTGATAGGCCTTGAGCTCGGCGCGGACGATTATCTGGCGAAGCCGTTTCTGCCGAACGAGTTGCTGGCTCGCGTACGTGCCCTACTGCGTCGCCGGGACATGCTGAGGCAGCAGCTGGACGCCACCGACGGAGCGATGCCGGGAAAAGATGTTGCCTTGTTGCGCTTTGGCCCGTTCAGGCTTGATATCGGACGGCGGATTCTGTCCCGCTATGACAACCTCCAGGTCGATATCGGCAACAGTGATATGCAACTGCTGTGCGCGCTCGCGCGCACGCCAAATCGCCCGGTGAGCCGGGCGAAGCTGATTGAACGGGCCAGGGGCGCCGGGTCCGACGCGTCTGGACGGATCGTCGATATGCAGATCTGGCGAATCCGTCAGATTGTCGAAACAGATGTTTCTTCGCCACGCAATATCCGCACGGTATGGGGCGTCGGATATATGCTTGTCGCGAGGTTCGATGTATGACCGGATTGTTGCCACGTTCGCTGCTAGGACGCAACCTCCTGCTTCTCCTGCTTCTCGTCGTCGCCAGCGACATTTCAACGTTCACGATATTTTTTGTTTTCATCGAGACTCCTCGCATCGATGAGGCCGCATCGCTGTTTGCATCTCAGACGAGACAGGTCGAGCGGTTGCTGAGGGCGCTGCCACCTCAGGTCCGATACAACGAGCTCGTAGCCATCAACGGCGGTGAACAGGCACCACCGGCAAGTGCGGATACGGATACGGATACCCACAGCTTTTCAGCTCACCGGTTCTTGCAGACCCTCACGCAGCACTTGCCATCCGGTACGCTGGTTAGCCTGGAAGGCGGCAAGGACAGCCGCCGGATATGGATTCAGCTTCGGATCGGCGAGGGGCTCGAGTGGGTAATGTTGCCGGTCCCGGCCGAAATCAGTCACCAGTTGCCGTGGAGTCTGATTGCGCAACTGCTGACCATCGCCGCATTCCCCGCACTCGGCGCATGGCTCATCCAGCGGTACACAGTGGTGCGACTGCAACGCCTCGCACGTGCGGCGACAACGGTCACACATGGTGGGTGGCCCGAACCGGTGCCCGTCGACGGACCCGTCGAGTTTATTACAGTAGCGAGCACGTTCAATCAGATGGTCGCGTCGCTCGCGGAAATGGATGCAACCCGAACAGAGATGCTTGCGGGCATTTCACATGACATCCGTACTCCGCTCACGAAACTGAGGATGGCGATTTCAGCGCCCGAGGCATTCGAGGCTCCGTCTGCGAGTGCAGAGCACTTCGTCGCAGAGATTGACGTCATTGTCGAGCAATTTATTGATTTCGGACGCAGTTGGGACAGCGAGCCAGTTGCGCAAGGGGATCTTAACGCGCTGGTCGATCAACTCGCGGCTGACTATGTCGGTCTCGGATACATCTTCCAGGTATCACTGGCGCCGTTGCCATCGATCCCTTTCCGGCCCGTCGGCATGCAGCGGGTGCTGATGAATTTGATGCACAACGCGGTAATCCATGGCCGGATCGGACTCGCTGTCCGCACATGGACAGAGCCCGGTTACGTCGTGCTCAGCGTGGAAGACGAGGGGCCAGGAGTGTCGGAAGCACAACTGCCATTGCTCAAACAGCCGTTCCGGCGTATTGCCTCACCGGGCAAGGCGGGCGGTACCGGACTTGGCCTCGCGATAGCCGAGCGCATAATCCGTTGGCACGGAGGTAGGCTGGATCTGAGCCTGCGAACCGAAGGTGGCCTCGCGGCGACGCTGCGTCTTCCCCTTAAATGACCTGTGTCCGGGGCGGACTCCATTGGGCTTTGTACCCGCTGGAACGCCACCTCTTCACGGCGCACGCCAATTACCGTCATGACGCTGTCGGGACACAACGACTTAATTCGCAGGCATGCCAATCACTTAACATATCGGAGAAAAGAGTTAGATCAAAGGTAGCATCTCTTGTCTACGGAGTCTTGCCGGCCTGAGTCGTCGCAAAAAATTCAACCAGGATGCTCCCCACCAGCTTTGGTTTTCCGTTCAGATCTTCGTTCCAGGGCGACGAGTGGTCGGCTCCGGCGAGCTCGATACATTCGCAATAAGGTAATGTCGCCTTCAATGCAACGAGTGCCTTCTTAAGATAGTCCGGACTCCTGCTTCCACCGATCAGTAGCACAGGGGTACTCACTGCGCGAAGATCGTGTAGATGCTGATTCATGCTTGACACGACATTGAAGTCGTAACGCATCGCGGAAATCAACTCCCTTAACGATGCATACGAAGTCGACCGACTATCATCGACGCGCAACGCGCGTGCCGCACCGAGCCGAAGAATCCAATGAGGCACAAACTGCAAAATCCGGGGTCCCAGACCGACGATGCGCATCGCCGTGGCGAGCGCGTCGTCCAGTCGTTCGCGTTCAACCTGCGTATTAAAGCGCGCGACGAGGTGCGTTGCCATCCTGCCCAGATAGAACGGTGGCTCGTACACTGCCGCGCGTTCGATCGGCAGGCCTCTTCGGAGGCTTTCAAGAACTATCATCGCTCCGGAACTTAGCCCGAAGAGGAATTGAGCGCCCGTATGCTCGAGAAGGACCCGAATGTCGTCGACATCTTTTTGAATCGAATGTTGAGCATCGTAGGGGCGCGGGCTCAATCCACGTCCGCGCCGATCCGGCACATGGACGGTAAATTTGTGGGACATCGCGAGAGCGAGCTGATGGTAATTCCGTGTGGTCCCCATCGCACCCTGAACGAGGACAACACCAGGCCCATCACCAAATGACTCGTATCCGATTGACGTACCGTCGGACGACGTCACCCGCCCGTTTGCAATCGATGTTTCCAATATCATGGCAGTGCTGTCGCTTACTAAGTTCGCTATCTTCGGACACTGGACGATCGCGGACGACCGAGCTTCACCATCTGCCGAAACATGAATTGCGGCGCAACGCGGCTGGCGATTTTCAGCACATTGCTCAGGCCCGGACGAACTTCCTGTTTCCCGGCTTCGATACCGTCGATGGTGTGTTTAACGAGCACACTGACGTCCATGCCTTTCTCCCCTTTCATTTCCTCGGCGAACTCGCCCCTGAACAGCGGTGTCTCGGTGCCGGGAGGGGCCAATTCGACGATTGACACGAAGGAGCCTTCCAGTTGCGCCCTCAGACACCGTGTATATGCGTGGATCGCAGCTTTGGACGCGCTGTAGATCGGAGCCGCCGGAAAAGGAACAAACGCGAGGCCAGACGACACATTCACAATCAAGCTGCCCTTCTGACGCAAGAGTAGGGGGAGAAACGTTTGGACCATCCAAATGGTGCCGTTCAGATTCCCGTTGATCTCGGCTGTCAGATCGTTCAATTGATACTGCTGATCAAGCTTGATATTGCGCATCGCGCCCGCGTTGTTCACAAGGGTGTCTAACAGAGGAAAACTGGCTGACACCTTTTGATAAAGCAACTCGATGCTCGCCGGATCGCTAACGTCGCTTTGAAAAGCGTGGAGGCCTAGTACGGCTTGCCGTGCGGCTTCCAGCCTGGCGCGATTGCGCCCGGTGACTATCACGCTGTTACCCCGCGCGATCAGTTGCTTCGCCAGCTCGAGGCCTATTCCACTGCTTCCTCCCGTAATCAAAACGGTCCTTCCATTCAGTTTCACCCGTCATCTCCAGTTGAATTGAGCATTGACGTAGTTTGACGTGCATACTGTCAAAGAGGAAGAAGGCACCTGAAAGTCAGATACTTACCAAATGGAGAGTGTGACCATGAGACGAGGTCCGGCATTTACCAAGGAACAAGTTGCAGCCGCGCAGTACTACGCCAGCCTTACACCGCCGATTGACCTCGATCCGCGGATTGGCTCCCTGGTCAAAGATCTAATAGGTCGCGTTGCAGACAAATGGACGATGTTGATTCTCGACGTCCTCGCGGAAGAATCGCCGCTGCGTTTCAGCCGCCTCGGCGAACGGGTCGAAGGTATCAGTCAGAAGATGCTCACCCAGACCTTGCGCGCGATGGAGCGCGATGGGCTAATCGAGCGTACTGTGTATCCGGTCGTGCCACCGAAGGTGGAGTACAAGCTTACAGACCTGGGAATCACTTTGGGAGCGGCGTTTTGCGGCGTATGGATTTGGGCCGCCAACAATCTGGACGCGGTCGAAAGGGCACGCAACGCCTTTGACGATGGACAGACACAATGAACCAATGAACGGTACGCGTCGATGATCGATCACCGCTTCATTGCGTATGGTCCAGCCCCGGAGAAAACGCGACCGGTGCGGCAGGTAGCGGCACTCCGGCGTCCCGGGCTAACGGCGCACGGTAAGAGCGCTGATTCGACTAGCCATGAGTATATTTTCGCCTGCAGGGTCTTATCACGACCAGCGAGAGCGGACCAGCGTTATCGGCTGCGAAGGCAACCGCTTCATTGGCATCGTCCAAAGCAAATTCGGTGACGTTGAACTTCGTCAGGCTGACCAGCCCGGCACGAATCATTGAAACCATTTGCGGGATCGCCACACGCGGGTACATCCATTGACCTCGAAGCGTGACTTCATTGTGCATAAGCCAGACATATGGCAGTGCAGGCTCGTCGTCTCCGGTCTTCCTGACTCCCCCCATGAGCACCAGGCGGCCACCACGCCTGAGCGCCTTCGCACCCGCCAGCACCTGCGACGCAGACGCCCCACGGGGCAATATGTCCAACGCGAGGTCTATCTCCCCTTCCGCGAGTTCGCAGATTCGTCGTGTATCGTCCACGTCTCCTGTCATGCGTACGCAACTCACTCGCGGACCGAGCAGACGAGCCAGTTCATCCAGCTTCTGCTGATTTCGACCAGCGGCCACAACTTTTGCTGCACCCATAGCGAGCGCCGCGACGACTCCGGCGCTGCCGAACCCCCCCGTTGCCCCGTTAACAAGCACAGTATCGCCAGGCTGCAGTTCTCCAGCGAGCAGTCCGCCGAACGGCACCAGCAATTGGCTCAACGCGCACCACTTCCCCGCATCGCGCTCGTCCAGATCACCAATAGGCGTAACATTCTCGGTCGGCACCAGCATCTGCGTCGCAAAGGAACCGTGGTGATAGAAGCGATGCAGAGAAAGGGCCGCTGGATTACGTGCGGTCCACCCTTGCAGAATCGTGTCCGGGTTAATGGCATTGTCACGCGCGCGAATGGTCGGGTCGCAGTAGACCCAGTCGCCAACTGCGAGCCGTGTGGAATCCGGACCCACCGCACGCACCCGGCCGATAGCGCCCGCACCCGGCACGAGCGGCGGCTCCAGCAGGTAATTCCGGGCGCCGGAGAAGACGCCGTGTGCATAGCTCGCCACTCCTGCCGCAACGACGTCAACGATGACTTCGCCTGTTCCAATAACCGGATCGGGTAATGTTTCGATGGAGAGCGGAGTACCGAATGCATTGAGAAGAGCAGCTTTCATTGGAGCCTCGCTGTATGTCAGGTGAAATTCACTAGAGTTGTTTGAGGCTGAACGTGAATTTCGGAAATACGTCTGCTCGCGCTTGCCTTCTGCACCACAGCGCGAATCAGTCGGGCCTCAAGACGCAAACTCGTGCTGGAAATGAATCCACTGCACCGATTGGTGCCCGGCGCAAACGACTCCATTTGTCATCACGATCGACTTCGACAGCACCTCAGGCAATGTGCCCGGGTATCATCTGAAACAGCGTTCTCGGGAGTTTCCTGAGTTGGCGGGACATCAATGCCTCCATCACCACTTCGTATGACTTACCCAATATCTTCGACCGTGCCACGGGGTTGCTCATATCCCCGGCTTTCACAACTATCGGAATCCCGACTGCTTCGCTCAGATCAACTGCCAACAGTCTCGCGGTTTCCTCAACGACGAGATGCGCATCGACGTTCCACCCGTGCATATGACGAGAATCGCGCGACGAGTCAGCGGTTCGACAAAGAGGAAGGTCATAGCCAGACAGTGAAGCGCGTTCCAATCGAAAGTGAGCTCACTGTCAGGCGCCAATCGTGCACCGCTGCAATTTCCTTGCATATTGCCAATCCCAGGCCCGCGCCATCGTGCCTTGCATCGGGCGCGCGCCAGAATCGCTTGAACAGAAACGGAAGATGATCCTTCCGGATACCAGGCCCTTCGTCAGAAATCTCGATCGATATCCCGTCAATCGTCAACAACACGATGCCGTAAGCAGGGGACGCGTTGATCGCGTTTTCGACGATATTCTTGAGGAGGATGAACAACGCGCTTTTGTCCGCCCAGATCGACGGTGCCGCGTCGCGCTCATCCACACGTAACTTCACCTGCTTTGCATCGGCCTTGCGAGCCAGATAGGCAACGACATCCTGCGCCACGTCGACAATGTTGACTTCGCCGAAGTCGAAATTCTGTGCTTCGCTGACTTCGGCCAGATGTAGCAGCTGTCGCACCTGCCTCGACATCAGGTCGATTTCGCGGAACAAAAGATCTCTTTCCTTGATCTCCGGCTGCAACTCGATCTGCCCGCGGATCAACGTCAGCGGCGTTTGAAACTCATGCGCAGCGGCCGCAAGAAATTGCTGCTGAACCAGAAAGCCGTTCTCGAGCCGTCCGAGCGCGTCGTTGAAGGCATTGATCAACGGCTTGAGCTCACTTGGAACACCATGGGTCGAAAGGCGCGTTTTCAGATGACGCGGAGTTATCTGCGCCGCCGCGTCGGACGCGTCCCGCAACGGCTTGAGCATGCGGCGGATCGTAAACAACAGCACAACGCCGAATATAGCGATTGCAACAAAGAAAATGACCCTGACCGTCGACGGAATGGGCTTGACCTTTGAACTGACCAGTATGTCTATGAACCTGGCGCTCGTCGCGGTCTGCACATAGAACTCGGATTGTCCCCGCAATACCCTGCGCGTCGCGATCGAAAACCGCCGGCCGTCGACATCCGCGTGGGCTATCTTGCCAACGTCGGCAGAAAGGTCGCCCGTCAGCCACGGACCGTCTTTTTCTGCTCCCGCGGATGCAAGCAGGACGTGACCCTGCGCGTCCAGCACACGATATTTGAGCTCGGTGGGCGCAACCTGAAACAGCCAAGCCTGCCGATCGGGAAGCTCCACATCGCGGGGAAAGCCGGAGTCGTCGAACCTGATTGAATCAATTACCCTGGCGAGACTCTCCATCTCTTCACGTCGACCCAGAGTCTGCTCCGGGTAGTGATCGAGAACATGGATAACCATCCCGGCAAGCACGGTCAGGCTGGCTGCGAGCGCGACGACGGTCGTCACCCATAACCGGGCCGACAGACTTCGAATCCAGTGATTGAACATGGCGGCTCTCAGGTTAAAACGGGAGCGGAATTGCTGGGCGTCGGAATACTCATATCGGGTGGATCCGCGGGCGACACGAATCGGTCGCTCTTGCGGTCCGATGGCCGCAGAACGGGTCCCTCATGTGCCTTCGGGTCGCGAAGGCTGCTGCCGTTGCGCCGTAGCGTCCTCCAGGGCAAATCCTGCGCCGCGAAGATTCGTCAGTCGCGCCCTTGCGTTGATCGCGAGAAGTTTCTTCCGCAACCGGTGCACGGTCACGTCCAGCGCATTCGGTGTTACTGCTTCGCCAAGCCCCCACGCGGCATGCTCGAGTGCCAAATGCCGAACAGTTCGGCCACCCGCCTCGACAAGGCAAAGCATGATCTGTAGTTCGGCCGGGGCAAGCAGAACCGATAGCACGCCGCAGCGCATCTCGCGTTGGCGGGGATCTACGACCACATCCGCGTATGACGCAACCAACGTTGTCAGCGTCACCGGGCGGCGCATCAGGGTGCGCACCCGCGCGACCAGCTCGCTCATTGCAAACGGCTTGGTCACGTAGTCGTCCGCGCCGCTTTCCAAGCCGTCGACTCGATCGTGCAAGGCATCGCGGGCCGTGAGCATCAAGCATGGCGTCATCCGGCCCGCCGCACGCAACTCACGCAGGAAAGTCAGCCCATCGCCATCAGGAAGACCACGATCGACAATCAACACCGCGTAGTCGGCCCGGCTCACGCCATAGGTCGCCTCCGAGATATTGCGGAAAACGTCCGCCTCGACTCCCACCCCGGCGAGGGCCTGGCCCACCATGTCGGCAAGGCGTTCGTGATCTTCGACAATTGCAACCCGTGACATGACACTATGCTCACTTGAACTGATAGGTGTAACCGATCCTTATATCCGGGACGTATCTCTTCCCGACAAGCGGACTGTCCGTGATGCCGCCGCCAAAATGCGACACACCAACGTCCAGCAGGAGGCGTTGGTGCCGTGTGAGGTTGTAGTCGACACGGGTTCCCAGCGACGTATTCCAGCTTGCCCGTCCCGTGTACGCCGCGCGCCCGGGGCGAGCCTCCGAGGGGCGTACGCCATAATAGTAATCAACGTATTTGCCGCTCAACCATTCGACGCCAACGTGCGGTGTGATCGAAAAGGTCCCCATTTCGAAGGTCTTGCTGTAATCGACGCCGGCCCGCTCACCCTTGTTCCCGCCTAGCAGGTAGTCCCCGGAGAACGTCCCAAATGCGCTACGCCACGCGAGCGCCGGGCCGTACCAGAATGCACCGTTTCTGTCCTCCATGCCATTCAGGATCGGAGCGTCGGACTGCTTGTAACCGTCACCAAAATTAAATCTCCCACGCAACGCGACACTTACGCCGTCCCAGTTCCCGATCTTCAGGTCGATCGTTGTACCCAGCAAATGCACCCATTTGTCGTCGAAATACACCAGCGGAAACGGCTCGACCTTTGAGCCGTAACCCTTGTACGGCGACTCTCCGATGCTGACACCCCCGCCAAGCCCCCAATGGGTCACATCGGTCGCATTGTTCAGGATCGTAAAACCAGAATTCGCGGTCCCGGTTTGGTCCGTGTCCGCTCCCTGTGCCCACGCAATCTCCGAAGAGAGCCCAAGCAAGATCGTGGACAAAAATATACGGCGAACAGGCAAAGATTTTTTTCTCACAGTCGCTTCCGGAAAGTCAGTGAACAGGATGGAACTGACTTTATGGGAGTTCGACTTACCAGTTACTTACCGACCTGAGAATCGACTATAAACAACGCGGCTCTACGCAACCGTGCTGTAGCTCTTCGGTCGAGCAGATCCATACTCCACCGCTGCAACGCGCAATGGATCCGCGGGGGGCACATGCAGTTTTGTAGTCCGGTAGCAATCCGAGGCGAATGATTCCCTGCGCTGCGCCTCACCGTCGACAAGGCATTCCAGTCTGACTGCAACAGGGACCGGGTCGTTATCAAAGGCGAGCGCACCTCTGCCGTTTGCCATTCGCAATGAGGGGAATCTTCGACGAACACCACATCGTCAGGCATCGCGACACTTCGCAATTTTCCGTCCGAATAACTAAGGATCTCTTGTGCTGCCGTTGATTTTCACCTTCCGCCGAAGTACTACAAGTACATGGCGATCGTCCCATTTGGAACGTGCGCAGGCAATGCTTGAGGCACTACCAATGTCCGGATGCCGTCGAACTCCAGTCTGTCGGACCGGGCGAAGCATGATCGGATTGGTCACTGAGGCAGATCGTTCTGTCACTACGACTTCGTTGCCGGGAGCTCATTGACTGAGCACTTACGTCCGGGTGCACTCAGTGTGCCGTATTCGGCTGGGCTCTAGCTCCTTTGGCCGGTCGCGCTGCCGAGTCCTCATTGGTTGAATCCGTAGGTTGGACCAGACATTCAAGCTGGTTTTCTCCGACCCAGCAGATGGCCTCGCCCCTCTCCCGCGGCTCGAGATCATCTGATCCAGCCTCGCGTCAAGCGTCGGACGAAAGAAGGCGCGGCAACCGGAATTCACCCGCACCCTCACGCGCTACTGCAGAGAACGACTACAGGAGCACTCATAGGCTTCTACACTGTTGCGACCGGCGTGACCGGTGAGCCAGCTGCTCCGGGCAGCCGCAGCGGCGGCGCCGTAAGCAGGAACCTGTTGCGACCACGCACGCGCAGCCACCGATTCAGGGGCGAGAGTAACCATTGCTCGCCGAGCGGCACTCCCAACTTGAAAAGGCAATGTTCATGGATGGTGCTCGCTGCGCCCGGCGGTGGCGGCAGAATCTCAACAGCACGATTGTCCGAAATGAGGGCTGCGACACCGGAGTCAGTGATCCATTGCAGCAGTCGGGAGTCGGATCCATCGAGCCCTGCGCAGCTGTTGTGCAACCGCCAGGGGTCAGGCGCCCTGTTCATCTCGAGCAGCAATTCGTCAAAGCCCGTGCATAAACACAGCATGTCTCCGGATTCGACCTCCACTCCGTCGTCATCGAAGATTCGCATGAGTTCGTCGTAGCCGACGCGATGGTGTTCGCGGCCAAAACGCTCGAACAGGTCAACCATTACGCCGCGCCCTTGCACGCAAGTCGCAGCCATCGTGTCGATGCCTAGTGGTCCGGCGCTGACGCCTTCATGACTCGCCCATTCCTCGACATCCTCTCGCGGCGGTGGCGTCACAATATGTTCGCCACCGCGCCATCCGTTGTAGTAGACGACCTCGGCGATGCCGTCACCGTCCGCATCAAACTCGGCGCCGACGTGTGCAAGGCTGTCCCATTGCGTCGAGTATTGAGTAGAGAGGAGCACGGCGTCGTCGCAGACAACCGACCGCCGCCCAGTGCCCGGCACAGGTCGCGCGTGATTGTGAAAGCACTGGCCGCCAAGCATCGCACCGAACAGCCGGGGCGGGTGTCGCCGAGGATTGGCGACATCGCCCCCGGGATAGTCAAGCGGCAGGCTCAAGCAAAACGTGATGCCTTCCCGTGCCTCTGCGAGACCTTGCCTGACCTTTTCTGGTGTCAGGAGATTCAGCCTGCCGATCTGATCCTCGTTACCGAAATCACCCCAGTTCGACCCCTCCGGCCGACGTACCCACCGCTTGTTCACGCTGTCTCCTTGAACCCCAAGTTTTCGCTGAACATACAGTTCGGGAAAGGAATGTGTCAATATCGATTGTTTGTATCGATATAAGAATCAACCGGGTAGAACACCGTTGTAATTGACCTTCCAGCGTACCAGGGGCATCTCGTTTTGCTGCTCCCACGCGTGTGCCACCCAACCGGCAATGCGCCCCAGCCGCACGAGATTCGCGTCCGGCTCGGCGCCGATGCGGCGGTTCACATAGGCAGCCAGCAGCGCAAAATCCGGTTGCTGGCCCGTAAGATCAATGGCGAGGTCGATAGCGCGCTCGAAGCGTGCAAAGTTCCGGTCGGTAGCCAGCAGAACGCGCAACGAGGCCCACAATGCTGCCGAACGTGGATCTGGCGCATTGAATGGCGAATAGCCAAACCCGGGAATGTCTTCGCTCTCCCGCATGCGAATCCTGATCGGCTCGGTCGAATCCTGGGCGTTGTCGATTTCGGCCAGAAAGCGGGAAAACGCACCAACGCGAACAGCCGGCAAGCGTTTGCCCGTGGCAGCCGACAGGCCAGCAATCACGCACCGATAGGGCGTTGCGCCGGTACTGGCCGCCGCGCGAGCGACGTAGGTTGCGGGATGCAATGCCTGATCGGCCGAAAGAACGAGCACCCTGCGTACGGCATCCTCAAGTTTAGGTCCGCATTTTGTCGTCGCACCAATGTAGCGATGCAGCGGCAGCCTGGCCGGAGATGACTGTCCGAGCATCCAGGCCGCGAACCAGCGCAACACGTCTGCCCCGGAGCGAAGAAAGCCATGCTTGCCGAGATCGTGCGCACGAGGATTCGCCGCCTCGATGGCGGGAAGCAGCATGATGGCTCGGTCCAGCGCACTAAAGTTGCCACAGGCCTTGAGCAGCGCATCACTCTGCGGCGGAAGCGCGGTCGCAGGGCATTCAAAGGGATCGAAGTCAACGGCATCCCACAGCAGCCGGGCAACGTCCTCCAGAGTGGCCTTCTCTGCCAGATCGATGGCACTCACACCGCGATAGAAGGAGCCCGCCTCCGTCATCAAGGTGATAGCCGACGAGCCCGTCAGACCGGGCGCGGTGTCGCGCGCCGAGGCAGGCGCAATCCCCGACTTGATCTGTTCAATATCCGAGCGCAGGTACCGGCTGACCCGGCTGCCGCGAGTCTTGTGCGCACGGATGTTCTTGCGGCTGACATAGGTATAGAGCGTGGGCACGCTGACATTCAACGCGCTCGCGGCTTCCTCCGCCGTCATGTAAAGGCTATCGCTGGAGCCCAGCGGTACGGGAGCTGTGTTTGTCATGGGGTGCGGAGGTGAAGTCAATATATCGACAATTATCATCGAGATTGACTGATGATGCGACATACATCGACACTTGTTCCCAGCCGGGCCATTGATCATCCGGATGGAGACAACATGAAGGAATGCAGGTTTATTGCCGCGAGCGGGATGCTCGGCATCGGCGTCCCCGAAGACAGCTTGCGCAAGGCGATGGCGTGCGAGCCACATTTCGTTGCTGCCGACGCCGGCACCACGGACGCGGGTCCGTTTGCATTGGGAATGGGCGTGTGCGCGTTTCCACGTGAAGCGATCTTGCGAGACCTCACCACCCTGCTGCGAAACACCGTGCCCGCCAAGGTTCCACTACTGATTGGCTCGGTGGGCACGGGCGGCGCAGACGTGCACGTTGACTGGTTCATGGATGTCGTGCGCGAGGTCGCAGCTTCTGAGGGACTGGAGCTCAAGGTCGCCGAGATTCGCTCGGAGCAGTCAAAGGACTTCCTGCTGGACCAACTTGGGCAGGGGCGCATCCGCGCACTCAACCCGGCTCCCCATCTCGATGAAACTACGATCCGGCACAGCGAGCGCATAGTCGGCATGATGGGCGTCGAGCCGTTGCAGGCGGCGCTCGCCGCCGGCGTTGATCTCGTTGTGGCTGGGCGGTGCAGCGACCCGGCGCTCTATGCGGCTATGCCGATCCAGATGGGCCTTCCTCATGGGCTCGCCTGGCACGCGGGCAAGGTCGTCGAATGCGGCCCCTCGGTTTGCGAAAGGCCCGCACATGGCATGATCGTCGGCTATGTGCGGCCCGACGAAGTGGTGATCCAGCCGATCGGCCCAGGTTTGCGTTGCACGACACAATCCGTCGCCGCGCATAGTCTCTACGAGAACGCCGATCCGTTTTGCTTCACTGAGGCCTCCGGCGTACTGGACATCAGCGAGACCGTTTACGAACAGATCGACGAGACAAGCGTGCGGATACGGGGAAGCAAGTTCAGACCAGCCGAGCGGACCACCATCAAGCTCGAAGGCGCCGAACTTGTGGGGTATCAAAGCATCATGGTGGGCGGCGTCCGCGATCCCTTCATCCTGAGGGAATTTGACGACTGGCTCGCCAAAGTGATTCAGCGTGTCGAGCTGTCGGTGGAAAAGGTATTCGGCAAATCATTGGAAGCGATGGGCGCGAGGATCGACTATCACGCATACGGCCGCGACGGCGTAATGGGGGCGCTTGAGCCAGATCGCGCACGAATCCCGCACGAGATCGGGCTCGTTGTCGAAGCAACCGCTGCGGACCAGCAGACCGCCAGCGCCCTGGTGCAATTGACACGGCAACCGTTGCTGCACCAGCCCACGACCAAGTGGAAAGGATCGATCACGGGCTTCGCTTGCCTGCACAACCCGGCGCACATTGAACGCGGGCCGGTGTATGCCTTCAACATGAATCACGTCGTGCTGCCGGATACGCCAGTATCCATGTTTCGGACCGCCATCACGCATATCGAGGAAGCCAGGCATGCAACTCTCTGACATCGCGGCGATGATCCGCAGCAAGAACGCAGGCCCTTTTGTCTTGACCTTTGACATCCTGTTCAGTGACGACGAGAGCTATGAACTGGTCAAGCGCTCGGGGGCACTCAACGTCGAGATGTTTTCGCGTCTGTATCACACCACACCCGACAAGGTCCGTTTTTTCGAATGCGACAGCGCTCGCGCATTCAAGTTCAGTATCCCGCATCCGTCGACGCAAGGTGCACTGGGGGCATCGGATCTGCACGGCGGGCAGCAGTTCATTCCGCTATTGAGCGTCCGGATCGACTGACCGGTCGACCCAGGAGGAGACAACATTGAACAAGATATTGATGGCTGCAAGAGCCAGGGGAAGTCGCGCGCCCGCTCGCAACGATCCCGAGAATGCCGCAGCGGTGGCTCAGATCGGTGCGCGCATTGACGCGCTGAACGGGTCGATGCGCCTTTGGGGATGGGTCGCCCTGATCGCGGTGGGCGGCTTCTTCGAAATTTACGACCTCGCTTTGACGGCTCCCCTTTCCCCAGGGCTCGTGGCAGCGGGGATTTTCAAAACAGGGAATGCTGGCCTGTTCGGATTTTCCGACCAGGCAACCTTCATAGCAGCTACCTTCCTCGGCCTGTATGTCGGTGTGATCGGATTCGCAGGATTAGGAGACCGGTTCGGTCGCAAGGCTGTGTTCGGCTACGCGCTGGCCTCCTACGCTCTTGCGACGCTTGTCATGGGGTTGCAGAACGACTCGATCTGGGTCTGCTTCTGGCGATTCCTGGCAGGTGTCGGACTGGGCGCCGAGTCTGTCGCAATCGACTGCTTCATCGTGGAAATCATGCCCAGGCACCTCCGGGGCAAGGCGTTCGGCATGGGTAAATCCATCGAATATTCTGCAATCCCCATCGCAGCCCTGCTGGCAGCCGTCTTGATCCCGCGCTCGATATTGGGCGTTACGGGGTGGAGGTGGTTGACCTTCCTTCCAGCAGCGGGGGCGGCGGCATTCTGGATATTTCGCCGGAACTTGCCGGAGTCCCCGCGTTGGCTTGCGTCGCAGGGGCGTCGGGAGGAGGCGCACGCCGTGCTCGATGTCTTTGACGCTGGAGAGCCGCCTGGTGTGCAGTCTGCGCCGGTCTCGCCAACGCCGACAGAGCCCCGCACGGCACACCGCGCTTCACCTCGCTACGTGCGGAATGCGATGTTGATGATGATCGTCTACTTCGTCTTTCAGAACATTGCCTACTACGGATTCGGCAACTGGATCCCCACCCTGCTGGAGGCGCAGGGCGTGCCGCTAAAGCACAGTCTGTTCTATACCTTCGGCGTCAGTCTTGCAGCGCCGTTGGGGCCAATATTGGTCGCTTTGCTGGCAGATCGATTCGAGCGCAAGCACCAGATCATCGTAATTGGCCTGGTCGCCATTGTATTAGCTGTCATCTTCGCACACTCCGCCTCTCCCATTGGCTGGATCAGCATGGGCATCGGATTGACATTCGCGAATGCGGCCTTGAGCTTTCACGGTCATGCTTACCAAAGCGAAATCTTCCCTACGTCCATAAGAGCCCGCGCCGTTGGCTTCGTGTACTCGTTTACTAGACTTTCGGCAGCCATCAGCGGGTACATCGTTGCCTTTGCTTTGACGCGTGGCGGCGTCGCGACAGTGTTCCTTATGATCAGCGGTTGCATGCTCGTCGCGGTGCTCACCATCGGACTGGCCGGCCCGAGAACACGTAATAGGACCTTTGAGGAAATAACGGGGCAACCATGATCGAATCAGACCGAGACGATGACCTGATCCCCACGCCCCCATGGTGAAGCGATTAGTACCCGAGCTACAAATCATGAGAATCTCAGTCCCAGATAGCCCCGCTGGACGGCACCGGGGAGCGAGATCATCGCGGTGGCAGTCATACATTCGATCGACAGATGCGCCACGATAGCCACTCCTACTGCAGGGTCATCTCTTGACCCCCACGGTATGACGGACTCACCCCGCCGCACGAAGCCATGATATTCGGCTCTCGACCGCACCGACAGGCCGCGGTCAGAGTGCCAGTCTTATCTGC
The DNA here is from genome assembly GCF_014171495.1 of Paraburkholderia tropica. NCBI lineage: Bacteria > Pseudomonadati > Pseudomonadota > Betaproteobacteria > Burkholderiales > Burkholderiaceae > Paraburkholderia > Paraburkholderia tropica. The sequence goes on from NZ_CP049138.1 coordinate 355,424, forward strand.
CGTTTGTCGCGAAGCTGACTTCCTTGAAGCGGCAGTCCGGCAGAGATGTTTTGGCGTCGAGGAGACAGACGCCTCTGGAGACCGTTTCCGTCAACTCGCACTACTGGCCCCAAGCCGGGCACACGCGATTGTCGGCGACGTTTAGGCCATTACAATCCGATTATTTATATAGGTCTACGAATGAACAAGGGTCCGCTTGCTGCAATCCTGCTTTCCTCGGCATTCAATGTTGCGCACGCACAGTCAAGTGTGAGCATCTACGGTATTGTTGGCGGAGGCGTCAGATGGATTAATGGAACGAAGGGAGGCTCGACAGTCGAATATTCCAACATCATCGCACCGAACCGGTTCGGCCTGACCGGCTCCGAGGACATTGGCGGCGGAATGAAAGTCATTTTCCATCTGGAGAACGGCTTCAACTCCTCAAACGGCACCTTGGCGACAAATAACGTCCTTTGGTCCCGTCAGGCATATGTTGGATTCGATGGGACTTATGGTCGTCTGACGATGGGGCGCCAGTTCAGTTCCTTCGAGGATTTGGGCATTTCTCTGGATCCGTCACAGATTGGCGGCGCAGATCCGGCGATCACTCCGGGCGGTCTTCTCGGTGTGAATTTTTTCACTTTGGATAGCCGCTTCAACAATTCCGTGAAGTACACAAACGGCTTCGCCGGAGCAAAGCTTAGTGCAAGCTATTCATTCGGCGGTCTCGCAGGAAACCAGCGCGCGGGATCCAACTATTCGGCGGCCGCTAGCTACGATACGGGACCGCTAAGAGGCGGTATTGCATATCAACGCACTTACAATGCGGATGCAAGCCAGGTGGCGCAGAACTATTACGCCGGCGGCGTGTGGCAGATTGGCCCCGTTCGCGCCTATCTGAGCTATTTGGTATTAACCGTGGGTGGATCGTCAAAAGCTCCTTCTCAGCGACGTGATGATGTGCCGCAGGGCGGCGTCGTCTGGCAAGTTACGCCGGCATTTGCGGTGACTGCAGCCTACTACGATGACATCGCCAGTAACCTGGGCAACGTTAAAGGCGCCGGTGGTCACAAGCAGACTGCGTATGTGATAGGCGAATATTTTCTTTCCAAGCGAGCCGAGGTCTACGTGGAAGCCGACCGAAATCATTTTTCGGGCGCGTACAAGAAGGATCCGACAAATATTGCTGTTCTCAACCGCAGCCCCGGGAGTTCCGGTATCACCGGCATATCGGTCGGGTTACAAACAAGATTCTAAAGATGGGGTATAGGCGGCTGCGTCAAGTTACCGCCAATTTTGCGAGCAATCTAACGTAAACTCGTCGGAGCAAATATGAATCGGACTACAGTGAGGGGCATTACATTGGTGTGCTTGCTTTTTACATTGAATGCGGGCGCGCAACCGGGACAGCCCGCAAGCGGCGATCCGAATGGCGAAGTGGTGTCAGCACCATCATCACCGAAGGCCGTGCGCTCAGCAAACCGGGCCTTGTCAAAACGCGTTTTGAAGGCGCTCTCGCACGTCAAGGGACTAGACGCTGCCGGAATATTTGTTAAGGCTTCCGACGGGAATATCATCGTGTCTGGAGTGGTTCAGGAAGCCAGTCAGATTCCTCTCGCGGTGCAGGCGGCGAGGAACGTCGACGGTGTGAGGTCCGTTCGCGAAAGCCTTCGGTTAGCTACTCAACCCACCCAGTGAGATGCCACACCATGTGATTTACGCTGGTTCGCATGTCTCGCGAACCACCGATTCAAACACCGGCGCGCGATCACTCCTCTAAGGGATCTCACACAATTCTCTTCGACAGAAAACTGTGCTGCCCGGAGATCCCGGGTGCTCGGATGCGAACTCTGCGCGCGAGCACGTCGATGACGATCATCGGTGCGGCCAATGCGGGCTGGTAAACACAGGCCGGGTCTTGATGATGGCATCGTCCGCTGACAGGCTAATCTCGAGGCGGATGTGCAGCAAGTCGGGCATCGCGAGACTTGCGCGGCGTTGATGTGCTCAACTGCCGAACCTGCGCGCCATCAGATCGATCTCGCGAAACAGCAGTTCCTGCCCTCGCTCCCCGGTTGCAACTCGATCTGACCTCGGATCAAGGTGATCGGTGTTTGCAGTTCGTACGCAACTGAGGCAAGATACTTTTCATGCACCGTGAAGCCGTTTTCAAGTCTGCCGAGCGTCTCTTTGAATACGATGAGATACGCAGCGCGTCGCGACACGCGGCATCGCGCTCGACTACCCGAATCAGTTGTTTCATACGCCCCTCTTTCGCGTTAGAGGGTTGGTCGGGCACACCATCCAGTCCGTTTTCGTTAGCGGCGTGCAGCGCAAAACCCACGCCACGGATGTTCGCGAGCCTCGTTGCGGCACCAAGCGCCGTCAGGTTCTTGCGCAGCGGGTGCAGGTCACTTCCAGCGCGTTCGGTGTGACCGCCTCGCCTAGGCCCCAGGCTGCATGCTCGAGTGCCGCGTGCCGCACGGTCCGGCCACCGGCCTTGACACGGCACAGCATGATCTACAGTTCGGCCTGCGCGAGCGTGACCGTCTCGGCGCCGCGGCGCATCGCGCGCTGCTGCGGGTCCACGGTGATGTCGGCGAACGACACAACCAGTTCCGCCAGCATGGGCGGCCGGCGCATCAGCGTGCGCACCCGGGCGACCCAGTTCGCTCATCGCGAACGGCTTGGTCACGTACTCGCCGTCACGGGGGTGACATCGGTGATTGCATCGTGTCAAATTGACCCGGAATGCAAAATCTATGTCCCAAAATATCAATCGAAAGAAACCGGGGACGGTAGACTGACCCGCGTCCCATCAGCCGGGACAGCTATAGAACCGGAACAGCCAGGGGCAGGTGCGTCGTTGGCGGCACACCGGACTTCGCGTAGTGAAGGCGTGCGATGCCGGTTGGTCATATTCGCGAGTCTGTATCGGCGCAGATCCGCGTGGCACGCGGATCGGATGTCCGAGAAGCATGGCGCAATGTATTGCCTGCACGCCGGCGCGTTCCGAACGGTTAACGCTAGAGGTCTATCCAGCATGACAAATTTCGTCTTCGTTCACGGCGCTTTCCACGGGGGTTGGTGCTTCGATAAACTCCGCCCTTCTCTGGAGGCTGCCGGTCACCGTTTGCTGACACCCACGCTCACGGGAGTCGGGGAACGCTCTCATCTTTCGGCGTTGGGACCGATCAATCTGGACACCCACATCCTCGATATCGCCAACCTCATCACGTGGCGAGACCTAGACAATGTCGTGCTCTGCGGCCACTCGTACGGTTGTCTCGTCATTACCGGGGTGGCCGACCAGTTGCACGACCGGATTGCCTCGCTCGTTTATCTCGACGGCCCGCTCCCGGAAAAAAGCGGCGACTCGCTCTTTTCATTGTTGCCCAATCTGCTATTGCCGTTCACCGAACTCAGCGCGTCGCTCGGCGGTACGCAGGTTGCCAACTGGCCTTCGAAAGTATTCGGTGTCGGCGAGGAACATCAGGCGTGGGCCGACTCGAAACTGACGTCGCACCCATTGGCTTGCTTCACGCAGCAACTGTCTCTCACGGGCAAATTCAAGCAAGTACCGAAGAAGGTATTCATCTACAACTCGAAAGACATCGGCATCCCAAGCCCTATCCCGGGTTGGTACGAGGCGCAGCGCGATCTTCCTGAAACTCACGTCTATTCATTGGACGGCGGGCACGATCTGATGATCGACAAGGCAAGCGAGGTTGCGGAGATATTGCTGAAGCATGCGTGAGGCTGTCGAGCGGCGACCGCTCTTGCAAGGAGCTCCGGTTAAACGGGATTTGTCTCACCGTCGTCCGTCCTGAAGCGCTTCCTCGAAATCAACCCCACCCCACGGATATGGACGGCGCCCAGCGGGCGCCACACGGAGCTCTTATGAGTCGCCCCCTCCTGTTTACACCGGCCCAAATCGATAACCTGAAACTAGACAACCGCATCGTGATCGCCCCAATGGCCCAATATTCGGCCGAAAACGGGCAGATGAACGAATGGCACCTGATTCATCTTGGGCAACTGGCGAGCTCGGGTGCGGGACTACTGACGATCGAGGCGACAGCGGTCACGCCCGACGGGCGCAACACCCGTGGCGACGTAGGACTCTATTCCGACGACTGCGAGGCTGCCATGGCGCGAGTGCTGCGCGGCGTCCGACGCTGGTCAGACATGCCGATCGGCATTCAGCTCAATCATGCCGGGCGAAAAGCGTCGCGGCAAAAGTCGTGGGAAGGCGGTGCACAGGTTCCGCCTGGGCAGCCGGACGGCTGGACGACCTATGGGCCGTCACCGCTCGCGTTTGCGTCCGGCGAGATGCCGCCGACTGCTCTGGACCGCGACGGTCTCGCGGCAATCCGCAACGCGTTCGCTAGCGCAGCGCGACGCGCATCCCGGCTTGGCCTCGATTTCATCCAGATTCTTGGCGCACACGGCTATCTGCTCCATGAGTTTCTCTCGCCTCTCTCGAATCAGAGAACGGACGAGTACGGCGGCTCACTGGAAAACAGAATGCGGTTTCCGCTGGAAGTCTTCGAGGCGGTGCGGGATGTGTTTGCGCATGACCGCCCCGTGACGATGCGGGTGTCCGCAACCGATTGGGTGGAAGGCGGTTGGTCCGTCGAGGATACGATCGCCTTCGTCGACGCATTACAGGCGAGAGGCTGTGCCGCTATCAATGTCTCGAGCGGCGGATCGAGCCCCGCACAGCGAATCCCGATCGGACCCGGCTATCAGGTTCCTCTTGCACGCGCGGTAAAACAGGCGACCACACTGCCGGTTATCGCCGTTGGCCTGATCACCGACTTCGAGCACGCCGAAGCTATCCTCAGCACCGGGGACGCCGATCTGATTGCGCTCGCGAGAGCCGTGCTGTACGACCCGCGATGGCCCTGGCATGCCGCCGCTCACTTCGGGGTTCAAATCAAGGCACCGAAACAGTATCTCCGCTCTCAGCCCAACCGGTTGCGCGATCTGTTCGTCTGAGTCGCCCGGCCGGGGAGACTGCCCTGATGCAGCGACTGGCATCCTCAGTCGCATCGGCCGTCCGCTTCAGTCTTCGTGCCGCAGGCCGCCCGGCCGCGGCACGTACAACGCTACCGGAGCTCACCTCCGGTCTTCAACGAAGCTTCGCATTCTGCAGCGCGTAGTTCACTACTTCATCGTGACGGGCAAACCATACTCCGTCAGGCAAACTCTTCGCGTACCTGATCAGTTCCTCGACAATCCAGATGCGCGAGCGATTCGTGATCACGTGCGGATGCATGGTGAGCTCGAACAGTCCCCCCTCCGCATACGCGGCGTCCAGTTCCCGCCTGAAGATGTCGAATACGTCCGAAGGGGGCGTATAGGGACGCAACCCCTGAAATCGATGCATTAGAAAATAAACGGCATCGTCGCGCACCCAGTCGAACGGAATTTCGACCAGCCCGGTAGGCTCGCCATCCATCTCCAGTTCATAGCAGTCATCGTCGGCGCCCAAGGATGAGTCGTAGGAAAACCCGAGCTCCTGAAGAATCTGCAGCGTATTTTTTGAAAAATCACCCGACGGCGAGCGAAAGCCCGTCGGACGTTTGCCAGTAATCTTTTCAAGGGTGTCCATCGAGCGCCCGAGCAGATCCCGTTCGTCGGCAAACTCCAGCTTCGAGTTGAGCTCGTGGATCCAGCCGTGCACCCCGATCTCATGTCCCGCGTCCACAATGCGGCGCTGCTCGTCGGGGTACAGCAGCGCCGAGACGGCAGGCACATAGAAGCTGACAGGAACGCTGTATTTTTCGAGGAGCGACAGGATGCGCGGTACACCGACCCGATTTCCATATTGTCCCCACGAAAGACGGTTAATCGAACTGCCTCCATCACGCAGCTCATTGGTTTCGTGATCCGAATCGAATGAAAGGGCGACAGCAACCCGTGCGCCACCTTTCCATTTGTCCGGACGCAGACGGCGCCCTGCACGAACGTGGGTCACGATTCGTCGCCACTCCTGCTCGGGCCATTGCCAAGGTTGCATCCCATTTTGATCGCTCATCACGGACTCTCTATCTGCGCGTCGCGCAGTTTGTTGTTAAAAAATCCCATCAATGTCGGACGTTTCTCGACGCGAGGCGGCAATTCGCGCAAAGCTTTGAAACGCCGTCAGCCGTCACTATTGTGGAACCTGGGGATTTTGTTTAGTTGACATTCCGTGCCTCACACTTTTCAATATGAGACACACCTCCCCTTCCGAGGAACAACGGTTATGCGCAAGCGAGTTGTCAGAAGCGCCACCTTGCATGGCTATTTGCGGGCTGCCTGCGACGTCGGCATTGACGGCAAAGCGCTCATGGCTCGGGTCGGATTGAGCGGCGACATCGCTGAAAGTCCGGATAGCCTGATTCCGTTAGATGCGTGGATCAGGCTCCTGGATTTGTCCGTTGCCGCGTCGGCCCGCACCGATTTCGGCGCGCGCGTCGCGATCGCCCGTGGCGTTCCCGACTACGGACTCGTAAGTCTTATGTTGAGAGAAGAGGAAACGCTACGAGATGCGCTGCACACGTATTCGACGCAACTGCATCACCACTGCGACGGCATCTTCATTGATCTCGACGAACGCTTCGACAAACCGCTGCTGACGTTCAAAATCGAGTCCGAGATTCCTTCGATACACGTCATGGAATACTGCGCCTGCGGCATCGTCCAGATGATTCGCTGGCTCGTCGGAGCCGACTGGCAACCCGATGCGGTCTGTCAGGAACATTCGCGTCCCGCCCATACGCTGGTGCAAAGCAACTTCATGCGATGCGAGCTCCGTTATGACCAGATGGTCAGCGGGATCCTGCTCTCACGCGATGCGTTGTCCCTGAAGGTGATCGCTTCATCCGCCGTACTCCGGCGTCACGCTAAAACCCTGCTCGGGAAAACCTTCAATCATTCGCCGGAAGACTTCGAAGCACGCGTGGAGTGGCTCATGCATCAGCAGTTGCGCGACTCGCGATGCAGCGTCGAGACTCTCGCGTCCAGTCTGGGAATGAATCGACGCACCCTCCATAGACGACTCGCGGACAAGGGACTGTCCTACTCCGCGCTTTTGCAGCAAGTGCGGTGCGATACGGCCAGGCGGTTGCTCAGCATGCAAACCGTGTCATTGACAGAGGCAGCCGAAGCACTGGGGTTTGGTAGTCTGAGCGCGTTCTCCAGATGGTTCCAGACCAGCTTCGGCTGCAGCGCCTCGAGATGGAAACGCAACCTGGAAGCATCCGGTTAAGGCCTCCGTAAATTCGCGGTTCGACTTGCTGCGTAGACGGTCGCGCGTCCCGTGTTGTCAAACACCTGTCCCGTCAAGTCAAATATAACGACGTCGCTGGGCTAAAGTAGGCCGAGCTGTGTCATCGATTCGGAATCTGAAATGGGATGCCGATTCGTGCCAGCCAATACGACCTTTCTTTACCAACGAGGAACTCCAGTCATGTCAGACGACAACGCTCTTTTCGAAAAGGGCATGCCTATCCGTCGCGCCGTACTTGGGGCAGAGTACGTAGATGCTTCGATGCAGAAAGCCGACTCCTTCATGATGTCTTTTCAACGGGCCACCACCGCGTGGGCATGGGGATGGGCGTGGGGAGACGAAACGCTCGACCGCAGGACCAGAAGTCTGCTGAATCTCGCCATGCTGACGATCGCAGGCCACACGGACGAACTGAAGCTGCATGTCAAGGGCGCCCTGAACAACGGCCTCACGGTGGAGGAAATCAAGGCCACGCTGCTGCATGCCACTGCATACTCAGGAATTCCTTCTGGCCTCAGCGCGTTCAAAGCAGCTCATGAAGTCCTTGTCCGGAATGGGGCGCTGTAATGAGCAGCAGAACGTTCAGGAAAGTCGCGTTTATCGGCATCGGTCACATGGGGTGGCCTATGGCCGCCCGACTCGTCAATGCCGGCTTCCACGTCGCGGTTTTCGATCTGGACCGCGAACGCGCGGCAGCGTTCTCGAGCGGGATCGGCGGGGAATCGCCGGATACGATCGAGGCGACCGTAGAGTCGGCAGATGCGGTCATCACCATGCTCCCGAAAAGCCAACATGTGGCACAGGTCATTACGGCCGTTCGGCCCATGCTCAGGGCTGGTGCGCTGGTCATCGACATGACATCGGGAATTCCCAGAATCACGCAGGAGATCGCGGCCAGCCTCGAATCGGGCGGTATTCTGATGATCGACGCGCCTGTCTCAGGCGGCGTTTCGCGGGCTCGAACCGGCGAACTCGCCATTATGGTTGGGGGCCCCGCGACGGCTGTCGAACAGGCCAAGCCCTTGCTGCTTGCCATCGGAACTACGGTTACCGAAGTAGGCAAGATCGGGGCGGGCCAGGCGATGAAAGCGCTAAACAACCTCGTGTCAGCCGGCGGGTTTCTGATTGGTGTAGAAGCGCTGATTATCGGCCGGAAATTTGGACTCGACGCCGGAAAAATGGTCGACGTACTCAATGCTTCCACCGGCACCAATAACAGTACGCAGAAGAAGTTTCGTCAATTTGTCCTGTCCCGGACTTTCGACAGCAATTTCGGTCTCGACCTGATGGTCAAAGACCTGGGCATCGCCCTTGAAGTCGCACAGGACGAAGGCGTTACAGTTCCGTTTGCCGCGCTGTGCAGCGAACTGTGGGCGAATGCGGCGCAAGCGCTGGGGCGAGGTAAAGACCACACCGAAATGGCGCGGTTCTGCGAGGAGACCTCCGGCGTCCCGCTCGCGCATTGAATGAGGCGTTACGCGAGGGCTTGCCGGATGGTCATTTCGCCCATCCGGCAGCGTCCCTGCAAGTCCGGGCCGAAAGCGTACGTCTGCTCAAGGACGGCGCCGGATGGAATCCGGCAACTTCCGCCACGGCAGATCGCCTGGGTCAGCCGCGGCTGCGCCCCGCGCCTTCGCGATCACGACGTCGGTCTGTTCATTTTCGACAAGCGGTACGAAGTCAGCTCTGAAATGGTTACTGCTTTTGACGACGATGATTTTCATCTGCTCCGGATGCACGCCAACGAAACGAAACAGTTCACGGTCCTGCGCTCCGATCTTTCCACTTGCGACCACTACCAGCACGCCGCCAGTCTCGACGCATGCGCTTGGCCCCAATCCGGCAACGAACCCCGTCATCTTTGGGCCCTTGAAAGTGACCCGCCCATCGCTGACTGCTCTCACGGTGAATTCGGAGGTCACCGGCGGATCGGTTGGACCATCCCAAAGCTCCGTGGCATGGCCCAGACTGGCGCGAAACGTTGCACCGACGCCGGCCTGAACCGCCGCAGCCGCAAATCGAGCGTCGTACATCACACCTAGCGTCACCCGATGGGGGAAACGTTCGCCGGCTCGGGCATTCAGCAGTGCGTGCAGCATGCCGGTGGTCGATGCCGTACCTCCGGCGCCGGGGTTGTCCTGAGTGTCTGCTATCACAACCGGAGCGTTGCTTTCGACGGCGCGCGCCATCGCTTCCTGCACCGCATCGTCCGCGCAAAGTATTTCAAGCCGCCATTGAGCGGGCTCGCCCGCAAGCGATGCGAGCTCCTCGACGACAGTCGAAGCGCTCTCTCCCACGCTCCAGATCATGGGCGCGCATTCGGCAAAGTCGGCCGCCGGAAAGGCCATGCAAAAGCTCGACATCGTTCCATGCTCTGTATCCAGTGCACGCAGCCGTTCATAGATCCGCTTCGCCGGTCCCGTTGTCGTATTCTGAGAATTCAGCGGAATAAGGAATGGGAGCCGCTTCCAGACAACCGGTTCCCGACGTCCATGCGCCATACGGCGCGACAGGAGCTCACCGGCCAGTTCGCCTGTCTCTACGTAATCGACGTGCGGATAGGTGCGGAACGAAACCATGCCATCCGCACTTCGGAGCATCCTCTCGGTGACATTTGCATGCAGATCCAGACTCACCACAATCGGCATGTTTTCGCCCACCAGTTGCCGAACACGGCCGATCAGTTCCCCTTCGGTATCGTCTTCGTTCTCGGCAACGCCAGCGCCGTGGAGATCCAGGTATACGGCGTCGAACCCGCCGGCTTTCACGTCATTGCATATCTCATTGCAAATGCGCTCAAAGGCGTCCTCGGTCACATACGAAGACGGGACAGCGCCGCACCACAAACTCGGTATGATCGACCATCCCTTCGATCGCGCGTAGCGCAAAAATCCCGTAGCCGGCATCGCGACCGCGTCCATCGTTTCGAGCATCTGTTGGCCTCGAACGGGTGCGGGGAACGCTTCGCCTTTTTCGAAAGCCGTCCAGTCGGCCTTATCGAGCGCAAACGTATTGGTTTCATGTTTATAACCGGCGACCAGAACCTTCATAAGTCTCTCCTTGCTGATTTCCTGAAACGTATGTCTCTCGACTGTCGTGTGCAAACAAGACATCGGACTGCTTTAAAAGAAGTGAAAGATGCCGATGCTGGCACCGAACTGACCCGCTCCCTGCAAAGTCTGGGTCTGAAGGTCCAGCCCCATGTTGCTAAGACGGGTATTCCAGACTTTGCCGACGTTGCCGTACACGCCCGTCGATTTTGATAGCCGGTACTGCGTCTGAAGCGCGACCATCGTGGGCCGGGCATCCTCACCAGCAACCCGCTGGTGATACGCGCCGACAGTCCCCGTCCACGCAGGCGTAAACTGCTCGGTAACGCCTCCCCAGTACAGATTCGAGTTTTCGTTGCCGGCCTGCGCGACCGTCCTTAGATGGCGGTAGCCTGCGAACAGCGACGTGCCGTCCCACTTATATCTGAGGGCCGCGGCGATGCGCTCAGCCCGTTGCGGTGTACCGGAAGACGCTGCCGGGACCGCCGAAGGCACAAACAACCCCAAACCGTATTGCGCTGAAGTCATGGGGCCATGGATGTTGTCGTACACGATCCCGGCCATCAATTGCCGGGCGGTGTAGTCAGCAGACGCGGCGAATTCCTTGGAGCGAGAGCCTGATCCGGCCGTTCCGTTGATCGTGCTTTCCACGCTGGCGCTGCCAAAGCTGTATTGGACATTTTCGTGGAACGGCCCATCCGAGCGCGTGTATCTGACCGCATTGTCCATGCGCGACACCATTCCGCCATCCATGGTCCACAGGCTTACGTTGGAACCTTGCAGCGGATCGAGATAGCCGATCACGTCGTAAAGAGGCGTATAGACCCGGCCGAGAATGATCCTGTTATTGCTGTTCTGAATCCCTACCCACGCCTGTCTCCCGAAAAGACGCCCGCCTTGTATCGATGTACCGTTGTAGGGATTGAAGCCGCCTTCGAGCCTGAAAACAGCCTTGACGTCGCCACCCAGTCCTTCAGAACCCATCAAACCGAACGAATTGGAGTAAATCTCCGCAGGCCCTGACTGCACCGCCGAATGCGATGTCTTGTTCGCGTTCGTCAGATACTCGATACCTTCGTCCAGCGTTCCGAACAAGGTGACGCTGCTCTGGGCGTCCGAAACAGCCGGAACTACCAAAAAGATCGACAGGCACAGGTTAGCCAGCCATTTTTTTGACTTTTCATTGCACATCGCATATGAGTAGTTATACGAAATATACAGACTAAGCATGTCTATCGCCCTAAATCTGGACTTCCGTTCGCGTGATCTATATGTTTCCCGAGACGGACTGCTGCGGCAGAGAATCGACCGGATTCATCCGCGTCTTCCTGGTCGAAGAAAGGTAGATAGAGACCGCAGCGCCGGCCGCCGACACACCCAATACCATTACGAATGCCGTGAGCAGGCCGTGTGGGTTTTCCTTCATCCGATCGCTCAACACGCCCACCGACCACGGTCCGATACTCGCGCCCAACATGTAGTTGAAAGTCATGAACACACCGGTCGCGCGACCTCGCATACGATTGGGAACCGCGAGTTGAATGGGAGCGACCATAAAGGTCGTGACGACGGAAAAAATGATGACCTGCGACGCGTAAAACAAATAGGCAAGGCTAGCCGTGTCGACGAAAATGAACGCTACGGCCAGCGGAATCTGGACTGCCCACATCGCCGACATTCGCTTGAGCAGCGAACTCAAGAGATCGCGATTTTCGAGCTTTCGCAAGAGAAGCTGTGACGCAACACAGCCGCACAAACCGACCGCCAGAAAGATGGCGCCCAACGGGCGCCCAATCGTCGCCGCGGTCCCAAAGCCCTCGCGGATCATCAGACTTGGAAACCAGGTCAGAAGCACGAACAGTCCGGACGTGCTGAAAACAAATGCAGCGAAGTAAAACAACAGCATTGGGCTACTGAAGATGAACTGCAAAGTCGCCCGGGTTGACGTATCGATCTCCTGCCCGGACTCGTGACGTTTCGGCTCCTGCAGCGCAAGGATGAGTGCCGCCAGCAGGATACCGGGGAGTCCCAGAACGAGAAAAACCGACTGCCATGGCTCGAGATGTCCGATCAACGGCACATCCATCCCGCCAGCAGTGGTGAAATGGCGCAGTGCCATACTGCCGAGAATAAGGGCCATCCCTCCTCCCACATAAGGGCCGACGTTGTACACCGAGGTTGCTCTCAATAGCGCTCGCCCGGACAGCATGTCTGAGAGAATCGAGTACGACGCTGGCGAGCAGCCCGCTTCGCCAATCGCTGTGCTTGTGCGTGCAACGAAAAGCTGAATAAAGTTTCCTGCCAGCCCGCACGCCGCCGTCGCGAGGCCCCAGAAAGCGACGCACACGGCAGCAATCCCGACTCGGTGAAACCTGTCTACCAGCACGCCCAGGACGATACCGGAGCATGCGTAAAACGCGCCGAATGCCAGCCCCTGCAGCATGCCGATTTCTGAATCTGTTAATGAGAATGCGTGTTTGATCGGTTCGAGAAGCAACGGCAAGATCTGCCGATCCATGTAAGAGAGGGAAAAAGCCAATGCGAGCAAGATCGTCGTCAGTGCGACGCCCCGCTTCGGCGTGGGACGCGTTTCACCTCGCTTTACTGATTCCATTGATTACCTCCTGCGTCTATATTTTTGATACGTTTGAGTTAAATGGTTGTCGCCTCGACGGAGGGTGGTCGATGCGCATGTTTCCGTTCGGTTCACGATTCGCCTGATCCGCGTTCGTCATGCAGGCCATTGGCAGAAGCGCGGCGCGCGTATTGGAAGCTAAGTTAAAAGACCAAAATAGCCGTCAGTTCACTTCAAAGGACAATCTGTTTGCATTTTGGGACAGGCAGGGGAAGTACCGAAGTACCGAGTGGGTCGCACGAAAACACGCAAGCTCTGTCCCGGCGTTGTTTCGTGGATGCCGTCGACAGAAATTCAGTGAAACCAGGGTATTCGGGCGATGCCGGATCGCGGCCGAAGCGCAAACCCGTTGGGCGAGCGCTTCAGCCGGAATGACGAGTGCTACTGCTGTAACGGAAGAAACTGCTCGACGAGCCGCGTCCAGTAGGCCGCGCCCACGGTGAGATTGTCGTCGTTGAAATCGTAGGATGCGTTGTGCAGAGTGCGCGAGTGTTCGCCGTTACCCAATCGCAGAAAGCAGCCCGGCTTTTCCTGAAGGTAGTAGGCGAAGTCTTCGCTGCCGGCAAACGGGGCGAAGTCGCTAATAACACGGTGTTCCCCGACCAGTTCGCGTGCAACCGCGAGCGCCAGGTCGGTTTCCTTCCTGCTATTCACAAGCACTGGATAACCTGGGACGTAGTCGATTTCAACGCGCGCGCTGTGGGCATCTGCATGAACTTGTGCAAGCGTCCGTATGCGTGCCTCTATCAGCTTGCGGGTTTGCGCATCGAAAGAGCGAACGCTGATCTGCAGATGAGCACTACCGGGAATCACATTGGCCACCGCTCCCGCGTTGAACGAACCGACCGTCACCACTGCAGCCTGCATCGGGTCTACGCTGCGCGACACTACGGTCTGCAGCGCCATTACCAGTTGCGAGCCAATCACGATCGGATCCACCGCGAGATGCGGGCGCGCAGCGTGGCCACCGTAACCATCGATCACGATGTCCACCGTGTCGCACGCCGCCATGAACGGGCCGCCACAAAACATGAAGTTACCGGCCGGATAACCCGGCTGGTTATGTAGTCCAAAGATCGCCTCGCAGGGAAAACGCTCGAACAGGCCGTCCTCGATCATCCGCTTTGCTCCGCTGTCCGACAGAATCTCCTCCGCCGGCTGGAAAACCAGATGCACCGTTCCGTCGAAACGACGAGTGCGAGCAAGATGGCGCGCGGCACCGAGCAGTATGGCCGTGTGGCCGTCGTGTCCGCATGCATGCATCTTTCCGGGTTCGGCACTAGCGTAGGGCAGACCGGTTTCCTCGACGATCGGGAGCGCATCCATGTCGGCGCGCAACGCGACGGCACGTGGACTGTTCCCCGCCTTGAGTGTAGCCACCATGCCCGTTCCGCCAATGCCGCGGGTCAGCCTGTAACCCCAGTGCTCCAGACGCTCTGCCACGAGCTCCGACGTACCGGTTTCCTCGTATGCCAGTTCCGGATGCCGATGCAGGCGGCGGCGAATACTACTCAGCTCGTCATGCAGATCGAGCGTGTCGTCGAGAACACAAAGGGGCTGCGTCGATGTCATAAGTGAAGTGTGATGTAAGTTATGCGAGGTCCGCGATGACGAAGTGGCGGTACCGGTGCAAGCGTTACCAGGCATGCCATCTTCACAATGGCGTTCAATCTAAACGCGTCGATGATTTCGCAATTGACGATCTGAGACATATAGTTGTCCGTACGGGACAACGGCGACGGAGTGTTGCCCCTGTACGGGGGAACTTGTTGAGGTACGCGGCGTAGGCTCCCAGGACGCCTCGCATCGGGCCTACGAAAGCAATCCGGCGAGCTTCCGCGTCGCGAAGCGTGCCTATGCTGGCATCAAGACCTGCCCCAGAGTGACCGGTCAGGCAGCGAGTCTCGCATCGATATTATCGGGCTCCGGCCAGGCTCGACGGATCGTGGCCGGAGGTTGGTAGCAATGCGCGCTGTCGAGTCGCCGCTCGTTGTAGAACTACCGGCAGCATTCGATGAGCATCCTGGCCCCGGCGCGACTGCGGAACCATTCGCGGTTTGGCAATCCGTCGCGCAGCCTGCCGTTTAAGCCTTCAATAACCCGCTTTGCCATGGACTGTCAGACGCAATGAAGGTCTGGCCGATTGCGGCGTCTCGCAACCAGCGCACGACCTTGGCGGCGGTGAATTCGGCGCCGTTGTCCGGCCGTATGAATGCGAGAGTTTGCTGTACAGCTGCATGATCGACAGCGTCAGGATCACATCTGCGAATACAGGCGGGCACCGACCTCGATCGCTCGACACTCGTCGATTACGCATAGCATCTTCTACGCGCGGCCATCCACCGGGAGGTTCCCGGCCTCGCGATCGGCGGTGAGCGTGGCGTTTCGTGCAAGCGGCGTCGCCTGGACGACGCGTCGATCCGTGCCTGAAAAGTGGATGTCGCGCAGTTAGAGGGGCGAAGATAATGGTGTCTTCACTATCCCTCTACCTTGACATGCATCTCGGACTCGAGCGCTGATGTCGCTGTCCTTGACCGTCCAATGACGACCGAGCCAAACGTAGAGCGCGACAGTCCCGCGTAATGCTCGCAGGCAAACGGGCCACGCCCTGCGCTCCCGAAACAGGAATGTGTTGGTCACGATGACGGTTCCTGGCTTGAGAGTCTCGTCAGGAAAGTCACCCACCTTCGCCATAAACCCCGGCATCAGATTCATGACTACCTTGCCAGCAAACGCCAATCTGCTGTCGAGGACCTGCGGCGCTAACAGATCCATTTGGTCGACCACGGCACACCGGCCGTGCCGCTTAATCGTATGTGCACCGCGTTACCATCTCCAAACCGGGCCTCGAGGCCTTCGATGTCGCGGTCGGCATCCAGTACTACTGCAGAACAGAGCGGCGCGGCGATGAAAGATAAACTTGCAAGTTTATCTTTCATCTAATATAGTGCGGCTATGACAGTCGATTCCTCCCTGGACATTGTTGCGAAGGATCTCACGGCAGCGATCAGTCGATTGCTGCGGCGACTACGCGCTGAATCCAACCCGACCGAGTTGGCCCTTTCCCAGATGGGCGTCCTGGCTCGTCTGGAACAAGGCGGCCCCATGACCACTGCGGATCTCGCTCGTGCAGAACTGATGAAGCCGCAGTCGATGGGCGTCATTCTGGCGAGTCTTGAGCAGGAAGGACTGATCGAGCGTCGATCTCACCCGACGAATCGTCGCCAGATCCTTTTTGCGTTGACCGAGACTGGCATGGCGGTGAGAACCAGCCACCGCGCCATGAAGCGTAACTGGTTGGTCAGTGCCCTCGGCCAACTCGATCCCGCGGACCTGCAGGCGCTTGTCGCGGCAACCGCGATCATCCGGCAGATTGGCGATTCCTGACCTTCGCTCGTACTACCGCCGTTGGCGGTGCAGAGCCAGATCGATTTCAATTTATTAGGATACCTATATGGCTGCAACTCAACTGGACCTCAAAACTGCGCTGATCGTCATCGACCTGCAGAAGATCGTTGCATCGATTCCCACTGCCCATCCCTTCACGAACGTACTGGAAAACGCCAGTAATCTGGCGGCAACTTTCCGCCAGCACGGTCTTCCCGTCGTGCTGGTAAACGTCGTCGGAATGGCGCCGGGCCGGACTGAGCAGCATCACGCGGGCGGCGCGCTCCCGCCGGACTGGTCCGAGCTGCTGCCGGAGCTGGATAGGCAACCGCAGGATCATCTCGTATCCAAGAGAACCTGGGGGGCGTTCACCAGCACCGGCCTTGAGACGCACCTCAAATCCGCCGGGGTCACCCAGGTAGTGGTCTGCGGCGTTGCGACAAGCGTGGGTGTGGAGTCAACCGCGCGGCAAGCACATGAACTCGGCTTCAACGTCACTCTCGCAGTGGACGCCGTGACGGATATTAGTGCGGAAGCGCACGCCAATAGCCTTGAGTGGATTTTTCCGCAACTCGGCGAGACGGGCACATGCAGGGAGATTGCCAATCTCCTTTCAAAAAGGAGTACCTGAAATGTCCTCGCTTTTCCTGCTTGCTTATTTCTTCGGCGGTTTCTTCCTGGCAAACGCTGTGCCGCACGTCGTGAGCGGCATGATGGGACGGCCATTTCAGAGCCCGTTCGCCAAGCCGCCCGGAGAAGGCTTGTCGTCATCGAGCATCAACGTGCTCTGGGGTTTCTTCAATATTGTTATCGGTTACCTGCTGGTCTGTCGCGTCGGCGATTTCCAGTTGAGGGATACGGCAGACATTCTCGCTTTGGGTGCCGGCGCATTCCTGATCT
Organism: Paraburkholderia tropica; assembly: GCF_014171495.1. NCBI lineage: Bacteria > Pseudomonadati > Pseudomonadota > Betaproteobacteria > Burkholderiales > Burkholderiaceae > Paraburkholderia > Paraburkholderia tropica. The sequence goes on from NZ_CP049138.1 coordinate 372,657, forward strand.
CATTGTTCTCGGCACGGCATTTCGGCCGTTTCAATGGCGGCCATGTCACAAACCTCTCCTAGAAAAGCCGTTGATACCGCGGACGCGCCTGCAACGGACCGGCTTGATCCCGCAGTCTGGAAAATTGCCGGCGTCGCTCTGTTCGGGGCGTTGCTCGCCCAGCTCGACGCGACGATCGTCAACGTCTCACTGTCGAACCTCGCGGTGAAACTCAACAGCAGCCTTTCGACGATCCAGTGGGTCACGAGCGGTTATTTGCTGGCACTCACTCTGGTTCTGCCGCTGAACGGATGGCTGGTCGACCGCATCGGCGCCAAGGCGCTCTACCTGTGGTGCTTCTCCGCGTTTGCGCTGTGCTCGGCGCTGTGTGGCGTTGCCTGGTCGGCGCCCTCGCTAATCGGGTTCCGCGTCCTGCAGGGCGTCAGCGGCGGGCTCCTCGCGCCTATGACGCAGATGATGATCGCTCGGGCTGCGGGCAAGCACATGGCCCGCGTAGCAGGCTATATGGCGCTTCCTGTGCTGCTGGCCCCGGTCCTGGGTCCCATCATCGCTGGCGCCATCCTGCAATATGCGTCCTGGCGCTGGCTGTTTCTGGTCAATCTGCCGGTTGGCGGCATTGCACTTCTGCTTGTGCTCCTGTTCCTCCCGAACGACCAAAGTGAGACGACGCGGCGAACGTTGGACTGGTCCGGTCTCGCGTTGCTCTCACCCGGGTTGGCAATGTTTCTATATGGCTCCGGGCGCCTCGACCACACGGCGGGGCGCGTTATTCTGGCAGTCGGCATCGCGATGATGGCAGCCTTCCTTCATGCGGCGCGGCGAAAAGGCGACGCTGCGCTGATCGATTTGCGGCTGTTCGAGGGTCACGTCTTCTCCACCGCAGCCATCACGCAATTTCTATCGAACGGCGGCATGTTCGCTGGCCAGATGCTCATCCCTGCCTTTTTGATCCAGGCGTGCGGCCGCGCGCCCGGTGAAATGGGCTGGATGCTCGCGCCGCTTGGCATCGGCATGATGCTCACCAACCCCTTCATGGGCGCGCTGACGGACAGATTCGGCATTCGGCGCGTGTCTGCGGCAGGTGCCCTCCTGACACTGGTCGCTACACTTCCCATGCTGTACCTCGCGGCCCACGGGCTGAATCTGCTGGTTCTCGTACCCGCTCTGTTTTTACGGGGACTGGGCATGAGCGGCGTAGGCCTGCCATCGCTGAGCGCCGCCTATGCTTCAGTTCGCCGGGAGCAATTGCCGATGGCGACAACTTCGCTCAACATCGTCCAGCGCCTCGGTGGACCGACGATGACGACGCTGTGCGCCACGTTTCTAGCGTGGAAGCTAAGATCCGCCGTCAATGGCCATGCAGTTTCAAGCGCGTATGCGTGGGCGTTTCTGGTTCTCTGCGGTATTCACGCCTTTGCATTTATCGCGGCGGTTCAACTGCCGCGTCGCCTAGACGACGTGTCAATCCGCGACTGAATGGTGGATTTCGTGCAGTGAGAGACGAAAAGATGACTGTGTTTTCGTATCCCCTTGGCCTTGAACGTGCATCTCAGACCCGGGCGCTGGCGTCGCCGTCCCTGACCGCCCAATGACGACCGGACCAAATATAGAGGGCGATGGTCCCCCGTATACCTCAGCCATCCGCCGGAAGCCGCCTGTCATTTGATGGTTGATTTGTAGGTCGTAAAAAAAATAAAACCCCGCAGAGCCTTGACTCTGCGGGGTTCCACGGCAATTGCTGGCGGAGACGGTGGGGTTCGAACTCGCCAGCGAATCACGCCGAGCCATTCAGACTATCTTTCAGCATATCGGTATAGCGGGTTCTAGACAGCGCAACGACATTTTGCCTCCACGCGAATCGAATGTTGCGCGAGGCTTTTCTTTGATCCACCGATCTACCATATCCGCCCACGCCTGAAGCATCGTTCTTCGCTGATCCGCATATTCCGCTTTGTTGTAGATCGCGCGTACACCACGCTGTTCGTGCGCAAGGCATTTCTCTATCCAGTCTGTGTTAAATCCCGCTTCATGCAACAGCGTGCTCGCCGTGCGACGTAGGTCGTGCACGGTAAATGATTCAAACTCGTCGCCCCTGTCATTGATCAGCTTCACCGTGCTATCGATCACCCGATTCAGGGTCGCTGCGCTAATCGGAGAGGCGGTCTCATATCTTCCTGGGTGCAGGTACATGCTAGCCCCAAAACAAGTCTTGAAGGCCACGAGGATCTCCAACGCCTGTTCGCTCAAGTAGACTCGATGAGGCCGCCCAGCCTTCATTCGCTCCTTGGGGATGGTCCAGGTTGCAGCCTCAAAATCAACCTCGTCCCAAGTAGCGTCGATAAATTCCGATTTACGAACAAGCGTCAGCAGCATGAACTTGACTGCGAGACGTAACGTCGACATGGTGGCTACCTGCTCGAGGACATTGAAGAAGACATGAATCTCTTCCGGGTTCAGCGCCCTGTCCCGCGCTTTGAATGTGGCGATCGCACTGGGTCTGATAGACGCAGCCGGGTTGTCGACCTTGATTCCCCTCGCCTGCACGAAGCGAAATACCTGCAGCACGATTTCCCTTGCGTGGATCGCCTGAGCAGCGGCACCACGCGCCTTGATCTTCTCGCATCGCGCCATTAGTCGAGCCGGCGTGATTTCCTCCAGCTTCAGCTTGCCAAATTCCGACGCGAGGTTGCGCTCGTACACGGACTTGCGCATCGAGCGCGTTGAATCGGCCAGAGCGGCTTCTGCGAAATACTTCTCTGCCCAGTTTCCAAACGTGAAGGCGTCGTTGGCTTGCACCCGCTTTTCGACTTTCGAGCGCGAGGGACTGTTTCCTTGCTGGATCTCCCTCCGAGCTTGGGCATGCAAAAGGCGAGCTTCCGCGAGGCTGACCGACATACCAAAACTTAACTGATCCGATTCGCGCAGTTTCCGGGCCGGTGCTTGCGGATCATACCGGCCAATGACCAAGGTTTCTCGGCGGCCATTTACTCGATAGTCGTACCGGAAACTCATCCCACCAGAAGGCATTACCGCGACGTACAGCCCTTGCTGGTCAGCCACCTTGTAGATTTTTTCGCCCGGTTTCAGCGCCCGTAATTGCATATCGGTGAGCATACAGCCTCCTCGAACGTATACCGTCAACCGATACCGTCACAGCAGCTTGACGGTATCGGGCAAGGCCGTCCGAGGAGGGAATATCGATACCGTCAACAGTACCGACATCCTCGCTTGGCATTGCCCGGATCACCACGGATCAGAGCGGACAATAACCTCATGTTTTTAAAAGGGAAAACACGAAAAACCGGAGCTCCCGGAACGACTTGGGAACAGTCTAGGTCATTCCCATAATGCCGTTCTCAAGGAGGAATGACAGTACGCAGGTTTGCGGGCTGAGTCCCGCGATGTGAGCAATCGGCGCCAGAATGGGCATGCTGATAGCCGCCTTGCCAGAGGTCGAGGGCACCAGCAGGTCAAGAATCGCCTCAATAGCCATGATGCCGACTGCGACCACTGCGGGCGGCTTGCCCGTCACCAAAGACGCAAGCTTGTCGATGACGGTGTCCAGGACCATGCTGCGCTGGAGAATTAGTTCAATCGTGGCTGCAAGTCCGATGAGCAACGCAGCGAGCATCATGCCCTTCATCCCCTGAACGAACGCGTCGGCCGCTTCCCTCGCGGTGAGTCGGCCCGCAACAGCAATCGCGATCGCGATCGCGAGGAAGATATAAGACGCGCTCAATTCGCCGTTGTGCCACTTGAATTCCGGAGCGGCCCACACAAGAATGACTGTCGCCAACGCGATGACGCCCAGAACGAACTTCTGCGAGCGCGTGATGGCAGCTTCGACCGGGAGCGACGTAAGGACTTCATATTTGTCATGACGCAGGCGGAACACAAAGTAGCCGACAGCTGCGAAGATGGCGATGACAAATACAGCCAGACGTACAGAGGCACCACTGAAGAGAGGAACGCCGGCGATACCTTGTGCGACGGGAAGCACAATCGGATTATGGATTCACCAACCTTGGTGTGACGTTGTGTTCGGTATTACAGTGGCACGGCCACATTTTTAGACATTTCGAGGTAACCTGAATCCCATTAACGGCGAAATATAGATTGCCGCTGCGTTTTCAATAAAACATAGGTATTGACAGTCATGCAAAAAAATCCTCGTCGCGGCACTTACCGGCGCGGCTTTCATTTTGGGCGCCTGCGCATATATTCCTCGGCCGGGCCCCGTCGGGAACCCAGCCGTACCGCCACCTGCGAAGCCGGTAGATCTGAGCAAATATATGGGCCGTTGGTATGAACAGTTTCGCTATGAAGCGTCATTCGAAAAGGATATGGACGAGGTCACTGCCGAGTACTCACTCAACGAGGATGGTACGGTGAAGGTGGTCAATCGCGGCCGAGTAGAGGATGACCCCAGCGCGTTCAGACAATCGGTCGGCAAGGCGAAAGTCGTTGATCGGGCAACAAATGCGAAACTGAAAGTATCTTTCTTCGGACTATTCTATGGAGACTACTGGATTCTCGATCACGGCGACGACTATGAATGGTCGATCGTCGGAGAGCCGTCGGGGCGGTACCTATGGGTGCTCACGCGCGCAGCGCACTCCTCGCCTGACATGCTTGATCGCCTGCAGGCGCGCGTAAGAGCACTCGGATACGACTGGGCGCTTGTTCGGGTTACGAGACATTGATGCAAGGCAGCTGCTGATGTGAGGCGGTAGCTGCAGCATCGCGTCGAATTTCGGTAGAGCCTGGGTTAAACGAATCCGTAAGATGCCGTCGCCGGCGGTAATTACCGCCCCTGAAATCCACTTTTTTCAAGCGTCTCAGTCACGATCCGCATCAGTTCTTGTGCTGGATATGGTTTGTCCAGCACAGCAACGAACAATTCCGGGTGTTGCCGCGCGGACGCTCCTTGTGCAGCGCTGGAAAGGATGACAGGAACGTGCATGACAGCGTGGTCTGCCTTGATCGCGCGCGCAAGCTCCAGACCCGTCATCAATGGCATCATGTAGTCCGTGATGACGAGGTCCGGAACAATACGTACGATAAGCTCAAGCGCTTCGGCTCCATTGCGGGCGCTATGGACGACGTATCCCGCGTCCTCCAGAAAAAAGGACAGGAAATCCGTGATCAAGGTCTCGTCGTCAACTACTACTATGGTCGCCATTGCGGCTCACTCCCGTTACCTGCCGTCAGCAGACGGCACGCAGCCCTTCCAGCGACATTTTAATTTTCGGGGGTGCCTGATGTAGCGATGCCACGATCCCCGAGCGTTCCGTGAATGGCATCCGGGATGATGAGCTTCGTGATTGTCGGCGCGAATGCACTGTCCCTGATCTTGATAACTTTCATGCCAGGATACAGCGCGTCACCCGCTTCCTCAAGCTGCATGCCAATGACATTGTCGAATAGGCTCAGCATTTCTGGCGGCGCCGAATTCAGTGCCGTCGCGGTCAGCTCCCTCGTTTCCCATGTACACACCGTCGTAACGTCCAGAACACGTAACTGGTTCGTCAATGCAGCAAGAAATTCGGTGAAGCGAGGACGCTCAACACTCGCCCTTTCGAAACCCGCAAGCCCATCTATGACGAGCCTGCGCATTCCGCGTGCCCGAACTGCATCAAGCAACTGGTATGCCAGTTTGTCGATGACGTTCTCGGTCAACGGGTTCCACAAAACAGCCACCGCACCTGAGGCGATAAGCGTCTCCAGTTCTATCCCCAGAGCCTTTGCCTTACTGGCAAGACGCGCGGGGCTCTCGTAGAAGCCAAAGTGCAGCGCTGGTGCTTCAGGCGTCGCCAACCGTAGAAAATTGAGACCAAAACTGGTCTTGCCACTTCCACCCGGACCCACCACGGCCGTAGCGGAGTTTGCGGGCAGGCCGCCGTGTACTCGCAGGTCAAGCTCGCCGACACCACTGGAGACCCGGTCCTGCGGAGCACGGTCCTGACCAACAGGTCGACCATACAGGGATTCGAGCCGCGGATAGACCGTGACCCCCTGATTGGAAATCTCATAGTGATGGAGACCTCCAAGCGAGGCACTTCCACGCGATTTGGTTATCCGCAGCCGTCGTACGGTACGCGAGCCGAACAATTCCTCCTCTAGTTGAACCACACCATCGACCATCGTGTGCTCCGGGCTTGATTCGTCGATGCGCGCGCTGGTCAGAAACAGGACCGTGCAGCCACTGAACGACGCATGCCCCTGCAGTTCCGCGACAAAGGCCTTCACGTCGAGTGAGCTATGCGTGCTTTCGCGCGCGTTGAGCAGCCCATCCAGGATGAGCATCGAGGCCCCTTGGCGCGCCATCTCCTTGCGGAGCAGCTCAACCAGCGCGCTCAGACCGTCGACGCGAAGCGTTCGGAACAGACTCAGATACGTTATTTCCTTACCAACGAGCTCAGCATCGTAGAAGTCAAGTATCGCGAGTGATTGAAAGAGGCGATCGTGGGACTCTGCGAGGAGCGTGATGTAGAGAATTTTGCTTCCCGCACGAGCCTGCGCGAAGGCAATCTGGTTTGCCAGGATCGTCTTGCCGGCACCCGGTCGCCCCTGAAGGATATACGCGGAACCAGCAATCAACCCGCCGCCCAGAATTGGGTCAAGTCCGGGCACATCGCTCTTCAGGCGAGTCAGGTTATGGTGCATCGCGTTTAGGTTCCGACGTTGGTGGTTGCCGAGGGGGCGGCAGAAAGGGGCATCAAGTGCCACAGTTTCAGGGGCAACAGAGAACGGGCAATCATCCACGCGCAACTGTATCCACGCACGATTATGCGCCAAACATGCTATCCATCGCCACCGATGGGTGCAGGCGCACTACGGCGATGTACGCCACAGCCAGCGACTCATCGGGAAGGCCCACGGCTACCGTCGCCAATCGACGCGCCGTACATGAACTGGTTCGAAGCTACCCGATGGCACACGGCTTTGCGGCGGAACAGTAGAAGCGGACGGCAATGCCTTGAGGTCGCAATCCATCAGGACGCGCGCGCCTGCGCAGCGACGAGGCCGCGTCACCTCTGGATCACCATACGCAACCAGGCTTTCCAGATCGCCCACCCTCTCAGCGATGCGCAGCCCGACGTCCGAAAGTGACATCTTCGGCGGATCCAATAACGAATCCCTATTCCCGGTTTTACAGGCGACGTGGCTGTTGAAATGCCTCCCAGCAACCGGGCAGACCAATTGCCGCCAGAATGCTTCTAGCTTCGGCGAAGCCGCTTTCAGGATGGAGCTCAAAGACCCGGTTGAATTCTTCGACGAGTGGTCGGGTACGCTCCGGGACAGGTGCGTCGTGCCCCAGCAACAAGGCGGTTTGTCCAAATTGAACCGGTCCGGCCTTTATCAGCGCGCGCAGCGCGGCATTCGCGCTACCGCGCCCGAACAACTCCATTCCGTATGTACGGATCATGGCGCGTACGATCGATTCCGCAGCGGGCGTAAACGGCGGCATTGTTTTGATCAGGCGCAGATGCGGTGAGCGCACATCAGACGCGGTGAATCGTTCGATACCGTCGATGTCGGCTTCGAGACGTTTCACGGGCAGATCAACGCTAAAGAGCATAAGCCGTATGCGTTCATAATGGCCTTCCCCTGTTCTCCCGGACACATCAGCTAAGCTGACGTAATCCTGAGAGGATGGAATGAGCAGAACAAGAAGGCACTTCACCGACGAATTCAAACGCGAGGCGGTCCGGCTATGCAACGAGCCGGGTGCTGTCGTAACCCAGATAGCGCGCGACCTTGGCATTGGCGAGAATCTGCTGCGCCGTTGGGTCAGGTTGGCGCGAGATGGGGCGCTGGAGATGGACGCCAGCAAGCCACTGCGAGCCGAAGCACTTTCCGAAGTACAGCGCCTGCAGCGCGAGTTGAGGCGGGTCACGATGGAACGCGACATTCTAAAAAAAGCGCTCGGCTACTTCGCGAAGGACCCGCAGTGAAGTACGCCTGGATAGTACGGCAGCGCGGCGTCTGGCCGACTCGGGCCATGTGCCGGTTGCTCGGGGTCTCGCATAGCGGTTTCTACGAATGGCTCGGTCGAGCACCGGGCAAGCGTTCGCAGGAGAATGTTCGACTCGCGCGGCTGGTCCGGGAAAGTTTCGAGTTAAGCGACAAGACCTACGGTAGCCCACGCATCTGGCACGATCTGCGTGCAGCGGGCGAACGCTGTGGAGTGAATCGTGTTGCCCGACTGATGCAGCAGGCTGGATTGCAGGCTCGACAGCGGCGACGGCGCATGCCGGGCAATTCAGGGGCTGCGGCGGCTCACGGCATCGCGCCGAATTACCTGCAACGCCAGTTTGAAGCCGACTCGCCGAACCAGAAATGGGTCGCCGACTTTACCTATATCTGGACTGCGGAAGGCTGGTTGTTCGTTGCCGCCGTGATGGACCTGTACTCGCGCCGCATCGTCGGCTGGTCAATGAGCAATACGATGCACGCAAAGATGGTGGCCGATGCGTTGCTGATGGCGCTCTGGCGTCGAGGGCGACCAGCCGAATTGATACATCACAGCGACCAGGGCAGCCAATACACCAGCGAGGACTTCCAGTCGCTACTCAGGCAGCAAGGCATTACCTGCAGCATGAGTCGTCGCGGTGATTGTTGGGACAATGCCGCGATGGAAAGCTTCTTCAGCACCCTGAAGACAGAGCGTGTGAACCGAAGCGTCTATCGCACGAGGGACGCGGCGCGAGCCGACGTGTTCGATTACATCGAGCGTTTCTACAATCCGCATCGCCGACATTCAACACTGAACTTCCTTAGCCCGGTTCAGTTCGAGCAACGCATGACGGGCTAGTTTACCTGTCCGGAAAAGCGGGGGAAGGCCATAAAGCGCATCGTTGTCGGGAAAGGTGACTGCAGTGTCTGTCATTCTATTTTCCTCGAAGCGGAGGTCAGATGGTTCCGCAGGAACAGCGATCCAGAAGTGGCGACCGTCGAATCCGCAGGTATTCGTCTCGCGTCCATCCAGAAATCGCTGACGGAATCCAGATCTGTCGAACATGTCGGCCCGGAACGACTGAGCATAACCGGATCTGTGCTTCGGGAGATGCCCGCGCCTGTTTCCCCTCATCCGCCAACAGGCGTGGCAAACTAGCGCGGTGCCCAAGTTTCGCTATCAGATTCTGTTGCACATGATGTTCCCTATCGCATCGCGTGCCTGCGCCCCGCGTTCCCGCTGTGGCTCGTGTCGATCCGGAGGCCGTCCGGCAAGCTCTGGCAGCCTCGCCCCCGCACTTCACGGCGAGGACGCCTGCGAGGCGTGCGGTCGCGTAGCCATTCAGCCAGCGCGTCCCGGATCCTCAATTTCCTTCGCACGACCACCCGGCGCGAGAGACATTGCCGGATCCGGGCCAACGGCGTTTCCGGTAGTATTCCTGCCGCGGGGCGCGTCGCACGGTTGAAGTGCGTCAAGGAACGTTTTGCCTTTTCCGGTCAGGTAGGCGCGCCGTGCACCTTCGCCGCAATGCTCCAGCATCACCAGTTGGCGCTCGAGAAGCGCGTCGAGTTCGGCGCGGTTCATGTCGAGTTGGTCCGGCGCCTGGCGAACCAGCATCAGGGTCGCGAATTCGTGTGGACTGAGCATTTACTTCTCCGAGGAAACAGGAGCCCGCGTGCAGTTGCCCCTGCAAAAAATGAAAAGTAGTGCAAGCTATACGCGGGCTGGACAACCGTGTGATGCGGTCCGTTCAACCGCGGAACTGTGCGGGCGAACCCCTGTCGCTTAAGCTGTCCGCATTGATGGTGCGTATCGCGATCTCGACTGTCGCCCGGTGCGCCTTGTCCACGCTTGCCCAGTGCTGGGCATAGGACAGGAGGTTCGAGTCTGTCACCGACTGCTCCGCGCGCCGGATGCGGACGATGGCTACGGCCAAGTTCCGGCCAGCGGGAGGCAGCGCAGTACCAAACCGGGAAGACGCATGTCTCGATCATGCAGCCCTTCCAGCTATGGCAGCGTTCGTTGTGCATAGATACCTCTGCGTGGCGGGTCACGCGGCGCGGGCCGAGCAGACCACGCCGCATGACCGGACCTGCCTCTGCGCGTTCGTCTAGCCGACCCTCACTTCAATGCGGCGCGGTTTTGCCGCGTCACGACGGGGAATGGTGAGCTTGAGCACACCATCGTTCAGTTGTGCGTCGATGCGCGACACGTCGAAATCGGGGCTGAGTGTGAACGCGCGCCAGAAGTGCGGATGGCGCACTTCCCCATGTTGCAGGCGCAGTCCTGGTGGGGTCGAAATTACCGCTTCCGCCTCGATACTCAGGCTGCCGTCCTGCACGCGCACGTCGAGCTTTTCGCGCGGCACCCCTGGCAGATCCGCGTAGAGCGTGATGCCGTGGGTATCCTCGAAGATATCGACTGCAGGTGCAACCCGGGTAAGCTGCTTCGCATGTCGTGCACCTTCGCGCGAAGCAAGGTCGGTGTGAGGCTCCCGGGTAGTGAGTTCAGTGCTGTCGTTCATGATGTCCTCCGTGCTTTCTCGTGCTTCTTTCTATCGCGTCACTGGACGGCGATGGCTCGCGGCTTCGACGCTTCGGACCGTCCGACGCTCACCGTCAGACAACCGTTCACATAGCGCGCACTGACCTTGTCGGGATCCGCGTGCGGCGGCAGTTCGATCACGCGCCGGAACGCTCCCATGAAGCGTTCGCGAGCGTACACGCGCGTTTCGTCGCCACTTCCCGTCGCGGGAGGCCTGCGTTCGCCGCTGATCGTGAGCAGCCCCTTGTCTATCGAGACGTCGATCGACGCCGGATCGAGTCCTGGCGCGAACGCGACGATCTCTACGCTGTCGTCGGTACTGCCAACGTTGACGGGAGGAAAGGTTTCGCTGCGCGTAGCGCGCAGGCTTGCGGGAAAGCCCGCGACGGCGCTAGCTATCTGCCGTTGCAGGCGGTCGAATTCGCCCAGCAGATCGGTAGTGAAGAAAAGATCGCTCATGACTGGCTCCTTGAAACCGGGGCCTCTCACGAAGAACGAACTGGTCCACGCGCTCCAGTCCGTCTGCCGTGGGGACACCCGCTGACAAACAAATCGAAACACGCAGCGCTTGATCGCGACTGCCTGAGCGATGCCTAAAATAGCGCATATGATGGAAATTTCAAGAGGCCCTGCAACAACACAACCGGAAGGCATCATGGACCTTTTCGACACGCTTCAGGCGCAGATCGACACCGTGCGTCTGCCGCTGTTCGCTGTCACCGTCACGGCGGCAGCACAGGTGAATACGCCGCTCATCGCAATACTCCACTGGCACGGATTCAAGCGTGCGACACCGTTGGTACTGCCCGGCATAGAGATCCCGCCCCGCCCGGTTCCAGCGTCAGCCGTTCAGCTCCATGCGCCATGGCACAATTTTGAGAGTGTGGATGCTTTGCTGCTGGATGCAGCGTGGCAATCTGGTGCATGGGATGTCGAGCGCACGGAACGGCGCGGGTGCAACGTGATCGGTGCCGGCGCTGCGGAGGCGCTCGCCTGTCGTCTGGCATTTGGCGACTACGGGGTGGACAGCGCGCATGACCCACAGCTCCTCGATGACGAAACCGATCGCGGCGAGCTGATTCAACTCGCCGCGCGCAAAGGCTACGTGCGCTGGCTGTTCCGGCCGGTAAAGGGCGGCCTGTGGCGTACGCTCGAAGCCCCGGACGACACGCTTGACGCCGATGGCGGACGCCAGCCACCCTGCCCCGTGCTGCCTGAGCCGCGTCGCCCTGATGGGCGTGGCCGCACGGTTTATCGCCTCGGCGCTGTCCATCGCATCTTGCTGACTCGCTGAAACAATTTGTTACAAATAGCCGTTTTGACACCCCTTGAAGGACGTGACCGCCGCCTCTATTTCGCTATCCGCCAGACACACTGGCTCGGCTGCTCCGAGGCGTCCCCACACGCTTCGGTAACAGCAGCCGGATTCCCTTATTGGTAATCTTTAATCGCTCAGGAGATGAGAATGCAGATTCGTCCCCTCTACGACCGGGTTATCGTCAAGCGAATCGAGACGCAGCGGACGACGGCCTCGGGCATCGTGATTCCCGATTCGGCGGCAGAAAAGCCCGAACAGGGTGAAATTGTCGCGGTCGGCAGCGGCCGGCTGCTGCAGGATGGCACGCTGCGCCCGCTCCAGCTCGAAGTCGGCGACCGGGTGCTCTTCGGAAAGTACGCAGGCCAGACCGTCAAGGTCGATGGCGAGGAACTGCTCGTCATGCGCGAGGAAGACGTCATGGGCGTCCTCGAGGCCGACGCGGGCACCACCCGCAAGGCCGCCTGAAATCCCGACGCGGTCGCGAACACCGGGACGGTCGTTCGCGACGCGTTGAGTCAACGACTTTACCCGGAGCAATAACATGACTGCAAAAGACGTCAAATTCCACGACAGCGCACGCACACGCATCGTCAAGGGCGTGAACGTCCTCGCCGACGCGGTCAAGGTCACACTCGGACCGAAAGGCCGCAATGTCCTGCTCGAACGCAGCTTCGGCGCGCCGACCATCACGAAGGATGGCGTGTCGGTGGCGAAGGAAATCGAGCTGAAAGACCGCTTCGAGAACATGGGCGCGCAGATCGTCAAGCAGGTCGCCTCGAAGACCGCCGATATCGCCGGGGACGGCACAACGACGGCCACCGTGCTGGCGCAGGCCATCGTGCAGGAAGGCATGAAGCACGTCGCCGCGGGCATGAACCCGATGGATCTTAAGCGCGGCATCGACAAGGCGGTAGCCGCCGTGCTCGACGAGTTGCGCAAGCTGTCGAAGCCAATTTCCACTAACAGGGAGATCGCGCAGGTCGGTTCGATTTCAGCGAATTCCGACGAGGCAATCGGCGCGATCATCGCCGACGCCATGGAAAGGGTAGGCAAGGAAGGCGTCATCACGGTCGAGGACGGCAAGTCGCTCGAAAACGAACTCGACGTGGTCGAGGGCATGCAGTTTGATCGCGGCTACGTGAGCCCCTACTTCATCAACGATCCGGACAAGCAGGCGGCCTATCTCGATGATGCGTTGATCCTGCTGCACGACAAGAAAATCTCGAATGTCCGTGACCTGCTGCCGGTGCTCGAGGCGACGTCCAAGGCCGGCAAGCCGCTGCTGATCGTCGCGGAAGATATCGACGGTGAGGCGCTGGCCACACTCGTGGTCAACGCAATGCGCGGCATCCTCAAAGTCGCCGCCGTCAAGGCGCCAGGCTTTGGTGACCGACGCAAGGCTATGCTCGAAGACATTGCCATCCTCACGGGCGCGACCGTCATATCCGAGGAAACTGGCAAGCAACTGCAGAAGACAACGCTGGAGGATCTCGGGCGTGCGAAGCGCATCGAGGTACGGAAGGACGACACGATCATCATCGACGGCGCGGGCGACGAGCAGCGCATCGAGGCACGCGTGAAGTCGATCCGTGCGCAGATCGAGGAAACGACGAGTGACTACGATCGCGAGAAGCTCCAGGAGCGTGTCGCGAAGCTCGCCGGTGGTGTTGCCGTCATCAAGGTCGGCGCGGCCACCGAGGTCGAGATGAAGGAGAAGAAAGATCGGGTAGACGACGCGCTGCACGCCACACGCGCGGCAGTCGAGGAAGGGATCGTGCCCGGTGGTGGCGTTGCGCTTCTGCGCGCGCGCTCGGCCGTGACCGGCCTGAAAGGCGCCAACAGTGACCAGGACGCGGGCGTCCAGATTGTGCTGCGTGCGCTCGAAGCGCCGTTGCGCGTGATCGTCGCCAACGCTGGGGACGAGCCTTCCGTGGTCATCGCGAAGGTTCTCGAAGGCAAGGGAAACTTCGGCTACAACGCAGGAACCGGCGAGTACGGCGACCTCGTCGAAACGGGGGTGGTCGACCCCACCAAGGTAACGCGCACTGCGCTACAAAATGCTGCATCAATTGCCGGGCTGATCCTCACGACGGATGCGACGGTCGCCGAGGCGGCGAAGGACGAGAAGCCGGCGCAGGCCCCCGCACCGGAGTTTGACTACTGAGGAGCGTTTCCGCATGCGCCGGCCAACGGTCGCGGCTGGTGCAATCCGTTCGGCGCCGCACATTGTCTCCGTCCTGCGGCGCCGCTTTTTGCCTGGGTCCGAAATGAAACTCGAACTTTACATTGACTCCAAGCGGCTCGACATCGAAATCGACGACGTCGTGGCGGGACTGCTGGCCGCCCGCCTGAGCCTTCCCGCCGGCTCAGACAATCACGATGCCCTCGCGCATTATCTCAGCGAGAAAGGCGCCCCATGGACACTCGACGAGGAGCATATGCGCCGGCGCATCCTGCGCAGGCTCATCCTGGATATCGCCGACCCGGCACTGGTAATTCGCCATCTCATGGCTGATGGCTAACACGGTCTGCCGTGATCGGCAAAGTCCCGCACGCCCAGTCAAATAATTTTTCTGAAGTACCTTGCGTCGCGATGTCCGACAGCCCTCATTTTCGTGCCCGCATGCCCGCCAGATTGCCTGTCGGCATGCTTGGCCTAGACTATCTCAAATTTCTGCAACTCTCGGTTGATGACGAACTATGTCGCAAGGGATCGTTCGTCGATGCCGCGCTGCAGGACGCGATGGCCGCCATACGCAAAGGCTCAATGCGTACGGAGCAGCCCGCGATGAAGGTCTTCTTTGATGGCTGCCAGTTCTGGCTCGCCAGTCACTTTCACCGCCATGAGGCGGCCCGCCGCCTGGACGCATTCCATCAGGAATTCTGGTGTGATATTCAACCGGGCCAGAAGGCCGACGCTGTGCGACATGCGTCGGAACGCCCGACCTGATGCGCGTCGGCATTGATACCCGCGCGCGCCACACGCGCTGACTGCCGTCCATGTCCTGCCCGAACTGGCGTGTGCCATTTATGCCTGGGGATGGCCGATCCTACCGTCCTGCCCCAATCAATCAGGCCGTTCGGCAGCATGAGCCTGGCACAAGGCTGTGGGTCGGACGGCGGACAGGGACGACTGCTACGTCGCGCGCAGCGTGGCTTGATGCGAGGCGCTTTTCCACCGGGCTGACCACACCGGCTACGAAACGGCCGAGCTAACCGATCTCGATCTCCACCTGACGGCCCGAGGACCTCAGCGGTTCGCATTTTGGCACCGTCAACGTGAGTATGCCGTTGTCATACCTCGCGAGCGCGCGTTCTGGATCTGCATATTCCGGCATGGGAACCGTGCGCTCAAACCGTCCGTGGGAACGTTCCAGCCGGTAGCACCCGTTTTCTTCGTCGCGTATATCCTGCTTTTTTTCTCCTCGAATTATTATCACACCATCCACAACGCTCACTTTTACGTCGCTCCGATCAATACCGGGTAGTTCTACCGTGACGCGCAGGACTGGTCCCTCATCAACCACGTCGATACGTGGCTGGAAACGCGCCGAGCTAAAATCTCCGAACCATCGGTCAAGCACTCCGCGAGCCAACGTCGGATCAAGAAAAAAGTCTTCGACTGCGCGCCACTGCTCGCGCGAGAGCAGCTTCATAAGATCGGGCAATGAGTTGCGCTGGCCGCTATCCCCTGCGTTGGTGTTGTCTGGTGACTGTGCATCAGGCTTACGCCCTGACAGGCGAAAAAACTTGAAGGGGTTCCACCTCTTCGGATCGGGATTCATCGTCTTTCTCCTCTCGGTCCTCAAGGAACATACGTTCGCGATGGTTAACATAGTCCAGGAAGACGAAATTTCAAGAGCACAAGAACGGAAGGCCCGCTGCCCAATAGCAGGACAGGCGCGGGTGACATGGCCAACGATCTGCGTTCGATTATCCGGGGGGCGGAATCGCCGGGGGCAGCCCAGTGCGGTCATCCTTGATGGCCGTACGTTGCAGTCGACGTGCGAGAGCGGTCCACGCGCAGTCTCTACGGGTACAAGCGTAAAAAAGGCAGCAAGGTGAACATGGCGGTGAACACATTGGGGTAACTGCTTGCTGTGCGTGTGACGCGCTTCCGACCTACGAGGGCAGCGGCGTCAAACGCGACATCCCCGAAGCCGAGACGCCACTCATTCTGCGTATGCTGAAGACCGCGGCGGCGACCGGTAAAACAAAGGTTGATGACGTGTCGAGCGGTGCCGACGCCGTGGTGGCGGTCGCCTGTCCCGTGCCACACCATAGAGACCTGCTCGCCTGGACGCTGACCCGCGCGCGGTCGCAACTCGGGCCGTACGGCGAGCGCGCCGCGACGATCCTGTCCGGTTTTCTTATCTTCATCGTCTTGTTGGCGTTCGTGCTCGCCCTCGCACTCAGGCGCTGGAAGCGTAATCTGACTTGTCTCGAAACGGCCCTCGCGGAAGACGGCGAGTTCGAGCAGGGCAAGCGGATCACGCGGCTCGGTGAACGCGATCTGGACCAGATCGTTGAGGCGCTCAACCGATATGTCGATCCCGCCGAGCGCTTTAGCGCCCTCGGGAAGATGGCCGCGCAGATTGCGCATGAGATTCGAAATCCCGCTGGCGCCATGCGCCTCAAAGCCGAGAATGCGCTCGCGGGTGACGACGCGCGACGTGAAGCTGCTTTGAAGACCATCATCGAGCAGGGGGGAAGTATCGAATCCCAGGTGACGAGTCTGCTCGCCCTGACGCAACCCGTTACGCTTCAGCTTCGCGAGGTCGATTTGAACTACTGGCTGGGCAATTTGAAAGTCCCCCACGAGCCCCATGCGCAAAATCGCCAGATCGACCTGAACGTCGAGGTCGCAGGGCTACGGCCCGTATTCGACACGACCCAGATGGCGCGCGCGCTCGACAATCTCATCGTGAACGCGCTGCGGCACGCCCCCCCTGGCGGCTACGTCAAAGTCACAGGACGACACACTAGATCGGACGGCGGCGAGCGTCTGCGCTTCGAAGTGAGCGACAACGGTCCGGGGGTGAGGGCCCGACGGAAATATCGTCGGCAGCCCCGGAGCGAACACGGCTTACCTTGGCACTCAGCGCATCTTCATGGCCTCGCTCGAACTCGACTATTGACGCTCGCGCAGAAGCGTAGGTCGATGCCGCCATATGGGTCTCTTTGGGTGGCCCGATTATTGCATGGCTCGTGTTGGCGTTCGCTCCTGCTATTCGCGTATATCGGGCAATGCAGGGAGGCGTGACGCTCACGCTCGCCTGTTCGAGATTCCGGTGCGCGCGAACGCCATCTTTCGCCACGCCTCGCTGCCGTATCGACAGTTCGACGGAGGATGCCTCATGTCCACTCACGCCGATCCATTCACACGCATGCTCGACAGCGAGCAAGGACGGCTGCTGCTCTCGAAAGCCGTTCGGCGCAAGTTGCGGCGCGGTCAGATGCTCAGCATGCCGTCGCAGCTCGACAATCAGATTTTCATCGTGCGTAGCGGCCGCATCCGCGTTCATCTAATGAACGACCAGCGCGAACTGACACTGGCGTTTCTCGAACCCGGCGACGTCTATTCGACACACACGCCCGCATGGGTTACCGCCAGCGAGAGTTCCGAAGGGCACTGTCAGGTTGCTGGAGGTGTGGCAGTAGAATGAAGCGATGAAGAAGACGAAATCGCTTTATCACGGCCACCGCTTCCCCGCTATCGTCATCAGCTGCGCCGTTCGCTGGTACTTCCGGTTCAGCCTGAGCCTGCGCGACATCGAAGAGTTGTTGCTCGAGCGTGGCGTCGTGGTCACATACGAAACCATCCGTTGCTGGTGCGACAAGTTCGGCGCTGGATTCGCTAAGTGCGCCAAGGCGGCGCGGCGCAAGCCAGCCAACACCTGGCATTTAGACGAGATGTTCGTGACGCTACGCGGCGAGCCGTATCTGTTGTGGCGAGCGGTTGACGAGCATGGTGCTGAACTGGACGTGCTGGTGCAGAAGCGGCGCGACAAGGTTGCGGCAAAGCGCTTCTTCCTGAGGGTGCTGCGTTCAAACCCGGTGCCGCGCAAGATCGTCACCGACCAGTTGCGCAGCTATCCGGCGGCGAAGGCTGATATCCCTGAGCTTGCTCGGGTGAAGCACGTGTTCGTCAAAGCGGCCGCACGGGTAAATAACCGCGCCGAGAACAGCCACCAGCCAACCCGTAGGCGCGAACGCCAGATGTGTGGCTTTCGCGATGCGCGTCGCACGCAGGCTTTTCTTTCATGCTTCGGCCCGCTCCGTCAGCACTTCGCGCTTCCAAGGCATCAGATGAACGCTGCACGTCATCGTGCCATACTTCAAGAACGCCTCGGCACATGGCGCGCTTGGACTCTTTCCGCCGCAAGCGAGACCGTTATCTGTTAAGGATAACTACGCGCGTGACGCACAGTTGCCCACAGCCGCCAACTTGACAATGCCCTCCCGCGAAATGCGGGCGAAATTACCGCTTACTTTCAATCGGTACGGTCGTTTTTTCCGTACTCCGTTGTTCTCCGCCCAATCGGCCAGCGCGCCGCCCTTCTGCACGCGCACCTGCACTGAAATACAGACGGAAGCCCCCCAATTTGCGCGCAGGGATAAAGACGGCTACGGCAGATGCCGTATACATTAACCATCCGGCATAGTGTGCGCCCTGCAGCCGCACACTTTGCCCACGGACGTCATCCGATGATGACAACTGAAACCTCGCCGATAAATCTTTCGGTCAGTTGAATGGGACAACAGTTTGTGAACCGACTTTCGGCAGCATGGAGAGCGCTCCGCGTGGCCCCAAAACCAGTGACTCGTCTGCGCCGTGCCCACGAATTGGAGACATCAGCCCACCCCACACTGCGAACGTGGCGGCCAATGTGCAGTTGCATAGTCATGTGCATTATGGTCTCGGCCATCGTGGCGTCTGTCACGCTGCTCGTCCTGCATGACCGCGATAATGCACTTCAGCGGGAGAGACATCGCATGGTGGCAATGCTGGCGGGCAGCGCAGCATCGATTGACCGTGCTCTCCAGACAACCGAAGCCGCTCTGGCCGCTAATGCCCAGCGCCTTGTCGCGCTTGACCTGTTGCAGCAGGATCTTCATTCGCCTGCAGTAATTGTTGATTTTCGCGAGACCCTTATCCGTCAGACAGCAACGCTGTCCTCCGTGATCAGCCTGAGCATCCTTGATTCGCAGGGACACTGGACAATTTCCTCGCGATTCAGGACCATCCCGGTCATACCGGCCAATCCCCGTCGTCCGATATGGAATGCGGCACTTCACACACCACCATCGCGTTCGTTTGTCTTTGGCCCCGGCGCGCCTTCGGCCATCGACATGAAAAGCTTCGGGGTGGGTCGCTCGGCGCGCGCCGCCGACGGTCGCATCCTGGGGGGAGCGCTAGCTTTCCTCTCGACTGACGATATCAAGCGTTCATTTCAGGCAATTGATGCTGAAGGCGCTACCGTCATTGCCTCCAACCCTGACGGGGAAACCCTGTTCGCGTTGCCTTCCGACACCGCACAGATTCCCGCCTGGGTGCGCCCGCGGTGGAATGAGGAAAGCTCTGAAGGCGGGAACAGCTTCGAAATCAGTGACCCAGAGGGGCGCGGCTGGCTTGTCGCCGTCGTGGCATCCCGGGATTCACCACTCGTGTTCACATCGATCAAGTCCGTTGACAGCGTCTTCGAAAGCCGACGGCAGTTTGCAACCACCGTTTTCTTGTCGACTGCAATCGCTCTGATCGCCACCGTCACACTGTTTGCGCTGTGGGTCAGACAGCAGTGCCTCACGCACAGAAAAACCCTGATCGCGGCGGCGGCAAGAGAACGGCTGATCAGCAACCTGAGTCTGGATCCATCAACGAAACTTTACAATCGCGCCGGACTCGAGAAGCAGTTGGTACAACGCGACAGCGTTGCCCGCCCGCGCGCCCTGCTCATGATCGGAATCGACCGGTTTCAGGAGATCGCCCACGCACTCGGCAATTCGACGGCAGACCAGATCCTCTCCGAGGTTGCCTCAAGACTGGGTGAGTCGGCCGGGCCACGCTGTCTCGCGGCGCATCTCGGCGCAGGGGAGTTCTGTGTCGCCCAGTACGATGAAGACCCAGAATACCTGGCGCGCAAGCTACTGTGGACCCTATCCCAGCCCCACCGTTCAACCGGGCGTGATCTGCTCTTTGGCGTATCGGTGGGAATATCTGGCGGAGTCCAGGATCTGCAGGCAGCCCAGCAGGAGGCGAGCGCAGCAATGGTACGCGCGAGGGCGGCGGGGCTCGGAAACCTGCGCTGGTTCGATCCGGCGCTGGACCGGCAGATACAGGACTCGATGCTGATCGAACAGGAACTGCGCGCGGCGATCGGCACCGATGCGCTTTATATGGACTATCAGCCCATCCTCGCACTCGAGACAAACCGTATTGCAGGATTCGAGGCGTTGATGCGGTGGAAGAGCGCCTCCCGGGGCGTGGTGCCTCCCGACGTGTTTATCCCGATCGCCGAATCGGCGGGCATTCTCCTGCCCGTCGCACGCATGGTCAGACGCTCGCCGTTGCAGGCGGCCGCAGCGTGGCCGCAGGACATCTTCGTCTCGATCAACTGCCCAGCATACGAATTCAAGGACAGCTCACTGCCTCAGCGGATTCGCGACCAGCTTCGGACAACCGGCGTCAGCGCAGAACGATGCTGCATCGAAGTCACGGAATCGGCCCTGCTGGAGAATGACGAAATCGTGCTCGGTGTAATGCGCGAACTGAAAGACATCGGGATTCGACTGGCGCTCGATGACTTTGGTACCGGCCACGCGAGCCTGAGTTACCTGCGTACGTTCCCGTTCGACCGGATCAAGATCGACAGGTCGTTCATTCAGGGGATGAACAGCGACACGACAGCTGCGGCAATCGTCAATGCCACCCTGACGCTAAGCCGGCATATGCGCCTGGAGGTGATCGCCGAAGGCGTAGAGACCCACGAACAGTTACAGCGACTGAAGGAACTGGGATGTGACTATGCTCAAGGCTATCTGATATCTCGCCCGCTAGGCGAGAAAGATATCCAAACATTTCTTGGAGATTTTTCCGCCGAGCCACACCCGGTTGCAGACACGCCCGACGAAATGAAACTTGTCGCACTCCAGAGGTGAATCTTGTACCGGCCCGATAAGTAATCGCCGCTCAATGATGGCGGGCGCGTGAACGCGCGCGCCGGCGCTTTGCCAATAAAACACGTTCACGTCATCTGCCTGCATCTCGGCAGCGAGCAACTGCGCGCTCAACTGGACGTCATCGATCGGCAGTTCTGCGCGTTTTTACACGGCCTCGGCCGGCTAGCGCCTGCCGTGGCGTCCGAGAGCGGCCAGTCACGGCGGCAAACACTCGGCCTGCATTGCCAAAAAAGTGCGGCCCAGTCGCTAACCGTCATTTCCAGTCCAGTGTCTAACACGCAGGAAATCGGCCACTGCGGAAATGCGCCTGCCTTCGATGGCGTTGTCTAGCGCTTCGTCAGTAAGCACCCGGTGAAGTCATCCTGATCGGCAAGTCGCGCCGCCCGACGATCATGTCCATTCAAATTTTAAATGGACAGGTGTACATGATGGACGAAGTCGAGGTTGTCCATGATGTGGTGCAGCCGACACGGCGCCGACGGCATAGCAAGGAATTCAAGGAGACGGTCATTCGGGCGGCAATGCAGCCGAACGTGTCGATTGCGGCCGTGGCACTGCATTACCGGCTGAACGCCAACCTGCTGCGCAGTTGGGTCGCAGCACAGGAGGAACGCGATGCCGCTGAAGCGGCCCGACAAGAATTGAACGTCTCGCCCCAGGAATTTGTGCCGCTGCAGATGCAGAACGGTGTTGCAGCGACGCACATCGAGATCGAGGTGCGCAAGGGCGCGACGGCGATCACGGTGCGCTGGCCGCTGTCGGCCGCAAGCGACTGCGCAACGTGGCTGCAGGGGTGGTTGCGTTGATTCGCATCGATGCCATCTGGCTTGCGACGGAGCCGGTCGACATGCGCGCCGGTGTCGATACGCTGCTCGCACGCGTGGTCAAGGTGTTTGGCGCGGCAAGGCCCCATCATGCCTACCTGTTTGCCAACCGTCACTCGACGCGAATGAAGGTGCTGGTCTACGATGGCCTGGGCATATGGCTTGCCGCACGGCGGCTGAACAAGGGGCGCTTCGTCTGGACAAACGGCGAGCAGGCGGTGAGCTTGGGGCTGAGCCCTGAACAGCTTCAGGCTCTGGTAATGGGACTGCCGTGGCGCACTCTCGCGCCAGATCACGCGATCACGGTGGTTTGAGCCCCGTAAGTACGTAAACTGTTTCCCTTGCTGCATCGCGCCCCGCTCTGGCAGACTGGTCGCCATGGACATCCCCGCCGATCTCGACGCCCTCAGTACCCAACAGATCCGCGAACTGAACGCGAAGCTGATGGCCGAGATCGCCGAAAAAGAAAGAGAGTTGCAGTACCGGCAAACGCGTATCGACCAGCTTACGCACGAACTCTCGGTCATCAAGCGGCAGCAGTTCGGCAGGCGCAGTGAGCAACTCAACAAGGAGCAACTGAGCCTGCTCGAGGAAGCGCTCGACGCGGATCTGGCGGCAATCGGGCTCGAGCTGCAGGGGCTGAAGTCCGGCGAGCAGGCAGGCGCAGGGACACCGCGGCAACAGCCAAAGCGTGAACCGCTTCCTCCCGAGCTGCCACGTACCGACATTCATCACGAACCGGACAGCACAATCTGTACGTGCGGCTGCGAGCGCGTTCGCATCGGCGAGGACATCAGCGAGAAGCTGGATTACACGCCCGGCGTGTTCACGGTTGAGCGGCACATCCGGGGTAAATGGGCGTGCAAGGCATGCGAGACGCTGGTGCAGGCTGCGATGCCGTCGCACGTGATCGACAAGGGCATCCCGACCACTGGTCTGCTGGCCCAGGTGCTGGTCGCCAAGTACAGCGATCACCTGCCGTTGTATCGACAGGAGCGCATCTTTGCGCGGGCGGGTCTGGCGATCGCGCAATCCACGCTCGGCGCCTGGGGTGGCGCGTGTGGCGTGCGCCTGCATCCCCTGGTCGATGCACTTCGCGAAGAAGTGTTGCAGCAGGCAGTACTGCATGCCGACGAGACGCCGGTACAGATGCTTGCGCCGGGAAAGGGCAAGACCCATCGAGCCTATCTGTCGGCGTACAGCACCACGCAGTTCTCCGATATGAAGGCGGTGATCTATGACTTCGCCGAGAGTCGCGCTGGCGAACATGCTCGCGCATTCCTGGGCGAGTGGCGCGGCAAGCTGACGTGCGACGACTACGGGGGCTACAAGTCCAGCTTCAGAAGTGGAATCACAGAGATCGGATGCCTGGCGCATGCCCGGCGTAAATTCTTCGACTTACACGTCAAGCACCAGGGCGAGCTTGCCGAGCCCGCGCTGCGATACTTCGGTGCGTTGTACGAAGTAGAACGCGACGCTGCACAACTCGAACCCGATAGAAGACGTCTTGTGCGTCAGGAGCGTGCTCGCCCCATCGCCGACGAATTCCATGCATGGCTGCTCACGCAACGGCAGCGTGTGCCGGACGGATCCGGGATCGCCTCAGCCCTTGACTACAGCCTCAAACGTTGGGAAGCGCTCACGCGCTATCTGGACGATGGGCATGTGCCAGCCGATAACAACTGGGTCGAGAATCAAATACGGCCGTGGGCCCTAGGGAGGTCGAACTGGTTGTTCGCAGGATCGCTGCGTGCCGGAAAACGCGCGGCCGCGATCATGACATTGATCCGCTCTGCACAACTGAACGGACACGACCCGCTGGCCTACCTGAAGGACGTGTTGACGCGCTTGCCGGCACACCGTGCCGCCGACATAGCGCAACTGCTTCCTCATCGCTGGACGCCGACCGCTGCTTGATCGTTTGAGCGATTGCCCCCGTCAAGATGCCTTCCCCGGGTGCTTACCTTCGTCACCATGACATCGTGAAATCTTCGAAGATCAATGGCGATGGGCCGCTCGCAATCGAGTCTCCCTTGTGGAGCGCATTAGGGCGACCGCATCCGGCAGTAGGCGGCCACGAGCGGCCGGTCCACCAGCCATCCGATCGGACTTTCCAAGGACCGCTTCGCCTCTATAGTTGCCGTTCACCGGCGTCGTGCACTACCACTCGCTGCAACGCTCTCTCCGATTGCACTTCAAACAAGGAGAAATCTTGCCAAACATACAGATCTCGGCGGAACACAGACTTGCTCTCCTTGAGGAGCATCGCTTATGGTGCAAGGACATCGTCCGTACCCCCGGGCAAATCGGTAGTTCGATCAACACGTTGGTCCAAGGACCGCCGTTGTATATTCCCGGAGAAATAAGGCCATACTCGGACTTTGATGAGGTCAGATTCTTGTCTGTCGATCAAAAGTTCGTCGACTACCTCAAGGCCAAAAGTTTTCCATTTCGGGAGAATTGACGATTCGTCTCGGCGTCGCCGTCGGGCTGGAGAAGCAAAATCTCAATGGCAAGGAGGAGTGATGGGTTTTCAGCGAGAAGTACGAACTGGGTTACGGTCGCCAAGTGAGATCGAGCGTGAGGTGCGTAGTGAGCGAATAGACGCCCTGTTGAGTCAACTCGAAGCGGAAATTCACCGTATGAACGGGCAGCAGGGCGACGAACATATCCCCGCCGCCTTGCGCGAGTTGGAAGCACGGTTGCGCCAGCTTGCCGATCGCGCCCAAGTGACCGGGTCAGCGCTTGCTACGCCAAGTTTATAGCCACAGTAAAGCAGGCCATGCTTCCCGTGGCAGATACAGCGATATTGGCTGGCGCAGGGCCGCGTCGACAGGTTGCTCATGCATTCTATCGGCCAGCCTTTTAGGGAAACGCTGATCAATGAGCCGATCGCCGTTGGTTTGGCGTATGCGGCTCGCGTTTTCTAGAATGGGAAGGCCGTCAAGGCAGATTCTGGGTGCCCGCGCGGCCGACTTCCTGCATTCTTCACCCGCCAGACGGACTGTTCCCATGACATGGCCACAGCCGCTGACGCGCCACCACCAGGTTCGCCAGCGCGAACAGGCTGAACAGCTGCGCCGTGTTCCTGGCCAGCACCCTGTAGCGCACTTTACGATGCCGGAACAGTTCTTGACGACATGGAACGGGTGCTCGACCCGCGCGCGAATCTGCGCTTTGGTCCGCTCAGCCGCCATCACCAGATCTTTCAGCGCGCCCTCGGACATCGCCTTGATCTTGCCGCGCTTGAGCGCCACCTGCCACTTCACCGTCTTGCCCTTCATCTCATCGCGCCTGTCCACACCGGTATAGCCCGCATCGCCGAACGCTTCGAGCTCGTGCCCGTGCAGCAGGGCGTGGGCCTGCGATACATCCGACTCGTTGGCCGCCGTCGTGACCACGCTGTGCACCAGACCCGAGTCGGCGTCGACGCCGGCATGGGCCTTCATGCCAAAGTGCCACTCGTTGCCCTTCTTCGTCTGGTGCATCTCCGGATCACGGCTTTTCTCAACATTCTTCGTCGACGGCGGTGCCTCGAAGTTCGCGTCAGCTCGCGCTCCACCAGCAGGCGTCGGAACTTCAGCAGCGTGGTGGCATCGGGTACGTTCTCGCGCGCCAGGTCGGTGCCCGCGAACGCGCGCATCGCGATACTGTCGTACAGCGCTTCCTCAAGGCCTTCGTCTGACAAGCCGTACCACTGTTGAAGAAAGTAGATCCGCAGCATCGGCTCCAGCCCGGCCGGCGGGCGCCCCCGATCGCCGACAGCAAGCGCAGACGCCTGGTCACTCGCTTCTTGCCCAGGCTTTCTGCTTCTGCAAAACCGATCTGCCACTTCATGATCGTGGGACCGTTCCGTGAGCCTCTATCTGCAACGTCCTCGGCCTCGTCAGCGATGCTCGTCGAGCAGAATTGATCAGTGTTTCCTTAGCGGAATTTCGACTCGGCCCTATTATGAATGTCGAGTATCTCCGGATTCCGTTTCCGGCTCAAAAATTACGAAAATCACCCCTATTTCTTACAGAATATACGCGGTCAATTTTATCGTCATAAATTAATAATGCCATCCCGCATTGCTTTCCGTTGTTGGAGGTCGTAGAATGAACGGGACCTTAGTTGTACCGAGTTGTTCCATATTATATGCCCGGCGTTCGGCCGGGCTTTTTTTGGAACATTCGTTAGGCGTGGCAAGCTCACGCTGTAAAGTTCACAACGTGGAGTACGTCCCGACAGGTGATTGCAGCAAGACGAAGTCGAACTTCTGCAATAGCTTAACTATTGGAACAGCGGTGGCCACATACAAGGAACTGCTCGCGCAACGTGAGCAACTGGACGCAGAAATTGCTCGAAGAAGATCGCAGGAGCGGATTGCGGTTATAGCAGAGATACTACGGAAAATTGCCGACTACCACGTTGATCTGCACGACCTTTCTGGCGGCACACTTGGAGGCGCCGCGAAAGGGCGAAAGGACACGGCACGTCCTGCAAAGTATCGGGATCCACGCTCTGGGAAGGAATGGTCAGGTCGAGGGAAACCGCCTAACTGGATTAGATACGCCGAAGATCGAAAGAAATTCGAAGTAAAGACGTAAAGTGAGGAATTTTGCTGGCTCAATTTTCGTCAGCCTGACGTTGGCGTGTCTCTTTGCGGCGATTTTTCTTCGGTTTTATTCCCGGTTGCCGTGGACATGGCGCTTGGCTTCGGCAATTGCCGCGTTATCTTTCGCCAGCGTAGCTTTGGTTGGCCTGAACCTTTCGATCAGTGTATTTTGACGGCAATGAGCTCCTTAATTGGCCCGATATCGAGTTTCGCACTGGCGAGCTCCTTGCGCAGCCGGCTGTTCTCTGCCTCCAGCTCGCTGATCGGACGCGTAACACGTACAGCGCTCACATCACGACTACTCGTCTCGACACCCCCTTCGGAACCGCGGCTACGCCGGCTCCAGTTCCCTAACGTCGCCACTGGCACCCCGAGCCTGCGCGCAGCTTCATGCTGCCCGACTGTTTCGGCAAGCCGGATAGCCTCACCCTTGAACTCGTTCGTGTATTGCCGCTTCGGCACTGACTTCTCTGACATGCAATCCTCCGTACAAACAGGATCTATGGTCCCCTCCGTTTTTGCAACCCTGACTTGATTTTGTGGTTGGCCTGCTCGAATCTATTCGGCGTCTTTAATGAGGAAACTTCCTCGCGCCACGATGAGAGTCGCACCCAACGATCCTAAGAAATTAATCGGCCTTGGGGCCTATCCTGTTTTCAGGTTATTCGTCGGGTCGGATTGCCGTTCACGTCATCAAACTTCAGTCGTCGCAAAACCAGGTGGGCATGTCGCTAGAACAAAATTCACTGTTGGCACGGAGTCACGAGTCAGGGGAACACGATTACGCCATGCACGTTGAACATGGTGATGCGTTGCGAGCGCCCATGCAGTACGCGCCAGCTTGTTCGCAAGCGCACAGGCCACGACGTTCGAGTGCCGTCGTGTGAGCATGCCCCGCACCCAATCCGCCATTGACCCGCTGCGTCGGTCCAGTCGTCGCATATACGCTCTTGCACATTGCACCAGCAAGCGTCGCAAATTCTTGTCTCCTCGCTTACTGATTCCCAAGAGGGTACTCCTTCCCCCAGTGAGGTTCCCTCGGTTTTTCGCCTTCCAGAGGCCCCGGGTTATGCAGCCGCATCCCTTGTCCGCTGAGCCACAAGCCAGTCTTGCATGAACTGGGTTGGCGACATGAAGCCGAGCGATGAATGACGACGACTACGGTTATAAAACACTTCGATGTATTCGAACAAGTCCGCGACGGCTTCGCGGTACGTGCGATACCTCGTGCCATGCACGCGCTCGTTCTTCAGGCTGTTGAAGAAGCTTTCCGTCGGCGCGTTATCCCAGCAACTGCCTTTGCGGCTCATCGAGCAGCGCATGCCGTACGTATTCAGTTTGCACTGGAAGTCGTGGCTCGCGTATTGACTGCCTCTATCCGAATGATGCAGCGCGCCGGGCGCGGGCCGGCGGCGGAACCATGCCATCGTCAGCGCGTCGGTCACGAGTTCCGTCGTCATGCGCGGCTTGACGGACCAGCCCACGACCTCCCGATTGAACAGGTCCAGCGTGACGGCCAGGTACAGCCAACCTGTGCGACACGTGTCGCCGTCCGCCGGACGTAAATCGGCAATGTAGTGGATGGCAAAGTCTGTTTCTGTCTTGTCACGCGCGGCTCGCCGTGCCGTGACCTGCTGTACGACCAGCAGTTGCCTACCTAGACGTGCGTGACTGGTAACGGTCGTGTGCGAAGCTCCAGGGACAACGTACTCGTCGAGAGACGTCACCAGTGGCGACAGTGGTGATGACGCTGCAAGCCGCACTGCGGCGTGGAGACCAGGCAAGTTCCGCATGCGCAACAGATGTGAACCGTTGATAAACCTCGTCATGTATGACGGGCCGAAGCGGCTTGCAGGCCCGAGCCAAAAGGCACGCAGCTGGATGCTCCTTTGGGTTGTAGGAGTACGTCGTCGCAACGCTGCCGGGGAAAAGACGGGCGCTAAACGGACAGGCACGCCGCGGGGTGAGGTTGCGCCCGTGTTGCGGGTCGGCAGGAACGGGAACGTGGTAAGCCCGATTGTCCGCCTACGTCGATGTGCTGGCTATGGCAGGTGACTCGCAAGGGAAGCTGTTGGACAAGCGGGTATGAGAACGCGGAAAAAGCGAATGCCGGGCTGTAATCGCCCGGATAGGGGTTCAAACTTTGCCTTGGCCTGAAAAGGTGCAGACTTCCGCGTGGTGCAGTTGTCGCAGGTCCACGTTTGAGATTCATCGAGGGGAAGCTTGTGAGAGACCGGTATCACTACGGTTCAGCGCCCTTCATCTCAGCGATGAGGCGAATCAACAATGGGATGCTTGCGAAGGGCTCGTGCAGTGGGCGAGACCGGCGTCATTGCGACGTTTCATGCTGTGCTCGAGCCGTATGCGGGGAAAGCTCGCACGTACGGTTCTTCGGGGGCCGCGTTTCCGCAAGGAAACGTGGCTACCCAATTCGTCGGTCCAGATGTACGTGATGTCCGAGGTGAACACCTGATTGGGCTCGACCGGCGTGACGTTACGGTTCAATACGTTCGGCGCGACCGGCAGTTTGTGCCGGGAATCGGTTGTCACGCGGTAACGGCGCTTGTGGCGGGCCCGAATACCGTTGGCGCTCATCAATCGCTCGACCCGTGCCTTGCTGGCTGGCAAGCCTCGAGAGCGAACCTCTTCGGTCATGCGCGGCGAGCCGTAGGCGCCTTTGACCTCGGCGTGAATCGTCCGAATCAACGTGAGCAACTGCGCATCGGTCAGCCGCTGACGCTCGGGCGTGCCGCCGCGCTTCCACGCACGATAGCCGTTCACGCTCACGCAAAGGACCTCGCACAGCGCCGCAAGCGGGAATTGCCGGCACTGTGTGTCAATCCAGGCGAACTTCACAGGAGGTCCTTCGCGAAGAACGCCGCGGTAGGTTCAATGAGTCGCTGCAACAGCCACGCGTAGTTTATCGGCCGGAGACATGAAGCCCAACGTCTTTCTGGGCCTTTCATTGAGCCGTGCTGCGATTTTGTTCAGCTGCGCCTGCGAGTATTGATCAAGTTGCGTACCGTGGGGCAAATACTGACGCAGGAGTCGGTTCGTGTTTTCGTTGGTACCACGTTGCCAAGGACTTCGCGGGTCGCAGAAGTAGACCTTCACATCCGTGGCGATCGTGAAGTCTTTGTGGTTCGCCAACTCCATGCCTCGGTCCCACGTGAGCGATCTGCGTAGATGCTGCGGCAACCGCTTGACCTCGCGCTTCAGGCCCGCCACAACGCTCACAATGTCCTTTCCCTTTACCTTGACGATGATGGTGAACCTCGAGCGCCGCTCGACCAAAGTGGCGACATGAGTATTGTTGGCGCCACTGACAAGATCTCCTTCCCAGTGACCAGGTACCGCACGGTCGGCTGCTTCAGGTGGTCGCTCGTGAATCGAAACCGCGTCAGCAATCTTATTGCGAGCGCCCTTCGTGCTGGAGAAGCGTGAGTGACGCATCTTCCGTTGAGTCCGCAAGTGATACTGCAGCTCCTTCTTCAGAACGCCGCGCGCTTGCACAAACAGGCTGCGAAAGATCGTCTCGTGAGACACGCGCATCGCCTCGTCATCGGCATACCGGTTCTTAAGCCAACCGCTCACTTGCTCTGGAGACCATTCGCGGCAAAGCTTACGCTCGACCGCATAGCGCAAGCGCCGGTTCTGTTCCAGAAGGCAGCGTTTGGGTCGCAGAGCAGCCTGCGAGGCTCGCTCATCCGCTTCCAGAGCTCGATAGTGGCCTGTTCCGCCGTTACGTGCAATCTCACGGGAAATCATGGAAGGCGCGCGGTTCAATTGGCCGGCAATCGCTCGAATTGAAAGTCCAGCCGAGACGCCGCGCGAGATCTCTTCACGTTCACTCAAAGTCAATGCCCGCAACGACCGCTTACGAGCAGCAGGGGTGTACCCTCCGCATAGTCGGATCACGCCGTAGATCGAGCCTGCGGGCTTGCGGGCTTGCCTAGCGCCTTCCCGATGCCAAGGAACGATTCACCTGCCCGCCACCGTCGCCAAACCTCTGACTTGCCTTCCGGCGACAACCCCGGCCTTCCCATCTGTGCCATTCGTCAACCCTCCCTCATTCGATATTAATAGGAAGGTGTTGCAACGATCTATTGAACCTACCGCCGCTTTTTTTGCGATTTCCAGCTCCATCTGCAAGCGCTTGTTCTCCGCTCGCAGCCGCGACAGCTCCATCTGTTCCGCTGTGACGGCCTTCGCCCCGGGACCATTCAGCTTGCCGGCCTCGAAAGCCTTCAGCCTGAACCGAGCCGGGAATCGTGGAGGCTATTGGGTTTAAGTTAAAGCAGGCGCATCCGCAGTATTTCTGAGTTGCCTGTAGTAGTTTGCCTCAGCTTCAGCGGGCGGGATATAGCCGAGCGGTTCCATCAGTCGATGATGATTGAACCAGGCCACCCATTGCAGCGTTGCCAGTTCGACGGATTCCTTCGTTTTCCACGGGGCGCGCCGATGAATCAGTTCCGTCTTGTACAGGCCGTTAATCGTTTCAGCCAGCGCGTTGTCATAGCTATCGCCACGGCTGCCGACCGAAGGCTCGATGCCCGCTTCGGCCAGACGTTCGCTGTAGCGAATGCTGACGTATTGGGACCCCCTGTCGGAATGGTGTATCAATGTCCCGTTCTCGCCTGGTTGCCGCGCATACAGCGCCTGTTCAAGTGCGTCCAGAACGAAGTCCGTGGTCATCGACGAACTGACTCGCCAGCCAACGATACGGCGAGCAAACACGTCGATCACGAACGCCACGTAAAGCCAGCCTTGCCATGTCGAAACGTACGTGAAGTCCGAAACCCAGAGCTGATTCGGCCGCTGCGCCTTGAATTGCCGGTTGACTCGGTCCAGCGGACGCGGTGCGCTTTTGTCGGCAATCGTGGTGCGAATGCGCTTGCCGCGAACCGCACCACGCAGACCTTGCAGCTTCATCAGCCGACCGACCGTGCAGCGCGCGACCACAATGCCCTCGCGATTCATCTGCTTCCAGACCTTCGGCACACCATAGACCTGCATGTTGGCCTGCCAGACACGCCTGATCTCGGGTTGCAGAATCTCATCTCGTTTCGCGCGGGCGCAGCGTCTGGACGGATCGCGAAGCTGTGCCGCATGGCGTCGGTAGCCCGACGGGGCAATCCGCAAGACCTTGCAGATCGGCTCGACCCCAAAGGTGTCGCGATACTGATCGACGAAGGCCTTCAGGACTTGAAACGGCGGTCGAGCTCCGCCTGGGCGAAAAACGCGCTCGCGACCTTGAGAATCTCGTTGGCACGACGCAATTCCTTGACCTCGCGCTCCAGGGCCTTCAGCCGTTCGCGTTCGTCGGTGCTCACGCCATCACGCTCACCCTGGTCAACCTGGTCACGCTTGACCCATTCGTGCAGCGTCTGCGGCGTACAGCCGATCATCGGTGCAATCGATTCGACCGCCGCCCACATCGACGGATGTTCGCTACGTTGCTCGCGCACCAGACGCACTGCGCGCTCGCGGACTTCCGGGGAAAACTTGGTTGCCTTCTTGTTCATGGCTCCATTCTCTCAAGAGTTGGAGCCTCCACCAAACCCGGCTCGGTTCAGCCAGTTGCGCAGGGTCTGCGTCGACATACCCAGTTCGCGGGCCACTGCGCTCACGCCTTGCCCGTCCTTGATTCGTTGCACGGCGGCTTCTTTGAACTCTGCCGTGTACACCTGGTGCGGTACCTTAAACATCTCTGCTTTCCTTCCTTTAGGTCGAGTTTATACGCGACCTGCTGGAAGGCGAAATTTCAGGGGAAGCTCAGTTTTGGCTAAGCGCCACAATCAGGCGCTCATCGCGCTCGCTCGACGACGCTGCGACGTGCTGTTCGCCATGCTGCGCGACGGTACCCTCTACCAACCAAAATCCGGCCCTACCGCTTGACGAATCACATAGGGGCACCCCCCTTTATCAAGGGCCGGCTCGCGGCGCTGGGGCACACTCGGCGCCGCCTAGCTAGCGCCGTCCGAGATGGGGGTCAGCAAGCATCTGATTAGAAAGAAAATTTATATCGGGGCGAAACGCAAAGCCTCACCAGGTCTCGCGCAGGCTAACCGGAAAATTGCGCGAATATCAAAGGGATACCTATAGAGGTCTATTTGCATGACCATGTTCTCGTGATCTGATCTGCGCGCTATGAATTTGAAGGTAGTTCGGCATTGATTCCGGTCAGTTGAACCGATAGGTCCCACAGTCGTCTTGCGAGTTCTGGATTCCGCGCGTCCTGCGACGGAATGCATTCACCAGAAGGGCCTCGCAATTCGAAAGTTTTCGTCGGCCCGTAATAGCCGCCGGACTTTATTTGTCCGGTCGCCGCTTGCAATGCACCCCACGCGCCCTGAGCCGGCGTGTTGAAAAACAGGCCGATCAATGACATTGCGATGTTGCCCCACCAGCTATCGCGCGCAAGGTTGGTTCCGGCAAGGCCCGGATGGCAGGCCACTGCCGTAACAGGTGTACCCGCCGCTCGCAGTCGCCGATCCAGCTCAAAGACAAAAAGCAGATTCGCAAGCTTGCTGGCCGCATAGCGAGGCATCCACTTGTAACTCTTCTCCGCATTAAGATCGTCCCACTCGATCTTCGCGTCCTTGTGCAGACCGCTGCTCGTGACAACGATGCGCGACCCGGATGTTTCCGTGAGCTTGGGCAACATGAGCGCGGTGAACGCAAAGCACCCGAGATGATTGACGCCGAATGTCAGCTCGAAGCCTTGCACCGTGTGCTTTAGCTTCGGCCCTTGCACGCCCGCATTATTGATGAGCGCGTCGATGCGCGGTTCCTTTTCGGCCAGTTTTGCTGCGTTCCGCACGCTCGCCAGGTCTGCGAGGTCAAGCGGCAAGAATGCGAGATTCGCTTCAGGGGTCTTCAGACGAATCCGGCTAATAGCAGCTTCCGCTTTCGGCTCGTCACGGCACGCGAGAAGCACCCTGGCTCGCCGTGTTGCCAACGTACTCGCTATTTCAAAGCCTATGCCGGTGTTGGCGCCGGTGACGATAAAGGTCTTTCCCGATTGATCGGGTACATCAGCATGGGTGAATCCGCTCATGGCGTGAACTTTGTCGAGACGTTCGTGGGTCAAAGGTTAGCGATGCCTGGCGCGGCACGCACGAACTGCTTGTCGGTCACCTGGTCGACCAAAAACTTCGCGAGATTGCCTCTGGAGAGCTTCATGCCGAGTTTGGTCTTTCCATACCAGCCCACGTCCACACCGCCATCGGCGGGGCCATCCTTGAGATTAGGAATGCGTATCAGTGTCCAGTCCAGGTCCGAATTGGCGACCAATTCGCCAGTCGCCTTGATGTCCTCATATCCCTTGCGCGCGATCACCTTGAACAACAGCGCGAACGCATGGGGTTTGAAGGCAAAGCCATCCTTGGGATCGCGATAGGCAGCCGTAGAAATCTGGATAAGACGGCGCACGCCTGCGTGCTTCATCGCGGCGATGATGTGGGTCAAGCCGTGCATGACAGGCTTATCGCCCTGCACCTTGAGACTGTTGGGACCAAGGGCGCTAATGACCGCATCGGCACCCTGGACGCACTTCGCAATGGCACTCTGGTCTTGCAGGTCGCCAACAACAATGTCGACCCTTCCCGCGAACGATGCGAGTTTCCTGGCGTCGCGCGTATAGACCGACAGGTTGTAGCCATGCTTCAAGGCTTCTTCGATGATGTGCCTTCCGGTCGGCCCGGTCGCACCGAACAGAGCGATGGTCTTTCTCCCGGCCATGAGGTCACGCAGCCTTCGTCAACAAGGCTGTGATGGCCGTTTCGGCATTGGCGATTGCGGCCTTCGCCGCATCGGGGCCGAAAACCGTGCCTTCGACGCGCACGACTTCAACGTCAGTCAGGCCGATGAAACCAAGCAGATGCAGCAAGTAGTTGGTCTGAAAGTCGAACGGCGCCCAGGCACCTTCCGAGAACACGCCGCCGGTAGCGGTAACGAGATAGACCTTCTTGCCGGTCAGCAGCCCCTTCGGCCCAGTATCGCCGTAGCCGAAGGTGACGCGCGGCCAGGTAACGTGATCGAACCACGCCTTGAGCTGCGAGGACGGACCGAAGTTGATCATGCCCGAACCGAGCACGATCACATCGGCGACCTTCAACTCATCGACGAACTCCTGGGCGAGCTTAACCGCCTCGACCTGTTCCGGTGTGCGATCTTCCGGCGCCGTGATCCGGCCTTGGATGTAGGCCGGCGTGATGTGCGGCGGCGGATTCGCGGCGAGGTCGCGCACGGTCAGCGGGCCGCCCGAGCGGGCCTGGATGCCTTCGGCGATTTCGGTGGCGAAGCGGGTGGAAAGGCTGTCAGCCCCGCGCGGACTGGAAGTAACAAGCAGGGTGTGGCTCATGACGGCTCCTAGGTATAAAATGAGAACTAAGTCATCTATTGATTCTGAATTACCTATTCATACAAAGGATCGTATGGCTCCTGCCGTTTCCCCACAAGAAGGCACATGCATGTCACTTAGTCACACTGAGCTACCTGCCGATATGCCTGCACCTGACGCTGGCGGCTGCCTGGCAACCCGTGAAATCCTGGATCGCATCGGCGACAAGTGGAGCCTCTACATTGTCGCCATGCTGGCTAATGGTCCGCGGCGCTTCAACGAGTTGAAGCGCGGCATCGACGGCATTTCCCAGCGAATGCTGACGCTGACCTTGCGCGGATTGGAACGCGACGGACTGATAACGCGAACGATGTATCCGACGATCCCTCCGCGCGTCGATTACGAACTCACCGACATGGGAAGAACGCTGTTGAAGCCTGTCATGGCGCTGGTCAACTGGGCGAGCGAGAATCAAGTCGCCATTGCCGAGGCGCATAAACGCTTTGACGAGGAGCCGGAGCCGGATCAGGTCTTGATTCAGGGCGTTGTCTACCAGCGTCGATAGGCGAGCCTAGGCTGTAGGCTCGTGCAAACACAGCGACGATTACAGGCGACAGGAACCACGTCCGGTGCCGCAATCGCGGCGTTGCGACGCAGATCAGTAGCCTATCAACGCATCTGCGATGTCGAGCTGCAACACAATCCACCGTGTCTTTTGATCCACCCGGAACCGACGGATCCGATGCTCGCGAACAGGTATCGCGAACTATTGCTGACGTTCAGCACTTTGGGGTCCTGGCGAGCGAGCCGCGAACTGGCCGACTCAGCACGCCGTTACAAAAGGGCAAGAATCCGCGGCACTTGGCGCGCCTGGTGCCATCAGTTGGTCGGTCTTGGGATGAACGCCATGGACATCAACACTGCCGCGATTGACGATGCCGTCCTCGCACTCCTCTTTTTGACCGTGCATGACGACAACCGCGCCTGGAAGAACTTTGACTGGGATGCACTAAACCGACTTCATGATCGAGGCCTTATTGGTGATCCTGCCAACAAAGCGAAATCCGTCATCTTCACGGACGCGGGATTGCGGGAATCCGAACGTCTTTTTAAGCAGTATTTCGTTGACACCTGCAGAAGGCCGGATCGATAGACACAAGTTTGCTTGCCGTTTAGACACAACTTTCCTTGCGTGAGCGTTCACGTTTTTTCCAAAAAACGTGCGGCAAGATCGTGCCATTAGGATAATCCTTCTTATCATAACGTGCATGTTTTTGGAGTAAACTAAGATGTATGAAAACGCGTCACACTGCCCTGCCCGCCCCAGACGATCCTGTTTCTTCTGAAACGGCTGGCTTCCCTGATGCCGCCGAACTCGCCGCGCTGCGCGCGTGGTACGCCGGTGTCGCCGTGCGGCCCGCGGTCGAGCGCTACCTGCCTTCGGCGCTGGGTGATGGCAGATCCGCGCGTGGCGTGCTCGGGCGCATCCGCAGGCGGCTGGTGGCACTCGCGCGTGCCGTCAACCGCGAGGATCTGGCCACCCTGCTCGACCACCCCGCGGATGCGCGCGCGCAGCGCGCGAAAGCCGTCGCCCAGGCCATCGACTTTCTGCGCACCGCCCGCCCGGGCGAGCCGCAGATCGCCGACGACATCGCGCAGTGGTTCGCGCCGCGTGCCGTGCGTGTGCTGCAGGCGTACGGCATCACGACGCTTGCCGATCTCACCGTGCGCATTCCGCGCCGACGCCAGTGGTGGAAGGTCGTGCCGGGTCTCGGCGCAGCCAGCGCCCGCGCGATCGAGGCATTCTTCGCCGCTTGGCCCGCGCTCACCGAAAAGGCGCGTGCACTGATCGTGGCCAGCCGGCCGGGTCCCATCGTGCCGTGGGAGTCGATCAGCCTGCCGCACGAAGTCGATGGCTCCCAGGGCACCTTCCGCGCCCCGGCCGCGACCTGCACACTCGATGCGACCAACGACTACCAGGCGGTCCAGACCTGGCTCGCGCTGCACGAGTCGCCTGCGACTCAGCGCACCTACCGCAAGGAAGCCGAGCGGCTGATCCTGTGGGCGATCGTCGAGCGCGGCCGCGCGCTCTCCTCGCTTACGACCGAGGATGCGATCGCCTACCGGGCCTTCCTGCGCCATCCCTCTCCGCGCGGCCGCTGGGTCGGGCCGGTGCGCCCGCGTAGCTCGCCCGACTGGCGCCCGTTCAACGGGAGCCTCTCCGCGCGCTCGGTCGCGCATGCGCTCTCTATCCTGGGCGCCCTGTTCCGCTGGCTCATCGAGCAGCGCTATGTGCTGGCCAATCCGTTTGCGGGCGTCAAGGTGCGGGAAGCGTCCGGATCAAACGTGCTCGATGTCTCGCACGCCTTCAGCGAGGGAGAATGGGCGCTGGTACGGACGATCGCTGAAGGGCTGGAATGGTCGCACGGCTGGACGGCGGCCGCCTCGCAGCGACTGCGCTTTCTGCTGGATTTTGGCTACGCGACGGGACTACGCGCCAGAGAGTTCGTCGGCGCTACGCTGGGTCACGTCGAAACCGATCCGCGCGGTGACTACTGGCTACGTGTGACGGGCAAGGGGAAAAAGCTGGCGCGCGTGGCGCTCCCGCCGCTTGCCTGGGGCGCGCTCGCGCGTTATCTGGCCGAACGCGGACTGCCGGCCACGCAACTGCACTGGCGCCCGGAGACGCCCATCATCGGCAGTCTCGACGCGGATAGCGCCGGGGCAACGACCACAAGCATCAGCAGCGTGCGCCTGTGGATGGTGATGCGACGGTTCTTCCTGCTCGCCGCCAGGGCGATCGAAGCGGATCACGCGCCGCTCGCGGAAAAGCTGCGGCGTGCGAGTCCGCACTGGATGCGGCACACGCACGCGACGCACGCGCTCGGGCGTGGAGCGGAACTGACCACCGTGCGCGACAACCTGCGGCACGCTTCCGTGTCAACCACCTCGATCTACCTGCACAGTGACGAGGTCAAGCGGGCGCAACAGATCGGTGATGCCTTCGCCCGCCGGACGTAACGCCCGGGGACCACGGGTCACCGGCCACGCGCCAGTTCCCCAGAAGCGTTCCACGTTGCCCTACAATCGTCTCGCCTTGATCCATCCCGAACCCCCTCATGTCCAATCGAAGCCCAGCACGCCGGCCCGCCGGCCACTCCAAGGCCTTGCAGCTGCCGATGGCACGCCACCGCGCGTCGGAGCTCATCCTGCGCACGCGCCTGATGCTCGAGCGTGCCCGCCATAGCGACATAGACCAGGGGCTGATCAACCATCTGGCGCAGGTCTGTATCATCAGCGGTCACATTGCCCGTGCCGGACATGGCCTGATCCCACCTGCCAGATTCGACTGGGTCGAGCAGGAGCTGGCGCAGACCCTGCTCGCTTTTCATGAATCGGGTGCGTACGGCGCGCTTCCTGCACCACTGCTCGATGGCCTGACAGAAGTGGTCAACGAATACGACCGCATGCTCGGCACCGTGCGACTTGAACTCTTCGCGAAAGCCAGCGACTATCTGGATCAGTTGATGACCATCGCGGCGAGCGGAAAGGCCGGCCAGCCCAGAGACCTGCTTAAACTGCCGACGCGGGGCAGCGCTGCGCCTGCGGCCACCTAGACCCTGGCAGCACTAAAGTTGTTCGTCCCGTCGGGCGCAGATAATGCCCCATCGATCACCCCACTCAGTTAATCAGCAGACGATGAAACGTGTTTCCGTGCGGCGCTCCTCCATACACGGCAAGGGCGTCTTCGCGCTCCGGGCACTTGGCGCAGGCGAGCGCATTCTTGAATACCGCGGACTCGTGACGTCGTGGCCTGAAGCCGCGCGGCATTACGCCCGCCGCGAAGCGGAAGGGCACACCTTTCTGTTCGGAAGAGAGGACGGACAGGTCATCGACGGCGGCCGGGGCGGAAACAGCGCGCGCTGGCTGAATCATGCCTGTGATGCCAACTGCGAGGCCGTCGAGGAGGATGGTCGCATTTTCATCGAAGCCAAGCGCGAAATCGGCGAAGGTGAAGAGCTCTTTATCGACTATTACCTGCAGGTGCCGAACGCAAAACGCCGAAAGTCGCTGGACGACTATCGCTGCCGATGTGGCGCTTCGGCATGCCGCGGCACGATGCTGGCAAGTACTCGTTGAGCACCGCGCGCCACACAGCCCAACAGGGGAACGGGATTCCGGCGACCATGGCTAGCTGGCGAATGCCTGCCATCACGCATGCCACAGCCACCTTCGCAGCTAGCCGCCGGTTTCGGCCACAAGCGGCCAGCCAAAGCACAAGTTGTGATTTCAGAAATCGTCACACAGGCGGTCAGTCCATAGAGTGCTTGCGCGCGACCCGCACATTCCGATTCGGTGCACGCGCCGCTCCCCCCAAACGTTCAAGCCGCTTGTAGCTTGTAGCCGAACGCGCCCGGCATGCGGCACGAAAGCTCGCCCCCGCGGCGGAGCGGCAAGACGCGCCCGGACAACGCCGGTCGGGAACGGAAATTGCGGCTTCGGTGTTAATCAAACGCGCTTTCCTCGGGGAAAATCGATGGTTCCGCAGCCGCAGCCGCAGCCGCAGCCGCAGCCGCAACCAAGCGTGGCTCAAGTCCTGGTCGCGGAGGATGACGTTCTTGTCCGCGTGGCCTTGGCCGAAGGACTGCGTGCTGTTGGCTTTGCCGTCATAGAGGCGAGCTGCGCCGATGATGCCCTGGCCTATATCCGCGCCGGAGGAAAGGTCGATCTTGTCTTTTCCGATATACAGATGCCCGGCATGCTTGACGGTCGACAACTGGCCGAGCTCATTGCCAGAGGCCATCCTGGCATTCCCGTCATTCTCACTTCTGGCGACATTCAGCCTGGCGCATGCGTGTCGATGTGCCTGTTCGTCGCCAAACCATACAGCACTGCGCACGCGGCGAAGTTGTTTCGTTCAGTGCTGGGCCTACCTCCGGACGGAAGTTCGTGACTACACCTCATATCCTGATTGTTGATGCAGACATACTCGTGCGTACGCCTCTTGCGGAATATCTTCGCGCATGCGGATACCTCGTCTTGGAGGCAGTTGACAGCGTCGAGGCCCAAGCCCTGCTCACCGATAAGGCTTCAGCCATCGATATCGTGCTTGCGGACGTTGGGGGCGAGGAGCGTAGCGGATTCGCGCTGGCGAAGTGGATACGCGAGCGGTTTTCCGACATTCGGGTGATCCTGGCAGGAAGCATTGCCGGCTCTGTCGAAAAAGCCGCAAGATTATGCGATGACGGCCCCGCACTATCAAAACCCTACGATCACCGGATTGTGCTGGAGCAGCTTAAGCGTCTGCGAGCGGCCAGAAAAGACACTCTCGCATGATGTGCACCGAAGCCGCACTGATCGAACTATCGAGCAATTGAAGGGTAGCGCTTTGGTGTCTGGCTGGCGCGTTGGGCGCCCCAAACGGACATTCCTTTCGGTGCGGTGACAGAATGCATTAGGTCGCGTGCTGCCAACCACAGCCCGGGGATGTTGAAGTTGAGTATGCAAACTGCATGAGTCGGCACGCGGCCATAAGCGGCCGACTGGGGACGCCAGCACAAAGCGGTCATACACTAGCCGCGCAAGGGATTTTCAGGCAAGTCACGCTGTTCAGTCGTTACTATGCAGGCTCGTATTCAGACCGCCCCAGCGGGAAGAATCTGTCGGCAGCACCTCGACTGCACCGGTCTGGCTGTTTCGACGGAATAGCAGGCTGGATCGACCGGACAACTGCCTTGCCGGCACGACGTTGCCGTCGGGCAACTTCACTTTCGTACCGGCCGTGACATATAGACCGGCTTCGACGATACACTCGTCTCCTAGCGAAATGCCTATGCCGGCGTTCGCTCCGAGCAAGCTTCGTTCGCCGATTGAGTTCCTGCTTTTGCCCCCGCCCGAGAGCGTACCCATGATGGATGAGCCCGCGCCGACGTCCGAATTTTTCCCGACAGTAACGCCCGGCGTCACACGCCCCTCGACCATTGACTCACCGAGGGTGCCCGCGTTGAAGTTAACGAAACCCTCATGCATCACAGTCGTACCACTTGCCAGATGCGCTCCAAGTCTCACGCGATCCGCATCGGCAATCCGCACGCCCTCGGGCACGACGTAGTCAGTCATGCGAGGAAACTTATCTACCGACGACACTGTCAGGTGGTGGTATTCGGCTGCTAACCGGTCCCGCAGATCTTCAATATTTCCGGGGAAAACAGGGCCTGCGGATGTCCATGCAATATTGGGCAACAGGCCAAAAATACCGTCGAGATTGACTTCATTCGGCTTAACGGCCCTTTCAGATAGCAGGTGCAATCGCAGGTACGCATCCTCCGTAGAAATGGGTGGGATTTCGAGCGACTCAATCACTACAGCAACGACATCACCAGAAATGATCCCAACTTTCTCGGCGAGACAGCTCCGCCCTTTCCCGCCACCGGTAGCCGGAAACCAGACGTCAATAGTCTTGCCCGTATCAGTAGCTCGATACCTGTGGCCGGTTCGCTCGATAGCCATAGAAGGTTCCTCTTTCGAAATGCGAAGATTGATCTGGAAAGACCGCCTGCGAAGGCGGTAGCATGCAACCGATAGCTCAAGGCATCATAGCTGAACGTTCACTGGATCCGGACGGGCGACACCTTGCGAATGTCTGCTTCAATCTCGGATGATAGTCCTCTCCGGGTCGCACTCAGCCGTTCGCTCAGCATCGATGTTGTTTTGATTCATGCAAAGCGCATGAGGCGGTAGGCGGCCAAACGCGGACATTGGCGGTGGTAACGGGACCGGCCGCACCCCGACCAGAACCAGTCGCTCAGCCTCTGCACCCGATTCGAGCTGGGGGTGTTCGATGTCAGGTTGATCCCGCTCGCAGTATTCGCTTTTAGGTCAAGATCTTCTCGGAATCAGCCAATGGCGCACAATGCGACTCGACGGCTCAGCGTACATTCGCGCGATGAATACGCTCAGACAGGTAGAAAGCAACAGATAGCCGACCAGAACCACCAGTTTCTCGTCACCCGCCACGCCGGAAGGCGGGAAAATCGTGCGCAGCAGGCCCAGCACGATAAGGTGAAACAGATAGAGTTCATAGCTAAGCCTGCCGAACCCTTCTAGCACTGTGGACACACGCGTGCCTCGTACTTTTGATTCGTCCAGCCGATCACTCGCGCCCAGTAGCAAAACCGCAGTGCCGAAGGCCATTGCCGTGACACCGAACACGTTGCTTTCGCGGATCGGCCAGTACAGATAGACAAACGTCATGGCCAGCGCCGTCGGCCACGCCAGCACGCTCCACGCGCGGCCACGCCACACGTCGCGTCTTGCTAGCAGCGCCGCGCAACATCCGGTGGCGATTGCGTCGAAGCATGCGAAATACGCGTAGAGATAGCCACCCTCGTCGCCTTGGTGCAGGAAACGGTAAGCCGGACCAACGAAAATGCATGCGAGCCAGAAAGCAACGAGCTGCGCCTCCCTGCGAAACGCGAGACAAAGCAGAGGAAACGAGAGGTAGAACACCTCCTCGACGGAAAGCGACCACAACACGCCGAGTGCATAGTTGGTCCATCCGTGCGTCCCTATGAGCATGTTCATCCAGAACGTCAACGAAGCCAGGTTCACAAGCCAGAATGAAACCGGCGTGCCGGCCGGCGAGT
Source organism: Paraburkholderia tropica (assembly GCF_014171495.1). NCBI lineage: Bacteria > Pseudomonadati > Pseudomonadota > Betaproteobacteria > Burkholderiales > Burkholderiaceae > Paraburkholderia > Paraburkholderia tropica. Next base: position 415,070 of record NZ_CP049138.1, read on the forward strand.
GGTTCTGGAAGATGGCAATGCCAGCCATTGCAAGCGCGTTCACCACAGCCAGCAGCAGCAACAGGCACGGAACGATGCGCGCGATGCGCAAGCCGTAGAACACCCTGACATCAACATGACCGAGTTCGGACCAGCGGCGAGTTGCGTTCGCCGTTATCAGATATCCCGAGATCACAAAAAACATCGTGACGCCATAGTTGCCGTTTCGTGCAACAGCCCGGACCGCTTCCCAGCCGAATACGCGCGACAGAAAAGTGTCGTCGAGCCGATAGGCGATATTGAAGTGGTGAAACAGTACGAGCAGGATGGAAACGCCACGGAGTAAATCGATCTTCCGGTTTCGCGTGGGGGCCTCGGTCATGCCGCGCTCGTGGCCCACTGCACGAACGCCGTGCCCGCTGCGCGCAAAACGGCCTCGCGCGCTTCCATGCTGACGCCAGGCGCATCGTAGTAGGCAGCAACGAGCAACGGCGCGCGCCCGGGCGGGCGCACGAGCGCGTAGTCGTTGGTCTCGCTTTCGACGCTGGTGCCGGGCCGGTCGGCGGCCTGCCAACCTGCGGGCAGCACGGCGCGAATCCGGTTGAGCCCCGGCTTGCAGTCGGCCATGCCGCGCTCCAGTTGTGCGCGAGAACTGGCGCTCAGGGCATCACCAAGCAGAAGGCGCTGCGCCGTGGTGGCGATGGCCTTCGGCGTCGTGGTGTCGAGCACGCCGCGATAGCGGTTCGACTCGGGCTCATAGCGGTCCGAGCGCGTGACTGTATCGCCGAGTCCGCGCACGAACCGGGTCAACGCCGCGGGACCACCGGCGCTGCGCATCAACAGGATAGCGGCCGTGTTGTCGCTCTCCACGAGGACTGCCCGGCAGAGCGCGTCGATCGACAACGCACCCCGCGCGACGTTGGCCTTGGTCACAGGCGACGTGAAAACAAGATCCTTCTCCGTGTAGTGAACGAGCCGATCGAGCCGCTCTGCGCCGCCATCGACGCGGGCCAGTATCTGCGCTGCGAGCAATCCCTTGAACGTGCTGCACATCAGGAAGCGTTCTTCGGCGCGGTGGCTCAGTGTGCGGCCCGAGCCGGTATCGATCGCAAACACACCGAGGCGGCCTCCATTGCGCCGCTCGATATCGGAGAATGGTGAATCGGCTGCACGCAATGCGGGAGCCACGCCCATGCCGGCGAGCAGCGGTAAACCAATCAACAGCTTTCGACGCGTGATCGAGTGAGTCAAGGTCAGGTCCACTTGGACAGAGTGAGGAAACGCGGTGAGCGCGCCGAACGTCAAGCCAGCTTGTGGGCGAGCAGGAGGCGACGGATGTTGATCGCGTCGCGCGCAGGGAACGCAGCCGGCCCGGCGTCCAGAAACACCATCGTGACGCTGTCCCGAACCGAGCGCAGCCGCATGATCAGGCAACGTCCGGCCGCGTCGGTATAGCCGGTCTTCGACAAGGCAATGTCCCAGCCCTTTTGCCCGACGAGCGGATTCGTGTTCTGGTACTCGACGAGCTTGCCGTCGACGTGTTGAGCGGCGAGAGGCCGGTTGGCTCTTCGATCGTCGTGTGCTTCAGGCCGAGCGCAGCAATCTTGGCTCGCATCGCGGCCTGGAACGCCGGGTAGCCGCCGGGATAGTCATGCGCCAGCGCATATGCCGCGCTGTTATTCGACGACATCAGAGCGAGTTGCAGCACTACATGAAGGGGCAGACTTGCGCCGACCGGCAATCCCGTGCGGCTGGGCCGCAATGCTTCGGCGTCGCTGGCGTCGATGCGAATGGTCCGGTTCATATCGGGCCGGGCATCGAGCACGACCATGGCGGTCATCAACTTCGTCAACGATGCGATCGGCACGATATCGTCCGGGCGCTTCTGGAACAGGACATGACCGGATTTGTCGTCGATCACCACGACGTGGCTCGATGCGAGCAACCCGGCAGGCACGATGCCCGCCGCGGGTTGCGACACGGGCACCTGCCACAGTGTCTGCGCCGTCACGCACAACGCGACGAAGCAAACCGTGATGGCCGGGACGCACGCGACCCAGTGCGGCGAGGGCGGGACGGGGTGGCAGAGGCGTTTGATGCGGTCCAGCAACTGGCCGCCCCGCGCCGATTGCGCGACTCGCGCGTATCCGGCACTCGACGATTGAAGCGCGTCGAGCTCCTCGAGCGCAAGCGCCAAACGCCGAGGGTTTTGAATGAGCGTGCCGGCTATTTGATCGGCGACGCATTCCCGCTCGATACGAATCCGGTGCGACAGCCACCACACTGCCGGATGAAAAAACAGCAGCGCCTCGATCACGCTTTGCAGCAGATTGACCAGATAGTCGGCGCGCTTGATATGCGCGATTTCGTGGGCAAGCACCGCTTCGAGCAGATCGGGTGGCATGCGCGTCAGCAACGCAGCCGGAACAAGCACGAGCGGTCGCCACCAGCCGATCGTCAGCGGGCTTGCGAGATGCGTTGCCACGCACAGCGTCACCGGACGCGACAGCCCGCAACGCACGGCAAGCGCCGACATGTAGTCCTGCCACCGGGGATCTGGCCAAGCGGGAAACGCGTGTCCGATCCGACGTACCCACAGCAAGCCGGCGGTCAGCCGGCACGACATGGCGGCGACACCGACCAGCCATGCCGCAACCAGCCAGGGCAGGACGTTCTCAATCGTGAATGTATCGCGTGTGTGCTTCGTTGGCACGATGAGAGAATCGGTCGCGCGAAACCAGCCAGATGGCCGCGACGCCGCTTCGATACCGCGGTACGCATCGAGCACTGGTATCGCGAGACACAAAAGAAGCGAAAGGCAGAGGAGCGCATAGCGACGTTGCGGACTGGCGTTACGCATTAGCCGCAACGAGAGCGCCGTTGCCACGCCGATCAAGGCACCCTTCCATGCGAAGCAAATGAGCGCCCAGCCCAATGCCTGAACAAGCGTCCAGGCAAATGGGCTCATCGCTTATCTCCATGGAGAAATTTGCGAATTTCCTCTCGTTCCTCCTGACTAACGTGCTTGCGCAAAGCGGCCATGACAAGTGCCTTGCCCGAACCCGAGAACGCCTTGTGGATCAGTTCCTTCAGCAGGCTGGTTTGCAGCATGTTCTGGCTTTGCGCGGGCGCGTAGACGTGGGAACGCTCACTTTCGTCGCGCGTCAGCAGCCCCTTCGCATGCATGACCTGCATCTGGCGCAATACGCTGGCATAGGTAACGTCCGCACGTTCCTCATGCATGGCCTGATGGACCTGCTTGACGGTGGCGGAGCCGATTGGCCATAGAACCCGCAGGAGTTCGAGTTCAGCCGCAGTCGGCCTGGTCGCGGCAGTAGCTTTGGTCATGACGACACCTTCGAGCAGAGACGGGATGACGTAGAGTAACTTGTCTAGACCAAATTGTCTACGCAGACGTGGTCGTGTCCTCACGGAGATCTTTGCCCAATCGGCGATTCGTTGTACCCTCGCCATTCGTTCGGCGATTTCAATCCAAGCCTCACGTTTTCCGCAAAGTCGTCGTAAACCCGCTTACAGGACAAAGAGAGAGGAACGAATGAGCGCGCCAATTACGTTGGCAAATTCGAACCCGGTGGCATTGGGCCAAAGCCAACTCCCGCTGGGTTCTCCCGGGTTGATGCAGTCTTCGCCAGCCACGCAAGCGTCGCCGACGCAAGTTGCTGTGACTGTCGTTGACCCGTCTGTGACAGCGGCTCGCGTTGCAAAGTATCTGGATGCTTTGGGCGCCCCGTTGAAAATGGGAAACGACGCGCGGAACATCGCTAACGCCCTGACGTCCACAATGCAGTCAGTCCTGTCGCAGAGGCCGGACCTCGCCAATGCCCACTTTGATTTCCATTCGAGCAACGGCTCGATCGAGGTCACGTCCAAGGACCTTGGCGCAAACGATATAGCGTGGCTTCAAGGCATGCTTAACGGAAACGCTTCACTCGTCGCTTCGGTTAACGCTTTTCATAGTGACGCGGTTAGCGGCTATGCAAAGTGGTCTGAAGCGGATGGAACGCCGCTCACCGCATCCCAGTCCGACGCGGTTAGCGAGAAAGCGGACGCGCTCGGAGGGTTTATGTCGCTTTTCCAGTCGCTTGGGCAGGATGCGCAAAAATATCAGATGAAGGACGGCGATTACAAGCTGGCCGACGGGAGCAAGATGGATCTCGGCCAGGATCCGACCACCGCAGCGGGCTTTTTGCTGTTCGCGAAGAGTGCGCAGGCTGCTGAAAATGGTACGTCGACCTTCGTTTCGACATCGGGCAATACGCTTTTCGGCGGCCGGATGAGTGTCTTTCAGAATACTTCGGTGATCCCGAATTTCTTTCCGCCTTCTGGGACCAAGTCATTGGGATTTTCACAGACGGCCTGAGCATCGCGGCCCACGCATCGAGGTAGGCATCTCATCTATGATGTTGCACGGACAACCGAGGGGCGCTTTGACCTTTTGGTAACGGCCCTTGGTTACCCGCTCGATTGAAGCCTGTCGGGCCCGCTCCTGGTTCCAGAAAAGATGGTTCTCGAAGCTGATTGTCGCTCGATAAGGAAATGAGACGACGTGAAGAGACGTTGCCTGCTAAAGGGTGTTGCCGCTCTGCCATTGCTTCCCACTGCCACGATCTTTGCGGACGTGACTCCGGTCGTGGGTGTCATGGGCCGCATCCAGCCTGGTGATCCTGCGTGGCCAGAAGCAGAGGAGTGGCGGGCGCTGAGTCGCGCAGTGGGTGGAAATTTGTTGCGACCCACGACGGTCTGGCAGACCTGTGCGGAAGCACCCCACACGCCCGCTTGTCTTGCTCGCCTTGAGGAAGCGCGAAACCCGATCGCGCTCGGCGACGATCCCGGCGGCACCCAGATCTCAGGCTGGCTCGACGGATGGACACCCCGCGCGAGCGCCTACGCCGTGGCCGCCCGTTCTACGGCGGACGTGGTTGCCGGCATCAATTTCGTCCGCCGACATAATCTGCGTCTGGTGGTGAAAGGCGGGGGGCATAGTTATCTGGGCGGCTCGAACGCGCCGGATTCGCTTTTGATCTGGACACGCGCGATGAACCGCATCGAACTGCACGACGCCTTTGTGCCGCTGGGCTCCTCGATGCCGCCCACGCCCGCTGTGACGGTCGAGGCCGGCTGCATGTGGATCGACGTCTACGCTGCCGTCACCACTCAGGCGGGGCGATACGTCCAGGGCGGCGGTTGTGCGAGCGTGGGGGTGGCCGGCCTCGTCCAGGGCGGCGGTTTCGGGTCGTTCTCGAAGCGTTATGGATTGGCGGCCGCGAGCCTGCTCCAGGCCGAGGTCGTCACCGCTGACGGCGTTGTCCGCACGGTCAACGCATCGCGGGAGCCCGATCTTTTCTGGGCGTTGAAAGGCGGAGGAGGCGGCAGTTTCGGTGTACTGACCAGGATCACTTTGCAAACCCACGATCTGCCTGAGCACTTTGGCTGGGCCGAATTCACGGTCAAGGCGTCATCGCGCGAGGCATACCGTCGGCTGGTCGAACGGCTCGTCGATCACTACGCCGAAAACCTGTTCAATCCACAATGGGGTGAGCAGCTTGTTTTCCGCGAAGACGAAGTCCGCGTGTCGATGGTGTGTCAGGGCCTCAACGAAGAACAGGCCCAAGCGGTCTGGGCGCCGTTCACCGATTGGGTCCGCGCCTCACCGGCAGATTTCACTTTAGATGGCGAACCGCGGATCGGCGCCGGTCCCGCACGCCGCTGGTGGGATCTCAAGTCCAACCCGGGACTGGTGCCCGACCCGCGCGCCGGAGCGCCCGCCCAGCACGGTTGGTGGCGAGGCGATGGAGACCAGGCCTCACTATTTCTGCACGGCTACGAGTCGCAATGGCTGCCCGCGACGCTTCTCGAACCACCCCGGCGCGGCCAGCTTGCCGGGGCGCTTATGGAGGCCGCCCAATTTCAGGCCGTGGAACTGCATTTCAACAAAGGACTCGCGGGCGCCCCCGCGGAGGTGAACGAACGGGCACGTCAGTGCGCCATGAATCCGAAAGTTGCCGACGCGTTCGCCCTGATGATTGTCGCCGCGGGTGGTCCGCCGCCGTTTCCGGGGCTCCCGATCACACGGCCCGACATCATAGAGGCGCGTCGCCAGGCCGAGCGTGTAGCGAAAGCTGCGGCCGTTCTTAAAGCATTGTCACCACAAGGCGGCTCCTACCTTTCGGAAACAGATTTTTTCCGCGGCGATTGGCGCGAAGCGTTCTGGGGGACAAACTATGCGCGCCTGAAAGCGATCAAGAACCGCTACGACCCGGCGGGATTCTTTTTCGTCCATCACGGGGTCGGCAGCGAGGACTGGAGTCCAGACGGCTTCACGCGAGTGCATTCGTGAGATTTGGAAGGTTCGTTCATCGAATCGCGGCGGTCGCGCGTCGGCCATCTAAAGCACGGACTGTATGCTCGCCCGGGTGCGATCGCAGTTGACCCGCAGACGGCCGGCACCCTCGCCAAGAGTGCTCGCAGCTTCCGGGCGGCGAGCTTTCCAAAGATGTGCGTGGGCCAACCAGGAACTCACGCTGCAACCCGCTTCGGCTCCCTAGCGACCCTCTGCGCTTAGGACGCGCTGGACCGTTGGTCTAACCATCACGCGCTCGTACCATGGGCGGGAAGCCCGAACGAAAGGCCGTGTCACGTGTGAGCTAAAGTCAGTTCGCGGAGCGCGCCGTGCGCATCGGAACTTTGAGCGACTGTTCTTTAGGTGCCTCGAGACATACGAGCAGCGACCTTGACCGGCGGCTTCGGGTCGGTTTGGTGCATTCACCACCGGGCAGAACCCGGCCAATAAGGGCCCTTCGTGCCGACTCTACGAACGTCGGCTCGCCTCCTCAGAACGGCCCCTGACTATCTGAGCGGCCAAAGACGCCCCGCTCCACCGAGCGGGGGCGACTCCCCTGTTAATCCCTGTCAGCTTGCCGGATTGCGTGCCATGACGATCCACGCAGCGCCGTTGATCATCACCGACCGTTCGCCGGGGAGGCCCGCGAAGGCGGCACGAACCGCGGCCGAGGCGCGCGCGCGGATGTCGTCAGGCTTATCAGCGAGCGAGCGCGACAGCGGGCCGACCTCGAGCGTCATCTTCACCGCGTCGTCGATCGCAGCGTCCCGCGTCCCGCCCTCGCCGAACGGGACGGAAGCATCGAAGGGCGCGATAGCGATATCGGTGAAGCCGGCCGCCGTCAGGATGCGTGCCACGCGACCCCGGTCGCCGAACGAGAATGGGCCGGGCGCTTCGGGACCGGGCAGCGCGCTCGGCGGGACGATGCCCTTGAGCGCGCCCATCGGCAGGCGCACCCAATCGTTCTCGGCCGCGCCGCGCCAGCAGACGAAAGCGACCCGCCCGCCCGGCCGCAGCGCGCGTCGCATATGGACGAACGCCGCTGTCGGATCGTCGAAGAACATCACCCCGAAGCGCGAGAACAGGACGTCGAACGCGCCCTCGGGCAGCTCCGCGCTGCTGGCGTCGGCCACCTGGAACAGGACCGGCGTGTCCTGTGGCGCAAGCGCGCGCGCCCGGCCGATCAGCGGTTCGGATATGTCCACGCCCAGCACGTGGCCCCCCGCGCCGACGCGGGCGGCCAGAGCCAGACTCGACGCGCCTGCGCCGCAGCCGACGTCCAGCACGCGCTCATCCGTCATGGGCGAGGCGGCTTCTATCGCGGCCTGGCCGAACACCGCCACCATGGCGTCAAGCCGGGTCTGGTTGGCGACCCAGCGCTCCCCGCTTTGACCATTCCAGTCGCCGACCTGATAGGCATTTTGCTTTGCCATGTCATCTCCTTGTTCCGATTCGTTCTCAACTAACTCCCCTCTGTTCTAGGCAAAGGGCAGCCGAACCGATGCCAAAGCGCGCATCGCAGTCAGAGCCCCCGCTTGTTCGAGGAACCCCGCACGCCAGCGCTCCAGGCGTTACGCGTCCACTATTCTTTTCAACGTAGCCCTTTGCATTGATCGCGGCGTCAGACGATTTGAAAAGGCTGCCAGCTTGTTCGACAGGCCCGCGACCACCATAGCCTTTCCTTGCAACAACGCCCGAATACCGCTCACGGCGACCGGACGAGGCTTCATGGTGAGGAGGCGCAGCAAGGCCGATGTGGTTGCGCCGGCTGCCTCATCGAAGCCCGTCGCGGTGTGCCCCGGGCAGAGAGTGGTAACAACCACACCATGCGGGCGCAGTTCGTCGTGCACGGCCTCGCCAAGGGCGAGTACATATGCCTTGGTTGCAGCATAGGCCGCGTAGCTGGGAACGGCCTGGAAGGCCATGAGGCTAGCGACGAGAAGTATGTGTCCAGATCGCCGTTTGCCCATATCGCGGCCGAAGAGATAGGTCAGCTCCGTGAGCGTCGTGATGTTGAGCTGGATCATGTTCGCGGTCCGCTCGATCGGCGTTTCCAATAAGTTGCCGTGCAAGCCGTATCCGGCATTGTTCAACAAGACGTCGACGGTCACCGACCTCGCGTCGAGACTGCATTTCAAGCGGGTGGCCGCGCCAGGCGAGGCAAGATCGATCGCCTCGACCAGCACATGCACCCCGTATTTGCGGCGGAGATCGCGGGCAAGCTTTTCCATCGACTCCTGCCGTCGGGCCGCCAATACGAGATTGACCTTCTGCGCAGCCAGTAGATCTGCGAATTCAAGGCCGAGGCCACTCGACGCCCCAGTGATAAGAGCCCATTTTCCGGCGAAGCTGTTCATTGGTTCTTTCGACATTGTTCTCTTCCTCAACTCTTTGATCAGCGAATGGGGCTCAGCCGCATTCCCAATCGGAACACCCGCCTATCCTTTCGATCGGCGACGGTTTCGCGAACCTGTTCGGCCGCCGCATCCAGAAGGGCGTGGTCGATCTCCCCCCGGGATGGAATCTGTGCTCTCAAACCACCATCGATTGCTGGGCGAAGATGCCCGCCATCGCGCCCTGCGATGATGCTTGAGTGACCGAGGGCAAGAACGGTGTGGCGAGGTCGCCGGCGGCGTAGATTCCGGGCATGCTGGTTTGGCGGCGCTCGTCGACCTCGAGGACGATGCCGGTGGGCGTATCGACCGTGGCGAGGCCCAGTGATTCATGCAGGCTTGCGGACGGCTTATTGCGCGGATGGGCGAACAGGACGTCGACCGCGACGTTGCGGCGGGTATCGAGATTGACGGTGGTGATATGGCCGTTCTGGTGGGCGATCTCGACGATCCGGCCGTCGACGAGAGGTATGTTGCGGCGCGCCAGGTCGGCCTGGATATCGGGCGCAATGTCATGACCATCGGTGAAGATAGTCAACTTGTCAGTCCAATCGCGGAACAGCCTGGCAGACTGGTACGACTGCGGGCTGGACCAAACGAGGCCCCAATGCTGGCCGGCGACTTCAAAGCCGTCGCAATAGGGGCAGGGCACGATGGACGTGCCCCAGCTTTCGGCAAAGCCCGGAACATCAGGCATCTGGTCGGCGACGCCATAGCTCAGGATCACGCGGCGCGCCCTCAGGCTTTCGTGATCGTCAGTGACGACGCAGAAATCGTCGATGGCGCCAGACACGCTCTCGGCCCGGGCATTGACCAGCCTGATCGCGGGATAGCGCGACAGCTGCTGCCGCGCCTCGACCAGGATGTCCAGCGGCGGCTTGTGATCGTGGCCGAGCAAGCCATGCGAGTGGCCGGCAAAGCGGTTGCGCGGCCGGCCGGTATCGAGAACGGTGACCTTGCGGCGGGCACGGCCGAGCTGCAGGGCGGCCGCGAGGCCGGCAAAGCTGCCTCCGATGATGATGACGTCATCCATGCTGATGGGCTCCGTGTTGTGGATGGTGGGGTGGGCCGGGCGTGGTGTGCAATATCGTCCGGCGTCCAAATGAGGTTTCCCCGGGCCGCCGGCGATATCGCCTACCCTTGGCTTGCACATTACGATACTGCGTGGTATCGTAATCCACGAATTTGAATACTGTCAAGTACTGGAATTGTCGTGACCGAAAATAGCCAGGGCCGGCGCGGCCGGCCCGCCAACGAGGCGCTTCGCCAAACGATCGTCGACGCCGCCTGCGAACTCTTTGTGGAATTGGGGTTTCAAGCGACGACCATGGACAAGGTCGCCCAGCGGGCGAAGATATCCAAGCTCAGCATCTATCGGCACTTCGAGAACAAGGAGGAGCTATTCAGCGCGGCCATGGCCGCCCACTGCCGTCAATTTGCACCCCAGGCCCTTTCTGAAGGCGTCGACGGTTCGGCCGAAGATCAGCTCATGGCGGTGGGATCATCCTTGCTTCGCACGCTGTTGAGCCCGGACGTCCGCAGTGTCGAAGCCATGGTTTTGGCCGACAAGACGAATCAAAAGTCGTTAAGCAAGCTTCATTACGAAGCGGGGCCCGCCCATGTCATCGCCCAGATCGAGGCCGTGTTGCGTCAGTTGCACGCGAAGGCGATTCTGAACGTACCCGATGCTCTCCGGTCCGCCCGCTTGTTTGCCGCGCTTTTCAAAGGATCTGATCTCCTGCTTATCGCACGCTTCGATGAGGCGAGAGCAGAGGACGACAACGAAATCGAATCCTATTGCCGGTCGGCCGTCGCCATGTTCATCGCCGCGCACGGTGGCATCTAAAGGTGCGTCGCGGCTTGATGAAGAACCCGCAGCAGTTGCACACGCTGTTCGCCCCAAGCAACCTATGGATGATGCGTGGACGACTGACGCGCGAGGCCAATGCGTGAGCGCAAAAAGCCGTCCGCGCGGGCAGGCAATCGACGCCTTCTTTGTGCCGAACGTCGCGCTGCATTCGAGCCAGGTGCCGCACCGCTTGCACCGCATCGGCTCTATGTTGATGGCTCAGTGCTGCAAAACGAGTTCTGAATACCATCCCTAGGCGTCGCGGAGCACTTACGACCAAGCTTTGACGCACGCGATGACTTCTGTCGATTCCAAAGCAGACCTTGACAGTGCGTTGGCGATTGGCTCCTAGGGGTCGCCTGCTGGCATGCGCGTCAGGCTGTAGACGGCCATTTGCGGTCGTTCGGCCGCGCTCTCGGGCAGACATTCGAACGTCAGTTCCGCTCAGCTATGAGACTCTGCCCTGTCGAAATGTGCCGTCCTGTTTCGGCGGCCCGATTGGCGATGCGCAACGTGATCATCGAAGATTTGAACATTGGCATTGGCGGTGTTCGCGCTCGCGTCGCCTGCTGACTGTGAAGTCGCAGTACAGGACAATTTTCCGCGGTAACAATCAGTCTTCCTGCGCCAGCCGAAACAGGACGTCAGCGAGGGCGCGAATCTTGGACTGTACGGCTCGTTGGGATGGATAGACGACGAAGTACGACAAGCCGTTTTGCACCACGTCCGCAAAAGGCGTCATCAGTGTTCCCGCCCGCAGGCGATCCCTTGCCATCCGGGGATCGCCGATTGCAACGCCATGCCCTTCCGCCGCAGCGGTGAGCGTCAATTCGAGGGTATCGAAAACGAGCCCGCGGCTCGCGTCGATCTGCCGTGCCCCAACGCTTTCCAACCAGCATTGCCACTCTTCATGGCCGTGCCCGGGATGGAGCAATGTGACATGAGCAAGGTCGGCCGCCGAGCCAAGCGATGTAGCCATTTGGCGTGTACACATCGGTGTGAGTTGCTCGGCGAACAAAGGAACCGCATCCATACCCGCCCACTGCCCGGTCCCACGCACAACGATGGCGTCGACGTCAGGTGCAGTGAAATCCGGTGTATCGTCCGCCGATGTGGAGATGCGAAGTTCTGTTCCAGGCAACGCGTGTTTGATATCTGCCAGCCGTGGGAGCAACCATCGAATCGCGAACGTGGATGGCAAACGCAGGGTGACGACAGGCTCTGTCCTGGTGTGAGTGTCTGCATGTTGAACGAGTTGCGTGAGCACGCTTACGGCCACGGTCAACAGTTCGCTTCCTTCCGCAGTCAGCGTCAGCCCCGACGCATGGCGCACGAAAAGTGCACACCGGTAGTGCGATTCTAGTTGCTGGACCTGACGGCTCACCGCGCCCTGCGTTCGGCACAGATGGTCAGCGGCTCGGCTGATGCTCCCGAGTTGCCCTGCGGCGACGAATGACTGGAACGCTGTCAGCGGCGGCAGCGGCCGCGTAAGGTCGGCCAATGGATATGCACGGTTTGCATACCCGGGTTGCGGATTTTTCGATTGTTCGGTCATCAGTGCATCGCTATCTTGCCGGTACCGGATGCGCGTCCGTTCTAATGCGCCGAGTTGTCAACGAATGATCGGAGAATGAAGATGGCCTCATCGTCGGAAGCACTATACACCCAGCAGGTTCGCAACTATCTCGCGGAGTTGGAGCGCGGCGATGTCGGGGGAATCTGCGCGTTGTTCACGCCGGACGCTCAGGTCTTCTCGCCGTTTCTCGGCTGGATGCACGCCGCGCCATTCTTTACGAAGGTCAATGCAGCGTCTGGAGAAAGCAGAATAACGCCGATCGACATCTGCGTAAGCACGAGGGGGGCTCGACGCGCGACCGGTTACTTCGTCTACGACTGGGGGCTAAAAGATGGATCCGCGGTGCGTTTCGAGTGCGTCGATGTTTTCGAATTCGACGACAATGGGCTCATCGAGCGGATGATCATCGTCTACGATACCCATCCGATTCGCAGTACGGTAGGTGACAAATACGCGTAGCCGAATCGATGTCGCTCGGCACCGAAGGCTGGCGTTTGCGAAGGGCTGGCGCCGACTTCAATCGCCTCCTGCTCGCAGGGGATTTATCGATCGCGCCGATGGCCGCCGGGCGTTGAAGCGCGGCACTTCCTGCGCGGCCGCCATCGTCCGCTCAGCCGAGGGGCTCCAATCCTTCCCCCTGCCAGGCAACAGGGGGCGAATCAACAGCCGGCAGGCTACGAGTTTGCGTCGCGGTGCTGGCTATCGAAACTCCGCCTCGCCTCCCGGAAGCGGTCCGCGTTCTCGACGATCCAGGTCCACAGCGGGACCATGCGAACGAGCAGGTCCATGCCCGTGTCGGATAACTCGTATTCGACCCTAGGGGGCACTTCTTCGAAATCGTGACGGCGTACCAGGCCGTCACGTTCGAGTTGGCGTAATGTGCGCGTCAGCATCCGCTGTGTCACCCCGTGCATGCGCCTGCCGATTTCGGCATGGCGCAGCCTGCCGTACACGCCGAGCGTGTGGACGACACCGAGCGACCAACGATTTCCGGCGTGTGCGAGCACCTCCCGCCGCAGCCCGTCATCATCGTCTCGCAGGCCGTCGCATACGGTCTGCGAATATCGGAGAAGTTCGTCTAGATCCAACTATTTGGCTCCCAGTATCATGCATGTACCTTCTTTCATACACGTCCATGCAACGCTAGACTGCGGCAACGCATTCCTCAGTAAGGCTAGACGATGAACCAGACAGATCTTAACGCTACGTCTCAAAACATTCTCGTGCTTGGTGCCGGCGAACTCGGCCTCCCGGTACTACGCAATCTTGCGCGCCGGGCTAAGGACGTCGACGGTGCGAAGATCAGCTTGCTGCTGCGCCCAAGTACAGTTGAGTCCAGTGCACCCGGCAAACGACGAGATATCGCGGAGATCCGAGGTCTCGGGATCGAGATCGTCGTAGGCGATATTGTGAAGAGCTCCATTGATGAGCTCGCGGCACTATTCGCGCGATATGACACCGTAATCGGTTGCACGGGGATTACCGCCGGAATCGACACGCCGATGAAGCTGGCGCGAGCCGCCTTGCAGGCGCGAATCCCGAGATACTTCCCATGGCAGTTCGGGGTCGATTTTGACGTAATCGGTCGCGGCAGTCCGCAGGACATCTTCGACGCACAGTTGGACGTGCGCGAGTTGTTGCGCAGTCAGCACGACACGGAGTGGGTCATCATTTCGACCGGCATGTTCATGAGCTACCTGTTCGAGCCGGAATTCGGTGTCGTCGATTTGCAAAACGACGCAGTCCACGCGCTGGGCAGCCTCGACACAGCCGTGACGCTGACAACGCCCGATGATATCGGTGCGCTGACCGCCGCGATCGTGTTCGCCCAGCCCCGCATCCGGAACGAGATCGTGTATCTGGCCGGCGACACCGTGACTTATGGGGAGGTTGCCGACAAGCTGCAAGCGGGCCTCGGGCGGCAGTTCAGCCGTTCGGTGTGGAGCGAGCAGTATTTGCTGGATGAGCTGGCGCGCGACCCAAACAACATGATGCGCAAGTATCGTGCGGCCTTTGCTCAAGGGCGAGGTGTCGCATGGGACAAGAGTGGGACGTTCAACCAACGCCACGCCATTCCGGTAACCGACGTGGCATCGTGGATCAACACAAACCTTGTTTCGGGCCGCGGCGAGTTATCGTGAGTCCGGCCATCTAGGCAAACCGTATCGAGGGCCAATCTCCCGAGCAGAAAGCCGGACTCCGGCCGATAGGTGCGAGTTCCTGCTCCTGTATTCCGTACTGACTTCAGCCGAATTCTGCTCGGCGAAGACGGCGTGTGAAAGCAATGTGGCCGCCGGCTGAAGTTGCTTGTCAGCGGTCGTTGAGAGGCTGAGGATCGGATGACGGGTTAGGGTCGCGTGCTGCCGGTCACAGGTTGGGAAGGCCGAAACTGTGTATGCAAGTTGCATGAATCGGCACCCGGGCAGTTCGAGACATTCGCTTTCACTGCTCCACGGCGCTCACGCGTCGCTTCTGTGCCGGACAGCGACCGTTCAGTTGAGATTCAACTAATGAGCGGTCTTCCGCGTGCTCATCGTCAGTACGAGTCCGGCGAGGACGAGCAGCGCGCCGCCTATGAATGACGCCCCGAGCGTATCGCCAAACATCGCAGACGCCGCGACGATGCCGACCAGGGGTTGGAGGTACTGAACGCTCGCGGCGACGCGAGCCGGAACGACGCGCAAGAGGTTTAACCATAGGAACAGACCTGCAACAGTCACCACGACCCCCAGATACACGGCGGCTGCAATGCCTTCCGTGGTGACATGGATCGGTACATGCCTGATTTCACCGATACTCCAGGGTAGCAACGCGATGAAACCGAATAGCGTGCTCCAAGCCGCCACTGTGCCGGTACCGTACGCATTGGTCAGTTCCACGCTCCAGACGTAGTAGAACGCAATCGCGACAGCGGATAGCAGAAGCCATCCCGCTCCAGTCAGCGTCGTCGCGGTAGCTGCTGCGCCATGACCATGCCCAAGCGCAACGAGCGCAATCCCTGCAAAGGCGGCAAGCAGGCCGATTCTCTGCAATGCAGATACGTGCTGCCTCAGCCTTAAGGCTGCGAAGAAAACGATGAATAGCGGAATGGTGGCGGAAATGATCGTGCCGACGGACGCCGACGTACCGGCGACGCCGAAGGTCTGGGCAACCTGCCCCCCCCGATGCCAAGAACGCCGAGCGCAGCCACTCGTGGCACAGCCCGCCAAGGCAGCGCATGACGCCCCACGGCAAAGACCAGCAGAAGAGGAACTGCCACGGCAAACCGGAATGCCGTCAGCGTCAATGGCGGCAACGTCTGCAGCCCCAGTTTCGTCACCGGAATCGACAGTCCCCACATGACTGCGAGCAGCAGCATGGCGGCGAGACTTCCCGGCGTCAGTCCGGCCATGCTCTGTGCGGACGCATCCTGACCGAGGCCGGTTCCCATGGGCGATAAAAAGCTTTGGCTGGACATCGGAACTTTGGAGGAAGAAAAGTTCAATTGGCACTCCTGACCAGAGGCGACATGATTTTACACATGGAGCGGTAGCACGGCGCCAATTGCCACGAAGATGCCTCCGCAGACGCAATTGAAGCGCCGCCCAGCTCGACTGAGCCACGGACGGATTCGGTTGGCGGCGAATGCAAAGACGCATTCGGCAGCAAATTCTGTGACCGCATATGTGGCGGCCACGATCACAAACTGGACGACGAGGCTCCGCTGGGCATCGATGAACTGAGGCAGGATTGCGCTGAAGAAAAGAAGCCCCTTGGGATTCGTGGCAGATGACAGCGCGCCCTGTCGCACAAGCGACCATGGTCGTACCTCACTGGTGACTTCCGGGGTAGCCGCAACGGCGATCGCGGGCGACCGCCACACCTGGACGCCCAGCCAGATAAGGTAGGCTCCACCAACCAGCTTGAGGACGGTGAGCCAGATGACCGAAGCCTTGATCAGCGCGCCGATACCGAACATGCAGAGCGCAATAACAGCAATGAAACCCACAACGGCCCCTGAAATGGTGAAGAGCGTCTTTCGACTACCGTACATCGCACCGTGCGTCAGCGCGAGCAGCCCGTTTGGGCCCGGGGCCAGCGACATTCCAATAGAGGTCACAAAGAAGACGAGCCATGTATGGAACTGCATGTTTTCCTCTGAGCACGGAACGCAGAATAAACCAGTCTCAAATGTTGGCGTCCGCAACGACAATTGACAAACCATTTATCGTCATATAATGCATGAGTTAGACTCATGCGTTGATCTCATGTTCGACCGACTACCGCCGTTGCAAACCCTCCGCGCCTTCGAGGCGACAGGACGCCTGCTGAGCATGACGCTCGCAGCGCAGGAACTGCACGTAACTCAAGGTGCCATCAGTCGCCATATCAAGACACTTGAAGACGATCTCGGGGTCACCTTGTTCCAGCGATTGACCCGACGGATTGTGTTGACGGAATCGGGTGCCGAACTGCTGCTCGCTGTTACCCGCCTTCTGGGCGAGCTGACCAGAGAGGCCGAGCGCCTTCGTGCTCAGGACAGCGTCACGCGCATGACGATCAGCACCAGCGTCTCGTTCGCAAGCAAATGGCTCGCGCTCAGGCTGCACCGCTTCAAGGCGCTGCATCCCGAACTCGATGTTCATCTGGACGTGACAGACATAAACGTCGATCTGCAAGATGGGAAAGCGGACGTGGCGATCCGCTACGGCAGTGGCCGCTATCCGCGCGCGCTAGCAGAGCGGATCATGGATGAAACCGTCACGCCCGTGTGCAGCCCGGAGTATCAGGCCAGGACGAAGGGCTTGCCGTCCGTCGACAGCTTGTCCAGTTGTACCCTGCTGCACGAGGACAGGATGTTGGCGAACTGGGAACAGTGGTTCGCGCTAGCGCAGGTAGACAAGATCCGCACCGGCCGGGGTCCAGCATACAGTCATGGCAGCATGGCCATCGAAGCGGCGATACGGGGGGAAGGTGTCGCGCTGGGACGGAGTGTGCTGGTCGCCGATGACATCGCGGCAGGGCGGCTCGTCGCGCCATTTCCGCATTACAAGCTCAAGGCGGAGCGAGGCTACGACCTCGTCTATCGCATAGGCGGTCGAGATCATCCCAAGGTTTGCGCACTGCGCGATTGGCTTGCTGACGAAGTCCAGCGTCCGGCATAAATGCCTCTGTCGATCGAAGTCGGTCATAGAGGTGGCCACTGCTGGCAACGGATCGGGGTGACCGAATTGGGTCGGTTGACGCCCGTTGCATGAGAGGCCGCGTGTGGCCCGAGAACGGATCACGTCCGAGTGTCGACTGCACCAGCGCGGCAAGACCATCCATGCCGCGGCGCATATCGGTAATGCCCGCTGCCAGCCATACGCGGGTACCGCTGGGCGCAGCGATCATGCTGGCATCAGGCAGCGCAGCACGAGGCGCAACTGCACTGGATCGATCATACCCGTGACGCGCACACGGGCACCGTTCAGTTCAATCTCGATGCCCGACGCTGCCGGCACGCTCTCGCGACGTGGCTCGACAAGATGTAGTGCCAGCGACGCCGGTTCGGCCTTCTCGTCTGTCGGTACATCCGGCAGCGCGACGGGCAGCAACACCGCCGTGCCATGTGTTACCCCGTCAAACAGGCCCGCCCGCAGTTGCCGGCGCCACTTGAACACCATATTGGGATTCAGTCCGTGCGCCTGCGCGAGCTTGGCCACAGAAATACCCGGCTCGCTCGCCGCGACTGCAACTTGCCGTCGGTACTCCGGTGCGTAATTCGGTCGCCCCTTGCGGTTCGATGGTCTCGCATTCCGTGTATCCAAAGTAGTCCCCACCACTTGAAGTAACGGACATCACTTTGGACACCGGGAACAGCTCTGTCCATGCGGCCTTCAAATGACGCTTACATCCATACCTCCGGCGTCATCGATGAACACTACCGACGTATTGACGACAGGATCGAGCTTTCATGCCGACTTCTATGAATATGCTGCGTCGCTGATCCGCCGCGTCGCGGATTCCGTGGAAGAAGGACTGAACGCCGACGGCAGTCCGATCCTGATTGCAACGGAGCCGCATTTGCCGCTCTACGGGCGCACTCGGGCGTTCGTAGCGTGACATCTTTTTGCCATCCTTCCCGAAATTTTCTTCACGATGGACGTCGTCTCTTAAGCATCCCTTAAGCTGAGAGGCTATACCTTACGCAATAATTTGTACTATTCAGTTAACTGTTCCGTCACCAAATCCCTTTCCCCGCCGTAGTTTCATCCCCGAAGATTCACGGCTTGTGCTGGCGCAAACCGGCACTTTTTATCGCGCTTTTTTCGCGTCCTAATTTCGACGCGAACTACGTCTCTCAGGTTCTGTTTTGGCTCGCTCCACGCAGAACTTTTGGCCGCATATCAGCGGCCATTTTTTTCTTTGAAGAGATCGCGAGCGCGCCACGCCGACGAAGTCGACAAAGCCTCGCCGTTGAGCTTGGCTTGACTGACGCCGTCGTGACGCGAAGAGCATAAGACGGCACCACTCGGAGTTTCCGCACTACAGTGATGTGTGTGCGTGCCGATAACATGATGAGGTAATCACGGCTTCATCCGGCATGCGTTCTCTTCCACGGAAAATATACCGACACGTAGGGATTTTAATTGCGACGGTGCTCGCGACGGTCTTTGCATTATCCTGCGCCTGGGAATTCAAGCTCGAGGTTTGGATGATGCATGCGCTTGGCATCGACTACGAGCAATCTTTTGAGTCCGCCGAGCGGTGGCGCTTCATCCTGACGTCAACGGCATTCGCCGCCATCGCGCTGATCATCCCCTCAATCTGGCTGAGTAGGTCATTGCGCATCCAGAAGGACGGATATCTGGCTCTACGACGCGAGCAGGCGTTAAGCAATGAGCTCGCAAGACACGATCCACTTACGGGGCTGCTTAATCGGCGCGTATTCCATGAGCAACTAGCTGCCGCGCTAGAGAGGACGCCTTGCACCGCTGCCATTTTTCTTATCGACCTCGACAGGTTCAAAAGCATTAACGACAGCCATGGCCATGCGGTTGGCGACAAGGTGCTATGTGAGGTTGCGCAGCGCCTCAGCGATATCGGGCTTCAATCGAAGACTTGTGTGGCCCGAATTGGCGGGGACGAATTCGCGTTACTCGTCGACGACGATAACAAGCGGAGTCTCTCTGCGTTAGCAAAGCGTATCCTGACCAGCCTTTGTACCCCACTAGAATCGCTGTCAAACAAGATCGTGGTAGGTGCGACCATCGGGATAAGTATCGCGCCTATCGATGCCGTGCACCCCGACACGCTCATGCATTGTGCTGACCATGCGATGTACCGGGGAAAGAGAGCCGGGCGCGCTACGTTTCACTTCTATGATCCGAGTTACGAGGACGCTGAGAAGCCTGATAGCGAGTTTGAAAGCGATCTCATACTTGCGCTGAAACTAGGCCGGATAGAACCGTTTTTTCAGCCAGTCGTCAACCTGCCTGGCCGAATAGTCGTTGGGTTCGAGATCCTGGCCCGTTGGCGTTGTCCTCATCGTGGCCTCCAGATGCCGACAGAATTTGTTCCCGTCCTCGATCGCCTCGGCCTCATCCCGGAAATGACGTTTCTGTTGTTAAAACGGTCAATCGTCTGCGCGGCGCAATGGCCTGATGAGCTGGTACTTGCAATCAACGTCACCGCGTCGATGCTAGAAGATGCGGGTTTCGCAGACCGGCTGTATGACGAAATTATCGAGTTTGGATTTGCGCCGGCCAGGCTGGAAATTGAAATTACGGAACAGGCGCTTGTCTCCAAGCTCTCGGTGGTGCGGGACAACCTTTTGAAGCTGCGGTCATGGGGCATAAGTGTTGCGCTCGACGATTTCGGGACTGGCTATTCCGGGATCTATCACCTGACTCACCTTGCGATCGACAAGATCAAGGTCGACCGCTCGTTCCTCGACTGGACGATAGCCGGACACGAAAAAATTGTGTCTGCAGTCCTGGGACTTGCGAGTAGGCTGCAAATCAAGACAACCGCTGAAGGTGTCGAGGACGAAGACGTGTTTCGGTGGCTTTGCACCCAGCCCTGCGATTTCGCGCAGGGGTATCTGTTCGGTAAACCGATGCCGGCGAACGACGTCTCGGCTCTGTTCCAGAACTGCGACGATGCCCCGGATCCGCAGCGCGAAAAACGTGCGAATGTCAAGCTGCAGGCATAGCAACCCGGTCTTACGAACCGCGGCGAAACGCGCGTAGCAATACCGGCAATGCTATCGTCCACACGTCCGAAACGCGACGCAAGTCATCTCTCTCAGGTTCTGCTCAGGCTTGCTCGATGCAGAACTTTTGGCCGCCATTCGCGGCCTTTTTTGAGCGCGACGAGCAGTAACAACCTGCTGGTCGCGAAGAAGACCACGCGCATGCCGAAGTGAGCGCCGACAAAGCCGCCGACGAGTGGACCAACTACCTGCCCGGCGAACTGAAATGACAGCGAATACCGAGCAAGCGTCGTCCTTCATTCAGCCGTATTGATATCGAGGATGAGAAACTTCGTAGGACCTCGCTCCGCGTCGATGCCTTCGAGACGTTTCCAATCCGGCCGCACTACATCGCTTCTTCGGACAGGCATGCGCAATGCGACCACCCTCGTCACGCCTCTGACCTACCTACGGAAGTCGCAGGAGACTCCATGCACACAGTGCCGGACATTCGCCGCTCCAGCGGAGCGAACATGCAGCCCAAGCGCCGGCTTGGCAATTGGATGCCGCAACAGGAAGAAGCTGCCGTGGCATTCCGGCGCAGGCTCGCGCAAGCGGCGCGCGAGCGCGGCCGAAGCGAGCCGATGACGGGCGTCGCGTGCGAGCTTCAGGCGCTGGTTGAGGGCGATAGCGTGCTGCGCATGAATCTCTCGCGAGCAATCGACGAAGCGCTTGCCGCGGGCTTCGAAACCGCTTACGCCAATTTCGACGAATTGATTTGCATCGTCGATTATCTGATGGGCTACGCACCGCCGTTTAACGCCACCGTGCCAGTCGCCACGCCACTCAATCTGGTGCTCGACTGGCCAATGTGCATGCCGTCGGGCTACGCGGTGTTTCGCGACCCCGCCTTCAATGCACAACTGCGCAAGCTCCTCACACATTGGTGCGGCTTTTTGAGCGGTCCGCATTCGCGCACCCATCTCACGACCGCCGAACCCGACGGATGGTTCAGCGAGCGCGCGCAGCACAAAATGCAGCTCTCCGATTATCTCTGCGATCGCACGCAACAGCATTGGGGGTTTGCATCGTGGAACGACTTTTTCACGCGGCGTTTGCGCGATGACGCAAGGCCGGTCCATGAGCCGTCCAATCCCGCCGTGATCGTCAACGCCTGCGAAGCGTCGCCTTATGACGTGAGCGAGGACTGCCAGCTGCACGATCGCTTCTGGATCAAGGCGCAGCCGTATTCGCTACGCGAAATTCTCGCGGGGACGGATCGAAACGTGGTTGAGCGGTTCGTCGGCGGCAGCGTTTATCAGGGCTACCTTAGCGCCTTCAACTACCACCGTTGGCATGCCCCGGTCGCGGGGACAATTCGCGAAGCGTACAACGTAGATGGCACTTATTATTCGGAACTCGAACGCGAAGGAACCGATGCACGCGGACTGAACGATTCGCAGGGCTACACCACCGCCACCGCGGCACGCGCGATCATCGTGATCAAAGCCGACGAGCCCGCGCTTGGCAAGATCGCTTGCGCGTTCGTCGGTATGGCCGAAGTATCGTCGTGCCGCATCGCCGTCACACCAGGACAGCATGTGGTTAAGGGAAGCGAACTTGGCTTTTTTCAATATGGTGGTAGCACCTACTGCCTGATCTTTGAACCAGACGTGATCCGGTCGTTCGAGCCCGGTCCGCCCTTTCGGGATGACTCACCACCACTGAAAGTGAACTCCCTTCTCGCGCATGCGAGGCCGTAGGCAATTTTGCAGGAACGCGACCGCATAGTCAGCCAACGCCACAGGCTCCTCGGACGCACGAGATCATCGGTGACATTGAACACGCAGCGCGGGACACCAAAAAGCCCTGAGCGCTTGTAGTTGGTGAGGTCAACCTAACGCATCCCTCACGGCGCATCCTTCAAAGCCAGCGCTTCCCGCAGATAGCGCGCGGTCCGACTTCGCTGCTGACGTGCAACCATTTCTGGCACGCCCGCGGCCACAATCCGTCCTCCGTCCTCGCCCGCGCCCGGCCCCACGTCGATCAACCAGTCGCATCCGGCGGCCACGCGCATGTCGTGCTCGACAAGGATGACCGTGTTGCCCGCATCGACAAGGCCGTTCAACTGCTTCATCAGTCGATCGGTATCGGCCGGATGAAGACCCGTAGTCGGTTCATCGAGGATATAGAGCGTATCACCGCGCTGCGCGCGCTGTAGCTCGGTGGCGAGCTTGATGCGCTGTGCCTCGCCACCCGAAAGCTCCGTAGCGGGCTGCCCAAGTCGCAGATAGCCAAGGCCGATCGCACGCAGTACGTCGAGCGATCGCATGATCTGCGCCTCGCCCGCAAAAAATTCGCACGCACGATCCACCGTCATCGCAAGTACATCAGCGATCGTGCGTTCGCGCCAGCGGATTTTGAGCGTCTGCGGATTGTAGCGACTGCCGTGACAGGTCGAACAGGCAGCGTAGACACTCGGCAGGAAGAGCAGTTCGACCATCACGAAGCCTTCACCCTCGCAGGTCGGGCAGCGGCCCTGAGCAACATTGAACGAAAATCGTCCGGCACTGTAACGACACTTGCGCGCCGCAGGCGTCTGCGCAAACAGCTTGCGGACATGGTCGAACAGTCCGCTGTATGTGGCGAGATTCGATCGCGGCGTACGGCCGATCGGTCTCTGATCGACACGCACCAGCCGACGAATGCGCTCCATGCCGTCGACAATTCGCCCTTCAGTGGTGGCGTTCCCGGTGGCGAGCAACGGATCGGCCTCTCCTTCCTCATCCGGTGCATCAGCGTCGCGACCCAGATACCCGGCGACGAGGTCCGGCAGTGCCTGGCTCACGAGGCTAGATTTTCCGGAACCCGAAATGCCGGTCACGACGCTCAGGCAGCCGAGCGGAAAAGCTGCGTCCAATTGATGAAGATTGTTGCGCGTGACGCCCTGTAGCCGCAACCAGCAGCGCGGTTCGCGGCGCTGCAACGCGGTACCCGTTTGCCGGGCATCGTCGTCCGAAAACAGATACCGACGCGTATGTGAACTGGTCACCTGTGACAGTCCGTCCGGCGGTCCACTGTAGACCACTTCGCCCCCTGCTTCGCCCGCGTTCGGCCCGACATCGACCAGCCAGTCGGCTTGCCGCATCACGCCGAGATCGTGTTCGACGACGAACAGCGAATTACCTGCGGCCTTGAGGCGCTGCAGCGCTTCGAGCAACGCATCGCCATCGGCCGGATGCAGCCCTGCCGATGGCTCGTCGAGCACATAAACGACACCGAACAGTTGGGACGAGAGTTGTGTCGCGAGCCTCAGTCGCTGCAACTCGCCCGACGAGAGTGTCGGCGTGGCTCGGTCGAGCGAGAGATATCCCAGACCCAGATCGATCAGCGTCTTGATTCGATCGAGCAATTCGATCGCGAGCCGTTGCGCGGCCACGCGCTTTTCTTCCGAAAGATTGGGCGTGCGCCGCATGTCCGGCGCGGATCCATGCCTGGCTCCTCCAGCAGCGACGCGAGGCTTCATTGCTGCGCGGCGCGCCTCGCGGTCGAGCGCTGCCCCGACCTTTTTCGCCTGTTCGAACGGCCAGTCGCCGCGCGACACGGGTTCGAGCAACGACGCGAGCCGCGCGAGCGGCAGTAGGGACAGTTCGCCAATGTCGAGACCCGCAAAAGTCACCGAAAGCACCTCCGGCTTGAGGCGTTTTCCGTTACACGTGGGGCATACGCTGCTGATCATGTACTTGGACACGCGCTTCTTCATCAAGGCGCTCTGCGTACTCGCGAAAGTATGCAGCACGTAGCGACGCGCGCCGGAGAACGTCCCTTGGTAGCTGGGCTCCGTCTTGCGCTTAAGCGCGGCGCGCGTCTCTTTCGGCGTGAATCCCGCATAGACCGGCACGGTCGGTTGTTCGTCGGTGAACAGGATCCAGTCGCGATCCTGCCTGGGCAGATCGCGCCACGGCGTGTCGACGTCATAACCCAGCGTAACGAGGATGTCGCGCAGATTCTGCCCGTGCCACGCGGGCGGCCACGCGGCAATCGCGCGCTCGCGGATCGTCAGCGAGTCATCGGGGACCATCGAGCGCTCGGTTGCGTCGTACACGCGGCCCAGTCCGTGACAGGTCGTGCACGCGCCTTGCACTGTATTGGGCGAAAAATCCTCGGCGTACAGCATCGGCTGTTTCGGCGGATAGCTGCCCACGCGCGAATACATCATGCGGACGACGCTCGACAGCGTCGTCACGCTGCCCACCGAAGAACGCGCGTTCGGCGCGCCGCGTTGCTGCTGCAATGCGACGGCGGGCGGCAGACCTTCGATGGCGTCCACATCGGGCGCGCCGACCTGCTCGATCAGGCGCCGCGCGTAGGGCGCGACGGATTCGAAATAGCGCCGTTGCGCTTCCGCGTACAACGTGCCGAACGCAAGCGACGACTTGCCGGAACCGGATACGCCGGTGAACACCACGAGCGCATTGCGCGGGACATCGAGATCGACGCTCTTGAGGTTATGTTCGCGCGCGCCGCGGACCCGGACGAAGCCATTCCACTCGGGGGCGTCTCGGGCGCAGGGCGCGATTGAGTGACCGAGGAAGCCTGCGATTTCGTCATGGCAAGTATAGAGCGCGACGCCTGAAGCTTCGGTTGAGGGAAAATACGCTCCCTTTGGCAATTCGGTTCGGTCCGCCCCGTGCACATTCGCGCCGCAAATTGCTGCTGGCTCTCCGGCGCCGCACAACGTCGAGAGCGAGAACGCGCCGTTACTTGAACGGCGCGCAGCCAGAAACCAGCATCGGCATACCCTTTATAGCGCGATCGAAGGTTCGCTGTCGTCCTCGTTGTTATCTTGCCGATCGCTCAACTGGCTCGCCCACGCCGCTAGCGTCGTGCCGAAACCACCGTTGACCCGGGCGTCGAATCGTCCGCTCGTGCTCACGCGGGGCGCAGCGCTCCACGCGACATTCGCCCCCGTGGCGATCAACAGATCCACCAATGCGACATCTTCACCGCACGCCAGCGCGGGAAAACCACCCGCGCGGACATAGGCGTGCGCGCTGACCCCAAGATTCGCGCCATGTACATGCCGATGGCCATCAGCATCGCGGTAGTGCCGAGACCAGTGCGTGGCCAATGCGGGAGAATGCATACTCCAGTCGTCCACGCTGACGCAGCCGCATACCGCATCGGCTCCCTCCGCGCACAGCGCGAGTTGTGCGACCAGCCATTCCGGCGCAACGCGACTGTCCGCGTCAGTAAACGCCAGCCAGCGCGCACCGCGCGCGATCATCGCCTGGGCGCCGGCAGAGCGCGCCGCGCCGACATTACGCGCCTCGACGATCAGCGCGTCGCAGCCGGATTGCATAACATACCGCGCGGAACCGTCCGTGCAGGCATCGAGCACCACGACCGTCTCTACGGGTTCGCCACCCAGCAACGGATGCGCCATCGCGCAGCGCACCGCGTCGAGACACGCCGACAGATAGCGCTCTTCATTGTGCGCGGGAATGATCAGGCCAATCATTCGAACTCCATGATATCGGGCTTGGCTCGACATTCGGACGCCAGAGAGAGGAGCCGGAGCAAACTCACAGAAACGAGCGGCACGCGCTCGTCGCCAAGCGATCACCGGATGCTGCATAGGCGCATTTTGGATGCCTGAAGACCACCACGCTCGCGCGCCACCGAGTGCCGCGATCAGTTCGTCTTCGCGCCTAATTTTTTCGCCAGAAAGAGAGCAAGGCGCGAGTGTCGCCCGCTGCTGTGTCCAGGCAGACGAAAAGCGCGGCGGACCGCCGTCCGACCGTGAATCGCTCGGCAGCGGCGAAGAAGGCTGCGGAAACGAAGGGTGCGGCCGGGCGATCCGCTGGCGCGAAGAAGGCGGCAATCTCGCGCTGCGCACGCTGTGTCGCACCGCTAGCCCTCCACCGTGCACGGGCCAAGTACGTTACGCGGCAAGGACGCGTTGAACCGTGCGAGAGTTTCGACGACGACCGGCCCGCGCCCGCGCTGCGGCCATTGACCACACCTTTCCGCTAGTCGCGAGCGTCTCCCCGTCGAGCGCAGCAGGTCACTTCTTGCCCGGCAGCACCGACGCCACCACCTGCCGCGCCGTATTGGCGATGATGCCGCGCTCGCCGGGGTCGCCCTGCATCAGCGCCGTCGCGAAATGGCGAGCCTGATCGAGCGTCACATGCGGCGGGAGCGGGGGCACCTCGGGATCGGTCTTCACCTCGATCACAACCGGACGCGGCGCGGCCAGCGCCTGTTCCCAGGCGTCGCCGATCTGTTCGGCGTCGTCCACGTAAATGCCGGTCAGGCCGATCAATTCCGCGAATCGGTGATACGGCACGTTCGGAATATCCTGCGAGGCCTCGAATTTCGGATCGCCCATCATCACGCGCTGCTCCCAGGTGACCTGATTCAGATCCTCGTTGTTGAAGACCGCGCAGATCCAGCACGGGCTGGCCCAGTTGCGCCAGTACTTCGCGACCGTGATCAGTTCGGCCATATTGTTCATCTGCATCGCACCGTCGCCGACCAGCGCGATCACCGGCCGCCCCGGATGCGCGAATTTCGCGGCGATGGCATACGGCACCGCCGCGCCCATCGACGCCAGCCCGCCCGACAGCGAACACATCATGCCGCGGCGAATTTTCAGATCGCGCGCATACCAGTTCGCGCACGAGCCGGAGTCGCTCGTGACGATCGCACCATCGGGCAGCCGCGGCGACAGTTCCGTCACCACACGCTGCGGATTTACCTTGCCGCCAGTCGGCGCCTGCGCACGCTCGTCGAGCACGCGTTGCCAGCGCTCGTTCGCGTGCACGATGCGGTTGCGCCAGCTCTCCTGGCTCTTCTGTTCGAGCAGCGGCAGCAACGCGCGCAGCGTGGTGGCGCTGTCACCGACGAGGCTGACTTCCATCGGATAGCGCAGGCTCAACATGCCCGCGTCGATGTCGATCTGCACCGCGCGCGCATCGCCCTCCTTCGGCAAAAATTCGGCGTACGGAAAGCCCGATCCCACCATCAGCAAGGTATCGCACGACGACATCATCTCGTCGGTCGGTTTCGTGCCGAGCAGTCCGATCGAGCCGGTCACCCACGGCAGGTCGTCAGGCACGACGGCCTTGCCCAGCAGCGCCTTGGCTACCCCCGCATGCAGACGTTCGGCCACGGCGATCACTTCGTCAGTGGCCTGCAGCGCGCCTGCGCCCACCAGCATCGCCACGCGATGCCCGGCGTTGAGCACATCTGCCGCGCGCTGCAGATCCTCCTGACGCGGCAGGACTTCGGGCGCGGCGTATCCGACCCCGGAGTGCGCCGTGCCATGCTTGCGCGGCGGCGCTTCGTATTCGAGTTCCTGGAGATCGTTCGGCAGCACGATGGCGGTTACCGTGCGGCGAGACAACGCGATGCGCACGGCGCGGTCAACCACATGGCGCACCTGCGCAGCCACGCTCGGCTGCTGCACATAGGCGCCGGCCACGTCCTTGAACATTGACACGAGATCGAGTTCCTGCTGGTAGTGCGAGCCCAGCGCCGAGCGCGCCTGCTGTCCCGCGATCGCCAGCACCGGCATGTGATCGAGGCGCGCATCGTAGAGACCCGTGAGCAGATGCGCGGCGCCCGGCCCCGATGTCGCGATGCAGACCCCAAGCCCGCCGCTGAATTTTGCATGGGCGCTCGCCATGAATGCGGCCATTTCCTCGTGACGCGCCTGCACGAAATCCATCTTGCCTTTGGCACGCTGCAAGGCGCCGAACATGCCGTTGATACCGTCGCCAGGATAGCCGAACAGTCGCTGTACACCCCATTGGTGCAGACGTTCGACGATGAAATCGCTTACGGTTGCGCTGGCCATTGGACGCTCTCCTCTTGCGTTGCTCGCGGGGTCGATGCGTCCATCTGCGCAAGACGCAAACCTGCCTGACTGACCGTCGGGGGCATGAATCCTTCGACGTTGACGCGATCGCCTGCTGCGCCGCGGCGCGCATCTGCGAGAGGGCTGGGCGGGCAGCCTATGGTTTGTGAAGACGAAGGCGAGACCGCATGACGGAACGCGAGTTGCGCAGAGTAAGCGTCAATTCGCTTTCCGTCATTCCACGCCTTTCACCTGAAGGAGCCAACCATGCCACCGACCCTGAACCAGTACACGATGCAGGATCCGACGAAGCAGTATCCCGCGCCGGATTTCGAACGCCAGCCACAACCCGCTCCGGGGCTCGCTCAGGAGATGACGCCACGGCCCGATCATGGCGAGGCTAGCTATCAGGGATTCGGACGCCTGAGGGGACGGCGCGCGCTGATTACCGGCGCGGACAGCGGCATCGGCCGCGCGGTAGCGATCGCTTTCGCGCGCGAAGGCGCCGACGTGGCCCTCAACTATCTGCCCAGCGAGGAACCCGATGCGCAGGAGGTGATAGCGCTCACTCAATCGGCCGGCGCGAATACGATCGCCCTGCCTAGCGACATCGGCGACGAAGGCTTCTGCCAGCACCTCGTGCGAGACAGCATCGCGCAACTCGGCGGTGTGGACGTCCTCGTGAATGTGGCCGGTAAGCAGCACTATGTCGAACGGATCGCCGATCTCGAAACCGAGCAATTCGAGGCGACGTTCCGCATCAATGTCTTCGCAATGTTCTGGCTGTGCAAAGCCGCCCTCCCGCACATGCCGCCAGGCGCGACGATCATCAATACCTCGTCGATACAGAGTTACCAGCCGAGTCCGGGTCTGCTCGATTACGCGTCGACGAAGGCTGCAATCACCGCGTTCACACATGCGCTCGCGAAACAGGTCGCGTCGCGCGGCATTCGCGTGAATGCAGTCGCGCCGGGGCCGGTCTGGACGCCGCTCCAACCGAGCGGCGGGCAGCCGCAGGAAAAGGTGGAGCAGTTCGGCGCGGAAACGCCCATGAAGCGGCCCGGCCAACCTGCGGAACTTGCGCCGGTCTATGTGTTGCTGGCTTCGCAGGAATCGAGCTTCGTCACGGGCGAAATCTATGGCGTGACGGGCGGGCATCATCTTCCATAGATGACACAAGCGCCGTCCATGGCGGCCCCGCGTCGCCAGTGACGCTCGCACCGACGCCGCCGAATCGCCCGTTACGGACAAAGCCGAACTGGCTGCCACAGGCGGCATTACGACTCCAGTTCATCAAACAGTTCGTGGGCGAACCGTTACTGGTGGCGTACACGCGTGGAGCCGCCCCGTCGCTCCCAGACACACCTGCATCAGCTTGGTTTTGTGCCGACTCGACACGCTCGAGCGGAGCGGCCACGCGTGCGCGCAATTGAAGTCCGTCACGGCGCAATCCAGGTCGGCTCCCACGCCCCTCCCACTCGAATGTAACGCGCCCGTTCATGACGCTCATTCGACGAATGCGTCAACCATTCGAGACTGTCCAGGCGCACTTTCACAACGCAGAAATTGGCAAACCCATCGGCCTCGTCACCGATGTGGTCGGCACCAAACGCATCGTCGGGATCATAGATCCGCGTGCCGGGCGCAATCGTGGTTCGATACACTATCAGGCTGTGATCAGGACTCGATGTCCAGGCGAGCCGACGCGCCGCATCGTCGAGCACAATTCCCGCCGTACCGGCTAAGCGGATCTGCAGACTGTGCCGGGCATCCACGCCGACGAGCGCGATGCGCGGCTGTTTGACCAGTTCGGCGAGCTTTGGCGACCGCCGATCCGTATGGAACGAGATCAGGCCCTCCGGTTCGCTCACATCGCGAAGTAACACCGTGCGCACGCTCGGCGCGCCGTCGATACCGACGGTCGCCGCCTGCATCGTCACGAAGGAGGGTGCTTCCTGCGGTGCATCAGCCGCCGCGCGGCGCAGACAATCCCATATTCGGGCATAGATCTCGTCAAGCGTCATGAAATTCTCCGCGCCGATGGGCTGCCTCAACCTGCGCTTCGTTGCGGCTACTTCTGGTCGTTGCCGACGGATGAGGCGCTGCGCCGCGCTTCGGCGGTATCTGCTTCGGCCCTGTGCCAGTATTCGTCGGTATGGCCGTCAGGCGCGCCCGCCTGCTCCCACAACTGGTACGCGCGATGACGAACTCGATTGTGGCGATCGTCGCGCTCCGCCGGATTTTCTTCGACACGAGTCGCGCCGCCGATAGCAGGCGGAACACTGGCGGGGAAAGTTGCCTCGGCCGCGCTATCGATGCGGGAACCAAACCACGTAACTGATCGTCGACTGACCAAGCCGCGCTGCCGGGCAGCATCGAATCCCAGTCAATGTGATCGCGCATCGAACGTGCCTGGCGGAACAATCAGGAAGGCCGACACCGTTGAGGCTTTCCGCGGCCTTAGCGACAGGAGGCTTGCAGCCACTGTTCTATCGGTTAACGAATTTTTCCGCCAGCCGCGTAGCATGGCCCATCGTTAGGTTAGGGCCTGAATGCACGTCGCGGCACGGCATGTGCTAATCAGGCCGGGCGACTATGTCAACAGCGGTTCTCGCCCCGCTATCCGCCGGAACACTCGTTCCGAGATCCGAACGCCCACCCGGGTGCGCTGCGGTCGGTCGACCCCAGCGCCGTTCGGTCAGATCCAGCCGATGTCCATCTCTTTCCAGCAGAGGTGTATGGATCGGCTTTGTCCGAAGGAGTTCACCATGTTCGCTCACAACAAGCGTCTTCAGTACACCGTGCGCGTCGCAACGCCTAATCCGGGCCTGGCAAACCTGCTACTCGAGCAATTTGGCGGTCCGCAGGGGGAACTTGCCGCCGCATGCCGCTATTTCACCCAGGCTGTCGCCGAAGACGATCCCGGCCGCAAGGACCTGCTGTTCGACATCGCCACGGAGGAACTCAGTCATCTTGAAGTCATCGGCTCTATCGTCGCGATGCTGAACAAGGGCGCCAAAGGGCAACTCGCAGAGGCGGTTGAAGAAGAGGCCGAGTTGTACCGGTCGCTGACTGGGGGCGGCAACGATTCCCACACTACGGCACTCTTATACGGTGGCGGACCGGCGCTGACCAATTCGGCCGGCATCCCATGGAGTGCGGCCTACATTGATACCATCGGCGAGCCAACCGCCGACCTGCGCTCAAACATAGCTGCCGAAGCGCGCGCAAAGATCGTTTACGAGCGCCTCATTAATTTGACCGACGATGCCGGTATCCGCGAAGCACTGGGTTTTCTGATGACCCGGGAGATTGCCCACCAGAAGTCGTTTGAGAAGGCGCTGCATGCGATCCAGCCGAATTTTCCCCAGGGCAAGCTACCCGGCGTGGGAAAATTTGCAAATGTGTACTACGACTTTTCAAAAGGCGACGACCAGCGGGGCCCGTGGAACGAAGGCCCTGAGTGGGAATTCGTCGAGTCGCCACAACCTGCCGTGGATGGCGGTGAAGGCACTGCACAGGTCAAGGTTAGTGCAGAGGACGTCGAAACGCTGAAAGCCATGGCGGCCAGAACTGCCTCACGCACGGATCTCGATCCGGTTACGGGCGCCGATCTTGGTTCCGGTGAAACATCGGCAAAGTAAGCGGTTTTAGGCCACCCGCTTCGCCGTAGCGTTCTGCAAAACGCTTGAGGAAAGATGCCCCCGACCTACCGTTGCAACGAGTACATTTACGCCCGCCCCAGTGCGGGCTCTTTTCGTTGGATGTTGCGCAGTGATCTCGATCAGAAGACATTTTGCTACCCATTGTTCCTTCGAGCGCGCTTTGGTATCGGCGCAATCTCAACGCCGGAGATGGGATCCGGTCAGTCTGGCAAAGATGCGGCGCCAGCGACCGTCCTGTTGCGCAACAGGGGCTCGTGGGGAGTGGCACGTGCATTGCGCACCGTGTACGTGATTTCATGGACGTTGGCGAGACCTTTTCGCGCCATGGAGCGCATCATGAACCCATTCGATTTCGATCAGTGCATGGAGGAAATCCAGCTCTCGCTGGCACAGGTTTTCGATTCGCAGAAGCGGCCGACCGTCAGTCTCATCAATGAAGGCGACGTCATCGTGCTGCATCTGAGCCGGGCGACCGAATCCGGACGCAGCACGCTCGACGCGCGTTGCCCCGCCACGCAGCGACGCACGATACAGGCGCGCATTGGCACGCTGGTGCGCGGGCGCGTCGATCTGATGCGAGAGTCAACCGCGTTCAGCGCGGCTAGCTCGATCGAATTCGTGCTCGACGACGCCCTGTTCGATACGTTCGATAGCGTCGGCGATCTCGACTATCGCCCGGCACTTAGAGCGCACGCCGCGCCGTTCCATCATGAACACGATGCCGCTCACCGTCTCCTGGCTTGATTTTGCGGGTCGCCTCGCGGTCGCGATGGTGGCGGGAACCCTCATCGGCCTGAATCGGGGTGAATCGGGCAATGCAGCCGGATTGCGCACGACGTTGCTTGTCTGCATGGCCGCCTGTCTGGCGATGGTGCAGGTCAATCTGCTTCTTCTCCAGCAAGGAAAACCTCACGATTCGTTTGTGGTCCTCGACCTGATGCGGCTGCCGCTGGGTATTCTGTCCGGCGTGGGTTTTATCGGCGCGGGCTCGATACTGCGCAAGGACGGCCTCGTGCAAGGCGTCACCACCGCAGCAACGATGTGGTACGTCACGGTGATCGGCCTGTGTGCGGGCGGCGGTCAATATCTGCTCGCGATTGCCGGCATCGTGCTCGGCCTCGTGGTGCTACAGGCCCTTCAGTTACTCGAACACCGCTTGCCGCGTGGCCGACGCGCTCATGTCGCGCTCGGTCACGACGCCGGCGAAGACGCGCGCCACCTGCTGGACGAAGCCCTGCGAGATTGCACGAATCGCCATTGCCGCGTGCTCACGCTCGGCGTGTCGCATCGGCTCGCGGAAAGTATTCCGCATGGGCAGCTCGAAGCCTCGTTCGAAGTGCGCTGGCAGGCGCCTCCAGGCGACGACAGCGTCGAACGCGCGCTCTCCGCGCTCGTCGTGCGTCTGCACGACGAGGCGTCATGGTCGATCGAAAAATGAACCGGATACCCCGGTCGTTCGAGACGGTCGGGCAAAAGACCGTCGTCGAGGCACGCGGTGTCCTCGCACCCCGCCCCGCATCCACCGTGGCGACGCGGCGCGCCACTGGTTCGTCCAATTCCGGATTCGGAATCACAGCGCAACCGCGCCTGAACGCAGCCGAGTCGTCCAGCGGAACATTCGGGTGAAACACTCAACAGGCTGCCCGCAAAAAAATCTGACGAAGATGGCCTGTCACGCTGACCGGCGACCCCGCTGCACAGGCGGGTGCGTCCGGGCGATCTGGGAAACCAAGCGGCAGACGGGCGTGGCCGTGTAGCGTCTGATGCAGGCTGAGATAACGTTGCACGGGCATAGAACCGCTGGAGTCGCGGCGCATGGCGTTGCGCTGAATGACGCGCCACAGCGCCGCAATTCCGTATACGCCATGGGCACGGCAGAGCGCGTGGAAGATGTCGGCGGGACTTTTCGCCATCAAACAGGAATTCGGTCGCATCAAGATCCCCTTTGTTCTTGCGCTCTACCTCGCTCGGGAGGGTCGGGCCGTCGACAATTACGGCGGCGAGACTGCCCGCGCGGGAGGCGACAGGAAAATGTGCGCGTGTTTCGTCATAGCCGATATGCACACCCAGGCGTCCGGGCCACTTCACACCCAGCGCGCTCAACTGCTGTTCGGTAGCGGCGTCGCCCTGCCCCAACACGGCGGACTGCATGCGCGGCCAGCGCGGCGGCCGACAAGTTTTTGCGTGGGCTACCGATCGCCACGAATGGAGAGAACGGGGACATACAGGCCGTATCTCTGCTGCAGCGCATTCTCGGAGGCATTATTTCCCGCGAGATTGTCCGCGCGGAAGATGCAGAGACAGCCGTCTCGACGGTCTGTTGTCGCTCTGACGGCACGTTTGCTAACGCGCCCCCTTTTGACCGGCCTTGTGTCGACCCGATTGCACCACTGAAGACTGGGCCCAGTTCTCTCCGACTGAACGCCCGTCGGTTTGAACGACAATCGGCGATGACTTCTGCATTCGTGAGCGGATATGCTCGTCCGGAGCTTGCACGCGTAGTATTCGAGTTTAGCGGTCAACTGACAGCCCGCGCGTGACCGACAGGAGGGTGAGATGGACCTGGCAGACTTCATAGACTCCAACATTCAGATTTTGGTCGACGAGTGGGCAGAATATGCCGTTTCGATTAGCCCAGAGGAGAGTCAACTTTCCGAGGAACAATTGCGTAATTCGGCCTCCGACATCCTGACAGCCATCGCGGCAGACATGCGAGAACCGCAGAACGCGGCGGAGCAGCAAAGCAAGTCGCGCGGCAAAATTGAAGCGCCGCGCTCCTGCTTCAATTACGTCGCCCGACTACACGCAGAAGACCGCCTTTCACATGCGTTCGGTATTAACGATGTTGTCGCCGAATTCCGTGCCCTGCGCGCCACAGTGTTACGGCGCTGGCAGAAAGCCGGACCTGAGGGCGCCATGGCGTTTCAGCAGATGATTCGCTTCAACGAGGCCATCGACCAGGTGCTTGCGGAGTCCGTACGACACTATGCGCAGCGCACCGAACGTATCCGGGATCTTTTTGCTGGCGTGCTTGCGCACGATCTCCGGTCCCCGCTCGGCGCCATATTGAATTCCGGCGAGATACTTTTTCGCGATGAAGGCCTGTCTCCCACCAGTACGAAAGCCCTCGGACACATACAGCGTGGCGCCATGCGCATGAGACAGATGCTCGATGACCTGCTCATTTTTACGCGAACCCGCCTGGGTGACACGCTCCCAATAAGTCTTACGCCTCAGAATATGGGGCGCATCTGTCGCGATGCGGTGGATGAAGTGCGCGCATCCCATCTCGACGCATTGATCGACCTGCGTTTTGAGGGTGATCTCCGAGGTCGGTGGGACGGCGGCCGAATTGGACAGTTGATAGTCAACCTGTTGGCAAACGCGGTTCGCTATGGTTCGGGGCAGATTGTCATTGAGGCCCGCGCTCACGACGGACAGGTGACGGTGATCGTCGCCAACGAAGGCAATCCGATACCGGAGCGCGCAATCCCTACACTGTTCGATCCGCTAACGAGGGCGAACGAACCGGACCGAAGCGGGATGGCTGCCGGGATGGGTCTCGGCCTTTACATTTGCCGGTGCATTGCCTCAGCGCATCAGGGAACGCTCAGCGTTCAATCTTCGGAACGTGGCACGAGCTTTACTGTAGAGATCCCATCTTCGCCTTCACTTCCGGTCTGAACAGAGGGGACCGTGAGTCAGAGATGGGCCGACAACAATTACTCCGGGACGTTTTATTGTGGGTGATCGGGCAGCATTTTGGCATCGACGACAGCGCGAACGATCCCGATCTAACCGTCTGCCGTGTAGATCAACAACATGGATTTGCGACGTGGTTGCGCGACCCCGCGTTCGATTGCCGGGAAGAGATCGCGGGTTGGCTCGGGGGAGGTGCGCGAACAGGGCCACGGCCGATCGCAGGTCGAAAAGATACAAATTTGACCCATCTTTTGACACAGCAAGATCCCCGATTTAGACGGAAAATAGTCGCCCCGACGCCCTCACGCTGCCCGCCCATGCGCGAATCGCAGATTCGCCCTAAAGTGATCAGGACTCCAATTCAGTATATTTCAGCCATGAATCAGAACGACGACTGGCTTCACGCGCCGGATATGGCCTTTCGGCGCTGGCAGGAACTCGATGCGACGGGCGCGGCCGGCAGGCCGTTCTCCCCCCGCTCGATCGTCCAGCACACGGCGATGTTCGAACGCTTCCAGCGCTTCCTCGCGACGGTTGGGACGGATATTCGCCATTTCGGCGAGGACCATTTCGCGGCCTTCCTCGAGGACCTGGGCGGCCACTGCCGCGCGGAAACGAGCACGGCGCTGCGCTATGCCAAGCTCGTTGACCGGCTGTGTCGTCATCTCGTTGACGTCGGGCTGCGCGCAGATAACCCGGCCGCCGCACACGCGCGGTTGAGCCCGTGGCCGGCGGGCGAGCCAGTGCCCATCTATCTGGACGAAATCGCCGACCTTCGACTGCAGGACGCGTTACAGGAGTGGCCCGAAGGCGATGCACGAGGACTCCGTAACCGGGCAGCGGTGGCGGTATTGTTGGCCACCGGCGTCACGTCGGCCGAGATCAGGCGCGCGCGGCGCGCGCACTTGATCGCAGAGGGGCCGCGATGGCGCCTCCTCGTCAGCGCGCACGGAGCGCGCGCCGAGCGTTTGATCCCGGTTGCGCCATTTGCACGCGCGGTGCTCGACGCATGGCTTCAAAGACCCGCAGCTTGCGATGACGAGTTGCTGTTCCCGTTGCTAGGGCCAGCCGGTTCGCTCTCCGATGAGACCTTGTGGCGTGCTGTGAGGTGGGCGCTGGACGCGCAGGGCTTCGAGGGGGCTGACAGGAGTCCGCGTGTGCTGCGCAATACCTTCGGGCGGCGCTTGTTGATCGCTGGCCGGACCAACGAGGAAGTCAGCCACCTGATGGGTCTCGCGAGTCAGCGGACTGTGGTCCGTTTGCGCGCGACGTTAGTCGCGCCGGACGAGCGCTTGACTTCGCCGAGGGCTCCGTAACCTGGTCTTGTCGCCCGCTGTGGGCGACAAGACCCAAGGAGCCCTTCATGCCGTTTCAAAGCCCATTACAACCCATCATCTACCGGGGCGAGCATGGCCGTCCCAGTGCGATGTACTACCGCATCGCGTTCACCGAGCAGCAACCGTGGCTGGCGATCATCGAGCTGCGTCAGGCTGCGGCCGATTTCCCAAGCCCTGTCGTATCCGTGGCCGCGCGCGACCATGTGCTGAATCGTGTGCTCGAACACGACCTGCGTGGCGTGCCGCTCAATGTGGTGAAGCTCGTGGCCACCGATTCGACGGGTACGTTCGGATTCGAATTCACGCCGGATTTCCACGACTACGTGCGGCGCGACAACCGCTACGAGATCCACCCCGAAAAAGCACGACGGGGCCGCGTCGTCGAGCGTATCGAAATCGACCCGGAGAACCTGACGGCCGGCAGCGTGCGGGTCGACACGGTCCACGCGACTGCGGCTGACGTCGCTCCCGAGGTCGCGGCCGCGCTTGCTTGACGCCGGCACACCGCGCTGCGGGTAAGTGACCAGTGTTGCGCGAGAGACCATTCGCAGCGAGCACCGCGCCCTTTCACGGGGCCGGTGCCTGATTGCCGGGTGTTCCTGCGCGGTAGAATGCGAATTCGCCCAGACTACACTTCGATTCGATGTCAGACCTGAAAAAACTCCTCGCTCAACGGGAGCAGCTCGAAAGCCAACTCGCGGCCGCATTCAAGGAAGAGCAAAGCGCGATGATCGAGCAGATCATCGAAAAGATGAGGCAGCATCGGATCACAATCGAAGAGATCCGCGGGCCGGTTCAGAACGAAAAGCCCAGGCTTCCCGCGAAGTATCGCCACCCTACTACAGGTGCTGAGTGGTCGGGACGGGGGAAGCCGCCAAACTGGATCAAGGACGTGCCCGACCGGTCGATTTTTCTGATCAAACGCTAACTTCGGCGTGTCGCCGGCGTACGTAATTTGAAGTACGGCGCGCGAATCAGGTGCCGCTTTGATTCGCCTTGGTTACTGCACTCGGTTGCGGCGCAACCTGAAGCTACTGACCTTTGATTGACGTTCGTCCATGATTTTCTGTGATCTTCAGCGTTAGTCTTTCCACGCCCACAATATGAGGCTGCGGGCTAGATGGCTCAAGCACCAAAAGCCGACCATGCCGGAAATGAATAGTGGGATTTCGGACCAATCAGACACGAGGTGGTCGAGGGCCGAGTGGACTCCCAACACGCTCAGCGCTGCGGCCAATAGGCAGAGAAAATCTGCTACACCTGCGGCGATGATTAGCAAGAGCGCGGTGTATTGACGAATAGTCAACTGATTTCGCGTGGTCGGTGCTTTCATTGTTTGATTTTCCAAGCGCTGACTGTTCGCTTGTTCGAATACGGTACTGCGCAGCCTTTCGAGGCGATCCACATAAGCCCGGGACATCGTTCAGGCTTGCAGCTGTCGACTACAGTTGTTGAGGTGCGTGCAAAACTGACCCACTTCCACTAGAAATTTGCATCGAAAACTGACCCACATGTTCAATGCCTGCTTGGACGCCAAGCAGGAGAACCGGAGTGATTACGGTGAGCATGTTGGCAAAGATTCGGCGGATGCATTTCCGCGATGGCGTCCCGCTCAGGGACATATCCCGGCGTACTGGCCTGTCCCGTAACACCATACGGCGATGGTTGCGTGAGCCTTCATCAACCGGTGAGCCGAAGTATCCGAAACGAGACAGCAGCAGCGTTGTCGACCCATGGTCGGAGCAGTTGCGTCTTTGGCTACTGGCTGATACGCGAAGGCCGAAGCGCGAGCGGCGCTCGGCAAAGCAGATGCACGCCGATTTGCGGGCTGCTGGATACGATGGCAGCTACGACCGTGTTTGTGCGTTCATCCGCAACTGGAAGCAGAACCGCGATGAAGGTGGTCTACGCGGAGCCTTCGTACCGCTCGCCTTCGAATATGGTGAGGCATTCCAGTTCGACTGGAGCTGCGAATACGTCTTCATCGGTGGCCTGCGACGCCGGATAGAAGTCGCACACACGAAGCTCGCCGCAAGTCGCGCATTCTGGCTCGTCGCCTATCACACGCAGAGTCACGAAATGTTGTTCGACGCGCACGCACGTGCGTTCGCCGCGTTCGGCGGCATACCCCGGCGCGGCATCTACGACAACATGAAAACCGCCGTGGACAAGGTGGGGCCGGGAAAGGAGCGCGCCATAAACGCTCGCTTCCATTCGATGTGCAACCACTATCTGTTCGAACCCGAGTTCTGCAACCGCGCTGCGGGCTGGGAAAAAGGCATCGTCGAGAAGAACGTTCAGGACCGCCGTCGTCACATCTGGCACGAAGCAATCCGAACCCGGTGGGAGTCGCTTGATGTTCTGAACGTCTGGCTGGCCGAGCGCTGTCGGCATGCCTGGCAGGAGCTTCGTCATCCTCAATGGCCCGAGCTGACAGTAGCAGATGCGCTACAGGACGAACGCCCGCGTCTGATGCAGTGCCCCAAGCCGTTCGATGGCTACATCGAGCAGCCCGTTCGCGTGTCGTCAACCAGCCTCATCCACTTCCAGCGCAACCGCTATAGCGTGCCAGCGGAGTTCGCAAATCATGTTGTGAGTTTGCGAACGTATCCGGCGTATATCAGCGTCGTCGCCGATGGCAACGAGATTGCACGTCATGCACGTAGCTTCGACCGATACCTGACCTTCTACGACTGGACGCACTACATCAGTCTTGTAGCCCGCAAGCCGGGCTCCCTACGAAACGGAGCCCCGTTCCTCACAATGCCCGAGCCAATGCAGCGGCTTCAGCGTCACCTGCTCCGACAGGTTGGAGGCGACCGCGTAATGGTGCAGGTGCTATCGGCAACGCCTGTGCATGGTCTGGAAGCGGTGCTGGTTGCCGTGGAGCTGGCTCTCGAATCTGGCAGGCCAAGTGCCGAGCATGTACTGAATATCCTTGCTCGCCTGAAAAGCCCCGCGTCCCGCAGTTCCGACGGCGTACAGACATCACTACGGCTGAAGATAGAGCCGCTCGCCGACGTTCACCGGTACGAAAAGCTTCGCACTCCGCGCAAGGAGGATGGTC